>CAWFMW010000042.1:0-148165 GCA_963816815.1 uncultured Alphaproteobacteria bacterium
GCTCGGCGCGCTGATCAAGGAACTCGGCGTCAAACAGGAGATCGTCACCGGTCACGATTTCCGCGGCTATTCGGCCTCGATCAAATACGCACTGATTTCCGGCCTGATGGCGGCGGGCTGCAAGGTGCATGACATCGGGCTGGCGGTGACGCCGATGGCGTATTTCGCGCAGTTCGATCTCGACGTGCCCTGTGTGGCGATGGTGACCGCGTCGCACAACGACAATGGCTGGACCGGCGTCAAGATGGGGGCCAATCGCCCGCTCACCTTCGGCCCCGACGAGATGACGCGGCTGAAAGAAATCGTGCTCAACGCCAAGTTCGACAACAAGGCCGGCGGTTCCTATCAATTCCACGAGAATTTCCCGGCGCGCTACATCGCCGATCTCACCAAGCGTCCGAAGCTGAAGCGCAAGCTGAAGGTCGTGGTCGCCTGCGGCAACGGCACCGCGGGCGCGTTTGCCCCGCAAGTCATGGAAGCGATCGGTTGCGAGGTCATTCCGCTCGACACCGAGCTTGACCACACATTTCCGAAATACAATCCAAACCCCGAAGACATGGAGATGCTGCACGCGATCCGCGACGCGGTGCTTTCGCACAAGGCCGATGTGGGCCTCGGCTTCGATGGCGACGGCGATCGCTGCGGCGTGGTCGACAATACCGGTGAGGAAATCTTCGCCGACAAGGTCGGCGTGATGCTGGCGCGCGACATGTCGGCAATCCACAAGGACGCGCAGTTCGTCGTCGACGTCAAATCGACCGGATTGTTCGTGACGGACCCGGTGCTGCAAAAGCAGGGCGCGAAGGTCGAATACTGGAAGACCGGCCATTCCTACATGAAGCGCCGCACCAACGAGATGGGCGCGCTGGCCGGCTTCGAGAAATCCGGCCACTTCTTCTTCAACAAGCCAACCGGCCGCGGCTATGACGACGGCCTCGTTTCGGCGATCGCAATCTGCGAAATGCTCGATCGCGCGTCCGGCAAGTCGATGGCTGATCTGAAGGACGCGCTGCCCAAAACCTGGTCGTCGCCGACGATGTCGCCGCATTGCGCCGACGAAACCAAATACGGCGTCGCGGACGCCGTGGTGAAGCATTTCGAAGCATTGCAGAAGAAGGGCGAGAAAGTCGCGGGCCAGAACATCCGCGATCTCGTCACCGTCAATGGCGTGCGGGTCACGGTCGAGGATGGCAGCTGGGGCCTGGTGCGGGCGTCATCCAACAAGCCGGAGCTTGTCGTGGTGGTCGAGAGCCCGGTGAGCGAGCAGCGGATGCGCGACATGTTCGAGGCGATGGATTCCGTGCTGCGCACGCACCCCGAAGTCGGCGCGTACAATCAGAAGATTTAATCGCGCGACGTTCGTACAGCGCGCCCGTCATCCCCGCGAAGGCGGGTAGATGGATTCACGTTTGAAGTGCAACAGTGGAAATAAGTTGGGAGAATGCCTCGGCGGGGGTTTTGAAGTCCAGGCATTTTCGCGGGGTGTTGTTGAGACGCCGGACGATTTTGGCGAGTTCGGCTTCGGAGATGGAATTGAGGTCGGTTTTGCGGGGTAACGGTCGCCGCAAACGTCCGATGGTGTTTTCGACGCCGCCCTTTTGCCAGGGGCTGTGCGGATCGCAGAAGAAAGTTTCGACATCGATGGTTCTGTGCAGCCTGTGATGCTCGGCAAATTCGGTTCCATTGTCGAAGCTGATAGTTTTGCGCAATTGGTTTGGAAGCTTTGCAAGTTGACGGTGGATGGCGCGGGCGGTTGCGATTGCCTTGCGATCGCGCGTACGCTTGACGCGGCTGAAGCGACTTTGCCGTTCATGAAGCACGAGAATGCCCTGACCATATCGGGCGAACAGCATGAAGTCGGCTTCCCAATGCCCCGGCGTCGTGCGGCTTTCCGCCTCGGCGGCCCGTTCGCTTATCGGACGGCGATGTTTGATGAAGCTGGCGGGACTGCCGCCGCGGCGTTTGCGGTGTCCCCGTCTGAGTTTGCGGCAGGGCAGCAGGCGGTGCCAGTAGTCCTTTTGAGCCGAGCGGTGATAGATGAAACGGTAGATTAACTCGTGGCTGATAATGACGCGACCATGCTCCAGCGCCAGGCGGCCGGCGATCTGCTCTGGAGAATGTCCCATCGCAAGGCTTTTCCTCACGCGGTTTCGCAGGTCTGTCTGGCGCGCCAGCTTGAAGCGGCAATCCCAGCGCCGCCGCCGTTCGGCCAATTGCTGAGCCCGGGCCGGCTTGTAGCCTCCGGGCCAGAGCTTGGAGGGCTTGGCGTTGCGCCGCAGCCTCCCGACTGATCGTTGACGGTGATCGCCCCAAACTTGTTGCGATCGATTTTTGAGATTTACCGCCTGCATGCAGGCGGTAAATCTCAATGCGCTCCTCAAGGCTGAGCTCGTCATAACATCGTCCCATCGCAACAACACCTTAGCAGGTGTTGCACTTGTTTCGTGAACCCAAGGGATCCAGTATTCAGAGACGTCAATGATCTCGCCGAGAAGCCGCGGCGTACTGGATCCCCGCCTGCGCGGGGATGACAACTCGAACGCTTACGCAACGCGCAGCGAATTGAGGAAGCTGTCGACTTCGGCCTTGAGGTGATCGGACTGCGACGACAATCCGTTCGCAGCTTCCTGCAGGGTCGCTGCCGCCCTGCCGGATTGCTCGGAAGCTTGGGTCACGCTGTGGATGTTGGCGTTGACTTCCTTGGTCCCGTTCGCTGCCTGCAGCACGTTGCCGGCGATCTCCTGCGTCGCGGCGCCTTGCTGCTCGACCGCGGCGGCGATCTGGCTTGATATCTGGTCGATCTCGGCAATCGTGCCGCCGATGATCTGGATGGCGTTGACGGCTTCGCCCGTGGCGTTCTGAATATCCTGTACCTGCGCGGAGATTTCTTCCGTCGCCTTGGCGGTCTGGTTGGCCAACGCCTTTACTTCACTCGCGACCACGGCGAATCCCCTGCCATGCTCGCCCGCGCGCGCCGCCTCGATCGTGGCGTTGAGGGCGAGCAGGTTGGTCTGGCTGGCGATATTCTGGATCAGTGTCACCACCTCGCCGATCTTTTGCGTTCCGGACGCAAGTCCCTCGACCACCGTATTGGTGCGGCGGGCTTCGTCTGCGGCCTTGGCCGCGATTTCCGCCGACCGGGTCACTTGCTGGGCGATGCTGTTGATCGACGCGGTGAGTTCTTCCGTCGCGGATGCGACCGTTTCGACATTGGTGGAAGCCTGGTTAGAAGCCGTGGCAGCGGCCGCCGTCTGGCGTGTCGTTTCCGCATTGCTGCCGCTCATGGTTGATGACAGGCCCTGCATTTTCGTTGCGGCAATCGCAACCGCCTCGACGATGCTTCCGACCTTGCGTTCGAAGCCGGCCGCGAGTTCACGTCGCGCATCGTCGCGATCCTGCTTGGCCTTGTTTTCGACGTCCATGCGCTCGCGATTTGCGCGGGCTTCAGCGGCGTTCGCAGCCTCGGCCTCGGCGGTCTTCTCGGCCGTCGCCTCGAACAGATGCGAAAGTTTGAACGACAGCCAGACCAGGACGCCGGCCTCCATCAGCAGGATGACGGCGTGAAGCACCACGCGGCCGAGATCGGCGCCACCGGGATAGATCGCCGCCGGCAGCAGAAAATTCAGCGCCAGGTGATGCAGGGCGACCGCGACGGTGCCGGCGAGGATCGGGCGGTAGTCGCAATAAGCGACCAGAAATGCCAGCGCGGCGAAGAAGTACATATGCATGTCGATCTGCCAGGGATGTCCGGCAAGCTGATAGGCGAACACCGAAACGCCGCCCATCAGCGCGATAGCAAAGGTCAGACGGGTCGATAGACCGTTACCCGAACTGGCCCATGACACGGTCGCCGCAGTCGCCATCGCCGCCATCAATGCGGTTGGCGCCAGCCAGCCATTATCGCGCATCATGCCGATCGCGAGCGCGAGGGGGACGTGAAGCCAAAGCAGTCCGAGCAGGGCTTTGCTAGTGGTTTCGCGCAAAGCGGCGAGATCTTCGCTCTCAATGGTCATTTCCGGATCCCCAATCCATTCACTAACTGGCCGCTCGATTTGTGAAACAGGCTACGATCGCTTGCGGATCGATCGCGAACCAGGCCCCGGCCTCGTGCAGCCGTGACAATCCCTCAGCGCCGCCGGGCCGCACCACCAGCAACGATGGAACGGCGGTCACGCGGACAATGGCAGCATTGGCTGAAGCAGCGGCCGAAAAGGCCTGCTGAAATCCCACCAAACGGGAAATGCGACCGCCACGACTTCAGCGCCAGGGCGGGCTTGAAAGGATAGTCCCGCGATGCCGATGAAGCTGGCGATCAGCAACAGCACGGCGTTGAGCCATGCGGGCCACCGGAGGCTGAGTGTGACATTCCGTCCCATCCCCCGTGTCTATGGACGCAGGGCTAATGTTCCGTGAAGCATCCGCTCCGTAGTATTCCGGTGGTAACTCAGGCCGCGGGCACCGGCAGCGCGGTCACCGACTTGATCTTCTCCATCGCAAAACGCGAGGTGACGTTCTTCAGCGGCACGGCGCTGATCAGTTTTTTGTAGAACACGTCATAGCTCGCCATGTCGGCGACCACGACGCGCAGCATGTAATCGACGTCGCCGGCCATGCGGTAGAATTCCATCACCTCGGGCATGGCGCTGACCGCGCCGGCAAAGGTCTTCAGCCACGCCTCGGAGTGATCGGAGCTCTCGACCGAGACGAACACGGAAATGCCGAGCCCGATCTTGTTCTGGTCGACCAGCGCGACCCGGCGCAGGATCACGCCGTCGGCTTCCAGCCGCTGGATCCGCTTCCAGCACGGTGTCGACGACAACCCGACCCGGTCGCCGATCTCGGCGACCGAGAGAGAGGCGTCCTCCTGCAGCACGGTCAGGATCTTGCGGTCGATGGCATCCAGACGGCGGTTGGCTTCCGGGAGCTGAACGGCTAGATCGGTCATGAGAAGAATGTTCCATAGATGAGGTTTGATACCCTCATATATAGAAAAATCTTCTATAGCAAGCCCGCTTATTGACCAGCAGGGGCCCTGCCCGCAACCTTGCCATCCCTCAAAAGCTGTTCAACTTCAGCACGTTGCGGGGCGGCGAAAGCGCCGCCGAAGCGGGTGCATTTCAGCGCTGCGGCGGCGGAGGCGAATCGCAGCGCCTGCCGCAATTCCTGCTTCTCGGTGATCGCCAGCGCCAACGCGCCGTGGAAGACGTCGCCGGCGCCGAGGGTGTCCACGGTATGCACCGGAAAGGCCGGCGTTTCCTGAATCTCGCCCTTCTCGTCGAGCCAGATCGTGCCCCTCGGGCCCCGGGTTCCCGCCAGGAATGACGGGGTCAGTTTGGCGATCTTTTTCAGCGCCTGGGCGTCGTCGGTGACATCTGCCGTCTCCTGCAGCGGCTCGCTCGAGAACACCAGATGCGTCGAGGCGTTCAACAGGCCTTCGCGCAGCGACATGGCGCGATCGACGTCGACGATCACGGGAATGCCGCGCCGGACCGCCTCGGCGCAAAGCTCGGTGCAGAATTCGGCGCAGCGGCTCTCGGTGAGGATGGCGGCGCAATCATCCAGCAGCGTGTCGAAGTCGGGCAGTTTCACATGCCACAGCTTTGGATCGCGAAAGGTCACGATGGTGCGCTCGCCGGTAGGATCGATCATCACCGCCGAGATCGGTGTCACCAGTCCCGGCATGTGGATGAGATGTTTCGTCTCGATGCCCTCGTGCGCCATCTGCTCGAAAATGAACCGGCTCGATGTTTCCTTGGCATCGCCCATCGGACCGCAGATCGAGGCGCGGCCGCCGAGCCGGGCGATACCGATCGCGCCATTGAGTGCGTTGCCGCCGCAGATTTCGTCGAATGCGGTGGCGTTCTCCTTGGAACCGCGTCCGGGAACACCCGGCGTATGGAAGGTGAGGTCGCGCACCGGCATGCCGATGCAGAGAATCCGGGGTGGCATTTTCGGCGCCTTATTTTGAAAATTCATGCGTGGACCCGTTATGTCCGTTCAAGCCCCAAGCGCATCGAACAAGGTCAATCGGGCAGGCAGATGTCGGTTCCCTGCTATGCGCCGTTGTTGCCGTCGCCATGCAACCATTGTCCGATCAAATGATGCGCGATGGCGAACGGATGCGCGGCAAACAGGCCATCGGGATGCTGACGCTTGTGCATGAGCGCCAGTTCGGCGCGGTCGAACCAGCGCGCATCCTCAAGCTCGACATGGTCGACCACGATGTCCTCGCTGATCGCGCGCGCGGTGCAGCCGATCATCAGCGACGACGGATACGGCCACGGCTGCGTCATGTAGTAATTCACGTCGGTGACGCGAATGCCGGATTCCTCGAAAATCTCGCGGCGTACGGCGTCCTCGATGGTCTCGGCGGCTTCGACAAAGCCGGCGAGGCACGAATACATGCCGGGCATGAACTGCTTCTGCCGACCGAGCAGCGCCTTGTCGCCCAGGCTGACGAACATGATCACGACCGGATCGGTGCGCGGGAAATGCTCGGCCTTGCAGCTGGCGCATTCGCGCTTCCAGCCGCCTTCCTTCATCGAGGTGCGCGCGCCGCAATTGGCGCAAAAGCCGTGGCGCTGATGCCAGCTCACCAGCGATTTCGCCATCGCGATCGACGACAATTGCTCGATCGGCACCAGGCCCTGCATCGCCATGCCGCGCAATTCCGTTACCGCGACGTCGTCGCGGCCGATCAGTTTTTCGGTGGCGGCCGGCGAAATGCCCATGCCGAAGATCGGTGCGCCGTCGGCCAGCCCCAGGAAGATCGTGCCGGGATTGGCGCCGTAGCCAAGCGCTTCCTTGATCGAGAGCAGCGCGCGGGGGCCGCTCTCCTCCTGCTTCATGACCAGCGAGTCGCGATAGACCACATAGGCCCGCGCATTGCCCTGGCCTTCCAGCGCAAAAAGCTTCTCGTCGTTGGTGCGGAAATGCGCAGCCCGATCAATTGTGTGGGTAACGAAAGCGGGCTTGCCTAATGGATACTTGTCGAATGCGGACATTTGTTCAACCCAACCAGATCTTGCGGCGAAGCGCGTTGATGAAATTCTGTACTTCCTCGGCGTCATGCGCCAGCGGCGGCATCACGCCCCAGACCGGTCGCGGCCACGCCACGTCGCTGGTGCGCCGCGCTATGACGTGGACATGCAACTGCGGCACCAGGTTGCCCAGTGCCGCTACGTTGAGCTTGTCACACTTGGTGATCTCTTTCAGGGCGCGCGAGACCCGCGAAATTTCGGTCATCAGCTGCGCCTGCGCGACCTCGTCGAGGTCGATGATTTCCACCGCGCCCTCCCGGCGCGGCACCAGCAGCAGCCACGGGTAATGCGCGTCCTTGATGACCAGCACCTTGCACAGCGGCAGGTCGCCGATGTCGATGGTGTCCTTTTTGAGCTGGGAATGCAGCGACCAGGCGTCAGAGGGCATGCTCGTTCCTTCGTCATGCCCGGCCTTGCGTCGGGCATCAGCGTCTTTTTTGCGCTGGATTGGAAGAAGCAAGACGTAGATGGCCGGGTCAAGCCCGGCCATGACGAAACAGGGGTGGTTTCGGCGCATGGCACGCACCAAGCCCGCTTGCTTTCCGGCCCTTTTGGCCCCAAATAAGGACCGGGAGATTGGCGGTGGACGAGCCACTCGCCAACCGGGTCAGGTCCGGAAGGAAGCAGCCCTAACGAGGTCCGGATCGGGTCGCTCGTCAGTCTCCTACCTGTTTTTCGAGCGAATTGCGCGAGGTGGCGGCAAAGTTCGCGCCTTGCGCCCGATTTCGTTCCTTTCCGCAAGCCGGCGCCGAGAGACAATCAATTGCGGATCGACCGATGAGTGATGCTGGCGCTCCCCCCGACAAATCAGACGGCGCCGGCCTCGACCTTGGCAGCCAAAGTGAGGCTGCCAAGCCCTACCGGGTGCTGGCACGCAAATACCGCCCGTCTAGTTTTGACGATTTGATCGGCCAGGAGGCCATGGTCCGCACCGTCTCGAATGCTTTCGAGACGGGCCGGATTCCGCAGGCCTGGATCCTGACCGGCGTCCGCGGCGTCGGCAAAACCACCACGGCACGGATTCTCGCCCGTGCGCTGAATTACGAAAAGCCTGATGGGTCGGTGAAGGGCCCAACCATTCACATGCCCGACCTCGGCGTGCACTGCCAGGCGATCATGGAAAGCCGGCACATGGACGTGCTGGAAATGGACGCCGCGTCCCACACCGGCGTCGACGACGTCCGCCAGATCAATGACAGCGTGCGCTATGCGCCGGCCAGCGCCCGCTACAAGGTCTACATCATCGACGAAGTCCACATGCTGTCGACGGCGGCCTTCAACGCCTTCCTGAAGACGCTGGAGGAGCCGCCCGAGCACGCCAAATTCGTGTTCGCCACCACCGAAATCCGCAAGGTCCCGGTCACGGTGCTGTCGCGCTGCCAGCGGTTTGATCTTCGCCGGGTCGAGGCGGACGTGCTGATGAAGCACCTTTCCAACATCGCGAAAAAGGAAGGCGTCGAAGTCGAGCCCGAGGCGCTCGGTATCATCGCGCGCGCCGCGGAAGGCTCGGTGCGCGATTCGCTCTCTTTGTTCGACCAGGCGATCGCGCATGCGGCTGGCCTGGTCAAGGCTGACGCGGTGCGGCAGATGCTGGGACTTGCGGACCGCACGCGGGTGATCGATCTGTTCGAGCATCTGGCGCGCGGCGATATCGCCAGCGCCTTCGGCGAATTCCGCGCGCAATATGACGTCGGTGCCGATCCGGTCGTGGTGCTGTCCGACCTCGCCGAATTCGTCAATTTCGTTACCCGGGTGAAGATCGTCCCCGCCACCGCCGACAACGTCGCATTCGGCGAGACCGAGCGGGTTCGCGCCCGCGAATTCGCCGCCAAGCTTTCGATGCGGGTGCTGTCGCGGATGTGGCAGATGCTGCTCAAGGGCATCGCAGAAGTTCAGACCGCGACCCGGCCGGCGGCGGCCGCCGAAATGGTGCTGGTCCGCATCGCCTATGTCGCCGACCTGCCGACGCCGGACGAGGCGATAAAAATGCTCGACCAGAACGGCGGCGGCGCGCAAATCGCCTCCGGTGGCGCGGCGCCGTCACGGGCTGCGCCCGCCGCGCCGGTATCGTCGATGTCGGCCCCCTCGCCGATGCGGACGCCCTCTTCTCCCCGCTCCGGCGCGGAGGCATCCGCGCGGCCGCAAATGGTGGTGCCGTCGGCCCAGACCGAGTCCGCGCCCGTCCTGCGGCTCACTACCTTCCCGCAGCTCGTGGCCCTTGCCGGCGAGAAGCGCGATATCCTGACCAAGCAGGCGCTGGAATCCGACATGCGCCTGGTCCGCTTCGAGGACGGGCGGCTGGAAGTGGCGCTGGAGCGCAACGCGGCGCGGGGGCTGGTCAACGACCTCTCCCGCAAGCTGGAGGCCTGGACCGGGCGGCGCTGGACTGTGATCGTCTCCAACGAGGCCGGTCAGCCGACATTACGCTCGCAGAACGAGCAGGCGCGGAACGAGCACGCCCGCGCCGCGGAGGCCGATCCGCGCGTGCAGGAGGTGCTGGCGCGATTTCCCGGCGCCAAAGTGGTCGAAGTGCGCCGGCTTGCCGCCGAGCCGCCGGAATCCAATATTAACGCTGACGAGCTGAACGAGAGTTCCGACGGTGACGACGACTGATCGAACTCTCAAGAGGACGAACGATGGCTGATTTTCTCGGCATGATGAAGCAGGCAGCACAGCTGCAGTCCAAGATGCAGGCGATGCAGGAAGAACTCGGTAATGTCGAGGTCGAGGGCATTTCCGGCGGCGGGCTGGTGGCCGTACGCATGACCGCAAAGATGGAAGTGAAGGGCGTCAAGATCGATCCGTCGCTGATGAAGGCCGAGGAGCGCGAGGTTCTCGAAGACCTTCTGGTCACCGCGCATAACGACGCGCGGCGCAAGGCGGAACTGGCGATGCAGGAAAAGATGCAGGCGCTGACCGGCGGGCTCGGCCTGCCGCCCGGGCTTGGTCTCGGCTGAAATGGCAGCCAGCGTTGCCGGCCCTGAAATCGAACGCCTGATCCAGTTGCTGGCGCGGCTGCCGGGGCTCGGGCCGCGCTCGGCGCGGCGCGCGGCGCTGCATCTGATCAAGAAGCGCGAAGCGCTGATGACGCCGCTTGCCGGCGCGCTGCAGGTCGCGATCGACAAGATCCAGGTCTGCAAGACCTGCGGTAATATCGATACGCAAAATCCCTGCACGGTATGCACCGATCCGCGGCGCGATCCCTCGACCATCGTCGTGGTCGCCGACGTCGCCGATCTCTGGGCGCTGGAGAGGGCGAACGCGACCAGCGGCCGCTATCACGTGCTCGGCGCCACATTGTCGCCACTCGACGGCGTCGGTCCGCAGGACCTGACCATCGACGCGTTGGTGGCCCGCGCCCACGAACCTCAAATGAGCGAGATCGTTCTGGCGCTGAATGCGACGGTTGATGGCCAGACCACCGCCCATTACATCACCGATCTTCTGCAGGATGCCAACGTCAAGGTGACCCGGCTCGCGCATGGCGTGCCTGTCGGCGGCGAGCTTGATTATCTCGACGAAGGTACGCTATCGGCTGCCATGCGGCAGCGAACGTTGTTCTAACCCACATCGACGGAACTGATCGACATGACGAAACGACGATTCGGCAAACGCTCCTGCTTTGCGGTCATCATCATGGCCGCAGCTCTGGCGGCACCTTCCGCATGGGCGCAGCAGGCCGAGCCGGCGCCGAAGCCCGGCAAGCCGATCAATGCCGGCGACGTCCTGTCCGGCGAACTCAACGCCATGAAGGGCAGCAAGCGGAGCAAGCGCGCCGCGACTTACCAGATCACCAGCGAACCGCGCCGGTTGCCGCCGCCAAGTGGGCTGTGCAATCTCGAAACCGGACCTGAGACGTTCCAGCTCGTCACCTCAAGCGACGCACAGACCGCGCAACTGAAGAATTTCATCGGCAAGGAAATTTCCGTCAAGGTCGACGAAGTCGCCTGCGCGCAGGACGCCGGGCAGATGAGCGAGGCCGTCATCACGAAGTGGAGCGTGGTGACCAAGCACTGAGGTGGGCCGTCGTTGCCACACATTCCGCCGTCATCGTCCGGCTTGACCGGACGATCCAGTACGCCGCGGCTTATCGGTTTTGTCGCAACTGCTCTGGGATACTGGGTCCCCCGCCTTCGCGGAGGACGACGATTGGGGCCTAAACCCTCACCGGCCCCAGCGCCTCGAAATGCCCGCGACGCTGCAGCCAGGCGAGCAGGATCAGGCTCGGAATCGCGACCAGCATGCAGATGACAAAAAACATCGGCCATCCGGTCGCCTTCGCCACATAGCCCGCGCCCGATGAAAGATATGTTCGCCCTACGGCTGCCAGCGCCGTCAGCAGCGCGTATTGCGTGGCGGTGTGCAGCGGATTACGGCACAGCGCCGACAGATAGGCGACGAAGATCACGGTGCCGATGGCGCTGGTGAAATTCTCCGCAGTGATCGCAAGCGCCAGGGCCCATTGATTGACGCCGACCAACGCTAGCCAGGAGAACGACAAATTGGCGACGGCCTGCAGCACGCCGCCAATCCACAGGCTCGCGGCCAGCGAATAGCGCCGCGCCATGAACCCGCCGGCGAAGCCGCCGATCAAGGTCGCGGCGAGTCCCAGACCCTTGACGATCCTGGCGTAGTCGTCGCGCGTGAAGCCGAGGTCGATCACGAACGGTGCGGTCATGGTGCCGGAAAACGCGTCGGTGAATTTGAACAGCACGACGAAGGCGAGCGCTGCGAGCGCGTTCTTCCGGGTCAGGAATTCGGCGAACGCGCCGCTTGCGGCATGCAGCACCCGCGACAGCGCGCTCTCGGCGCCGGTCGCGGCTTCGGCGCGCGCGGATTGTTCGGGCTCGGTCGCGACAACGGCGGTGATGGTACCGATCAGGATCAGCGCCGCCATCACCACATAGCCCCACATCCAGGCCGAGTTTCGCGTGATGCCGGTACGCTCGAAGCCCGAGACGATGAACAGCGCGCCCGCGGTCGAGACCAGCATGCCGATCCGATAGGCCGCGACATAGGACGCCAT
The DNA here is from genome assembly GCA_963816815.1 of uncultured Alphaproteobacteria bacterium. Classification (GTDB taxonomy): domain Bacteria; phylum Pseudomonadota; class Alphaproteobacteria; order Rhizobiales; family Xanthobacteraceae; genus Bradyrhizobium. The sequence goes on from CAWFMW010000042.1 coordinate 12,067, forward strand.
GCCGGCGGCCTGCTCGCTCTCGGGCAGGCTTTCGACGCGGAACGCATCGACCACGATGTCCTGCGTCGAGGACATGGCCGCCACCAGCAGCGCGCCGAGCGCGACGAACAGCGGCGAGCGCGCCGGATCCGTCAGCGCCAGCAGCAAGATCGATCCGATCAAAAGCAGTTGCGAAAACACCAGCCAGCCGCGGCGTCGACCGAACGCGCGGGTGAAGAACGGCACGTGCAGCGCATCGACCAACGGCGCCCACAGGAATTTCAGCGTGTAGGGCGTGCCGACCAGCGCAAACAGCCCGATGGTGCCGAGATCCACGCCGGATTCGCTCATCCACACCAGCAGTGTCGAGCCCGACAGCGCCAGCGGCAGCCCGGAAGAGAACCCGAGCATTAATACGATCAGCACGCGCGGCTGCAGATAAACGGCCCAGCCCTCGCGCCAGGAGGGGGCTTTTTCGGATGAAGTGGAGGCGGATTCCGGTGCGTTCATGAAAGGGTGTTAGCAGATTCTGCAACAAAAAGACTGTCATCGCCCGGCTTGACCGGGCGACCCAGGGCGGATTCAACCGATCAAGCCGGGCGACGACAGACGTTTATGGCGATCGACGATACTCCCATCACCGACTGAAATGTCCTCGGAGCAATATACGGACTGACATCGCGACCTGGCGCGCGTTAGAAAAACGCGCATTCCTCCCGCGGGTCTCCCTTGCCTCACATTGCAACGCTGCTCGGTTTCGCCCTGGTCTCCCTCGGCATCGTGCTGACGCCGGGACCGAACATGATTTATTTGATCTCGCGCTCGCTTACGCAGGGACCGGCGGCCGGGATCGTGTCGCTCGGCGGCGTCGCGCTCGGCTTTGTGTTCTACATGCTGTGCGCGGCGTTCGGCATCACGGCGTTGTTGTTCGCGGTGCCCTATGCTTACGACGCGCTGCGGTTCGCCGGCGCCGCCTATCTGCTGTGGCTGGCGTGGCAGGCCCTGAAGCCGAACGGGCGTTCGCCGTTTCAGGTGAAGAAGCTGCAGGTCGACGGCCCGCGCAAGCTGTTTGCGATGGGGTTCGTCACCAACTTGCTCAATCCGAAGATCGCGATGCTGTATCTGGCGTTGCTGCCGCAGTTCATCGATCCCGCAGTTGGCAGCGTGCTGACGCAATCGCTGACGCTGGGTGCGATCCAGGCTGTGATCAGTGTCAGCGTTAATGCAGGAATCGCGCTCGCCGCCGGCTCGATCGCGCGCTTTCTCGACACGCGGCCGAGCTGGCTATTGCTGCAGCGCTGGCTGATGGGAACGGTGCTGGCGGGGCTTGCGGCGAAGATGGCGTTCGAGGCGAAGCGGGCGTGAGCTGTCTTCCTTCTCCCACAAGGGAAGTAGGGAAGAATTTCAATCCAGTTTCGCTTCCATGCCGCGTTTGGTCGCCGGGCGGGCCATCAGCGCGTTGTACCAGCGCTCGACGTTCGGAAAATCCTTCAGCTCCACCTTGTGGCGCGGGTGGCGCCAGGCCCAGCCGAGGATGGCGAAGTCCGCGACCGACAAGGCGTCGGCGACGAATTCGCGGCCCTCGAGCCGACGGTCCAGCACGCCATAGAGCCGGCGCGTCTCGGCCATGTAGCGCTTCAGGCCGTAGGCGCGATCGGTTTCATTCTCAAGCGCGATGAAATGGTGCACCTGGCCCGGCATCGGGCCAAAGCCGCCCATCTGCCACATTAACCACTCATAGACCGGGATACGCTCGGCCAGCGATTTCGGCAGGAACTTGCCGGTCTTCTCGCCGAGATAGAGCAAAATCGCGCCGGACTCGAAGATGCTGACCGGCTTGCCGCCGGGGCCGTCGGGATCGACGATCGCGGGAATCTTGTTGTTCGGGCTGATATTTAGGAAGCCCGGCGCCATCTGCTCGCCCTTGCTGATGTTCACCGGGATCACCTTGTAGGCCAGCCCCATTTCCTCCAGCGCGACCGAGATCTTGCGGCCGTTCGGCGTGTTCCAGGTGTGCAGTTCGATCGTCATTTTTACGGTTTCCCCCACAAAGGCTCGGGTCTCCGTACCCCGGAACCTCCGGACCTTACAACCCGTGCTTTCCACGGGGCGCCCCTGCGAAAGCAGGACGCATGCGCCGCTGTTGACGGCACGCGATCGGCGCTGGAATGTGCCCGACAGCGCCGATAGATTGCGCCCGCCTCGAACCTTCGGAAACAACGCCTTGTCCAAATCCGCCTCCCGCGCCCGCCTCGCCGAGATCATCCGCAAGCGTTCGTTCGGGCGCGGCGAGATCACGCTGGCCTCGGGCCGCAAGAGCGACTTCTACTTCAACCTCAAGCCGACCATGCTCGACCCCGAGGGCGCGGCGCTGCTGGCCGAACTGACCTATGAGGCGCTGAAGGACGACAACCTCGATTACGTCGGCGGGCTCGAGATGGGCGCAGTGCCGCTGGCGGGTGCGATCGCGCAGCTGTCCTGGCTCAAGGGGCACCCGATCGCCGCGTTCTTCGTGCGCAAGAAGCCGAAGGAGCACGGCGCCCGCCTCGCGGTGGAGGGCCTGGCCAAGGGCGAGACCCTGCAGGGCAAGCGCATCGTGATCGTCGAGGACGTCACCACGACCGGCGGCTCGGCGCTGAAGGCAGTTGAGGCCGTGCGCGAAGCCGGCGGCGAGATCGTGCTGGTGCTCACCATGGTCGACCGCGAGGAAGGCGCGACGGAGGCCTTTGCCGAGGTGGGGCTGGAATTTCGTTCGCTCTACAAGGCCGGTGAATTTTTGAAGGCGTGATTGCGATCTCTGTTCCTTCGCCCCGCGCTTGAGGGGCTCTCTCCGCGAACGTTGATTCTTTCCGCCTTGCCCCGCCCCGAACACCACTCATTTACCATCGCCCGTTAAGGTTACCCGAACTGAAGCGTTAGCGCTTCAGCGCGTTGGTCGCGTGGTGTGGAGTTGGCGTTGCGTACAGAGTTGGCTTTTTCGCGCAGGCGGCGCCGCGCGACATTGGTGGCCGCCGCGACCCTTGCGGGGTCGCTTGCGCTCGTGCCCGGCAGCGTTTCGGCCGAGGGTCTGTTCGACTTCCTGTTCAGCGGCGTCCAGAAACCGGCGCGGCAGGCCCCCGCACAGGCGAACTTCTTCTCCGATCCGTTCGGCGCCAATCAACCGGCCCATCCAGCGCCTGCGCCGCGCGTCGCGGGCTCCGGACCAGCCTTCTGCGTGCGAAGCTGCGACGGCAAGTATTTTCCGCTGACCATGCGCGGCAACGCCTCGCCGGCGCAGACCTGCCAGGCGTTCTGCCCGGCGAGCGTCACCAAGCTCTTTTACGGCAGCAACATCGACAGCGCTGCCGCTGTTAATGGCGAGCGCTATGCCGACAGCGAAAACGCCTACGCCTATCGCAAGGCGCTGCGCGCCGACTGCACCTGCAATGGCCGAAGCCCGTCCGGGCTGGCGCCGGTCGATCTGACGCTCGACACCTCGTTGCGCTCCGGCGATGTCGTCGCCACCACCGACGGGCTGGTGGCCTATACCGGCGTACGCTTAGGCGCCGACCAGACCGCGGAATTCACCCCGGTCGCCTCCTATCCCGGCCTCACGGCGGATGTCCGCGCCCGGCTCGGCGAGATGAAGGTGGCGCCGGTCAGCGCCGAGATGGTCGCGGCCAATGCGCCGCTTCCGGAGACGCGGCGCGACGTCGAGCTGCCGACGGGCTCGATACCGAAGGCCGCTGCGCCGAAGCCGGCGAAACGCGCGGAAGTGAACTGAAGCGGGACTGAGATATCGTAGCCCGGATGAGCGCTAGCGACATCCGGGGCGGACCTCGCACAGCTCTCCCGGATATCGCTGCGCTCATCCGGGCTACGGGCTCGACCTGGACACAAATATCGAAAACAACCCCATGCAAAGTAGAATGGGGCCGGTTTACGCGATTGACGCCGAGCGCATCAGCGCCCGACGATCACCCCGATCACGTTTGGCGCCGACCGATATTTTTCCTCGATCGCCGCGCGCGCCGCGGCGCGGTTTTCCGGCGTCAGCAGGCCGCGCTTCTCGGCCAGGATCATCCAGCAATAGCCCCACCAGTCGGTCAGCATGCCTTGGTCGTCGACGAGGTCGTAGCCCTGTTCGGCGGCGAAGATACGCGCCTGCGCTTCATCCAGCGCATCGAGAAAGGCGTGGTCCTCACCCGAAAACAGCTCGTCGCTGAAATCGTCCGTAGTGTAGCCCCACACCGACATGCAGACCGCGTTGAACTCGCGGTCGATGGCATCATCTTCGACGAGCTGGCGGCGCGAGGCCTGGTGCAGGCGCGACAGCGACCGCGCGAAATCGGCGATGCGGGTGAGAGCGAACTTATCGAAGGCGATGGTGGACATGTAGTCCTCACAAACTCGGATAGACCATAAATGTTGTGTCGGCGATACGCCGAATCACAATGATATATCAAACACTTGCTAAAGTGTTCTTAATTTGTTCTGATGGCACGACAAAATCTACCCTATCAGAGATTGTTTTTCGGCGATTTGCCGCCAAGAATCGAAAACGATGGACGGGACGCAAGCCACCCAGATCCGGTCGCTGTTATTGGAAGCGGCCGACGCGATCGATTGCGCGAATGCGATTGTCTCCAGCCTCAACAGCGAGGACCGGGCCTTGCTGGCCACAGCTCTCGACGAGGTATCGTCCGCCTTGCATTTCGAGCTGCTGCAGAGGCTCTATCTCCGCTACCCCGGGCTTGCCGAGGAAGGCGAAGGCTGGAACGGCGCCATGGTATGAGCTGTGATGCAAAAACGACAGCACCGATTGAGCGATCTCGATCTACTGCTGGGCGACCTCTGCAGGGAATGGGGCTTTTGTAACCACCTGACAGCCAAAGAGCTGGTCCGTGCAGGAAAGGCTCTAACTGACACGGAATTCGCCCATGCAGTTCTACGAGCCGAGAAAATGAATCCGGACTATGAGCCGACTTGGACCCAGCGGATTTGCGAGAAATTCTCGGCCCGCTTCGGCCCTTCGTTCACTCTCATGGATTGACGTTGCCTCGGCGGGGTGAGGACAGCGTCTCACGCGAACCGCCACCTCTCGGCCCCTACATCGCCGACAGCAGCTTGTCGCCGCAGGTGTTGGCGTAAAACTTTCCGCCGCACTGACGCTTGATCGCCGCACAGCGCGCGGCCGGCGAAGCGCCTTGCGCGACACTGAAGGCGCAGCTCAGGCCGTCGGCGCTCCTGCTGGCCTTGCCGGCGGCGAAAGCGGCGCTGGTCGCGCTGATGCAGACGACCAGCAACGCAGCGGCGGCGATCTCGATTGTCAATCTCATGGCAAGCCTCCCGCTCTGGCGGCACGGATTTACTCCGCACACTGGCGACCGGTACTAAACCCGGCGATCCCACAGGCTTTCTCAGGCCAATTATATCACCAAAAGCCCGCCTTCGGTGCCGCGAAATCGGCCCGGTCCTTGCATAAAATCATACCAGCGCAGTGCACAATATAGTCAGGCGTTTCGATTGCCGGACAAGGCGCGTATCTTGGTTGTGAATTTCAATTGCAGGGATCGACGTGTTGCAGGAACAATTCTCAGGAAATCATCCGGCAAACTATCCGGCACTGGGCCAGCCGATCGACGAGCTGGCGCTGGCCGAGATCAAGGGCGCGATCCTCGCCAAGCTTCGGCTTGCGATCGGCAAGGACGCCGGCATGGCGACCAGGCGGGACTGGTACAAGGCGGCGGCGCTGGCGCTGCGCGACCGCATCGTGCACCGCTGGCTGACGGCCGAAAAGGAGAGCTACGACGCCGGCAGCAAGCGGGTCTATTATCTCTCGCTTGAATTCCTGATCGGCCGCCTGTTCACCGACGCGCTGAACAATATGGGCCTGCTGCCGGTGTTCGAGGCGGCGCTCGGCGATCTCGGCGTCGGCCTTTCCGATTTGCGAAAATGCGAGCCGGATGCAGCGCTCGGCAATGGTGGCCTCGGTCGGCTCGCGGCGTGCTTCATGGAGAGCATGGCGACGCTCGCCATTCCCGCCATCGGCTACGGCATCCGCTACGATTTCGGGCTGTTCCGCCAGATCATTTCGCAGGGCTGGCAGCACGAATATCCGGACGAATGGCTGAGTTTTGGCAACCCCTGGGAATTCCAGCGGGCCGAGGTGGTCTATCACATTCATTTCGGCGGCCACGTCGATCATGTCGATGACCGCGGCCGTGACCGCGCCACCTGGCGGCCGTCGGAAACCGTGCAGGCGGTTGCCTACGATACGCCGATCGTCGGCTGGCGTGGCCAGCACGTCAATGCGCTGCGACTGTGGTCGGCACGTTCGCCCGACCCGCTGCGGCTCGACGTCTTCAACAGCGGCGATTACCTCGGCGCCGTCGCCGAGGAGGCGCGCGCGGAATCGATCTGCAAATTCCTCTATCCGAACGACGAGAGTCCCGCGGGGCGCGAGCTGCGGCTGCGGCAGGAATATTTCTTCGTCTCGGCTTCGCTGCAGGACCTGATCAAGCGGCACCTCGCTTCCGACGGGCAGTTGCGCAACCTCCCCTCCAAGGTCGCGGTGCAGCTCAACGACACCCATCCGAGCCTCGCCGTCACCGAGCTGATGCGCATCCTGGTCGACCTGCACAATTTCCGCTGGGACGAAGCGTGGAAGCTTACGGTGGAGACGCTGTCCTACACCAATCACACGCTGCTGCCGGAAGCGCTGGAGACCTGGCCGGTCGAGCTGTTCGAGCGGCTGCTGCCGCGGCATCTTGAAATCATCTACCGCATCAATGCCGCGCATCTGGCGATGGCCGATGCGCGCTGCCCGGGCGATGTCGATTTCCGCGCCTCGGTGTCGCTGATCGACGAGAAATCCGGCCGCCGGGTGCGGATGGGACAGCTCGCCTTCGTCGGCTCGCACCGCATCAATGGCGTCTCGGCGATGCATTCCGACCTGATGAAGGAGACCGTATTCCACGATCTCAACCACCTCTATCCCGGCCGTATCACCAACAAGACCAACGGCATCACCTTCCGCCGCTGGCTGATGCTCGCCAACCCGAAGCTGACCGACCTCATTCGCGAGGTCTGCGGTGAAGCCGTGCTCGACGATTTCTCGCTGTTCGAGCGCCTCGAGGCCCACGCCAGCGATAATGCATTCCAGCAGCGTTTTCGCGAGGTCAAGCTTCACAACAAGCTGGCGCTGGCGCGGCTGATCGGCGAACGCCTCAGCATCAAGATCGATCCGTCGGCGCTGTTCGATATCCAGATCAAGCGCATCCACGAATACAAGCGGCAATTGCTCAACATTCTCGAAACAATTGCGCTGTACCAAGCCATCAAGGACGAGCCGCAGCGCGACTGGGTGCCGCGGGTGAAAATCTTCGCCGGCAAGGCGGCGGCGAGCTATCGCTACGCCAAACTGATCATCAAGCTGATCAACGACGTCGCCGAAGCCGTCAACAACGACCCCGACGTCGCCGGACGGCTGAAGGTCGTTTTCCTCGCCGACTACAATGTCAGCCTTGCGGAAGTGATCATTCCGGCCGCCGATCTCTCCGAGCAAATTTCGACTGCCGGCATGGAGGCCTCCGGCACCGGCAACATGAAGCTGGCGCTCAACGGCGCGCTGACCATCGGCACGCTCGACGGCGCCAATATCGAAATCCGCGACCATGTCGGCGCGGACAACATCGCGATCTTCGGCATGGAGGCCGGCGACGTCGTGGTCCGGCGCAAGCAGGGCCTGGACGCAACGGACGTGATCAGCCGCTCACCGAGGCTGGCGCGGGCGATTACCGCGATCGAAAGTGGCGCGTTCTCGCCCGACGATCCCGCCCGCTTTGCTACCATCGGCCATGCGCTGCGCTATCTCGACCATTACATGGTCTCGGCCGATTTCGATTCCTACTACGCGGCGCAGCGCGGTATCGACGCGCGCTGGCAGGTGGTACCAGCCTGGACCCGGGCCTCGATTCTCAACGTGGCGCGGATGCCGTGGTTCTCCTCCGACCGCACCATCCGGGAATATGCCGAGGATATCTGGAACGTGCCGGTGCGTGCAGCCGCGCAGGAGGCTGGCGCACAGCGCGAGGCGACGCGTTAATCCCGGGAGGGGGAATCCATTACCTTTGGCGTCATTGAATTCGCTCCATCGGCAATGCTACTGCATATACGCAGTACGAAGGCCGGAGATGGACGTGCCGCTCGGTGAATATGTCAGTCCGGATGGACAGCTGAAATTTCTTGTCACCTGTCCTGATGGCGATTGGACCATGGGATTCGATGGCTTTCCCTGGCACACCCACGGGAGCATATTGGCAGCCCTATCGGGACGAGACGAAGTCTCTGCGATCCAGCATCTCATCAATGATTTGACCGGCAATATCAGCGTGATTGCGTTGAAGAAGATTGCCGGAATGCTGACCGACGTCTGGATAAGTGAGTATCCGGCAGAGGATCTATCCGGTTGCCAGCGCTACGGTGCTGTTGATGAAACGATAGAATTTCGGCTTTGGGATGGGTCGGCCGTAAGAATCTGATCGGAAAAATTTCATGCTCACCAACACCCCTCATTTGTTCGACGACGCCACGCGGATCACTGCCGGCGATAGCTGCTGGCAGGGCAAGACCAGCCCGGACTACTGGGCCTTTGTCGGCCCGTTCGGCGGCTGCACGGCCGCGACCATCCTGCGGGCGCTGATCGACCATCCGCAGCGGGCGGGTGATCCGCTGTCGCTGACCGTGAATTTCTGCGCGCCGGTGGCCGAAGGCGCCTTCGACCTCGACGTCCGCCTGGTCAAGGCCAACCGCTCGAGCCAGCATTGGTGCGTGGAGATGACGCAGGGCGGCGGTGAGGTCGCAACGCTGGCGACCGCCGTGTTCGCCGAACGCCGTCCATCGTGGTCGCACCAGCAGGTGACCTTTCCGAGTGCCGTGCCGTTTGAACAGGCGCGCCGATTTCCCAATACAGCGATGACGTGGACGCACCAGTATGATTTCCGCTTCGTCGAGGGCGAGCCGAGCTTCTACGGCTCGCCGGCGTCCTCGCCGCTTGATGCTTTCTCAAAACAGTGGATCGGCGATCACGTGCCGCGAAAGATCGACATGCTGTCGCTGATGTCGATGTCGGACGCGTTCTTCGGCCGGGTGTTTCTGGCGCGCCGGGAACTGATCCCGTTCGGCACGGTTTCGATCACGACGTATTTTCACACGGCGGCCGAGGAACTCGCGGCCGAGGACATCACCCACCTGCTGGCGGTAGCCGACGCCCGGATTTTCCACAGGAGTTATGGCGATCAGCACGGCGAATTGTGGTCGCCTTCGGGACGCCTGCTCGCCACCACGACGCAAATCGCGTATTTCAAGGCGCAGTGACGTAAGGTGGTGATCTTGATCGGGGGGCACGCTACGCACTGCCCACCTGAAACTGCCAGACCTCATCCTGAGGAGCCGCGGAGCGGCGTCTCGAAGGATGAATGGCACCAGTGGGGCCTCGTGGTTCGAGACGGCGCTTCGCGCCTCCTCACCATGAGGGTTTGATGGTTGTAAGGATGCTCCGGAGGCTCTGCCCGCATGTCCGAACCCGAAGCTGTCAAGCCGCGCATCGCCCTGCTCGGGATTCCCATCGAGATCGGGGCCTCGCAACCGGGAACCTTGATGGGGCCGGACGCGCTGCGCACCGCGGGCATCGGACGCATCCTCGGCCAGCTCGGCTTTGCCGTCGAAGATCACGGCAACATGACGCCATCCGGCCTTGAGCCCGCTGAAGGATCGCCGCCGGCAAACGCCAAATTTTACGGCGAGATCAAGGGATGGATTCGCGCGCTCAGCAAACGCTCGTTCCTGCTGGCGCGCTCCGGCGCGATGCCGATCTTCATGGGTGGCGATCACTCGCTGTCGATGGGATCGGTGAACGGCGTGGCACGCTACTGGCGGGAAAAGGGCAGGCCGCTGTTCGTGCTGTGGCTCGACGCCCATGCCGACTACAACACGCCGCAGACCACGGAGACCGGTAACATGCACGGTATGTCGGCGGCGTTTCTGTGCGGCGAGCCCGGTCTCGACCGGCTGCTCGGCAAGGAGCCCCGCGCCTCGATCGGTCCCGACCAGCTCGACCTGTTCGGCATCCGCTCGATCGACCCCGAAGAGAAGAAACTGGTGTTCGAGCGCCGCGTCGCAATCGCCGACATGCGCGCGATCGACGAGTTCGGCGTCGCCGTGCTGATCCGCAGGATCATCGAGCGCATCCGGGCGCAGAACGGTGTTCTGCATTTGAGCTTCGATGTCGATTTTCTCGATCCCGCGGTCGCGCCGGGCGTCGGCACCACGGTGCCGGGCGGCGCCACCTATCGCGAGGCGCATCTGATCATGGAACTGCTGCACGATTCGGACCTGGTGCGCTCGGTCGATATCGTCGAGCTCAATCCGTTTCTCGACGAACGCGGCCGTACCGCGCGCGTCGCCGTCGAACTGATCGGCAGCCTGTTCGGCCTGCAAATCACCGATCGGCGGACGCCGAGCAATGCGGTGCTTCCGGAAAACAAATAGGCGCGCCTGCCTCAACGCCGGTCCGGCTTATCCGTCGGCGGAGCATTGAGGGATCACTTCATCTCCACGAGATGTGCACGCGAGGGTGCAGGGTCGAACCGATCGGCGAAATATTGTGTTTCGTTGGCCACCAGTCCGTCGCGGAATTCCATGATGCTCACCGCGTAGGATGGAATGCCGTCATAGGTCAGCACGAATTCGGTAACCCAGAGATCGCCGCCGCCGATAATTCGCCGGACCGTAAATCGCTTCTTGTTCGGCTGGAGGAAGCGGCTCTGTTGAATGTTGTGCCGGCCGCGGATCCGCTCACCCGACTGCGGATAATCAAGCACCACGTCCTCGCGGTAGATTTCATGTTCGACGTTGAAATCGTTCGCGTCCGAAGCCTCCCAATGGCGCTGCAGCGCCGCCCGTACGGTTCGATCGTCCATCTCAATCTCCCGACTTTGCTCGTGACACTACGCTCTAGTGCTGATCGAGGCTCATCACGAGATGCACAAGGCAGCCATTCACGGTGCGCCCCGGTGGATGCGAGGATGACGGCGTCGCGACGTGGAAGTCGCCGGCCTTCAGATTGAGGTCGCCGAACGAGAGGTCGCCCTCCAGCACCAGCGATTGCTCTTCGGCATCGTGCGAATGCGGAAGATAGGATGCGCCCGGCGCCATCCGGATCAACAGATATTGCCGGTTCTGCGCGCGGTCGACATGCAGCAGGCGGCCCTTGATGCCGGAGCTGATCTCGAACCAGTTCGCCCGGCTCTCGCGCCTCGTCAGCGTGCCCGGCAGGTCGGCGCCCTCGCCCTCGATGCGGTCGAGAATCTTTTCGAACATGCCCGCAGGCGGCGGCTCGGCCTCTTCCGCCGGCAGGCCGGAGAACATGCCCTCCCAGTATTCGACCTGGGCGCGCAGCGCCTCGTCCGACTTCAATCGCTGGGCAAAGGCGCGGCTGTCCTCGTTGCCGAGCAGCCCGAGGACATACTCCGCCGCCTCGCTGGCCCCGGGGTTCACTGGCTTAGACATAGCTGCAACTTCTCAACAGCACGGTGAATCCAGGTCTTGATCGTTCCAACCGGAACGTACGAATGCTCGGCCAGTTCCTCGTAGCTCAGGCCGTAGTAGTAAGCCAAAAGGACGGATTGCCGGTGATTTTGTTCCAGAAGGCCCAGGCACCTTCGCAGGTCCGGCGCCAAAGCGGGATCGCGCGGCGCCTGATGTGACAGCGCCTCGACCAGAACCGCGACGCTCTCGTCGGTCAGCGACACCGGCACGGTCCGGCGCGCCGGCAGCCGGTCCAGCGCGACGCGGCGCACCACCGTCACCATCCAGTTCATCGCAGCGCCCTTGGCGGGGTCGTAAAGGTAGGACTTTTGCCAGATCCGCAGCATCGCCTCCTGAAAGGCGTCCTCGGCGGCGTTGCGGTCCCGCAGGATCCGGCTGCAAATCCCGAACAGGGTCGGCCCCGCCTGCTCGTACAGCCCGCGGAATGCCGCCCGGTCGCCTTTGGCGACCGACCTGAGCACCTGCCCCAAATCGTCCTCGGGATTCTGTCGCATTTTGAGCGGGATAGGCCGGATACACAATCAAGGGTGGCGGTTCCTCGCAAACTATAGGGCTCAGGAAGCTACGGTTCAACGGGCCGGGGTTTCAAACCGGGCCGTCAGGCCGGGGGGCCAAAAAATCATGGCTGATGTGCTGCCGCCCGAAACTTTTTGCACCGGCACTCCGTATTGGCGACATACGGCCCCCTCCATGGATGTCCGGGGCCGGACGACAGACAATCGAGCTGGGGAAACCATGGTGAACGCGACGCCGCAGGCCACGACCGGACAACAGGACGGCAGGGCGGTCCTTCTGCAGCTGCTCGTGGAAGTCGCCCGCGGCAACAAATCCGCCTTTGCGAGGCTCTACGGCCTCACGCATGCCAAGCTGCTGGGCGTCGGCTTACGCATCCTCAGAGACCGCGCGCTGGCCGAGGATGTGTTGCAGGAGAGTTATCTGAAGGTCTGGCGTCACGCCGCAAGCTACGATCCATCGATCGCCTCGCCGATGACCTGGATGGCCACCATCGTCAGGCACGGCGCCATCGACGCGTTACGCAAGCGCCAGATCGAGGCGTTCGCCGGCGACGACGAGGCGCTGGCGGCAGTCCCATCTGATGATCCCGACCCGGTCGAGGAGATGCATCTCGCGCGGCTGCGCCCGAAGGCGCTGGCGGCGTTTGCGCGGCTGCCCGAAGACAAGCGCCGCCTGATCATGCTGGCCTATTTGCGGGACCGCAGCCGCCACGACTTGTCCGTCCGGCTAGGTATTCCCGCCAACACCATCAAGACCCACCTGCGTCGGGCGCTGCTGGAGCTGCGTGCAACGATGTTTGCATCGATCGATGCGGGGATCGGCAAGGTGGCCTGATTAGCTTACGAGACGATCGCCGTCTCGGCGCCGGCCCGGGCACGCACTGGCAGAAGAAGGTAATGCACACCATTGCTTTCCGCCCTGGGGAAGCGGCCGGCGCGGATATTCACCTGGATTGAAGGGAGCAGCAGCGTCGGCGCCGACAATGTCGCGTCGCGGGCCTGCCGCATGGCCACGAACGCGGCTTCGGTGACTCCATTGCGAAGATGGACGTTGTTCTCGCGCTGCTCACGCACCGTGGTTTCCCAAGCGTAGTCGTTGCGGCCGGGTGCCTTGTAGTCGTGGCACATGAACAAGCGCGTCTCGTCGGGAAGCTTCAAGAGCCGCTGGATCGAACGATAGAGCTGATGCGCGTCGCCGCCGGGAAAGTCGGCACGCGCGGTACCGTAGTCGGGCATGAACAGAGTGTCGCCGACGAATACAGCATCGCCGATCTTGTACGACAGGTCCGCCGGCGTGTGGCCCGGCGTGTGCAGAACCTCGACCACGAGTTCGCCGATGCCAAATGTCTCGCCGTCGGTGAACAGGCGATCAAAATCGCTCCCGTCGATCCGCAGGTCTTGCGCATTGAACACGGGCCGGAAGATCCGCTGCACGTCCTTGATGTGTTCGCCGATGCCGATCCGCGCGCCGGTCTTCGACTTGATATAGGGCGCACCCGACAAATGATCGGCGTGTGCATGGGTTTCCAGCACCCACTCGATCGTCAGCTTTTCCTCATTGGCTGCGGCCAGAATGGCTTCGGCTGAACGCACGTCGACGGTGCCGTCGCGGGCATCGAAATCAAGCACAGGATCGACCACCGCAGCGCGGCGCGTCACCGGGTCGGCCACCAGATAGCTGATGGTGTTGGTGGGCTGATCGAAGAATGCCCTGATCTGCGGGGCCGGGCGCGAAACTGTCATGGTTGTCCCCTTATCCATTGGCTTGATGCGGCGGCACCTGGTCATCCCGAAGGGCAATGTAGATTGCCGGGATCACCAGCACGGTCAGCAAGGTCGACGAGGCGAGCCCAAACAGCAGCGAAATCGCAAGACCCTGAAAGATCGGATCGGGCAAGATCGTGGAGGCGCCGATCATCGCTGCGAGCGCCGTCAGAATGATCGGCTTGAAGCGTACCGCGCCAGCTTCCAGCAATCGTTCGCGCAGGCTGTTGCCGCCGGCGCCATGGCGGATAAAATCCACCAGCAGGATCGAATTGCGCACGATGATGCCCGCGAGCGCGATGAAGCCGATCATGGAGGTCGCGGTAAACGGCGCAGCAAACAACCAGTGCCCGACCAGGATGCCGATCAAGGTCAGCGGGATCGGCGTCAGGATGACCAGCGGCAGCTTGAAGCTGCCGAACTGCGCGACGACCAGAATGTAGATGCCGACGATCGCGATCGCGAATGCCGCGCCCATGTCGCGGAATGTGACATAGGTGATTTCCCACTCGCCGTCCCATAGCAACGTCGGCTTCGTTTCGTCCGCGGGCTGGCCATGGAGGCTGACGGCGGGCTTCGGCAGGTTGCCCCACTGGTGCGCGTCGATACGGCGAGCAACCTCCAGCATGCCGTAGATCGGCGCCTCATAGCTTCCGGCAAGCTCGGCCATCACCATATCGGCGAAGCGACCGTCACGGCGAAAGATCACGGGGGAGCCGGCTTCCGTCGATGCGCGCACCACCTCGCCGAGTTCGATCACGGTCTTGGAGCCCGGCAGGGCGTTGGCCGGAACCGGAGTCGAGGCGAGCGCCTGCGTCCAGGAAAGATCGCTCTTCGGCAGCCGCACCGTGATGGCGATCGGATTGCGCTCCTCGCCCCGGTGCGAATAGCCGACGGTCAATCCACCGAACAGCATCTCGATCGTGTCGTAGACGTCCTTCTGCTCGACCCCGAAGAATTCCAGGCGATCCTGGTCGATCGATAGCCGCAGCCGCGGCCGCGGCTGCCCGACCGAATCATCGACATCGACGATGAAGGGCACGGAAGCAAATATCTTCTTCGTTTCATTCACTACGGCGCGGCGGGTTGCTGAATCCGGACCGTAAATTTCGGCGAGCAGCGTCGCCATGACAGGCGGCCCCGGCGGCACCTCCACCACCTTGATGGAGGTACCCTCGGGCGTGCCGACGGACTTCAGCTTCTCACGCAGTTCGAGGGCGATGGCATGGCTGGCGCGGGAGCGGTCGCCGCGGGCGGTGAGATTGACCTGCAGTTCGCCAAGTTCCGGCGCCGCGCGCAAATAATAGTGCCGTACCAGGCCGTTGAAGTTGAACGGTGCTGCGGTGCCGGCATAAACTTGCACCGACGTCACCTCCGGCAATTGCCGGGCAATGTCGCCTGCAGCCAGCAGCACCCGCTCGGTGTCCTCGAGGCTTGCGCCTTCCGGCAGATCGGCGACGACCGCGATCTCCGACTTGTTGTCGAACGGCAGGAGCTTCACCGTCACGCTCCTGGTATAGAACAGCCCCATCGCCAGCAGCGTCGCGACGCCGACGGAGATCAGGAACGTCCAGGACGAGCGGCGCGTACGAATGACCGGCGCGGCGACCTTCCGATAGAGCCGGCCGAGCCAGCCTTCGCCGTGGGCCGCTTCGTGCTGCTGCGAGGCGTTGCCCTCGCGGTGCAACTTCAGCATCAGCCAGGGAGCGATCACCATCGCCACGAAGAACGAGAACAGCATGGCGGCGGATGCGTTCGCCGGGATTGGCGCCATGTAGGGCCCCATCAGGCCGGATACGAACAGCATCGGCAGCAACGCAGCGACGACGGTCAGTGTCGCCAGAATCGTCGGATTGCCGACCTCGGCGACAGCCTCGATCGCGGCCTGAAGCCGCGGGCGGCCATCCCGCATCGCCCAATGCCGGGCGATGTTCTCCACCACCACGATCGCATCGTCGACCAGAATGCCGATCGAGAAGATCAGCGCGAAAAGGCTGACGCGGTTGATGGTGTAGCCCATGAGGTTGGCAGCGAACAGCGTCAGCAGGATCGTGGTCGGAATCACCACGAGTGTCACCACGGCTTCGCGCCAGCCGATGGCGAACGCGATCAGAACCACGATGGAGACGGTGGCGAGGCCGAGATGGAACAGGAGTTCGTTGGCCTTCTCGTTAGCGGTCTCGCCATAATCGCGCGTGACGATTGCGGCGACATCCGCCGGGATCAGCCGCCCCTCGAGCGCCGCGATCCGCGCGCGCAATTCATCCGCCACGACGACCGCGTTTGCGCCGGCGCGTTTGGCAATCGCAACGCTGATGGCG
The DNA here is from genome assembly GCA_963816815.1 of uncultured Alphaproteobacteria bacterium. Taxonomy (GTDB): domain Bacteria; phylum Pseudomonadota; class Alphaproteobacteria; order Rhizobiales; family Xanthobacteraceae; genus Bradyrhizobium. The sequence continues at coordinate 28,235 of CAWFMW010000042.1, forward strand.
GGCGCCGTCGTCCACGTGCCCTTGTCGTGCTCCGAGATATTCCAGACCCGGTGCTCGGCCGGCGACGGTCCAAGGACGACTTTGGCGACATCGCGCACGTAGACGGGACGATTGTCGCGGGTCGTCACCAGCAACAGTCCGATGTCGGGGACGCCGGACAGCGTCTGCCCCGCGGCGACCGTCCGCGTCTGCCCCGCGTCGCGGACCCGGCCGGCCTGGAACGAACGGTTGGCATCGCGCACCTTGGCCAGCAGCTGCTGCAGCGTGACGCCGTAGAGCGAAAGCTTTTCGGGATCGGGCTCGACGCGGATCTGCTGCGCATCGCCGCCGGCGATGTAGGTCAAGCCGACATTGTCGACCTTGTTCAGCTCGGAGCGCAGTTTTTCGGCGAGGTCGTAGAGATCCTTCTCCGAGTAGCGCTCGGCAGCGGCCGGCTTCGGCGACAGCGTCACCACCATGATCGCGACATCGTTGATACCGCGTCCGACGATCAGCGGCTCCGGGATACCAACGGGGATCCGATCGATGTTGGCACGGATCTTCTCATGGACGCGCAGGATGGCTTCATCGGCCTTGGTACCGACGAGGAAGCGCGCCGTCACCATGACGCGGTCATCCTGGGTCTGGCTGTAGGTATGCTCGACGCCGTCGATTGCTTTGACCACCGTCTCCAGCGGCTTGGTTACCAGTTCGACCGCATCCGGCGCCTTGAGGCCGTCAGCGCGCACGGTAATGTCAACCATGGGCACGCTGATCTGCGGTTCTTCCTCGCGCGGAATCGTCATCAGCGCGACGAGGCCCGCCGCCAGCGCTGCCAGCAGGAACAGCGGCGTCAATGGCGAGCGGATCGTCGCCTTGGTCAGTCGACCGGAGAGTCCGAGATTCACGGCCGCACCAGCCGATCAGAAGTGCGCAAGCCGGACAGAATCTCGATGCCGTCTGGCATGCCCTGGTTCGGCGCGGGCCTGCCGCGCTGCACCGGCACATCGGTATCGACGTTGGCGCCGCTGCGGATCCTGACATAGTCGATGCCGAAACGGGTCGTGATGAAACGCGCCGGTATGACAAAGGCGGCGCGGTCGCCGGCTGCGATCCAGACCCTGATGCGCTCATTGACGAAGTAGTCGCCGAGCCCCTCGACGGTGGCGTCGGCAACGACCCGTCCATCCTCGATCTGCGGATAGACCAGGCTGATCTTGCCGAAACGCGGCGCGGCCACTCCCTGATCGTCTCCCTCGATGCGGACCGGGTCGCCGGCCTTCATCAACCGGGCGTGCCGTTCCGGCACCCGTAGCCGCATGACGAAATTCTGCTCGGCAATCAGAGCCACGGGATCGCCGGGCAACACAACTGTGCCGGCGGTCAGCGGAACCTTCAGCACGCGGCCTGCAGCCGGCGCCAGCACGTTGCCCTCGGTGAGCTGTTGCTGGATCACCGAGCGCTCCGCGGTACGCGCCCGCATCGCATTGGTCGCGACGTTCGATGCGGTGCGCGCCTCGTCCAGCCGTGTCTTTGGCGCGATTCCCTTCTGGAACAAATCTTCAGCCCGCGCCAGATCGATTTGCGTCTGGGCGACCTGAGCTTCAAGTCCGGCGATTTGCGCATCGAGCGACTTCATCTGCAGCGCGAGCTTGTCGTCACCCACGGTGGCAATGACCTGGCCGAGGTCGACATGGTCGCCCTCCTTGACCGCGATCGCGGCGACGGTGCCGCCGATCCGGCTGCGGCCGGGGACCACGCGCCGGCTCTCGACCGTCGCAAACACCGCCTTCTGGTCGGGCACCGCGGACGGGGTGACGACGAAGACCTCTTCTGCGGCTTCTGCGGCGCCTAGCGGAGCCACGCCGAAAACGCAGACAGCGCACAGGAGTGCGCCGATCGCCGGCAACGATGTCGTTTGACGCTGGAAGAACATGGAACTATCGCTCCGACCATTTTTCAATCATTAGGTCCGTGAAGGTCCGCCGCTGTTGATTTCGCTCAATCCTTGCGGCCGCGGGCTGCGGCAGACTTCTTCGGCCGACAGACGGCACTCGGCGCGCAGAACGAGCGATAGAGCACCTCGACCAGTTCACGTGCCGGCGTACTGCTGATCGAGTACCAGATGGTCTGACCATCCCGGCGCGAATCGACCAGATCATCGCGACGAAGGATTGCGAGATGCTGCGACACAGTAGAATCCCTGACGCCGAGAAACGCGGCGAGTTCGCCGACGGAACGTTCGCCGTCGATCAATTGACACAGGATCAACAGCCGGTGGCGGTTGCCCAATGCCTTGAGCAACTCGCTGGCGGCGTCGGCGGCAGACTGCATTTGCTCGCTATTTATTTTCATACTTGCGTATATACGCAATATAGAATATATAGTCAACAACGAAGCGGCCCGCCGGCCGCCGAATCCACAACAACAGGGCGCTGATCGCAGTCAAACAGGCAACCCAACGGAGGAAGTGTCATGGCGGAACTCGTCGTACTCGGTGCAGGCCTCAGCGGAACATTGATGGCTTATGAGCTCGTGCCGAAGCTGAGGAAGGGGCAGGACCGGATCACCGTGATCGGCCAGGGATCGCGATACCACTTCGTGCCGTCCAATCCGTGGGTTGCGATCGGTTGGCGCGAAAAGCAGGACATCGAAGTCGATCTTGAAGACGTGATGCGGCGCAAGGGCATCCGGTACTTCCCTCAAGGCGCGCGCCGCGTCTTCCCGAACGAGAACCGGATCGAACTCGAAGACGGCAACTCGGTCGCTTACGACTATCTCGTCGTCGCGACAGGGCCGGACCTTGCCTTCGATGAAATCCCCGGACTTGGCCCGGACGGACAAACACAGTCGATTTGTCATGTCGACCACGCTGTCAAGGCAAAACAGGCATTCGAACAATTTGCAAATTCGCCCGGCCCGATCGTGGTCGGCGCGGTCCAGGGCGCCTCATGCTTCGGCCCGGCCTACGAGTTCGCCTTCATCCTGGATACCGAGTTGCGAAAGCGCGGCCTGCGCGACCGCGTTCCGATGACCTTCGTCACGTCCGAGCCCTATATCGGCCATCTCGGCCTCGATGGCGTCGGCGACACCAAGGGCCTGCTCGAAAGTGAAATGCGTGATCGCCACATCAAATGGATTACGAACGCGCGCGTGACCTCGGTCGAACCCGGCAAGATGTCGGTCGAGGAGGTATCGGAGAGCGGTGGCGTGGCCAAAACCCATGAACTTCCGTTCGGCTATTCGATGATGCTGCCGGCGTTCCGCGGCGTGGCCGCCGTCCGCGGCATCGAAGGCCTGACCAATCCGCGCGGCTTCATCGTCATCGACAAGCAGCAGCGCAATCCGGCATTCCCGAACATCTTTGGCGTCGGTGTCGGCGTCGCGATTGCGCCGGTTGCGGCCACGCCGGTCCCGACCGGCGTGCCGAAGACCGGCTTCATGATCGAGTCGATGGTGACGGCGACCGCCATCAACATCGCCGACCTGCTGAAGGGCGCCGAGCCGAAAGCCGAGGCAACCTGGAACGCGGTGTGCCTCGCTGATTTTGGCGATGGCGGCGTCGCCTTCATTGCCCAACCGGAGATCCCGCCGCGGAACATCAACTGGTCATCAAAGGGACGCTGGGTCCATTACGCGAAGGTGGCGTTCGAAAAATTCTTCCTGCGCAAGATCAGGCTCGGCGACAGCGAACCGTTTTACGAGCGGTTCGTGCTTGAGCAACTCGGGATCCGGAAGATCAAGGCCGGCTAGGTCCAGCAAGAGTGAGATGTCATGAGTTCAACACGCAACATCGTCTGCCCGCATTGCAGCGCGGTCAATCGCGTTCCGGTGAGCAAGCCGGCGGCTGAAGCCAGCTGCGGCGCCTGTCACAAGGAGCTGTTCGAAGGCCATGCAGTCGCCGTCGACGGGGCCCGCTTCGACAAGCATCGCCGCGCCAATGACATTGCGGTTCTGGTCGACGTCTGGGCCGCATGGTGCGGTCCTTGCCGCGCCATGGCGCCGATGTTCGAGCGGGCTGCATCAGAGCTCGAGCCCGAGGTGCGGCTGCTCAAGCTCAACGCCGACGAAGAGCAGCGCACCAGCGCAGAACTGGGTGTGTCCGGCATTCCGGCGCTGCTGCTGTTTCGGGGCGGCAGGCTGGTGGCGAAGACGGCCGGCGCGATGGACGCCGGGAAAATCGTCGCATGGACCCGCAGCCAGCTCGCCGGCGCCCAGTGAGGTTACCGAGGAACCAGCAAGCCCAACCTTAACAATGGAGAAGTGAAATGAATGTCGATCGTGCCGTGATGGCTTTCGCCGGAGTCATGATCCTGGTCAGCGTGCTGCTTGCCCTTTACGTCAGCCCGTATTGGCTGGCGCTGACGGCCTTTGTCGGCCTCAACCTGCTGCAGGCATCGGTCACCGGATTTTGTCCGGCGGCGATGATCTTCAACAAGCTCGGACTGAAGTCCGGCTGCGCGTTTTCCTGATTGCGGTGGCTGCCCCAATTCGCCGGGGCGTCCAAACAAACAGGCACAACAAGAAGGGCGGCTCATTGAGCCGCCCTTTCGATTGTTCAAATCCGATTGTTCTTATTCGGCCGCGAGCTTGAGGTCCGGCGCAGCGGCGCGGACTTCGGCGTCGACCTGGGCTTCGAACTTGGCAAAGTTCTTCTGGAACATGCCGACCAGGCTACGGGCGGTCTTGTCGAACTCGGCCTTGTCCTTCCAGGTGTTGACGGGATCGAGGATCTCGCTCGGCACGCCCGGCAGCGCGGTCGGCACCGCGAAGCCGAAATATTTGTCGGTGCGGAATTCGACATTGCGCAGGCTGCCGTCGAGCGCCGCGGTGAGCAGTGCGCGCGTCACCTTGATCGGCATCCGGCTGCCGGTGCCGTATTTGCCGCCGGTCCAGCCGGTGTTGACCAGCCAGCAATCGACATTGTGCTTGGCGATCAGCTCACGAAGCATGTTGCCGTAGACGGAAGGATCGAGCGGCAGGAACGGCGAGCCGAAGCAGGTCGAGAATTCCGGCTGCGGCTCGTTGCCGAGACCACGCTCGGTGCCGGCGACCTTGGCGGTGTAGCCGGACAGGAAGTGATACATCGCCTGCGCCGGCGACAGTTTTGCGATCGGCGGCAACACGCCGAACGCGTCGGCGGCCAGCATCACGACGTTCTTTGGCTGGCCGGCGCGGCCGGTGCGCGAAGCGTTCGGGATGAAGTCGAGTGGATAGGCCGAACGGGTGTTTTCGGTCTTCGAACCGTCGTCGAAATCAGGCACGCGGTTATCTTCGCCGAGTACCACGTTTTCCAGCACGGCGCCGAAGCGGCTGCTGGCGGCGAAGATCTGCGGCTCGGCTTCCTTCGACAGCTTGATGCACTTGGCGTAACAGCCGCCCTCGAAGTTGAAGACGCCGTCATTGCCCCAGCCGTGCTCGTCGTCGCCGATCAGGGTGCGGTTCGGATCGGCCGACAGCGTGGTCTTGCCGGTGCCGGACAGGCCGAAGAAGACCGCGGTGTCGCCCTTGGGTCCGACATTGGCAGAACAATGCATCGGCATCACGCCCTTGGCGGGCAGATAATAGTTCAGCGTGGTGAAGACCGACTTCTTCATCTCGCCGGCATAATAAGACCCGCCGATCAGGACAATCTTGCGGGCGAAATCGATCGCGACGACGTTCTCGGATTTGCAGCCGTGACGTTTGGGGTCGGCGCGGAAGCTCGGCAGGGAAATGATGGTGAGTTCGGGCACGAAATCCCTGAGCGTCGAAGCCTCGGGACGGATCAGCAGCGTGCGGATGAACAGCGAGTGCCAGGCCAGTTCGGTGAAAACCCGGGTCTTGATCTGGAAGCTCGGATCGGCGCCGCCATAGAGGTCCTGCGCATACAGCGTCATGCCGTCGGCATGCTTGAGGAAGTCGGCGTGGAGGACTGCGAACTGATCCGAAGTGATCGACTGGTTACCAGCCCACCACATGTTCTTGTCGGTGGTCGCATCGCGAACCGTGAACTTGTCTTTGGGACTGCGGCCGGTGAACTCACCGGTGTCTGCGCACAGCGCGCCATCGGCCGACAACACGGCCTCGCCCGCCGCGAGTGAATATTGATAAAGCTGCGGCGCACCGAGATTCCAGTGCACCGTTTTGAGATTTTTTAAACCGAATTTGTCGGCGCCGAAGGCACCGTTGCGTAGACCCGTCTCTTGCACGAAGACTCCTCCTCGAACCCGCGTTACTCGATACGCGCGCATGTCGCTTGACGCGCTCTGTCGCGGTGACCCCTGAATATAGCCTTCCGGCTTCGGTCCGGCGACCTAATACTGATGAACGCGGTGCTTGCCAAGCCGATCCACGCGATTTGGTTTATTCACGTGACGGCGTTTGATCTGCATCAATCGGATGCTGCAGCGCTTTTCGAGGGTTTGCCGTCGTGGTTGCGCGACCATCCGTAGCTGCCTTGACCCAACGAAAAATGCTGCGATGCACAATTAGAAAAATTTCAACGCGCGGCGGCCTCGATCAACGCAAAGGGCCCCCAGAACGCGGGACAGGCATTGCGAGGCGAGGATGCATCGTTGAGATAGGCCGGCATGGCCTGACGCATCGCGAAGGCAACGACGTAGCTTTCCACCTTCGTCGGCAACTGCAGCGTTAACCGTCGTAGGTGCTTGTCAGCCTTTGGCCCGCGCCTCGCCCGCCAGCCGCACCAGCATCTTGCGCAGCGCCATGGCGCTGGTGACCCGTTCCGGGAAATCGAGCCGCAGCGTCGCGCTTCCGGCCTGCATATCCATACCGTCGGGATCGCAGCCGGTGCAGTGCCAATCGGCAGATTCGGCTCCCAGCAATTGGGTCGCATAGAGGTTCATCGCCTCGCGGTGATCCTCGTTCATATGCTCGACCGCGTCCTGCTCGGCTTCCAGCAACTCGGCGGCGTCGCCGATCCCGGTCAGAAACTGCTCGGGCTTGAGGTCGATGATGCGGCCAAAACCGGCCACCAGATGCAGGCCTGACGGGGCGATCCGAAAGAACGAAAAGTCCTTGAAATCCACGAAGGCTTCCGCGGATGGATGGACGTTGAGGTAGCGCCGACGCAGGATTTTCGCAGCCTCCCCTGAGGCCTCCTCGGCCCGGCCCGCCAGCATGATTCGCGCGCCCTCGAGGGGATCTCCGGCGGCGCGCTCGTCCAGCATCAACGACACGCGACCGTCGCCGAGAATATTTTTTGTATGCAGCGCCAGCCGCGAAATCAGCAGGATCGGGCAAGCGTCGGCATGGCTGGCGACGTTAACCAACGAGCAGTAGGGATCGCCGCTTTCGGGCATAAGAGTGGCGAGCGCGCCTTGCCGGCTGCGCCGGAGCAGCGAACGGGCAAGTTTGGAAGCATCAAAATTAGCGTTTGGCTGCATGGGCATTATCCGGGCCATCTTATTGCAAAAAAGGCCTTTTCTCGGTCAGAGGGGGTGCTATACGGGATGCGGCGCATCTCCGCAGGAGCGTTTTGCGGAACTCGGTCACACTTCAGCCTAGCTTGCATTGCTCGTTGACCGCGTACGAAGCCCATTTATACGGCGTCTGGCTGGATTGCCGCCGTTTAAGCCACTCTCTTATTCGAAAGCAGGCTCATGCCCACAATCGCCCTGGTCGATGATGACCGCAACATTCTCACTTCCGTGTCGATCGCGCTCGAAGCCGAAGGCTATCGCATCATGACCTACACGGATGGTGCCTCGGCGCTGGATGGCTTCCGCACATCGCCGCCGGACCTCGCGATCCTCGACATCAAGATGCCGCGCATGGACGGCATGGAAACGCTGCGCCGGCTGCGGCAGAAGTCCGATCTGCCGGTGATCTTCCTGACCTCCAAGGATGAAGAGATCGACGAATTGTTCGGCCTCAAGATGGGCGCCGACGATTTCATCCGCAAGCCGTTCTCGCAGCGGCTCTTGGTCGAACGCGTCAAGGCCGTGCTCCGCCGCGGCCAGCCCAAGGATCCGACCGCCGTGCCGAAGGAGCCGGATGCCCGCGCTCTCGACCGCGGCCTGCTGCGGATGGATCCGGAACGTCACACCTGCACCTGGAAGAACGAGCCGGTGACGCTGACGGTGACAGAATTCTTGATCCTGCAGGCGCTGGCGACGCGGCCCGGCGTGGTGAAAAGCCGCAATGCGCTGATGGACGCGGCCTATGACGATCAGGTCTATGTCGACGACCGCACCATCGACAGCCACATCAAGCGGCTGCGCAAGAAGTTCAAGGTGGTCGACGACGATTTCGAGATGATCGAGACCCTGTACGGCGTCGGCTATCGCTTCAAGGAAGCCTGACCTGCGTTTTCCGGGCGGACGTGCCGACTGACACATCCGCCCGTTCGGCGTAGAAGCGTAGAAACTACAAAACCGCGCATCAGAACCGGCAGCTCGGCCATTGCTAGATCGAACGCAGCCCGATCCCAGCCTGAACAACGAGGATGCTTCGGAGCTTCCCGAACGGGATCGCGTTGCCGACGATAATGCGGGCGAAAAGGGCTGGCGCCGGCCGCTCGGCTGGTTGCGCCGGGCCGGGCAATTCTTCTTCGCGCTTTCCTTCTCCAGCCTCACGCGCCGGATCGTCTCGCTCAATTTGGCGGGCCTCGTAGCCCTGGTGGCGAGCATTCTCTATCTCTCGCAGTTCCGCGCCGGCCTGATCGACGCGCGCGCGCAGAGCCTGCTGGTACAGGCGGAAATCATCGCCGGCGCGATTGCCGCCTCCGCGACCGTCGAAACCAACACCATCACCATCGATCCGGACCGCCTGCTCGACCTCAAGCCCGGCGAAAGCTACGGCGCGCCGGACGAATCCTCAGGTCTTGATTTTCCGATCAATCCGGAGCGCGTCGCGCCGGTGCTGCGGCGGCTGATCTCGCCGACCAAGACGCGCGCACGCATCTATGGCGGCGATGGCGGCATGATCCTCGACAGCCGCAGCCTCTACGGCCGCGGCGACGTGCTGCGTTTCGAACTGCCGCCGCCTTCGACGGAGAAGCCGGGCTTTGTCGAGCGCGCCACGATCTCGATCCGCACCTGGCTCAATCGCGGCGACCTGCCGCTCTATCGCGAACTCGGTCCCGAGAACGGCAAGGGTTACCAGGAAATCGTGCAGGCGCTCGACGGCGTCAAAAGCAGCATGGTGCGCGTCAACGACCGTGGCGAGGTGATCGTCTCGGTCGCAGTGCCAGTGCAGCGGTTCCGCGCCGTGCACGGCGCGCTGATGCTTTCCACGCAGGGCGACGACATCGACCAGATGGTGACCGCCGAGCGGCTGGCGATCCTCAAGGTCGGCGGCGTCGCGTCCGCGGTCATGATCGTGCTGTCGCTATTGCTGGCGAGCACGATCGCGGGGCCCGTGCGGCGGCTGGCCGACGGCGCCGAGCGCGTCCGCCGGCGCATCCAGACCCGCGTCGAGATTCCCGATTTCACCCGCCGCCGCGACGAGATCGGCCATCTGTCGGGCGCGCTGCGCGACATGACGAATGCGCTCTACAGCCGCATCGAGGCGATCGAGATGTTCGCCGCCGACGTCGCCCATGAATTGAAGAACCCGCTGACCTCGCTGCGGTCGGCGGTGGAAACGCTGCCGCTGGCGCGCAACGACACCAGCCGCGCGCGCCTGCTTGAGGTGATCGAGCACGACGTCAAGCGGCTCGACCGGCTGATCTCGGATATTTCCGACGCCAGCCGCCTCGATGCCGAATTGCAGCGCCAGGACATGGCGCCGGTTAATCTGCGGCGGCTGCTGACGACGCTGACCTCGGTCGCCAACGAGACCCGGCTGGGCCACGACGTCGCGGTCGAGGCACGCTTCGAGGGGCGCGGCGCAACCGACACGTTCTCGGTGCCGGGCCATGATTCCCGGCTCGGGCAGGTAGTCTCCAACCTGCTGTCCAACGCGCAGTCGTTCTCCACGCCGGGCGGCAAGGTGCGCGTCACCTGTCGCCGCGTGCGCTCGGAAATCGAAATCGTCGTCGATGACGACGGACCGGGCATCGGCGAGGATGCGCTGGAGCGCATCTTCGAGCGCTTCTACACCGACCGGCCGCATCAGGGCTTTGGCCAGAACTCGGGCCTCGGCCTGTCGATCTCCAAGCAGATCATCGAAGCGCATAACGGGCGGGTCTGGGCGGAAAATCGCCACGGCCCGGCCGATGCCGACGGCAAGCCGACGGTGGTGGGCGCGCGCTTCGTGGTTCGGCTGCCAGCGCCATGATGACGCAGGGTGCGAGCGTGCATGCCTCCGCCGTGCTGGTGGGGGACCGCGCCGTGCTGATCCGCGGGCCGTCGGGGGCCGGCAAGTCGCGGCTGGCCTTCGATCTGATTCTCGCCGGACGCGCCGGACAGCTTCCGCCGGCCGTTTTGGTCGGCGATGACCGTGTCCATCTCGACACAGTCGCCGGACAATTGTGGGTTCGCCCGGCGCCAGAACTGGCCGGCCTGATCGAGATCCGGGGTCTGGGTATCAGACATTGCGACTTTATTGGGGAGGCGATGGTCGGCCTGATCGCCGATCTCGCGGCCAGCGACGCAGAGCGGCTGCCGCCGCCAAAAGCGCTCGCTATCCGCATAAACGGTGTTTTAATACCGCGAATCCCTATTGGGATTGGTTATGCGCCCCTCCCCCTGATTGCAGCTGCTCTGACGACAACCGAGAGTTCGGACACCGTCCAACCTTTGGATGATTGTTCGAAGGAGTTTGGTAACCATATAAGCCCCAATATCGCCACTGATTAAACCGGCACAGGCCTCACTGTTTACCGCCAAGTACTGGAACAATAGCCAAGATGCCCTCTTGCGCGGGGCCTCTGGATGGTCAAAGTGGCGCGTTCGTGCGGTGCACCAAAAAGCACCCGCGAGGAGTTTCCGATGATTGGTCTAGTGCTTGTGACCCATGGGCGCCTTGCCGACGAGTTCAAGGCGGCGCTCGAACATGTCATGGGTCCGCAAAAACAAATTGAAGCCATCACGATTGGAGCCGAGGACGACTCCGATCTCTGTCGAAGCGATATCATCGAAGCGGTGAATCGCGTCGACAGCGGTGATGGTGTCGCCATCCTGACTGACATGTTCGGCGGCACACCTTCCAACCTCGCGATTTCCTGTATGAGCCGTCCCCAGGTGGAAGTGCTCGCAGGTATAAATCTTCCCATGCTGGTGAAGCTGGCCAAGGTCCGCGAAGAGCGTTCGCTTCCCGATGCCATCGCCATGGCCCAGGAAGCCGGTCGCAAATACGTGACCATCGCCAGCCGCGTACTCGCCGGCAAATGAGCGACGACGCCGCGCCCGAAAAGGAACTCGGGCCAAGCGTGCCGGCGGGCGCCATCTCGCAGGAACTTCAAATCATCAACAAGCGCGGCCTGCATGCGCGGGCTTCGGCCAAATTTGTCCAGATGGTCGAAAAGTTCAACGCCGAGGTCTGGGTGACGCGCGGCAGCGAGACCGTCGGCGGTACTTCGATCATGGGCTTGATGATGCTGGCGGCGGGACCGGGAACCTCGGTGACGGTCTCCGCGATCGGCCCCGAAGCGCAGGCCGCGGTCGACGCCATCGCCGCCCTGGTCGCCGACAAGTTCAACGAAGAAGGCGTTTAGCATTTTTCACCGACTCTAGACCCTCATGGTGAGGAGCCGCGGAGCGGCGTCTCGAACCATGCGGCCCGGCTGGTGCCATTCATCCTTCGAGACGGCGCTACGCGCCTCCTCAGGATGAGGTCTGACACCTCACAGACGTCTGACAGCTCAAAACGGGTTCGTAACAATCCCGCCGTCGACGCGAAGCGCGGCGCCGTTGGTGGCGCTGGAGGCTTTTGAGCAGACATAGCAGATCAGATTGGCGACCTCTTCCGGCCTGGCGTAGCGCTGCAGCAGCGACGCAGGGCGGCGCTCGGTGAAGGTGCGTTGGACGAGGTCGTCGACGGTGGTGCCGGCAGCCTCGGCGCGCGCGGCCAGACGGATCGGCGCCATTTCGACCCAGGTCGGACCGGGCATCACCGAATTGACTGTCACGTTGGTGCCTTTGGTCGTCTCCGCCGCGCCGCGCGCGATAACGAGCTGCGCCGACTTGGAGAAGCCGTAATGCACCATCTCCTTCGGGATGTAGACGCCGGACTCGCTGGAGACGAACACGACGCGGCCCCAGTCCTTGGTGTCAAGCATCCGCTTCAGATAATGCCGCGTCAGCCGGACTCCGCTCATCACATTGACTTCGAACATTTTGGTCCAATCGGCGTCCTCGATGTCGAAGAAGCCCTTGGGCTCATAGATCCCGAGATTATTGACGAGGATATCGACGCCGGGGAATTGCTTCACCAGCGCGGCGCAGCCCGTCGCGTTGCCGAGATCGAACACCGCGGCATGCACCCTGGCCGACGGCGCAGCTTTTTGGACTTTTGCCACGGCCTCGCCAACCGTCGCCTCGTCGCGCCCGTTGACGATCGCCTCCGCGCCCATCTGCGCCAGCCCGATGGCGGTCGCCAGCCCGATGCCGCGCGTCGAGCCGGTGACCAGTGCCGTCTTGCCAGTCAGGTCCATGTCCATGCGTTACCCCCTTCGATTTTCTGATTGGCTCTATTTGGCCGGCGGCACGATAAAGATGTTCCAGGCCGTCGCAGGGCCGGGATGACCTAAGAAGAATCGTCGCGTCGTCATCACGATGTGCTCGGCATTGGCGGCATGGGCCTTCATCCACGCCTCGCATTTTTCCAGCTTCCAGTCGCCGGCCTCGCAGATGCCGATGAAGCCCGATTGCTTCGCGCCGTCGAGCGAGGCCAGGCCCGATGACCACGGCTCGTCCGGGGTCAGCGCCGCCGGATGATCGGGGCTGTAGAAGGTGACGGGCTGGCCGGTATCGGTATAGGCCGCGACCACCGGCCAGCGCGAATTAAACCGCGTGTGCCAGGCTTCCGTCAGTTCGCGGGCGAGTTCGGAACGCGCCCGGTAGGTCGCACCGGCCGTACGCTTTTCACTCATCTCGTAGGCGACGATCCTTGGCGAGACCGCCAGCACGACGAGCGAAATCACCAGCCAGGTCAGCGTCAGGGTCAACAACGCGATTTTCTGGACTCGCACCGGTGGAAGCGCGATCAGCGCGAGCGGCATCAGGAAGAACAGCGGGATGCCCCAGTCGGTCTTAATGTAGACATGGAAGATCACGGCGCCGAGCGGCGGCCCGATCGCCACCACCGCCTGGATGATCCAGACATTGAGCGCCTGCGACAGGTTCACGCTCGCATTGACGCCGCGCGCCAGGAACGGAAACGGCGTCCAGCGGAACGGCCGCCAGAGCAGCGCGAGCGCGCCGAGCAGCACCGGGAACGCCAGCAGCGCCAGATTATGCAGGACATAGCCGAGCGCGAGATCGCCGATCTGGGCGCGGTCGGTCAGGGCGTAGGTATCGCCGGCATAGGTGAGCGGGACGAAGTCCACCTGCTTCAGCCAGATCAGATGCGGCAGCATCGCCACCACGAGCGTGGCAATCGCGACCCACGGCGCCGGTGAACGCAGGAATTGCAAACGCTGTGGATGGATCAGCGCGGCAAGGCCGACGGCACCGATCATGGTCAGCACCCAGTATTTGGTCATCAGCGCAAGCGCACCGGCAAGCCCGAGCCACAGCCCGGACTTGATGCTGCGCTTCTCGAAGGCATCGAGGTAGGCCAGCACGACGAGCGGCAGCGTGACGAGCTGCAGCAGGTCCGGATTGTACTTGAAGCCCTTGAAGTTGAAGATCGGATAGAGCGCCAGCATCACCACGACGAAGAACGCGCGGCGACGATCGACCACGCGCAGCGCCAACAGCCAGCAGATCACGAGCCCGCAACCCAGCGTCGCCATCGCCAGCGCATAGGTCGCCCAGTCGGTGACCGGAAAAAACCTGAACCAGACGCCGGCCACCCATCCCGACAGCGGCGGGTGCTTGCCGTAACCGAGCAGGAACTTCTGCCCCCAGGCGTAGGCCTCGGCGACGTCCATATGGACGTCTTGCCCGGTCTTCAGATTGACCAGAATCAGCGTCCACAGCACGGCATGGGCCACGGCAAAGCCGGTGACCAGCCACAGGCCGGCTTTGGGATCGCTGGCGCGCACAGCCAGCCATGCCCCGAGCCGCCGGATCGTCGGAATGCGCGTGACGCGCGTGGCCGTGGGCAAAATGGATGCAGTCGACATGGTCTCAGTGCGTAGCGCGTTTTCGGCGCAAGTGGAATCAGCTTGGCGTGAAGAAACCCCCTTAAAATACAGCAAGATGGTTGCCGCCCGGGGGTGTGAATGCTATCCCGCGCCCCATGACAACCGTCCCCATTTCCAACATCCGCAACTTCTCCATCGTCGCCCATATCGACCATGGCAAATCGACCTTGGCCGACCGCCTGATCCAGATGACGGGGGGGCTGACGGACCGCGAAATGGCGGGCAAGGAGCAGGTGCTCGATTCCATGGATATCGAGCGCGAGCGCGGCATCACCATCAAGGCGCAGACGGTGCGGCTGAACTACCACGCCAAGGACGGCAAGGATTACATCTTCAACCTGATGGACACGCCCGGCCATGTCGACTTCGCCTACGAGGTCTCGCGGTCGCTAGCGGCCTGCGAAGGGTCGCTGCTGGTGGTCGACGCCAGCCAGGGCGTCGAAGCGCAGACGCTCGCCAACGTCTACCACGCGCTCGATGCGGGCCATGAGATTGTGCCTGTCCTCAACAAGGTCGACCTGCCCGCGGCCGAGCCCGAGAAGATACGGCAGCAGATCGAGGACGTGATCGGAATCGACGCCTCCGACGCCGTGATGATCTCGGCCAAGACCGGCCTTGGCGTTCCCGACGTGCTGGAGGCCATCGTCACGCGTTTGCCGCCGCCGAAGGGCGACCGTAGCGCGACGTTGAAAGCGCTGCTGGTCGACAGCTGGTACGACGTCTATCTCGGCGTCGTCGTATTGATCCGCGTCGTCGACGGCGTGATGAAGAAGGGTGGCCGTATCCGGATGATGGGCACCAATGCCGCCTACGACGTCGAGCGGGTCGGTTTCTTTACCCCGAAGATGACGCAGGTTGACGAACTCGGACCCGGCGAGATCGGCTTCATCACCGCGGCGATCAAGGAAGTCGCCGACACCCGCGTCGGCGACACCATCACCGACGACCGCAAGCCGGTCACGGAGATGCTGCCGGGCTTCAAGCCGGCGATCCCGGTGGTATTCTGCGGCCTGTTCCCGGTCGATGCCGACGACTTCGAGACGCTGCGCGCGGCGATGGGCAAATTGCGTCTCAACGACGCCAGCTTCTCGTTCGAGATGGAAACCTCCGCCGCTTTGGGCTTTGGCTTCCGCTGCGGCTTCCTCGGGCTGTTGCATCTGGAAATCATCCAGGAGCGGCTATCGCGCGAGTTCGACCTCAATCTGATCGCGACGGCGCCGAGCGTGATCTACAAGATGCACCTGACCGACGGCCAGGAGATCGAAATCCACAATCCCGTCGACATGCCCGACGTGGTCAAGATCGCCGAAATCCATGAGCCCTGGATCGAAGCCACGATTCTCACACCCGACGAATATCTCGGCAGTGTCTTGAAGCTGTGCCAGGACCGCCGCGGTTCGCAGAAGGAGCTGACCTACATCGGCGCCCGCGCGATGGTGAAATACGATCTGCCGCTCAACGAAGTGGTGTTTGATTTCTACGATCGCCTGAAATCGGTCTCCAAGGGCTACGCCTCGTTCGACTATCATTTGACCGACTACAAGCCGGCGGATCTCGTGAAGATGCAGATCCTCGTCAACAACGAGCCGGTCGATGCGCTGTCGATGCTGGTGCACCGGACCCGCGCGGAAGGGCGCGGCCGTGCCATGGTCGAGAAGATGAAGGAACTGATCCCGCCGCACATGTTCCAGATCCCGATCCAGGCCGCGATCGGCGGCAAGATCATCGCCCGCGAAACCGTCCGCGCGCTGCGCAAGGACGTCACCGCCAAATGCTACGGCGGCGACATCACGCGCAAACGAAAACTTCTGGAGAAGCAGAAGGAAGGCAAGAAGAAGATGCGGCAGTTCGGCAAGGTCGACATTCCGCAGGAGGCGTTTATCGCCGCGCTGAAGGTGGATAGCTGAGGGCGCTTCGCTAACAACCAAGATTTGTAGGGTGGGCAAAGCGAAGCGTGCCCACCGTCTTGCGGCGAGGTCGGTGATGAATGGTGGGCACGCTTCGCTCTGCCCACCCTACGCCTTGCCCTGTGGCGCCGGATCGGTCACCATCTCCCCTGCTCAATCATAACTACAAATGAGCAGGGGAAACGCATGCGGAAATCCTCCGGGTCTTCCTACGGCTGGGTCGTCGTCGCCGTGGGCGCGCTGATGACCTGCGTGGCGTTCGGGTCGATGCTGTCGCTGGCGGTGTTCCTGCAGCCGATTTCGCAAGACATGGGCTGGTCGCGCAGCGGCGTGTCGGCAGCGGTCACGATCGACTTTCTCGCGATGGGACTGGCGGCATTTTTCTGGGGCGCGCTGTCCGACCGGTATGGTACCCGCATCGTCGTTTTATCCGGCTCGCTGCTGCTCGGCGCCGGGTTGATCGGGGCGAGCCAGGCCGCCAGCCTGTGGCAGTTCCAGTTGACGTTCGGCGTCCTGATCGGCATTGCGGCCGGCAGTTTCTATGCGCCGATGGTGGCCGCGGCGAGCGCCTGGATCGAACACCAGCGCAGCCTTGCGGTTGCGCTGGTGTCGGCCGGCATGGGGGTGTCGCCGCTCACGGTCGCCCCGTTCGCAAGCTGGCTGATCACGACCTATGACTGGCGCACGGCGATGCTGGTGATCGGCATTGTCGCCTTGGCGCTTTTGATACCGGCCTCGTTTCTGGTGCGGACCGCGCCAGAGCCCTCAACCGCTGCGGGTGCACATGGAACCGGTGCGCCCGAGAGGCAGTGGACCGTCGCGCAGGCGCTCAAAACCCCGCAATTCATCACGCTGGCACTGGCCCATTTCGCATGCTGCGCGGCGCATTCCGGGCCGATCTTCCACATGGTGAGCTATGCCATGATCTGCGGCATCGCGCCTTTGACCGCCGTTACCGTCTACAGCCTCGCGGGCTTCTCCGGGCTCGGCGGCCGGCTGCTGCTCGGCGTATTGGCCGATCGCCTCGGCGCCAAGCACGTTCTGGTCGGAGGCCTGTTCGTGCAGGCGCTGGCGATCGCGACCTTTCTCGCGGTCGGCCACCTCGGCGAATTCTACGCGCTGTCGGTCGTCTTCGGCCTCGCCTATGGCGGCGTGATGCCGCTCTACGCCGTGCTGGTGCGCGAATATTTCGGCGTGCGCATCATGGGCAGCATGTTCGGCGCCGTCTCCGCTTTCGCCAGCCTCGGCATGGCCTTGGGCCCACTCGCCGGAGGATGGGTGTTCGACACCTTCCACGCCTACAGCTGGCTCTATGTCGGCTCGTTCGCCATCGGCATCGCCGCCGTCGCCGTGGCGCTGAGCTTCCCGTCGGCCAAACGCCCGTCGCAACCGTCGCTCGATCTGGGGCGGGCGACGGCTTGAGATATCCGCTGCCTTGATCGATGGCGGCGGATGGGTCACCATTGCGGCCAAGCTCAAGAAAACGACCCAAAAAACAAGTGAATGCGAGGAACGCATGAGCAAGCATCCCGGCCTCGACCTCGTCGAGCGTGCCCGCGCGCTGGCGCCCTTGATCGTGCGCGAAGCCGACGAGATCGAGCGGTCGCGGCGGCTGACGCCTGCGGTGACCCAGGCGCTGATCGAGAACGGGCTTTACCGCGCACTGCTGCCGAAGAGTTTTGGCGGCACCGAGGCTCCGCTGGAAGCTTTCATGCAGATGCAGGAGGAGGTGGCAAAAGCCGACGCCTCGACCGCGTGGTGCCTGGGCCAATGCAGCGTCTGCGCCATGACCGCGGCCTATCTCGATCCCGCTGCCGCCAACGAAATCTTCAACGTCGCGCCCGGCATTCTGGCCTGGGGCGCGATCAATCATGAAGTGCAGGCGGTTCCGGGCGGCTACAAAGCCAGCGCGCGCTGGGATTTCGCCTCCGGTTCGCGGCAGGCAAGCTGGCTCGGCGCCCATGTCCGCGTCGTCGAGGCCGATGGCACACAGCGGCGCAAACAGGACGGCTCGCCGGAGATCCGCACCATCCTGTTTCCGGTGACCAGCGCCACGATGTACGACGTCTGGGACGTGATCGGACTGCGCGGCACCGGCACCGATTCCTATTCGGTCGACAACCTCTTCATCCCGGAGAAATTCGCAGCGTTGCGCGACGAGCCGGAAGGCCGCCGCGAGAACGGGCCGCTGTACAAGCTCTCCACCAACATGGTGTTCAGCATGGGTTTTGCGGCAACATCGATCGGCGTCGCCCGCGCGACGCTGGATGCTGCGATCGACCTCGCGCGTGGCAAGACGCCGCAAGCGCAAAAGGCGATGCGGGAGAACAACGCCGTGCAGGGCGTCGTCGGCCGCATGGAGGCGCAGTGGCGCGCCACCCGCGCCTATCTCTATTCCACGGCAGCGGAAGTCTGGCGCGATCTCCTGCGCGACGGAACGGTCACGGAAGCTCACCGCATCGCGCTGCGCATAGCCGCGACCTGGAGCATCCATCAATCAGCCGCCGTGGTCGACACGGCATATCACATGGCCGGCGCCACGGCCGTGTTCAATGCCAACCGGTTCGAACGCCGCTTTCGCGACATGCACGCCATCGCGCAGCAGATCCAGGGACGCGACTCGCATTACGAAGATGTCGGCAAGGCGATCCTGTCGGGCAATCTCGAGGGAACGCCGACCGCGCGCTGACGGTCCGTAGTTCTACGTACTGCTTGGCCCGCCTTGTTGTTAAACAATTCATGAAATCTCTTACGGAGCCTCGTCGCCCCGTGGAGCTTCCGTATTTCACATGTTCAAGATTCGTTCGATCGCCGTTCGCCTGGTCCTCGCCATCTCGCTGACAGTGGCTGTCGCCTGCGGCATCCTTGGAACCTTCTCGATCGTCCAGCAACGTTCGCTAACGCAGCTCGCGCTCGATCAGCAACTCAAGCTGCAATATGACAGCGTGATCGCCGCCATCGACTATGAAGGCCGCGCCGCGCTTGCGGTCAGTTCAGTAGTCGCCGCGTTGTCGCCGGTCGCCGATGCGGTCGTCAAGGATGACCGGGACGGGTTGGCAGCGCTGCTCGGCGACGCCATGAAGGCGTTGACGGCCCAGGGCATCCCGCTGATCACATTCCAGAAGCCGCCGGCCATGGTGGTCTACAGAGTGCACGCGCCGAAAGTCTTCGGTGACGACATCTCGTCACGCCGCAGCACCGTGGTGGAAGCGATGAAGACCGGCAAGACCATCGTCGGCGTCGAGCCAGGTCGCGAGGCGCTCTCGATCTTCGGCATGACGCCGATCATGCGGGACGGCAAGACGCTGGCCAATGTCGACGTCGGCGCCGCCTTCGGCAAGGAATTCGTCGATCGCGCCAAGAAGCGCTTCGGCATCGACCTTGCGGTCTATTCGTATGACGGCAAGGATTTCAAGAAGCTCTCCTCGACCTTCGGCGACGGCGTGGTCACCAGCGCCGAGGAGCTCAAGGGTGTGTTCGACGGCCAGCCCTTGCGCCGCGACGCAACGCTCGCCGGCCGCCCTGCCGCGCTCTATCTCGGGCAGATCAAGAATTACGCCGGTCAGCCGGTCGGCATTCTCGAAATCATCAAGGATACAACCGAATACGAGGCAGCAGCGGCGAGTTCGCAGCGCAGCCTGATCCTCGGCACCGTCGCCATCCTGATCGGCGCCATCCTGCTGGCGTTGCTGCTCGGTCGCGGCCTGTCGCGCCCGCTGGCTGCCATCACGGCGGTCATGAACCGCCTTTCCGGCGGCGAAATCGACGTCACGATCCCCGGCAGCGAGCGCCGCGACGAACTCGGCACCATGGCGAGCGCGGTCGATGTGTTCCGCCGCAGCATGATCGAGGCCCGCAGCATGCGCGAGGCGCAGGAGGCTTCCAAGCATCAGACCGAACTCGAGAAGAAGGTCTTGCAGCGCCAGATGGCCGACCGCTTCGAGGCTGACGTCAAGAGCGTCGTCGCCGCGGTCGCGCAGGCAACAACCGGCATGCAGCGCGCGGCCGGCGAAATCACCACCAGCGTGGACGGTACCTCGCAGCGCGCCGCCGCGGCGGCTACCGCCTCCGACGAGGCATCCGCCAGCGTCAACGCGGTTGCCGCTGCAACCGAAGAGCTGGCATCCTCGGTAGCCGAAATCGGCCGTCAGGTCACCCATTCCAGCCAGGTCGCCGACGACGCCGTGGTCAAAGCCGGACAGACCACCGAAATGGTGAGCAGCCTGGCCTCCGCCGCCGAAAAGATCGGCGACGTGCTTCGCCTGATCGGAGCGATTGCAAGTCAGACCAATCTGCTGGCGCTGAACGCGACCATCGAGGCCGCGCGCGCCGGCGAGGCCGGTCGCGGGTTTGCGGTCGTCGCCTCCGAGGTCAAGGAACTCGCCAATCAGACCGCGAAGGCCACGGAAGAAATCGCCGGACAGGTGGCTGCGATCCAGGCCGCGACCGGCGACTGCGTGACGGCGATCGGCGGCATCAGCAACACCATCCGCGAAATCAGCGGCATCGCCACCACGATCGCCGCGGCCGTAGAAGAACAGGATTCGGCGACGCGGGAAATCGCCCGCAGCGTCCAGCAGGCAGCCACCGGCACCAGCGAAGTCTCGGTCAACGTGACCGGCGCCAGCCAGTCCGCAGACCAGTCGCGCACGCTGGCCAACAACGTGGCGACCGCGTCCAGCCAGCTCGGCCAACAGGCCGATGCACTGTCCAAGAGCGTCGACACGTTCCTGGCGGGCCTGCGCGACGCCGCGTAGGCGTTCGAAGCGGACGCTCGGGAGCGCTAGTCGCTCCCGCCCGTCAGTCCGTGCTATAAGCTGTGCGTACAGCCTGGTATGCACGGAAAGACGGATGAAGAAGCCGACACCGAAGAAGGCCGCAAAGCGCATCACAAAGAAAACCGCTGATGGCGCGGGTCGCGCGATCGAAGCTGTGTTCGAGACCTATCCCCAACCGGTTAAATCCAGATTGCTGGCGCTGCGCCGGCTGATCTTCGATACGGCGAAGACCACCACGGGCGTCGGAGCGCTGGAGGAAGCCCTTAAATGGGGGCAGCCGAGCTATCTCACGACCGAGAGCAACAGCGGCAGCACCATCCGGATCGACCAGTTGAAGACGGAAGCCGGCGGTTACGCGCTCTATTTCCATTGCCAGACCGATCTGGTCGAGACGTTTCGCGAGCGCTATCCGGAACTGCGCTATGGCGGCAACCGCAGCATTCTGCTCGACGCCGGCGAGAAGCTGCCTGAGGCTGCGCTGCGGCACTGCATCGCGCTGGCGTTGACGTATCATGCGAGGAAGCGGAAGGCGGGACGGGCCGAATAGCCTCCCGTCATTGCCTGCGACAAACGCGAAGCGTTTGCGCAAGGGAGTGTAGCGACGAAGCAATCCATCGCGCCGCAAACAAGAGTGGATTGCTTCGCTTCGCTCGCAATGACGGCGGATAGGGCGGTGCAGCCTTACGCCACCAGCCCCTACGCCACCAGCGCCGCGCCTGCCGGCGAGCTCCAGTTT
Organism: uncultured Alphaproteobacteria bacterium; assembly: GCA_963816815.1. GTDB lineage: Bacteria > Pseudomonadota > Alphaproteobacteria > Rhizobiales > Xanthobacteraceae > Bradyrhizobium. The sequence continues at coordinate 49,832 of CAWFMW010000042.1, forward strand.
CCTTGCGTCTTCAACAGGCCGACGATCTCCGCATTGGGCCGCGCGCGGCTGAACAAAAAGCCCTGCCCCTCGTGGCATCCTTCCTTGCGCAGGCAGTTGAGTTCGGCTTCGGTCTCGACCCCTTCCGCCGTGATGGTAACGCCGAGGCCCTTGCCGAGACTGATGATCGAACGCACGATCGCCTGCGCGTCGGGGTTGGCGGCGAGGTCGCGCACAAAGGACTGGTCGATCTTGATCTTGTCGAACGGAAAGCTGCGCAGGTAGCTGAGGCTGGAATAGCCGGTGCCGAAATCGTCCATCGAGATGCGGACACCGAGCGCGCGCAGCGCATGCAGCGTCGCCAGCACCTCGCTGCTCTTTTCCAGCAGCAGCGTCTCGGTGATCTCGAGTTCCAGGCGCCGCGCCGGCAGGCCCGATTGCCTCAGCGTATCGATCACCAGCGACAGCAGATTGCCGACGCGGAACTGCAGCGGTGACAGATTGACCGCGACGTGGACGTCGTCGGGCCATTGCGCCGCATCCATGCAGGCGCGGCGCAGCATCAAGCCGCCGACGGCGTTGATCAGTCCGGTCTCCTCGGCAACGGGGATGAATTCGGCCGGCGAGATCATGCCGCGCTCGGGATGCGGCCAGCGCACCAGCGCCTCGAAGCCGGTGATGCGCCCGCTCGAAAGATCGACCAGCGGCTGGTAATAGGGCCGCAGCGTGTCGCCCTGGACGGCCTCGCGCAGCTCGATTTCGATCTTGCGACGCGCCTGGGCGCGCGCGTCCATTCCGGACTCGAAGAACGAGAATGTGCCGCGCGAATCGTTCTTGGCGCGCGACAATGCGAGATCGGCGTTCTTTAAAAGCTTCTCGGACTCATCGCCGTCGCCGGGCGACATCGCAATGCCGATGCTGGCGCCGATCACGACGGAATGCCCGTCCAGAAGATAGGGATCGCCGATGGCGTCCAGCAGGCGCCGCGCCAGGAACGCGGCATCCTCGGGCCGCGTCACCCCGCTCTGGACGATCGCGAACTCGTCGGAATTGAGCCGGGCCAGCGATATCGTCGTCGCGCAGCATCGATTGCAACCGCTTGCCGACGCCGCGCAGAAGCTTGTCGCCGATGCCATGACCGAGCGTATCGTTGACTGCCTTGAAATGGTCGAGGCCGAGCACGAGCACCGCCACCTTCTCGGCGCTGCGGCGTGTGCGCAGCAGGATGTCGTCCATCTGCTGACGCAGCAAATTGCGGTTCGGCAGCCCGGTCAGGCCGTCATGCTGGGCCATGAAAGTCAGCCGCGCTTCGGCGCGCTTGCGTTCGGTGGTGTCCATCAGCGCCAGCAGCACCGCAGGCCGGTCGCCATAGACGAGCTGGCGCGAATAGATCGCGAGGTCGATCAGCCCGCCGTCGGCGCGGACATGCTTCCAGGTGCGCGCCGCACGGTCGTCGCCGGCCCACGGCAGTTCGGCGTCGAAGGCCTGCAGGCTGCGGATCGTCAGCTTCTCGAATTCGCCGCGGCTGTAGCCGTAGTGCTGGATCGCAGCATCGTTGACGGCGAGAATACGCTCATCACCGAGCGCGCAGACGATCATCGGAACCGGGTTGCTGTCGAACAGCAGCCGGAACGAGGCCTCCCGCTGCTTCAACTCGGTGATATCGACGCGCAGGCCGATGATGCCGCCATCCTCGGTCAGACGCTCATCGATCAGGATGACGCGACCGTCGGCCAGCGTCTGCTCATGCCGCTCGCCGGGCTGGTACAGCTTTTTGAGCCGCGCGGCGATCCATTCTTCCTCGCGGCCGACGGCTTCCGGATAATCGCCGCGCGCGACGCCGACGCGAATCGTATCCTCCAGCCGCACGCCCGGCCTGAACAGGTCCGAAGCTGCGGCTGTACATCTCGGCATACTTTTTGTTCCAGAGAATGTAGCGGCCTTCGGCGTCGAGAAACACGACGCCCTGCGGCAGGATGTCGATCGCCTCGCGCAAGCGTTCGTGCGATTTGCGTGCCTCCGCAAGCGCTGCGTCAATTTCGGCGCGCTTGCGTACGATCTCGCCGGCAGCAGCGGACGGGCTCCGCCCGCGTTTGGCGGCAGGCTTCGGCGCGGATTTCACCGGCCGGCCGCGAAAGCGGACAATCGCCGCCGCCTGCCCGGGCTTCCCTGCTGTTTTTCGCTTTTTCGTCGACATTGCTACGCTCTACCCCGTGCACTACGGCGAGCGACGTTTTCGGATAAGTATCTGAAAAATTGGTATCTCTTGCCGCCTAAAGGCTCACGCGCACCTCACAGTCACTACCCGTCGGAAGGATATGCGCACGCTCTGCGTGCATCGCTTTTGACGCAAATCGCAAGTTCATGGGCGGAATCGCCACGCAGGCGTGGCCGGACGGCGACGCGCGTACTGGATGCACAAGGAATGCGCGAAACGCCGGACGTGCGCACGAGACTGCGTCAACGATCGACAGGGTTATCGCGCGGTTAACGGCGGTAGCGACATAACGTCCGTTCAACTCAAGGCAGCCGCCACCGCTTGCGCTTCCGGCACGACGTCGTGATCGTAAAGCCGCCTGCGGAACGCCGCATGCGCTGTGATCTCGGCATCGCGCACGCCGAGATCAGCATAGGAGGAGTCGTAGCGCATGCCATTTTCGCGCGCACCGCGCTGAACCGCCGCCACGCGATCGCGTCGCAGTCGCTCATACGCCAAGCAGCGCCGCCGGTACGCTGGCGTGCGACGCCCGCGCGAGAATTGTCGCCAGCGCCATGCCGTCCTCGATCGACTGGTTGGCGCCTTGACCGAGATGCGGCAGCATCGGGTGCGCGGCATCGCCGAGCAGCGTCAGGCGGCCGCAGGTCCAGGCCGGCAGCGGCTCACGGTCGTACAGCGCCCATCGAAACGTCTTTTCAACCTGGCTCAGCAGGGCCCCGATGCGCGGGTCCCATCCCCAAAACTCGCGGCGCAGTACGTCGGGATCTCCGGGCGCCGACCACGACTCCTTCATTTCCGCATCGGCCGGCACGAAGCCGACATAGTTGATCAGCTCGCCCGATCGCACCGGAAAGCTGAGAAAATGTTTTCCCTTGCCGAGCCACATCTGCCAGCAATCGGTCGGCCAGTGCGGAATTCGCTCACGCGGCAACACGCCGCGATAGGCGACGGAGCCGTGGAAGACCGGCCGGGACGGCGGCGCCGCATAGGGCCGCAGGTCGGAGTGGATGCCATCGGCTGCGATAACGACGTCGCCTTCGGCGACCGCACCGTTGGCGAAGGATACCCGCGCGACCTCGCTCGTCTGTTCAAAGTCCGTGCCGCGATGTCCGGTGTGCACCACGCCTGACGGCAATGCGCTCGCCAGCATCTCGACGAGGTCGGCGCGGTGCATGCCGAAGGTGGCGTTCCAGCCCGCCGAGTCCGTCACCTGGACCGGGGCGATCGGCGCGCCGTCGTGGCGAAAATAGTGAGAACCGTGGCCGACCCTGGCGCCCCAACGTTCCACCTGACGTCCAAGGCCTACCCGCTGCAATTGCCGCACGCTGTTCGGCGTCAGGAATACCCCTGCCCCGACCTCGCCGAGCGCAGGCGCCTGCTCATAGACGGAAACATCGAAGCCGTGGGCGATCAGCGCGTTCGCGGCGAACAGCCCGCCAATTCCGCCTCCAATGATCACGACAGTGAGTTGCGTCATCGTCCCACGCAAAAAATGCTTCGGAAGCCTGCACGTTCAAGCTATCCTTCCTTGCTGCAAACACCAAGCGCCGACAACTCGGAACGTACGGTGTAGAGGCGGCAGCGGGAGGAGGTTGGATGCCCGGCTCTACGCCCGATCTTCCCGTTCGCCGTAAACTCGCGGTCCTGACGTTGCTTCTGGCTCTCCTCGCGCATGGTCACACACCGGCGCGCGCCGGTGATTACCCGGACCGTCCCGTCAAAATCGTCGTTCCGTTTCCGGCCGGAGGAACGGCCGACGCTATTCCGCGGATTGTCGCCGACTGGCTGTCGCGCAAATGGAGCCAGCCGGTGGTCATCGAGAACCGCACCGGTGCTGCCGGAAACATCGGCGCCGAACAGGTCTACCATTCCGCGCCCGACGGCTACACGCTGCTCTCGTCACCACCGCCGCCACTCGTGATCAATCAGAATCTGTACCCGAGATTGGGCTTCGACCCGACGAAGTTCGAGCCTGTCATCGTCATGGCCCAGGTGCCGAATGCGCTGATGGTCAATCCGGACCACATCAAGGCATCGAGCGTGCCCGAACTGATCGAATACCTGAAAGGCAATTCCGACAGGACCATCTGCGCCACGCAAGGCAACGGCACGACCTCGCATCTGACCTCGGAGCTGTTTCAGCTGATGGCGAAGGTGAAGCTGCGGCACATTCCCTATCGCGGCTCGGCGCCTGCGCTGCAGGGTCTTGTCGCCGGCGACGTCGACGTCATGTTCGACAATCTCGGTGTTTCGCTGGCGCTGGTTCAGGCCGGCAAGCTGAAACTGCTCGCGGTGGCCTCGTCCGCGCGTCTGCCGTCATTGCCGAATGTACCGACGATTGCCGAAACGCTTCCGGGTTTTGAAGCAGTCGCCTGGTACGGCATCGTGGCGCCGCCCAAAACTCCGAAAGACATCGTCGATAAGATCAATGCCGACGTGAACGAGGCGTTACGCCAGCCCGCGTTGCAGGAACAATTCAAGAAGCTGTCGGCCGTCACTTTTGGCGGCCCGGTCGACAAGACGTCGAAATACATGCGCGAGGAAGTCGACCGGTGGGCCGCAGTGATCAGGTCGGCCAATATCGAGTTGCAGTAGACCGCGGCCGCAAGCCTGACGCCCCACGCAGACTTCATCATTGCGCCCTGCTATGATTGGCATTACTTGCGGTTGCCGCGTTTGTGACCCGCTGCCGGTTTCATGCTACGTTTCGCATGAATAGAGTGATCCGATGAACCCTCGCCTGATTCTGATCCCGCTCATCACCGTAATGGCCGCCGTCAATGCCGCAAGCGCATGGGCGCAGGACAAGGGCACGGTCCAGCCGAAACCGCTGCCGCCGCTCGCCAACCCCAACGATCCCAAAGTCGCCGCCAAGGAACTGTTCGGCCGCAAGGTGCTGCCGGCGGCGATGCCGACACGCGTGCACGGTTTCTATGCCCATGGCTGCATCGCGGGCGCGGAAGGGCTGCCGATCAACGGCGACAATTGGCAGGTGATGCGGCTGTCGCGCAATCGTTACTGGGGACATCCCGACCTGGTCGCGCTGGTCAAGCGGCTCGCTGCCAGAGCGCGCAAGGATGCAGGGTGGCCGGGCATCCTGGTCGGCGACATGTCGCAGCCGCGCGGCGGGCCGATGTTCACCGGACATGCCAGCCATCAGGTTGGACTCGACGCCGACATCTGGCTGACACCGATGCCGAACCGCCAACTATCGCGCAACGAGCGCGAGGAAATGTCGGCTGTGATGATGGTGCGCGAGGACCGGCTCGATATCGATCCAAAAGTATTCACGCCCGGCCATCTCGCGGTGATCCGCGCCGCTGCGCAGGAACCCAGCGTGCAGCGCATCTTCGTCAATGCCGCGATCAAGAAGGCGCTGTGCCGCGAGGCCAAGGGCGATCGCTACTGGCTGCACAAGGTGCGGCCGATGTACGGCCACGACTATCACTTCCACATCCGCATCAAATGCCCGCCCGGCGCCGGCGAATGCGACAGCCAGCCTGAACCGAACGAGGGCGAAGGCTGCAGCACCGGCGATCTCGCCTACTGGTTCAGCGATTCGGTGCTGCATCCCAAGCCGCCCGCGGTGCCGCCGAAACCCAAGCCGCCGATGACGATGGCGGCGCTGCCGCCGGCCTGCAAGGCGGTGTTGCATGCGCCGGACGCGAAGCCATAGACGCCGCCGACGGGCTATCCTCGCTGCCGCGAATTGCGCTAGTATCGGATGTCGCTGCGCCGTAAGCGCGCGTCGCCAAGCGGACGACGGTCCGAAATTCCCATTGAACCAGAAGCCAGCAGCGCACGGAGTTCCGTGTGCGCCTGACATTGTGAGGACTGCCATGCGCATCAGTGCACGCAACCAGATCAAGGGTACCGTCGTCGAAGTGAAGAAGGGCGCAACCACGTCCCATGTCCGCGTCGATATCGGAGGCGGCCAGGTCATCACCTCCTCGATCACCAACGAGGCGGTCGACGACCTCGGCATCAAGGCCGGCGGCAAGGCGATCGTCGTGGTGAAAGCTTCCGACGTCATGATTGCGGTCGACTGACATGCGCACGTCACTTCTCGTTGCGCTGGCGCTGCTCGGCGCCGCGCCGGCCTGGGCGGCGGAGGAACCGAGCGGCTGCGACAAGTTCAAATGGGCGAATCGAGCGCGAGCGGGCGGCGCTGACGGCGCCGGATCGCATCACGCTTGCGTCGGGCGCAGAACTCGCGGCCCTGCCCGCGCAGGCCGTGATGCTCGCCCTGCGCAGCCCAACGGAGGCCAAACTGCCGACGCCGCCCGAACGTGCGCCCAAGGACGGCACATTCGCCGGCTTCGCCAGCATCAAGAACGCCCCCAAGGCCGGCCTCTACACCATCAGCCTGTCCTCGGGCGGCTGGGTCGATGTGGTGCAGGACGGCCATTTCCTCAAACCGAAGGCCTTCAGCGGTGCCACCGACTGCGACGGCATCCGCAAGACCATGAAATACGAGCTCTCGGCGAGCCCATTCGTGCTGCAGGTCAGCGGAACGAAGGAGGATTCGGTTTCGATTGCGATCCTGCCGACGGAATAGCGGCTGGCCTAGGGTACGAAGGGCCACTTTGACCCCGACCGCCAGCCTGCTATTGTCAGCGCCATTGGCGATATTCCGACTGGCCGTAAGCCGTCGGAATTGCCGGAACAGCGCTTCCGCCAGTCGCTTCCGTCAATTCAACCACGCCTGACTGCGGCGCGCGTAAAGCGCGCCTGCAAGCATGCACGGAGCGCTATCATGTATCGTCTTACCGGAATTTTTGCCGCCTTCGTCATTCTGCTCGGAGCCGCCCATTCACCCGCCGCCGCGCAGGACAAGACCCTCACCGTCTTCGCCGCGGCCTCGATGAAGAACGCGCTCGACGACATCGACACCGCCTACACCGCGAAGACCGGCGTCAAGGTCACCGTCAGCTACGCCGCCAGTTCGGCACTGGCCAAACAGATCGAACAGGGCGCGCCGGCCGACGTGTTCATCTCCGCCGACACCGACTGGATGGATTACGCGATCGGCAAGAAGAACATCAACGAGCCGACCCGGGTCAATCTGCTCGGCAACAGCATCGTGCTGATCGCGCCGAAGGATTCCAAGATCGACAATGTGAACATCGGCGCCGGCTTCGATCTCGCCAAGCTCGCCGGCGACGGCAAGATCGCCACCGGCGACGTCAAGTCCGTGCCGGTCGGCAAATACGCCAAGGCGGCACTGGAGAAGCTCGGTTCATGGCAGGCCGCCGAGCCGAAATTCGCGATGGCCGAGAGCGTGCGCGCCGCGCTGACGCTGGTGGCGCGCGGCGAAGCGGCGCTCGGCATCGTCTATTCGACCGACGCCAAGGTCGAACCCGGCGTCAAGATCGTCGGCACCTTCCCGGCCGATTCCCATCCGGCGATCATCTATCCGGTGGCGGCGACCACTACCGCGAAGCCGGAGACAACGGACTATCTCGCCTTCCTGCGCTCGACCGCGGCGAAGACCATCCTTGAAAAATACGGCTTCAAGTTCCTGGTCAGCCCTTCGACCTGATGTTCGAGATCTCGCCGGCCGAATGGACGGCCATCCTGCTGTCGCTGCGGGTCGCCGTCGTCGCAACGCTGGTGGCGACCCCGTTCGGTATCGCGCTGGCGTGGCTGCTGGCGCGGCATGATTTTTGGGGCAAGTCGGTGCTCGACGCGGCGGTGCATCTGCCGCTGGTGCTGCCGCCGGTCGTCACCGGCTATCTGCTGCTGCTGACCTTCGGCCGCCGCGGCCTGGTCGGCGCGTGGCTCGCCGACCATCTCGGCATCGTGTTCGCGTTTCGCTGGACCGGGGCGGCGCTGGCCTGCGGCGTCATGTCGTTTCCGCTGCTGGTGCGGCCGATCCGGCTGTCGATCGAGGCGATCGACCGCCGGCTGGAACAGGCGTCGAGCACGCTCGGCGCCGCGCCGTGGCAGGTGTTTGCGACCGTGACCCTGCCGCTGGCGCTGCCGGGCGTGCTGGCCGGCATGGTGCTCGGCTTCGCCAAGGCGATCGGCGAGTTCGGCGCCACCATCACCTTCGTCTCCAACATTCCCGGCGAGACCCAGACCATTTCGTCCGCGATCTATTCGCTGATCCAGACCCCGGACGGCGACACCGCTGCGGCACGGCTGGTGCTGATCTCCATCGTGATCGCGATGGGCGCCCTGATCGCCTCCGAATGGTTCGCGCGCCGCGCCACAAAACGCCTGCACGGGAACTGACCATGCTGCGCGTCGACGTCACCAAGCAGCTCGGCGAATTCTCGCTGGAAGCCGCGTTCGAAAGCCAGGGCCGCGTCACCGGGCTGTTCGGCGCGTCCGGCGCCGGCAAGACCTCGCTGATCAACATGATCGCAGGACTGCTGCGGCCGGATCGCGGCGTCATCGCACTCGACGGCGAGACGCTGGATGACACGGCCGCGGGCGTTCATGTGCCGCCGCATCGCCGGCGGATCGGCTACGTGTTTCAGGACGCACGGCTGTTTCCGCATCTCGACGTGCGGCAGAATCTCGACTACGGCCGCCGCATGAACCGCCTTGTGGCAGATCCGGCCCAGCAGAAGCGCGTCACCGACCTGCTCGACATCGGCGATCTGCTGGACCGCCGCCCCGGCCAGCTCTCCGGCGGCGAGCGCCAGCGCGTCGCGCTCGGCCGCGCGCTGCTGTCGAAGCCGCGCCTGCTGCTGATGGACGAGCCGCTGGGCTCGCTCGACGAGGGCCGCAAGGAGGAAATCCTGCCCTATCTCGTCCGGCTGCGCGACGAGGGGATTCCGATGGTCTATGTCAGCCACGACGCCGCCGAGCTGCGTCAACTGGCGACGCAGATCGTGATGCTGAAACAGGGGCGCGTTACCGCGCTCGGCGGCGTCAAGGTGCTGACGTAGAGCGCCGTTGCAATTCGGTTTGCAGGATGGGTGCGCCTTGCCCATTCGATCGGTAGCGTTGTCATCGGCCAAAATCCGGAAGCCTACTTGCCATCGTTCCAAATATCGGTCGCGAGTTTCCAGTCATTTCCAACTTTTTCCCAAACCACAACATACTTCCCGCTCACTTCCTGTGGCCTTGGGCCCTTAGTCTTCAGGCTGAAAGTCCCGATCTCGCGTGCCGCGGAGGGGCCGAGCAACTTGACGTCCAGGGTTGTAACTTTCGGATCGCCAACGTGTTCGGCCAGGATGCCTTTCCACATTGCCTCGATCGCCGCTCGGCCCCGCACCATCGCAGAACCGTTTGGAAGTGCGATGGCATCATCGGTGTATAACGACGCGATCCCGGCGAAATCGCCCTTGGTGTAGAATTCTGTCCATTTAGCGTTTGCCGCCTCGATCTCGGCCTTCTGCGCCGACACTGGTCCGATCAACGCCAGCACGAATGCAGTCACCAGTGCTATCCTGCTCATGATCAGCTCCATTTTTGAATGCAATTCCTCGGGCAAATCCCCTCAATACTCGCGTGCGAAGATATCCGGCGGTCATTCGTGGCTGGCTTGCTTTTGACCAAGTCGGGATCATCCCCAGCCGCGCTACGTAGGGGTTATTCCTCAAGGCTGTCGTAGGGCCGCGACCATCAGACCATCGCGATGCCGCTGAGGTTCGCTGGTCGATCACAACGGAGTATGGCGCTGCGAACCGTTACCCCGGTTCGGTTGGCTGTGCGGCAGTGTCGGCTCTTGGACCCAAGGTCGGACGTATAGGATTTGCCCCATAATCGACAGCCGACAAGCAATCTCGGCGTGTTGATCTAGATCAAGACAGACATTCTGCTTGCGTTATCCGCTTGGCTGTTTCGCCCACAACGGGATGCTCACTCTTACCCATGGAGGCTCATCCATGCCCACTTATATTTCCCTAATCAACTTCACTCAGAAGGGTGCCGAGACGATCAAGGACGGGCCCAAGCGACTCGAGGCGGCAAAGCAACGCTTCCGCGATGCGGGTGCCGAGTTAAAGGCCTTTTACCTCGTAACGGGCCAATATGATGCCGTGTCCATCGTTGAAGCACCGAACGACGAAGTCGTCGCAAAGCTCGCCCTGGGGAGCGCGGCCCTCGGATTTGTACGGTCGCAGACTTGTCGGGCGTTCGCAGAGAACGACTACAAGACGATCGTTTCGTCTTTGTAAGAACGTAGGGCGGGTTAGCACTACTGAGTCAGACGGTCGCAGTCATTTGAGGCTGAGAATCAAGTAATTGAGGAGATTCCATATTTGGCGTGCGGAGGGCCAGATAAATCTCGATCGGAGTGTAGATAGCGAAACGCGGTTTGCGGAGTATGTAGCCGGTCTTGGAAGCGTGATCGGTCATGTGGAGCGGACGAGACCGCTGCGCGACTATTGCACGGGCCTGATGCTGCCTGGGGAACGCAAGAGCGTTGAGCCGATGGCGGCGCGGACAGCGCCAGCGCGGACGGCGGCACAGCACCAGTCGTTGCTGCATTTTGTCGCCAACGCGGCCTGGTCGGACGAGGCTGTTCTGGCCAAGGTGCGCGAGATGGTGCTGCCGGCGATGGAGAAGAGCGGGCCGATCGAGGCGTGGATCATCGATGACACCTCGTTCCCCAAGCAAGGCAAGCATTCGGTCGGCGTGCACCACCAATATTGCGGGCAGCTCGGCAAGCAGGTCAATTGCCAGGTCGCGGTGTCGCTGTCGATCGCCAATCATGCCGCCAGCCTTCCGGTGGCCTATCGGCTGTACCTGCCGGAAGCCTGGACGAAGGATCGTGCCCGGCGGCAGAAGGCAGGCGTGCCGAAGCAGATCAAGTTCGAGACCAAGCTGCAGATCGCGCTGGAGCAAATCCGCTGGGCCTGCGAGAGCGGTCTGCCACGCGGCGTCGCGTTGATGGATGCGGCCTACGGCAGGGACGCGCGGCTGCGTGCAGGCATGACGGAATTGAAGGTGCCTTACGTGGTCGGCATCGTGCCGACCATCTTGATGTGGGCCCCTGGCAGCGGCCCACGGCGGATGGACAAGCCGATGAACAACACCGGCCGCCGCGACGAGCCCGACCTGGTCTCGGCCAAAAAAGTGGCACTCGGTCTACCGAAGCAGGCCTGGCGCACGGTGACGTGGCGGGAAGGCTCGGTCGACCAGCTATCCTCGCGCTTCGCGCGTGTGCGTGTCCGCGTCGGCTACGACAAACTGATCCCCGAAAAACTGTCGCCTGAGTGGCTGTTGATCGAATGGCCGGAGGGCGAAGCAGAGCCAACCAAATACTGGCTCGCCACGCTGCCGGAGAACATCAGCTTCACGCAGCTCGTCGATCTGGCCAAGCTGCGCTGGCGCATCGAGCGCGACTATCAGGACCTCAAGCAGGAGGTCGGGCTCGGTCACTACGAAGGGCGCGGCTGGCGTGGCTTCCATCACCACGCAACCCTGTGCATCGCGGCCTACGGCTTCCTGATCGCCGAGCAGGCGACGATTCCCCCCTCAGGACCTCGTTCCGCCGCGCCAGTCCCGGTACCTCGCTTACCCGACGATTATCGACCCAGAGGCTCTGCCCGTGCGGCCTGAACGCCACATCCCGAACTCGATCGCAACCATGCACGCCCGATTGATCCGCGCGCTAATCAAAACCTTGCCGCGATGTCCCTGCTGTGGCGACGGTGCCGCATCGAAGGGTCGTCGATGCCCATGACGCAGTAAGATTAGCGCTAGCGTAACCCGCCGTTACGCAGAAAGACGGTGGGTTACGCTTCGCTAACCCACCCTACGAAACTGGCGCAGCGCTCACTCCGGAACGACCCGCACCGCGCCGCGGGCGGCGCTTGTCGTCAGCGCGGCATAGGCCTTCAGCGCCATCGTCACCTTGCGGGCTCGCTTCTTGGCGGGCTTCCAGGCGTCCGCGCCACGGGCCAGCATGGCTTCGCGGCGCTTTGCCAGCGTGGCGTCGTCGACCGCGAGGCTGATCGAGCGCGATGGGATGTCGATCTTGATAAGGTCGCCCTCCTCCACCAGGCCGATCAAGCCGCCTTCGGCGGCTTCCGGCGAGAGATGCCCGATCGACAGGCCCGACGAGCCGCCGGAGAAGCGGCCATCGGTGACCAGCGCGCAGACTTTGCCGAGGCCCTTCGATTTCAGGTAGCTGGTCGGATACAGCATCTCCTGCATGCCGGGACCGCCGCGCGGGCCTTCGTAGCGGACCACGACGACGTCGCCGGGCTTGATCTTGTTGCCGAGGATGCCTTCGACGGCGGCGTCCTGGCTTTCGAACACCCGCGCCGGCCCCTCGAACTTCAAAATGCTCTCATCGACGCCGGCGGTCTTCACGATGCAGCCGTCGAGCGCGATGTTGCCCGACAGCACGGCAAGGCCGCCGTCCTTCGAATAGGCATGCTCGGCATCGCGGATGCAGCCGGTGGCGCGATCGGTGTCGAGCTCCTCGAACCGGCGCTCCTGGCTGAACGCGACCTGCGTCGGCACGTTGCCCGGCGCGGCCATGAAGAATTTGCGGACGCTCTCGCTCTTGGTGCGAACGATATCCCAGCGGTTGAGCGCATCCTCCAGCGACTTGCTGTGAACCATCGGCAGGCCGCGATTGAGCAGGCCGGCGCGGTCGAGCTCGCCGAGAATGGCCATCACGCCGCCGGCGCGATGAACGTCTTCCAGATGCACGTCCGCGCACCGACGGCGCCACCTTGCACAGCACCGGCACCCGGCGCGACAGCCGGTCGATATCCTGCATCGTGAACGGCACCTGCGCCTTCATAGGCGGCCGCCAGCAGATGCAGCACCGTGTTGGTCGATCCGCCCATGGCGATGTCGAGCGTCATGGCGTTCTCGAACGCCTTGAAGTTCGCGATGTTGCGCGGCAGCGCGGTTTCGTCGTCCTGCTCGTAGTAGCGCCGCGCCAGGTCGACGATCAGGTGCCCGGCTTCGACGAACAGGCCCTTGCGGTCGGCATGCGTCGCCAGCACCGAGCCGTTGCCCGGCAGCGCCAGACCCAGCGCCTCGGTGAGGCAGTTCATGGAGTTGGCCGTGAACATGCCCGAGCACGAGCCGCAGGTCGGACACGCCGAGCGCTCGATCACTTCGACCTCGGCGTCGCTGACATTGCTGTCGGCGGCGGCGACCATGGCGTCGATCAGGTCGACCGCGCGGAGCTTGCCCTTGATGTTGACCTTGCCCGATTCCATCGGCCCGCCCGAGACGAACACGGTCGGGATGTTGATCCGCAGCGCCGCCATCAGCATGCCGGGCGTGATCTTGTCGCAGTTGGAGATGCAGACCATGGCGTCGGCGCAATGCGCGTTGACCATGTACTCGACGCTGTCGGCGATGATCTCGCGCGACGGCAGGCTGTAGAGCATGCCGTCATGGCCCATGGCGATGCCGTCGTCGACCGCGATGGTGTTGAACTCCTTGGCGACGCCGCCGGCTTTTTCGATTTCGCGCGCGACGAGCTGGCCGAGATCCTTCAGATGGACGTGGCCGGGCACGAACTGGGTGAACGAGTTGACCACGGCGATGATCGGCTTGCCGAAATCCTCGTTCTTCATGCCGGTGGCGCGCCAGAGGCCGCGGGCGCCCGCCATGTTGCGGCCGTGGGTCGTGGTTCGGGAGCGGTAGGCGGGCATGGTCTGTCCTTCTGGGATCGGGAAAGGCGTCTTTTAGACGGTGAAGCGGATCGATTAAAGCGGCTTGGCGCAATGTCGCCATGCGCTGGCCTACCCAAAACGGGACAGGGTGCAGACGCCCCTGCCCCGGCTACCGCTAGACCACCTCGCGCGCGCGCAGTTCCGCGATCGCTTTCGCGTCATAGCCGAGCGCGGCCAGCACCTCGTCGGTATGGGCGCTGAGCGCGGGCGCCATGCGGTCGAGCCGGCCGCCGCCATGGGCGAGCTGGAACCCGCTGCCGGCAAAGCGCAGGCGGCCATAGGGCGTATCGATCTCCTGTATGGCGCCGCGCGCTGCGATCTGCGGATGATCGATGACTTCCTCGACCTTCCAGATGCTGGCGCAGGGCGCGCCGGCGGCGTCCAGGATCTTTTCCCACTCGCGCGGGTCCTTCTTCGACAGCGCCTCCTCGATGATGGCCCGCAGCGCCGGCTCGTTCTCCTGGCGGGCAAACCAGTCGGCGAAGCGCGGGTCTTCCAGCGCATCGGCGCGGCCAAGCGCGGTCATCAGCGCGATATATTGCTTCTCGCTGTTGACGGCCAGCAGCAGATAGCCCTCGCCGGCCCTAAACAGGTTGGCGGTCGGCCGGCGGCTCACCGCCTGGTTGCCGGAAAGCTGCTGGCGGTGGCCGGCCACCGAATAGTCCGCGACCTGCCCGGACAGGAACGCCAGCGTCGCCTCCAGCATGGAGACGTCGACCAACTGACCCTTGCCGGTATGGGTGCGCTGGAACAGCGCGCTGGATACGCCGAAGGCTGCGGTCGCGCCGGAGAGGACGTCGCACACCGCGAAGCCGGCGCGCGTCGGGCCGGTCTCGGCATGGCCGGTGATCGACATGATGCCGGACAGCGCCTGGATCTTGCCGTCATAGCCGGCGCCCAGCCGTTCCGGGCCGGTCTGGCCGAAACCGGAAATCGCGCAATAGATCAGCCGCGGGTTGACCGCCGACAGTGCCGCATAGCCGATACCGAGCTTGTCCATCACGCCGGGGCGGAAATTTTCCATCACCACGTCGGCCTGCGCGGCGAGTTGCTTGACGATTTTGATCGCCTCCGGCTTCGAGAGGTCGAGGGTGAGGCTGCGCTTGTTGCCGTTGATGGCCTGCCAGCCCGGCGCGAGGCCGCGCTCGGCCCATTCGCGGCTCAGCGGCGTGCGGCGCATGTCCTCGCCTTCGCGGCGCTCCACCTTGATGACGTCGGCGCCCAGCAGCGCGAGCTGGTAGCTCGCATAGGGGCCAGCCAGCACCTGCGTGAAGTCGAGAATCTTCACGCCTTCGAACGGTCGGGTCAAAATGGACGTCCTCCTGGTTTTTTCTTTTTCCCTTCTCCCCTTGTGGGAGAAGGTGGCGCGAAGCGCCGGATGAGGGGTTCTCTCCGCGCATTCGGTGTTCGCGGAGAGAACCCCTCACCCGTCGCCTCACTTCGTGAGGCGACACCCTCTCCCACAAGGGGAGAGGGGAAGAACGATCACGCCGCGCGGTTGCCGCGGGCGATCTCTTTCTGCTTGTCGAACTCGGCGCGGCGTCGCGCCAGTTCTTCCGGGCTCATCTGCGCGATGTTGTTGTAGTCGAGCTTCCAGGAGGCATCCTCGCTCCAGCGCAGCGGCGACTGCATCGTGGTGCGGGAGCCGGAGGCGGACTCGAGCAACCGCAGCGCCAGCTCGAGCGTCTGCGCCTGCGAGTCCACGTCCTGCGGCTTGCCGGCGGAGTTGCCGAGCGGGAAATCCGAAAACAAGAAGCGCGGCGCCGCGGCATGCTCGACGATATCCTTGGCGCAGCCCATCACGACGGTGGGAATACCATTGGCTTCGAGATGGCGCGCCACCAGCGCCGAGGTCTGGTGGCAGACCGGGCAGTTCGGAACGATCACGGCGACGTCGACCTTGTCGGCCTGGCAGCGGGCGAGAATGTCCGGCGCATCGACATCGATGGTGACGCGGTGGCTGCGGTTGGTCGGCGCCCCGAAGAAGCGCGGCGCGACCTCGCCGATCCGCCCTGCGGCGGCGGCCTTCAGAAGCTGCGGCAACGGAAACCAGGTGCCGCTGTCGGTAGCTGTCGTGTGCTTGCGGTCGTAGCCGATATGCGAGATCCGCAAATCGTGCTGCTTGGCGGTGTCGCCGTCATAGACCTGGTAGAATTTTGCGCCGCCATTGTAGGCCGCTCCAGGACCCTGATCGCCCTTGGCGGGATCATACTGGGCAGCGGTGGTGACGATGGTCACGCGCGACTTGGCCAGCGGCTTCTTCAGCGGCTGGAACGGCGCATCGACATAATGCGCCCAGCGATAGGGCGTGGTGTAGCCGATCGCGGCGTAATAATCGCGCGTCCGCTGCATATAGGGGACCGGGGAATTGTAGTCCGGCGCGAAGCCGAGCTGGTCGTCGAGGGGGCCGGACATTGTTGTGTCTCCTGCGTTTCCACCGGGAGGCCGTCGCGCGGCCTTTGCCGCAGGCTAATGATACTCGGTTCATTCCTCAACTGCGGATATTGCATCAGGCCTGCGCAGGATCGCGCCTCCTGGAGCGTTGCCTGGTCAGCAAATCGCGCAGCGCCTGGACCTTGGGCGAATCGGCTCCCTTGCGCCAGATCAGGTAGGTATCGGCGCGATTCTCGCCCGGCGGCAGGCGATGGACCTTCAGCCGCCTGCTCTCCGGAAATGTCGTGAGCACGCTTCTCGGCAGCAGGGCGACGCCCATGCCGGCGACGACGCATCCGAGCATGGCGTGATAGGAGCCCAGTTCGATGGTGCGCTCCGGCATCTGGTCGCGCAGCGCATACCAGTCCTCCAATCGCTTGCGGTGGGGGCAGCCATGCTCGAACGCGATGATGGTGCGTGGGAAGTAGGCATTTTTGCCTTTGCCGATCGCCGGCGTGTCGGCGGCGGAAACGATGACGGGCTCTTCCTCGAACACCGCGACCTTCTCGAACAGCGCTTCCGCAATCGGCAAAGTCACCAGCGCCGCATCGAGTTCATTGGCCAGCAGCGCCTTTGCAAGCGCCGGCGGATTCCCCGTCCGGAGTTCGAAGGCCACTTCCGGATAGAGCCGGTGATACTCGTTCACCGGTCCGGGCAAGCGGACGGCTGCAGTGCTTTCCATCGCACCCAGGCGGAAAATGCCGCGCGGCCTCGGATCCTGCACCGCATTGCGCGCCTCCTCGGCGAGCGCGAGGAGCCGGTCCGCGTAGTCCAGCAGCACCTGTCCGGCCGGAGACAGATGCAGACGCTTTCCCGCGCGAATGAACAGTGAAACGCCGATATCTTCTTCGAGCTGACGGATGCGCGTCGTCACGTTGGACTGCACGCGATAGAGCCGTTGCGCGGCCCGGGTCACGCTGCCCTCGCGGACCACGGCGCTGAAGATCTTCAGATCTGACAGGTCCATATATCTCTCATGAAGATCATTTTTATCATTATAATTCATTTTATGTGATTACGTGCTCGTCGTAAAGCCATCACGTCGCAGCGTTTCATACGGCGCAAGTGCGAATGATGGAGCCGACGATGCAGATTGAAGCCCGGGCCGAAGCCCGCGTCACCGAGATCCGGCGGATGTCGCGTGCCGATTACTTCGCCATGAAGGACAAGCTCGTGCGGGAAGCGCGGATCGCACAGGCGGCAGCTATTCGGGCCGCATTTGCACGTTTGATCGCAGCGATCGTCGCCTTCGCAGCAGGCAGCCGCAAGGGCGCCACCGCAATGAAGCGGTCCGGCAACTGAGCCGAAATCCCATATTTGGAGAACTGATATGTCACCCGAAGACAAGGCACTCGTCAAAACAACATGGGCGATGGTCGTTCCAATCGCCGACGTCGCGGCCACGCTGTTTTACGATCGACTTTTCGCACTCGATTCCTCGCTGCGGCCGATGTTCGATCGGACGGACATGCAGGAGCAGCGCCGCAAGCTGCTGGCGGCGCTAGGCACCGTCGTCAACGGCATCGACAATCTCGAACCGCTGATTCCCGTGCTGGAAAATCTCGGCAGGAATCATTCACGCTATGGCGTGAAGGATGCGCATTACGAGACCGTCGGCGCGGCACTGCTTTGGACGCTCGAGCAAGGTCTCGGAGAAGCCTGGACGCCCGCTGCGAAAGCCGCGTGGACACAGGCCTATGGAACCGTCGCGAACGTGATGCGTAGCGCGGCTGAATCACGCGCCATGCCTGCCGTCGCCTGAACTTTTAACACGGAGATTGATCATGCCCAAAGCCTACTGGATCGTGCGCGTCAGCGTCCGGCAGCCCGAACGCTACCCGGACTACCTCGCCGCGGCGCGAGCGGCCTTCGAGAAATTCGGAGCCAGGTTCATCGTACGCGGCGGCGAATTCGAGCTGATGGAAGGCGATGCGCGCGAGCGCAACGTCGTCGTAGAGTTCGCCGATCGCGAAACAGCTACCGCCTGCTACCGGAGCGCCGAGTATCAGGAAGCGAAAGCGATCCGCCAGCAATGTGCCGATGCGGACTTCATCATCGTCGAAGGCGCTTGAGAAAGATCGGCGGCGCTGTGCGGCCGGGCGCTCAGACCCCCGCCACCGACGACCAGATCTCCGCCAGCTTGCGCCTGAACGTCTGCCACCGCGTCAGCGGCACGGCCCCTTCCTCGTCCTCGGGCAGCCGCAGGCCGATCACGCTGACCCGGCCGCCGCTGATGCTGCGCGCGACCAGGACGATGGGATCCAGCACGAGCTCGGCGCCTTCCTTGGGCGCATGGTCGAGATGAATGTCGAAATAATCCGCCAGCGTCAGCTTCGCCTGCTCCTCTTCGGCTGATACGCCGTAGATCGCGGCCAGTTCGCCGAGGGTGTGCTCGCCCGATACCATGAAATCGCCGAGCAGATGCGGATCAGGCGCCGCGCTCGGCGGCATGTCGACAAAGAAACGATCCAGCGCCTCGGCCTTTTCCGGCGGCGCCAGCAGATAAACGTAATCGCCCGGCACGACCGGGTCGGCCTCGACGGGCGAGAGGATCCGTTCGTCGCGGATCACCAGCGTCGGCTTCGACCATGACGGAAGCAGGCCGCGCCGGAAGTAGAGGCTTTTCGAGCGTACGGGATAACCGACCAGTTGCTGTTCGAGCTGGCCCGGCAGATCGAGCTCGACGCGCCGCGGACCGCGGTCGACGCGCGGCAGCGCCACGTGCAGCCAGCGCGCCGCCGGACCCAGCGTCCAGCCCTGCAGCAGCAGCGAGATGACGACCACGACCAAAGCGACGTCGAAATAGAGATAGGCTTTCGACAACCCGACCAGCATCGGGATCGAGGCCAGAAAGATCGCGACCGCCCCGCGCAGGCCGGTCCAGGCGATAAAAACCTTTTCCCGCCAGTTGAACCGGAACGGCATCAGGCACAGCAGCACCGCGAGCGGCCGCGCCACCAGCATCAGCACCAGCGCCACGATCACGGAGGCACCCGCGCTGTCCAAAAGCCGCTGCGGCGACGCCAGCAGGCCCAGCAGAACGAACATCACGATCTGCGCCAGCCAGGTCGCGGCGTCGAGAAACGTTACCACCGAATTATGCGCGCGCGTCGGCCGGTTGCCGACGATGATGCCGGCGAGATAGACCGCGAGAAATCCTGACGCGTGCGAGATCTGCGCCACGCCGAAGATCACCAGTGCCGCGGTGGTGACAAAGGGCGCGTGCAGGCCCTGCGGCAGCGCCATGCGGTTGAGCGCCAGCACCACCAGGCGGCCGCCGATCACGCCGAGGACGGCGCCGAGCAGGCCTTCGCGCGCGAGCTCCATCACGACATGCCACGGCGAGCTTTCACCTGATGAAATGAACTCGACCAGCATCAGCGTGAGAAAGATCGCGAACGGGTCGTTGGTGCCGGATTCGGCTTCCAGAGTTGCGCCGACACGGGGGCGCAGGCGCAGGCCCTGGGTGTGAACGAGCAGGAACACCGCCGCTGCATCGGTCGACGCCACCACGGCGCCGACCAGCAGCGCCTCGGTCCAGTTCAGATCGAGCGCATATTTGGCGGCGGGCGCGGCAACCACCGCGGTCACCAGCACACCGACCGTCGCCAGCACCATCGACGGCGCCAGCACGATACGGATGCTTTGAAACTTGGTCCGCAGGCCGCCGTCGAACAGGATCAGCGCCAGCGCCACCGACCCCACCAGATAGGTAGTGCGGACATCATTGAAGCTGAGCTGGCCGGGCCCGGCATCGCCCGCCAGCATGCCGATCAGCAGGAACACCAGCAGCAGCGGCGCCCCGAAGCGCAGCGCAAGCAGGCTCGACAGGATGCCCGCCATCACCAGAACGGCGCCCAGAAAGATGGCGATGCTGACCGAGTTGAGAGAAGCCATGAACCTCCGCAATCGCTGTAAATACTTGCAATTGCATCCTTATCGTTGCCACAGTTGAACGCCAACCCATTTCTGCGTTAGCGGCGATGTGCCCGGTTTTAGGGGCTTAATTGACTGCGCCGGCCCATGTACCGATGGTCCGTCCGCCCTGTTTGTGGAAATCTGCCCGCCGTTCGAATCACATTTGCCTTTGTTGCGCCTGACGAGATTTTTGCCGATGGACATGGCCCCAAAAGAGATCATCGAGTTTGTGCAATCGACCGCGCGATCGGTCGGAGCAGAGATCGCCTCGCCATGGTTTTATCTGCAGTTCGGGCTGATCCTGACCGCCGCCGGCATCGCCTATGTGGCGGATACCGCGATCCGCGCACGGGTCGACACGGCCTCGCTGGCGATGCGCTGGCCGTTACCGCTGCGGCATTTCGTCCGCGTGCTAGTCGCCAGCGCGTCGACCGCGATCTTCGCGATCCTGGTGATCGCCGTGCGCATCACGATGTACCACCTGACGTGGCCTAGCCGCAGCTACCTCCTGATGGTCGCCGCCAAGCTGGCGCTGGCCTGGCTCGTGATCCGGCTCATCACCTCGGTGATCCGCAACGCCTTCATCGTCAAGCTGGTGTCGGTAACGGCATGGTTCATTGCGGCGCTGAGCATCCTCGGACAGCTCGATCCGGCGGCGGAAACGCTCGAACTCGTTTGCGATCGAGATCGGGGGCCTGCGGCTGACGCCGCTGCTGCTGATCAAGGCCGGCGCGCTGCTGATCGCAGCACTTTGGCTGACCAATATCGCCGGCAACTTCATCGAAAGCCGGATTACCCGCGCCACCGACCTGACGCCGTCGATCCAGGTGCTGCTGGTCAAGATCATCCGCATCGGCCTGATGGTGGTGGCGATCGCGATCGCTCTCGGCGCCGTCGGCATCAACCTATCAGCGCTCGCGGTCTTCACCGGCGCGGCCGGTGTCGGCATCGGTCTCGGCCTGCAGAAGATCGTCGCCAACTTCATCTCGGGTATCATCCTGCTGGCGGACAAATCGGTGAAGCCCGGCGACCTCGTCACCATCGGCGACAGTTCGGGCCGGATCAGCGCGATGAAGACGCGCTACATCTCGGTTGCCGCCGGCGACGGCCGCGAATTCCTGATCCCGAACGAGGATCTGGTGACGCAGAAAGTCGTGAACTGGACCTATACCGACAAGAACACGCTGGTGAAGGTGCTGTTCAGCACCAATTACGACGCCGATCCCCGCCTCGTCTGCAAGCTGGCGATCGAGATCGCTGCCGCCGCCCCGCGCGCCATCAAGAACAAGCCGCCGAACTGCATCCTGACCGAATTCGCCGAGGCCGGCATGAAGTTCGCGCTGACCTTCTGGATCGCCGATCCCGATGGCATGGACAATGTGAAGAGCGACGTCATGCTGGCGCTGTGGGACATCTTCAAGCGCGAGGGAATCCGTGTTCCCTATCCGGTCCGCGAGATCCGGGTCCGCGGCGGCGCGCTGCCGGTCGAGCAGGTGGTGGAAGTTTCGGGCTAGATGCAAGTCTTTTAGAGTTCCGGCGCCCCAAAACCCCGGCTTGCCGCAGCCCGCTCCAATCACTAAATTGACCCATTACGTCGACCAATCCCGTTCCCGCCGAAGCATGACCCGCCCATGAGCTATATTGAAGCGTCAGACACCTCCTTGCGAAAGACCGGCCAGATCAAACTGCATGGCGCGAGCGGCTTCGCCGGCATGCGCAAGGCGGGCGCGCTGGTCGCCAAATGCCTCGACGAACTCACCGACATCGTCACGGCGGGCGTCCCGACCTCACGGATCGACGAATTCGTCCGCGACTTCGCCTTCGGCCACGGCGCCTATCCGGCGACGCTGATGTATCGCGGCTACCGCTACTCGACCTGCACCTCGATCAATCACGTGGTCTGTCACGGCATGCCCGGCGACCGCGCGCTGAAGGAGGGCGACATCGTCAATATCGACGTCACCTTCATCGTCGACGGCTGGTACGGCGATTCCAGTCGCATGTATGTGATCGGCCCGATCGCCCGCAAAGCCGAGCGGCTGATCGAGGTCACTTATGAAGCGATGATGCGCGGCATCGCCGCGGTGAAGCCCGGCGCCACCACCGGCGACATCGGCCACGCCATCCAGAGCTTTGTCGAGCCGCAGGGCATGAGCGTGGTGCGCGATTTCTGCGGCCACGGCCTCGGGCGCATGTTCCACGACGAACCGAACATCATCCATATCGGCCGCCCCGGCGAAGGCGTGATGCTGAAGCCCGGCATGTTCTTCACCATCGAACCGATGATCAATCTCGGCAAGCCGCATGTGAAAATCCTGGCCGACGGCTGGACCGCGGTGACGCGCGACCGCTCTTTGTCCGCCCAGTTCGAGCATTCGGTCGGCGTGACCGCGACCGGCGTCGAAATTTTTACGCTGTCGCAACGCAACGGCGAGAAGCCGCTCGCTCCGGCATAATTGGGCCGGAGCCCGGCTCCAACCAGACCGCGCCGAACGTAACCGAGCGGGCAGCGCCGCACGAAAAGGCTCATCGCGGCTTGTTGCGCCCAGGGATCGAAACATCGGCGAGATGCGGCGCCCCGTTCGGAAGGCCGTCGAACAAGATTACGATTTGCGCCTTGTCCTCCTTGATATCGAGCACCGTCACACCCTCGGCCTTGCCTGTTTTGGTCTTTCCCTCGACTTGCTCCGTCACCGCCGCCAGCGGCCCAATCGGCTTCACTTTCGGTTTGGCCGGATCGACGACGAAGAGCTTGAACGGGACTTCCTGCCCATGACCAGCGCCGGCGACGACAAGCAGGCGCTTGTCGGGTAGTAGCGCGAGGTCGCGGATACCCAATCCATCGAGCTCGATCGGAACGACTTCGGGCTTGGCCTTACTCCGCTTGTTTCCCGCCTTGAACAGGTCGGCGATATCGCCGGATACGAGATAGGCGGTTTTGTCGTTGCGGACCGGTCCCCGCAAGCCGAACCAGATCGTATCGCCCTCCACGGCGACGCCTTCGATGTTGAGCCCGTTGGACGCTTCCAGATCCTTGCCGAAAAATGCCGCCGCCTTGCCGGCCCGCATCAACAGATCCGAGACGCGATAGGTGGTCTCAACTGCTTGCGCGAAGTTTTCGCGAGTCAAAGTCCGGCCGGCGCGATCAACCGGTTGCCCCTGCCGGTCGACACGCACCCGCGCGAGGATAAAGGAAGACAATCGAAACTTTCCCTTTGAGCGTCCGCACCCGTGAGAACCGACGACATAAAAATATGGCGCGGCATAGGCGACCGCTTCACCGTCCAGATCCTTGAAATCATCGGCCTTTTCACAGATCTCGTCTGGTGCGCGTCCGAGCGTCAGTGGGTCCGCAGCGCTGCCTATCAGCGGCACAATATCTCCGACGACCATGCGATCATTCTCGATCGTGGCGAACTGGGCGTTCTTGTTCTCGTCATTTATCAGCAGGCATTTTCGCGGCGTGCCTTCCGGCAGGCAGGCCATCCCGCTGATGTCGATCGCGGAGCCTTCGCTGACCGCAAATGAGCCCTGGATGGCCATTCGCTTGAGCGGGATAGGCGACGCCTGTTGCGCGTCCGCCGCACCGCAGCCCGACAAGATCATGATGCCGCAGACCAGAAGGCCCATTGCAACGAGGGTGAAACGTACCGGACGCATTTCTCTTCCCTCACGACAAACGTGTTGACAGCATACACTGCAACCCGCCATTGCATCAGTCACAAATCGTTGCAACAGGAGGCCGGCGATGGCAGCCAGAGAAGGGGGCTTTCGAGCGGAACTGGTTGCGGCCTGTCTCGTCGCAAGTGCCGTCTTCTTCGCAAGGCCCGGCAGCTCGGCCGAGGACACCCTGTTCGTCAGCAAGCGGATCACGCCGCCGGGCGAGTACACATCCGGCATCGAAGGTCCCGCGGTCGACGCCGCCGGCAACCTGTACGTCGTCAATTTTCAGCAGAGCAGCACGATCGGAAAGCTGGCGGCCGGCGCCGCGCAGTCCGAACTTTTCACCTCGCTTCCTGCCGGCAGCATCGGCAACGGCATTCGTTTCGATCGGCAGGGGCGGATGTACGTCGCGGATTTCAAGAAGCACAATGTCTGGGTCATCGAACGCGGCGAAACCACGCCGCAGGTCTATTTTCATTCCGAGCGGTTCAATCAGCCAAACGACCTGGCGATCGCGGCGGACGGCACGCTCTATGCCAGCGACCCGCGATTTGCTTCGCCCGCGGGCGGGCAGATCTGGCGCATCACCCGCGGCGCCGACGGCAAGGGTCAGGGCGAAGCGATGTCGAGCACGAGGCGTCTCGGCGTGACCAACGGGATCGACCTGAGCCCGGACGGCGTCACGCTCTACGTTAGTGAGTCGAATTCGCGGCAGGTGTGGGCCTATCGCCTCGACGGCAGCAAGCTGCTCGACCCGCGGCTGGTCAGAACCTTTGCGGATTTCGAGGTTGACGGCCTGCGCACCGACATCGACGGCCGGATTTATCTCGCGCGGCTGTCGGCCGGTAAAATCGCCATCATCGGCGCCGATGGTTCATTGCAGCGCGAGGTGCCCGTGAGCGGAAAGCAGCCGACCAACCTCACCTTCGGTGGCCCGGACGGCAGAACCGTCTTCGTGACCCAGAAGGAAGGCCGCTTCATCGAGGCTTTTCGCGTCGACCGTCCCGGCCGCGAGCCATGCCTGCAAGTGCCCGGCATGTGCTGAGACGCCGAAACGCGAAGCAATCGCCGAACGGTGTGACGCCGTCATAAGAGAAAGGATGAAGCGTGGGCCAACGCAGCATGTATATCTGGAAGCTTCGTGAGGTCCTGGCCGCGGAAGGCAGTCCGGCAGAGATGATCGCCAAGGCCAAACGCGCCAGTCTTTCAGCGCTGTGGGTGAAAGTTGCGGACGGAACCTCGCGTTATGCGAATGTGAAAGAGAGTGTGGCGCCGGACCTCAAGGAGCTGATCCGCCTCGCGCATGATAACGGTATCGAGATTTGGGGCTGGCAGGTGCCCCATTGCGCGACAACAGCCGTTGCGAAGAAAGAGGCGAAGCTGTTGGGCGATCTCGCCGAGGAGTTCGAACTCGACGGCATGATCATGGATGCCGAGGGAACGAGCGCATACTTTCACGGCGGCCTGGCGGAAGCGAAGGCGTACGGCGCGGCGATGCGGGAAATTGCCGACAGGCTCGAAAAACCGCTTGGAATATCCAGCAACGACATTCCGCAAAATATCGACGGCTGGCTGCCGAAATTCAACAAGATCGCCAGGAAGGCGCATTTCAACTTCCCGCAAACCTATTATGGCGCCAGTCCCAGCGTCACCAACCGCGTCGACCGCGCGGAGGTGGGCAATGCGCATTTGACGATTCCGTTCGTCCCCGTCGGCGCGGGCTTCATCGGGAGAGCCGAAGGCGGCTGCGCGTCGGCGTCGGCCTGCGCCGAGCGCGCCCGGGAGTTCATCCGGCTGTGCAACGCCAGGAATTACCAAGGGTATTCATTCTGGCATTGGGGTGGAGCGCCGATGACATTATGGGAGGTGTTGAACACCGTTCCGGCCTGACATCCGCAGTGGAGCATCGACCCGCCGGGAAGCCATTTCTGACCGGACAATTGGGCCGGCGCATCATCTCCCGGCTTCCTGAGGCTTCCGCCGCCCTGCGGCAACACGCCTTGTCGTTGCACCGGAATATCCGGGGTCACGTGGTGTAGCACGTAGCGTGAGCCCTTCGGAACCGAGGGGCCTGGCAGGCTAGGGTTCAACCAAAGGGAGCAAGGGCAATGTTCGAGATTTCACGTCGCGATCTGGTCCTCGGGAGTGCGGGAGCAGCGCTGGTTTTCGGCCTCAAGGGGCCGGTTTCGTTCATCGGCGCGGCGCATGCGCAGAAGGCGGCCGACAGCCTCAAATACAAGGTCGGCGACATCGAGGTCTTCAGCCTGCATGAGGGCAGCGTCGAGCGTGCGGTCACCGAGGGCATGGTGAAGAACGCCTCCCTCGATGACGTCAAGAAGGCGCTGGTTGCGGCCGGCATCGGTCCCGACAAGATCGACAACCCCTTTACGGTCACCGCCATCCGGACCGGAGGCAAGGTCATACTGTTCGATACCGGTTTTGGCGGCAACGGCCCGGCGACGGTCGGCAAGCTCGCCGACAACATGAAGGCGGCCGGCCTCGATCCGGCGACGGTCTCCACCGTCGTGATCTCGCATTTCCACCCCGATCACGTCTCCGGCCTGTGGGTGAAGGAGACCAACGAACAGGTGTTCCCGAATGCGGAAATCCTGATGCCGGAGGTGGAGTACAAGTTCGCAACCGATCCGGCGCTGGTCGAGAAGGTGCCGGAAGCCAACCGTCCCTTCTTCAAGCGGATTCAAGCGACCTTCCCGGCCTGGAAGAACGTCAAGCAGTACAGTGATGGCGCCGACATCGCGCCCGGCGTGAAGGCGATCGCCACGCCGGGCCATACGGTCGGACACATGTCGTTCCTCGTGGCGTCGGGAGGACAGCAACTGTTCATCCAGAGCGACGTCACCGGCATCCACCAGTTGTTCGTCAGAAATCCCGGCTGGTTCTCGGGCTTCGATGCCGACGGCCCGAAGGCCGAGGCGACGCGGCGCGCGTTCTTCGATCGCGTCATCGCCGAAAAGGGCATGATCGCCGGCTATCATTTCGGCTTCCCGAACGTCGGCACGCTGTCAAAGGACGGCAACGGCTATGCGTTCGCGGCCGTGAAGGCCTGACCACATTCCGAAAAGCCCCAGGCGGCGACCTCATCACTGCCGAGGTCGCCGCCGAGTCGCTCATTTTGAAGTGATCAACTTCCGCCACACTTGACCTGTCGACCCATCAAGTGTATATGCACGACATGACGCATCGAAACATCCCAGACCTGGCGCTAACCCTGCTCGACACCTGCCTGTGTCACAACGTTCGCATGGCCAGCCGGGTCGTCAGCCGCGCCTATGACGAGGCGCTCCGCCCGACCGGACTACGGGCAACCCAGATTGCGGTGCTGGCGGCCGTGGGCGCGCGCGGCGCGCTTTCGATCAAATCGCTGGCCGACTCCCTGGAGATGGAGCGCACCACATTGACGCGAAATCTCCGGCCGCTCGAGGAGCAAGGGCTTGTGACGATCGCGCCGGAAAGCCGCCACCGTAGCCGGATGCTGACGCTCACGAGCGCTGGGAAAACTGCGCTTCTGAAAGCCCTGCCGCTCTGGGAAAAAGCGCAGCAATCCTCCATGCAGCAGCTCGGCGATCAGCGCTGGCCCGTGGTTCAGAAAGCCTTCGCCGACCTCATCAACAAAATGCATCGGACGACAGCGCCGTAGGGCTTGATAGCGCGGCGTCCACGATCGACTTGGATTTATTACGTGTATATACACCAAATAGGAGAAGAGAGCCATGAGTAAGTTCGACCGCTACGCCTTCAGTGCACAACCCTCATTCAACGAGGCTGGGACCCGGGAAGCTTTCTCGCATGCCGTCCCGCTCAAAACGCTGGTGGTCTATTGTTACGATCCGCGGGCCGCCGAGATCCCCGATGCGGTGGCGAAATTGTTCGGCGACGAGGTGTTTCCGGGCGAGATCATTCTCGACAGCGCCGGAAACCGCGTCGCCTCGTCGACGACCATATTCCCGGTCATCGTTGCCGGCGGTCGCGCCATCGACGCGCTTCGCTCCATCACCGTCGCGCAGCACCTGTTCGGGATCCAGAACATCGTCGTGGTCCACCACTCGCACTGCGGCGCGACGAGTTTCACGGCCGACGGGATCATCAAGGCCTATGAGCACGAGCACCATCTCGATATCTCGAACCTCTACCCACGAAGCAGCATCTGCATCACCGACTACGAGGCTTCGCTCAAGCACGACACCGCCCTGATCCGCGCGCATGCCGGCACGCCAGGGCATGTGAATATTTTCGGCTATTTCTATGACATCGACACACGAATCCTGACCGAGGTTATCCGGGACATCCACAAGGATTGATCACCACATAAACCGCATCGTTTGGCAATTCGTAGTTGCAAAACCTGGCCGACACGGCATGGTTGGCATGCTCCATGAGTGTCGGCGATGCCTGCGAATTCCAGCAAACCACAATCCAGCAAACCGCGAGATGAGTCCGGGGCAGCCGAGACGCCGCACTATCACGGCCATCGCGAACGGCTGCGCGAGCGTTTCTACGGCGCCGGGCCGGAGGCGCTGAGCGATTACGAATTGCTGGAGATGGCGCTGTTCCCGGCCCTGCCCCGGCGCGACACCAAGCCGCTGGCGAAAGCGCTGTTGAAAAAATTCGGCTCGTTCGCCGAAGTCATTCACGCGCCGGTGGCCCGCCTGCGCGAGGTCGAGGGCATCGGCGAGGCTTCGATCAACCAGATCAAATTGCTCGCGGCCGCCGCGAGCCGGGTGGCAAAGGGCGAGATCAAGCGCAAGATCGCACTGTCGTCCTGGAACGACGTGATCGAGTACTGCCGCAGCGGGATGGCGTTTGCCGACAAGGAGCAGTTTCGCCTGCTGTTCCTCGACAAGCGCAACCAGCTGATCGCGGACGAAATCCAGCAGACCGGCACTGTCGACCACACCCCGGTCTATCCGCGCGAGGTGATCAAGCGCGCGCTGGAATTATCCGCGACCGCGCTGATCCTGGTTCACAACCACCCGTCCGGCGATCCGACGCCATCGCAGGCCGATATCCAAATGACCAAGGCGATCGTCCAGATCGCCACCCCGCTCGGCATTTCCGTGCACGATCACATTATAGTTGGGAAGAACGGACATGCGAGTTTGAAGGGATTGAAATTGATCTAGCGATGTTCCCCTGTACGTCGTTCTGGACCTGGACATTCATCCGCCGCCGCGAATTGCTTGATATGCGGATGGCCGATTTCCTGAAGGAGAACCGAACTTGAACGCCGAAGTAACAATCCGACCGTTTCAGGAGGAAGACGCATCTCACGTGCGCGAGCTGTTCATCATCGTCAACCGTCTGCTATCGCCACCGCCTATGCGCGATGCCTTTGAAGCTTACATCGCCCGTTCTTTGACCGAGGAAATGGATCGCGTCGCCGCTTACTATGGCGAGCGAGACGGTGGCTTTTGGGTCGCGCTGAAGGAGGAGAAGATCGTCGGCATGTTCGGCCTTGAACCCGCAGCGGCTGAGGCCATGGAGTTGCGTCGCATGTATGTCGACCCCTCCGCCCGACGTGGCGGCATCGCCCGGCTGATGCTGCAATTCGCGGAAGCTGAATGCCGCAGGCTCGCCATGCGAAAACTCGAATTGAGCACGTCCGAATTGCAGCCGGCGGCGCTCGAACTGTACAGGCACGCGGGGTACCGGTTGCTGAGCGAGGCCGTCGCCGAGCAGGCGAGCAACAAGACGCTGGGAGGCGGCATTCGACGATATTACTTCGAAAAGATGCTGTAGGACGAAGCTGCCCCGGCCGCCGGCGAAGTTCTGACATCACGAATATGATAGTTCGTCACGGATCGAAGCATCCATGTCGCCAAAGCAGGCATGATGCTCTCCAGTCGCCGACCGGAAATCGAGCCGGCGCCGGCTTCACAGGAGAGCATCATGGCAACCACCGACAATGCAAACCAGCACCTGATCGTCACCGCGTTCTGGGAGGTCAATTCCGGAGAGGAAGGCGCGGTCGCCGCACTTCTGAAAGACTTTCTTCCGCAGGCGCAGCGTGAGCCTGGCGTGAAGGAGTTCCAGATCCACCAGAATGTCGCCAAGCCGCGGGAATTCTTCTTCTACGAGGTGTTCGCGGGCGAAGCGGCGTTTGCCGATCATCAGCAGACCGACCACTTCAAGAATATCATCGTCGGTCAGGCGATCGCAAAACTCGCCAAGCGCGAGCGGCAGCAATTCCGCTTCATCTGAGTTCAGGCGGACGACAGGACGGCGGCTCAGGCCGCCACGTTCGACAGGAAGCGGTCCACGGACGCGCGCAGATCGGCGGCTTGATCCGACAAGTCGCGCGCGGTCGCCAGCACGAGGTCGGCGGAACGGTTGGTGTTCTCGGTCGCGGTGGCCGTTCCCGCGATGCTCCTGGCGACGCTTTCCGTTCCGGCGGCGGCGTGCCCGATACTCCGCGATATTTCGTTCGCCGCGGCATTCTGCTGGCTGACGGCGTCGGCAATCGCCGCGGTGAAGCGATCGATCTCATCCATGATCGAAGCAATGGCGCCGACATTGTCGACCGCCTGCTTCGTCGCCGATTGCACCTCGGCAATCTGGGAGGAAATATCCTCGGTCGCCTTGGCCGTCTGAGTGGCGAGCGCCTTGACTTCCGACGCGACCACGGCAAATCCGCGACCGGCCTCACCGGCGCGCGCGGCTTCGATCGTGGCGTTGAGCGCCAGCAAATTGGTCTGGCCGGCAATGTTGCGGATGAAGCCCACGACCTCGTCGATATGCTGCGCGGAGGTGGCGAGGGCCCGAATCGTATCGTTGGCCGTTCCCGCCATGCCGGAGGCGCGCTGCACGATCGTGGTGGCGTCATTGACCTGCGTCTTGATCGCCTGCACGGAATTGCCGAGCTGGCTGGCGGCGGTTGCCACGGTCTGAACGTTGGCCGAGGTCTGGCCAGCGGTGGACGCCGTCTCGACGGATTGCTTGCCGGCGGCGTGCGCGATGGAGGAAAGCGTCTGTGCGGTGTTCGTCAATTCGCCCGTCATCCGGTCGGTGTTGGCCAACGCGGCGGTGAAGGTGGAACGGAAGGCTTCTATCTCGGCCTCGATGCGCTGCCTCCGGGTGACCTGCTGGGCATGGGTCTCGTCCTTTGAGGACATCAGCGCGAGATCCTGATCGGCGCGAGCCTTCAGGCTAGCCTGCATGACGGCAAGCGATTTAAGCAAACGACCGAGTTCGTCACGCCGCTGGACAGCGATGTCATCGGCAAAATTGCCGGCTGCCACGCGTTCGGCAATGTGCACCGCGGCGGAGATCGGCTTGCTGAGCGAATAGGCGAAGGCGATTGCGATAATGAATCCGATGAATGCGGTACCGGCGGCGATCCCGAACATGGCGGTGCGTGCTTCGGCGACCGACGCTTCCGCCTCGGTCCGGTAGTCGAAGCCATAGGCCGCCACCAATTCCACGAGATCGTCGAGCGCAGCGACGGCCTCGTCGCCCTGCTGCATCAGCGAGAAGGTCGTGGGAATCTCGGTCAGGCCGCCCGGCGCCGGTTTGAGGATCTTCAGCCCGGCGCTCGACCAGCCGCGCAGGCCGGCTTCAGCCTTCTCCCGCGCGGTCTTGACGCTTGCACTCTGGACCCGATCCCGGACCACGCTGAGATCTTCGAAAATGTTGCGAACCAGCTTTTCGAACCGGGCAACGGCTTCGCTCGTCGCCCCGTCGGTCAGGCTGCGCTGCATGACGAGGCGCGCTTCGTTCAGCCCGGCATGTGCCGAACGCGCGTGGTTGATTCCCATCAGGGGGCCGTCATAGAGACGCACCACCTGATCGCCCGCGGTAGAGATACCTCGAATACCGTAGAACGCGAGCCCGCAGGCGAGCAGGATGACAACACTGAAGGCGCCGAAAATCTTGTACCGAATCGACATCACAAATCTCCGGCAACGCCGTCTGGCGCGACTAATCCGTAACCTTCACCATCATCTTCATCCGGGGATGGATAGCGCAGATCACCTGCACGTCGCCCGTTTCCTTGAAGGTCACATCCGTCGACATGCCGGGCGCCTGCGAGCCGAGATTGAATTCGCTGCCCTTGGTGCCCGACATGATGTTGTGAGGAATGCTGTCGTCGTTCACGAAGGTGAGCGCGTCGCCCTTCTTGATGGTGACGCTCTCGGAAGAAAACACCCGGCCTTGCTGATGGATCACCTGGTTGGCAGCGAGCGCGCCAGCCGACAGGCCCGAAAGAATGGCGAGAGCGAACAAAACGGTCTTGTGCATGGGATATCCTTCGATCGATAGGGCTGGGATCAGCGCGGGAGGACCGGCACCGCGGTCGGACTGAGGTTACTGGTCAGGGTTTGCATGAAGGCCACCAGGTCGGATTTTTCCTGGGCCGTGAGGCCAAGCGGCTTCATCAGGTCGGAACGGCTCGGCCGGTCGACACCGCCGCGATCGTAATGTTCGACCACCGCTTCCAGTGTGGCGAGCGACCCGTCATGCATGAAGGGGCTTCGGCGCGCGATTTCGCGCAAGCCAGGCGTCTTGAAAGCGTGCTGCATCTTGACCACGCCGGGCATGAATTCTCCGCGGCCGACATCCTTGCTCGGCAGCCCGATGTCCTGGAATCCGTCATTGGTGAAGTTCCAGCCTTCATGGCAGGAGGAACAGAGCGCCTTGCCGTTGAAAACGGCAAAGCCGCGCTTGGCTTCCTCGGAAACCGCCTTTTCATTTCCTTCGATCCATGAATCAAACGGCGCCCGCTCGGAGACCACGGTACGTTCATAGGTCGCAATGGCCTTGGCCAGCGTCTTGGAACTCATCCCTTCCTGGGGAAAGGCGGCAGCGAACAGCGGCTTGTATTCGCCAATGGAGGTGAGCCGTTCCATCAGTTGCTCGAGCGGCATGTTCATCTCGCCGGCTGCCTGGATCGGGCCGAGCGCCTGCTCTTCAAGGGTCGCCAGCCGGCCGTCCCACATGAAGATCGCGCCCCACGCGGCATTGACGATGGTCGGCGAATGGCGGCCGAGCTTGGCCATGCCGTGGCCGACGCCGACGGCCAGGCCGTCGCCCCAACCGAAGCCCGGGCTGTGACAGCTTGCGCAGGATTGCGCCGACATCACGGATATCCGTGTATCGAAATAGAGCTTCTTGCCGAGCGCAGCCTTTTCGGGCGTGTAGGGATTTTCCTTCGGGAACGGGATCGTTGCCGGCCGCTTGTACTGCGCCTTCATCGCATCGATTCCGGGCGCAGCCTTCGCACCGAGATCGATGCGCCGGGTTTCACCGACGATGACCGCGCCGAAGCCGATGCTGGCAAAGCCGAGCGCGCCAAAGCCGGCTACGGCAACAGCCGTTGCCAGCAGGGTTGATCGACGAGGGAAGAATCCCGACATGCCGCATCCTCAAATAGTGGGGGTGCCAATGGCCGTTCGGAAGATACGGCACGAGGGCGAATGCGTTATTCCGCAGGCCTGACGATAATCGCCAATGGTTAATCACAATATTCGGAAAGCGCACGTTGGATTCCGTAGTACTACGAATCGCCGAGCCCGATTGTTGCAGCGAAAGCGACAATCCCAACGTGCGCCGGATGCGTCGCTCATCCAAAAATCGGCGAACGGCTTTCTGCATCGGCAGCTTCGGCGGCGCGCCGCTTCAACAATTCGCGTTCGCGCTTGTTGGCTGTAAGCGCGGCCGCGATCTGGAACGCGGCGCGCGCTTCCGCAAAGCGGCCGAGCTTGCAAAGCAGATCGCCGCGCACGCTTTCGAGCAGATGGTAGTTCTTCAGCGCGGGCTCGCCTGCCAGTCCGTCCACCATCGCGAGCGCGGCCGCCGGCCCCTCGGCCATGCCGACCGCCACCGCGCGGTTGAGCTCGATGATCGGCGAGCGCACCAGGCCCGAGAGTTCGGCATAGAGCTTTGCAATGCGCGGCCACTCCGTTTCATCGGGCGTGGAGGCTCGGGCGTGACAGGCGACGATCGCCGCCTGCAGCCCGTAGAATCCCTGCCCGCCGCCGAGTTCGTACGCCCGCGCCAGCGCCGATAACCCGCGGCGGATCTGAAGCCGGTCCCACCGCATCCGGTTCTGGTCCATCAACAGAATCGGATCGCCGGCTGCATCGGTGCGCGCCCCGATGCGCGAGGCGTTCAGCTCCATCAGCGCGAGCAGGCCGTGGGTTTCGGCTTCCTGCGGCGCGACCAGCGTGAGCACGCGGCCCATGCGCAGCGCGTCGTGGCAGAGCTGCGGCCGCAGCCATTCGTCGCCACGGGCGGCCGTGTAGCCTTCGTTGAAGATGAGATAGACGACCTCCAGCACCGAGGCGAGCCGTTCCGAAAGTTCCTCGCCGCGCGGGGTTTCGTAAGCGAGCCCGGAGTCCGACAGCGTCCGCTTGGCGCGCACGATGCGCTGGGCGATGGTCGCCTCCGGCAGCAGGAAGGCGCGCGCGATCTCCTCCGTGGTCAGGCCGCAGATCATCTTGAGTGCGAGAGCGGCGCGCGCCTCGCGCGACAATCGCGGATGGCAAGCAGTAAAGATCAGCCGCAGCAACTCGTCGCCAAACTCGTCGTCGAGCGCCGCGTCCGGATCGGGCATTGCCTGCTGCTCCTGCTCCAGCTCGCGCATCAGCATCTCGTGCTTGCGCGCGAGCATGCCGCGGCGGCGCAAATCATCCAGCGCGCGGCGTTTCGCGGTCGCCATCAGCCATGCGCCCGGCTTATCCGGCACGCCGGTGACGGGCCAATGTTCGAGCGCCGCCACCAGGGCTTCCTGCGTCAAGTCTTCGGCCAGCGTCACATCGCGCAGCATCCGGGACAGGCCGGTGATCAGGCGCGGCTGCTCGATGCGCCATACCGCCAGAATGGTGCGATTGACGTCGGCGGCCGTCATCGCCGCCGACTGCATCTGCCGAACGCGCGCATCAGGCGTGCACGCGCACATTGACCTCGCAAGCACCGTCCACACCCGGCGTCGCGAAGGCACGAACCTCGCAAGTCCCGTCCCAGCCCGGCATGTGCTCGAGGTGCAACTGCATGAATTCCCGCGCCGCCGCGACCGCCTCTTCCTTGTCGCGGAGCTCGAAGATCGCGTAGCCGCCGATCATTTCCTTGGTCTCGACGAACGGCCCGTCGACCACGCTGAGCTTGCCGTCGGTGATCCGCACCTGCGCGCCCGTGGCGACCGGCATCAGCCCGCCACTGTCGATCATGCGGCCGGCCTTGATCTCCCGGTCGGCCAGCTTGCCCATCGCCTCCATCAGGGCCGGCGTCGGGCCGCGCGTCGGCTGGGACGAGGTAACGATATACATGAAGCGCATGGTGGAACTCCCATTGAGGCGAGTTGCGGCGGTGATCGCCCGCAAAACTGGCTCGCTATGGGGACGACGTACGGGAGGACGCCGGATCGACACGGCGTACAGGAATTATTTTGGGCCGGACAAATGCCGACCGCCCTGCTCGCCGGCAGTTACTGCCCGCGCATCATGATCAGGGGATCGGCCGCGTCAGGCACCCGCCGCCACTGCGCATTGTCGTCGGCCTCGAACTGCCAGGTATCGCCCTTCGCCGACAGCAGCAGCATCCGGCCGTGATCGAGCCGCCACTGGTTCGGCGCGAAGGCTGCGACTGTGGGATCGCATTTCGGCTTCAGGAACACCTGGAAATTATCGCCGGTGGCTTCGGTATTGGTCAGCGTCAGGCCGCAGATCGTCTGGCCGTTGCCGCGGACCATCGACCAGTCGCCGATCATCTGGTCCATCGACTTGGCGAGCGAGCGGGCGGCGGCGAGGTTCTGCAGGATGTAGACGCCCTCGCCGGTCCGCAGGCCTTCGAAGATGCCGCTCTCGACCTCGGTGAAGTCGATCACCGGCTGGCCGGCGGCATCCTGCATCCGTACGATATCCAGTCCCTTGATATTCCAGGCGGTGATTTCCTTGGTAAACGGGAGTGCTGCGGCGCAGCCGGGCTCGAGCTCGAGCTTGAGCCCCTGCGGCGTCGTATCGCCCTTCATCGTGACGACGCAGGTCTTGCTGCGCTCGGTGGTCGCCAGCTCCCACTGCCCGATCATGTCTTTCTTCAGGGTCGAGGCATCCTGCGCCGCGACCGGCGGCGCAAGCGCGAGCAGCGCCGTCAGCGCCGCGACCGTGATGCCTGAACGCCCTGACGACATCAGCGCCCCTTCACCGGGGTTTCCGGAACGGGCGTCAACGGCGCCTTGCCGGCAAACCAGTTTTTCAGATTGTCGACGACAAGCTGATCCATGGCGTTACGCGTTACCACCGAAGCTGAGCCGATATGTGGCAGCAGCACGACATTTTGCATGGTTTTCAGCTCGTCCGGCACGTTCGGTTCGTTGGCAAAAACATCGAGCCCGGCCGCGAGGATGGTGCCGGATTTCAGCGCCGCGACCAGCGCCGGCTCGTCGACCACCGAGCCGCGCGCGACGTTGATCAGGACGCCGCGCGGCCCGAGCGCCTTCAGCACGTCGGCATTGATCATTTTTGCGGTGGCGGCGCCGCCGGGCACGATCACGATCAGCGTGTCCACGTCTTTCGCCATCTCCATCAGGTCGGGATAGTGCTTGTAGGAGACGGCCGACGACTTGTTGCGCGAGTGATAGGACACCGGCACAAGCGAGGCTTCCAGCCGGCGTCCGATCGCCTGTCCGATGCGGCCCATGCCGACGATGCCGACCTTGCGGTCGCGCAGCGAGCCGACGCTCAACGGATAGCTCTGCGTCTGCCACAGGCCGGAGCGCAGATAGCGGTCGGCCTTGACGAACTCACGCAGGGTCGAGATCAGCAGGCCCATCGCGACGTCGGCGACTTCTTCGGTCAGCACGTCGGGCGTGTTGGTGACGACGATATTTTGCTCACGCGCATAGGCGGAATCGACATGGTCGTAGCCGACGCCGAAACTCGCGACGATCTCGAGCTTGGGGAAGTGCGACAGCGATTTCCTGTCGGCCGGCACCGTGTGATAGGTGACGGCCATGCCGCGGGTGTTCGCCAGCACGTCAGGCGTCAAGCGTTCGAGGTCGGCGCGGGTTTCCGCCTTGTGCAGGACGAACTGGTCCGTGAAGCCGTTTTCCAGGATCGGCCTGATCGGTCCGTAGACCAGCAGATCGATCTTTTCGGACGAATTATTCGCGGCAGCCATCAGTTTTCCTTTCCAAGCGCGCTCTCGTGCCAGCGCCGTAATACCAGGTGCGAAACTAGCGCCAGCAGCCCATAGATGACAATCCCGGCCACCGACAGCAACAGCAACGCCGCGAACATTCGGGGAATGTTGAGGCGATAGCCGGACTCGGCGATCCGGAAGGCCAGGCCGGACCCGGCCCCCGCGGTGCCCGCCGCGATTTCGGCGACCACGGCCCCGATCAGCGACAGGCCGCCCGCGATGCGCAGGCCGCCGAGGATATAAGGCAGCGCCGCAGGCAATTTCAGGTACCGCAGCGTCTGCAGTCGCGACGCGCCATAGAGCTGAAACAGCCCGGCCAGATTGCGGTCCACCGAATTCAGCCCGAGCGTGGTGTTGGACAGCACTGGAAAGAAGCCGACGATCCAGGCGCAGACGATGACCGCAGTCTGCTGCGGTAGGTAGATCAGCAATAACGGCGCAATTGCGATGACAGGCGTGACCTGCAGGATCACTGCATAGGGAAACAGCGAATATTCCAGCCATTTCGACTGGTTGAACAACAGCGCCAGCGCGATACCGCCAACGGCCGCGGCGATAAAACCTTCCAGCGTGGTGAGCAAGGTGACGCCGAGCGATTCCGACAGCACCCGCCAGTCGCCGACCAGCGTTTGAAACACGACATAGGGGCCCGGCAGCACGTAAGGCTGGATGTCGTTGACGCGCACCACGAGTTCCCAGAAGCCCAGGCCCGCGGCCAGCACGGCGATGGGAAGCAGCAGGCGGCCGATATTCCCCAAGGAATTCATGCGCCGCCCGGCCCGGAATAGGAAGGCGCGAGCGCGCTGGAGACCTCGCGGCAATAGCCGGCATATTCGGCCGAGGTGCGAAATTCCTCGCCGCGCGGCTCCACGGTGGCGATACGAAATTCGCTGGCCAGGCGCCCCGGCCGCGCCGTCATCACCAGCACCCGCTGCGACAGATAGACCGACTCGAACACCGAATGGGTGACGAAGATGACGGTCTTGTGCAGCTTGCGCCACACATCAAGCAGATCGTTGTTGAGCCGAAAGCGCGTGATCTCGTCGAGCGCCGCGAACGGCTCGTCGAGCAAGAGAATATCGGGATCGGTAACGAGCGCGCGCGCCAGCGAGACCCGCATCTTCATACCGCCGGACAATTCACGGGGATATGCATCGGCAAATTCGGCAAGACCGACCTGCGCCAGCGCCTCCTCGACGCGGCGGTCGGCATCGGTCGCGGCGTGCGAAAGTTTCAGCGGCAGGTGAACGTTATCGCGCACGCTTGCCCACGGCATCAGCGTCGGTTCCTGAAACACAAAACCGATGGGATGCCGCCCATCCACCTTCGTAGCGCGATGGGAAACATTCACGGTGCCTGCGCTCGGCGCGCTGAGCCCCGCGATCAGTCGCAACGCGGTCGATTTTCCGCAGCCGGAAGGCCCGAGCAGTGAAATGAACTCGCCTTTGCCGACATCGAGATCGAGCGGCCCGAGCGCGGCCACGCCGCTGTCATAGACCTTGGTGACGGCACGCAGACGGACCGCAAGGCCCGCCGTATCGATATCCGTCCTGGACAAAGCGGGCTCGGCCATCTCGCGTCAGTTCTTCGGCCGCAGATCGACACCGACGCCCTTGTTGACGAAGCGCAGCGTATAGGCCTGGCGGTAGTCGATATCGCGGCGAACCACGCCGGCGCGCACCATCTTGTCGAAGAAACTCGCCACCCGCGCGTCCGTCATGGCGCCGATGCCGTCGCGCAAGGTCTCGCCGGAATCGACGATGCCGTATTCCTTCATCTTGGCGACGGAATAGTTGAGCAACTCGTCGGTCATTTCCGGGTTCATCTTCTTGATCATCGCATTGCCGGCCGAATTGTCGCCATAGAGATAATTGTACCAGCCGATCGCGGAGGCATCGACGAAGCGCTGCACCAGGTCCGGCTTCTTGTCGACGATCTCGCGGCGGGTCTCGATCAGGGTCGAATAGGCGTTGAAGCCGTGATCGGCGAGCAAGATCACGCCCGGCTTGAAGCCCGCCGCCTTCTCGACGGCGTAAGGCTCGGAGGTGACGTAGCCCTGCATCGCGCTCTGCTTGTTGACGATGAAGGGCTGCGAATTGAAGGTGTAGGGCTTCACCTTGCTCTCGCTGAAGCCGTATTCGGACTTCAGCCACTGGAAATAGCTGGCGACGCCTTCCTTGGACACGAACAGCGTGAGCGGCTTGAGATCTTCGAGTTTTGCATTTTTGGCTTCAGGATGGGTCAGGAAAACCTGCGGATCCTTCTGGAAGATGGCGGCGACCGCGACCACCGGCACGTTGTTGGTGACGGCGTCGAACGACTGCAGCGTGTTCGCGGTCATGAAGAAGTCGATCTTGCCGGCGGTCAGCAGCATGCGATTGTTGGTGTTGGGGCCACCCGGCACGATGGTGACGTCGAGGCCATATTTCTTGTAGGTGCCGTCGGCCACCGCCTGGAAGAAGCCGCCATGCTCGGCCTCCGCCACCCAGTTGGTTCCAAACGACACCTTGTCGAGGGTCTGCGCACGCGCCGGGACCAGCGCCGCAGCCAGCGCCAGAAGGCCTGCGGTTAACGCTCGCGTCAAAAAGGCCGGGTTCATGGTTGGACTCCGTCGATCGTTCTGGCCCATGATAGGAGGCTATGGACGTTGAGAGCGTCCCCGAGGGTTTGATTCAGGGGTTGGGATCGCTCCCCGGAACATCTAACAAACTACCCCGCAAATTCATCCAAAGAAACGCTTCGCTCGATGACTTCAACCGTTCCGCCCCGCGACTGGACCGAGATCCACTGGCCCGACATCGCCAAAACGGACGCCGCGCGCTGGATCGCGGTGCTGCCGCTGGCCGCGACCGAGCAACACGGCCCGCATCTGCCGCTGGAAACCGACATCTTGATCGGCGAGGCCTATCTGGCGCGCGTGCGCGAGCTGCTGCCCGCAGCACTCCCGGTCACCTTTCTGCCCGTACAGCCGATCGGCATCTCCACCGAGCATATCGATTATCCCGGCACGAAGACGCTGCCGACCGACGTCGCATTGAAGGAATGGATGGCGATCGGCGAAAGCGCCGCACGATCCGGGATCCGCAAGCTGGTGATGGTGACGAGCCACGGCGGCAACAGCGCGGCGATGTCGCTGGTGGCGCAGGATCTGCGCGCGCATCATCAGATGCTCGTCGTCACCACGAGCTGGTTTCGCTTCGGCATACCGGATGGATTGTTTTCCGAAGAAGAGACGCGGCATGGCATTCATGGCGGCGCGACCGAGACGTCGATCATGCTGGCGCGCTATCCGCAGAGCGTGCGGAAGGAAGCAATCGCCGATTTTCGCCCCACCAGTATCGACATGGAGAAAAAATTTCGCTGGCTGTCGGCGCACCGGCCCGTCCCCTTCGCGTGGCAGACGCAGGATCTGCACGAAAGTGGCGCGGTCGGTGACGCTACCAAGGCCTCCGCGGAGAAGGGCGAGCGACTGCTCGACCACGCCGCGCGCGCCTTCTGCGAATTGCTCGACGACGTCGACAAATTCGATCCGGAATTGTTTCTTCGTAAACCATGAAGCGCGGACTTCATGCCCGTAAATACCTGAAATATATAAGAAATAATCGACGAAACCATATTTCGAGGCCCGATTTCGAACCGCTTTCCAACACGCTCCGTCCAACTGGGCATGCGGACCACAGTGGCCGCCCAACGCAGGATGGAGACTTCCATGTCGATCAAGACCAAGTTCGCCGCTCTCGCCCTCGCCACCCTTGCCGTTACCGGCACGATTGCTTCCACCAGCCAGGCGCAGGCCAAGCCGCTGCATTGGGGCGTTGGAGCCGGCCTCGTTGGCGCCGCCATCGTCGGCACTGCAATCGCTGCCAGCAACGACGGTTACTACTACGACGGCTATCGCCGCTGCGGCTGGGTTCGCCAGTTCGACGCCTTCGGCAATTACGTCGGCCGCGTTCGTACCTGCGGTTACTGATTTCTGCGGCTGACTTGGTTTCTGTTTGAGAAGCGTTCTCTTCAAGCAACCTCGTTCAGACCCTGACAACGCTTCTCGTGGATTTGCGTCCAGCACGGGCGCCTCATCCACTCCCGTGCTGAACCCGACCCGCCCGGTTGTCCCCCCGGGCGGGTCAACTTTTTGGGGCAAGCCAGCGAGAGGCCTGTCCTCGCAACGTGTCCACGATGTCTCCGAACACCCGTCAGCCATCTGTCCGAACGGAGCCCCACCGACCCTGAGTGCCCGCGATGTAGCACCCATGTCACGCAAAGGTGTCATCTGGTCGCACCGGCGGCACGCCTTCTTGCTATTGCGAATTACTTGCAATAGGGATCGGGAATGAACGACGGGGAACTCCGATCAGGCATCGGTGCAGGGCCGGAACCGGAACCACAGCAATCCCACCGGGGGCGACGGGTTGATGACTTCAATTGTTGGGTGGCGGCAGGCATACGAATCTGCCGTGATGGCAGGCAGCGACCGCATGGGTCGCATCGGGAATGTCCGTCCTGTGAACCGCAACCGCCGATTCCTGGAGTACGTGCTGGCCGGCGTCGCGTTCGGTGGGCTGACGCTCGGCAGCCCGGCAATGGCGGCCGATATTCCGCTCAAGGCGCCCTATCTTCGCCCGGCGTTTGACTGGAGCGGCTTCTACATCGGCGGCCACACTGGCTACGGCCGCGGCTCGTCGTTCGCGACCCTGACCGACCCAGCCTTCACCACAACCAACAGCGTGGTCAGCGGCCTGATCGGCGGCGTGCAGGCCGGATATAATTATCGCCTCAGCTCAGGCCTGCTGTTTGGCGTCGAAGCCGATCTGACCTTTCCGAACTACCTGCCGTCCAATCACGTTGTCGCCAAGTTCGCGACGGCGCGCTCTGACCTCGAAGAGCGTTGGGACTATTTTGGCACCGTCCGCGGCCGCGTTGGTTATACCAGCGGGCCTTGGCTGGCCTACGCCACCGGTGGTTTCGCGTGGGCCGGCGAACGGTTTCTCAATACGCCCACCGGCGTCGACGTCGAAGAGAAGCATATCAACGTCCGCCCGGGCTGGGCAGCGGGCGCTGGACTGGAATACGCATTCGCGCCGCACTGGAGCGTGAAGCTTGAATATCTCTATGCCCAGTTCGGCAAAGCAGATGTCCGCTTCCCGTCAGGAGCGCAGTACAATTCAACGCTCGACTTCCAGCAGTTCCGCATCGGCCTCAACCGCAAGGTCGACTGGCCGGGATCGAACGGCCGCACGCCGAAGTCGGACTTAACCGATCCCGAATCCGACCGCTGGGAAATCCAC
The DNA here is from genome assembly GCA_963816815.1 of uncultured Alphaproteobacteria bacterium. Taxonomy (GTDB): domain Bacteria; phylum Pseudomonadota; class Alphaproteobacteria; order Rhizobiales; family Xanthobacteraceae; genus Bradyrhizobium. The sequence goes on from CAWFMW010000042.1 coordinate 92,083, forward strand.
GGCCAGACCACCTATCTGGGACAGGGCTATCCGGCCTTCCGCGCGCCCTATACCGGCACCAACAGCCTGACGCCCGCACGGCAGTACCAGGCCACCTGGAGCAACAGCCTCTATCTGAACGCCCGGCTCTGGGAAGGCGGCGAGGTCTATTACAACCCCGAACTGCTGCAGGGCTTTGGCCTGAGCGACACCGTCGGCCTTGCCGGATTTTCCAGCGGCGAGGCGCAGAAGTCGAACTTCCCCTACCCGCACTACAACACCTCGCGACTCTATGTGCGCCAGACCTTCGGATTCGGCGGCGAGCAGGAAGAGCTCGCCAGCGGACAGCAGCAACTCGCGGGCAAGGTCGACGTCAACCGGCTGACGCTGCAGGCCGGCAAATTATCGGTCGGCGACGTCTTCGACGGCAATTCCTACGCCAAGGACACCCGCCGTGATTTCTTGAACTGGTCGATCTGGGCGCCCGGCGCGTTCGATTATGCCGCCGACAAGCTGGGCTTGACCTACGGCATGACCGCCGAGCTCAACCAGAAGAACTGGGCGCTGCGCGGCGGATACTTCCTGATGGGCGCGGTATCCAACTCCAACAATTTCGACACCCAGGTATTCCGCCGCGGACAATATGTCGCCGAACTGGAGACGCGGTACACGCTGTTCTCCCGTCCGGGCAAGCTGCGCACCATCGGCTGGGTGAGCAGCGCCAATTCGGGCAGCTACCGCGACACGCTGGATAATCCCGCGCTCAATCTCGATATTTCGCTGACGCGCACAGGCCGCCCCAAATACGGCTACGTCTTCAACGTTGAACAGTCGGTCACCGACGACATCGGCCTGTTCGGCCGCTGGAGCTGGAACAACGGCAAGACCGAAATCATGTCGTTCACCGACATCGATGCCTCCTTGTCGCTCGGCACCTCCATCAAGGGCACCAAATGGGGACGGCCGGACGACACGATCGGATTGGCCGGCGCGGTCAACGCGCTGTCGCGCGACCACCGCGACTTCATCGCCGCCGGCGGGCTCGGCCCGCTGATCGGCGACGGACAGCTCAATTACCGCAAGGAACGCATCCTCGAGACCTATTACGCCTATGCGCTCAACAAGCAGATCACGCTGACGGCGGACTACCAGTTCGTCACCAATCCCGCTTACAATGCCGACCGCGGCCCGGTCCATGTATTCTCCGGGAGGCTGCACGGAGAGTTCTAGCCTCACGATCCAGCAGCAGCGCGGTGGCGGCGATTCCTTACGTCTTGATCGCTTGGGCGCTCGTCAGATTCGGCATCCGCCTCTGACACGGCGGATTCTCCCGGCCCCGCCGTTTTCGCTTCCGCACCGACCAGCCAATAGAGCGCGGGCAGCACAAACAGCGTCAGGAACGTCGCCGTAATCAGCCCGCCGATCACGACGGTCGCGAGCGGCTTCTGAACTTCCGCTCCCGTGCCTGTCGCTAGCGCCATCGGGATGAAGCCGACGGATGCCACCAGCGCCGTCATCGCAACCGGCCTCAGCCTCGTGACCGCGCCCTCGATGATCGCCTGCCGCGGAAGCTGGCCGCGCGCGATGAGTTGCTTGATGAAGGTCAGCATCACCAGCCCGTTGAGTACGGCGACGCCGGACAACGCGATGAAGCCCACCGCGGCCGAGACCGAGAACGGCATGCCGCGCAGCCAGAGCGCGACGATACCTCCCGACAGCGCGAGCGGCACCGCACTGAAGACCAGCAGCGCATCGCGCGCGGAGCCCAGCGCCGCGAACAGGATCAGAAAGATCATCACGAAGCAGGCGGGCACCACGATCGTGAGGCGCTGCCGCGCCGAAGCGAGATTCTCGAACTGCCCTCCCCAGGCGATCCAGTATCCGGACGGCAGTTTTACGCCCTGCGAAATCTTGTCCTGGGCTTCGCGCACCACCGAGCCGATGTCCCGGCCGCGCACATTCGCCGTCACCACGACACGGCGCTTGCCGTTTTCGCGGCTGACCTGGTTGGGCCCCTCCGTGAATGTCAGCGACGCCACGTCGCGCAGGGGTATAGTCATGCGCGACGGCGCCCCACCCTCACCCGGCAGCGGCACCGGAAGGCCGAGAATCACGTCGGCATTGGCGCGCAGCGCGTCCGGCAGCCGGACCACGATCCGGAAACGGCGGTCGCCTTCGAACACCAGCCCGGCCTCTCGCCCGCCGATCGCGGTACCGATCACGTCCTGAACGGCGGCAATGCTCAAGCCCCGCCGTGATATCTCCTTCTTGTCGATAACGATTTCGACGAACGGCAGCCCCGTCACCTGCTCGACCCTGACGTCCTGGGCGCCATGAATGCCCCGCAACACGCCGGCGACTTCGTTGGCGGATTTCAGCATCGACTCGAAATCGTCACCGAATATCTTGACCGCGATATCCTCGCGAACGCCGGCGATCAATTCGTTGAAACGCATCTGGATCGGCTGCGAGAAGCTGAAACTGGTACCGACCAGTTTCTGCAGTTCGGGCTCCATGCGTTCGATCAGTTCGGCCTTTGTCAGCGACGGATCAGGCCATTCCTCCTGCGGCTTCAGGATGACGTAGCTGTCCGCGGCATTTGGCGGCATCGGGTCGGCAGCAATATCCGGCGTCCCGACGCGGGAGAACACGAACGCTACCTCCGGAAACTTCGAAATGGCCCGTTCGAGATCCAGCTGCATGGCCTGCGATTGGGCCAGCGAGGCGCTCGGAATCCGCCGCGCCTCGATCACGATGTTCTTTTCGTCGAGCGTAGGGTTGAACTCCTGTCCGAGCGACAGGAAGACCATGACGCTCAGTGCAAAGGCTGCCGCGCCGACGCCCAGCACGAGGCCCGGCACTTTCAATGACCGCGTGAGCGCCGAACGGTAGAGATCGGCGAGCCCCCGAACCAGCCGGTTCGGCTTCTCCTGCACCCGACCGGTGACGGCGATCGCAATCATCGCCGGAACGAAAGTCAGCGACAGCACGAACGCTGAAAGCAAGGCGATGATGACGGTCAGCGCCATCGGCTCGAACATCTTGCCTTCGACGCCGGAAAACGTCAGCAGCGGGATGTAGACCAGCATGATCACCGCCTGGCCATAGACCGACGGCGCAACCATCTCCTTTGCGGCGAGTCGCACCGTCTCCAGCCGCTCCGGAAGATCGAGCTGGCGGCCGAGCTGGTGCTGCCGGTTGGCGAGATGCCGGAGGCAATTTTCGGTGATGATGACGGCGCCGTCGACGATCAGGCCGAAATCGATGGCGCCGAGACTCATCAGGTTGGCGCTGACTTTTGCCTGCAGCATGCCGCTGACCGTCAACAGCATCGCGGCCGGGATCACCAGCGCCGTGATCAATGCCGCGCGGAAATTTCCAAGCAGAGCGAACAGGATGATGACGACTAGGAGCGCGCCTTCCGACAGGTTCTTGGCGACCGTATAGATGGTGGCATCGACCAGCTGCGTCCGGTTCAGCACGGTCTTGGCGACGATGCCGGGCGGCAGCGCCTTGTTGATTGCTTCGATTTTGGCAGCGGCAGCGGCGGACACCGTCCGGCTATTGCCGCCGACCAGCATCAGCGCGGTACCGAGCACGGTCTCGTGCCCGTCGAGACTGGCGCTGCCGGTCCGCAGTTCACGCCCGATCGATACCTCGGCCAGGTCCTTCACCCGCAGCGGCGTGTCGCCACGGGTGGCGACGACGATCTCGCCGATCTCGGAAATATCCTCGATGCGGCCGGCGGCTCGCACCACATAATTCTCGCCGTTGCGTTCGACATAATTCGCACCGCGGCTGACATTGTTGGCCTCCACCGCCCGAACGATGTCGGCGAACGAGACGCCATAGGCGATCGATTTGGCCGGATCCGGCGCGATCTGATACTGCTTGACATAACCGCCGATGGCGTCGGCCCCGGCGATACCCGGCACCGTCCGCATCTGCGGCCGGATGATCCAGTCCTGAACCGTGCGCAGGTAGACCGCGCGCTCGAAATCATTGCGCAGATGACGGCCTTCCGGCGTGAGATAGCTGCCGTCGTTCTGCCAGCCCGGCTTACCATCGACTATCGGTGTATCCTTTGGCGGCTTCTGGTAGTCGACCGCCCACCAATACACTTCGCCGAGCCCGGTCGAGATCGGACCGAGCTTGACCTCGACCTCGGGCGGCAGCGCTTGCCGGATTTCCTGCAGGCGCTCATTCACCTGCTGGCGCGCGAAGTAAATGCTGGTGTTGTCGCGGAACACCGCCGTCACCTGGGCAAAGCCGTTGCGGGAGAAGGAGCGCGTGTATTCGAGGGTCGGCGTACCTGCCAGGATATTTTCGATCTGGAACGTGATCTGCTTTTCCATCTCGACCGGCGTCAACGCCGGGGCGATAGCGTTGATCTGGACCTGGTTGTTGGTGACGTCGGGCACAGCATCGATCGGCAGCTTGTTGAGCGACCAGACGCCAAGCGCGCAGGCAACCGCGGTCAACAGCACGATGAACCAGCGGTTACGGACCGAAAGGTCGAGGATTTTCTCGATCATCACTCGTCCGCCTTTGCTTTTCCGAGATCGGACTTCAGGACGAAGGTGTTGAGCACGGCGACGATCTCGCCGGGCTTGAGTCCGCCGATCACCTCGACGGCCTCCTCGGTCATGGCTCCCGCCTGCACCACACGCGCCTCAAATCCCTCCGGCACCTGCACGAATGCCATGAGCTTTCCATCGATCGTCTGCAGCGCATTTCTCGGCAGCAGCAGCGCGACCGGGCGCTGGTCGACAGGAATGCTTGCGCCGACGAAAGATCCCGGACGCCAGCGGCCGTCGGCATTGTCGAGCGAAACGATGACCCGCGTCGTCCGTGTCTCCTTGCTCACCATCGGGCTGATGAAGATGGTTTTTCCGGTGGCCTTTGCGCGCGCTGAATCCTCGATTGCGATGTCATCGCCCTCCTTCAGGAGCGCAAGGTCCGGGGCCGAGGCTATGAGTTCGACCCAGACCGACGACAGATCGGCTATGACATAAATCTCCTTCTCCTGCTGGTCGCCGCCAACCGGCGCGCCAAGATCGACCCGCCGGTCGATTACCCGGCCGGCGATCGGGGAGCGCAGCGCATAGCGGCGCAGGTTTGCGACCGGTTGCTTCGGAAGCTCTGCGATCTCGGCCTCGTCGACATCCAGCGCCGCGAGTTTCTGGCGCGCCAGATCGTGCCGCAGCTTCGACAGCGAAAATGCGTTCTCGGCACGGAGGAACTGCTGCTCGGCGGAGATCTTCTTCTCGAACAGCGACCGTTCGCGCTCGATCAGGGTGGTTTGCAGTTCGAGATTGGCCCCTGCCGTCAGGAACTCACTCTTGGCGTCAGCGACCTCGCGGCTTTCCAGATAGGCAACCACCTCGCCCTTTTGCACGACATCGCCGAGGCGCTTGCGCAACTCGACCACGGTCCCGATCACCTTGGACGGCACATGGCCGATCCGATCGGGATCCATGATCACGTTGCCCGGCACGCGCACGGTTCGCGAGAGCATACCGGGAACAGCCGGCGCCACCTCGATTCGCAAAGCGGCGATTTGCGCCGGCGACAGTTTGATCAAGCCTTCGCGGCCGTGCTGGCTTTCAGGCGCGGCCCAGGCCGGCTGCAAGCACAGCAAGCCGAGCCCTAAGCCAAGGGCTGACAACTTCCTTGATATCGACATCTAAATTGTTCCTGCGAGAAAGCTCGCGCGGCGCAGGCGTTGGCGGATATGCCAACGACCGACGCGGCGCATGGACACCGTTCGAATCCATTTGCTGGGCGCAGATGCGCCAGCCGCTTCAGATGCAGGTGGTTCTTGGAGGACGTTCGGGGGTCGGCTGCGTCAATCCGTCGACGGACAGGAATGCCGGAAGAGGAACGCTCTTCCCTCGCAGTTCAAGGATCGTGACCGGGGCGTCCACGGCAGGTAGTCCGATCGATCCGAGATCGACGGTGTGAAGATGCGGAATGACCTTGTTCTCGTCGTGATCGGGCAGTCCGCAGGAACGGTCGTTACCGAGGCAGATGATCGTCGCAACAAGCGGTGACGCTTGCGCGACTTCGACCTCATGATGCGCGCTCTCGCTCGCGGACACGGCCGCGCTCGCGCCGAACGTCAAGGTCAGCGCGATGCAGAACAGAGCCAACCAGCGTGACCGAAACCCGGCCAGCCCCGGCCTTCTGCGGAGGGCGTTCATGCCGGTCTATATAGTTCGTCGAGCGAGGGCCGACAACCGCCGAACCGTCTGCGGGTGCGGTAATCTGAAGCCGGGAGTCCTTAATTGCGACAATTCGCGCGATTACAGGACCTTTGAAAGATCCACTCCGCTCACGCCATTTTGGCAGCCAACACCTTGTCGATGCGCCGGCCATCGAGATCGAGGACCTCAAAGCGCCAACCTTCTGCCTCGATCTGATCGCCGACATCGGGGATCCGGCCGAAGCGGCTCAGCAGAAAGCCTGCAACGGTCTGGTAGTGACGGGACACCGGCAACTCGAAGCGGAGCAGCGAGGCAAACTCGACGGCCGGCATCCAGCCCGAAATCAAATACGAGCCGTCATCGCGTTTGACGGCCGCCGCTTCCGGCGGCCCCTGCTCGGTGTGAAAACCACCGACGATCGATTCCAGAATGTCTGCGCTGGTCACCACGCCCTGGAACGCGCCATATTCGTCATGGACCAGCCCCATATGGACGGCGGAATCGCGCAGGATGGCGACGACGTCTCTCGCGTCGAGAAACTCCGGAATGATCGGCGCCGGGCGGACCAGCTTGCCGACATCAAGCGTCTCCCCCAACAGGTAGCAGTCCAGCATGTCCTTGGCGCTGACGATCCCGACCGCGGCATCGGCCGCCTGATCGAAGACGACAAAGCGGGAATGGCTGCTGGCAGCCAGCGCGGATCGGATGGCTTGCAGGTCGTCGGTCAGGTTGATCATGCTCACCTCGCGACGCGGCGTCATGACGGCACCGACAGGAAGGTCGCCGAGGCGCATGACGCCCGCGATCATTTCCTTTTCGCCTGGTTCGAGCACGCCGGCGTTTTCGGCTTCGACAACCAGGGTGCGGATTTCGTCCTCGCTGACCCTATCGCCGGCCGCGCCGCGATGACCCAGTACCCACAACAGGGTCTTGCCGGATCGATCGAGAAGCCACACGGCAGGCGCCGAGATCTTCGCGAGCAGCGTCATGAAGGGCGCCACGCGCACCGCAACCGATTCCGGATCGCGCAGGGCAATCTGCTTCGGCACCAGTTCGCCGATGATGAGGGACGCGTAGGTGATGACAGTGACGACGATGCCAACGCCGATCGCATCCGCCACGCCCTGCGACCATCCGAACTCTATCAGCAGCGCCGTTAGCCGCTGGCCAAGCGTGGCACCGGAAAACGCGCCGGACAGAACGCCGATGAGGGTGATTCCGATCTGAACCGTCGAAAGAAATTTGCCGGGATCGGAAGCAAGAGCCAGCGCGCGGCGGGAGCCTCTGACGTTCTTCTCGACCAGCGCCGCAAGTCGTGCCGGCCGCGACGATACGATGGCGAGCTCCGACATCGCGAGCAAGCCGTTGGTGACAATCAGGACCGCGACGATCCCGAGTTCGACGTAAACCATTATCTTTGTGGGTTCCATTCCCCGGAAGACGGAGAACCTACCATGCAGTCATTCGCTCCGGGACTCAAAAGAGCGCGTAAATGCCGCGACTTCCCTATCCCACCGGCTGGAACGAATCCGCGCGTGCCATCGCCCAGGCATCGCGGAAGCGCGGATCCTGGGTGCCTTCGATCAACTCGCCCGGCCGCAGCGACGGATAGAGCTTTGCAAACGACATCACCTCGGTGCTCGAGGTTCGCTTCGAGAAGTGGATCGGCCGCAGCTGCTGCGGGTGGTCGAGGCCGGCGGCGGCGAGAAGCTCGGACAGCGCGTGCAGGGTGGCATGATGGTACATGTAGACCCGCTCGGTCTTGAGCGGCACCACCAGCGCTCGCGCCCGGGAAGGATCCTGCGTGGTGACGCCGGTCGGACAGCGATCGGTGTGGCAGCTCAACGACTGGATGCAGCCGAGAGCGAACATGAAGCCGCGTGCGGAATTGCACCAGTCGGCGCCGATCGCCATGGCGCGCGCCATGTCGAAGGCGGTCGCGACCTTGCCGGAGGCGCCGACCTTGATGCGGTCGCGCGCATTGATGCCGATCAGCGCGTTGTGGACGAAACTGACGCCCTCGCGCATCGGCATGCCCAGATGGTCCATGAACTCCAGCGGCGCCGCGCCGGTGCCGCCTTCATTGCCGTCGACGACGATGAAGTCAGGATAAATACCGGTCTCCAGCATCGCCTTGCAGATCGCCAGGAATTCCCAGGGATGGCCGATGCACATCTTGAACCCGGCGGGCTTGCCGCCCGACAGCCTGCGCATCTCGCCGACGAATGCCATCATCTGCAGCGGCGTCGAGAAGGCACGGTGGGTGGCCGGCGAAATGCAATCCTCGCCCATCGGCACGCCGCGGATTTTGGAGATCTCTTCCGACACCTTGGCTGCCGGCAGCACGCCGCCATGTCCGGGCTTGGCACCCTGGCTGATCTTGAGTTCGACCATCTTGATCTGGTCGTCGGATGCGACGCGGGCGAATTCTTCCGGGTTGAACGAACCGTCGCGGTTGCGGCAGCCGAAATAGCCGGAGCCGACCTCCCAGATGATGTCACCGCCGTTTTCGCGATGATAGGGACTGACACCGCCCTCTCCGGTATCATGCGCGAAGCCGCCCTTTTTTGCGCCGGTGTTCAGCGCGCGCACGGCGTTGGGGCTGAGCGCGCCAAAACTCATCGCCGAGATGTTGAATACCGATGCCGAATACGGCTTGTTGCAATCCGGGCCGCCGATGGTGACGCGGAATTCCGCGCCGCTAAGCGGCTTCGGCGCCACCGAATGATGCATCCATTCGTAACCCTCGCGATAGACGTCTTCCTGGGTGCCGAACGGCCGCTTGTCGAGCTGCATCTTGGCGCGCTGATAGACCAGAGCGCGGGTGTCGCGGGAGAACGGCATGCCGTCCTTCTCGCTCTCGAAGAAGTATTGCCGCATCTCGGGGCGAATTTCCTCGAGCAGGAAGCGGATATGCGCCGAGATCGGATAGTTGCGCAGAACGGCGTGATTCTTCTGCAGCAGATCGCGAATGCCGAGCAGCGTGAGCGCTCCGAAAATCCCGATCGGGATCAGCAGGATTTCCCAGATCTTCGGGTTATGGTCGAAAATCGCCGATGCCGACGAGCAATGCGGTGACGACGGCGCAGATCGTCAGGACGATGAAGCGTGGCGAGAACGGCAGCAGCAGCGTGTCCATAGAAACCTCAGCCAAATTATTCTTGCCGGCCGGCAGCTTAGTCCAACCGATCCGGCAAGCCCATACGATATACGGGCCGACATTCGCGGATGTGACAACGGTGGACAAAAATATTTGCGCGTTCGGTCGCGCGCTTTTGCAGTGCAGCGTAACGGTCCGGCACCGCCGCTCAGTGGCTGTGCAGCCGCATCTCGTGCGGAATCTTGCCCTGCTGCAGGCCGTGCTGGGCCAGCCAGGCGTCGGTGGAGAGAATGGCACGGTCGATATGATCGGCGGTTCGCGAGAAATCGTAGGGAGAGCCCACCAGCGGGCACAGCGGCGGCACCACGAAATACTCGATATCGCGCCCGAGCAGTTCGAGCTCGCTGACCAGTTGCCGCGCGATCAGGAGCGTCAGCGCATGCAGCGCGTTGGCGACCGCCCCGATCGGCGGCGTCTGGTTCGCACAGGCGTGCCCGGTCGGCAAAATGATCAGGCGCCGGGCGCCCTTGTTCACGGCGGCCTGTATCGGCGTATTGCTGGAGATCGCGCCGTCGGCGAGATAACGATCCCTGTAGCGGATCGGCGAGAACGCGCCCGGGATCGCGGTGGACGCAACGATCGCTTCTGCCGTCGAGCCCTTTGACAACACCACGCTGTCGCCGGAGACGATGTCGGTGGTGACGATATGCACCGGCAGCTTCGCCTCCTCCAGATTGCGATAGGGGATGTGATCCTCGATCAGCTTGCGGATGCCGTCATGGGAGATCAGGAAATCGCGGTGCCACAGGAAACTCAGCACCGTCCGCCAGTTCATCGGGAAAACGTCGTGGCGCTGCAATCCGCGCCAGACGGCGGCAAGCCGCTGCACGCCATCGAGCGTGGGATCGCCGGCATAGAACGCGCCGTTCAGCGCACCGACACTGGAGCCGACCACCATGTCCGCAGCGATGCCGTGGGCCGCGAGCGAATGCAGCATGCCGACCTGGATGGCGCCAAAGCTGCCGCCGCCCGCAAACACAAAGGCGGTCTTTGCCGGACCGATCTCGTCGCGCACCGACACGCACCCACTCCCTCATCGCCGCGTCGGCGACAGGCCGCGCGGGGTTGGGGTGGTTATAGCAGGGGGTGGAGAGCATCAGGCCTGTCATTCCGGGGCGATGCGAAGCATCGAACCCGGAATCTCGAGATACCGGGTTCGCGTCTGCGGCGCGCCCCGGAATGACAGCAAGTTTCTCAGCGTTCGACGAACGCCTTCTCGATCACGAAATGACCGGGCGTATTGCCGCTGCCTTCGATGAAGCCGCCGGATTCGAACATCACCTTCAGCTCTTCCAGCATTCCCGGGCTGCCGCACATCATGACGCGATCGGTCTCGATATTTAGCGGCTTCTGGTGAATGTCGTTGAACAACTGCTCGGACGAGATCAGGTCGGTGATGCGGCCGCGGTTGCGGAACGGCTCGCGGGTCACGGTCGGGTAATACAGCAGCTTCTCCGACAGCAGCGGCCCGAACAGTTCGTCGTCGCGCAGCTTGGCGACGAGTTCCTCACCATAGGCGAGTTCGGAAACCTGGCGGCAGCCGTGAACCAGCACGATGGTCTCGAACCGCTCATAGACGTCGGGGTCCTTGATCAGGCTGGCGAACGGCGCAAGGCCGGTGCCGGTCGACAGCAGCAGCAGGCGCTGGCCCGGAATCAGATTGTCGGTGATCAGCGTGCCGGTCGCCTTGCGGCCAACCAGGATTTCGTCGCCCTCGCGGATCTTCTGCAGCTTCGAAGTCAGCGGTCCGTCCGCGACCTTGATGGAGAAGAATTCGAGTTCTTCCTCGTGATTGGCGCTCGCCATGCTGTAGGCACGCAGCAGCGGCCGGCCCTCGACCTCGAGGCCGATCATCGCGAACTGACCATTCTGGAAGCGGAAACCGGAATCGCGGGTGGCACGGAAGCTGAACAGGGTATCGGTCCAGTGGCGGACAGAAAGAACCTTCTCTCTATAGAATGCGGCCATGGGTTTTCGTTTTTCCTGACGTCTCGGTGTAGAACGTTTCGGTTTTCGGGCCTCGAAGTGCCAAAAATCAGCGAAATTATCGGCGATTTGGCGCGTCATTTGCGCACGGCAGAGACATAGTCAATATGACCTACAGCACAATCGATAACTCGGTATGGCTGTCGTTCTATTTTGCAAAATGGTTCGATCGGCTTCGTTAACGTTCTGTCACGCAATTAACTTGCTGAATTCGGCGTCGATCTGGCAATAAATTACCCTCTGCAATTATGAACGTTTCAAAAGAGATCGCATGCGAAGCCCAGGCGAGTTTCGAAAGGGAAAACCGGACTTCTATCCGGACCAATCGGTCTATGCGGAATTCGCCTGCGCCGAATTCGGGTTGCATTTTCGCGATCTCGACGGCGGGTCGGGACTGCTGTTCAGCGTGGCCTCGCACGACCGGCTGCTGCATTTCGGCGCCGGCCGATGCTCCTGGTATCCGCAGAACAGCGCGACCGCTTCGACGCTGGCATCCGACAAGCACTTTGCAAGCAATATCCTGCGAGAAGCCGGCGTGCCGGCACTCGGCGGTGAATATTTCTTCCTGCACGACCGCCATCGCGCGCATCGTCCGGCGGGGCATGAGCGCAGCGACGCGATCGACTGTTTCAGGGGATTGGGCGGAGCAGCCTTCGTCAAGCCGCTCACGGGGTCGCGCGGCGATTTCGCGCAAGCTATTCACGGCGAAGCCGCGCTGGTTCGCTATCTCGATGACGTCGTGAAGTATTACGACGCGGTCCTGATCCAGCCGATCGTCGAGGGGACAGAGTATCGCGTTTTCCTGCTCGACGATGATGTGCTTTATTGCGCGCGAAAATATCCGCCGTCCGTCACGGGTGACGGCGTGCACACCGTTCGTGAATTGCTCGCTGCCCATAACGACACCTTGCGCGCCCGCGGCTTGTCGCCTGCATTGCTGCCGGAACGCGATCCGTCCCTCGACGCCGTACCCGCAAAGGGCGAACGGCGGTATATTCCGGGCCGCATGAATCTGAGTGCGGGAGGCACGATGGTGCTGGCGGATGCACCGTCCGAAAAGGCCGTCATCCTGGCGCGGCAGGCGGCGCGCGCAATCGGACTTCGCGTCGCGGCCATCGACATGTTCGTCGATATCGGCGGCAAGGCCGATGCAAACGAGATCATCGAGGTCAACTCCAACCCGTCGATCCGGCTGTTGGAAAACTCCAATCGCGGCGACCTCATTCTGAAAATCTGGCGTCACAGCTTCGTCGCCATGGGGCTGCTGTAGTGTTCGACCTGCCGAAATACGGCGACGGCATCTGCCTCGCGCGCCTGGCGGCATTGCTGGACGCGCTCGCCATCGATCGCACGCGGCTGCAGCGCATTTCGGTGGTGGTGACCGGCTCGAACGGCAAGGGCAGCACGGCGGCAATGTGTGCTCAAATCGGCCGTGCCTATGGCTTGCGCACCGGGCTTTTTACGTCGCCGCATCTGGTGCGTTTCAACGAACGGATTCAGGTCGACGGCGTCGAGATCGGCGATGAGGCATTTGCCCGCCTGCAACGGCGGATCGAGGCTGCCATCGCCGAGGTCTCGAAGCAGCTCGGCGAAACATTCGGCGCATTCGAAGCGCTGCTTGCGCTGGCGTGCCTGCACTTCCAGGAAAGCGGATGCGACTTCGCCGTGTTCGAGGCCGGCATCGGCGGACGCTACGATCCGGTCCGCCTCGTCGGCGCGCACGAGACTTGCGTCACCTCGGTCGATTACGAGCATGTAGAGTTGCTCGGCAACACGCTGGAGCTGATCGTATCGGACAAGAGCGACGCCTGTGCGGCCGGCGGCACGGTCGTCTATGGCGAAAACTGCCGGGGACTGCGGCCGCATCTCGTCGAATATAATCGCGGGCGCGGCTGCACATCGCTGTTCGTCCGCGACGATATCCGTATCGACAACGAGGTGACGGCGGCGTCAGGACAGCATTTCGATTTCCAGTTCGGAGATCGTGATTTTCGCCGCCTCGAACTAAGCCTGCCCGGCGCGTTCCAGGCCAACAATTCGTCCATTGCCGTCACGCTGTTTCTGTTGTGGCTGCAGCGCGAGCAGCCGCATAGGCCTGCGGATCGGATCGAAGCCGCGATACGCGCGGGCCTGCGCGAGACCCGCTGGCCCGGCCGCCTTGAGGTCATCAGTCAGGACCCGCTCACCGTCATCGACGTCGGCCACACCCCCGACGGCATCCGGCAATCGCTGGCGAGCCTCATGGCGATCCATGGCGCGCAAAACTGGATTCTGGTCACCGGTGCGTCTGGCGACAAAAAGGCGGACGAAATCGTCGGCGCGCTCGCGCCATCGTTCGATACGATCATCTGCACGGCAGCCCATCACAAGGGGGCGGATGCGCAACGCATCGCCGCCGCGGCCGCACATGCTAATCCTGCAGCGCGCCTCCATGTCGCCGCCTCGATCGAGGAGACGGTGCGCCTGGCCGGCGAGTTGGCCGCCGCGCATTCGCGAAGAATTTATGTCGCCGGCGGCCTGTTCCTGGCGATCGAATACGCAACGGCCGCCCGTGGCGGCCGCGCGCAAGACCTGCGTTTTCTCTGACTAATTGCTTCCGTGCTTGTCGTCGAGCACCTTGAAGGCTTCCTCGAGTTGCGGTGAGATTGCGACACCCAGCTTCTCTCCGGTCGGCAGCCGCGCGACGAACCATTTGTTGTAGAGCGGGATCAGGTCGCGGCCCGAGCCGAGCTTCTGGAACGTGCGCTCGACGACCTCCTTCAATTGCGGCTCGCCCTTGCGGAACATGATGCCGTAGGGATCGTACGACAGATAATCGCCGGTGACCTTGAACTGGCCCTGCGCCTTGTGGCGCGCGATCAGGCCATAGAGCAGAATATCGTCAGTCGCGAACGCGTCGGCCTTGCCGTCCACCAGCATCTGATAGGATTGCTCGTGGTCGGGCGTTGTCACGATGTTCAGGCCGAGCGAGAACTTCTTGTCTACATTGTGCATCGCCTGCTCGTTGGTGGTGCCTTTGGTCACCACCACGGTCTTGCCCTTAAGATCCGCCGGCGCCGAGATCGTCGACGCCTTCGGCACCATCAGCTTGGTCCCGGCCACGAACATCAGCGGCGAGAACGCGACAAGTTTGGCGCGTTCCGCATTGGCCGTGGTCGAACCGCATTCGAGATCGATCTTGTTTTCGGTCACCGCCGGGATGCGGTCATCCGAGGTCACCTTGACGTATTCGACCTTGAGATTGGTATCATCGACCTCGATACCGATCTCCTCGACGATGGCCTCGCAGAGTTCGAGGCTGTAGCCGATCGGCCGGTTGGAATGATCGAGGAACGAAAACGGCGGCGAGCTCTCGCGATAGCCGAGACGCACGACATGGGTTCGCTTGATGTTGGCGAGCGTCGGGCTAAGCCCTTCGCTCGCGGACTGGGCGGACGCGGACGGCGCCAGCAGGCAGGCGGCCAGCAACATTCCGCCGACCCCTGCCAACCTCTTTGGGATTCGATGCATGCATCTCTCCTCTCAATGGGCCGGCACAGGGTCACCCGGAACCGCATCGTCGGGAACGACGTCATCAGGTCCGAGCTCATGCTCGGCCTTCAGCTCGCCCTCCCATTTCGCGACTACCGCGGTGGCCAGCGAATTGCCGATCACGTTGGTGGCGCTGCGTCCCATGTCGAGGAACGTATCGATACCCATGATCATCAGCAGGCCGGCCTCGGGAATGCCGAACTGGCTGAGCGTCGAGGCGATCACCACCAGCGACGCCCGCGGCACGCCAGCGACACCCTTTGAGGTGATCATCAGCGTCGCCAGCATCGCGAACTGGGTGCCGAGCGACATCTCGATGTGATAGGTCTGCGCGATGAAGACGCTCGCGAAGGTGCAATACATCATCGTGCCGTCGAGGTTGAACGAATAGCCGAGCGGCAGCACGAAGGCCGAAATCCGCGACGAGGCGCCGAAGCGGTTGAGGCCCTCCAGCGTCTTTGGATAGGCCGCCTCCGACGACGCGGTCGAGAACGCGATCATCAAGGGCTCGCGGATCAGGCGCAACAGATGGCTGTACCGCGGCCCGATCACGATGAAGCCGACCACGACCAGGATGCCCCACAGGATCATGAGCGAGAGATAGAAGCCGCCCATGAACACGATCAGCTTCCACAGCACGCCGAGGCCGTTCTTCGCCACGGTCGCCATGATGGCCGCCCACACCGCGATCGGCGCGAACAGCATCACATAGCCGGTCACCTTCAGCATGATATGCGCGAGGTCGTCGATCAGCCCCATGATCGGCTTGGCCCGCTCCGGCAGCGCGCCAAGGGCCACCGCGAAGAACACGGCGAACACCACGATCTGCAGGATTTCGTTCTGCGCCATCGCATCCGCGATCGAGGTCGGGATCAGATGGGTCAGGAATTTTTCGATCGAGAACGCCGAGACCGGCAGGCCGGTCGACTGCGCCTTGTCGGGCAACGTGCCGGGGAAGTTGGCGCCGGGCTGCAGCAGATTGACCATGACGAGGCCGAGCAACAGCGAGACAAAGGAGGCGCTGACGAACCAGCCCATGGTCTTGGCGAACACGCGGCCGAGCTTGGAGCCGGAGCCCATATGCGCGATGCCGCCGACGAGCGTGGCGAACACCAGGGGCGCGATGATCATCTTGATCAGGCGCAGGAACAGCATGGCGATCAGGTTTACGTCTGACGCAATTTCCACCCGGCTGTCGGGGAAATAGTTGAAGACGATCGTCCCCATCACGATGCCGAGCGCCATCGCGATCAGAATATACTGCGTAAACCTGCTGGACATTTTTCACCCCCGTCATTTCCGGCAACGCCAAGTCTGGCAGATTTGAATGGGGACGCAACAAGCTTGCGGCGTTTTGCACGCTTGCCAGAATGTTTCCGTTGTGAAATGCGCGCGCGGCGATTAGCGTCTCCGCAGCGCACAATCTGTGCAGTTGATCGCTTCCAGCGCAGCCAATTGCATCAAGAACGATCAAGCTGAGGGGAGATACGCCATGAACGACACCGTCAATCGCCAGATCCTGCTCGTGGAAAAGCCGACCGGCAAGCTCGGGCCTGAGCATTTCAAGATGGTCAACGGCAAGGTGCCCGAGCCGAAGGACGGCGAGGTGCTGGTGAAGCTGCGCTACATCTCGCTCGATGCCGCCAACCGCGCCTGGATGCACGGCGCCACCTATCGCGCCGCAGTTGAGGCCAATACGGTGATGGCCGGCGGCGGCATCGCTGAGGTCGTATCCTCCAAGGCGCCCGGACTTGCCGCTGGAGATATCGTGTTCGGCGACACCGGCTGGCAGGAATTTGCCACCGTGCCGGCAAAACATCTCACCAGGATGCCGAGAATGGAA
This sequence comes from uncultured Alphaproteobacteria bacterium, assembly GCA_963816815.1. Lineage (GTDB taxonomy): Bacteria > Pseudomonadota > Alphaproteobacteria > Rhizobiales > Xanthobacteraceae > Bradyrhizobium. Next base: position 108,788 of record CAWFMW010000042.1, read on the forward strand.
CCGATGACGCATCTGCTCAGCGTCTATGGCATCGCCGGCCTCACCGCCTATTTTGGCTTGTTGCATGTCGGCAAGCCCAAAGAAGGCGAGACCGTCGTGGTGTCGGCTGCCGCCGGTTCGGTCGGATCGATCGTCGGACAGATCGCCAAGATCAAGGGTTGCAACGTCATCGGCATCGCCGGCGGCAAGGACAAGTGCCACTGGCTGACGTCCGAACTCGGCTTCGACGCCGCGGTCGATTACAAGGACGGCGCTACCTTCAAGGCGCTGCGGGCAGCAGCCCCCAAAGGCATCGACGTCTATTTCGACAATGTCGGCGGCGGCATTCTCGAGGCGTGCCTCTCGCTGATGAACAATCGCGGCCGCATCGCCTGCTGCGGCGCGATCTCGCAATATGACGGCGTGCCGTCGGCGCACGGCCCGCGCGGCGTGCCCGGTTTGATCGTGGTGAAGCGCCTGATCATGCAGGGCTTCATCGTGATGGACTACATGGACCAGAGCGCCGCCGCGCTGGCCGACCTGCAGTCCTGGGTCGCGTCGGGCAAACTGAAAGTGCAGGAAGACGTGATCGACGGCATCGAGAACACGCCGAAGGCGCTGATCGGGCTGCTAGCAGGCGAGAACCGCGGCAAGCGGATGGTGCGGGTGTAGCAGTGAGACCCTCATGGTGAGGAGGCGCACAGCGCCGTCTCGAACCATGCGGCCCCGCAGGTGCCATTCATCCTTCGAGACGCGCGAAGACGCGCTCCTCAGGATGAGGTCTCGCTTCGTAGGGCGGGCAAAGGAGCAAAGCGACGTGCCCACCATCCATCACCGATTGCGCTGTGAGATGGCGGGCACGCTAGGCTTTGCCCACCCTACCTAATGCACCGTAGGCGTTTGCGGCACTGCTTGCACCCTAGCCTTCTTCACCTTCCGCTCCTTGAGCCAGTTCTCGAAGCGCTGCACCACGACAAAGAACGTCGGCACGAACAGCACGGCGAGGCAGGTCGAAGCCAGCATGCCCGAGAACACCGTGATGCCGATCGACTTCCGCGCATTGGCGCCGGCGCCGGTGGCGAGCACCAGCGGCACGACGCCGAGGATGAAGGCGAACGACGTCATCAGGATCGGGCGGAAACGGGCGCGCGCCGCCTCGACCGCGGATTCCAGCAGCGGCTTGCGGTCGCGCACGTGCAGTTCGAGCGCCACCTCGACGATCAGGATGGCGTTCTTGGCCGACAGCGCGATCAGGAGGATGATGCCGATCTGTGTATAGAGGTTGTTCTCGATCCGCAGTCCCGTCAGCACGATCATCGGGCCGAGCAATGACAGCGGCACTGCGAGAATGACCGAGATCGGCGCTAACCAGCTTTCATATTGCCCGGCCAGCACGAGATAGACGAGCAGCAGCGCCAGGCCGAAAGCCCAGTAGATCTGACCGCCGACGACCTTCTCCTGGTACGACATCGCCGTCCACTCGAAGCCCGTACCCGGCGGCAAGGTCTTGGCGGCAATCTCTTCCATCAGCTTCATCGACTGGCCGGAACTGTAGCCGGTGGCCGGCAAGCCGATGACTGTGGCGGCAGGATAGAGATTGTACAGGCTGATCAGCGACGGGCCGACCGCCGGCGTGATCGTTGCCACCGTGCCGAGCGGAATCATGTCGCCGTTGCTGTTACGCACCATCATGTTCTGGATGTCGCGCGGCGTCAGGCGGAATTGCGCGTCCGCCTGGGCGTAGACCTGGAAGGTGCGGCCGAACTTGTTGAACTGGTTGATGAAGGTCGAACCCATGTAGGACGACAGCGTCGAGAAGATCTGGTCGGTTGTGACATGCAGCGTCTGGGTCTTGGTCCGGTCCACCTCGATGTCGAACTGCGGCACCATCGAGCGGAACGGCGAACTCACCCGCTGCAGCGCGCTTTGTGTCGACGCATTGGCGACAATCGCACTGGTTATCGCCTGCAACTTGCTGAAGTCGGAATTGCCGTCGCGGAGCTGGACCTGCATCGCAAAGCCCGCAGCGTTACCGATACCCTGGATCGGGGGCGGCGGGACCACCAGGATCCGCGCCTCCTCGATGACCGAGAGCTTCTCGTTCAGTCCGACGAACAGCGACCGCAAATCCTCGCCCTTGCCGCGCGCGCTCCACTCTTTCAGGATCAGATAAGCGACGCCCGCATTGGCGAGGCTGGAAGAATTGTCGAGCGCGGAGATGCCGGCAATGGTGATGACCTGATCGACGCCCGGCGACTTGCCTGTGATTTCGCTGACCCGGGTCAGCACACGCTGGGTACGATCGAGCGCCGCACCGTCGGGCAATTGCACGGCGACCAGGAGATAGCCCTGATCCTCGATCGGAATAAAGCCGGTCGGCACCCGCGACAGGCCGTAGCCGGCGATACCGATCAGGATTAGCGCGCAGATGACGGAAACATTACTGTGCGCGACCAGACGGGTGATCAGCCGGCTATACCAAGCCTCGACGCGGTTATAGACCGCATTGAAGCCGCGATAGAAGAAGTTGCGCTGCTCCGGCGGCACCGGCCGGCGCAGCCATAGCGCGCACTGCGTCGGCTTCAGCGTCGCCGCGTTGACGGCGCTGAGCAGCGCCGTTGCGGCAATCACCAGCGCGAACTGGGCGTACATCTGCCCGGTCAATCCTGGCAGAAACGCCGACGGCAGGAACACCGAGATCAGCACCAGCGTGATGCCGACGATCGGCGCGAACAGCGCATCCATCGCAGCGATCGCGGCGTCATGGCCGGACATGCCTTTCTCGATATTGTGCGCGGCGCCTTCGACCACGACGATGGCATCGTCAACCACGATGCCGATCGCGAGCACGATCGCAAAAAGGGTCGAGATATTGACGGTGAAGCCGAGCGCTGCCATCGCCGCAAAGGCGCCGATGATCGTCACCGGCACCGTGGTCGCGGGCACCAGCATCGCGCGCCAGTCCTGCAGGAAGATCAGGATCACGACGAGAACGAGCAGACCGGCCTCGATCAGCGTCTTGTAGACCTCATTGATCGATTCCGAGACGAACTTGGTGGTGTCGAAGGGCGTGTCGAAGGTCACGTCCTGCGGAAACGCCTTCGCCAGCTCCTGCATCTTCTTCTCGACGGCCTGCTGGACCTCGAGCGCGTTGGCGCCGGGCGACTGGAACACGCCGATGCCGGTGGACGGCTTGTTGTTGAGCGAGAACGCCTGGCTGTAGGTCTGGGCGCCGAGCTCGACCCAGCCGACATCGCGCACGCGCGTGACGTCGCCGCTCGCGCCGGTCTTGACGACCACGTTCTCGAACTCGCTGGGTTCGGCGAGCCGCCCACTGACGTTCAGCGTATACTGGAAGGCCTGCCCCGCGGGCGTCGGCGGTGCCCCGACCTGGCCCGCGGTGACCTGCTGGCTCTGCTGCTGGATCGCGGAAATGACGTCCTGCGGCATCAGGTTGCGCGCGTAGAGCTTGTTCGGATCGAGCCAGACCCGCATCGAATACTGGCCGGCGCCGAATACGGTGACATTGCCGACGCCTGGCAGACGCGACAGTTCATCGCGAATGTTGATGGTGGCGTAGTTGCTCAGGAACAGGCTGTCATAGGTCGCTTTCGGCGAGCTCAGGGTTACGAACAGCAGGATCGACGTCGATCTCTTCTGCACCGTGACGCCCTGGCTCTGCACCGATTGCGGCAGTTGCGAGAGCGCGCTCGACACGCGATTTTGCACCAGCACCTGCGCGAAGTTGAGGTCGGTGCCGATCTTGAACGTGACCGTCAGCGTATAGGTGCCGTCGGAGCCGCTGTAGGACTGCATATAGAGCATGTCCTCGACGCCGTTGACCTGCTGCTCAATCGGCAGCGCCACCGTATCGATCACGGTCTTCGCGCTGGCGCCGGGATAGCGGGTGGTGACCTGAACCGTCGGTGGCACGACGTTGGGATACTGCGCGACGGCGAGCCGGAACAGGCAGACGCCGCCAATCAGCACCATCAGGATCGCGATGACGTTGGAAAGGACGGGCCGCTCGATGAAGAACTTCGAAATCATGGCCGGCTCCTACTTGGCCGCAGCCGGCTGTGCTTCGATTTTCTTCAATTGCGGATCGACCTTCTGGCCGGGGATTGCGCGCAGCAGCCCGGCGGTGACGACGCGATCGTCAGGCTTGAGGCCTTCCTCTATCACGCGCAGGCCGCCATCCTGCAGCGGCCCGGTCCGAACCTTGCGCTGCTCGACGACGTTCTCTCCATTTACAACCAGCAAATAGCGTCCGGCCTGGTCGGCGCCGAGCGCCACGTCAGGCACGAACAGCGCGTTCTGCTCCTGATCGATCGGGACGCGAACGCGCACAAAGAATCCTGGCAGCAACGCGCGGTCGGAGTTTTGAAGCACGCCGCGCACCGGAAGCGTACCAGTCGACTGGTTGAGCGACACGGCGGCATAGTCGAGCCTGCCCTTGTGCGGAAAGCCGGCCTCGGTTTGCAAGCCGACTTCGATCGGCAATTGCCGGAGATCCTCCGTCGTCATGCCACGCCGGCGCGCCTCCGCGCGGATCCGCAGCACGTCCTGTTCGTTGACGTTGAAATTCACCCAGATCGGGTCGAGCGCCACGATGGTCGCGAGCTGTGTCGGCGACGACGCACCTACGAGTTCGCCGACAGAGACGAGATGCGCACTGACGACGCCGTCGAACGGTGCGGCTACATGGGTATACCCGTAATTGACCGCCGCGATCTTGGTGTTGACTTGCGCCTGCAGCAGGTTCGCCTGCGCGTTGTCGCGCGTCGAAGTGGAATTATCCAGCGTGGCCTGGGAAACGGCCTGCCTCTGCACCAAATCCTGCTGGCGCTTGAAGTCCGCCTCGGCCTGCCTCAGCGTTGCCTGCGAGCCGGATTCCGCAGCCTGTGCCTGTTCGAGCTTCAGCTTGTAGGTGTCAGGCTCGATCGTGAACAGGGGCGCGCCTTCCTTCACAAAGGCGCCGTCCTTGTATTCGATCGATTGCAGAAAGCCCTGCACGCGCGCAACCAGATCGACATTCTTGACCGGCGCGGTGTTTCCGGTCGCTTCCAGATAGCGCGTGAAGGATCCTTGCACAGGCACCGCAACATCGACTTTCGGCGGCGGCGGCGGAACAAAAGTATTTTGTTCGCAGGCACTTAAGAAACTCATGGCGGCGACGGCGAACGCCGCGCGCCGGATCGAAGCGCCCCCCTGTCCGATGGTGCGGTGCGGACAAGAGCGTGCTGGCGAACGCATGGGTTTCATTTTTCGTGCCTCAATTGGTTTGTTCAGAAAATTGTCTATTCAGAAAAAGACGTGCCGCGCCATCCCATGAAAATAGCAACAATCCGCTTGCAGTGGAACCCGAAAGCGAAAATGATGCGGGCCGTTAGAATTTTTACTGAGAAATTTTACTGCGGTCGAAGCGCCAGCTTCCTGCGACGACAAAAGGATTTATTCAAATGATCAACACGTTGAAACGTGCGAAGAAGCTTGCGCCGTGGCTTTCGGTCATCGCGATGCTCGCAACTGCGGCACCCGCGTCGGCGCAAGCGCCGAGCCAGGCGCAACGCGACGCCATCAAATCGCAATGCCGCTCCGACTATATCGCGCACTGCTCCAGCGTGCCCCCGGGCGGCGAGGCCTCGCTGCAATGCCTGCAGAAGAACATGTCGAGCCTCTCATCGAACTGCCAGAGCGCCGTACGCGCGGTAGAGGCACCGGCGGCTGCGACTGCCAAGTCGGCAGACACGGCCGCACCGAAAGCCGCAGCACCCGCCGCTGCAACGACTGCGGCGCCCAAAGTGGCCGAGCCCAAAGCTACCGAAACCAAGTCTGCAGCCGCGGCCCCTGCGGGACAGCCGAGCAGCGCGCAGATTTCCGCCATCCGCAGCGCATGTCGCTCCGATTATCCGAAGGTCTGCGCGGGTGTGCCGACCGGCGGCGCGCCGGCCCTGCAATGCCTGGAAAAAAACAAGGCAAAACTCTCGGCCGGTTGCGAGAAAGCCGTTTCTGCCGCCGGCGGCGGTGGCGCGACAGCGGCGGCATCCGCAGCAGGCGCGACTCCGGCTGCAGCGGGAGCGGCGGCCGCCGCTGCACCAGCGGCGCCAGCCGTGATCGTGCTGCGGCCGATGCGGCCGCGTGAGGAGCTGTTGGTGCTGCGATCGGCCTGCGGCGCCGACGTCCGCTCCATTTGTGGCGGCGTACCGCCTGGCGGCGGCAGGATCGTGCAGTGTCTGGCGACCAATGCTGCGCAGCTTTCACCGGCCTGCAAGGACGTTCTGTCGCAGTTCGCGGCGCGATAATCGCGCGCCTGCGGCGGTCCTCGATTGATGTCGGGACCGCCGGTCACTCACCTCCGCGAAAGGCGAGGATCAGCTGAACGAGGCGAACCGAGAGGGCGATATAAAGGATCGTCATCGCGATTTGGTACGCAATATGCCAATTGAGCCTGGCCAGTTTGTAGAGGCCGTCGAGAAAATTCAGTAGCAGGAGAATGACGCCGAACAACATGACGCCGCGACCTATGAGGCCATGGCGCAGATAGCCGAACAGCACGATCGCCGGCTCGTTGCTCGATACATGGGCGCCGGCCGATATGACCAACGTCCCGATAATCATCTTCTCGACGTAAGAAAATATTTCCTTGGAGACCGGCTCGACATGTTCGGAATAGAACGCCAGCCACCTGGCCCTGACCTGCGCCATCGAATTTTCCTTGGGTTTTCCCTGCAGCGATGAATCGAAGCTTCACTACAGCGGGTCCGCGATCAAGAAGCAAGAAGGCCGGCCATCCCGATCCGCAGATGCTCACCTCACGATCAGCCGCCACAACGATAAGGAGAAGACCGATGTTACGCACCATCCTGGCCGCCACCGCCCTGCTCTGCATGTCGCAGGCCGCGTCAGCGCAGGAACTGACCGCCGAACAGCGCAGCGCCTGCATGGGCGATTACGAGAAATATTGCAAAGGCGTCACCCCGGGCGGCGGACGCATCATCGCCTGCCTCGCCAAGGAGAGCGACAAGATCACACCGGCCTGCAAGAAGGTGCTGGAGGCGGCCGAGAAGAAATAACGGGACGGTGGCAGTCAACCGTCAACCGAAAGGAGACCGGCGTGCCCGTACGCCGCGACAGGCATCCGCAGAACCTTTGCGAAGAGACTTTCAAAAAAAAGACTTTCAAAACCTGAACATCAACCAGTCCCGGAGACCAACATGCGTTCCTTCCTGCTGATCGCTGCTGCCGCGCTGTCCTTTTCCGCCACCATGACTTTCGAAACCACCGAGGCCAACGCGGTCGTCTGCGCGCGTGGCGTCTATCGGGCCGGCTGCGCCGGGGCTCGTGGCGCAGTCGTCGTCCGTAAGCCTGCCGTGGTCTGCAGGACCGTCGTGGTGGACGGCGTGGCGGTTCGCCGCTGCACCTGAGCCTTCGTCATCTCGTCGAAATCGGTCAATCCGGAACTGTCGCAGAGCGGACAATTGTTCGCAGACAGAACCGGCGAGGCTGAAATAGGGCAATGATAACAGGGCAAGGGTCGCCGGTCCCTCGGGACCCGGCCCGAGCCTCATTCCCCGATCATTTTTCTGTAGCGCAAATTTCCGGCGCGGATTAGTCTCCCCACCAAATTAGTAAGTATACTGTCGATTGGGAGGAAGACGTGCGTATCGCCGTCATCGGCGGAGGCCCCGGCGGGCTCTACTTCGCCTATCTCTGGAAGCGGCGTCATCCGGACGCGCATATCGACCTGTTCGAACAGAACCCCGAAGGCGCGACCTGGGGGTTCGGCGTGGTGTTTTCCGAACAGGCGCTGGAGTTTCTGCGCGCCGACGATCCGGAGACCGTGGACGCCATCACGCCGCGGATGGAGAGCTGGAAGAACATCACGCTCAATCTGCGTGGCCAAAGCGTCGAGATCGACGGCATCGGCTTCTCCTCGATCGGCCGGCTCGAACTGCTGAGCATCCTGCAGCAGCGCGTGCGCGCCGCCGGCGTTACGCCGCGATACGACACGACGATCGAATCGGTGGCCGAGCTCGGCGGATACGACCTGATCGTCGCGGCCGACGGACTGAACTCGCTGGTGCGCCGCGGCTTCGAAAAGGAATTCGGCGCCTCGGTGTCGCACGCGACCAACAAATTCGCCTGGTACGGCACCAGCAAACGTTTCGCCACGCTGTCGCAGACCTTTGTGAAGACCGCTCTCGGCGCGTTCAACGCCCACCACTATCGCTATTCGCCCTCCATGAGCACGTTCCTGGTCGAGTGCGACGCGGCGACCTGGCAGGCCTACGGCTTCGAGCACAAGACCATCGAACAGTCGCAGGCGATCTGTGAGGAGATTTTTTCCGACACGCTCGACGGCCATCCGCTGGTCTCGAACAAGTCGGTGTGGCGCAATTTTCCCTGGATCTGGAACGAGAACTGGTCGCACGGCAACATGGTGCTGATCGGCGACGCCCTGCATACCGCGCATTTCTCGATCGGCTCGGGCACGCGGCTCGCGATCGAGGACGCGATCGCGCTGACCAAGGCGCTGGAGGCGGAGAACGATATCGCCGCCGGCCTCGCCCGCTACCAGGCCGAACGCAAGCCGATCGTGCAAAAACTGGTGACGGCGGCGCGCACCAGCGCCGGCTGGTACGAACATTTTAGCGAACACATGAAGCTCGACCTGATGGATTTTGCCTACAGCTACATCACCCGCTCCGGGCGGATCGCCGATGCGCGGCTGCGCGCGATGTCACCGGAATTCATGGCGCGCTACGAGGCCGAAAAGAAGATCGGGGGCCGAACATGACCCCGGAAATTACCGATTCAGTCCCGCGCGACAATGCGGGCGCGCGCGAGATCGGCTTCACGATTCCCGAAAACTATAACGCCAGCCGTATCCTGTTCGACAACCTCGCGGCCGGCCGCGGCGAAAAACTGGCGCTGACCGGCCCCGGCGGCACGCGGACTTACGCACAGCTCTGCGCCGAGGCCTCGCAATGGGGCCGTGGCTTCCAGTCGCTCGGCCTGAAGCGCGGCGACCGCATCCTGATGTTCCTCGACGACACGCCGGCCTATCCTGCGGCGTTCTTCGGCGCGGTGCGATCCGGCTTCGTGCCGCTGTTGATCAACACGCTGACGCCGCCGGATTTGCTGCAATTCTATCTCTCGGACGCCGGCGCCGCGGTGGCGGTAGCGGAGGCCGAGTTTACGCCGCGGTTCAATGCGGAGGCCTGCAAGGACACGCCGCTGCAAACCCTGGTCGTGGTCAATGGCGCGGCGGGCGAACGCGCCGTGCCGAAGACCTTCGTGGCGCAGCAATGGCTGCAGGGCTTCTCCAATGATCTGCCGGAAGCCGACACCCGGCGCGACGACATGGCGTTCTGGATGTATTCATCTGGCTCGACCGGACGCCCCAAGGGCATCGTGCATCTGCAGCACGACATGGCCTATAGCGAGCAGGCGTTTGCGCGCAACGTGCTCAAGCTGACGCCCGACGACATCTGCTTCTCGGTGCCGAAGATCTTCTTCGCCTACGGCTTTGGCAACGCCATCACCTTCCCGTTCGCGGTCGGCGCGGCGACGCTGCTGCTGCCGGGACAGCCGAAGCCGGCCGCGATCTTCGAGGCGATCGAAAAGTATCGGCCGTCGGTGTTCTACGGATTGCCGACGCTCTATACCTCGCTGACCAAGGCGGAGGGCGCGGCGGCGACTGATTTCTCGTCGCTGCGGATGGCGCTGTCGGCGGCCGAGGTGCTGTCGGCGGAAGTGTTCAACGGCTGGAAAGCACTGACGGGGCTGGAGATTATCGAGGGGCTGGGCTCGACCGAGGTGCTGCACATCTATCTCTCCAACCGCCCCGAGACGAAAAAGCTCGGCGCGGCCGGCCTGCGCGTGCCCGGCTACGAAATCCTGCTCAGGGATAAGGACGGCCGCGAGGTCGGCGACAACGAGGAAGGCATTTTGTGGGTGCGCGGCGATTCCAATACGCCGCTGTACTGGAACCGGCCCGACAAGTCGGCGGAGACCATTCGCGAGGGCGGCTGGATCTACACCGGCGACCGTTTCCTGCGCGATGCCGACGGTTTCCACTTCTTCCGCGGCCGCGCCGACGATCTGATCAAGATATCGGGCCAGTGGGTCTACCCGCTGGAAGTCGAGCTGTGCCTTGCCGAACACCCCGACATCAGGGAATGCGCCGTGTTCGCCGCCGAACTTCCGGATCGACGCATGACGCTGAAGGCGGTGGTGGTCATGAACAAAGGCGGGTTCGACGAGGCTGACGCCACGAAGACGCTGCAGGATTACGTCAAGGCAAAGCTGCTGCCCTACAAATATCCGCGCGAGATCCGGTTCATCGCGGAATTGCCGAAGACCGGTACCGGCAAGATCGACCGGCAGTCGTTGATGAAGATTTAGCGCGTATCCGCAAACTCGGTGTCGTCCCTGCGAACGCAGGGACCCATAACCACCGGCTCTAGTTTGGCGAAGAGTGTCGATCACCTCGTTTCAATCGAGAGCACAACGCGGTATGGGTCCCTGCGTTCGCAGGGACGACGGTGGAGTTTTTAGCGTCAACTCCTCGTCCCCATAGTCCCCTCACCCCGCCTTCCCCAGATGCTCCAGCGCATCCTCGGCCCGCAGCGGCACGCGCGAGGCTTCGTTGTTGAGGTCGACGAGCTGCGTCAGCAGCGCCAGCAGCGTCCTGCGGTCGGCGGGCTTCAAGGGCTGCAGCATGCGTAGCTGCGCGTGTTCCACCGACGGCATGATGTCGCGCAGCACGCCCCCGCCGGATTTGGTGAGATAGAGCAGCTTGACGCGCTTATCCTCGCGCGAGGGCTTGCGCTCGATCAGCGCCTTGCTCTCCAGCCGCTCGATCACGTTGCCGAGCGTAGAACGGTCGAACGCGATCACCGCCGACAGGCGCGTGGCGTCTATGCCGGGATGGGTGTGGATCGCCACCATCGCCGCATATTGCACCGGCGTCAGGTCGAACGCCTTGCATTCCTCGACAAAGATCGAGACGGCGATCTGCTGCATCCGGCGAAACAGATAGCCGGGCGCGGTATAGACCGCGTCCATCGTAATGGGCGAAGGTTTACTCGGCATCTGGCTGCTTGTCCGGTGCGGCATCCGCGAACGCCTTCATTTCTCTTGCCGCCGCTTCGGCCTTCAGCAAGCGCGGATAGGCGGAAACATCGACGCCGAAGCGCCGCGCATTGCCAAGCTGGGGCACCAGACAAAGGTCAGCAAGCGAGGGCGTGTCGCCGAAGCAGAACGGCCCGGCCTCGTGCGCGACCAGCGCTTCACAGGCGGATAGTCCCTCACGGTTGGCCCATACCGCCCATTCCGTCACTTTCTCTTCTGCCACGCCGAGCTGGCGCAGCTGGTTAAGAACCTTGAGATTTTGCACGGGATGCGTATCGCAGGCGAGCGCCATGGCGAACGCGCGCACCTTGGCGCGGCGCAGCGGATCCTTTGGCAGCAACGGTGGATCGGGGTGGGTCTCGTCCAGCCATTCGATGATGGCCAGCGACTGGGTCAGCACCGCGCCGTCGTCGGCCTCCAGCGTCGGCACCAGCCCCTGCGGGTTGATCGCGAGATAGGCGGGCGCGCATTGTTCGCCCTTGCGAAGATGATGCGGCAAGTGATCGGTCGACAACCCCTTGAGGTTCAGCGCGATCCTGACCCGGTATGCCGCGGCGCTGCGGAAATAGCCGTGCAGCTTCATCGGAACCTCCCTCGGATTTTATTGTTTTGCCCCGGCGAGGGGCCGTCATTGACGATATCCATATTGAAAGTATACTGTCAATCTAGACGATAAAAATGACGGGAGGCCAGCCATGGAAGCCGTGCAGAAGACCCCGGAACGCGAGGCGTTCTACCGGAAGATCGACGGCGAAAATCTCTCCGCGCTGTGGAACGTGATGAGCGACCTGATCACGCCCGAGCCGCGAAGCGCCTGCCGGCCCCACCTCTGGAAATTCGATTCCATCCGCGACTACATGACCGAAGCGGGCAAGCTGATCACCGCCAAGGAGGCCGAGCGGCGGGTGCTGGTGCTGGAAAACCCCGGCCTGCGCGGCCAGTCGAAGATCACGACGTCGTTGTTTGCCGGCGTGCAGATGGTGGTTCCCGGCGATGTCGCGCCGGCGCACCGCCACAGCCAGTCGGCGCTGCGCTTCGTGCTCGAAGGCAAGGGCGCGGCCACCGCGGTCGACGGCGAACGCACGCTGATGGAGCCTGGCGATTTCGTGATCACGCCCTCGATGACCTGGCACGACCATTCCAACGAGACCAGTGAGCCGATGTTCTGGCTCGACGGGCTCGACATCCCGATGGTGCAATTCTTCGATGCGTCCTTTGCGGAAGGATCGAACGAGGACCAGCAGAAGATCAGTAAACCTGCCGGCGACAGCTTTGCGCGCTACGGCCATAATCTTCTGCCGGTCGACGGGAACCGCAAATCCAGGACCTCGCCGATCTTCAACTATCCCTATCATTATACGCGCGAGGCGCTGGAGCGGGCCCGGACACGCGACGAATGGGATGCCTGCCACGGACTGAAGCTGAAATTCTCCAATCCCGAAACCGGCGATTTCGCGATGCCGACGATTGGGACTTTCATCCAGCTATTGGCGAAAGGCTTCAAGACCGCGCGCTATCGCTCAACCGACGCCACGGTGTTTGCCGCGATCGAGGGCAACGGCCGCACCCGGATCGGCGATCAGGTGTTCGAATGGGGTGCGCGCGACCTGTTCGTGGTGCCGAGCTGGCACTGGGTGACGCACGAGGCCGACAGCGACGCGGTGCTGTTCTCATTCTCCGACCGCCCGGTGCAGCAAAAACTCGATCTGTTCCGCGAAGATCGCGGGAACGCGTGAGATTTTGCAACGAATTGTAGCAACCATTAGATCGATTGATTGTGTACGATGGTTTTGTCCACTTGCGGCTCAAGCATGACGCCGTGCTCGCCGCCGTCAAGGCGTGGCCTGGCGGCAGCGGGGGTGAGGCGGGATGGAGCGACGGCCATCCTTGACGGCGTCTGCGCGCGACGTCGTGAGGATGGCAAGTCGGGACGAAGAACAGTGCTTCGGTCGAACCAAGAACTCGGATTCAAGCGGCCGCGGGATTTGTGGCTCGCACGGGTTGCTCGTCTTGCCAAGGCGTGCCGCGGGCCACGACGGTGTTGACGAAAATGAGCAGCTTCCTGGCGCAGGCGATCAGCGCGCTCTTGTGCACTTTGCCGGCGGCCCTCAGCCGCCGATAAAGGGCGATGAGATGCGGGTTCCAGAAAAAGGATGCCGGCAGCGCTGCGGTATAGAGCGCCCGGCGCAGCCGCTTGCGCCCGCCGGCGATGTGACGAGCGCCGTTTCGCTCACCGCTGTCATCGTCGTAGGGCGCTAGCCCGGCGAGTGCTGCCACCTGTTCGCGGCTGAGTTTGCCGATCTCCGGCATGCGCACCAGGATCGCGACTGCGGTCGGCATTCCGGTGCCGCTGACGCTGTAGATCAGATCGAGCCGTTGGGCGAGGTCGCGATGTTGGCGGATCGCGGCCACCAGGGCCTTGAGTTCGGCTCTCTCGCGCTTGGCCAGGCGGGCAATCTCTTCCTTCCAGAGCTTCTGGATGCGCGGATCGCGGCAGGTCTCGATCCGGTTTTTGTACAGTTTGATGTCCTCTCCGATCTGCTCGATCAGCGTCAGGTGTTCGGCAAACGGCTGCAGCCTCGGATCGGGGGCGTCGTGGATCTTCTTGACCGCGGCGGTGCAGGCGGCGATCAACGCCGCATCGAGCTTATCGTTCTTGGCCAGTTGCGAGTGGAACTTGGCATAGGCGCGCACCTGTGCCGGCTGGAACACCACCACAACGAACCGCTTGCGCCGTAGCTCGATGACGACCGGAAGTTCATAGCCGCCACTCGCCTCGATCCCAATGCGCTTGACCTTGTGGCGCCGTAACCACTCCAACAGCACCCTGTAGCCCTCAGCCGTGTTCTCGACCTGCAACTGCGAGGAGCTGCCATCGATCGCTACGTCCAGCTTCCATTTGCCGGTATCGATTCCGGCGCAAATTATGGTACGCTTGGCCATCTTCGTCGACCCTCCCTTGTTATGCGAACCTAAAGTTCGTTCAACCATCCGGGTCCCGATGAAGTGCCGATCGCGATCTTGCTACGTAAGACAGCCCTCTAGGCTTCGGTGGGCATCGATCCGATCGATCGGCGGCCCAGCCCGGGTGGCCACCCAGGCTGGGCCATTCCTCACGGAACGTGACCACTTTAACCGATCGCGCTAATACAAGGGTGGGCAAAGGAGCGCTAGCGATGTGCCCACCATTTCTCACGGAGAACAAGGTTGGTGGGCACGCTACGCTTTGCCCATCCGGCTCCGGTGTCCGCATCACCGCCAGTGCAGCAACCGCGCTTCCAGCACGTTGATCGCCTTCCCCACCGCCAGCCCGAACAGCGACAGAATCACCACGCCGGCGAGCAGTTGATCGGTCTGCATCAGATTGCCGGCCTGCAGCACGAACGCGCCGATGCCGAATTGGGCGCCGATCATTTCCGCGCTGACGACAAGCAACAGCGCCACCGAGGTGGTGATACGAAAACCTGCGAGGATCGACGGCAGCGCGCCCGGCCAGATCACGCGGCGAACGATGGCGTGGAACGGCACGTTAAAGCTCTGCGCCATCCGGATCAAATTGCGCGGGACCGCGTCGACGCCACTATAGACCGAGATCGCGGTGGAGAAGAACACGCCGAGTGCAATGGTCGCGATCTTCGGCTCCTCGCCGATCCCGAGCCAGAGGATCAGCAGCGGCAGCAGCGCGATTTTCGGAATCGGAAACAGCGCGGAGATGAAGGTGATGCCGACACCGCGCGCCAGCGTCGACAGTCCGATTCCGAAACCGACGACGACGCCGGCGATGGTGCCGAGCAGCCAGCCCGACCCGATGCGAACGATCGAGGCCGAGACGTGCTGCCAGAGCGCGCCTGAGATCGCGAGCTTGTAGATCGCGACCGCGATCGCCGAGGGCGCCGGCAGGAACAGCGCATTGACCCAGCCGGCGCTGCCGGCGAGTTGCCACAGCGCGATGACAAGCGTCAGCGCGATCCAGCCCGATGCGCGTCCACCGCCCGGCATAAAACCCGCGCCGCGGAAGGCGACCGGCCGGATCTCGGTTGCGGGATCGTCTTGCGGCGCGCGATCAAGCATGCTGCACCTCGCGCTCGGCATCGATCGCCTCCTCGCGGATCAGCGACCACAGATCGTTCTGCAGCGCCAGCAGTCTGCCGCGCGCATCGATTGCGCCGCGTTCGGCGCGCGTCATCGGAATGTCGACGATCTCGCGGACACGTCCGGGGCGGCGCGACAGCACCACGATGCGGTCGGCCAGCCGCACCGCTTCCTCCAGATTATGCGTGACGTAGACCGCGCCCATCGCACCATCCGCCAGCAAACGAATAAAGTCCTCCATCAGCAATTCGCGGGTCTGCGAATCCAGCGCCGACAGCGGCTCGTCCATCAGCAGAATCGCCGGCCGCACCGCGAGCGCGCGGGCGATACCGACGCGCTGGCGCATGCCGCCGGACAATTGCTTTGGATAGGCGCCGCGGAAATCCGACAGGCCGGTCCGACGTAGCGCGTCATCGACGACGGCGCGGCGCGCGGCGGCGTCGAGCGCGGTATGCGAAAGCGGAAACTCGACGTTTGCTTCCACGGTGCACCACGGCAATAGCGCAAAATCCTGGAACACGAAGGTCAACGGATTGAGGCTATCGGCCGACGGCGCGCCGCGCAGCTCGGCGGCACCTCCGCTCGGCTGCAACAGCCCGCCGAGGATCGACAGCAGCGTGCTCTTGCCGCAACCGGAGGGACCAACGATCGCGACCACTTCGCCCGAAGCGACCGTGAACGATACACGGTCGAGCACGTCAAGGGCGCCGAAGCGGTGGCTGATTTGGTCGGCGATCAGGTCCATCTTGTCTTTCGAGCCTTGCTCCGCTGCGCCCCCTCTCCCGCTTGCGGGGGAGGGCTGGGGTGGGGGTGTCTCCGCGCGTGACACTGCCCGAATGGATAGAGTTTCCCCCACCCGGATCGCATCTTGCGATGCGATCCGACCTAAGAGCGAGCTTCGCTCGTCTCGACCCCCGCAAGCGGGAGAGGTAAGAACTCCATCAATCCGCCTTCACATATTCCTTCGCGATGATCGCGTCTGCCGAAAATCCCTTGTCGACAAAACCCTGCTCCTGCAGCCATTCGATCTGGTTGCCGACATTCTTCACATCGAGTTTGCCTTCGGGATCGATGTAGGCGCAATTGCCGACCACCTGCTCTACCGGCAGGTTAGTGTATTTTGCGATGATCTCGAGCAATGGCTTTGTCTTGTCGTTGACGGCGGCCTTGCCGTCCTTCACGGAAGCCAAGATCACGTCATGATATTCGCGGTCGGCGCGCACCAGCGCGGCCAGGAGCTTGGTCACCAGCGGCTTGTTTGTCAGCGTCTTCGGCGAGGCGAACACCGCGCCGAGTTGCCACGGCGTCTCGTCGCCGACCCAGCCGAGAAACTTGGCGCCGCCGGAATCGACCAGCGCCCGCGCGGTCGAGATCGGCAGCAAGGCGGCATCGACGGTTTCACCCTTGAGCGCGGCCGCGGCATTCGACAGCGACTGCAGCGGCAGCACTTTTACGTCCGCGAGCTTGAAGCCGTATTTGTCGGCGAGTAGGCCGAGCGAATAATGAAAGCTGGAGCCCACTTGGGTGACCGCGATACGCTTGCCCGCGAGATCCTTTGGCGTCTTGAGGCCCGCGGCATAGGCGTTGTTACTGGCGAAATAGCCGATCAGCGGATAGCCCGCCTTTTCGCGGCTCATGCCGCCGATCACCCTCAGCGTGCCCTTGCCCGCAAGATTGTAGAGTCCGGCGGTGAACGCGGTGATGCCGAAATCGACATCGCCCGAGGTGGTCGCCACCGCGATCGGCTGCGCCGCGTCGAAGAACTTCAGTTCGATGTCGAGCCCGGCCTCGCGGAAATAGCCCTTGTCTTGCGCAATGAACACCGGCGCCGACGACGACAGCCGGAGCACGCCGATTTTGGCCTTTTGCGCGTCGTCGGCCCGCGCGATCCCGCCCGCGGCAATCGCCAGCAGACCCGCCAGCGCAAGCCGTGCAAACTTCCTCATCCCCTCTCCTCCGTATTTTCTTGTTATAGCCCTTCAGGCACGTTCTGGTCCCGCCCGATGAACGCGCCCTGTTGTTTCAGGCCTTGTTGCAACTTTTCAACCACAATGTCGCGCGGAATCGTATTGCCCGACAGCGCCAGCGCCGCCGCAGCGCCGGCCGCCTCCCCCATCGCAAAGCAGGCGCCAGAGACCCGCGCCGCCGACTGGCCCTCATGGGTCATCGAGGCGCAGCGCCCGGCGATCAGGAGATTGTCTATGCCTTCGGGCACCAGCATGCGATACGGCAATTCGTTGAAGCCGCGCGATTCCGGGATCGGCGGGAACGTGAAGGTCACGTCTCCCGCGACATGCTGTTCCATCGGCCAGCCATTGACGCCGATGGAATCATCGAACGAGGCGCAGCCGAGTACATCCTCGCCTGACAGCATGTAGCCGCCGACCACGCGCCGCGTCTCGCGGATGCCGAGCTGCGGCGGCAGGTCGACGATGTAGGATTTTTCAAAACCAGGCACCGTGCGCAGGAATTCGAATGCCTGAACCGCCTGCCGCCGCCCGTCGATCTCGCCGCGCGTGAGATCGTCGGGCTCGAGGCCATTCACCGCCGTGCCGTCCTCGCGCGCCAACTGCGTAAAATTCACCCGCCATTCGATGGCCGACCGCTGCGGCCGCACGATCGCGGTCTTGCGCGGGAACCGATGCGTGCCCGCGGCCTCGGCCTTTTCCATCAGCAGCGGAATCGTGCGCCAGGCATCGCCCGCTTTCTCGGGATCGATGCCGTTGAGGCGGAACATCATCGAGGGATACATCATGCCGCCGGCATTGTCGCCGACTTCGAACGGCGCGCCCGCCCAGGCCGCGAGATCGCCGTCGCCCGAGCAGTCGATGAAGATGCCGGCGCGCACCGCCCGTCGGCCGGCCTTGGTCTCCACCATCAGCACGTTGATGAGCCTCTCGTCATCCATCACGACACCGGCGCCGAGTGCATGGAAGAGGATGTCGACCTTGTGAGCGGCGAGCAGATCGTCCGCCGCGATCTTGTAGGCCGCGGTGTCGTAGGCCTGCGCAAAAATCTTGCCGAGGATCAGATGCGGCGCATTCAATCCATCGAGCCGGTCGATCCGCGCGAGCAGGTCGGAGGCGATGCCCTGCACCACGCGATGCATCTCGCCATGGACGTTGGCATGCAGTCCGCAAAAGTTCGTCACGCCTGCAGCCGTGCCCATGCCGCCGAGAAAGCCGTAGCGCTCGATCAGCAGCGTACGGCGGCCGGCGCGCGCCGCGGCAACGGCAGCAGCGATGCCCGCAGGACCGCCGCCGAGCACGGCAACTTCATATTCGCCGTAGAGCGGAATCTGGCGAGCGGGCTCTTCAATGGTTTTGGCAGGCAAGGTGACGTTCCCGGATAGCGTGCGGGCGATAATGCCCCGAACGGGGGATTTTAGCTATTGCGGCGGCCTGCTCAGGTTCCGACCTGCAGCGGCGAGGTCAGCTTGCGCAAGGCCGCGATTGCGGAGAGCGCGGTAATACGGCCGGTCTTGGGATTTTCCGACGGGATGTTCTCGATAGCCATCGTGAACGAGGCCGAGTCGGAATCGACCCTGATCTGATGACAGTTCCGCGTCACATCAGGATCGGCCCAGATCTCGATCGTCGTACGATCGGGGCCGATGCCCGCGAGCGACAAAGCCGCCACCACATTGACATTGGCCGGAAACGCCGCGGCCGCGTCGCGCGCCGAGCCCTTGAACACGCAGAGCGCGGATTTCACCCCGTCCATCGAGATCCCGTTCTCGACCAGATAGGGCGCGCCGGCGAGTCCGCCGGGCGGCTTGCGTGTCACCATCTGCACCGAATTAATCGTGCCTTCGGCCGCAGCCGAAACCGCATCGAAGCCGATAAGCGCGCCGGTCGGCACAATGATCTGACCGCCATGCGCCCGGGCAAGGTCGACGAGTTCTGGACGCGGCAGCAACGCACTGGCGCTCAGCACCATCACTTGCTTGCCGGCGCTCAGCATCGGCCGGCATATCTGATCGAGGATCGCTGCCGGCGCGCATTCGACAACGAGATCGGCGTGAGCGGGGATTTCATCGAGCGAAACCAGCGGGCATGAAATGCCTTCGCGATCGAGCCAAGCTTGCGCCTTCGCCCGATCCCTCGTCGCGATCGCCTCCAGCGCAAGTCCGGGTAGTCCAGACACCAGCTTTCGCGCCACGGTCTTGCCGATCTCTCCCAGCCCGGCGATGGCGATACGTTTTGACGGCAAATCTGATCCTCCTGTGATGGGGGGGGCCATAAAACCCGGAGAGATCAGACACGGCAAGACGCTATTCGCGTCTGCCGTTGCCTTTATTCAGCCCATACGCGACGACGCGCCGCGTTGCCTTCAGGCCGCCGTGCGAATGGTCTGCAGGAAGTCACCGACATTGCTCTTCAGCGAAACGGCCTGCTGCCGAAGCGCCGCCGCAGCCGTCAGAGCCGCTTCGGCACCGGCGTCGGTCTCGTTGGCCACCGCGCGCACGTCGCCCATATCTTGGGTCACCGCGGCGGTTCCGTTTGCTGCTTCCTCGACATTGCGCGCAATGTCGCCGGTCGCGGCGCCCTGCTCCTCGACTGCAGCGGCAACCGCCGAGGCGATCTCGGCCATTTCCTTGACCGTTACGCCGAATTGCGCGATCGCCGCCACCGTTTCGCCGGTGGCGCTCTGGATGGTTGCGATCTGGCTGGCGATCTGTTCCGTCGCCTGCGCCGTTTGGGACGCGAGATTTTTTACCTCGCTGGCGACGATCGCGAATCCCCTGCCGGCATCGCCGGCGCGCGCCGCTTCGATCGTCGCGTTCAGAGCCAGAAGGTTGGTCTGGCTCGCGATCGCCTGGATCAGCTGGACGATGTTGCCAATCTTCTCCGCGGCGCTGGAAAGCCCGCTGATCAGTTCGGAAGTCCGCTGCGTCTCGCCCGTTGCCCTGCTTGACACCGTGACCGAGCGCTGCACTTGGCTCGATATTTCGCGGATGGAGCCGGCGAGTTGCTGGGTCGCGGAAGCAACCGTTTGAACATTTACCGATGCCTGCTCGGCGCGGGCCGCAACCGCTTCGGCAAGCCCGCGGCCGCGTTCGGCAACCCGCGCCAGTTCCTCGGCGCTGCGGCCCATTTCCTCGGCGCGGCCGCCGACGCCCGTAATCACGCCGTGCATGCCCTGCTCGAAGCGGCTGGCGAGCTCGGACATCATGCGCTGGCGATCCGCCTCGGCTGCGCCATGTTGCGCCGCGGCTTCCTGCTCCATGCGGCGAACGGCCAGCGCGTTTTCGCGGAACACTTCGACAGCCCGCGCCATACGGCCGATCTCATCGCGCGACTCGCCGCCTGGAATCGCCTCGTCGAGTTCGCCCTCGGCAAGCGATTGCATCCTGTCCGTCATGCGGCGGATCGGGCCGGAGAGGCTGGCGCCGATCAGCCATGCCAGCACGGTGCCAAAAAGCAGCGCACCGGCCGCGCTCAGGATCACCATCTGCTGCGTGTGCTGAACCGCCGCCGCGGTCTTCTCACCCTGTTCGGCGCGCACTGCGCCAAGCTTCGTGCTGATCTTGCTGACCTGCTCGTCGATCGCGGCGCCGGCTTTTACCAGATCGGCTTGCTTCGCGCGCAGATCGCCTGCAACCTTGACAACCTCGTCCAGCGCAGCCGCGTCGGCGGCGACCGCTGTCTTCAGTGCTGTGACCAGTGATTTCAATTTGGTTTCTGCCGTGCCGGCAATTTCGGCCTCGGTGTCGGCGATTGCGAGCTGGACGTTCCCCAGCGCGAGTTTTGCGTCATCGGCGTCCGCCGTCGACAGCGTGTTCCCATAACGCATCACCGTGATCCGCAACGCATCGACGACGGCGGCGAGCCGCATCGGGTTGACGAGCCGTCCCGGATCGGATCGGTTGGCAAGGGCGACCTGGATACCGCCGACATTAAGCCCTGCGACGGCGCCATGGGCGTCCGTTTTTGTCGTCGCCGCACGCAGCCGGTCGACGGCCTCCGTTGCGGCCGCGAACGAAGACCGGTAGGTCTCCAACGATGTCCGCACCGGGCCAACGCCCTCCGCGATGGTGGGCAACGTGCCGAACTGCCGTTCGATCTGATCGGTCAGCTGGCCGACGCGCGCGATCGCCTGCGTCGCGGCATCCCTGTCGCCCACGTTCCAGGTCCGGATGAATTTCTCGACCGCGCCGTTGGCGCTGAGCAGCGCGGCGCGCACCTGCGACATGCCGGCGTCCCCAGCGGCGCTGGTCACCAGTTCGTTCACGGTTCCGCCAATTCGCTCGACCTGAACCATGGCGAAGCCACCGAGAAGAACGAGGAAGCTCAACACCAGCGCAAAGCCGCCAAATACCCGCGGACGGACACCGATCCAGGACATCATCGAAGGCACTTTCATTGTATTCCCGAAAATTTCTAGCGAGTGAACCGAATAGCGGCGATCAGATCTTTGCCGAAACGCTTCTCGAATTCCTGGTCGAGCGGTTTGAGCGCGTCGAGGAAGGGCTGGCGGTCAATTTTCTCGACGACCTCCATGCCGTTCTTGCGCACTTGTTCGAGCCTTGGGGCGTCAAGCTCGGCCTGCCAGGTCACCTCGGCCGCCGCCTTGGCGGCCTCGATCAGCACAGCCTGGTCGACCGGATCGAGCTGCTCGAACATCGCGCGATTGGCGACAAAGGCGATCGGAGCAAAGAAATGCCCGGTGAGGCTGAGGTGTTTCTGAACTTCGTAAAACCGACTGTTGGCGATTGTCGGCACCGGATTTTCCTGACCGTCCAGCCGCCCGTCCTTCAGCGCGGCGTACACCAGCGGGAATTCCATCGGCACCACGTCCGCTCCGAGCGCCTTGAAGGTCATCAGATAGACCTCGTTCGGGATAACGCGGATTTTGAGGCCCTTGAGGTCGGCGGGCACCCGGATCGGCTGCCTGGAATTGGTGATGTTGCGAAAGCCTTGCTTGCCCAAGGCCAACAACGTCAGCCCCTTGTCGGCGAATTTGGTGGCGATCGCCGCCCCGATCGGACCTTGTGCGACCGCCTTTGCATGCGCCACGTCACGAAACAGGAAAGGAACGTCGAACACGCCCAGTTCGGGAACGACCGAGCTGACAACCCCGCCGGAGATCACCGCCATGTCGATGGCGCCGGATCGGGTCGCGGCAAGCACCACGTTTTCGCTGCCGAGGGCGCCGTTCCCGCGGTAATCGACCACTAGACGCTTGCCAGACAGCGCCAGCAGTTTCTGACGAAACTCGTCCGAGCCAAATTGCTGGGGAGCCTGCGCCTGCGAGTTGAATGCGAGCGATATCAACCGGGAGGAAGCGGCAGCCGGATACGACAACAGCGACGCTGCAATCATCGATCCCGCCATACAAAATCGTCTCAACTGTCTGCGCATGTCACACCACCGCTTTGGCCGTAATCGCAGACGTATCAAACAATTATGGTTAAGGCGTTAAGGAGCGCCTTCAAAAAGAGAGGCGATCCTTCGCAAGACGGGTAATGCTAAATACTTCTGGACGTAGTTCCGGCGCTGAAACTACAACCGGGAATAATTAGCAGCGTCTGCGTGCGTGCCGTTTTCGTGCACGCGCCATACGGTGCTTACCGAGCTGCTAAGCCTTGCCTTCCCATTTCGCCGCCCGCTTCTCCGCAAACGACGCCAGCCCCTCTGACGCCTCGCTGGTCTGGCGCCTCCCTGAATGCATCCGCACCAGCCGCGAGTAGGCCTCGTCATCGACGCCCATGCCGCCGAACGAGCTTTCCATCGCCAGCGCCTTGGTTTCCGCGAGCGCCTCCGGACCGTTGCCAAGCAGTTGCTCCACGACCTTCGCTCCCGCCGCCTCCAGTTCGGCCAGCGGCACCACCTCATGCACCAACCCGATCCGCCGCGCCTCCTCCGCGCCAAACCGCTCGCCGGTCAGCGCGTAGCGGCGGACCTGCCTTACACCGATGGCGTCGCAGAGTTGCGGGATGATGATCGCAGCCGTCAGGCCCCAGCGCACTTCGGTGATCGAGAACAGCGCATTGTCGGCGGCGACCACGACGTCGCACGCCGAGATCACGCCGGTACCACCGCCGAAGCAGCCGCCCTGCACCAGCGCCACTGTCGGGATCGGCAGCGTGTTCAGCCGCTGCACGGCCTCGAACGTCGCGCGCGACACCGCCTCGTTCTCTTCCGGCGATTTGGGCCGCACGCCGTTGATCCATTTCAAATCGGCGCCGGCCTGGAAATGCTTGCCGTTGCCCTTGAGCACCACGACGCGGAGACTGGGCTTCTTGCCCAAATCGTCCATCGCCGCGAGCACGCCGTTGATCAGCCCGGCGTCATAGGCGTTGTTCACCTCGGGACGGTTCAACGTCACCGTGGCGACGCCACGCGCGTCGAGATCCCACAAAACCGGATTGGCAGTCATTCAGCGGCCCCTTCGTTCGGCATGCTTGTTCATGCCGGACCATAGGCCGGGATCGCAGGCGTTGTCACCGCCGCCGGTCTATCGGCGGCCGCGCCGCTGCATCATATCTGCCCTGTCGGCGACGGAGGTCCGCCGCGGACCTATCGCCTCGAATTGCGCCTTCTGCTCGTCGTTCAGCGTCGCATAGAAATCGTCGAGCGCGGTGCGCACGAGCTTGACCTGTTCCAGCATGACGTCGAGCCGCTTGCCGACCGCCGTGAGCCGCGCCGGCGGCGTGGCCGCTTCGTCGATCCGGCACGACGTGGCCAGCACGTCGGCCGCCTTGGCGCTGGCGTTCTGCAGGGCGGTCAGGCCGGGGCGTTGCGCATCGGTCGGATGCAGCCGCGCCTCGATCTCCTCGGCCGGCCATTGCAGGGCGGAGGATTGCGCGACGTCGCAAGGCCGCGCCAACGACCTGCTGCGGCGACGCTCGGTCTTCCGCTCCTGATCCTCAGCGACCGCATTCAGCCGCGCCTTCTGCTCGTCGTTCAGCAGGCCGTAAAACTTGTCCAGCGCCGGCTGCACGGTCGCGACACCTGATATCATCGCCTCGAGGCGTTGCTGCATCGAGGCGAGCCGGCCGGACGCCGTCAGCGCGACCGTGGCCGGGCACGCCGCCTTGATCTTCTGCGCTGATGTCACCGATGCATTGGCGAGATCGTCGAGCGCTGCGCGCTGCGGCTCGGTCGGCTCGATCGCCTGCGCGATCAGGTCGATCGGCAGGCCGGCGATTTCGCGGCTGTCCTCGCCGCACAATAGCGCCAGCCGGTCCGGCCCGGCGCCGGGCGAACCGCGCGGCGGCAGGTAGCCCGCAAGACCCTGATAGTCATAGGGGCCGAACAGCCCGGCATAAATATCGTCATAGCCGTAGTACCAGAACGGCGCGCCGACGCGCGGTCCCCACAGCGCGTAGTCATAGATGTCGAAATAGGCGAACGGCCAGAACAGCGGTCCGACCCAGCCGTACCCGCCATTGCCGTGCCGCCACCAGCCGCCGCCTCGCGACCGACCGTAGTGCCACCCGGCAAGCGCCGCGCCCGCGGTGACGCTGGCCCGCATCGCGGGACGATGTAGCGCTGCAGTGTGGCGATAGCTGCGGGCGAGTGCGCGCGAGTTCAGCGCCCGGCCGGTCCCAGCGAAATTCGTGCGTTGCGCGGAGAACGAACGGTGTGTCGAGAACGACCGGCGCGCAGAGAATGAACGATGGCCGGAGAACGAACGGAAATGCGCCGCCCTACCGTGAAAATGGCCGCCGCCATGATGCCCGCCACCGAAATGGCGGCCGCCGCCACCATGATGGCCACCGCCAAAATGACCGCCGCCGCCGCGGCCGCCTCCATGACCGCCTCCGTGGCCGCCTCCGTGACCGCCGCCGCCTCTCGCGATGGCAAAGTCTGCCACTGACAGCATGGTCGCGAAAACAATGACAGCAATTCCCAGTCCGAATTTCGACATGGCATGTCCGATCATTGCTAGGCTACAAGCTTGACGGTGCGCGGATGAACGTCGACTGAACGACAGGGTTTCTTGCACGACCAAGGCCGCGCCCGCCGCAACCCGCCCTGTGCGGCAAGCCGGTTGCGTCCGGCCAGGGCTTGTGAAAACTAGCAACGCCTTTCCCTCCCAGCAGGATTTCCACCCATGCGGATTTGCGTTTTCGGTGCGGGCGCCGTCGGCAGCCATTTTGCGGTGCGGCTCGCACTGGCAGGACATGACGTTTCCTGCGTGATGCGAGGCGCGCATCTGGATGCCGTGAAAGCCAACGGGCTGACGCTGCGGGTCGGAAATGGCGAGTTCAAGGCGAAGGTGCGCGCATCGAGCGATCCGGCCGCGCTGGGCCGGCAGGACGCCGTCATCTGCACGCTGAAGGCCACGGGCCTTGCCAGCCTCGCGGAAGGGCTGCAGCCGCTGCTCGGCGAGGAGACCGCCGTGGTGTTCGCGCAGAACGGCGTTCCCTGGTGGTACGATATCGGGCTCGCGCCAAGTCATCCGCCGGTGCCGGATCTGGCCTTCCTCGATCCCGGCGGACGCCTGCGCGCCGCGATCCCGAAACAGCTTATCGTCGGCGGCGTGGTGTTTTCGTCCAATGAAGTCGTAGCCCCCGGCGTGGTCGCCAACCTTTCGCCCGAGCGCAACCGGCTCCTGATCGGCGAATGCGACGACCGCGCCAGCGAACGGGTCGCGCGGTTGCGTGCGGCGCTGAACGAAGCCTCGATCGAATCGCCCGAGGTCACGCAGATCCGGGAGACGATCTGGTCAAAACTCCTGACCAACATGTCGATGTCGGTGCTGTGCCTGTTGACCGGGCTGACCGCGCGCGCCGTGCGCGACGATCCTGATCTGGCCGACATCGTGCCGCGCCTGCTCGACGAGGCCAACAGCATTGCGCAGAGCTGCTTTCCCGAGGTCAAGCGCGTCACGCGCACCGGCCCCGCGCCGGACCACAAGCCGTCGATCCTGCAGGATTACGAACTCGGCCGCGCCATGGAGATCGACGTGCTGGTCCGCGCCCCCGCCGCCTTCGCGCGCGCCGCCGGACTGTCGACGCCGACGCTCGACATGATGGCGGCGCTCGCCACCCGTCAGGCGCGCGACAAGGGGCTGTATCGGGGCTGAGCGCGATCGACCGCGCATGCGGTATTCCGTTCGGAAAACTTTTCGCCGGCCGAGGGATCGGGTACATCCACAATGATGATCGGATGTCTCGCAAGGCCTGGCAGATGAAGAAGGCGAAGAACGCAGTCCAGCCGGGAGCCCCCGCCCTCGAGAAGGGGCTGGATCTGCTCGAAGCGCTCGCGGCGGAATCGCGCGGCCTGAGCCAGAAGCAGCTGGCGGAACGCGTCGGCCGCTCGGTCGGCGAAATATTCCGGATGCTCGTCGCACTGGAACGGCGGGGCTATGTCACGCGCGATCCGGCGACGGCCGAATATGCCCTGACGCTGAAACTATTCCGGATCGCGTCGCAATATCCGCCGACGGAACGACTGCTGAAGGCCGCACTCCCGGTCATGGAGCAACTCGCCAGCCGGGTCCAGCTATCGTGCCATCTGACCGTCCTGCATGGCGAGCAGTTCATGGTGATCGCGCGGATCGAGCCGGAATGGCTGATGGGCTGGTCGGTCAAGGTCGGCGCCGTGTTTCCTCTGACCCAGCAATATGCGTCGGCCAAGGTGCTGGCAGCGTTTCAGCTCGAGGGCAGACGCCAGGAACTCGCCGATGTCATCGCCGGCCAGGATCGCATCAGCGGCAAGAAGGCGATGGCGGCACTGGACAGGATTTCCGCCGAGGGTGGTAATTTTTCCAACGACGACGGCTATACGCGCATTCTCGCCTATAGCTGCCCGATCGTCGAAGCATCGGGGCGCGCGGTGGCGGCCCTGACCGTGCCGCTCGTGCGGCAGGACAAGATCCCGGCCGACGAAGCTGCCACGATCGCCAGCGAGCTCCGCAAGGCGGCGAAGAGTCGTCTCCGAAAAAATCGGCGCCAGCGCCAGCGGCTGAATCACCCCGCCGTTATTCCGTCGTCCACCACCCAGGCGGCGCCGTTGACATGTGCAGCGCCCTCGGACGCCAGAAACGCCACGACATCGGCGATGTTTTCCGGCTTGCCGTAGCGGGCTGAGCCTGCGCGCTTGAAGTCCTGCGCATTGCGGCTGGCCTGATCGTCCAGCTCGCGGATCATGCGCAACTCGATCGGCCCCGGCAGGATCGCATTGACCCTGATGCGTGTCCCCGCGACCTCCAGCGCCGCCGTCCGGGTCAGGCCCAGCACCGCATGTTTGGAAGCAACATATCCCGACAGTCCGGCGCGCCCCCGGATCGCCGACGTCGACGCGGTATTGACGATCGTGCCCCATCCCCGCGGGATCATCCTCGCCAGCACATACTTCAATCCGAGAAAAACGCCCTTCACATTCACCTGCATCAGGCGATCGAAGACGTCATCCGGATATTCATGCAGCGGAGCTACGACGCCTTCGATCCCGGCATTGTTGGCGAATATGCCGATCGGCCCTAACCCGGCTTCGACCGTATCGACGAAGCCCGCGCTCTGCTGCGGACTGGAAACATCAGCCCGGATCGCCATCGCCTTGCAGCCAACCGCCTCCACCAGATGCGCGGTCTGTGCCGCCGCAGCTTGATCGATATCGACGATCGCGACGGCCCTGCAATTCCGGGCCAGTCGCAACGCGATGGCACGGCCGATATCGCCGCCGCCGCCGGTGACAAGCGCCACCGGACGGCCCCCATCGTCAGCCGCGGTCATGACTTCAGGAAATCGCAGCCGCCCTCTTCCAGCGGCCGCCAGGCCTCGCTCGGCGGAATGGTCTGGATCAGCTTGTAGTAGTCCCAGGGATATTTGGATTCCTCGGGCTTCTTCACTTCGAACAGATACATGTTGTGAAGCTTGCGGCCGTCGGCACGAACCGATCCCTTGCCGAACAGGGGATCATCCGTCGGCAGCTTCTTCATCTCCTGCACAACGGCCTTGCCGTCGCTGGACGCACCGAGTTCGTCCACCGCCTTCAGATAATGCAGTGTCTCGGCGTAGACGCCGGCCTGAATCGCCGTCGGATAGCGGCCGTTGTTGCGCGGGGCGAAACGCTGTGCAAAGGCGCGCGTTCCCTCATTCAGGTCCCAGTAGAACGACTCGGTGAACTGCAGACCTTGCGCGGCCTTCAATCCGAGGGAGTGCACGTCGCTGAGATAAAGCACGGTCGCCACGACCCGCTGGCCGCCCTGCGGAATGCCGAACTCGACCGACTGCTTGATCGAGTTGATAGTGTCGCCGCCCGCATTGATCAATGCGATGACTTGCGATTTCGAGGCCTGGGCCTGAAGCAGGAACGACGAAAAGTCCTGGCTGTTGATTGGCGTGCGGACGCCGCCGACGATTGTGCCGCCGAGCTTCTGAACCACGTTCTTGACTTCAGCCTCCATCGCGTGCCCGAACGCGTAGTCTGCGGTTAGCGTGAACCAGGTCTTGCCGCCCCCCGCCAGAACCGCCCGCGTCGTTCCCGACGAAAGCGCATAGGTATCGTAGGTCCAGTGGATCAGATTCGGCGAGCAGGATTTCCCGGTGAGGTCGGACGACGAAGACCCTGACACCAGGATTACCTTGTTGGACTGCTGCACGACGTTACGGACTGCGAGCGCCACGGATGAGTTCGGGACATCGATGATGGCTTCCACATTGTTGCGGTCGATCCACTCCCGGGCAATGTTGACGCCGAGATCGGCCTTGTTCATGTGATCGCCGCCCAGCACCTCGATCTGGCGCTTCATCTTGTGCGGCCCCGCCAGGAAGTCCTCGACCGCCATCTTGGCGGCGGCGAGCGAGCCCGGCCCGCCGATGTCCGCGTACAGGCTGGACATGTCCGAGAGTACGCCGATACGCAGCGGCGCGGCGTTGTCCGCATGCGCTCCTGCAAATGCGCCGGCAGATAGCGCCAGTGCCGTGATGCCTGCCAATATCCGGCGGCGCGGAAACAGCCCTTCCATGATCGAAGCCTCCCTTTGTCAGGCCCGAGCTCTTTGTCCCGGTACCGGTTGTTGCCGCCCGTACGCATCTGCGTACGGGTTCTTCACGTTACGGAATGAGCCGTTCGATCAGTCGTCTGTCTTCGACCTCGAAGCCGCCGCCGTAGACGTCGGACACCATGAAGTGCGCGCCCAGTATCTCCGGCTCAAGGTCCGCGATCGGATCGTATTCGCAAGGATGCAGCGTCATGGTGCAGCGCCCCGGCACCGGCGCCGAGTATTTCAGCGGCGTGCGCCGGTAGGCGATGTCGGCATAGGCCGTTTCGAGGCGCTCGGGATGCGGCAGGCGGCGCACGTGAATTTCGCCGGCAGGCAGCTCCGCGCCGTCGACGATGCGAACGACCGGTGCGGCCGGGTCCGGCGTGAAGCTGAAATCCGCCAGCGGAATGCCGCGACGTCTGACCCAGCCGTCAATCGATCCGTCGGCGCGCTCATCGAAGGCGTAATGGGTATCCTTCTTGGTGTAACCAAAAACCTCGCGGCCTGCGCAGATGCCCATCGGGTCGCTGCAGTACATGAAGATGTGGGTCTCGGTGAACAGCCCCTTGTACCGGACCGGCACGGTGATCATGAGATCGAACATCTGGCCGGCATGCACCGCCATCGAATGGCCCGGCGACAGCATGAACCGAAAGGCCACGCGGTCGCCGGCGATCTCGAACGGCGTTTCCGCAAGCAGCTTCGCAACCTTCGCTGGCTTCACCCGCGTCATGATCTCGACCGTCCGCAGCGTGCAGCCCCACTCGACGGGATAGGCGGGCGAATACGGCGGATTGACGCCGCTGTTCGGCTTGAGCTTGTAGTCACCGAACATGCGGCGCTTCGGGTCGTCTACATCGGTCATTTCAATTCTTTCTTCCGTGGAATGGCGGGCTTCGCCGCGGTGCGCGTCAGCGCATCGCGCCTGGCTGCGCATTCCGCATCAACACTTTTTGCTGGTCGCCCATGACATGGGCGTGGAACGCCACCGCCGCGTCAGACAGATCGTGCTCCGGCGCATATTCCGGTTCGAAATTGCCGAACCGGTCGACACCGCGAACGAGCGTTGCACTGTCGCGCGTTCCGACGACCTGCCGAACGTGGGTCGGAAGGTAGCGAATGGCGAAACCGATCCGGCGCTTTGCCGAAGGGTTGGGATCCGAACCATGAATCAGGCGAACGTGGTGAAGGGACATCTCGCCTGGCTGGAGCGAGAGCATCACGGCGGCGTCGCCATCGACGTCCACCGCGATCTCCTGGCCGCGTGTCAGCAGATTGTTCGCCGCAAACGTATCGCGATGCGCGACCTGCTCGAGATTGTGCGTGTCCGGAATGACACGCATGGCGCCGTTCTCGGCCGTGCTCTCGGAAAGCGCGACCCAGGCCGTGACGATGTCAGCGGGATCCAGTCCCCAATAGGTGGAATCCTGGTGCCACGACACGAAGCCGGGATCGCGGGCCTCCTTGATGAAGAACGTGCTGCTCCAGCACAGAATATCGGGACCGATCACGCCTTCGACCGCGTCGAGAATCGCGGGATGCCGGATCAGGCCGTCCAGCCAGGTGAACAGGAGATGGCTTTTGTGGCGCATCGAGCCCTTGAGCACGCCATGCAGCTTCTCATGCGCTTCAAGGCACCGGCGAAGCCTTTCGGCCTCGGCAACGGGCATCACCCTGATCGGCGCGTAGTAACCGTGCTCGCGGTAGTGAGCGACTGCGGCCTCGGGAAGGCCTCCCATGTTTTCCTCATTTCATATATGTTATTTATGTTCCATATATGAAATTCAATTCCGGGCACGAGTCAAGCGCTAACGGACGCCGCCCGGCCCCGCCAAGCGAACACAAAAGGGCGTAGCCCGCGCGCCGCGACGCCGGGGCTGTCAACGCCAATGCTCGACATGAATGGCCGCGCACCATCTGCCAGGCGCGCGCACAGGTTTAATAAGGGCTTACCGATCTGCGTGATGCGAAGCCCCGATCAGATCGCCTGCAGCCCCAACCGGTTGAACAGCTTGCGGTCGGCCTCGTCCTCCGGATTGCCGGCCGTCAGCAAGGTGTCGCCGACGAAGATCGAATTCGCGCCGGCGAAGAAACACAGCGCCTGCATCTCATCGGTCATGGCCGAACGGCCGGCCGACAGCCGGACATATGATTTCGGCATCATGATGCGCGCCAGCGCAACGATCCGGACAAACTCGATCGGCGCAATCGGCGCCGCTTCCGCGAGTGGCGTGCCGGCGATCGGAATCAGCATGTTGATCGGAACGCTCTCCGGCGGCTCGGCGAGATTTGCGAGCGTGACCAGCATCTCGACGCGGTCGGCTTCTTGTTCGCCCATGCCGAGAATGCCGCCGCAACACACTTTCATGCCGGATTGCCGGACATTCTCCAGCGTGTCGAGACGATCGGCAAAGCTGCGCGTCGAGGTCACCCGTGGGTAATAGCGCGCCGACGTATCGATATTGTGGTTGTAGTAGTCGAGCCCTGCCGCGCTGAGGCGGTCCGACTGATCGCGGTCCAGCATGCCCAGCGTCATGCAGGTCTCGAGCCCGAGCGCCTTCACCGCGCCGACCATATCGACGATGGCATCCATGTCCCGCGGCTTTGGATTGCGCCACGCCGCGCCCATGCAGTAGCGCGTCGCGCCGCCGTCGCGGGCTTTGCGCGCCTCGGCGACGACCTTTTCGACGTCCATCAGCTTGGAAGCGGCAAGCCCCGTCGAATGATGCGCGGACTGGCTGCAATAGCCGCAATCTTCCGGGCAACCGCCGGTCTTGATATTGAGCAGCTTGCTCAGCTGCACGCGGTTGGGATCGAAGTGCCGGCGGTGAATGGTTTGCGCCTCGAACAGCAGGTCGTTGAACGGCATCTGGTAGAGCGACCACGCCGCCTCGTGCGTCCACGCTCGCGCATTCGCAAGCGGCGCCGTCATCGCCTGCTCATCCCGCACTTCGAGCATCCTTCAATTCTCCCGATCCTGACTGCCCCACGCCGCCGTCATTGCACGCCGGCAATGCCGACACCAGCGCGCCAAACTAGTAAAAAATTGATCGCTATCGCAAACCGGCATTGACCGCGCAGAGGAGGTCGGTTCACTCTCAACGCCGTTCAAGAAAAAGAAACAAGCGGGGAACCAAAATGCAAGTCAAGGGCAAGGTCTGCGTCGTTACGGGAGCGGCGAGCGGCATCGGCGAAGCGGTGGCGCGCGCCTATGCGGAGGCCGGCGCGCGCGGCGTCGTCGTCGCCGACCTCAAGACTTCGCGCGACAGACTGGCGAAGGTCGCAGGCGATATCGATGGACTGCCGATCACCGCCGATGTCGGCCTTGAAGAAGACGTCAAGGCACTGATCGCCGCCGCCGAAGACAAATATGGCCCGGTCGACGTGTTCTTTTCCAACGCCGGCCTCTCGCGCAAGGGACAGGAGACCGCTTCCGACGCCGATTGGGACGTGAGCTGGCGCGTCCATGTCATGAGCCATGTGTTCGCGGCGCGCGCGCTGGTGCCCGGCATGCTCGCGCGGGGCTCCGGTTATCTCCTCAACACCGCGTCCGCGGCGGGCCTGTTGGCCTCGCTGAATTCGATGCCTTATGGCGTGACAAAAAATGCGGCGGTCGCGCTCGCCGAGCATCTCGCCATTCAATATGGCGACCGCGGAATCCGTGTTTCCGTGCTCTGCCCGCAATCGGTGCAAACGGGCATGACGACGCCGGGGCCGAGCGCTGCGCGGGTCGACGGCGTGCTGCAGTCGCCGGAAGTCGCGCGCATGGTGATCGAAGCGATGGCGGAAGAACGCTTTCTCATTTTGTCGCACCCGCAGGTCGCCGAATACATGCAGCGCAAGGCGTCAAGCCGCGACCGCTGGCTGACGGGCATGCGGCGGCTGCGCGACAAGATCTACGGCGCCCCGTAACAACAACGTTTTCGAGCAAAACGGATGCCTGCTCGCGTAAGGAAAACGCGCGTAATGATAATGAATCAGTTTAAAATCGAGCGCCGCTACTTCTGCTGGCCGTAGAACAGGACCCACACGGAAAAATCCTCCGAAATATTCTCGAAACCATGGACAACATGCGCGGCACAGAACAGCACGTCGCCAGGACCGACTGCGGTCACCGTTTCCTCGACTCGATAATGGCCGCTTCCGGAAGCGACGAAATAGAGTTCATCGCGTTGATGCGGGACCTGCGGTCCGTTGGTGGGGCGAGCGGCGAATCTGACTTCAAGATCACCATCCACGAACACTTCGGTCGATCTCACCGGTGTCCGTGGCAGCGCGAGCGCGGCGGCGAGCGACACTGGCGGCGGCGTGCGATCCATGGCTCTCCCTCCCGACAAGGAAAAAAGGATTGCCCATCATACCGCAATTTCAAACTGAAACACTTCCGGATTAATCAGTTCTGATCCTAGCCTGAAGTCTTTGGCGCGAACGGCGCCAACACACCGTCGTATTTCTTCACGCCCGGCGACGCATAGGAACCGCGCCGGGACGTCGTGAGCTTCAGGCCCGCCAGCGCCTCGGCCTGCTTCACCGCGGCCGCGACGCCATCGACAACGGGCACGCCGAATTTCCGCGACAGTTTCTGCGCGAGATCGGCCATCCCGGCGCAGCCCAGCACGATCGCTTCCGCACCTTTGTCGAGCGCACGGCCAATCTCGGCTTCAAGTTTCGCCTCCGCGCCCGAGCCCGGCTTTTCGAGATCGAGCACCGCGACATCGCAGGCGGTGACATCAGCCCTTTCCGCAAAACCATAGCGGCGCACCAATTCCTGCAGTGGCACGATCGAGCGCGGCAGCGTGGTCACGATAGCGATGCGTTTTGCGATCTGGCCAGCTGTCACCAGCGCCGCCTCGCAAATGCCAACCACCGGGAAGCGCGCGGCGGTCCGCGCAGCGTCGAGGCCGGTGTCGTCGAAACATGCGACGATACCGGCATCGGCATCTGGGGCATTCATCAGCGCCTGGATCAGGCCGGGCACGGCGAACGCCTCGTCATAATAGCCCTCGATCGAGACCGGCCCCATCGCCGACGTCACGGCGGAAATTTCGGTGCCGGGCGCGGCGACGGCGCGCGCGGCGGCGCCGATCGTTTCGGTCATCGACGCGGTCGTGTTCGGATTGACGATCAGGATTTTTGTCATGGGCGCATCGTAATGGCTGTGACGCGCAGCGCAACTCCATCATCCGTCGTCCCTGCTAGCCGATAATCCCATCGACCCACCCCGCAAAAGCATCCAGCGCCTCGTCCATCACCCCGCGATCATTCCGCCCCGAACTCTTCAGCACGTGGAAGGAATGATCGGCGCCCTCAAGCAAATGCAGCGTCGCTCGCGATCCAAGGCCTTTGACGACGGGCTCGAGCAGGCCCAGTTCGGCCAGCGCGTCGCGCGTGCCCTGCAGGAACAGCATCGGGATTTTGACGTCGGTGAGATGCCTGGCGCGGTCGCTGGAGGGCTTTCCGGCCGGATGCAGCGGAAAGCCGAGAAATGCCAGCCCGCTCACGCCGGGCAAGGGTGAGAGCGCCTGCGCCTGCGAGGTCATACGTCCGCCGAACGACCGGCCGCCCGCGATCAGCGGCAGTGCGGGACAGCGCCGCCCGGCTTCCGCCACCGCAGCACGAACAGCGGCATGCGCAACGGCAGGCGCATCGGGCCGCTTGCTGCCTTTTTCCATGTAGGGAAATTGATAGCGAAGCGTCGCAATGCCGCGTTGGCTGAGGCCGGCCGCAACGTTTTCCATCGAGGCATGGGTCATGCCGGCGCCGGCCCCGTGCGCGAACACGTAACACGCGCGGGATTGCGGCGGCCGCATCACCAACCCGGAGACCGCCTCATTGGGCCCGATCCCAATCCGAAGCGATTCCGCCTCAACTGTTTTCATGTGATCTATCCGACACGCCGCCGCATGATCGGCACTTTATACTGAAAGAAGCCGGGTGAGAGATGATTCGGCCGACCACGACCCGGCCGGAGGAGTCGGATTTATGGACAGATTTTGAACGCCACTATACGATAGCATCATACCAAACCGCACGCCGAAGGTGATTCGCCTTCCGGCGTTTTTTGATAGACAGCCGAATATTGCGCGCTTGCAGCGCGGGCTTGAGAAGGGGCGGTCCATGCCGGGCAAGAGGGTTGCGAAAATTGTAATCGCGCTGGCGATCGTCGCCGTCGTTTATAGCGCCAAGGACGATATCGCCAAGCTCTGGCAAGATCTGCATGTGCAGATCGTGGAGCATCCCACGCCGAAGAAGACCGTCTGGCTCGACCAGGGCGTCAGCAAGAAAGATCTGAGCTGGTTCTATCACGCTGACCAGGGAACGCGGACCTTCGGCTTCCCCTATGACTGGTTCATGGCGCTGGAGCAGCCGACGATTTCGTGGGTGCCGTTCGCCAACGTCGGCCTGTTCAGCGACACCGCCTATCTCGACCGCTATGGCTTCATTCCGGATACCATCATCCCCGGCAAGGAGGCGCTTCCGATCGGGTTCGCCAAAGGCACCCCGATGCTCGATTCGACGGGCGCGGTCTGGCGCAACCCGCGCACCAAGAAAGAGATGATCGGCGTCGGCCTGACCTGCGCGGCCTGCCACACCGGCAGCTTCACCTACAAGGACACCGCCGTCGTCATCGACGGCGGACCGGCGCTCACCAATCTCTTCACGATGAAGCAGGGTATGGGCATCTCGCTGTTGCTGACGCGCTACTGGCCCGGCCGGTTCGACCGCTTCGCCGAGCGCATCCTGGGACCCGACGCCACGCTCGACGACCGCGAAACGCTGAAGCACCAGATCGACCAGATTCTCAATCAGTACAAGCAGGTCAAGAACCTGGAAGAGCGCGTCGCCTCCCAGAGCATTCTGGAAGGCTACGGACGGCTCGACGCGCTCAACCGGATCGGCAACCAGGTGTTTTCGATCGACCTGAAGAAGCCGGAAAACTACGCCGGCTCCTCCGCGCCGGTGCATTACCCGCGGATCTGGAACACGCCGTGGTTCGACTGGGTGCAGTATAACGGCTCCATCATGCAGCCGATCGTGCGCAACGCCGGCGAGTCGCTCGGCGTGTCGGCGGAGCTCAATCTGACCGAGCCGTCGAAGGGCCTGTACAAGTCGAGCGTGGACGTGGATCAGCTGTTCAAGATGGAGCAGATGATCAAGGGCGACACGCTGCCGAACGCCAAGACCGGTTTTCCGGGCCTGCGATCTCCGAAATGGCCGGCCGACATTCTGCCGCCGTTCGATCAGAAACTGGCCGACAAGGGCGCCGAACTCTACAAGACCCATTGCGAGGGCTGTCACCGACCGCCGGTGACGAGCGAGGCGTTCTACGATTTCAACAACAAGGACTGGTGGACCAAAAACGAGGCCGGCGAGCCGATCCTCAAGGTCGAGAATATTCCGATCTCGCATATCGGAACCGATCCTGCGCAGGCGGCAGACATGATGGCCCGAACCGTCGCGGTGCCCGAGAATCTCGGGATCAAGAGCAGCAGCTTCGCGTTCGCGCTGGGCGAACTGGTCGAGAAGACCGTCAACACCATCTTCGACCAGAAGAAGCCGCCGGCGAGCCCCGCGGAACGGAAGCGGATCGACGGATATATGCCGAACGAACTGCGCGGTGAGCTCGCCTACAAGGTGCGTCCGCTCAACGGCATCTGGGCGACACCGCCCTATCTGCACAACGGTTCGGTGCCGACCATCGACGATCTGCTTGGAGATCCCGAGAAACGGCCGCCGATATTCTATCTCGGCAGCCGCGAATACGACCCCGTCAAGCTCGGTTACAAGACCGACCCGATCACCAACGGCTTCAAATTCGACACATCGATTCGCGGCAACTCAAACCGGGGCCACGAATTCAGGAAGGATTTTAGCAAGGACAAGGAAATCAAGGGCGTGATCGGACCGGAGCTGTCGGAGGGCGATCGAAAAGCGTTGATCGAATACCTCAAGACGCTTTGAGGTCTGCGTGTTGCAACGGCCGGACCTGGCCCGCCGACCGCCCGTTCCCGGCGCGCGCCCGCTTCCGGATAACAGGAAGCACAGAGGCACGATCCCATCGGCGCGCGGCCCACGCATCTGCTTGCGGGACTCATTGCCAATTGAAAGAAATCGGCTCGCCAGCTGGGCCAAACCCCGCGATTGCGGCGGCCGCGTCCGTTACCTATGCTGCCGCCGTGTTCCGCAACAAAGGCGCTCCCCGCATGATTCCACCGCTCGATCCCGTCGTCGCCCAGATCATTCCGCTGCTGCCGCTGCGCGATCCCACAAACATGACGCCGCAGAGCGCGCGCGATGCGCTGCGCGCGCTGGCGGCCTCGCGCGCGGACGTCCCGCCGCCGCCGGTGATGAGCGCGGAAGATATCAAGGTAAAAGGGGCCGCCGGATTCCTCAACGCGCGAGTCTACCGGAACTCAAGCGACAAATCGCCGACGGTCGTGTTCTTTCACGGCGGCGGCTGGGTCGCCGGCGATCTCGACACCCATGACCGGCAGGCGCGCTGGCTTGCGATCGAAACCGGCGCGGTCGTTGTCTCCGTCGATTATCGCCGCCCGCCCGAGGTGCGGTTTCCCGGCGCGTTCGAGGACGCTTTCGCAGCGACAAAGGACGTCATCGCCCGCATCGCCGAATTCGGCGGCGACGAGGGCCGAGTCGGCGTGGCCGGTGACAGCGCCGGCGGCAATCTCGCCGCCGTCACGGCGATCGCCTGCCGCGACGCCGGCATCAAACTGGCGGCGCAGTTGCTGGTCTATCCCGTCACCGACGTCGCCGGAAATTTCGCGGAAGCAGAAGAGAACGCGCGCTTTCCCTCGCGCAGCGAGAACGCGGAAGGCTATTTCCTCACCCGCGCCACCATGGAATGGTTTTGCGGCCATTACCTCGCCGAAAAAGTCCACGGCACCGACTGGCGCGCGTCGCCGCTGCGCGCCAAGAGCCTTGCAGGTCTCGCGCCCGCGATCGTCACGACCGCCTGGTTCGACCCGCTCCGCGACGAAGGCAAGGCCTACGCCGACGCGCTAAAGGCCGCCGGCGTTCCGACCAGCTATTACGACGGCCTCGGCCTGATCCACGGCTATTTTGGGCTCGGCGAGGCGTCGGAGACCGCCAAACGCGAAGCGCAACGCGCGCGGGCGGATTTCAAGGCGCTGCTGGAAAAGGGCGCTTAGCAGGCCGTTGCGCCATCCGGCCAAACCACCCGCGGCTTATCCCCTCTCGATCGTCACCTGATCGGCTAGGCGCGCGACGTCGTCCGGCCGGCATAATTCCGTTCCGGGATGAAGCAACGCCGCGGCGCCGGCAGCGACCGCCAGGCGGAAGGCGTCGGCGCGAGATGCTCCCGAAGCAAGCCGCCAGATCAACGCCGCCAGAAAGCTGTCGCCCGCCCCGACCGCGCTCCGTGGCGTGATCGGGATCGGCGGCGCGCGCAACACCTCGTCTCGCGTCACGAGCGCCGCGCCATGGTGAGCCATCGTCAACGCGACGACGGTCACCTTCCCGGTTCCGACAAGATCCTTTGCGGCCGCTTCCCACGCATAAGCGTCCGATGGTTCGCTTCCGGTCAGCTCGCGCATTTCGCGCAGGTTTGGCTTGATGAGATCGACGCCTTCGGCCGCTGCCGCGGCGAGCGCCGGTCCCGACGTATCCAGCACGAACCTGGCGCCGCGCTGCTTTGCGATTCGCGCCACCTGCGCATAGAAGTCGTCAGGAACGCCATCGGGCAGGCTGCCGCTTGCGACCAGATAGCTGGGAAACGGCTCAAGCGCCGAAACCAGCTTCAGGCATTCCTTCCACTCGTCCTCGTGGAGCCGCGGACCGGGAAGAATGAAGCGGTATTGCTGGCCCGCACTGATTTCATCGACGAAGAAATTTTCCCGCGTTTCGCCCGCAATCGTCCAGGTGTGGCTGGCAACGCCTTCCTGATCGAGCAATTGCCGCAGCAGCTTTCCGATCGCCCCGCCTACCGGGTAGATCGCACGGGCATCGCCGCCGAGCCGCCTGATGACCCGCGCGACATTGATGCCGCCCCCGCCGGGATCCCGCCGCTGCGTTTTGCCGCGCAGCTTGGCCACCGGCAAAATCCTGTCGACCGCCGTCGAGAGATCGATCGCAGGGCTCGGAGTGATCGTGACGATATCAGCCATATGTTGGTTGGACCCGCGGGTGATCCGCGCTGTGGACCCGAACGTGCTGGCGATCCCGGCATGACTCGAACATGCGACCTACGGT
>CAWFMW010000043.1:0-150970 GCA_963816815.1 uncultured Alphaproteobacteria bacterium
TTGACGTGGATCAAGGCCTATCCGCCGACTGCCACCAACGATGGCGCATGCCAACATGGCCGGATTTCCATCCTCGAAGCAGCCGGGTCGCGCACAGTCATTCTCAGTGTCGCTTTGCTCGCCTACCTCCTGTACTCCGTTTTGTGAACGCAGCATCACCGCCCGTGGTCCTGCCACGGCATCGTCGGCAGTGACGGCGTCCGGCGTTGCATATGCCGGGCCTTGCGTTCGATCCGCCATCGCTGTCCTTTTCGGTTGAAGCCGCCAGCTAAAGCCCGCGCCTTGGCCGGCTCAACGCTCACGCACCTGTGAAAAAAGCGACATAGCCCCACAAAAAAATAGCGACACAATTGGAACGCGGCAATGGAGTCGATGGGGCGTGGCAACAGTGAGAGACTGGATCAAGCTAGCTGCACTCTCGCTATTAATTTCAATCGGCATCACGGCCATCTTCGCCACCGCTGCCTTTGCGGTCTGGTGGGAGTTCATGCGTTAGCGGCAAGCAGCAGCAGCGCGACCGCGATGACGGCTGCCGCGACTAAGATCAGCGCCTGAGTGCTCGACATGCGCCACGCGCTCGGCGAGCGGCTCAGGCTGTATGTCGAAGAGAACTTCCATAATGCTTGAAGAAGTTATCAAGCTTCACAGGTTCGCCAGTATCTCGCCAGAAAAGTCTCTTACCGAGGCTGGCCGCCTGCGAGAGGCGATGGTGGCCGCCGATTAAAGTATGGTCATCCGTTGCTTTGGCGATGATCTCGCCGGCTTCGTCGATGATGACTTTCATGCGCTGCCTCCAGTGCAACGCCCCTGAGCGCAGCCGCGATGCTGCGCAGATTGATCTAACTTCGCACCGGCCCCCGGCGTTCCAATGCACGAAGATCACGGTTTCCGGATGGCATGCGCCACCTCGCGCGCCGCCTTTTGTGTGCAACGCCGTGCATAATTTAGGACGGTATGATGCTTTGAGCAAAGTCGCGGCCTCCACAGGACCCTGATGAGCGACTGCGGTGGGCCCGCCACAACTTCACGCGCCCGGACACCGTCACGCGGCGCACGTCATCACGATCACGACAACTGCCAAGTTTACCTGTTCCGTTAACTTTCTGTTAACCGGGTCTGCGCACCATCGATCCCGTTCTGAGGGGACACTGCGTCGCTTCTTGTCGCCCCTGACGTATCATCACCACGACGCGACCGTGCGCCAGCATCAAAGCGCACGACCCTCACCAATCCCTCACCGGATGAGGGACCGCACCATAACGCCATCGTCACGACGACTGCGGGAACAAATCCCCAAAGTTTGGGGATAAGCTGGCGACGACAGGCGGCAGGCACGGGAACGCCCGGCGCGGCGGGCCGGGCGATCCGAAGTATAATCACGTGATGAAACGCGAAGATCAAAGCTGAGGCGAGCGGACCCGCGTCTGGTCAATTCGGAACACTCGCCCCGTTAGTTAGGAGTTGTCCACAGCCAGACGCGACAAAGCCACCGAGCCGACAGTCAGGCGACCGACAGCGGACGGCATCACGTCACCGTCTCGACGTGGACGATGGCTTTGCAAGCAGGTCACTTCGCCCGCTTGAACACCAACTCCAGTGTCACACCGGCAGGCGTGCGCGGGTTCGTGAGCTTCAGTTCCTCGTCGGTAATCGACGTGACGATCCGGCGCTGATTGGGCGCTCCGACGAAATTTGGAACCGAACTCGTCTCGATGTTTAGATGAGCTGTCTTCGTGCTTTCGTCCAGCGTGTAGGTTCCGGTGTAGGCAACCACGCCCGACGCAACGGCCATAGCTTCCTCGGGGGACGGTCGTGCTGGATCGCCCGACGCATACTTCGGCACCTCGGTGCGCACCGTGATGAAGTGGAAGCGGCCGTCGGCCGTGTAGGTCACCGCGCCCTGGGCGCTTGGCCGCGGCACGGCGCTGCCATCCTCACGTTTACCTGTGCTGGACACGTAAATCCACGTGCCGACGAGTTGATCCTTGAGTGACTTTCCTTGCGCCACGCTGCTGCTTGGGAAAGC
Source organism: uncultured Alphaproteobacteria bacterium (assembly GCA_963816815.1). Classification (GTDB taxonomy): domain Bacteria; phylum Pseudomonadota; class Alphaproteobacteria; order Rhizobiales; family Xanthobacteraceae; genus Bradyrhizobium. The sequence goes on from CAWFMW010000043.1 coordinate 2,027, forward strand.
AGGAATTGTGATCAACGCAACCGCACAAAGGCCAAGTGCGCAACGCCTGTTCATGAGAGCGCTCCCTGTCACGAAAGTTGGTCCAACCACGGTACCGTACAAGTTCGTGGCCAACGACTACATTCGCATTCAGGGCAGCGTCGTGTCTTGGCAGGATCGGCGGATCAGCCACCTAGCGGCGGCAATGGCAACCCGCACCAGCACCGAACAAGCTGGGAGATGGGCGACACCGGCGGGCGACCGAGACCGCAGCCGAAGGCCACAGGACAGCCCCCGCCAGCGCCGGCCACAGCACACCGGCAGGCCGCGCCAGCGCATAGGGCGGGCCGCGCCAGCGCAAAGACGGCCACGCGCCGCGATCAGCCCCGCCGACGCTGGCGCGGCTCGACCCGGATCAAACCTCGCCGGGCGCAGCCCCAACTCTCGCGCAATCGGCAGGATGTGAAATTAGGGCCTATTAGGGCCCGGCGCGATTTCGCGAGTAGCGCGGCGCGGGCGGCCGACCCACAGAAACCCTTCATTGGAGGGGGTTTTTAGCGTTTTCCGCGAGGGCAAAAAATCGCTAGACGACAGAACCACACGGTTTTGCCGTACGCCTCAGCGCCGTACGTCCTGCGCGACGTGAACCGCTCACGAGTTGCCTCGCCCTGCGTCCACCTTCCGCGCTGACGCTGCCGCGTCCACCACATCCCGCCTCGCGTTCGTGACGATCGCGAAACGCCCCTCTTGTCGAGACGGGACGGCACATAAAAGCCACTGATTTGGGGGTAAGGGAAAGCGTAATATTTTTGCAACAGAGGCTGGATGACCCAAATCTGCCTGAAATTATTCAACAAAATGCCGTTTGCGTGCAACGATACTGGGAACCTTTCGGAAGGTGGGCGTGCTGGGATATTAATTGCGCGGCCAGGTCGTATTTCGTCAAGCAAGGCGTATGTGCGTGCGTATTTTGGATGAGCTTTCGAAAGCCGAGCGGGCCGCTCTGGGGCTGTGTCTGCCGGCATCGCTGCCGCTCTTTGTTGCCGATCATGATCGAGTGGTAAGCGCGCGATGTCAGATCTGACCGCTACCGTCGTCGCGCGGCCGGGGATTTCCGGACTCATCGCCTCGTGGCCGCAATCCCGATTCTGGCTTCTTTGCGCCGATATCTATCCGGCGCTGGCCGCCGCCTCGCTGCCATGGTCCACGACGGCAGTTTCCGTTTTCATGGTGCTGTGGTTGATCGTGGTTCTTCCCACGATCCGCTGGCCGGCGTTTTTCGAGGCGTTGCGCGCACCGGCCAGCTACCTGCCGCTGGCCTTCTTCGCACTGGCGTTTGCGGGCCTGTTCTGGACCGCGGACAGCTGGCCGGTCGGATTTCAAGGCCTCGTGCCCGTCACAAAGCTGCTGGCCGTTCCGCTTCTGCTTTATCACTACGAACGCTCCGAGCGCGGGCATTGGGTGTTGCTCGCGTTCCTGGCGGCCTGTGTCCTGCTCATGGGATTGTCATGGGTGACGTACTTCGCCGACTGGAAACCCTCGCCGGGTGGGCTCGCGGGAGTCCCCGTCAGAAACTACATCGATCAAAGCCACGAATTCGCGCTATGCCTGTTTGTCATGGCGCCGCTGATCGCGTCATTCGCGGCCAACGGTCATCGCGCGTGGACCTTCGCCTTTGCGGCCGTCATGCTGGGCTTCTATCTCGACATGCGGTTTGTCGCGACCTCGCGCACGGCATTCGTCTACTTCCCGGTTCTGTTGATCCTTTTCGCCGTCAAATACCTGAACCGGAGACGTGCGATTTACTTCCTGCTGTTTGCGGCAGCCGTCGAGTTCGCGGTCATGCTCTCGTCGCCCTACCTGCGTGACCGGGTCGGGCGCACGGTGCAGGATTACAAGGTGGATCGCGATACCAACACCGCCGCAACCTCGAACGGCCTGCGGCTGGCGTATTGGCGCGCTTCCATCAAGTCGATTTCCGAGGCGCCGGTTTTTGGACGCGGCACCGGATCAACCCAGCAGCTCTTCAGTCGCGAAGCCGAAGGCAAGAGCGGCGAATGGAGCAACATCATCCGCAACCCGCATAACCAGACGCTGTATGTCGCGATCCAGTGGGGCCTGCTCGGTTGCCTCGTCCTCTATGCGATGTGGTACTTCCATCTGCAGCTGTTTCGCGGATCCTCCTTTGCATCATGGATCGGCCTGGTGATCGTGGTGCAGAACTTCATCAGCTCGCTGCTCAACTCCCACCTGTTCGATTTTCACGAAGGGTGGGTCTACGTGCTGGGCGTCGGTATTGCTGGCGGTATGGTCGCTCGCGCGCAACGCCTGTCTGACGCTGTGCAAACTTGGAACAAGCAAGCCTGATCTCGGCGAGGGCGGCTGGTCCAGGCCCGTCGCTCGCTACTTTTGCTGAATACGACTGAGATAATCGACAACGGCGAGGATGCGTTTTCGCACGACGACTTCCGGGCTCTGCTCCGGCCCGGCCATCTTCCAATAAGACGGGTCAACATAGTGAGGCAGGTTGACAATGGGGTTGAACCGTTCTCCCCAAATTGGCATTTCGCGCGTGCCGTGAGCGAGAACTGTTTTCGATCCGTCGACGGTTTCGTAAACGGCGTTCGCGGGAAAGACTCCGTTGTTGTTCCTGGCCAACATCGTCAGATCGGAAGGCGGCACCTTGAGCTGTTCGCGGAGAGGCCCGTTGCCTTTTCCATCAGCGCCATGACAGGTCGCGCACGAAGACTGAAACTCCCCCTTGCCGATGTCTTGGTCTTGGGCTTGGGCCGCACCTGCAATCCCGGCGGTAAGGCCGGCCATCATCAACCACTTCAGGCAACTGGCGATCATATCATGCCCCCGCCGACGGTTTTGGACAGGTCTTACTAGCGGGCTTAGGCTTGGTTGAGCTTGACGCAGGTCAATGCGGCAGGCGCTTTGGGTCAATCGCGTCACTTGGCCATCGGCCGACTACTTCCGGTCCTTACGCCTTCGTTCCTGATACTTGCGGTACGAAAACCGGAAGAACGCGACTATTCTGTTTCTCGGACTTCCGCCGGCCGCTCCGTTTTCCATCGATCAGCTCAGGGGTTGGGCCGCGCTGTGAAGCGGACTTGCGGGGAGTAGTTTGCCGCGGATCGGCCGCGGAAGGCGAAGCTCGGGACGTGGAGCTGGAAGGCCCGATGCCGCCGCCGCCTTCGGACGCAGTCGGAAGCTTGAAGAGAATTTCGTCAGCACCCGTCGGATGGCGGGCTCTATCTTGGCGCAGATGAACCAGCAGACCGGAACAAGCATGGCCAGGCTGATCCATACAGCCAGGGAGGCATCCATGCCGGCATCGGTCAGGACACGGATCATCGCAGTGCCGGTGACGTTGTGGGTCAGATAGAGCGGATAGGTGATCAGCCCGAGCGTCCTCAAATAAGCCGGCGCTTCAGGAGAAGTGGTTCCGGCAACCTGCTGCCGGTTCTTGTTCGCGGCGAAGCCAATGAGCAGCACCGCCGCAGCCCAAACGAGGATCGGCAAGAAGACCGGTTCATCCGAAATGGCGGGTATGGCTTTCAAAAGGAAATCGGAAAAGTAGTAGATCTCGGCACACCCGGAGAGACTTGTCACCGCCACGGCAATCCATTCGAGAGTCGTCAACGTTCTATTCGCCGACATGAACAGCCAAATCCCGAGCGCGAAGAAGCAGCCATGGTTCAACATCCATGTTGCGCCCGGCACGCGGAACATCATGACCATCCAATAGAGCATGTTGGATTCGAACGCACCCGACAGCACCACCATGGAGAAGGCGTTGAACGCAGCGCTATAGATGGTGAGCCCCCAGGCCAGATGCCGCAGCGTGACTTTCTTCGTAAGCAGCGTGCAAAACACCAGCCCATAAAAGGCCATTTCCGCCGCCAACGTCCAATAGACAGCGTCAAGCCACTTACCGTTGATCCCCTTGGGAATGAGCAGCATCGCCTGGAAGTAGGGAAGGATGAACTCGGATGCTTTCTCGCGCAGAAAGATGAGCAGAATGACCAAGCTCAAGGTAGAGGCAATCCAGACCGCCGGATAAAGCCGCAATGCACGCCCGAACAGAAACTCTTTCGGGGAAGACTTGCTCGCGGAGTTCGCGATGACGAAGCCGGAAATGACAAAGAATATTTCGACGCCCACCCAGCCGAACCATGTGTAAGGCGCGGCGTTCGGAAATTGAACGTCGGCGGCGAAGAACTGCTCAAAGCCCTGAGGGGCGCCGATCGAAGACCCGGCCCAGGAGTAGAACATCAGGTGAAAAACCGCGACGAAGAGAGCGGCCCCGAAGCGCAGCGGATCGAGCAATGAGAAGTAGTTTTTCACGGGAATTCACCAGGTTCATGGATCAATCCCGTTGGAGATACTGGGTCCGCTCAACACGCTCTTTGACGAAGGTCACACAGCAGCTTGGCGGGGCATTTGGAGGCGCTGCGCGGGGGCGGGCGTAGCTCTGGCCGCGTTGACCGAGACACAATCGACGAGACTTCGCGGCTGTGCTGAGCGGCGCGGCCCTGGAAAATCGGTCAGTCGTATTGACGAATGAGGTGAGCCCAGTGAATCGACAAAGCCGAATGCTGGGTGTTCAATATTTGACGTGAGACCCAAAGAGGTCCCCTTCATAACAATCAGCCCATTCATCGATTTCGTCAGGGAGAAACGAACATGTCCTTCGTCGCACGACGTTTGGCGGCGTTTTCTGCCGCGATTATTGCGCTCGCTGCCAACGGAGGCAGTGCGCTCGCTCAGAAGAACTACGATGTCGGCGCAACCGACACCGAAATAAGGATCGGCAACATCATGCCGTACAGTGGCCCCGCGTCGGCCTACGGGGTAATCGGCAGAACGGAAGCTGCGTACTTCCGCAAAATCAATACCGAGGGTGGTATCAACGGGCGGAAGGTCAACTTCATCTCCTATGACGACGCCTACAGCCCGCCGAAAGCGGTTGAGCAGGCGCGCAAGCTGGTCGAGAGCGACGAGGTGCTCCTGATCTTCGGTCCTCTCGGCACGCCGTCCAATACGGCCATTCAGCGATACATGAACGCCAAAAAGGTTCCGCAATTGTTCGTAGCGACGGGCGCAACCAAATGGAATGATCCCCAAACCTATCCGTGGACCATGGGTTGGCAGCCCAACTATCAGAACGAGGCGCGGATCTACGCGAAGTATATCCTCAAGGAAAAACCGAACGCCAGAATAGGTGTTCTTTATCAGAACGACGATTACGGAAAGGACTACCTCAAAGGCCTTAAGGAAGGACTTGGCGACAAGGCCGCGTCGATGATCATAGCGGAGGATGCTTACGAGGTCGCTGAACCGACGGTCGATACGCATATCGTCAAGATGAAATCCATCGGCGCCGACGTGTTCATCAACATCACCACGCCGAAGTTCGCGGCGCAGGCCATCAAGAAGGCGGCCGAGATCGGCTGGAAGCCGATGCATTTTCTCAATAGCGTTGCCACCTCGGTCGGTGCCGTGATCATGCCGGCAGGATTCGAGAACGCGCAGGACATCATTTCGGTAGCTTACTTGATGGATCCGATGGATCCGCAATGGAAGGATCATCCGGGAATGAGGGCCTTCGACGAATTCCTGACCAAGTATTTTCCGGAAGGCAATCGGGCCGACAACTTCGTGGTCACGGGATATAACAGTGCCCAGACTTTGGTTCAGGTATTGAAGCAGTGCGGCAACGAACTCACCCGCGAGAACGTAATGAAGCAGGCTGCAAATCTAAAGGACTTCAGAACCGATAACCTGCTGCCGAGTATGACCATCAACACCAGCCCCACTGATTTCGCTCCGATCAAGCAAGTGCAGTTCAGACGGTTGAAGGGCGAGAGGTGGGAGCTGTTCGGACCCGTGCTCAACGATGAAATCGGAGGTTAGGCGGTACAGAACGGGCTGTGATTTCCGGCCCATTAGGATCGACAGTAAACTTAACGACGGCGCACATAGTTGCTCATTCGATCACTTCGTCGGTGTGGGCAAGTAGCGGCCGCGTTGAACGTTTCGCCCGAGATCGATCATGCCCAGATTCACCAGCGTGCGATGGAATCGGCGCTTCCGTTCGGAAGGCGACGCAAAGTAGGTGTCCCGGCAATGCTCAAGCAGGCTGGCGCGGGTGGCAAAGATCGGATCGAGCGGCAGGCCCGCTTGCTGCAGCGCAACGGTGCCAAGGAAAGCAATATCGAGGTCCGCCCCCGGTCCTGGAGCCAGACGATCGGGGCAGGTGTTCAGCGACTCTATCGCATAAAATGTGCGGAACGCGCGGCGCGGATCGTCGGGGAGATTGAGTTGCCGATCGATCCGCTTCGCCATTACGGGCTGATGGTCCCCGTAGTGCACGATGAGAATCGGACGTTTTGGAAAATTTTTCGCCAGCTCGAGCTTGAGCCTTTTCCAGGTTGAGGCTGTCGCTGCAAGCCTTGCGTAGTACTCGGCATATTGCGCATCGGGGAGGCTCGATGCGGCAAAGGCGCGTTCTCGCTCGAACTGTCCGGGGGCTAGTAACCTTCGGTTGTGAGGGCTGTGATTGAAGTTGGTCAGTGCATATAGAAAACGCGGCGCCGGGTCGTCAGCTATAGCCTTCGTGTGGGCCGCGAATGCCGCTTCCAGAAAAATGGCGTCAGAATTTGTCGTCTCGAACTGGCGGACGTCGAACGGGGGAGGGAAGTCGTCGGCGAAAATGCGTTCGCCAATGCCGATCGAACGATAAAATTCATCGTAGCTGAGAAAACTGCGACGACAGCTCGACGCGAGCATGGTCCGGTACCCAAGTGCTGCCAACGCATGGGGAAGCGCGTTGTGAAACCGGCCGGCGCCCTGCTTGAAAAGGTAATAGGCATTCGAGCCGAAACTTGCACTGGAAAGACCGGTCAGCAGACTGAATTCGGATTGCCACGAACCTCCGCCGAAGATGTCGACGTTGAGGGTCCCATGGAGGCCATTCTCCGGGGACAGAAACGCTTCGACGGTCGGTTCGACCGGAAGTCCGAAAATGCGGGGATCGAAGATCAATTCATGCTGGATCACGATAATGTCGGGGTAGTCGATGGTGCGCGCCGGAACGGCCGCCATCAGCGGCAACGGGTCATTGGCGATATCGCTCAGCGTCAATCCGCCAGCTTGCCGCCAGGAATGCGGATCGATCAGCGACGCCATGAAGGTCGAATAAAAGCACCGCCGCTGCGCGATGATCCGCTGGAAGGAAATGGCGCCGCCGCTTAGCCGGAAGGCCATGACGGCGCAAGCTAGCGTGACGCTGAACAGAAAAACTCTGACGTCCAAAGAAATTGACGATCCGGTTCCGTGGATCAGCGTCGCCGATACAGCCAGGATAAATACGGCAGTGCCGGTCAGAACGGCTAAGACGGCGCGCGGGTACTGCGATATGAAAAAGGGAACCGTGCCCGCGAACATCAGCGGCACGTCGGTGACAGTCAGCTTCAGCGCGCTGTAATCATGCTTGACCGTCGATGCGGCGGTGACTGCGGCGGCCAGCGCGCCAGCCAGTAGTATCGCCCGGTCGAAATCGCCGACGAGGAATGAGATGGCAGCCGCGCTGAGGAACAATGTTGCGATTGCGAACGGCAGGTGCTCGGCGCTGCGTTCGGCCAGCAGAATGACACCGATAGAAGCCAGTAATATCAGGGTCAGGATCATGCGGGGATGGTAGCCGGAGATGACCGGAATTCAACCATTGCCGCGCCGTTCGGGCAATTTCAGCCGCGGCTTTTCGGCTGTCAAAAAGAGCCCGGCGCGATCTTGTTCCAGGCTTCGTAGAGGTCTTCGCCGTCGTCGCGCGCACGAAGCCCCTGCAGCTTCATCTCACGCTGGTCCGGCGCGCGCGCAATTTCGACATAGCCGCGTTCGGCGGAAAGGCCATAGGGGGCGCCGTCCTCGTTGGAATAGGCGTAGTAGACGCTCGATACGCCTGACAGATACATCGCCGTCAGGCACATCGGGCACGGATATCCGCTGGCATAGACGGTGCAACCGGAGAGGTCGGTGGTGTTCAAGCGCCTTTGCGGCGGCGCGCACGGCCTGCATCTCGGCGTGGGCGGTGGGGTCGCACAGATCGTCGACCTGATTGACGGCGCGGGCGACGATCTTGCCCTGCCGCGTGACCACGGCGCCAAAGGGGGCGTTGGTGCGCCGGCGGACGTTGTCCATCGCGAGGCGGATCAATTCGATGAGGTGTTCTTCCGCTTTGGGGTCGTTATCCGCCATCTGTTGCTCCCTGAGGTCCGCCCAACGCGGCCGCCGAGAGCCCGCATGGACCGTCGAAATTCATTCCTTCACCAGGGCGTCGATGCGCCCCCTTGTAATCAATCCGATCTGCTCGAGCGCGGTGCGGCGCTCGATCTCGGTGGCTTGCGCGGTGCGGGCGCGAATCGCCTCGAAGATCTGCTGCCTGGTGTTGGCGCGTACGGCGATGATGAACGGAAAACCATGACGCTCACGGTAGGCGTGGTTCAAGCTCTGAAGTTCGTTGCGTTCCGCGCCGGTCAGCGCGTCGAGACCGGCGCTGCTCTGCTCGCCGGTGGACTCGGCCGTCATCGTGCCGGTCTGCGCCTCGCGGCCGGCCAGTTCCGGATGACCACAGAGGAAAGCGAGCTGTTGTTCGTCCGGCGCGCGGCGGACGACGTCCAGCATGGCGGCATGCAGCGCTGCCACGCTGGCAAACGGACGTTCCGACCATGCACCATCAGCGACCCACGGCGCGTTCTCGAATGCCGGCCCGAGCACCGCGACAAAGGCGTCGCGGTCCATCGCATTGAGCGCGGCCAGATCGAATGGAGGCGGGGCGGTTGACACGGGTCGGGTGTCTTTCGGTTGGCGGACAGATCAGTGCGCCAACGCAGCGGCGCCGATCTGCTGCTTGCGGAACGCCGGCACGAGGGCGAGGATCAACAGCGTCGCGCAGAGTTCGACGGCCGCGACGACATAGAGGCCTGGCGCGAGGCTGCCGGTCGCCGTCTTAATCAGCCCGAGCATCCAGGGTGCGCCGAAACCGGCAAGGTTGGCAATCGAATTGATCAGCGCCACGCCGCCGGCCGCCGCTGTGCCGGCAAGGAAGCGGTTCGGCATCTGCCAGAATACCGGGATGGCGCTCATTGTTCCGACGATCGCCAGCGTCAGTGCCAGCAGCACGACGGCGGCGCTCTGGTTCAGGAAGATCGCGATCACCAGCAGCGATCCGGCGCCAAGGGCTGCAGCCAGCGCGCAATGGTAGCGCAATTCCTGATGCAGGTCGGAATGATACCCGTTCCAGATCATGCCGGCCGCGCCGCAGAGATAGGCGGCAGCCATGATCCAGCCCACGGCGACGGGGCTCGCAAAGCCGACTTCCTTGACCAGCGTCGGGCCATAGAACGTCAGCGACGAGTTGGCCGCGATGATGCAGAAGAAAATCAGGATCAGCAGCCAGATCCTCCCGTTCCGGAGCGCCGCTAGCAAGCCGTGTTCGCGGTCGCCGAGCGACTGCCGGTCGCGTTCCATGTCTTCGTGCACCAGCTCGCGCTCTCGAGCCGTCAGCCACTTTGCGTCTTCCGGCTTGTCGGTCAGGTAGAAATACGTGACGATGCCGGCGATGACGGAGGGAATGCCTTCGAGCAGCAGCACCCATTGCCAGCCCGTCCATCCGTTGACGCCGTTCAGGCCGGTCATGATGTTGCCGGCGAGCGGTCCGCCGATCACGCCGGCGAAAGCCGAGGCCGACATGAACATGCCGAAGGCGGTGGCGCGCCGGTCGTTGGGGAACCAGTAGGTCAGATACAGAATGATGCCCGGATAGAAGCCGGCTTCGAATACGCCAAGCAGAAATCGCAGCGCATAAAACATGGCGGGCGTCTGCACGAACATCGTCGCAATCGATGTCAGGCCCCAGCCGATCGTGATGCGCATGATGGTCTTTCGGGCGCCGATCTTCTGCAGCAGCAGGTTGCTGGGCACCTCGAAAAAGAAGTAACCGAGAAAGAAGATGCCGGCGCCGAAGCCGTAGACCGCCTCGCTCCACTTCAGGTCGTCAAGCATCGTTAGCTTGATGAAGCCGATGTTGACGCGATCGATCCATGCCAGGATCCACAGCAGCATCAGGAAGGGGACGAGGCGCTGAAATATCTTGCGATATACCCCGTCCAGTTCAGTCGTTGCCCGAGGAGTCATATGTGTCTCCTTTGCCGCGCGCCGGCGCGAAGCCAGCGTGATCCGAACACTGCACGAAGCAAAATCCGTGCCGCCGACGCTTCCTGAAAATGCCGCAACAATGTCGGCAAGAAAATGGACGGGATTTGAGGATGCAGCTTCGATCCGGCGGCGCTCCGCGCAGATGTGGGGTCTGGCCCACCAAATGAGACGTTGGCCCAAGGCCGCCAGTATGTTTTGATGACCGCGTTCGGGCAGAGACCTGAATGACAGGCCGTGCAACGCGGCCGGTGGCGGTGCATCTACCTGCCATAGAAGAAGAAAAAACGGGAGGATACGGCAGTGCAAACGCCGGGCCGAACCTTGCTGGCCAAAATCTGGGACCAGCACGTCATCTGTCGCGTCAGCGACGATACCGATCTGCTTCACGTCGACCGTCATCTGCTGCACGATCTGGGCGGCTCGCGTGGCCTGCTCGATCTCAAAAGCCGCGACCTGCCGGTGCATAATCCGGAACTGACGTTCGCCACGCCTGATCATGCGATCTCGACGGCGCGCGGACGGGCCGGCACCAGCAAGGTCGGACTGGAGCTGCTGGCGGGTCTGCGGACCGAGACTTCGGCGACCGGCATCCAGATGTTCGATATCGATGAGCCCGGGCAGGGCATCGTCCATGTGATCGGGCCCGAGCTTGGCCTCAGCCTTCCCGGCTGCCTGATCGTCTGCGGCGACAGCCATACCTGCACCCATGGCGGACTCGGCGCGCTGGCGTTCGGCATCGGCTCCAGCGAGTTGACCCATGTGCTGGCGACGCAGGCGCTGATCCAGCGGCGGCCAAAGACGATGCGCGTGCGATTCGAGGGCCGGCTGCCGGCGGGCGTCACGGCCAAGGACCTCATTCTCGCTTTGATCGGTCATGTCGGCGCCGCGGCCGGCACCGGTTATGCGGTCGAGTATGCCGGCAGCGCCATTCGCGATCTGCCGGTCGAGGGCCGGCTCACCATCTGCAACCTGTCGATCGAACTCGGCGCCAAGATGGGCATGATCGCGCCGGACGAGAAGACGTTCGACTATCTGCGCGGGCGGCCCTATGCGCCGCAGGGGGCGATGTGGGAGCAGGCGGTTGCGGCGTGGCGAAAACTGACGAGCGATCCCGATGCGGTGTTCGACCGCGAAGTCGTCATCGATGTCGAAAAAATCATTCCGCAGGTGACCTGGGGCATCAGTCCTGAACACGTCGTCGGCGTCGATGGCCGCGTACCCGATCCGAGCGAGATCACCGACCCCGCGCGCCGCGCCGCAATCGAAACGGCGCTCGACTATATGGGGCTCGCGGCCGGTGCGCCGATCGCCGGGACGCCGGTCGATTGGGTCTTCATCGGGTCGTGCACCAACAGCCGGCTGAGCGATCTCAGGGCCGCCGCCGAGATCGCGCGCGGGCGGAAGGTTGCAGCCGGCGTCCGTGCCTGGGTCGTGCCGGGCTCGGAGACCGTCAAGCGCGATGCGGTCGCCGAGGGGCTCGACAAGATCTTTACCGATGCAGGCTTCGAATGGCGCGAGCCCGGATGCTCGATGTGCCTTGCTGCCAACGGCGAGACCGTTGCGCCCGGACAGCGCTCGGTCTCGACCTCCAACCGCAATTTTGTCGGCCGCCAGGGCCCGCGGGCGCGGACCCATCTGGCAAGCCCGGCCAGTGCGGCGGCCGCCGCCATCGCCGGTGCGATTGTCGACGTCCGAACGATGGGACGCTGACATGCCGAAACCGTTCAACACCTTGACGGCGATTGCCGCCCCGATCATGCGCGGCAATATCGATACCGACGTCATCATCCGGATCGAGCGGCTGGTCGGAAACTCCATTCGCGGCACGCTCGGCAAATGGGCGTTTGGCGCGCTGCGCTATCTGCCCGACGGTTCGGAAAATCCTGAGTTCATCCTGAACCGTGAGCCCTATCGGCAAGCGGAAATTCTCATCACCGGTCCGAATTTCGGATGCGGTTCGTCGCGTGAAGGCGCGGTGTGGTCGTTACAGGAAATGGGCATCCGCGCCGTCATCGGCTCGAGCTTTGGCGACATCTTCTTTGCCAATTGCTTCCAGAACGGCATCCTGCCGATCATCGTCGACAAGGAGATTGTCGATAGCCTTGCTGCCGACGTGCAGCAGACCCAGGGGGCCGGGCGCATCAGCATCGACCTGCAGCAGCAGACCATCATCTCGCCTTCGGGACAGCGGCACGATTTTGCGATCGATCCGCGTCGGCGCGACGGCCTGCTGGAAGGCCTCGACGAAGTCGCGCAGACATTGCAGCGCGACGACGAAATCCGCGCCTTTCAGGCGGCCGACCGGGCGGAACGGCCCTGGATTCACTTTGCAAAGAACACAGCAGGTAATTTGGCATGAATGATCGGTCCAACATGATCAAGGTCGCCGTGGTCGGCGGCGAGGGCATCGGCCCCGAAGTGACCGCGCAGTCGCAACGGGTGCTCAACTGGTTTGGCGCCAACCGCGGCGTTCCCATGGTGTTGCGCGAAGCGCAATACGGCATCATTCCCTATCTGGCGACCGGCAAGGTGATGCCGCCGGATACGGTTGAAGCGATGGAGGAGGCCGACGCGATCCTGTGGGGCGCGACCGGCGGGCCGGAAACCAAGGAAGTGCCCGCCGCGGCGCGCAAGGCGGGAAGTCTTTTGGGCCTGCGCAGCAAATACGATCTCTACGCCAATCTCAGACCAATCGTCGCCCACCCGGCGCTGGCGGATTCGGCCCCGCTCAAGGCCAACGTGCTGAAGGACGTTGATTTCGTCATCATCCGCGAATTGACCAGCGGCATCTATTTCGGCGAGCCGCGCGGCATCGAGACGCTCGCCGACGGGCAGCGCCGCGGCTTCAACACCGAGCAATACACGACCGATCAAATTCGCCGTGTCGCGCGCTCCGCTTTCGAACTGGCGCGGACGCGGAGGAACAAGGTCTGTTCGGTCGACAAGGCCAACGTGCTGGAGACCAGCGTGCTGTGGCGCGAGGAAGTCATTGCGCTGCACGAAGCGGAATATTCCGATGTCGAGCTCACGCATATGTATGTCGACAATGCCGCGATGCAGATCGTGCGGGAGCCCAGGCAATTCGACGTGATGGTGACCGGCAATATCTTCGGCGACATCCTGTCCGATTGCGCGGCGATGGCGTCCGGATCGCTCGGCATGCTGCCGTCGGCCTCGCTGGGGCCGGTCGACAGGTTCGGCCGGCGCAAGGCGCTGTACGAGCCGGTGCATGGCAGCGCGCCTGATATCGCCGGCAAGGGCATCGCCAACCCGCTCGGCTCCATCCTCAGCGTCGCCATGATGCTGCGCATGACGCTGAACCGGCCCGAGGATGCGGACCTGCTGGAAAAGGCGGTGGCCAGCGCCCTGTCCGGCGGCGCGCGAACGGCCGACATTGCCGAAGCTGGCGTCAAGCGTCTTTCAACGCAGGAAATGGGCGACGCGGTATTGAGCGCGCTGGAGAAGGTCGCCGGCAGAGAAAAGGAGCGCGCGTGATGGCACATTTCACCAGACGTTCGGCACTGACGATCATCGCGGCCGGCGGCGGCGCGATCGCCTCCGGCAGGGCATGGGCCGAGGACAAGCCCGGCCGCGTGATCTATCCGGTCGCGGTGCCGGTCTATCAGACGCAATTCCTCGCCGACAAACTGGGATACTTCAAAGAGGCGGGTCTTGACTGCAAGCTGATCCAGGGCGGCAGCGGCGTCAAGACGCGCGAAATCATCGCCTCCGCGCAGGGCGACATCGGCATCGGCGATATCACCCATCCGATGCAGCTCTCCAATCGCGGCCGTAACGGCCGCGTGCTGATGCCGGTCGATACCCGTTCCTCTTCGGTGATGTTCATCATCCGCAAGGATCTGTGGGACCAGGGCATCACCACGCTGGAGAAGCTGACGGAATGGAAGCGCCCCGACGGGCGCAAGCCGATCGTCTCGGTGTCGTCGCTGGGCGGCACCAACCACGTCTGGTCGTCCTATTACATGGAGACGATGGAGCTCGACCAGAAAGTCACCTGGATCGGCACCGGCAATGTCGACACCATGCTGGGTACGCTGAAGACCAAGCAGGTCGACGTGCTCGTCAGCTCGCTGTCGCTGCTCAACGATTCGAAGGAGCAGGGCTGGGGCGCGCTGCTGTTCGACGGCACCGATGAGACGATCTGGAACAAGTATATCGGCGGCAAGGTGCCGGTGACGGCGCATTTCACCCTGCAGGCGACCATCGACAAGGACCCGCCCAAGATGCAGGCCTTCGTCACCGCGATCTGGCGGGCGACGCAGTGGCTCAAGAAACATTCGCCTGACGAAGTCTACGACATGATCGAGCCCTATGTCGGCAGCACCTCGCGCGCAGCCAATATTCTCGAGATCACGGCGCTGCAAAAGGTCACCGATTACGATGCGTCGATCGATGCCGCGGCTTTCGCCCGCGGCGAAAAGGTCTGGTTCCGGGAAATGACCGGCATCAAGCCGCTGACACCGGCCGATCTGGTCAGCCCGACCTTCATCGAGGCAGCGCGAAAGGCGTATCCGGCTTGAACGTCCAGAACCTTCCTGCTGGCCTGCCGGATGGACAATCCAGTGTCCAGCGCATCGACGTCAGGGGATTGAGCAAGACGTTTCAGCTTGCCGGCACCGCGATCGAGGCGGTGCGGGATGTTTCCTTTGGTGTCCGCCGCGGCGAGTTCGTGGCCCTGCTGGGACCGTCCGGCTCCGGCAAGAGCACCGTTCTCAACATGATCGCGACGCTGATCAAGCCGACCGGCGGGCAGATCCTGATCGATGGCGTGCCGGTCGTCGCCGGCAAGGCGACGCCCAATGTCGGTTACATCTTCCAGCGCGATACGCTGTTCCCCTGGCGCACGGTCGGCGACAATATCGGCTACGGCCTGCAACTGGCGGGCGTTCCAGAAGCCGAGCGCAAGGAACGCATCGCCGCCTGCGTGGCGCAGGCAGGCTTGCGGGGTTTTGAAGATGCCTATCCGTCGGCGCTGTCGGGCGGCATGCGGCAGCGCGCGGCGCTGATGCGAACGCTGGTGGTGGAGCCGCAGATCCTGCTGATGGACGAGCCGTTCGGCGCGCTCGACACCCACACCAAGATCGACATGCATGAGGTGCTGCTGCGGATCTGGGAGCGCGAGCAGCAGACCGTTCTGTTCGTGACCCACGACCTCGGCGAAGCCCTAACGCTGGCCGACCGCATCATCCTGTTCTCGGCGCGGCCCGGGCAGATCAAGGACATGTTCGAGGTGGATTTCGCGCGACCGCGCGATGCGGTCAAGGTGCGCGAGACGCCGCGCTATGCCGAGCTGTTCCAGCACATCTGGCACTCGCTCGGCGAGGAGTTCGTCAAGGGGCGCAAACCATGAGGTCACGCCGCATCGGCAATACGCTGGCCTGGCAGATATTGATCTGCGTCGCGGTGCTGTCGATCTGGCAATGGGGATATGACCTGCATGCGATCGTCCCGTGGCTGGTGCCCGATCTGCTCGATCCATACTTCGTGTCAAAGCCGTCGCAGATCTTCGAGCATTTTCTGATCCTGAGCTGCCTCAAATCCAAGCTCGGCGTCTTCAACGGTTGGTTCAACGGCGACTTTGCCAAATGCATGGTGCGCAACGAGAACAATCTCTGGATCGCGACCGCGGTCACGCTGAAGAACACGTTCTTCGGTTTTGTCACGGGCGTGTCGAGCGGCTTTGTCGCCGGCTTGATTCTTGGACGGTCGGACCGGCTCAGTGCGATCTTCCAGCCGTTCATTACGGCGGTGAATTCTATACCCCGGATCGCCTTGGCGCCGATCATCGTGCTGGCATTCGGGATCGGCGACACTTCGAAAATCGTGACGTCCTGGATCGTGGTGGTGTTCCTGGTGTTCTTCAACACCTTCGAGGGCGCCCGCTCGATCGACGAGGGCTTCATCAATGTCGCGCGGCTGCTCGGCGCCAGCGAATGGCAGATCACCCGCACCGTCGTGATCCCCTCGACCATGGCCTGGGTGTTTGCCTCGCTGTCGCCGGCGATCTCGTTTGCGCTGATCGGGGTCATCGTCGGCGAGTTCATCGGCGCGGAGCGCGGCATCGGTCGCCTGATCATCGAGTCCGAGGCACGGGCGGAAGCCTCCGGGATGATGGTCGCGGTGATCGTGCTGATGCTGGTGGGGGTGGCGCTTTCGGCCATGATCTGGCGGCTGCAGGCCCATCTCTTGCGCTGGCAGCAACACAATATGGTTGAGTAGGCCTGATGGTCGAGTAGGCTCGGCTCTATCGATGCGCGGGAGCGGGCGATGAAAACACGTTGCTGCATCGTGGGCGGTGGCCCGGCCGGCATGATGCTCGGCTACCTGCTCGGGCGCGCCGGCGTCGATGTCGTGGTGCTGGAAAAGCACGCCGACTTCTTCCGCGATTTTCGCGGCGACACCGTGCATCCCTCGACGCTGCAGGTGATGGACGAACTCGGGCTGATCGACGGCTTCCTGAAACTGCCGCATCAGCGCCTGCAGAGGATGGAGGGGATGTTCGGCGGCGAGACGGTGCGAATCGCGGATCTCAGCCGGCTCAACGTCAAATATCCCTTCATCGCCTTCATGCCGCAGTGGGACTTCCTCAATTTCCTGCGCGAGAGCGGCAAGCGGTTCGCTTCGCTCAAGGTGATGATGTCGACCGAGGCGATCGATCTCATCCGTGATGGCGACCGCGTCAAAGGCGTGAAAGCCAGGACGCCGGATGGCGTCATCGATATCGAGGCCGACCTGACCATCGCCTGCGACGGCCGCCATTCGCTGGTGCGCGAACGCGCCGGCCTGGAAGTCGAGGAAATCGGCGCGCCGATGGACGTGCTGTGGTTTCGCGCCGGCAAGCGGGCAGGCGAAACCGAAAACCTGTTTGCCCGCGTCGATCCCGGCAAGATGATGGTGACGTTCGACCGCGGCGATTATTGGCAGTGCGCCTTCGTGATTTCCAAGGGGCAGTATGACGCCGTGAAGGCGAGGGGACTGCCCGCGCTGCTCGACGACATCGCGCGGATGGCGCCGATCCTGAAATCCGGGCTCGCTGAGGTGAAGAGCTGGGATGACGTGAAGCTGCTGACGGTTGCGGTCAACCGGCTGAAGCGCTGGGCGCGGCCGGGGTTGTTGTGCATCGGCGACGCCGCGCATGCGATGTCGCCGATCGGCGGTGTCGGCGTCAACCTCGCGGTGCAGGACGCGGTCGCGACCGCAAATTTGCTGGCGTCACGGCTGAAGATGGACGGGCTGCCCTCCGAGGAAGAACTCGACGCCGTGCGCCGGCGCCGCGAGTTTCCGGTCAGGATGACCCAGCGGATGCAGGTCGTCGTGCAGAACAACATCGTCAACGCCGCGCTGAAGCCGGGCGATCAGCCGCTGAAAGCCCCGTTCGTGATGCGGCTGGTCACCGCCGTGCCCTGGTTGCAGGGCATCACGGCGCGGTTTGTGGGCCTCGGCGTGCGGCCCGAGCATGTGCAGTCGCCGGGCGGCTAGAGCGCTTTCGAGCGAAGCATGCCTCGGACCCGATCCGAGATTGGACACCGGTTCGCGTCAAGAAAACGCTTCAAAACAAGGATCGAGCGCCCCCGGGGCTCTCAAGCAGGCCCATTGACCCTTGGCGAGCGCCGTTGAAGGCTCGTCCGGCCCGACAATGTGGCATGCAACAAAAAGCCCCGGACAATGCCGGGGCTTTGAGCTGTTGAGGCTTCGCTCAGATCAGTATCTTGCTACGACCGGGCCGCCGAAGCGATAGCTGATACCAGCACGCACCGTGTGGTACACCGGATGATCCTCGTACGTGAATCCCGGGAATGAAACGAGGGAGCGCTCCCGGTAGCTGCCGAAATCGGTATACCGGTACTCAAGACGAGCCGACCAGTTGGGGGTGAACCCGTACTCCCAGCCCGCTCCTACGGTCCAGCCGGTGCGGGTGCTGGAGACACCCTCAAAGACGGTGTTCGCTGCGACGTAGGTGTGTTCGATATCGGCGAACGCCGCACCACCGGTCACGTAGAGCAACGAGTTGTTGAAAGCGACACCGAGGCGACCACGGATCGATGCCTGAGCATCAATTCGGAAGTCCGTGCCATTGGTGTTTGCCAGGCGATAGCCGCCCTTAATGTCGGCGCCCTCAATATCCCCTTCCAGGCCGAAGACAAACTGACCGAACTGCCAATTGTAGCCTGCGTGCGCGCCGCCAACGAAACCATCAGAAGTGTAGTTCCGATTAAAGCCGGAGGGCAGGCCGGTAGCGGTGAGGAACTCAGTCGTCCGGTTGTCACCCCAAGCATAACCGACCTGCGCACCCAGGTAGAAGCCGGTCCAGTTGTAGACGGAGGCAATGGCCACGGGAGCTTTGGTATAGGGCCGGGCGGCCATATCCGCGGCGGATGCACCGGCCGTACCCAGGATGAGTGCGGCGGCAGCGAAAGCAAACTTCTTCATGAGAACGCCCCTTCGTTAAGCGAATCTTGCAAAAGCACCAAATTCGAGTCGCAACCTAGCCGAATCGCGGCCACACGTCCGTCACCCAACTGCCACAGGTAAGCGCAACCGAAGCAAGCAATCGGCTTTCCGCTCTCGGAACCGGAACTCAAAGCCGGATTCTCTGGTCAGGCAGGAATTGGTTAACATAGCTGAATTGCAATGCCGCAATCGGGGCGCGCAAAAGCCGAATTGCCGTCACTGTTGCGAGCGGGTGACAGCTTTCTCCAGCGCAATTTGGCTAGTTTCTCGGCAGATCTGAGTTGTGGCCAATTAGGAAATGTTATGAAAAAGATCGCTATCGCAGTTTCTGCCCTTTTGATGGGTTCCGTGTCCGCTTCGGCCGCCGATCTGGCGGCGCGGCCTTATACAAAGGCGCCGGCACCGGTCGTGTCCGTCTACAATTGGGGCGGTTTCTATGTCGGCGGCCACGTCGGCGGCGCCTGGACCAACCAGGAGTGGGTCAACGTCGCTAACACCACCGCGTTCGGCGATCTCAACCCCGGCGAAGGCTTCCGTCAGCGCGGTACGGGCATCTTCGGTGGTGGCCATGCAGGCTACAACTGGCAGGCGAGCAACTTCGTGTTCGGTCTTGAGGGCACCATTTCCGGCCTCGATAACCGTGGCAGCGTGCTCAACACTGTGTTCGGCGCCGGACTTGATGACCGGTTTAGCTGGCGTGCTGACTGGATGGCGACGGTTACCGGCCGTGTCGGTCTCGCGTTCAACAACAACCTGTTCTACGTCAAGGGCGGCTGGGCCGGCGTGAACAACCGCCTGGCGGTTTCCGACACGGTGCCGGCGAACGTCGGTTCGGGATCGTCGACGCAGTGGCACAACGGCTGGACCGTCGGCGCCGGCTGGGAATACGGCATCACCGCGAACTGGATCGTCGGATTCGAGTACGACTATTCGGCCTTCGAAACCAAGCGCTACCAGCTCGCCGGCGCAGCGGCTCCGGCCGTCTACGCCTTCGATGCCAAGCCCCGCGACATTCAGTCGGCCGTGGTCCGTCTGAGCTACAAGTTCGGCGGCCCGGTCGTCGCGCGGTACTGATCGAAACAAAATATTGAGGCGAGAAAGCCCCGGCATATCAGCCGGGGCTTTTTCGTTTGTGGATACGAGGAAAACCTCGGTGTCGGTTCGCGCCTAGCCCATGATCGAGTAGCCGCCGTCGACGGGAATCGCTGATCCCGTGACGAAGTCGGACGCGGGCGAGGCGAGGAAGACCGCGATCCCGGCAAAATCATCGATGGCGCCCCAGCGCGCCGCAGGTGTTCGTCCCAGCACCCGGTCGTGCAGGCCGTCGATCTCCTTGCGGGCGCGCTTGGTCAGATCCGTATCGATCCAGCCCGGCAGCACGGCGTTGGCCTGGATGTTGTCAGCGGCCCAGGCGCAGGCGCAGGCGCGCGTGAACTGCACGATTCCGCCCTTGCTGGCGGCATAGGCCGGCGCGAAGCTGGCGCCGAAGATCGACATCATCGAGCCGATATTGATGATCTTGCCGCCGCCGGCCGTTTTCATGGCGGGATAGACCGCCTGCGAGCACAGGAAGGCGCTGGTGAGGTTGGTCTGGATCACGCTGTTCCACTCGGCGATATCGAGCGCATGCGGCGGTTTTCGGATGTTGATGCCGGCATTGTTGACGAGGATATCGATTCGGCCGAGCTCGCCGGTGACACGGCCGACCATGGCGGCGACCGCAGCCTTGTCGGTGACGTCGGTGGCGACCGCAATCGCGGTGACGCCGCCTTGCTTGAGCTCCGCGACCGCCTCCGCCGACTTGGCCTCGTTGCGGCCCACCACCGCGATCGCAGCACCGGCTTGTGCAAGCCCTCTGGCCATGCCGAGCCCGATGCCGCCATTGCCGCCGGTGACGATGGCTACCTTGCCGGTGAGATCGAAGGGTCGTGAGGTCATAGGCTTCTTGCCTCCTTGAAGTGTCAGACCTCATCCTGAGGAGCCGCGCAGCGGCGTCTCGAGGGATGAGTGGCAGCAGTGTGGCCTCGTGGTTCGAGACGGCGCTAACGCGCCTCCTCACCATAAGGGGTCGGCAGCTTACGTATCTAGCGGTTGCCCTGCCAGATCAGGATCAGGCCGACGGCGCCGAGCAGCGCGCCATATCCGGCCCATTGCAGTTGATTGACCATGAAGCTCGATGGCGGCCAGCGGATGGCGCCGGTGCCTTGCCCGATCCACAGCAAGCCGATGGCAAGCGCCAGAAAGCCGATGATCGAAAGCGATCGGGCCATGGATTTCCCCCTGTTGCCTACTCGCCCTCAGCGGGGCCGCGGCCTTGTCGTGCGTCGGCCAAGGAAACCGTTGCCCGCGGCGGCCGTAGCTTCCGATCGAATACAAAGCCGGCCGGCTTCGCAAGGCCGGAAGTCGTTGCACCGCAATCTCAGGGGAGGCGGCCGACGCCGCGCTGCCGCCGCTCGTGACCTACTACCGCCTGCTCGCATCCGCCGTTCCCGGTGGCTTCGATGTCGCGGAGGCGGCGCGGCTTGAACTCGACTGGTGGCAGGCGCGGTGCGAAGCCGTGCACCCGGAGCAGTACGGCGTGACGGTCGCCCGCGCCGATGCCATGGCCTATCGCGATGCGCTCGGGCAGACGATGACGGACCCGGACTGGTCCGAGATCGAGTGCCGGCTGCGGCGCGCGTACTGGTCGCTGAAGGCGGCGGTGGCGGGCGGCGGCCAGTGAAGGCACGCGTGGCGATAAGTGCGGGCGGGCTCCCTTACAGGCACAAAAAAGCCCCGGACGATGCCGGGGCTTTTGAGCTGTTGATTTAGCAGAGATCAGTACCTCGGGACGACCGGGCCACCCCAGTTGAAGCGGTAGACCAGCTCGGTCGTAGCGGCCTGCTCGAAAACCTTGCTGGTATCCAGCGAGTGGATCGTGCCAGCCGCACCGCAGGCGCCAGCGACAGCGCAAACCTGATTGGCAGTCTTGTTGTCGAAGGTCGAGAAGCGAACTTCGTTCTTCCAGAAGAGGCCGGGAATCTGGGTGATCTGGTATTCCGTGCCGCCGCCAAGGAACCAACCGTCACGCGTCCGGCTACCCTGGACAAGACCGGTGGCTGCGCCATTAGATGCATCCAGATAGTTGATGCCCTTGAAGTGACCTTGGGTATAGCCACCGTTGAAGTACGTCAGTAGTCCCGGAAGCGCCACGAAGCCGACGCGACCGCCAAAAGCCCAAGACCAGTCGTTCTTCAGCTGGCCGGTGAAGCCGGTCGGACCGGCACAACCGCCGGGGCAGTTGAAGCTGTAGTTGCCCTTGACGTCCGAGAACGAATAGTCGCCGAACAAGCCGACTACCCAACTTCCAAACGGGCCGGCAAACTGATAGTCGGCGCCGGCGCCGACCTTGCCCAGCCACCCGCGGCCGCCATTGTCATGAGCAAAATCAAACACCGGGAACGGGGCAACCGGTCCAGTTACGGAGTGATCGATATCCGACAGAGCATACCCAGCGCCGCCCGAAACCCAGAAGCCGGTCCAGTTGTAGGCAGTTGCAATCGGTGCCGGAGCCTTGGTGTAGGGGCGGGCCGCGAGATCGGCCGCCGAAGCCGATCCGGTGAAAGCCGCCAGAGCGGTCAGAGCGAGCAGTACCTTTTTCATATTCAATTCCTCAGTCCAGAAGCGTCAATCTGATCGCTCTAACGATGCGCGAGCACCCGATTCCCAAAAGCCAGTGTCGTGAATATACGCAGTCTCGCTCAAAAAGCTGTTGCGGGAGGAGCACACCCTCCTGAAAACGGATGACCGGGAAAGGCCCGGAAATCGAGCAGATTCAGACGCTAACTGGTCCAAAAGTGCCGGAAATCGCCCGAAAGTCGCCTCTCAGGGTGAATCACACGTCCAGCAGGTCGTCGCTGGCGAATTCGGCCTTGTCGGAGATGAAGGCGAACCGGGCTTCGGCCTTGGTCCCCATCAGCCGCTCGACCGAATTGGCGGTGCCTTCGCGGTCGTCGGCCAGCAGCACGACGCGGAGCAGGGTGCGCCTGGCCGGGTCCATGGTGGTTTCCTTGAGCTGCGCCGGCATCATCTCGCCCAGGCCCTTGAAGCGGCCCACATCCACCTTGGCGTTGGCGTTGAACTCGCTCTTGAGCAGCGCTTCCTTATGCGCGTCGTCGCGGGCGTAAACCGTCTTGCTGCCATGGGTGAGGCGATAGAGCGGCGGCACCGCCAGATAAAGATGCCCTTCGTCGATCAGCCGCGGCGTCTGGCGGTAGAAGAACGTGATCAGCAGCGAAGCGATATGCGCACCGTCGACGTCGGCGTCGGTCATGATGATGATGCGGGAATAGCGCAGATCTTCTTCGCGGTAATGCGCGAGCGTCCCGCAGCCGATCGCCTGCATCAGATCGGAGAGCTGGGCATTCGCGGTCAGCTTGTCCTTGCCGGCGGACGCGACGTTGAGGATTTTTCCGCGCAAGGGCAGGATCGCCTGGGTCTTGCGGTCGCGCGCCTGCTTGGCGCTTCCGCCGGCCGAGTCGCCCTCGACGATGAAAAGTTCGGAGCCTTCGGTGGCAGAGTTGGTGCAATCCGAAAGCTTGCCGGGAAGCCGCAGCTTCTTCACGGCGGTCTTGCGTGACGTCTCCTTTTCGGCGCGGCGGCGCAGCCGCTCGTCGGCGCGCTCGATGACGAAATCCAGCAGCTTGTTGGCCTGCATCGGATTGCCCGACAGCCAGTGATCGAACGGATCCTTGATCGCCTGTTCGACGATCTTCTGGGCTTCCGCGGTGGCGAGACGGTCCTTGGTCTGGCCCTGGAATTCCGGCTCGCGCACGAACACCGAGAGCATCACGGCAGCGCCTACCATGACGTCTTCCGAGGTGATCGGCGCGGCGCGCTTGCCCTGGCCGATGCGCTCGGCGTGGTCTTTGAGGCCGCGCAGCATCGCGCTGCGCATGCCGGATTTGTGGGTGCCGCCGTCGGGCGTCGGCACGGTGTTGCAGTAGGAGGAGAGGAAGCCGTCGGCGTCCGCCGTCCAGGCGACCGCCCATTCGCAGGCGCCGTGGGCGCCGTTGCGGCCCGATTTGCCCGAGAAGATATCCGGGTGCACCAGCGTGTCGGCGTGGACAGCGGCGGCGAGATAGTCCTTCAGGCCGCCGACGAAGTGGAATTCGTCCTCGGCGGGCACCTCTTCGATGCCCTTCAACAGCGCGGGATCGCAGCGCCAGCGGATTTTCACGCCGCCAAACAGATAGGCCTTCGAGCGCGCCATCTTGAACAGCCGCTGCGGCTTGAACGCGGCTTTGGCGCCGAAAATATCGGTGTCGGGCTTGAAGCGAATCCGGGTGCCCCGGCGGTTATTGATCTTGCCGAGATCCTGGAGCTTGCCTTTGGGATGACCGCGCTCGAACGACATCTTGTAGAGCTTCTGCTCGCGCGCGACCTCGACCTCGAGCAGCGAGGAGAGGGCGTTGACCACGGAGACGCCGACGCCATGCAAACCGCCCGAGGTCTCATAGACCTTGGAGTCGAACTTGCCGCCGGAATGCAGCGTGCACATGATGACTTCGAGTGCGGACTTCTTCGGAAATTTCGGATGCGGATCGACCGGGATGCCGCGGCCGTTATCGGTGACGGTCAGAAATCCGTCGGCGCCTAATTCCACCTCGATGAAGGAGGCGTGTCCCGCCAGCGCCTCGTCCATCGCATTGTCGATGACTTCGGCGAACAAATGATGCAGCGCCTTTTCGTCGGTGCCGCCGATATACATGCCGGGACGCCGGCGTACCGGCTCCAATCCTTCCAGCACCTCGATGTCGGCCGCGGTATAGCCGGCCTCGGCGCTGGCCGCCCGCGACGCGGCCTTGGGCGCAGCGCGGCCCTTGGGGTCCGCGCCAAAGAGATCGGTAGGTTTCGCTTTTGCAGCTGATTTCAATGATTTGGACATGGCTCTTCGTGTGTTGCACGCGGCGCGGCGTGCCGAATCGGTTACGCTGACTATGCCATGGATGGGCTCAAAAAGTGACGGCTGGGCGTAAAGCCTTGCGGCCCTGAGCGTAACCGCCGGGCCACGCGGTCAACATTATCGCAATGCCAGCGCGGGTCCCCCCTTGCATTCACTCTAGGGTTGCTCGAAGGGTTCCACAGGCTGGGGGAGTGTAAATGATCATCAGATTAGTGCTGGCCGCCGCAATCGCGGCGCCATGTGTCGGTTGTGCCTCCGTGACGCGGGGAACGACCGAGAATATTTCCATTTCGAGCACGCCGGCAGGGGGCAACGGCGGAGATTACCGGGCTCGACATTCCAACGAGTTGCGTCACCCCGTGCGTGGTTCAGGCGAAGCGTAATGCCGACATCACCGTCACTGTGAACAAGGAAGGCTATGAGCCCCAGATCATTCCGTTGACCAAGGAGATCCCCGGCAGCGGCGCGGCGGGTTTCGCGGGCAATGTTCTGCTCGGCGGCGTGGTCGGGATGGGCGTCGACGCCGTCACCGGCGCCGCGCTGGATCACAAGCCAAATCCGGTCATCGTGACCTTGCAACCGGTCGCGCCGCAGGCCCGTCGGCCGCGGCCGCCGAGACGGGTGCCGCCGCCGCAGAGCTGACCGGACGCGCCGGGGGGGCAAGTACGGGCTTTTGGTAACCGGATCTTGGTGGCGTTCTCGGCAGGACAGGCCGCGTGGTGCCGTCCGGGCCCGGGCTGGCCGCCTGAAATCACAACCGGTGCCGGCCTTTGTGACTTGAAGTCACGCAAGCGGACGGCTTACCTGTCGCGAGCCTTGAATCAGCGAAAAAATTCAACGGCGCAAACGGGCGGGGAAGGCACTTGAGATATGCAAGACTTTGCGCGCGCTCTGGCTGATTTCGTGCGCGACAATCAGGCTTGGGCTGCTCCCATCGTCCTGGTGCTGGCGTTTTGCGAATCGCTGGCCTTCATTTCGCTGCTGGTACCGGCCTGGGGCGCGCTGGTTGCGATCGGCGCGCTGATCGGCGTCAGCGGCATCAGCTTCTGGCCGGTCTGGCTGGCCGGCGGGATTGGTGCTGCGCTCGGCGACTGGGTCTCCTACTGGTTCGGCTACCGCTACAAGGAGCAAGTCGCCGAGATGTGGCCGCTGTCGCGCTATCCCGAGATCCTGCCGCGCGGCGAGGCGTTCGTGCAAAAATGGGGCGTGCCCTCGATCTTCATCGGCCGTTTCTTCGGGCCGCTGCGAGCCTCGGTGCCGCTCGCCGCCGGCATTTTCGAGATGTCCTACTGGCCGTTCCAGATCGCCAATTTCGTCTCCGCGCTGGTCTGGTCGGCGGTCCTGCTGCTGGTCGGCGACGTGATGGGCAAGCTCGCCGAATGGCTGTGGCGGGCGGCGTAGGGCAAGCCGGTCAAGCCGGTGGAGTCCAGTGATCCCTGCCCGGAATGGCAGTCATACCTTGACGTCAGCCGGGCGCGGCCTTATAGCCGCGCCCATGACTATCGCCGCGACCATGACTATCGCTCGCCGCCGCCGCATCATCGCGGTATGGGCGGACGTCTGCGTTTAGGATTGTCGCCCCTGCCGCCGGATCGGATCCCGCGGCTTCTTCCCTCTCCAAGAAAACGCGGTCTGAACTGGCGGCTCCTACGTCAAGCAGGAGTTTGAGATGTATACGCCTTCACCGTTCAAGTCCGACCGCGCCGCGAGCCTGGCGTTCGCGGAAGCGCGCGGCTTTGCGCTTGTATGCGCGTGGGACGGCAAAAAGCCGGTCGCCTCGCCGCTGCCGTTCTATCTGACCTCGGCCAATGACGGCACGCTGCGGGCGGCGTTTCATGTCGCGCGTCACAATCCGCTGATAAAGCTCGCGGACGGGACCACGTCCTGGCTGCTGGCCGTCAACGGCGCGGATGCCTATGTGTCGCCGGACTGGTGCGTCTCGCCCGATCAGGTGCCGACCTGGCTGTATCAGGTGGTGCATCTGACCGGCCCGGTGCGGGCGATGTCCGGCGACGAACTCGCCGAGCAGATCGAGACGCTCAGCGCCAAGTTCGAGGACAGGCTGTTGCCGAAAAAGCCGTGGCTGTCGTCGAAGATGACGGCCGGGCGGCTGGAAGCGTTGAAGAAAGCGATTGTGGGCCTCGAGATGACGGTCGAAGAGGTGGAGGGCACCTTCAAGCTGAGTCAGCACAAATCCGAGACCGACTTTGCCGCGATTGCGGGGTCGCTTGCCGCGCAGGCCGATGCCGGCGCGCAGCACATTGCGCATTTGATGAGACAGGCGCGGCCCGACGTGTTTGCAAAACAAGCGGCCTTTGCCAACGAAACGAACCAGCCCGAAAGGACCGTGCCATGACCCTCACCGACAGCCACCAGCCCAAAACCGACGGCGCCGCGACCAAGCCCGCCGTGTTCGTTGACGGCGGATCCGGCACGACAGGGCTCGGCATTCAGGAGCGCCTGCGGCTGCAGAACGACGTCGTGGTGAAGAACATCGCCGAGGAGAAGCGCAAGGATCCTGCCGCCAAGCGGGCGCTCCTGAGCGAGGTGGACCTCGTTATCCTCTGCCTGCCGGACGATGCCGCGAAGGAAACCGTTGCGCTGATCGACAGCATGGGCGCCGAGGCGCCCAAGGTGCTCGACGCCTCGACGGCGTTTCGGGTTGCCCCCGACTGGGCCTACGGCTTTCCGGAGCTCACGCCGGACCAGGCCGACAAGATACGAGCAGCACGAAAAGTCTCCAATCCCGGCTGCTATCCGACCGGCGGTATCGCGCTGCTGCGGCCGCTGGTCGATGCCGGCCTGTTGCCTCCGGACTATCCCGTCACCATCAACGCGGTGAGCGGCTATTCGGGCGGCGGCAAGTCGATGATCGCAAGCTTCGAGGATGGCAGCGCGCCGTCCTTCGAATTGTACGGCCTCGGCTTCGAGCACAAGCACCTGCCGGAGACGCAGCTTTACTCAAAGCTGACGCGGCGGCCGATCTTCGTGCCGTCGGTCGGCAATTTTCGGCAGGGCATGCTGGTCTCGGTGCCGCTGCATCTCGACACGCTGACGGGCAAACCCGGCGGAGCCGACCTTCACGCGGCGCTGGCCAAGCGATACGCCGGGAGCAAATATGTCTCGGTGATGCCGCTGGAAAACGCGGCGACCAAGGGCGGAAAGCTCGAGCCCGAGGCGCTCAACGAGACCAACATGCTCGAGCTCTATGTCTTTGCCAGCGAGAAGCATCGCCAGGCGGTGCTGGTCGCGCGGCTCGACAATCTCGGCAAGGGCGCGTCGGGCGCGGCTGTGCAGAACATGCGGCTGATGCTGGGGCTGGCCGACAAGTAGCTGATCCAGCGTTCTCGCGAAGAGAGCAGGGTGGACAAGGACGCGCGTGCGTTTCGCAGACGTGATGCGCGCGGCACGTCCCCTGGCTTTCGCTGCCGTTGCGGTACAAGACAAGCAAACGATTTCGCCTGAAAGGAACATGCGATGGGCACGAAGAAGATCGGCATTCTCGGCGCGTCCGGCTACACCGGAGCCGACGCGGTGCGCCTGTTGGCGCGGCATCCGAATGCCGAGATCGCCGCGCTCACCGCCAACACCCATGCCGGCAAGGCGATGAGCGATGTGTTTCCGCATTTCTTCATGCTCGACCTGCCGAAGCTCGTCGAATGGGAAAAAGTCGACTGGAGCAAGCTCGATGCGGTGTTCTGCGGGCTGCCGCACGGCACCACGCAGGAGATCATCGCGGCGGTTCTCAAAGCCAACCCCGGGATCAAGATCCTCGACATGTCCGCCGATTTCCGGCTGCGCGACAAGGATACGTACGCGCAGTGGTACGGCCATGAGCACCGGGCGCTGGAATTACAGGGCGAGGCGGTCTACGGCCTGACCGAGTTCTACCGGGAGAAAATCGCGTCCGCGCGGCTGGTCGCCTGTCCCGGCTGCTTTCCCACGGCGGTGCTGCTCTCGCTGGTGCCGCTTGCGAAAGCAAAACTGATCGATGTCGACGACATCGTCATCGACGCGAAGTCGGGCGTCACCGGCGCCGGCCGCGGGCTGAAGCAGAACACGCTGTTCAGCGAGGCGGGCGAGGGGCTGTCGCCCTATTCGGTCGGCACCCACCGGCACGCGCCTGAAATCGAGCAGGAGATCGGCGTCGCCGCCGGCTCCGCGGTAACGATCAACTTCACGCCGCATCTGATCCCGATGGCGCGCGGCGAACTCTGCACATCCTACGTCAAGCTCAACGGCGCGACGCCGGACGATTTGCGGGCCGCGCTGGAGAAGGCCTACGCCAACGAGCCCTTCGTGCATGTCGCGAAGAAGGGCGTGCTGCCGCAGACCCAGAATGTGCGCGGCTCAAACTATGTTCAGATTGGCGTCGTCGCCGATCGCATCAAGAACCGGGCGATCGTGATTTCCACGCTCGACAATCTGGTAAAGGGTTCTGCCGGACAGGCAATCCAGAACATGAACCTGATGTTCGGTTTGCCCGAAACGGCGGGACTGGAGCAGATCGCGCTGTTTCCGTAACGCGAGGTGCAGGGTGGACGAGGAAACACTGAAATTCTACCGCGGCAATGCCGAAGCCTATGCCGGACGCGAGATCACCTCGCGTCAGGCGCGGCTGACGGCGTTTCTGGCGCTGCTGCCGCCTCGCGCTTGCATTCTGGAACTCGGATGCGGCGCCGGCGGCGACACCGCGGAAATGCTGGCGCGCGGGTTTGATGTTCGCGCGACGGACGGGTCGCCGGAAATGGCTGCCGTCGCCTCACGCTGTCTCGGTCGCCCCGTCGAGACGTTGCTGTTTCATGACCTCGACGCGCTCGAGGCGTATGACGGCGTCTGGGCCAATGCCTGCCTGCTGCACGTTCCCCGCGACGAACTCGCTGACGTCCTACGGCTGATCTGGCGCGCGCTCAAACCGGAAGGCGTCTTCTACGCCAGCTACAAGACCGGCGACGCCGACGGCCGCGACATGCTCAATCGCTACTACAATTATCCGTCGCCGGATTGGCTGCGAACCAATTATACAAGTGCCGGAAACTGGAGTTCGCTGGAGATCGAGACCGGCGAGGTGATAGGTTTCGACAATCAATTGGCCAAGATGCTGTTCGTCGTGGCCAGGAAGGGCCGCTGACGCCTGGTTGGGAATCGCGGCTGGCGAAGAAAGATGCGGTCCTTGGAGTCCGGCAAGAAAATCATCGGCGTCCTTGTTGTCGTTGCGATCGGGCAGGTGATTGGATGGGGCACGGTCGGCCTTCTGGCCGTCGTGGGCCGGGAAGTCGGCGCTGATCTCGGCATGGACATCTCGGCTGTGTTCGCCGGCAATTCGATCTTCTATGTGGCTACGGGCTTGTCCGCTCCGGTTCTGGCCAAGGCATTCATCCGGTTTGGGGCACGCCGTGTGATGATCGCGGGCACCATTGTCTCCGCGCCGGGCTTCGTTCTGCTGTCTAGTTCGACCGGCCCCGCGTCGTTCTTCGCCGCATGGATCATCCTCGGCATGGCCGGCAGCGCGACGTTGGCCACCGCCACCTACATCCTGCTCAATGAGATCGCGGGCCGCGGTGCAAGGCGTGCGATCGGCGCCCTGATGCTGGTGACGGGGCTGGCCAGCAGCGTTTTCTGGCCGACCACCTCGTTTCTTTCGGATGCGCTGGGCTGGCGCGGCACCTGTCTTGTCTATGCCGGGCTGATGGTTCTGGTCTGTCTGCCGCTCTACACGTTCGGATTGCCGCGTCACACTGAACGGAAAGAGGATGTCGGTTCGTTGCTTTTAACTGGCGAGCCCCACATCGTCCGGAAAAGCACGTTCTACCTGATCGTCGCGGCGACCGTATTGTGCGCGTTCGTCACCTTCGGATTCGGCGCCACCATGATCGAACTCCTTAAAGCGGAGGGCCTGTCGCCGACGCAGGCCGTCACCTTCGGTTCGATGCTCGGCGTGATTCAGGTCAGCGCCCGGGGGCTCGATTTTCTCGGTGGTGGGCGGTGGGATGGGATCACGACGGCGCTGATCGCGACCTCAACCCTTGTCGTGGCGATACTTCTTCTGATGATCGGCGGCGGATCGCACTGGATGATCGCAACCTTCATTCTGCTGTACGGCCTCGGCAGCGGTGCGCTTGCGGTCGCGCGTGCAACCATTCCACTGGTATTCTACGACAATTTCGAATTCGCCAGGGCAACTTCGCGCATCGCGTTGCCGCTTAATCTGATCTCCGCAGCTTCGCCGCCAATTCTCGTTGGCCTGCTGTCGAATTTTGGCAGCAACGCCCTGCTTGGTTTCGGCATGCTATGCGCGAGAGCGGCTCTGCTGATGCTGTATTGGCTCAGTCGCCACCGCCCGACCATCCGGCCGATCGCCGCGAGCTGAGCCGAGAGCTCGGCGAAACGGCTGTTACCCGCATGCGGGCAGCGGCAACTATCAGCTCAATCAATTATGAGATCGGTTCGCGTGCCATGCTTTGAGAGCGGCTTTCTCTTCATCGGCTGTGAGACCGGTGACCGGTCCGTCGGCGGTGCGCGCCCAAAGCAACGTGTCGCGCGCGGTCTCCGAAATTGTTCGAAGCGTCAAGCCGGACAGGCGCGCCGGTGATGTGTCGCGAGTGTTGAAGCCCGCAAACTCCGGGAGCGGAAGCCACATCGGCAGCGAGCGCGGGCCGGACCAACGTTTGATGTCGTGGCTTTCCAGAAATGCGCGGTCCACCCAGGTGAATGTGCAGGACGAGCCCACGGCCTCCGCGCAATCTGCCAGGAACTGGCCCCGGGTATACGATGGCCCGATACCATCAAAATAACCGGTAAGACGGGTTTGCGCGGCATGGACGATCCACTGGGCGAGATCGCGCACGTCGATGAGTTGGACCGCATCGTCTGGCGTTCCCGGGACGAGCACCTCGCCTCCTCGATCAAGCCGCATCGGCCAATAGGTGAACCGCCCCGTTGGATCCTCTGGACCTACAATCAGCCCGGGCCTGCAAATAAACGCACTCTCACCGATCGCCTGCTCACACGCGACCTTGGCAGACCCATAGGTCTCGTCAGTACTGTGCTCGATCTCCGGTGCCGTAGGCGCCCGGAGTGGAGCGTTAACCGCTCTCTGCCCGGTCGTGCGGTTGTCAGCATATACTGTCACCGTCGATACAAAGGTCCAATGCTCGACGCGATGCTTAAGTGCCGCAACTGCGCGACGTACCTGGCCGGGATGACGCGACACATCAACGACGGCATCGAATGCCTCTCTGTCAAGCGGCGCGAGGCCGTCCGGTGTGTCGCGGTCCACGGGTATGAAGCGTGCGCGGTCCGGCACTTTTCCGGCGACGCCTCGCGCGGCGCACGTTACGTCATGACCCACCGCGCAGGCATGGGCGGCAATTGCGCGCCCGAGAAACTGCGTGCCGCCGAGGATCAACAGACGCATCGGTACACCCAAAGAAAATCACTGATCGAGCAAAACATCAGGAGTAACACCGCAGGCGGGCGGGCGCGCCCTTCGGCGCCCCCGGGTGACGATGCAAGGAGATGGATGCCCGAGAGGTAGTCGCCTTACATCACCTTGAAGATCGCCAGCGCCAGCACGGCCTGCGCCAGGAAGCCGACGGTGAAGGCGAGGGTGCGGAATACCGGCAGGCCGAGCGTGTAGACGATCAGATGCGCGACGCGGGACCAGAAATACACGGCGCAGGCCATCGCGGTCCATGAGGTGGAATAGTCGAGGTCGTTGAGGATCAGCACCAGCGGCGCGAAGATGATCAGGTTTTCGACCGCATTGTCGTGCGCGAACATCAGCCGGTTGGCCCAGTCCGCTTGCGGCTTGTCGTTGCGCGAGGGATTGGCCATGGCGCCGGAAAGGCCGCGCACCTGACAGCGATTGATGATGTAGGGAACCCACAACAGCCCGGTCAAAATCACGGTCAGCGTCAGCCAGAACAATTCACGCGTCATTGGTTCCCCCTCAATCGATTATCGAATCCCGGCGTGGGACGGTTGATTATAGCGAACCGCGCCTGATGGCGCTATGCGCGGACCTTGACGTAGCTGCCGGGCGCGTCCTCGATCGGCGGCAGCTCCTCGGACCCGACGGAGCGCGCGGGCACGCGCTCGGCATCCAGGCTCTCCAGCCATTGCGCCCAGTCGGGCCACCACGAGCCCTTGTGCTCGGTCGCGGTCTTCATCCAGTCGGCGAGCGTGATGTCCTTGATCTTGTCGTTGGTCCAGTACTGGTATTTGCCGCCGGCCGGCGGGTTGACCACGCCGGCGATGTGGCCGGAGCCGGACAGAACATATTTGACCGGTCCGCCGAAGAACTGCGAGCCGTAGAGCACCGAATCCGCCGGCGCGATGTGATCCTCTTTGGTCGCCAGATTGTAGACGGGCACCTTGACCTTCGACAGGTCGAGCAGCGTGTTGTCGAGCACCATGCTGCCGGTGGTGAGCCGGTTTTCCAGATAGCAGTTGCGCAAGTAGAAGGAATGGTTGGCTGCCGGCATCCGCGTGGCGTCGGAGTTCCAGTGCAGCAGGTCGAAGGCCGAGGGCGGCTGTCCCTTCAGATAGTTGCTGACGACATAGGACCAGATCAGATCGTTGGAGCGCAGCATGTTGAAGGCCATCGCCATCTTGCTGCCTTCGAGCACGCCGGTGGCTTCCATCTCCCGCTCCAGCGTCGAGATCTGGTCTTCATCGACGAACACGAGCAGATCGCCGGCATGGGTAAAGTCGACCTGCGCCGCAAAGAACGTCGCCGAGGTGACGCGCTGGCGCCGCTTCTCGGCGAGCCAGGCCAGCGTCGAGGCGAGCAGGGTGCCGCCGACGCAGTAGCCGGCGGTGTGAACTTTCATCTCACCCGTCACCTTTTCGATGATGTCCATCGCGGTGAGCGGGCCTTGCTTCATGTAGTCGTCGAAGGTCTTCTTGCCGAGTTCCTTGTCGGGATTGACCCAGGAGATCACGAACACGGTGATGCCCTGATCGACGCACCATTTGATGTAGGATTTTTCCGGCTTGAGATCGAGAATGTAGAACTTGTTGATCCAGGGCGGCACGATCAGGAGCGGCGTGCGCAGCACCTTCTCCGTGGTCGGCGTGTACTGGATGAGCTGCATCAGCTCGTTCTGGAAGATCACCTTGCCCGGCGTCGTCGCCATGTTGACGCCGACGACGAGGTTCGCCGGGTCAGACTGGCGGATGCGCAGGGTGCCGCGGCCGGCTTCGATATCTTCGGTCAGCATCTTCATGCCACGCACAAGGTTGTCGCCGTTCGAGGCCAGCGTCTCGCGCAGCACTTCCGGATTGGTGAGCACGAAATTCGACGGCGCGATCGCGTTGCTGATCTGCTGGACGTAGAACTCGGCCTTCTTGCGGGTGTGCGGATCGATGCCTTCGGCGTTCTTCACCAGGTCCTGCGCACACTGCGTGGTGAGCAGATAGAGCTGCAGCACGAAATCGAAGAACTGGTTCGACTTCCACTCCGGATCCTTGAACCGCTTGTCGCGCGGCGACGGTTCGATCGCAGGCTGGGCCGCTTCGCCGGCCATGCGGCGCGCGGCCTGGCCCCAGAGATCGAGATAGGCCTTGCCGAGCTTCGTCTGCAGGTCGGTGGCGCGCGCGTTGTCCGAAAGCCAGTATTCCGCGACCTTGGAAAAGGTCTTGATGACTTCACCGACTTCGCTGGGCGGCTTGTCCTTCGGTTCGCCACCCTCGCGCGGCTTGAGATAGGCCGCCAGCGCCTGGCCGCTCGTCTCCATCGCCTTGGCGATGTTCATCGCGAAGGCTTCGGCGTTGAAGGTCTTCGGAGCCTGGGTTTCGGTGTTGACGTCACTCATATCAAAGACACTATAGCTTCATTTCGTGTTCGTCACCGCGTCGATTGATGCCAAGCGGATTGGCGTTAACCCTGTTGCACTGCGATAAAATTTGCGTGTCCACACAAGTTGCACACATTGCAGCCGCACCGATCGCATTTGCTATTTGGGCTTTAATCGTTTCGGGCGACAATGGTTTGAACGGTTTTAACGAAATCAACGCCGCGGGACGGCTTGGCGTTGCAAAGCTCGTACCACCGCATAGATGCGGGCGCGGCGCATAGGCAGTTGGGGACTTCCGGACGGATGCCGGTCACTCGGACGATAAGGCTGTGGTCGATTGCCGCGCTGGCCGTGACGGCATTTGCGCTCGGCGGTTGCTCGACCCAGATCGCGGATATGCCGGGCGTTGGCCTGCCGGCCGGCGCGCCCGAGCGCCCGAAGGAAGCCGGTGGCTATTTACCGGTGCATGACCTCCCGCCGGAACGCGACGAGCAGGCGATCAAGCCGGCCGAACTGGCTAAAATCCAGTCAGAATTGACCGCCGCCCGGGACCGTCAGGCGACGGCTTCCAGTCCGGCAAAGCCGGCCAAGAAGTGAGAACGCCGTCGTTTTTGACGCCTCCGGCCGCCTGAAAACGCCATAAAAACTGGCGCCGCCGGGCTCCCGTGGTAAAAGAACCCAATTCAACCGCATTGCGGGTCCGGAAGCTCCAGGGATCTCGCGCCTGAATTCGCGTTAAGTCCTTGATTGAGCGCGACTTCTGACCGAAGCCCAATCAGGTTTCGATGGCCGCGAAGGTTCCCTCAATTCTGTCCCGCCGGTTGTCGGAGCAAGGGTCCCATGGAAGATTTTTACCGCATCCGCCGTCTGCCGCCTTACGTGTTCGAGAAGGTCAACCAGGCCAAGGCGGCCGCGCGCAATGCCGGGGCCGACATCATCGACATGGGCATGGGCAATCCGGACCTGCCGACGCCGCCCCATGTGCTGGAGAAGCTGAAGGAGACGCTCGGCAAGCCGCGGACCGATCGCTACTCGGCCTCGCGCGGCATCAACGGGCTGCGCAAGGCGCAAGCCGCCTATTACGGGCGGCGGTTCGGCGTAAAACTCAATCCGGACACCCAGATCGTGGCGACGCTGGGCTCGAAGGAAGGCTTTGCCAATGTGGCGCAGGCGATCACCGCGCCCGGCGACGTCGTGCTGTGCCCCAATCCCAGCTATCCGATTCACGCTTTCGGCTTCCTGATGGCGGGCGGCGTGATCCGCTCGGTGCCCTCGGAACCGACGCCGCAGTTTTTCGAGGCGGTGGAGCGCGCGATCATCCATTCGATCCCGAAGCCGCTGGCGCTCGTGGTCTGCTATCCCTCCAATCCGACCGCCTATGTCGCCGAACTCGATTTCTACAAGGATCTGGTGGCGTTCGCGAAGAAGCACGAGATCTTCATCCTGTCGGATCTGGCCTATGCCGAAGTCTATTTCGACGACAACAACCCGCCGCCCTCGGTGCTGCAGGTTCCCGGCGCGATGGACGTCACCGTCGAGTTCACGTCGATGTCGAAGACGTTTTCGATGGCAGGCTGGCGCATGGGCTTTGCCGTCGGCAACGAGCGGATCATCGCGGCGCTAGCGCGGGTGAAATCCTACCTCGACTACGGTGCGTTCACGCCCATCCAGGTCGCCGCCACCGCCGCGCTGAACGGGCCGGACGATTGCATCAAGGAAATGCGCGACACCTACCGCAAGCGCCGCGACGCGCTGGTCGAATTGTTTGGCCGGGCCGGCTGGGAGATTCCGCCGCCGCAGGCCTCGATGTTCGCCTGGGCGCCGCTGCCGAAGGCCTTCGAGGGCGTCGGCAGCATGCAGTTCGCGACCCTGATGGTGGAGAAATCAGGCGTGGTGGTTTCGCCCGGCGTCGCCTTCGGCGAGCATGGCGAGGGCTATGTCCGCATCGCGATGGTGGAAAACGAGCAACGTATCCGCCAGGCTGCCCGCGGGGTGCGTCGCTTCCTTGAAAGCGGCATTGAAACGTTGCACAACGTGGTTCCTCTCGCCAACCGGCGCTAATTCCTTTTATTGCAGGTTTTCTCATACATGGTCGCACCCCTGAGAGTGGGTATCGCAGGGCTCGGCACTGTTGGCGCCGAAGTCGTCCGCCTGATCGAAGCGCAGTCGCGGACGCTGTCCGAGCGCAGCGGGCGCGGCGTGCGCGTCGTTGCCGTCACCGCGCGCTCGAAGGCAAAGAAGCGCTCGCTGGACCTGCGCGGCATCGAATGGGCCAAAAGCCCGCTGGCGCTGGCCAACGACCCCAATGTCGATTGCTTCGTCGAACTGATGGGCGGTTCCGGCGAGCCGGCGCTGTCGGCGATCGAGGCTGCGCTGAAGTCCGGCAAGTCGGTCGTGACCGCCAACAAGGCGCTGATCGCCAAGCACGGCATGCGGCTGGCGAAGGCCGCCGAGAAGCATGGCGGCGCGCTGAATTACGAGGCGGCGGTCGGCGCGGCCATTCCGGTCATCAAGACGCTTCGCGAGGGACTTGTCCGGAACCGGCATCAACCGCGTCTACGGCATCCTCAACGGCACCTGCAATTACATCCTGACCCGGATGGAGCAGGAGGGCCTGTCGTTTGCCGAATGCCTGAAGGATGCGCAGCGGCTCGGCTATGCCGAGGCCAATCCGTCGTTCGACGTCGACGGCCATGATACCGCGCAGAAGCTCGCGATCCTGGCGAGCCTCGCCTTCGGCACCAAGGTGGCGCAGAGCGCGGTCTATGTCGAAGGCATCTCCTCGATCGCGCCGGAAGATCTGCGCGCCGCGGAGGAACTCGGTTATCGCGTCAAGCTGCTCGGCGTCGCGGTGCGGACCGCCAAGGGCATCGAGCAGCGCGTGCATCCGACCATGGTGCCGAAATCGTCCTCGATCGCGCAGGTGATGGGCGTCACCAACGCCGTCACCATCGACGGCGAGGGTATTCCGCCGATCACGCTGGTGGGGCCGGGCGCCGGCGGTGCGGCGACCGCGTCCGCCGTCGTGGCCGATATCGCCGACGTGGCGCGCGGCATTCGCGCCAAGCCGTTCGGGCGCCCGGTGGAGCGGCTGCGCGACACTAGCAAGGCGCCGATGGAGCGCCACGAGGGCGGCTACTACATCCGCCTGATGGCGCGCGACCTGGCCGGCACCGCCGCCACCATCGCCACCCGCCTTGCCGAACAGAAGATTTCGCTGGAATCGATCGTGCAGCGCCATCCAGAAGGCGTCGATGCGAACGGCTCCGCGAAGAAGCCGTCACCGGTTCCGGTCATCCTGATCACCTACGCAACTTCCGAGGACGCGGTCTATCGCGCGCTGGAAGCCGTGCAGCGCGACAAGGTGATCAGCGGCCGGCCGCAGGTGATACGGATCGAAAAGAACTAGCGCGCGTTCTGTCCGGAACGCGCCAGAGGATTGATTGCGGCCGTGGGGCCGTCGCAGTTTTAAGGGAGTAAGCTGATGTCGACCCATATTTCCGTTCCGCCGCAATTGCTGCTCGAGCGCATTCTGACGCTGGAAATCGTGCGGGTGACGGAACGTGCCGCCGTCTCGGCCGCGCGGCTGCGCGGCCACGGCCAGGAGAAGGCGGCGGACCAGGCCGCGGTCGACGCGATGCGTCGCGAGCTCAACAAGCTGCCGATCGAAGGCACCATCGTGATCGGCGAGGGCGAGCGCGACGAGGCGCCGATGCTGTTCATCGGCGAGAAGGTCGGGCTCAACGCCGGTCCCCAGGTCGATATCGCCGTCGATCCGCTGGAAGGCACGACGCTGTGCGCCAAGAACATGCCGGGCGCGATCGCGACCATGGCGATGGCCGATGGCGGCACGCTGCTGCACGCGCCCGACGTCTACATGCAGAAGCTCGCGGTCGGCCCGGGCTACAAGAAGGGCGTGGTCGAGCTCGACGCATCGCCCGCCGACAATGTTCGCCGGCTGGCGAAGGCCAAGGGCGTCGAGGCCTCCGCGATCACGGTGCTGGTGCTCGATCGCCCGCGCCACGCCGACATCATCACCGGCGTCCGCTCGACCGGCGCCGCGGTGCGGCTGATCACCGACGGCGACGTCGCCGGCGTGATCCATTGCGCCGATCCTGATAATACCGGCGTCGACATGTATATCGGCACCGGCGGCGCGCCCGAGGGCGTGCTGGCGGCGGCGGCGCTGCGCTGCATCGGCGGCCAGATGCAGTGCCGGCTGATCCTCGACAGCGAGGAGAAGCGCGAGCGCGCGCACAAGATGGGCGTGACCGACCCGAAGATGATCTACGGCATCGAGGACATGGCGCGCGGCGACTGCCTGTTCGCGGCAACCGGCGTCACCACCGGCTCGCTGCTGTCGGGCGTCAAGTTCCGCAAGGACGTGATCGAGACCGAAACGGTGGTGATGCGCTCGGTCACCGGCACGGTGCGCTACATCAAGGCCGAGCACCGGCAGCTCGACAAGTTTCATTTGGATTGAGAATGGCCGTCATTCCGGCGCGCGAAGCGAACCCGGAATCCATTCATCGGCGGAGCCAGAGGCTAAATGGATTCCGGGCTCGCGCTACGCGCGCCCCGGAATGACAACAACAAGAAAAACAAGGGAGAGGCTCGCATGTCCGACGTGTCCGCAGTGAAAGCGCTGGTGTTCGACGTGTTCGGCACCGTCGTCGACTGGCGCACCAGCCTCATCAACGATTTCACCAAATGGTCGGAGACATCGGGCATCAAGGCCGACTGGACCGCCTTGGTCGACGGCTGGCGCGCGGTCTACTCCGCCTCGATGGACGAGGTGCGCAAGCATCCCGAGCGCGGCTATCAGATCCTGGATACGCTGCACCGGCAGTCGCTGGAAAAGCTGGTCGCGCAGTTCTCGATCAAGGGATTGAGCGACGCCGATCTGCATTACCTGACGATGGGCTGGCACCGCCTGCACGCCTGGCCGGACAGCGTGCCCGGGCTGACGCGGCTGAAGACAAAATACATCATCTCGCCGCTCTCCAACGGCAACGTCGCGCTGTTGACCAACATGGCGAAGTTCGCAGGTCTGCCGTGGGACCTCGTCATGTCGGCGGAATTGTTCGAGCACTACAAGCCCGATCCCGAAACCTATCTCGGCGCCGCCAAACTGCTCTGCCTGCCGCCGGAGCAGGTGATGATGGTCGCCGCCCACAACAACGACCTGAAGGCCGCGCAGAAGCTCGGGCTGAAGACCGCCTTCGTCGCGCGGCCGACCGAATACGGCCCGCACCAGAAATACGATTTCGAGGCGAGGGGCGACTGG
Source organism: uncultured Alphaproteobacteria bacterium (assembly GCA_963816815.1). Taxonomy (GTDB): domain Bacteria; phylum Pseudomonadota; class Alphaproteobacteria; order Rhizobiales; family Xanthobacteraceae; genus Bradyrhizobium. Next base: position 41,733 of record CAWFMW010000043.1, read on the forward strand.
GACATCGTCGCCAAGGATTTTGGCGGGATCGCCGACAAGTTGGGGTGCTAGCGGCGCCAGCCGTGTCAGCGCTTCGGCGTAGCCAACCGCCCGCCTGCGCGAGATGAAGATCTCGACTGCATCTCTACGGCCCGGGCGAGACGCTCAACCGCGGGAGCGATCGTCTGGCGTGAGTGGCCGCTGAAGCCGAGTACCAGCGCCGACCGCGGCGCCGCTGCGAGATATAGCCGGCTCATCGGCCGGACGACGACGCCGTGCTGGCGTCCGGCGCGCTCGATGGCGGTGTCCGAGAGGCCGCGCCGCGTGAAGGCCACGAGATGCATGCCCTGGTCCGGTGCATTGACCGTGAGATCGGCGCCGAGTTGGCGCTTGAGAGCGGCGACCAGCTCGTCGCGCTGCGCTTTATACAACACGCGCATGCGGCGAATATGCGCGGCGAAATGGCCCTCGTCCATGAAGGCGGCGACCACGGCCTGGCTTAACGTCGATGGCTGCCGGTCCATCAGATAGCGGGCGGAAACGAACGGCCGCAGCAGCGCATGCGGGATCACGGCGTAACCGAGCCGCAGGCCCGGAAAGAGCGCCTTGTTGAGCGTGCCGATATAGATGACGCGCTCACCCTCATCGAGACCCTGAAGCGAGGCCAGCGGCCGGCCGCCGTAGCGGAATTCGCTGGCATAGTCGTCCTCCACGATCCACGCGTCTTTCTTCCGCGCCCAGGCGAGCAGTTCGAGGCGGCGGGCCATCGAGAGAACGACGCCGGTCGGGAATTGGTGGGAGGGTGTCACGAACACGGCGCTGGCATTCGGTGCCGATCTGATGCCTCTGCCGACGTCGATGCCTTGCGCATCGACAGGAATCGGATGGACCGTCGCGCCGGCGGCCAGCAGGGCCTGCCGCGTCAGCGGATAAACCGGATCTTCGACCCAGACCTCCCGGTTCCGGTTCGGAAGGATCCGGATGACGATGTCGATCGCCTGCTGCGTTCCCGCCGTGACCACGATCTGTTCGGGATCGCATTTCACCGCGCGGGCGGCTTGCAGGTAATCGCAGATGGCTTTTCGAAGTTCGATCGTTCCGCGCGGGTCGGAATAGCCAAAATGGCTCGCATCCAGCGAACGAAAGGTACGGACGCTGAGCTTGCGCCATAGCTCCAGCGTTCTGTCGTCGATCAGCGTGCGTCCGAGGTTGAACGGCCGCTGATCGCTCTGCACCGTGACATCGACGAAATCGCCGAGAGGCTGCATCTGCGTGGCGTTGGACGTGACGGCCGCCGCAGGGTTCCTGCGCCGCTGCGGGCCTCCCTCGATCGGCTCGGGAAGATCAGGCGATATGTAGGTGCCGGACCCGTGCCGGCCGGACGTGTATCCTTCGGCGAGAAGCTGCTCGTAGGCGGCGACAGCGGCGGAGCGCGAGACGCCAAGCTGCGCGGCAAGCTCCCGCGTGGATGGCAGCTTCGTTCCCGGCCGCAAGCGTCGTGACAGGATCGCGGCGCGAAGCTGCAGATAGAGCTGGCGGAAAAGCGGTGTGTCGCTCTCGCGGATGAGCTCGAACGCATAAAGGTCTGCCCAGCTTTGTCGGGTTTTCATGTCGGTCATCCGGAAAGTGGTATTGCAATCTTGCATCAAGTGGACCTTTTCGACGGACCACTATGGAGGCTATTCGGGTGACGCGGGCGATTCAAGCGGATCGTCAGTCGCGCCATTCGAACGGTTTCAGGAGGTCAGCATGAGTTCGCCTCAACTGCGTCGCGCCGATCGCGCGATGTCCGAGCAACGGGCATTTGCCATGCTGGAGCGCGGGTTCAGCGGGCGGATCGCGACTGTGGGCGAGGACGGCTATCCCTATTGCATGCCGCTGCTCTACATCTGGATGGACGGGGAAATATACCTGCACACCGGCAGCGCCAGGGGGCATTTTCGGGCGAACGTCGAACGCGAGCCGCGCGTCTGCTTTGAGTTCGACGAGCCGGACCAGGTGTTCGACTACGGCCGCTTCGAATGCGATTCCGGTCTGGCGTACCAGAGCGTGATCGTGTTCGGAAAAATTCGGATCGTCGAGGAGAGGGCGGTCAAGCAACGCTTCTGCGAGGTGCTGATGGAAAAATACGGCAAGCCGGATACCAGCAGGCCCAAAGGCTTTTTCCCGCGCATCGACGCGATCACGGTTTACGCCATTGCCGTCGAGCGAATGACGGGCAAGGAAATGGCGTTACCGCCGCTCTCCGAGCAGTGGCCTGCGAAAGACAGAACCAAAACGCCGAACGCGCGCCCGTAACGGATCGCCGCGCTCCACGCATCCTACGGGTTTTATCCTGCCCCGCCTTGGATCACACCGAACCAGCCGAGGCCCTTATACGTCTCGTAACCGGGCGTGGCGTGGAAGGCGATCAGCGCACCGGAGCGGTCCTGCGAGAAGCCGGAGCGTCGTCCTTCCAGGGGAAGCGAGATGCGCTCGGTGAGCAGGCCCTGGCCGTCGGACGCCGCGATCACCCGGAAATTCGAATCGACCAGCAGCACGCGCGCCTTGTCGGCGGCGCCGACGCGCACGCCCTGGACGATGGCGCGGGCTTGCGGTTCCCAGTCGAAATGGATCGCCAGCACGCCGATCGGTTTGGCATTCGCCTTGCCGCCTTCGCGAACGCTGGCGCAATAGGTCACGACCTGGGCGTTGCCGAGCAGGGGCTGGCATTCGACGTCGCCGACGGCGTAGTCGTCGCCGGTTCGCAGGCCCCGCGCCGCTTTGAAACCATTTGGTGTGCGCCACGTTCTGGCCCACGACATTGAAGCGATCGGCGCGGCCGTTGGCGCGCACATTGCCGTCGAGATCGCACAGCCAGAGATCGAGATAGACGGTATAGGCGCCGAGGATCACGGCCAGCCGTTCCGAGACATGGGCCACGGCGGCAACCTCCGGCGCGGCGGCGCAATCGACGACCGCGGAATCGGTCGCCCACCAGCGCACGTCGCAGGTGCGCTCATAGAGGTTGCGGTCCATCAGTTCGATGGCGTTCAGCGACAGATCGACCATGCGCTCGCCGCGCGAGCGGTCGGCCATCTGCGCGATCGAGGTCATCAGATTGCCGGTGCGGTTGGTGAGCTGGCTTTCGAGCTCGCGGGCGATGGTCTCGACCTGCTGGCCGACATTGCGGACTTCCTGCGCCACCACGGCAAAACCCGCGCCCTGCGCGCCGGCGCGCGAACTTTCGATCAGCGCGTTCAGCGCCAGCATCTTCATCTGGTTGGTGATCTTCTGGATCGACTTGGTCTTCTCGCAGGCGACCTGGTTGACCTCGGCGGTCAATCTGGCGATCAGCGTGGAGACATCGGATTCATCCTCGGCGCTCGCTGAGCTTTTGGGCTGTTTTGCAATCGTTGCGGTACGAGAACGGTCGAGCGCGACGGACATTGGTGAAAATTCCTCAGTCTTTGTGCGGTTGCCGACCTTCTTTGGATCGACGAGACTCAACGAAAGCGTGCTGGATCCGTTGTCGCGGATCATGGCTAACGATTGGTTTAATTTCCCCCTTCCGCGGGTAGTATTGCGGGGACAAGTTGCATCTTCTTTGTGCAAGGCGCTTTTGTCGGCATAGGCTCGAAACTGGTGTGGCCGGGGTGTGCCGGCTGTGCCGTAGCAATTCGCGCGCCGCCGTTCCACGCCATCCCTGGTTTGCCGACCGGCGGCTTTATCCCTATCTCTCGAAGGCATCATGACGCTTCCCGCATCCGCAATTCCCGTTGAACTGCCGCCGGCGTTTCTTGGCGTGTCGCGTTCGGCGACCGGCAAATTATGGCGCGACCGGCTCGACGCCAGGGGGGCGGCGCGGGCGCTGGCGATCACGCAGCGCTACAGGTTGCCGGAGATGCTGGCGCGCGTGCTGGCGGGCCGCGATGTCGGGATCGACGAGGTCGAGGATTTTCTCGATCCGACCATCCGCAAGCTGATGCCCGATCCCCACACCGTGACGGCAGATGGAGACGGCGGCGAGGCGGATTGCGGACGCTGCAGCGCGCGGCGAGAAGGTCGCGATCTTCGGCGATTACGACGTCGATGGCGCGACTTCGGCGGCGCTGCTGGCCTGGCATCTGCGCCATTGCGGGCTCGATCCGCTGATACATATCCCCGACCGGATCTTCGAGGGCTATGGCCCCAACGTCGAGGCGGTGCGCGGGCTCGCGAACAAGGGCGCGACGCTGCTCGTCACCGTCGATTGCGGCACCACCAGCCTCGAGCCGCTGGCGGAAGCACGCAAGCTCGGCATGTCCGTCGTCGTCATCGACCACCATCAGACCGGTGACGAATTGCCCGAGGTCGATGCGCTGGTGAATCCGAACCGGCCTGACGATCTCTCCGGCCTCGGCCATCTCGCGGCTGTCGGCCTGGTGCTGATCACGCTGGTGGCGGTGAACCGGGAATTGCGCGGCCGCGGCTTCTGGAATGCCGAGCGGCCGGAGCCGGATCTTTTGGGCATGCTGCACCATGTGGCGCTCGGCACCGTCGCCGATGTCGCGCCGCTGACCGGGCTCAACCGCGCCTTCGTCGCCAAGGGGCTGATTGCGATGCGCCGGCGCGACCATGTCGGCCATACCGCGCTGATGGATGTGGCGCGGCTGAACGGCCCGCCCGAAGCCTGGCATCTCGGCTTCATGCTGGGGCCGCGCATCAATGCGGGCGGCCGTATCGGGCGCGCCGATTTGGGCGTGCGGCTGCTGCTGGAAGGCGACGTCTCGGAGGCCGCGCGGATCGCCGCCGAACTCGACCGGCTCAACAGCGAGCGCCGCATCATCGAGCAGGCGGCGGAGGCGCAGGCCGAGGCCGAAGCGATGGCATCGCTCGGGCTCGAGGACAAGGGCGCTGTGATCGTGACCGCCGCCGAGGGCTGGCATCCCGGCATCGTCGGCCTGGTCGCCTCCCGGCTGAAGGAGAAGTTTGCGCGTCCCGCCTTTGCCATCGCGCTGGAGCCGGGCGGCATCGGCACCGGCTCGGGCCGTTCGATCTCGGGTGTCGATCTCGGCAAGGCGGTGCGGCAGGCGGTGAAGGAAAAATTGCTGATGAAGGGAGGCGGCCACGCCATGGCCGCGGGCGTGACGCTGCGGAAGGAGAAGCTTGCGGAATTTCGCGCCTTCATGGAAAGCGCGCTGGCCGAGGACGTCGCCAATTCCCGTCACGAGCACGAGCTGTTCATCGACGGCGCGGTGAGCGCGCGTAGCGTGACCGTGGAGTTCGCAACGATGCTGAACCGCGCCGGGCCGTTCGGGGCGGGCAATCCCGAGCCGGTGATCGCGCTGCCGGCGCATCAACTCGTCTATGCCGACGAAGTGGGGCAGGCGCATTTGCGCCTGCGCTTCAAGTCCGGGGACGGCGCCATCGTCAACGGCATCGCGTTCCGGTCGGTCGGCCAGAAGCTCGGCCACGCGCTGACGCAGAACCGCGGCCAGCCTTTGCATGTGGCGGGCTCGCTCGCGGTCGATCGCTTTCAAGGTTCGGAACGCGTACAACTGCGCGTGCTCGACGTCGCGGTACCGGATCTGGGGCCGGCCGTGATAAGATAATTCAGCAACCAAGAACAATAAAAGGGAGAAGACATGACAGGGCAGGTTCAAGGCAAGGTCGCGTTGGTCACCGGCGGTGCCTCCGGCATTGGCGAAGCGGTTTCCGAATTGCTGGCGCGTGAGGGCGCCTCGGTGGCGGTGACCGACGTCGACGATTTGAAAGGCCCCGAGGTCGTCGCGCGGATCAAGAAGGCTGGCGGCGAGGCGAGCTTTTGGCATCACGACGTCACCAGCGAGGAGCGCTGGATCGAGGTGGTGGCCGAGGTCGTGAAGCGCTACGCCCGGCTCGACGTACTGGTCTCGAACGCCGGCATCGGGATTGCCGTGCCGACAATCACCGAGATGTCGCTTTCGGACTGGCGGCGGCAGACCGCGATCAATCTCGACGGCGTGTTTTTATCCGTGAAGCACTGCCTGCCGCCGATGCGCAAGACCGGCGGCGGCTCCGTCATCATGATGTCGTCGCTGGCGGGCCTGCGCGGCTCGGCGAACCTGTCCGGCTATTGCGCGACCAAGGGTGGCGTGCGGCTGTTTGCGAAAGCGATCGCGATGGAATGCGCCACCTTCGGCGACGGCATCCGCGTCAACTCGGTGCATCCCGGCATCATCGACACGCCGATCTGGGGCAAGATCCCGACGGAAGCGTCAGGCGCCGGGCAGAATGCGCCGATCGATCCGGAGGAACGGGCGAAGCTTGCGACGCCGCTCGGCCGTGCCGGGGAGGCCATCGAGATCGCGCAGGGCGTGTTGTACCTCGCGTCCGACGCCTCGCGCTACGTGACGGGGACCGAACTCGTCATCGATGGCGGCATGAATGCGGGCGGAGTAGTGCGGAGAGTGTAAGCAGTCCTCCGTCATTCCGGGATGGTGCGTTAGCACCAGACCCGGAATCTCGAGATTCCGGGTTCGATGCTTCGCATCGCCCCGGAATGACGGTGCGGTTCGCGGCTCCGGCGAACTAGTTTCCCTGCCTCAATCGCGCCAGCACCTTCAGCCCGCCGTAACCGTCGGCCGGCAGCAATCCCATCTTGTTCTGGTAATCCTTCACGGCCTTCATGGTGTCGTTGCCGACGCGGCCGTCGGTGCCGCCGGTGTCGAAGCCGGCTTTGGTCAGCCGCGTCTGGACCTCCTGCACTTCCGCAAGCGTCAGCGCGCGCTCAGAGCCGGGGAAGGGGTGAATGAAAGGCGGCGCGCCGAGAATGCGGTCGCCGAGATGGCAGATCGCGAGCGCGTAGTTCATCGACGGGTTGTAGCTTTTCACCGAATAGAAGTTCGGCCCCAGCAGGAACGCCGGACCGCCAGCGATCGGCACCCACATCTGCGCGGACGCGTTCGGCTGCGGGAACGGCTTGCCATCGGCGCGCGTCACGCCGGCGCTGGTCCATGCCGCGTAGGTCCGGTTGCCGCTCGAGGCCGCGCCTGACGCGTTGACCTCATAGCCCCAATGTTCGCCACGATGATACTTGCCGCGGTTGAGCAGATAGCGCGCGCTGGAGCCGAGCGCATCGTCCGGCTTGCCGAACGGCGAGACGCGGCCGTCCTTGTCATAGTCCATGCCGACATTGAGCCAGACTTCCGGCATCCATTGCGTATGCCCCATCGCGCCGGCCCAGGAGCCGCGCATTTCCTCCGGCGTGCCCCAGCCGCGGTCGACGATCTTCAACGCGTTAATCAGCTCGGTTTCCCAATAGGCGCGGCGGCGCGGCTCGTTCCAGGCCAGCGCCGCGAGTGCCGGGAACACCGGGCGCATATGGTTCTGTTGCACCAGCGGATCGCCATAGGCGGATTCAACGCCCCACAGCGCCAGCAATGTGCCGCGCTCGACGCCAAAATCCTGCTCGATCCGCGCGAACAGCGCCTCGTGCCTTCTTCAGCGCCTCGCGGCCGTTGATGATGCGCCAGTCCGAGGCGCGGCGATTGATGTACTGCCAGATCTGCTCATTGAATTCCGGCTGCTTCTGCATCTGCCGGAACACGCTCATGTCGGGTTCGATGCGGCCCATCACCCGCGTCCAGGTCGCATCCGAAATGCCCTTTGCCAGCGCGCGCGCCCGAAAATTGTCGCGCCACGCGTCGAAGCCGGGTGGTGCGGCGGCAAACGCTGCAAGCGGCATGGCAAGCAGGGCGCCTGCGCCGAGGCTGACCTGCAGCAGGGCGCGGCGGGTCGGGGCTTTCCGGGAATCATGCTGTTTCATGCGGCGCATTCTAGCGGCGCGGCGGGCTTGCGCCAAAAGCCATGACGCCGCGGGAACCGCAATTTTGCTGCCAATCGACGGCGATTTTGCTGGACAACCCGGCCATGGACGGGGTGCGCGGGCCACATATAATGATGGAGAGTATCGACAACAAAAGGCCGAAAAAAAATGACCCACGCCCGCAGCGAGTACAAGGACTTCATGTCGCTAACGCCGGACGCCTACGCCGCTGTACTGGCGCTGAGCCAGGTCGCGGCCAAGGCCGGCATGGACAAGCAGTTGCTCGAACTGGTCAAGCTGCGCGCCTCGCAGATCAATGGCTGCGCCTTCTGCGTGCAGCATCACATCCTGGAGAGCGAGAAGCTCGGTGTGCCCGCCGACAAACTCAATCTGGTGGTGGTCTGGCGCGAGGCGCCGCAATTCTCGCCGCGTGAGCGTGCCGCGCTGGCCTGGACAGAAGCGCTGACCTTGCTCGCCAACGGCGTCAGCGATGAAGTCTATGCGCAGGTAAGCTCCGAATTCTCCGAGAAGGAGCTTGCCTACCTCACATCGGCGATCGCCTCGATCAATGTCTGGAACAGGTTCGGCGCCGCCTATCGCTGGACCCCACCGGCGCGGAAGCCGGCTGTCGGAGCGGCGGCCTCGTAGGCGTGAATCAATATTTGGGGAAGCCGGAGACTGGCCTGTGTTGGGAGCCGCCTGGCGAACGGGCCGTGGTTCCGGGCAGCTATTTCTCTTGAATTCGGCGCAGATACTCGACGATCTCCAGGATTCGTTTTTTTATAACCACCTCAGGGTCGCAAGGCATATCGAGCAACGAATCAATCGGTTTTGGTTGGTAGCCTTTCCCTTGCCGGCCCGACGGGGTTCCTTGTCGACATCCCCAAATGGGCATTTCGAGCCCGCGATGCGGGACCGCGCCTCGGCCATCAACTATCACTGCTATTGCACCAGCAGAAAATACACCGTTGTTATTCTTGGCGAGAGCCGTCAAATCGGCGGGCTTGCGTTTCAGTTTACTGCTCATCGGGCCCGCGCCCTTGCCATCCGCACCATGGCACTCCGCGCATTTTGACAGAAACTCGGTCCGGCCGTTGTCGAGATCCTGAGCCTGCAACAGGGTATGGGTTGCGGACAAAATCGCGGCGATCGCGACCGCGCGGCCTGATTGCCTCAAGTGCACTGGAAATCGCAGCCGCCGCATCAGCTCCGATCCTGGGCAGTTAAGTTGGATAGCTCATTGCGCCATCTTGATCCCAAGCCTCATCCTCTCATCCTTGAAGACGACGGCGATAGCATCAATAACGCGTATGCCGGGATTGGCCTTGCAGTGGACGATGATCTCGTGCTCGAGCCTGCTGGCTCTATCAGGCTTCGCAAGGTGTTTTTTCGCAAGTCCATTGTACCAACCGCTATACCAGGCGACCAAAAGATCAGCGTCTTCCTGGAATGTGCCAGCCAGCTGTGCGCACGTAAGTTTCTGAACGTCGATATATCCGTTGGCATCGGCGTAGGTGCTAAGCGGCACTTGTGCGTGAGCACTTGCTGCTGTCATTGACATAGCCGCGGCTACTGCAAGCAAACTCTTGTACATCTCAGGACTCCTATGTCGACCGGATTGAATCTGGCGTGGCCGCGCTTGGAAACCCTGAGTGGATCGACGTTCCAGGTTCGACCATTGATCTCGATCAACGAACCGCCGGACGACACAAAACCTACGAAGTCGGTTTGGTCAGGTAAGCGATCACCTGGCTGAAAGATGTCAGTTAGACGACGATGTCGATCCTCATGGCGGCGTATCGTCAGCGCATGATCGGGGCAGTCGAACGGGTCAGGATCACTCGTTTTCCTGCCTCGGATACCGCTGTGGTTTCGAGGGAGCGCCTCTACGTATTCTTACGGGGACCGGTTTGATCCCGGTCAAATTGGGAGACCAGCCTCCGTTGCATGCTTTTCCCGATAGGGAAGCGGCCATGCTGACAAATATCAGTACCGATCCGGGCAAGAAACCTCGGCTGCACGGCGAACTTGGCGAACTGTCTCACAGGAAAGTCAGTTCGGCCGAATACAAGTACCGCCGGAGAACCGAGATATTTGGCGCAGAAGAGCCGGCAGAATACATCTATCAAGTGATCGAAGGCGCGGTTCGAAGCTACAAGCTTCTATCCGATGGCCGTCGTCAGATCGGCGGTTTTCATTTACCAGGGGACATCTTCGGCCTCGAAAATGGCGATCTCCATCGTTTTACGGCCGAAGCCATCGTCGACACTACCGTTCGCTTTATGAAACGCGAAAGCCTGGAGCGCGTGGCGAAAACTGACCCCGCCATCGTCCGCAGCATCCTGAGCATGACCACAGACAACCTTCAGCACGCCGAAAATCACTTGCTTCTGCTGGGACGCAAGACCTCGCTGGAACGCGTGGCGGCGTTTCTTGTTGAAATGGATCGTCGCCTGGCACCAGCGGGTGTCATAGCCCTTCCAATGAATCGCCGTGACATCGCAGACTATCTTGGGCTTACGCTGGAGACCGTATCGCGTGCTCTTTCCGCCATCAAGAAGAAGGGCTTTCTCAAGTTTCTCGGTCAAACACATCGCGAGATTGCAGTTCTGAATCCCGCGGGCCTTGCTGAACTCGCTGAATGTGTCGAATTCGATATCCAGTTCCAGCCGAACTAGTTCTCGCGGCCTTGCTGCGCGCTGCGACGCAAGACATCCTCCGGCAGCGCATGTGCCACGGCAGCGGCGGCGATCGGCGGATCGGTGCCGATCTCGCGGCCGCGGCTGCGGATCAGCCGTTCATAGGACGCGATCAGGGTGGTGTAGGGGTTGACCCAGATCCAGCCGTCGCGCGTGAACACCTGGATGTCGAAGTGAAGGTGGTACGAAGTCCCGTTCGGAAAATCGAGATAGTTGGAGACCACGCCGATCTTCTCGCCCTCGGCGACGCCGCGTCCGTTGAGAGTGCCGTCCGCGTCCATGGCTGACGGGTTCATGTGCATGTAGCGAAAGCGGATGTGCTCGTTGCTTGTGTTGATCTGCAGCGTTGCGGCCTGCTGCTTCGGTGAACGGATCAGGACGCCGTCGCGGACGGCCACGACGGCCTGCTTTCTTGGATGGCAACTGCTTTCGCTGTTGCTGTTCGGCGGGCAGGGCGCGGGGCGGATGTCCTGGCCCTGATGTCCGAAGCCGGCGGCGCATTGCCCGACCTGGAAGCTGCGGGCTTCGCAAAAATTGTCCCGCCACGGATAGACGCCGCGGCCGGCTAGTGAGTTATTCCTGCCGAAGGATTGCGAGCGGATGGCAGTCGGGGCTTTCTCGAGCGGAAAACGGATTTGCGAATAGGCGGCGAAGTCGGCACGTCCGCCGCGCCGGCGCACGCTGCTGCGGGCGATGATGTCGCCGCCTGGATAATAGGTGAAGTCGGGCGAACCCGCCGTCGGCCGTTCAGCGATTTCGGAGGAAATGTCGTGCCGCGGCCGCGACGGTTGCCCGCCCGCGATGCGCAAGGCTTTAAGAAAGCGCTCGGCGATCGGATAGGCCTCGCGGCAGGCCAGCCGCCGCGCTCGCGGCGCCGAATCGAGGCACTGGATCGACACCACATAGGGTACGCCGAAGCGCGTGAAGGCGTAGCGCACATAGCCTTCGCGGATGAAGCGGCGCATGTCGGGGAATTGCGCCGCCAGCGCCTTGACCGGCTCGCCCCTGCCGCCGAGCGGGTCGGCGAGGTCGTAGATAAGCATCGAGCCGGTGATCTGCACTTCGACCGGCTTGGCGAATATCCGCGAGCCGCCAGCGCCAGGCTGCAGCGAAAACACCGCGTCGTAGCCGGCCGCACCGGCGTGAAACAAGTCTGCGCGACTGAAATCGGCCTGGTAGCGCGACAGCGGTAGCGGCGTGCCGTCGGCCTGGTCTTCGAGGTAGTCTGCAGTATCGAACGGCAACAGCACCGGCACCGGGCTGCGTCCGATCCCGGCAAAGATGTTTGCGTTGATCGCGTTCAGTTGCACCAGCGCAGGCGTCGCGCGCGGATCCGATGCCGGCACGCGCCGCTGACCGGCGAACGTAAATCGGGAAGCGATCACCGGGCGGGTGCCGATCTCGGTGCGGAGTTGATCGACAACGGCCCGCCACTCGACGCGGACGGCTGATATCGACGGTGTCCTGAACTCTTCGGCGGCGGCGCCGGTGACCCCGGCTGCGAGCAAACAAAGGACTGCCAGCCAACGCGCGAGCAAGCGGACAGCCATCCTGTTCAATGCAATCGCCCCCCGGCGTGCCCGCATTTTAAAAAATGATCGGCTCCGAATTAGCAGAACCGGCGCTTAAATTACTGTTTTGACGCGCGTTCCTCACGCGCGCCGCTACGCACTTCGCTTCAAAACATTATCGCGCGCGATCGTTAATCCTTTGCGCGTTCGACGTAAGAACCATCCTCGGTCATGACCACGATCCGCGTTCCGGTTCCGATGTGCGGCGGCACCGCGGTGCGAACCCCGTTGGAGAGGATAGCAGGTTTGTAGGAGGAAGACGCGGTCTGACCCTTGGTGACCGGCTCGGTATCCACCACTTCCAGCGTCGCGCGCTGGGGCAGCTGGATCGCCACCGGATTAAGGTCGTGAAGCGAAAGCTTCACGGTCATGTTCTCCTGCAGATAGGGCGCGGACGATCCTACGATTTCCTTGGAGACCTGGACCTGGTCGTAGGTCTCGGTGTTCATGAAGTGGAAGCCGTCGGCGTCCTCATAGAGGTAGTTGAAGTTGGTATCCTCGACGGTCGCCTTCTCGACCTGGTCGGTGGTCTTGTAGCGTTCCGAAATCTTCACGCCATCGCCGATCCGGCGCATTTCGATCTGGCTGACCGGAGTTCCCTTGCCGGGATGGATGTTTTCGGCCGTGAGTACGACGTAAAGCTTGCCGTCCTGCTCGATAATGTTGCCCTTGCGAATAGAGCTGGCGATGACTTTCAAAGCGGTTTTCCTGAATTTCTGGCCTTCGGCCAATCCGGACATCGTGTCCAAGGGGCCAAATCGGGCGGTTTCGGGCTGCAACATACTGATTTTGCCCGTCGATGCCAGCGTTTTGCCACCCTATCAGGAGGAATGCCTCAGGGCCGCAACGGCCCTATTTTGCGGGACTTATCAGCGGCTTCGGCCCGGGAACTCGACCGCCTTGGCATTGTGATCGGCGAAATCGACAGGAAATCGAGAATTGCCCGGTTTTCGGCCTCGGCCGTCGGGGCAAATGGACAAGGTGAGCGGCTTTCGCCATGACAAGGACGGTTAGCGCGCGGCACTTTGCCTCCGCATGGTGGCATCATAGAGAAAGTCGAACGATTACAATGGTTCTTTCTGGTTCCTTCAATACCTGTTTAGGCTCTGCGGCGAGCGCTCTGGGGCTGCGCAAGGACGGTTGCTGATGGATAGGACGGACCAGCCGTCGCCCTGGTGGTCGCCCGCGCGACACGCCGATCGAAAGCCGTTCCTGATGGCGCGAGGCGCGATCACGCGAGCGGTGCGGGCGTGGTTCGACGAGCAGGGGTTTGCCGAGGTTGAGACCGGCATCCTGCAGGTCTCACCGGGCAACGAGACGCATCTGCACGCGCCGCGCACCGAACTGACCGGCGGAGATGGCACGCGCGCGACGCGCTATTTGCGGACGTCGCCGGAGTTTGCCGCCAAGAAACTGCTCGCCGCCGGTGAAGCCAAGATCTTCGAGTTCGCGCGCGTGTTCCGCGACCGCGAGCGCGGCGATCTGCATCTGCCCGAGTTCACGATGCTGGAATGGTACCGCGCGGAAGCGAGCTACGATGCCGTCATGGCCGACACCATCGTCGTGATCGCGCATGCGGCGCAGGCGACCGGTATCGGCCGGTTTTCGTTTCGGGGCCGAACGGCCGATCCCTTCGCCGAGCCGGAATTGCTGACGGTGGCGGCGGCATTCGAGCGCTTTGCCGGGATCGATCTTCTGGCCACCGTGACGAACGGCGAGGGTGATCGCGCGGCGCTTGCATCTGCGGCGCGCGCGCGGGTACGGATCACCGATGACGACACCTGGTCGGACATTTTCAGCAAGGTGCTGGTCGAGCATGTCGAACCGAATCTGGGGCAGGGACGTTTGACCGTCCTGTTCGAATATCCGGCGCCGGAAGCTGCATTGGCGCGGGCGAAGGCGGCCGATCCACGGGTCGCCGAACGGTTTGAGGTCTATGCCTGCGGCGTCGAGCTTGCCAACGGGTTCGGCGAACTGACCGACGCCGCCGAACAGCGCCGCCGTTTCGCCGCCGATATGGACGAGAAGGAACGGCGATACGGCGAGCGCTACCCGCTCGACGAGGATTTCCTCGCAGCGGTCGCCGCGATGCCGCCGTCGAGCGGCGTAGCCCTCGGTTTCGACCGGCTGGTGATGCTGGCCAGCGGCGCGCTGCGGGTCGATCAGGTGGTATGGACGCCACCGGCAGGAGAGCCATGAACAGGATAGATCCGAAACTGGCGGCAACGCTGCGGCAGCCCGCCGAGCTCGTCGAGCGCGGCCTGGCGAAGGCCGCCGATCTCGCCGACCTCGAACGGGTCGCCGCGCGCTATGCCATCGCCGTGACGCCCGATATCGCCGGCCTGATCGACAGCAGAAAACCCCGACGATCCGATCGCGCGGCAATTCATTCCGAGCGCGCTCGAATTGGTGAGCACATCGGGCGAAAACGCCGATCCGATCGGCGACGACGCGCATTCGCCCGTTGCCGGCATCGTCCATCGCTATCCCGACCGCGTGCTGTTCAAGCTGGTGCATGTCTGCGCGGTGTATTGCCGGTTCTGTTTCCGCCGCGAGATGGTCGGGCCGGGCAAGGCGACCGCGCTGTCGGAGGCCGCCTATCGCGACGCGCTGGACTATATCCGCGACGCACACGGAAATCTGGGAGGTCATCCTGACCGGCGGCGATCCGCTGATGCTGTCGCCGCGGCGGCTTGCCGAGATCATGGCGGACCTCGCGGCCATCGATCACGTCAAGATCGTCCGCATCCATACCCGCGTGCCGGTGGCGGCGCCGGCGCGCATCGATGAGGACATGGTCGAGGCGCTGCGGGTCGAGGGCGCAACGACCTGGATCGCCGTTCATGCCAACCATCCGCGCGAATTGTCTGATGAGGCGCGCGCGGCCTGCGCGCGGCTGGCGGATGCCGGCATTCCGCTGGTGAGCCAGACGGTGCTGCTCCGCGGCGTCAATGACGATGCGGCTGTTCTGGAAGCCCTGATGCGGGCCTTCGTCGAAAGCCGCATCAAGCCGTATTACCTGCATCATGGCGATCTGGCGCCGGGAACGGCGCATCTGCGCACCACGATCGCGGAAGGCCAGGACCTGATGCGCCGCCTGCGGGGCCGCGTCTCCGGCCTGTGCCAGCCGGATTATGTGCTCGATATTCCCGGCGGCCACGGAAAGGCGCCGATCGGCCCGAATTATTTGTCGCAGGCAAGTTCGCAGGGATGTGAACTATCCCCGGGCGAAACGCGGTATCGTATCGTCGACTATTGCGGCGACGTTCACCTCTATCCGCCAAAGCCGTGACCCTGCGATGGCGGAGGACGGCGAGGGCAAGCGGGAGCCGACGGAAGACGAGGGAAATCGCGGCATCGAAAACGTCGTGATGCTCGGATTCTTCGTGGTGGTGGTGGCCGCCGGAATCTGGTTGCTTGTCACCATGGCCGATGTACGAAAGGCGCAGGACTGCGCCGGCCAGGGGCGCCGCAATTGCGCAACGATCGACGTGCCGGCGCGATAACAAGAGACAGGAAACGGGAGAACCAAGATGCGAACAACAATCCTCTCGATAGCGCTGATGGTCCTGATCGGCGGGGCGGACGCCTTCGCGCAAGGGTCCTCGTCCGTTTCGAAGAATTCGGGTGCAAGTGGAGGCGGAGGTGGAGGGGCGATACAGGCGCCGGTCGGCCATCGCCAGCCGCGCGTCGGCGATGTGCCCAGCGAGAAAAACCTGAGCGATCCGAACGATCCCTTGAGCAAGGAAAACGCAGCCCTCGACCGCAAGATCAAGAGCATCTGCCGCGGCTGCTAGAGCGCGTCCTCGAATCCGAATTGGGAGATCGCAGTGTCCGCCAAAATATTGCGAATGATTGTGGTTGCCGCTGTTTGCTGCTGCGGCGGCGGATTTTCGGCGGCTGCCCAACAGCCGCGCCTTGCGCCAGCATCCGATACCGCGGCGCCCTACAAGGCCAATCGTCTCTCATCGCCCCGGGCGTCGGAGCCAATCCTCAACACTCCCGGGCAAACCACCGTCCTGACGCGGGAAGTGCTCGACGACATGAAGGCCACGAGCCTCAGGGACGCCTTGCGTTCAACCGCAGGCGTGACGATCGGAAGATAAGGGGCGGTCTTTCGCCGATTGCCTTCGAGGTCGTCAGCTCGGCAGTGAATCCAAGAATCTTCCGAGCTTACCCTGGCCGTGACGCGGAATGGTGCTGTTGGTTGCCGCGCCCAGCGCGTTTGGAGACGATTGCGTTCAATCGTGCGATCCTTGCTTCCCCTGTCTGTAGATCAAGATGGATCGCGCTCAGGAGGTTCGAGCGCGATCGTCCTCGGTCGTCATCGTCCGCTTGATTGCATCACAGGGGAGCCGCGTTTTCCGACGATCGACGTGTTCTGACCCACATCCGAGTCAGCAAATACGCGCGCCTTGTCTTGAACAGCTCCCTGCCGACCAATAAGATGGCAGACAATTGGCAGGCCAAGTTTCGGAGCGCGCCAATATGGCGTTGGATTTACTTCGTTCTGGATACGCAACTCTCGAATACGAGATTGCCCAGGAGCGGGCGTCAGCGATCGGACGGCTTGGACGGCGGCTTGAGGCCGCGCTGACGGCACTTGCCGCATGCCCGCGGACGGCTAATTCCGATCGGAAAATCCGCGATAGTCTCGTCGAACAGGCGGGATATGCGCTCTGGCTCTTCGTCGTGCAACGCGAGGCCTGCGGTCTCAACAAAATCGACCACGTGATGCAGGAGTACGGGGTTCCGAACGAGGTACATGCCCGCATGGGGCCATTGGCGATGCCGAGCATCCGTCCGACGAAGACCATAGAGGGTTGAGGAAGCGCCGCCGGCGCCAATCCATCGGCCGACGCGTCTGGAGTGACGAGCATGATGTCGACGAAATTGCCGCTTTGGCTTCGTTTTTTCTTGATTATCGGTGTCGCCGTTTTCGCCGCAGGCGCAGGTCTTCTTGCCTATCGGTACTACAGCCGCCCGGTAACGCTGACCGTGGCGGTCGGCTCGACCGACGGCGAGGCAGCCAAAGCAATGTCAGCTTTGGCGAGCGAGTTCGTTTCGACGAATGCGCCGGTGCGGCTCAAGGTTATCGACAGCGGTACCGTGCTTGAGGCCGCTGCCGCTTTCTCCACGGGTAAGGTTGATCTCGCTGTGGTTCGCGGCGATGTCGGCGATTTGTCGCAGGCGCAAGCCGTCGTCGTCGTCAGCCATATGGCCGTATTGATCATTGCGCCGCCGGGATCGTCCATCGACAGCATTCAAAACCTGAAGGGACGCGTGGTCGGCGTGGTCGGCGGAGCAGCGAACGCCAAGATTGTCGATGTGTTGACCAAGGAATATGATCTGGCGAGCGCAAAAGTTGTATTCAAGAACCTTGAATTGACGGATGTCCGGCAAGCCATTCAGTCAAAGCAGGTCAGTGCCCTGCTTGTCGTGATCCCGCTCGCCGAAAAGTATCTCTCGCTCGTTCGCGGATTTTTTCAGCTCGACCATAAAAAGGTCCCGGTGCTGATCCCAATCGAGTCCGCGGGTGCAATTGCAGAGGCCCAACGTGCCTTTGAAAGTTTCGACGTCCCGAAGGGCACGCTGCGGGGATCGCCGCCGGTCCCGGAAGATGACCTGACGACGCTCAGGACCTCACTATACCTGGTTGCGCAAAAGAAACTCGGCGCTGATCTGGTAACCAGCCTCACGCTGGCGATCATGAGCGCGCGCAGGAATCTTCTGCGTGAGCAGCCGATTTTCGCGCAGATCACCGCGCCAAGCACCGACCAGGATGCTTACCTTCCGCTGCACCGTGGCGCAGCAGCCGTCTACAACAGCACCACGCAGAGCTTCATGGATGAATACGGCAACTGGATCTATTTGACCCCGATGGTACTGGGTGGCGCTGCCACCATGCTTGCGGCGGCGTGGAAATTCCTGGGCATCGGCAACCGCGCGGCCGATGGCCCGCTCAATTCTCTCTATGCCCTGTCGCGCCGGGTCCGGAAAGTCGAAGCAGAGGCCGAGCTGTCGGATATCGAAGAAGCAATCGACGGCATTCTAACGGCGGAACGCGCCAAATCCGCCGCTGGAGATGAGAGCGCGGTGGATGATGCCACACTGAACGTGGCAGCCCACCGGCTGGAGAGCTTGATTCACGATCGACGCACATTGATCGCTAGGGGGGGACCCGCAGTGGCCTCCGCAGCCTAGCCAATGAATCCACGCTCTAGTAATCGAGATCCGACAAGAACGTGGTGTTCACGATTTCGAACTCGGACTCCCGCCAGTTTTTCATCAATTTCGCGCGCGCCAAACGATGCGTCGCAGGATCCGATGTACTGCAATTCACCGCGTCGTGATCTATGCCTGAAATCTCGAGCAGCGCATCAAAGCTTTCCCGGCGATCCTCCCGCCCTTCAACTTCGGCGAAGTAGATGGTATGGTCGAACTTTCCCATCGCCCAGCAAAATTGAACGCGATCCTGCTCGACGGCATATGCCAGATTTGGGACAAGCAGTGCGGCGGTCCACAGCAGTCGAATGACCGGGGCAAACCTGTTCATGATTATTGGCGTCATCGCGCGATTCCAAACGTTGTTTGAGGTGTCCAGCCCGAGGCCGCTACGGCTTGGTGACGGGCCTGACCTTGGCGGCAACCTATATTTCGGCGTGCGATTTCTTCATGTGAGGTACGCCACAGGCGGATCGATTTTTGCCAAAGTGTACGACGGTGCTTGTTATGGGTAATCAGCCATTTACATGAGGAGTATCCGGATTTATGCCGCGTGCGCGCCGATATGAGGGAACCACATCGTTTTGCACCATAGCGACAACGGAGCTTCGTATGAGCGCTACGAAGTATTGCAGTGGTGAAGTTGGCTAAAAGTCAGCCTTGCGAGAATGTCGGCGTCATTCAGTTTCGACTTTTGGTCGCAAGTTTGCGCTTGACGGATTGCTGTTGCCGCGTTTGCCTGCTGGCCGTGGGGGTTGGAGAGCGCCATGGGCCGCGGAACTGCCTACCATGTTGCAGGCTGCCACCGGATGCACGTCGACACGCCGCGAACCGCCAGTCCTGTGGGGTCGGCCGAGTCTCGGGCACTGGCTCGTCGCGGACTCCCACGCACCGTCTTGACGTGGCTTGCCGAGGTTCTCACCGGTCGCACCACCGACCCCCGGCCTGAGTATCCGCGAACGCTATCGACGGCATTCGACGACCCCGCGTCAACCAGGCTAGGCCAATTCTTCGGCCCGGCGGCCGACAAGCATCCAGGCCTCTCCGGCTTCAGCCTCTTGAGCCAGGCGCGCGAGGCTTTCATTACCCGTCTGGCGCTGGCGGACTTGGCCGAGCGTAGTCTCGATATGCAGTATTACGTCTGGGACGGCGATACCACCGGCCGGATCATTGTCGAGCACGTGATGAAGGCGGCCGATCGCGGGGTGAGGGTGCGGCTCCTCGTCGACGATCCCTTCTACAAGGACAGCGATTCCGTCAAAGCCGCCCTCGATGCTCACCCCAATGTTGAGATTCGTCTGTTCAACCCGCTTGCTAACCGGCGCTGGTCTATTCTTGATTTCATTTTCGACTTCGGCCGGGTCAATCGCCGCATGCACAACAAGCTGATGGTCGCGGACAATGCGGCGGCGATCGTCGGCGGCCGCAATATCGGTGACATCTATTATGGCGTGGACACCATCGCCAATTATCGCGATCTGGACGTGTTGGCGGTTGGGCCTGTGGTCCGCGATTTGTCGGGGGTATTCGACCGATACTGGAATATCCCCTCAACCGTGCCGATCGCGGCCATCGTCGACCGCGCCCATGATGCTGCCGATCTCGATGCCATCCGGATTCGCTTGCGCGAGGCGATCGCGGCGGCCGACTACCCATATCCGATTGACCAGGACCTCGGCCAACTCGCTGCCCAGGGCGGCGAGCTTCGCGACAATCTGGTGTGGGCACACGGCTATATTGTCGCCGACGATCCGGAAAGCATCGCCCCCGGCAAGGAGAGCGATGACGTCATGGAATTCATTCGCGCGCGGATCGCACATCTCAAACGGGAACTGCTCGTTGAATCGCCATACTTCGTCCTGCCGGCCGGAGCGCAGGCAACCGTCAAAGCGCTGCAGGAGCGCAACGTTCGGGTGCGCGTGCTGACCAACTCGCTCGCTTCAAACGACATGCTGCCGGCGCATTCAGGCTATGCCAAGACCCGAAGGCGGCTGCTCGAGAATGGCATGGAGCTATACGAACTGCGCCCGGATACCGACGCTTTCCGGCCGGGCTGGTCACTCCTTTCCCGGCGGTCGCGAGCGGCCTTGCATGCCAAGGCCATGGCCTTCGACGGCGAAGCCGTGTTCATCGGCAGCTTCAATCTCGACCCGCGCTCCGCCGTAATCAATACCGAAGCGGGCCTCTACATCGAGAGCACCGAGCTTGCCAAAAGGCTGACGGACTACATGGCAACTGGCGTGGCGCCCGAAAATTGCTACCGCGTCCGCCTCGATCCGAAAGGCGCGATAGTGTGGGAAACGGAGAGGGACGGCCAAAGGGTACGCTATCGGGACGAGCCCGAAACCGGCTTTCGAAGGCGATTGGTCGCCAACCTGTGGAAGCTGCTACCGATCGACTCGCAACTCTGACACCGATACTTGGCAGCCAAAACGGCAGGAAAGGAGACTGATCTGCATCAAGCAGCCGCACCGGCCACGGCCTCAGCCGGCATAGGTAAGTGTCCACGATGACTGGGCCGAGGATGATCAGAACCGCGTTTCCGGCCGCATATTGGACCGTGTAGCTTTGAGATAGATCAATAACACCCCGGCGGATTCGGCTCCGAGTCACGGTGCGAATAGCTGCATTTTGGCCGGGGAGGGTTGGCGGGTGTCGAAAGCCAAGCAGAAGAAGCGCGAGGTCGTTGAGGCGCCGGACGCGTCCGGCAAGATCAGCCGCAAGGAATTCGAGGGGGAACTCGCCAAGCTTCAGGTGGAGCTAACCCGGCTGCAGACTTGGGTCAAAGACCAGGGGGCGCGCATCATTGTGGTTTTCGAGGGCCGGGACACGGCGGGAAAGGGGGGTGTGATCAGCCGGATCACCGCACGCACGAGCCCGCGTGTCTTCCGGCACGTGGCCTTGCCTGCCCCCTCCGACCGCCAGAAGACCCAAGTCTACATCCAACGCTACGTCGCGCAATTCCCAGCGGCGGGTGAGATCATCCTCTTCGACCGCTCGTGGTACAACCGGGCCGGGGTCGAGCGAGTCATGGGCTTCTGTACCGACGAGCAGTACGAACGGTTCATGAAGATGGTTCCAATGGTCGAGCAGGAGATGATCGTCAGCAACGGCATCATCCTGCGCAAGTATTTTCTCGACGTCAGCCAGGACGAGCAGCGACGCCGGTTCGAGGCCAGGATCAACGACCCGATGAAGCACTGGAAGCTGAGCCCGATGGACACTGAATCGGTACGGCGCTGGTGGGATTACACGGCGGCCTACCAGCGCATGATCGAGGCCACCCATACACCGTGGGCGCCGTGGCACATCGTCCCGGCCGACGACAAGCGGCGCGCGCGGCTGAACCTGATCCGGCATCTGCTCGACAGCATCCCCTATAAGAAGGTCGACGTAGACCTGCCCAAGATTCCCAAGCCGCAGCCGCGGCCCAAGGATGCTATCGAGGGCCTGCGCGCAGGCCAGCCAATTCCCAGCCGCTACTGATGTTGGAGCGTGGAGCAGGGCGCGCAGATCGCGTGCCCCGCTTCACGATCATTCGGGTCCGAGCGGCTAGGCCGAACGCTCGCGGAATTCGCCGCTTAGCGCTTTCCGTCTGGTCCCGACCGCATCGGCCAGCACGTTCAGCGCGGACACCGTCGTCTCCCAGTCGATGCAGCCGTCGGTGATGCTCTGGCCGTAGGTGAGCGGCTTGCCCGGCACGACGTCCTGGCGGCCGGCCACCAGGTTGCTCTCGATCATGACGCCGGTGATGCGCTGCTCGCCGTTCGAGATCTGCTGCGCGATGTCGGCCACGACCAGCGGCTGGTTCTCCGGCTTCTTGCTGCTGTTGGCATGGCTGGTGTCGATCATGAGCCGCGGCGCCACGCCGGCACGGACAAGTTCGACGCAGGCGGCATCGACGCTTGCCCGGTCGTAGTTCGGCTGATGGCCGCCGCGCAGGATGATGTGGCAGTCCTCGTTGCCGGTGGTCGCCGCAATCGCCGAGCGGCCGCCCTTGGTCACCGCCATGAAATGGTGCGGATGCGAGGCCGACTTCACGGCGTCGGCGGCGATGCGGACATTGCCGTCGGTGCCGTTCTTGAAGCCGACCGGGCAGGACAATCCCGACGCCAGCTCGCGATGGATCTGGCTCTCGGTGGTGCGCGCGCCGATCGCCGCCCACGCCATCAGGTCGGCGATGTATTGCGGCGTCGTCATGTCGAGGAATTCGGTCCCGGCCGGCAGGCCGAGATTGTTCACGGCGGACAGCACGTTGCGGGCCAGCCGCAGTCCCCTGTTGATGTCGAAGGAGCCATCGAGGTTGGGATCGTTGATCAGCCCCTTCCATCCGACCGTGGTGCGCGGCTTCTCGAAATAGACGCGCATCACGATCTCGAGGCGGTCGGCGAGCTTTTCGCGCAAGGCGGCGAGGCGCTCGGCGTACTCGACGGCGGCAACGGGATCGTGCACCGAGCAGGGGCCGACGACGACCAGCAGGCGGTCGTCGGTCCCGTTCAGGATGGCGTGGATGGCGTTGCGCGCCGCCATCACCACCCGCGTCGCGGTCAAGGTGCGCGGGATCTCGCCCATCACCTCTTGCGGCGTACTCAGCTCTTTCAGTTCGCTAATTCGAAGGTCGTCGGTGGTGCTCAACACGGCTATGGCTCCTGTTTTCTGGGAACCTGCCGGCCAATAAAAAAGCCGCCAGGTTTTGGCGGCTGTTCGGACTTCTTGGCTTCAATTCGTCAGATTGAGCGCGATCCTCCCACCGCCAGCGAGCTGTCGTAGCTAAAATACCAAAAGCTGTTGGCGGCGATCATGATCATGGCGGGCTCTATAGCGCACCGTTCCGGACTTGTCACCCCATAATCGGCGGCGGGTGCGGCGTCAGGATTGGCGCGCGGCGAGCGCCATGCCGACCAGCGACGCGCCGCCGAGCACGAGGTTGATCCCGACCAGGAGGCCGATCGCCCAATTCGCCGAATCCGGGAGGCCGGCGACGATGATGAACGCGATCAGGAGGTCCATCACGCCCGAGATCAGCAGCCAGGACCAGCGCCCCGACAATTCGCGGCGGTGCTCCAGCGCGTACATGATGGTGACGACGCCTTCGGCCAGAAAATACGCGCCGACCACGATGGTGAGCGTGAGGATGCCCTGCTCGGGCTTTGCGAGCAGGATACCGCCGGCCAGAACGGCCAGCGCCGCCGAAAACAGCGACCACCAGAAGCCCGGCATCTGCCGCGCCCAGTAGGTGGCGAACAGCCCGGCAATGCCGCTGATCAGGAACATCCAGCCGAGGAAGATGGTGACGGCGAGGCTCGCCAGCGGCGGCACGATCATCGCCGCCAGGCCGAGCAGGGCGAGCACGATGCCTTCGAACAGGAAGGCTTTCCAATGCGCCTTCACCGTGGCGTTCATTTGCGACTGCAGTTTGCCGAGGTCCGGAGGGGTGGGGTTGTCTTGGGGAAGGGTCACTGGAAACTCCCGATGCACTGCCGCGCCGATCGAGCCACAATATAGCTCTTGCCCGCCTGCATGCAGAATTTGTTCGCAGGCGAATTTGAGCGAAATCAACGACGAGATGTCGGCGTTCAGCCCGCGCCGGACGCAGACGGAAAGCCGTCCGAGGAGGTCCTGATGCGGTTGCGGCCGAACACGTAGACCGCCGACGTGGCCAGCAGCAGGCCCAGGCCGATCAGGATGGAGGTCAGGCCGAGGGGAACGAGCAGCAGCGACGCGTTGCGCTCGGGATTGACGAACCAGTGGTGCAGCGAGGTCAGCACGAAAGCGACTCCGGCGAAGCCGGCGCCGCTGCCGACCAGCAGCAGGGCCCACATCCGCCGCAACAGGCTGAGCCGCTCGCGCGCGAGTTCGGTGCGCGGCGCATGATGGCGGCCGACGCGCCGCACCAGCCGAATGGCAAATCCGATCGAACAGAATCTTATCATCCAGCGGCGCTGCGCTCGGCGCCCTGAGCATCACTCCGATCTTTCGCCGGTTGATGCCCACGTGCATCGACGAGATTGTCGCCCGACTTCGCGTACACGCCGATGCAATTGAGTTCGACATCTGCAGAGCGGCGGCCTTCCTGTCTGCGTACAGTTGGCTTTGAAGGTGTTAGCGCACCGCATTGTCTGCTCGCGGCGGAAGTCCGCGTTTCATATCGCAGCCGCCCCTTCCGTATTTACCCGTGGGATAAATCTGCAACGCTTCACAGCCATGACGCCCGAAAGCGAGCTTCTATAACATTTTGTAAACGATTTCCTTTGGGGCGGCGGTTGCCGCACGAGGCGAATCAACTAGCAATCACTGGATATGCGGCTTTTGCCGCCAGTTGATTTTATCGGCGGTCATTTTGGAGGAAGCAATGATTTTGGCGGTCAGCTCGTTGCGCGCGCGCAATCGGGGAAAGGCTCGTGGGAAAGAGTTGCAGAGCGGTCAGGCCGTTGAGTGCACTGCTACGGTCCAGCGATTTGGCCGTCGAAAGCTGTTCCTGGCAACCTGTTTGCTGTTGTCGCCCTTGAGCGATTCCTTCGCGCACACGGTTTCGATAGGCTACGTGGCGCAGGGAGGAGGCGTTTTCGATGTCTGGTACGGGACATATCACGCCGGAACCAATTTTACGGAAGGATCTCTCCACCTGGTCGGACCTTCGGTTTCAACGACCGTCGCCTTTACGATGGTCGTCACCAACAAGCCGAGCGGGTTGGTTGACGGCACGACAAACTTTTATTCCAACAGCGCCGGAACCGGTTTGTCCGGCACGCCCGTTCCAATATCGGGCAACGGAGGCTCCTTTAACGGACAGGCTTCGAGCGTATTGGGCTGGCAGGGCGTACACTTCACGGGAATAACGAGGCCGGGAACCTATACCTTCACTTACGTTCCCATCGCGAATCCGACTGCGGAGTGGGACCCGATCAGCAGCGGAATCTTGACGGCATCCTTTACGTTGTCTGCGCTGACATTGGGGACGACCTTCACTTCGCTTGTACCGCCGGAGCCGCCGATCAACGTGCGCAACGTTGCATCTGGGCTCGACAATTTCGTAGCGAACGGTGGCACGCTGCAGGCCGGGCTTCTGAATCTTTACAACCTGTCGCCGGCCCAGTTGAGCGCCGCGATGAGCGCGCTTTCCGGCGAGGCGGCGGTCGACAGCGAAAAGGGCGCATTCGCGCTGACGAACCAGTTTCTCGGGCTCATGCTCGATCCGTTCGTCAGTGGACGTAACTGTGGCGAGGATTTTGCTCACCGCCGGCCCGAGTGCGGTGGCGAGAGAGCAATGGGCCTGGCTCCGGAGCAACAAGCAGGTTTTCCGCCTGACGTAGCGCTTGCCTATGCCTCGGCGCTCAAGGCGCCGCCAGCACAGCGAACAGACCCGCGCTGGACGGCATGGGGATCTGGTTTCGGAGGCAGCAGCACCACCAGCGGCAACGCGGCCGTCGGCTCGAACGATGTCACCGCGCGCATCTACGGCTTTGCCAGCGGCATCGATTATCGGATTTCACCGAATACGATCGCAGGGTTCGCGCTGGCCGGCAGCGGCACCAACTGGGGCCTGGCGCAGGGACTGGGCGGCGGCCGAAGCGATGCGTTCCAGGTCGGCGTTTACGGCAAGAGCTATTTTGGTCCGGCTTACGTGGCGGCGGCTCTTGCCTTCACCAACAACTGGTTCACCACCAACCGCATTGCGCTCGGCGAGCAACTCACCACAAAATTCAGCGGTGAAAGCTTTGGCGGCCGCCTCGAAAGCGGCTATCGCTTCGTCGTGCCGGCAAGCGCCGGCCGGTTCGAAATTACTCCCTACGCCGCGGTTCAGGCACAGTCTTTCCATACGCCGCGGTATAGCGAGACCGATTTTGGTGGCGGCGGCCTCGGTTTGAGTTTCAACGCCCGGAATGCGAGCGATATCCGGGGCGAACTTGGCGCGCGCTTCGCCGAGATGGCTGCGGTCAACGGCATGCCGCTGATCCTGCGCGCGCGGCTCGCCTGGGCGCATGACTGGGTCGGCAATACAGCGCTGAACGCGGTCTTCCAGGCGCTTCCAGGCACCAACTTCGTCGTCAACGGCGCGCCTGTTCCGACTGATTCCGCACTTGCCTCCGTCGGCGCCGAATTGCACATGACGACGCGCTGGTCGGCGCTTGCCAGGTTTGACGGCGAATTCGCGAAGGCTTCGCAGAGCTATGCCGGTACCGGAACCTTGCGGTATACGTGGTGAAAGGCATGCCGGTTGATTGAGCGAACGACGCGTCGCGCATGTTCGGCTATTTGAGCGAAATCAACGACGAAATCTCGACGTTTACCCCGCCCCCGACGCGGGCGAAAAGCCGTCCGAGGAGGTCCTGATGCGGTTGCGGCCGAACACGTAGACTGCCGACGTCGCCAGCAGCAGGCCCAGGCCGATCAGAATGGAGGTCAGGCCAAGCGGAATCAGTAGCAGCGATGCGTTGCGCTCGGGATTGATGAACCAGTGATGGAGCGAGGTCAGCACGAATGCAGCGCCGGCGAAGCCGGCCCCGCTGCCCACCAGCAGCAAGGCCCACATCCGCCGCAGCAGGCTCAGCCGCTCACGCGCGATCTCGGTGCGCGGCGCATGGTGGCGGCCGACGCGCCGCACCAGCCGAATGGCAAATCCGATCGAACTGAATCCGATCAGCAAGCTCGCCGCCCCGAGCAGCATGCGCGTGGTGGGGCCGAGATCGGGATGTTTCTGCAGTGTCAGCAGCGGAAAATCGAATGCGGCGTGCAGCGCGACCGGCGCGAACAGCGCCAGACACCAGCTTGAAATCCGCGCCCAGTCGCGATGATGGCGGTTGGCGCCCAGCGCCGTTCCGGCGCGCGCGATCGCGATATAGGCGCCCGCGATAATGCCGAGCGCACCGTGAAACGGCACCGTCAGCACGCTGCGCAACGCCGCCAGCGACCGCCACATGTCGGAATGCTGCACGAGATAAGCGAGGTTTTCGTAAGCGGCGAAGCCGAGGCCGGCGGCCGCGCCATAGACCACGGTATCCATCGGGTCGGCAAACGTGCGCCGGCGCACCGACACGGCGACGATCACGAGGACTTTCACGATCTCTTCCGGCGCGGCGACGCCGAAGACCGAACGCAGGCCCTGCGTCATCCAGGGGTTTCCCGGTACCGCGAGGATCGCCGCAAACGGCGCGCGCGCAAGGCCCAGCAGGGAAATGCTGGCGGCGCCGAGCAGGAAAGCGAGCCATACCCGCGCGGGCGGGCCGGGACGCTCGTCGGCGGCAATGACGAGCCAGAGCACCAGCAGCGCCGGCGCAATGGCGGCTACGCCGATCGATGTGGGGAGGGCCTGGAGCAACAACATGTGAGAAACTTTACCTCGTCAGGCGATCAAATGGCCGCAAATTCAGTTGTTTGCAAGAAAAGCCGAACGCGACTCGTTGTCGCCAAGCGCAATTCTTATCCGGGCTTCCTGGGAGGCTAGGCGGCCTTGCCGCCGATCTTGCCCCGTATCAGCAGCAAACCCGCCAGCGCGACCAGCGCGAAGCCGGCACCGGCCAGGAATGTTCCCTGCGGCCCGGTGATGTCCCAGAGCGCGCCCGCAATGATGCTGGCTGCGAGCATTGCGAGACCGCCGAGCAGGTTGAAGAATCCGTAGGCCGTGCCGCGCAACTCGGCCGGCGCGGTATCCGCCACGAGCGCGGCCAGTAGCCCTTGCGTCAGCCCCATATGCAGGCCCCAGAGGACGACGCCCAGAGCAACGCCGCCGATCGACGGCAGCAAGGCCAACGCGAGGTCAGCGGCGATCAGCAGCAGAATGCCGGCTGCCAGCACGGCCGTGCGACCGATCCGATCGGAAATCACGCCGGCGGGATAGGCCGCAACCGCATAGACGATATTCATCGCCACCAGCACGGCGGGCACGAGCATGATCGGAAGCCCGACATTCTGGGCGCGCAGAACCAGAAATGCCTCGCTGAAGCGCGCCAGCGTGAATACGCTCGCCACCGCCACCACCCACCAATAGGCCGGCCCGAGATTCCTGATTTCGGCCAGGCTGATCGGATTGCGCACGGCGCGCAGCGCTTGCGGCCGCTCCGGCTCACGCACGGCGAAGACGATAAGCGCCAGCGCCAGGAAGGCGGGAATGACGGCGAACCAGAACACGGCC
Organism: uncultured Alphaproteobacteria bacterium; assembly: GCA_963816815.1. Classification (GTDB taxonomy): domain Bacteria; phylum Pseudomonadota; class Alphaproteobacteria; order Rhizobiales; family Xanthobacteraceae; genus Bradyrhizobium. The sequence goes on from CAWFMW010000043.1 coordinate 70,107, forward strand.
GTGAAGTTGTCCGCTGTCCACCACATCAGGGCGATCGCGAGCAGGGGGCCCACGAAGGCGCCGACGGTGTCGAGCGATTGGCGCAAACCAAAACTCGCGCCGCGCAGATCCGCCGGGCGAGAGGTCTGCCACCAGCGCGTCGCGGGGCGCGCCGCGAATGCCCTTGCCGATCCGGTCGACGAAACGCGCCGCCACCAGCCAGGCGATGGTTGGCGCCAGCGGAAACACCGGCTTGGTGACAGCCGCGAGACCGTAGCCGGCGGCCGCGAGCCATTTGCGCTGGCCGAGCCGGTCCGAGAGCGCGCCGGAGAATATCTTTGTAATGGAGGCGGTCGCTTCGGCGATGCCTTCGATAACACCGACCGTTACCATCGATGCGCCAAGCACGGTGACCAGGTAGATCGGCAGCAGGGCGTGGATCATCTCCGACGAGACGTCCATCAGCATCGAGACGAAGCCGAGAACCCATACCCCCGGTGGAATATCCCTGATCGAATAGGCCGGCCTGGTGCCGGCAGCCATGTCGTCCTTCGGTCTCACCGCGCCAACAGCCGCCGGCACGCGTCGACAAACACCTCGGCCCCCGTGACGATGTCGGCGTCGGCGGTGTTCTCGGTCCAGTGGTGCGAGATGCCGCCGATCGAGGGCACGAACAGCATGCCTGCCGGCATGAGGGTCGCGAGAATCTGGGCGTCGTGACCGGCGCCGCTTGGCATGCGGAGCGACCTGCCGCCAGCACAGGCTGCGGCGGCTTGTTCGATGGCCTGCTGGAACGAGGCATCCATCAGCGCCGGCGCGCCGGTGCGAATGCGCTCCACGACGACGCGGCAGCGGCCCTGTTTGTCGACCTCCGCAGCCATGGCGTGCAGGAGATCCTCCAGCCGCGCAATCACGCCCGGATCGTCGTCGCGGATCTGGAACAGCATTTCCGCCGCGCCCGGAATGATGCTGGGTGCGCCGGGATCGAGGGTGATGCGGCCGGTGGTCCAAACCGTGCGTGGGCCGCAGGCGGCGGGGAAGCGCTCGTCGATAGCGACGCAAAATCTGGCGAGCGCGAGGCCGGCGTCCTTGCGGATCGCCATCCGCGTGGTGCCGGCGTGGTTTTGTTCGCCCGTGAAAATGATGCGGTACTGCCAGATCCCGACAATGGACGTGACGACGCCAATCTTGAGACCGCCGCTTTCGAGCGTCTCGCCCTGTTCGATATGGGCTTCGAGATATCCGATATGCCGCCCGCTTTCGCACCGGGCGCGGGCGCGGCCGGCAAGGCCGGCGTCGCGCAGCGCCTCACGCATGCTCCTGCCGCTGTTGCGGTCGCGCGCCTCGTCGATATCTGCGTCGGTGACGCCGCCGACATAGGAGCGGCTGCCGAGGAAGCTTCCGAAATGACCTTCCTCGTCGCACCATGACGCCACTTCGACCGCGCCGTTTACGTTCGGATCGCGATTGATGCTTCGGGCGGCCTCGAGCGCATAGACCACGCCGAGCGGTCCATCGAGCCAGCCCGCGTGGTTCTGGCTTTCCAGATGCGACCCCGCCAACAATTTCGGCCCGGGCTTCGTGCTGGTGCCGAGGATGTTGCCGATGCCGTCGATTTCGCCCGTGAGGCCGGCCTCGGGAAGCCGCTGCACCAGCCACGCCAGCGAGGCGAGATGCGGTTCCGAAAACGTCGGCTTGTGGACGCCGGTCTTGTAGGCGCCTATGGCACGCAGCGCGTGAAGGTCGGCGAGGACGCGGGCGCCATCGGCGCGCGATGATTGATCGTTCATGAACGGGAACTCTGCTGGTCGTAGTTCTCTGGAGTAGAACAAAGTTCGTCCGGTGTTGCCAGACGCGATACCGGACGTCATGACGCCGGTGCGATAGCGGCTATTCGGCCCTTCGCTTCCTCGTGTAATCGGGTAGCGCGCCGCCGATCTCTCGGTCGGGTTGTGTTCGATCTCGTAAGACAATTTTGTATTGGTGGCCGTCAGCCTTTGGCGCGCCTGCGTATACGTAGTTCTCCGGGGGAGAACAAAGTTCCTGGTGTCTCCGGAGCAGCACAAAGTTCCCGCGACGCCACCAGCCGCTTTGATCTATCCCCCCGATAACAGCGCCAATGCCACGATGGCGAACCACGCCACGATGACGACCGCCGTCACCGCACCAGCGGTTATCTTGGCCTTCTCCTTCAGCGTGTAGCCGCGCATTTTTCTCGCAAGCGTGTAAGAAGCCTTCAGGCTTGGCGGGAGAATATCAAATCGCTCGCATCAATGAAACAGTTTGCGTCGAGCGAGCAGGTGCGCTGCGAGAGGGTGGCGATCTCAGCGGTCCAACACTGCGGCCACGTCACGGCTGTCGTTTCAGTCGCGGGGCGAATGCGTGGCTGCGAGCGAATAGATCGGGCAGCGTCTCCTGGGATTGTCTGGCGTGATCCGCGCTTCGCCGATAGCGGTTTTGAGAAAAGATAAAACCGCGATCGAAGACGGAAACTTGCCGGCGGCGCAGATCGCGAATGCGCAGTTGAAGGCCTTCGAGGCGCATAGCGAAATGACGGAGGTGACCCGGCGGCGCCCGTTTGTCGTCATGCCGACGGGAGCCAAGGGCGCTCGTCGACTTGCTGCTCTACCTCGAAAAGACCTTCAGCATTCGGCGCCGCAGATCGCCTGCGGCGCCGACGGAAAGCGCAACCGGCACGGCTTGCGGCTGATGCCAGACGATTGAGGCGCTAACGCCGAATTAATCTGATCAACCTATGATCCACGTCAGTTCTAGTTGGGTGCCGCGTAAAGGAGCCGTCGCGACGACGACCCAGCGAGGGCTCCTTTTTTTGTTCACTCATTGAGGTTGATGCACGTGACCCAGACATCGGTAGAGCAGAGCCAAACCGGACAACCTGAATCCACGGCGCCGGCCAAGAAATCGAGCCGGAAATCGATCCTGGCGTTTGCGGTGTTCGCGCTTGGAATAAACACCACTGCGGCCTACTATACCCTGTCGCCTCCCGACGTTGCTCTGCATGATCTCAGCAAGTTGGCCGAACTGATTCCGCATGAGCTGCTTCCGCAGTGGAAAGCTTCCGATCCAATATCGGATCCGGCTGTCGCCGCATTGAAGAATATTCAGTCGGCCCAGCAGCAACACGTTGCCTCGCTGCAAGAGAATAGCTTCCTGCTGCAGCAAAACACCGATCTTCTTCAGCAGGGTTCAATGACGCTTGCTTCTCTAAGGCAGAGTGTCGTGGATGAGCACGCCGACGTGAAGAAAATATCTGCTCAGATTACGGATGAGCATGCAGACGTGAAGAAGGTGTCTGCCCAGATTTCCACGCTCATTGCGAAGGTCGACACGCTGCAAAAAACGATAAACCCGGAAGTAACTTCCTCCATTCCGACAAGGCATGCGCGAAAGCGGCTATCCCGAGCGGTGCAAACGAGGATCGCCCGGGAGCCTAAACCTGTGGGACCTATGTCGCTTGGAGGAGCCCCCCTCACTCTCCCGGCTGCCACGGCAAGCCCACAAGGCTGAAGAACGAGAGCGCGCGGCGCGGGACTTCGGTCCCGCGCTCCCGACCTATTTGAAGAAGTGGTAGATGCCGTTCAGCCCGAGAAGCCCGGCGACAATCAGATAGACCGCCACTGCAACGCTGACGATGCGGGGCGCGATCAGCAAAAACACTCCCGCGGCCAGGGTGACGAGTGGCAGTAGGGGGTTTGCTGCATCGGGATGCATCCCGGTTTTATAGCAGATTCGAGCCCCTTACCCGATCGACAGTGACTTGCCCATACGCTGGCGCCGATTACCGTCAGCTTGCAGCGGGCAGGCGCACCCAGCCGTGTTCCCTGATTCACCCAAGGTCCATTCCGCACATCATGCCTGAAGTCGCCCACCGGCGATCGAGGCCAGCCGTTCAACATGAGGTCGGGAAGGGGAAGCTAAGCCAATGGAAATGGCTGGCGCTCCCTAGCGGAATCGAACCGCTCTCTCCACCGTGAAAGGGTGGCGTCCTAACCGATAGACGAAGGGAGCAAAACAACCGGAAAATCAATGCGTTATGCGATTGACAGGCCGTGTTGGCCGCCGGCTGTCCATGTTCCATGGAGGCGGCGACGGGCGAACGTATAGTGGCGTTTGGCCGGGCGGGCAAGCCGCTCGAAAACCCGTTTTTTGCCCTTTCGGGGGTCTCCATCGACGCCTTGGTGATGACGGGATGCAACGGAATTTAAAGCCGCATGGCGTAAGGTTTTGGCCGGGGGAACTTCCGACATGGCCTTGCTATCGAAACTATCGGGCAACAAGAAGCGCGAGACGCGCAAATCCTTGAGTCAGCCCGGGTGGATCACGCTCGAGGGTGGTTTTGCCGCGCGCCAATGCGTGGTGCAGGATCTGTCCACGACCGGGGCGAAGGTCACGATCGACGATCCCAACTCGCTGCCGGCGAAATTGCGGCTGGCGTTTTCGCGCGACGCCAGGACCGGACGCCGCTGCGAAGTGGTCTGGCGCCGTGGCAAATCGGTTGGCGTCAAGTTCGTCCGCTAGTTCTGGCATCGATCCGCAAGCGGCGATAAAAGGCGGGATGCGAAAATCCCTCCTGGTCGTGTTTGCGATGGTGCTGGCTTCGGTTGCCGCGCGCGCCGAGCGGCCCCGCCTTCAGAAGCCCGACAAGGCCGCAACATCGGGCAAGCTGCTGCCGCTGAAGCGCTCGAATTCAGCCAGTGCCTGCGCGGAATACGGCGCGGGCTTCGTCAGGATCGAAGGCACCAATACCTGCATGAAAATCGGCGGCGCGGTGAGCATCGGCGCCGGTGTGTCCGGCGGATCGCGCTAGCTCACGTCATCGGCGGCGCGATGAACTGCGCAAAACCGCGGCGGGCCGCGAACTGCGCAAACCAGCGATCGAGGTTCGGCAGTTTCGGCTTGGTGACGCCCTCGACGCCGAGCCAGCGCCGCGCATAGGCGCCGAGTGCGATGTCGGCGATCGTAAACTGGTCGCCTTCGATGAAGCGCTGGCTCGCCAGTTGCGCCTCGACGATCCGCCACACCACGGCTTCCGCATCGACATCCTTCTGGATCGCGACCATGTCGCGCTTTTCGACCGGCGTGCGCACCAGCGCCCAGAACACCGGCCGGTCGACCGGCTGCAGCGTCGACAGCGTCCAGTCGAGCCAGCGATCAACGCCGGCGCGCGCCTTCGGCTGCGCGGGGTAGATCGGCGAATTCTCGCCATAGGCCATGCAGAGATAGCGCATCACCGAATTGGATTCCCACAGCACGTAATCGCCGTCGACCAGCGTCGGCACGCGGCCGTTCGGGTTCATCGCCAGATACGGCGCCTCGGTGTTCTTGCCGAATTGCATGCCGGCGTCGATGCGCTCATAGGCGAGGTCGAGTTCGGCGAGGCACCACAGCACTTTTTGAACATTGACCGAATTGGCCCGGCCCCAGATGGTGAGTTGTTGTTTCTTGTTGTCGGCCACGCGTTGTCGCTCCCGCTGATCTTTTGACTGCCGTTCATAGCTGAAGATCAGCGAAAAAGCGCGCTTCTCGAGCGGGCATCAAACCCACAAAAATCAGGCTCCGCCGCACTGCGACAGAGCCCCGATTCAGGTGTAACGCGTAGGTTGGCTGGTGTCAGCCGCTCAGCGGCCGAAGAACAGCCACAGCAGAATGATCACCGGAATAGGCACGCCCAGCAACCACAACAGAAGTCCTTTTCCCATCGTATCCTCCTCAAAATGCAATCGAGGAGTGAACGCGCGATGTCTTGGCCTGTTCCAGCGCGCAAAAGAAGCTGGCGCGAAGGAACGTTTTATCACTCCGGAATTTTCGCGAGCGACAATCCGATCCGACAGTGCGCAGGCTTACCAGTGGCCGGTGTTCGGCATCGAGGACCACGGCTCCGCCGGCGGCTTCGGATCGCCCTTCTGCAACAGCTCGATCGAATGCAGATCCGGCGAGCGCACGAAGGCCATGTTGCCGTCGCGCGGCGGCCGGTTGATGGTGACACCGGCCTTCATCAGGCGGTCGCAGGTGGCGTAGATGTCGTCGACCTCATAGGCGAGGTGGCCGAAATGGCGGTCCTCGCCGTATTTCTCCTCGTCCCAATTGTAGGTGAGCTCGACCAGCGGCGCGCCGCGGTTCTGCGGCGCGGCCTTGAACAGGCCTTCGTCCTCGGGCGCGCACAGGAACACCAGCGTGAACCGGCCCTTGTCGTTGTCGACCCGGCGCACTTCCTTCAGCCCCAGCGCGTCCTGGTAAAACTTCATCGCGGTGTCGAGATTGCGGACGCGCAGCATGGTGTGGAGGTAACGCATGTTTCTTATCTCCCTGAGAACATTTGCAGATTTGAGTTCGTGGACGGCTGTTCAGGGCATTAAATAGCAGCAAATTGCACCCATGGGCAGGCTTCGCGTGGACCGGTGTAGGGACCGAGCCCGCCTGGGCGAAGCTTAAGGGCGATACGCTGGGAGAGCTATCGGGTCACTTAGCGTAACCTTGGGAGCGGAGCCACGCGATCTTACGCTCGCCGTTGATCCACTCGTTCGCATCTTCCTTGCTGGTAAGGCCTGAGACGGTTCGCTGCTCGCTACCCGGATAGTCGGCCTGGATAGTCCAATTATCGTCTGCGATTCGGACGATCCTGAAGGTCACTTTTGCTTTTGCCATGAGGCACTATGCAGCTAATTGCCTGAAAGTGATAGTGCTGGCGGTTCCCTCGTCAGCCGACCTGTTCATCCTTTGGATAACGGTTCGCTAAACCAATGAAGCCCGCGAAGGCTGAGATGTTGATGATGGCTTCAATCCAGAGCATGACGAGTCCTCAAAGAAAAGCCCCGGTGTGCGGGGCTGGTGCCTGTTCGGGAATCCAATTCGTGCTGGCGGACTTCGTTCCCAAAAAAGGAAAACCCCGCTTGGGCGAGCGGGGTTTTCAAAGTCGACGTGGGAGCGTCGCCACAGTGCGGGCCTGACGGAATATATTCGTCAGGCGGCGCTGAGTTAATTACTGGGCCTCAAATATCCCCCAGCATCCATGTGTCTGATGCTTCTGGAAAAGGTTCAAAGAAAAACTTCGGCTCCGGGGGAGAGCGCGGGGTTCTAAATCCAATCGTGAAGGGGAGGGGTCACGACGGGGCCGTGCCCCAATCATGCGTGAGCCAAGGCTGCGCGCCGTCGCGTGACAAGCAATGCGATCGCAGCATCAATAGGCACTGAAAGTAGAGAGCCCATCGTCAGGCCGCTCAATGAGCGGTCGTAAAACGATACGAAGAAGCTGAGCGCGAAATCGGTCGTTACCGAGTAGACGGCGCCCACGGCGCACGTGAAGAGTACGGCCTTGATACGGTTGGTGCGCCGAGCAGCCCATTTTGCAGTCGTGACCACTAGCGCGATGGAAACAACAAAATCGATTATTGCGACGGTGTTTTCAAACATTGCAGTCCTTCGATGTTGCATGCTGCGTAGCCGCAACAGGAACTGCTGAAAGTGACGGTCGTCACGAAAACCCCGCCGAAGCGGGGACCAAGTACGAAAGTAGGTGGCAGCGTCCTCGAAAGTTGCGCAAAGTATCAGGCGGCCTCGGCCCGCGGCTCATCCAATGTCTTCGCCGTTGCCCGGCACTCGGCCGCGAACGCCTGCAGCCTCTCCACTGTCACCGCGTCGAGTATGCTTCGCGCCAACCTTTCGGCACGGGCAGCTTGCTCTTGCAGATACTGAAACTTGGTCATGACCCAGCCCTCATTTTCCAAAACAATTTGAGGCGAATGCGTTCGTTCCGGCGATGCTCCGGTGTAGGTGAATGTGGGGTTAAATCCGTGCGCCGGGTCACATTGCATTGGGCTTGCGGAATCGGTGCCGGTCGGCCGAAGGGGCATGGACAAATACACAAGCGCCCGCCGTTCCGGTTCGCGCGCCAACTCACGCGCAGGGAGGTTGCCGCCATTATCCGTAAAGTTACGCGCTACCTTTCGTTGTTCCTTGTGGGTAAACCAACCGATGCTCAATGATTGGGTCGTAGATTTGTCTTAGCTTGGATTCGGGACGGCACCCGGCGTCAGCAAGGTGCTCATTGATGGAGGTTAGGATGGCCAGACAATTCGGTTTGAAGGCAACATCGGCAGCCGCGGGGTCGGCAGCAGTGGCATCATCGTCAGCTACGCGGCACTTGAGTGGATCGGAGTCTGCATCGAACAATCTTGCTCCGGTCGGTTCGCCGGCGTCGAAGCACTCTTCCCAAGGCGCCGAGTTGCCGTTCTCGCCAGCGAGCTGGCGGGGCGGCCATGGCAGGCGGTCGACCTCTCAAGACTGAAGCGACACGCTACCGGCAGGGCAACGCCAGGAAGCCGGAGACGCAGGCTGCCGCGAAGGCGAGGTGGGGTATCGATCTGAAAGAAGGTAAGCTGACGCCGCCTTGACCGGAGCGCACGCGCTGGATGGCTGTGTCTTCGGCTAAGCGCTTTAGCCGTGACTTAGCGCGTCAGCGCAGGAATCAGACTTCTCGAACAGTTCGACGAGCCTTTGGCCGGTCATTCCGACAGCGGCGATAATGGCGAGCGCGATGAACCCGGCGATGAGGCTGTATTCGATGGCGGTGGCGCCGCTCTCGTCGCGCAGAAATTTCCCAAACATTCGTTCCCTCTCGAATTTTGACGAAAATGGTTTGGCACGCCGAAGTTGCCGGCAATACAACCAAAAGCGTAAAATTGCATATTTATCGGGTCACAGCCTGGAGCTGCCGCGCGATTCAATCGTGTTCGGCCGCGGCCTTGTTTCAAAACCGATATCTTTTGGCGCGGCGTCACCGGCGTGATCCCCCACACATACCCGATTGGCCCTTCCGTCCATCGTGGCGCCAACGGAGGGATCGACCATGGTTCTGATTTACAGCCTGCTCATTGTCGCGATGACGTTCTTTCTCCTGCTCCCGATCACCGACGCCAGGACGGCTCGGATGAAAGTGTCGGTGGTGGGCAGTCTCGGCGTCCTGTTGGCGGTATGCGCCGTGGCACCGCGCCTGATACACTGACCACTCAGCCCGCCTCGTCGCCAACCGGCGCTCGCGGAACGCGGGCGTCGGCGCAACGGGGGAAAGCATGATTTTGGTAACGGGCAGTATTTTGGCGCGCGAGGACAGTTTTGACGACGTGCTCCGGTCCTGCCTGGAGCATGTCGAGCGCTCTCGCAACGAACCGGGCTGCATCTCGCATGACGTGCATGTCGACTGCCAGAACCCGATGCGGCTGTTCTTCTTCGAGCAATGGGCTGACGAGGCGGCGCTGCGCACGCATTTTGCGGTCGAAGGCTCGAAGGCGTTTGTAAGATCGCTCAAGGGCCGGATTGTCGAAACCTCGGGCACGAAGATCTATCGCGCCGAGGCGATATCGCGATAATCAATCTGCCGCCCCGCACGGAAAACCAGCGGGTGGATGTTAGATCAAGGGATTGAACAGCCATTCTTCGGGCCAGAACCTGTTTCCGATCCAGCCAAGTCCCGCCGCCACGGCGAAAAACACGATCGCGGTCGGGATCAGTTCGTCGATCGCGAAGGCTGTGGCCAGCAGCGGACCGGCCAGATGCGCCGTCAGCCCGGCAAAGCCGATCCCGACGCCGAACAGCACGGCTTGAATGATCCAGATCATGATTTCCCGAAGCGCCATCATGCCTCGACGATAGCGCCAGTGCAGGCGGACGGATGTGACCGGACGCACGGTGTCGTTCTGACGGCACGCTAGCTTTCGCGCATCCGCTTCACTTCGGGAGGTTGAAATGCTGGCGTGGGTTTTACTGGTCGCGAATATGCCGACCATCGTGTGCACGATTTGCTCGGCCGTTCTGGCTTACAAGGAAAGGCCGCAATGGGTTTGGTTCGCAGGCTTGGCGGTGCTCGCCGGCATCGGCGGCCTGCTGACGCTCGGCGTCGTGCACGCGCAACAGCTTGCATGGCGATCGTGAGCGAGAACGGCCGGATGCCGTCTGGCCCGCGGCGCGACATGAGTTTCGGCAGGTCAGACCTTGACGTCCACCAAGGGCGGTTCTTCGGCCGGTAGATTGGCAAGGGCCGCTGTTATCGCGGCTGCCTTGGCGTGGTCGACGGCCTGAAGATCCTGATTGATCGTATGCGGCGGCGCCTTGGCGGCCTGATCGACGACGAGTTGTACTCTGGCCTGCGTCACTTCAACCGGTATTGGGTAAATGACCATGGGATGACCCTCCTGACCAGAATTTGTCAGGTCCACGTTTACGCCTTGTAAAGAGGTTGGGTTAACGGCGCGAGATTTCAGGGCGGTTCGGTAAATGGCAGCTTAAGTTTCGATGGCCGGCGTCAAAAAAGTTCATAGCGTTTCGAGCGAAAGCCTCCGCAGCCCGGGCTCGCGTCAAGCGACGCGTCGAAACGAAAATCCGAGAGCCTGGCGCTACTTCAAACCGAAAGATCCTAATGCGTCTGTTCCAGCCGTTCGGCGTAGAGGCGGAACTCCTCGGCCATCTGGATCAGCTTCTTCGAGGCTTCCGGATCCTTGACGGCTTCGGCGAGCCGGCGGGCTCTCTCGGACTGATCTCGGTAATGATCGGCTTGGGTCATCGCAGCACCTTTTTAGATAGGTACGGGCTGCGCCAAAAAGGTTCGACATCTGCACGCGGCCGGACATGGCGGGGTGAGCAAAGAGAAATCCGCGCGTCGATCGAATGGAGTGGATGAGAGCGCGAAGCAGCGAGGTAACGGTATCTTAACACGGCAACGGTGCCAGAAAACGCGCCCCCTGTTCGTTCTGTGAGAACAAAAGGAGTCTTACGTCGCGCCATCGACGCCGGATCGCTGTTCTCACTCAATGATCCCCGAACTTTCAGTCCGGGAAATTTTCATTGGGCGATCGGTGATAGGTGGCAACAGCGATGAAGCCGCCATAGCCGATCACATTGATCAGAATTTCCATCCACACAGGCATGACGCACCTTTCCCCGCGAATAAACTCCGCAAGGGGGGTGTTGGTTCCTGCATGAATTGACGATCAGACCCGCGCGATCGCATGGCTCGCGATTACGCGGGTCTGCTGGATCTAAGCGCCCTAATGAAAAACCGCCGACATTCGAAAGCGCAGACGGGGTCTTTCATGCTTTCACCGGTTCCACGCGACACGTTCGGCGGCAGCGCCACGGCCAGCAAACTCCTGCCGGTTCCGCCTCAACGCCAGAACGACGGTCGCCCCGATCCGTTCAGCGCATTGGCCAGGGTCGTTACGTAATACTCTTCACGCTCGCGTTCGAACTTCTGCTGGGTTTTCCTGAAGCTCGCGACGCGGGCTGCGATTTCGGCCCGATCGCGCGCGAGCCTTTCTTCTTTCTCCGTCATCGCCCATCCGTGTCTCGTTTGATTCGCGCTCCGCCATCATTGGCGTGCCCGAATGGGGCGTGAATGCGGAAGCGACGCTGAAGCTTTGTGATCGCCTGCAGCTGGCGAAGCGAAGGCGGTGGATAAGCCGTGGCGGACTCTTGTCGCGCACGTAGGGTTGGAGCCGTGAAGCAGCATGATCAGGCGGTACCGCTTTAAGGCGGCCTGATAGCAGCCGTTCTGACAAAGCGCATGCTGCAGCGCGGTGCGCTTCGATCTGGCAATCCAGATCGCCGTGCTATAGTCCACGCGGCCCAACAAACTCGGAAATGTCGCGGTGATTGCCAAGGATTTGCGCAGCGGCGTCGAGCAACTCGGCAACATGATTGCCGAGGCCGCCTGTATCGTTCCCTTTACCGGAGCCGGTATTTCCACCGAGTGCGGCATTCCGGATTTCCGCTCGCCCGGCGGCCTGTGGACCCGTAACCGCCCGATTGCGTTCGATGAATTCGTTTCCAGCGCCGAGGCGCGGGCCGAGGCCTGGCGGCGGCGCTTTGCGATGGAAGAGACTTTTGCCGCGGCCAAGCCCGGCCGTGGGCATCGCGCGCTGGCCTCGCTCTACAAGGCCGGCAAGACGCCCGCGATCATCACCCAGAACATCGACAATTTGCATCAGGCGTCAGGCTTCAAGGCCGACGATGTCGTCGAACTGCATGGCAATACCACTTATGCCCGCTGCATCGGCTGCGGACATGCCTATGATCTTCCTTGGGTAAAGGCGCGTTTCGAAGAAACCGGCGGCGCACCGGACTGCACCATCTGCGAAGAGCCGGTGAAGACTGCGACGATCTCGTTCGGACAGGCGATGCCGGAAGATGCGATGCGCCGCGCCACCGAACTAGCTCAGCAGTGCGACCTGTTCCTGGCGATCGGATCGTCGCTAGTCGTTTGGCCGGCCGCGGGTTTTCCGCTGATGGCGAGAAACAGCGGCGCGAAGCTGGTCATTATCAACAATGAGTCGACGGAACAGGACGATATCGCCGATCTGGTGATCCGTTTCGACATCGGCGAGACGCTCGGACCGTTCGTAGGTAATTGACTGCCAACTGATTCGCGGCTGTGCAACTTGTTCATAGCCCCCGCAATTTTGTTTTTTTTAGCTATGCTCGGCAGTCGAGAGTGTTATCTTTTGATTCGAGAGATTCGCGCAGCGTTGTCATAAGTGCCATCGATGAGCGCGTGTTCCGGTCCCGCCAGGGCGATGGCGGGCCGCTTTTTTGAAGTGTGGGGTCCGGGGTCATGGGGTCGGACGAATTAGTGTCCAAGAAGCTCGGGGGGCCGCCGTCAGGTGGGACTGGGCAAAACAGACTTGGACCAGGCGATTACGCAACCGGCGCGCAACGCGATCCGGCGGTGGATGCTTTGTCGGGGCTCGGCGATTCCGCCGCTAACCTCGTCGAAATATCCGGCGTCATCAAATGGTTCGACGCTTCCAAGGGTTATGGCTTCATCGTTCCGGACAATGGCTCGCCCGACGTGCTACTGCACGTCACCGTGCTCAGGCGCGATGGGTATCAAACCGCCTATGAAGGCGCGCGGCTGGTGGTCGAATGCGTGCAGCGCGCAAAAGGCTATCAGGCGTTCCGGATCGTTTCGATGGACGAGTCCACCGCGATCCATCCGGCGCAAATGCTTCCGCCGCGGACCCATGTCAGCGTCACGCCGACCAGCGGGCTGGAGCGGGCGCAGGTCAAGTGGTTCAACCGGCTGCGCGGTTTCGGCTTCCTGACCTGCGGCGAGGGGACGCCGGACATATTTGTCCACATGGAAACGCTGCGCCGCTTCGGCATGACCGAGCTGCGCCCGGGCCAGTATGTGCTGGTGCGGTTCGGGCCCGGGTCCAAGGGCATGATGGCGGCCGAGATCCATCCCGAGACCGGCCCGTCGGCGCTGTCCTCGCACTGATCCGCTGACGGAAATTTGAGCCGGCCGCCGCGCACCAGCGCGGCGGCCTCTGGCATTTGCCGCAATCGTCGGGTTAGGGTCCCCCCGGCAATTGGCAAGATATCCGGCATGAGTGCATTGATGAATTTCGCTTTGATGGTTGCGCGGCTTCGCATTGGCGGCCGCCTGATGACGTCGCTGGCCGCGGCATCCGCCGTGCTCGCCATCCTCTGCGCCAATCCCGCCGTGCGGGCGGCGAGCGTTCAGCCGCTCGAGATCGCTACCAAATCGGGCGTGCAGGTGTTCTCGGTCGAGATGGCGACGACGGAGGACGAAAAGCAGACCGGGCTGATGTACCGCAAGGAATTGCCCGACGGTAAAGGCATGCTGTTCGATTTCTCGCCGGAGCAGCAGATCTCGATGTGGATGAAGAACACCTACATCTCGCTCGACATGATCTTCATCCGCGCCGACGGCCGCATCCTGCGCATCGCCGAAAATACCGAGCCGCTCTCCACCAAGATCATCTCATCCGGCGGGCTCGCCAAGGGCGTACTGGAGGTAATTGCGGGCACGGCGCAAAAATACGGTATTCAGCCCGGCGACCGGGTGGCGCACCCACTGTTCAACAAGCGATAAGCCGCTTCGGAGCGCCTTGATGGCCGGGGTTTAAGCGTGTATCGACGCATTTCCCAGCACATGATCGGGGTATAGCGCAGCCTGGTAGCGCGGCAGTTTTGGGTACTGCAGGTCGTTGGTTCGAATCCAGCTGCCCCGACCAATAAAATCAATGACTTGCCACGGCTTTTTGGCTTCAATCCTCCCGCGATCCCGGTTGCGGAAGGGCAGGGGAAAAATTGTGACCGGTACCAAGATAGCCATTCTGACGAGGCAGGCTCTGCTGCTGGGGCTGGCGCTTTGTTTTGCCACCACAGCCCTCGGCCGGACGGCCGCAGCCGATCCCGCGCAGATGATTTCCGACTTCCGGCTGAAGCACGGCGAGAAGCGCGTCACCCTCGATGGGACCCTTACAAGGATTGCGCACGATCAAGCCCAGGCGATGGCTGCGAAGGACCAACTGGATCACGATGTGCTCGGCGGTTTCACGAATCGTGTCGGCCCGGCGGGCGCCGGCCGGGCTGCGGAGAACATTGCGTACGGTTACGACAGCTTTCCCAAAACCCTCGACCAGTGGATCAATTCGTCAGGGCACCGGAAAAACCTCCTGCTGCCCGGCGCGACGCGCGTGGGCGTGGCCAGCGTGAAAAGCGCGAAGACCGGCCGCATGTATTGGGCCATGGTGATCGCAGGCGACTATGAGCGTTCCAAGCCGGCGAAGAGTTCGCCGAAGGAATCAAAGCAGGCTAGCGCCACGAAACCAAAATCGCGCGGGGCCGAATCCTGTAGACTGAAGATCCTCAGCCTCTGTTTCTAGTGAGTTCGCAACTTTCTGCCTTGCCATACCGTTCTTGTTATGTTCTCTTTGGTCATTCCGCGGAGGTGACCAATGACTGTCGAGAAGCAACGCGAAATCATCCGGCTCTGGAATTGCATGCGCCAGGTCGAGGGTCCGGTCGCGGAGGAAATCCGTATCCAGATACTGGAATGCTTTGCCCAGCCGGATTCGCCGAGCGTGCGCATGAGCGAGCGGCGTGAAGTGCTGAATCGCGTGCCAGTTCGGACCGCGCAAATACATCGCATCGGCGAGCGCGGCAGCAACGCAACGCTTTGACGGCTGCGCACCTCAGCGCGGTTGATTTCGGCGGCCGTCAAGATTGACGAAATCGACGCACGGTGCATGGTGCACCCATGTTGTCGCGTGTGCGCAATCATTTCCAAGGTGCGAAGTTCGCCCGCATGAGCAGCGGGACGTATTGCATCATCCGCGACCTCGGGCTGGTCAAAGGCGGCAAGGGGATGCGGCACCATGAGGTGCTCATCACCTTCAGTCCGCGCGCGTTACGCCGCTGGATTGTGACCGCTGGGCGTGATTTGGCAAGCGCAGTAAGGCGACGGTGGCTCTCGCTTCAACGCGAGCCACAGCGCTTCGGAACGGATGTTCCAACGACCGCCATCCCGGAAAGCGCTTCTCAGCCATTGCAGTTCGCAAGATCGCCGATGGCGTTGAGCGCGCGAAGAGCCAGCACGACTAACGCTGCGCCGCCTGCCACGCCAATAGCCGATGTTCGGCCATCGACATCGCTACGGACGTCACATAGCCGGTAACGGCGAGCAGGATGACACCGGCGAACAGATCGGCCGAGCGGAACGCGCGGGCCGACAGCAGCACCCAGTGGCCGAGCCCATCGAGGCCGGCCAGGATTTCGCAGACCACCGACAGGATCAGCGCCACCGTCAGGCTGAGGCGCATGCCGGCGAGAATGTCGGGACTGGCGGAGGGCAGCGCGATCTTGAAGATGACCGCAAGCCGCGACATCTGCAGCGACCGCGCCACCTCGTAGAGCCGCGGTTCGACCGCCGCAAACCCGTGAATGGTCGCCAGCATGATCGGCCAGATCGCGCCGAAGGCGATTACGAACAGCGCCATCGCCTGGGTCAGCCCAAGCATGGCGATCGCAACCGGAATGATCGCCGAGACCGGCAGCGGCCGCAGAAACTCCAGCGAAGGCGCGACATAGGTCCGCATCGTGCGCGACGATCCGATGATCGCGCCGATGGCGATGCCGGCAATCGACGCGGTAAGCCAGCCATAGGCCATGTGTTCGAGCGTGCCGGCGAGCTTGCTCCAGAGGTCGCCTGCGGAAAATCCGCGCACCAGCGCCGCCCAGGCCCGGTCAGGTCCCGGCAGGTACACCGGCGAGACCAGTTTCAAATTGGCGATCAATTGCCAGAGCGCAATGAAGCCGGCTGCGACCGCAAAACTCGCCACGCGCCAGATGAGCGCCGTGAGGTTCATGGGCTGTCTCCGCTCAACGCGGCGCGGCCGAACAGGCGCTGTTGGGCCACGGTCAGAAGGATGTTCAGCGCGTAGCCGATGATTCCTATCCAGATCAGATAGGCCAGCATCAGGTCCGGGCGCAGCGCCTGCTGCGCCAGCATGATGCCGGCGCCGAGGCCGAGCGGATTGATCGCGATTTCGACCGTTACGGCGACGATCAGCGCGATGCCGGCCGACAGCCGAAAGGCCACGAAGATCCGCGGCAGCGCCGCCGGGATGATGATCTTCCAGACCCGCTGCACCGGCGGCAGCCGCAGCGCCCGCGCGACTTCCATCAGCCGCGGCTCGATGCTGCGCACGGCCGCGCGCGACAGGATCAGGATCGGCCAGACGCAGGCGAACGCCACGATCACGATTTCCATGCGGTAGCCGAAGCCGAGCGCGATCAGAGCGATCGGCAACAGCGCAATCGAAGGGATGGGGCGGATCGCCTCGACGGTGACTTCCATCAGGCGATTGAGCGTATCCGAAATGCCGAAGGCGATGCCGAACGCAAGGCCGATGATAGTGCCGATCGCAAGCCCGGCAAAAGCCGAAAACAGTGTATCGCGGGTCGCCGCCAGGATCGAGAAATCGGCGAAGGCGCCAAACAGCGCCATGACGATCTCGCTCGGCGGCGCCAGGCTGTCGCTTTGCAAATGGACGGCGCGCGCCCACACTTCGAACGCGACCAGCACCGCCAGCGGCAGGGCCAGCGCCTTGGCGGAATTGGCCGTCACAGCTCGGTCGCCTTGATGAAATCGAACAATTGCCGCCGCAGCCGCAGAAATTCCGGATGCTCGCGGGTGGACAATTGATCGCGCGGGCGCGGCAGGTTGACCGCCAGTTCGATGCCGATCCGCCCGGGATGCGGCAGCAGGCCGATGACGCGGTCGCCGAGATAGATTGCCTCATCGAGGTCGTGGGTTACGAAGATTACGGTGGCGCCGCTGGCCGCCACCAGCGACAAAACCTCGTCCTGCAAACCCTGCCGCGTCATCGCATCCAGCGCGCCGAACGGCTCGTCCATCAGCAGCGTCTTCGGCTCCTGCGCCAGGCAGCGGGCGATCTGCAGGCGCTGCTGCATGCCGCCAGACATTTCGGACGGATACTTGCCGGCGTGGCCGGGCAGGCCGACGGTGCGCAGCAATTCCTCGATGCGGGCAGGGCGCTCGGCCGACTTCATGCCGCCGGCCTCCAGCGCCAGCGAAACGTTGCCCGCCGCATTGCGCCACGGCAGCAGCGCCTTGCCGTAGTCCTGGAACACGATCGCGATCTCGCGGCGCGGCTCGCGCATCGGCTGGCCGTCGAAATTCACTCTGCCGCTGGTCGGCTGGTAGAGACCGGCCGCCAGACGCAGCGCCGTGGTCTTGCCGCAACCGGAGGCGCCGATGATGCAGAGGAATTCGCCCGATCGAACGCCGAGACTCAAATTCTCGATGATGGTCTTGCCGCCGAGTTGAAGCGTGACCGCGTCGAACGCGACCTGCGGCTTTGTCCCGCCGGATACCGCTTCGAGGCGCTTTGCTGCGCTTGCCATGGTGTCAGCTCTCGCGGCCTGGAGGATAGACGAAGTGAAGCGTCGAGCGCAGATGCGCTTCCAGCATCGCCTGGGAGCCGGGAATATCGCGCGCGACGACGCGCTCGGCCAGCATCTGGTGCGAGCGCACGAACTTCTTGCCGCTATCCATCGAACTCATCATCACCCGGCGATAGCGATAGGCCTGATCGTAGAGATCGGAATGCGCCGCCAGCAGGCGTTTTGAGCCGCAGCCGGCCAGCAACGCGGTATGAAACCCTTTGTGCAGCCGGTCGAAATCCTCCGCGCCTTCGCGGAATTCATCGCCGGTGCGCTCGATATGGCGGCGCATCTGGTGCAGGGAGCTGACGATGCCGGCCTCCCAGGCGTCGTCGCCATTGACGATGGCGAGCCTGATAGCCTCGACTTCGATGGCGGTGCGCATGGTGGTGATGTCGAGCAGATCCTCGCGGCTGATGTCGGCGACACGAAAGCCGCGCTGCCCGATGCCGACGATCAGCCCGCGCGACATCAGCCGTGACAGGCCCTCGCGCAGCGGCGTCGCGCCGATCTCATAGCGTTGCACCAGATCGACGATTCCGAGCCGCGATCCCGGCGCGAGGTGGCCGGCGAGAATGTCCTGCTCTACCAGCGTGGCCGCGCGCTCGCTCAGCGTGGCGGCCTCTATCGCCGGGCGGCTCGCTTGGCGGTCGGAATCCGGCATCAGGCCATCCCTTATTTCAGGACCAGTTTCGAGGTGTCGAGCTTGGATTGCAGCATCTTCTGCGTCGACATCACCTCGATCCACCAGGCGAGTTGCTCGGGCTTCAGCACCGGTTCGGAGCGGTTCGGTGGCGTCGCCTTGACCAGCTCGATCGGCTGCTTGGTGAATTTTGAAATCGAGGTCGAGGCCTTCTCGCGGTCGTTGTTGACGATCTCCGCGGATTCGGCGAGCGCGTCGCGGAATTTCTTGATCGCCGCCGCGTTCTTGTCCGCCCATTCGCGCGACGCCGCGTAGAAGATGATGGGATCGGTGCGCGCCAGTTCGACGGCATAGCGCGCGCCGACCGAGCCCAGACCGGCATTGGTCATGCGGGTCACGAACGGCTCAGCAGTCAGCACGGCGTCGACGCCGCCGGACTTGATGATGTCAGACATGGTCGGGAAGGTGACCTCGACGAAATTGACGCCCTTGGGATCTACGCCTTTCTCGACCAGCCATTTCACGAACAGTACGTGCAGGAAGGCGTTCAACCCAGGTGCGCCGACTTTCTTGCCGACAAAGTCCTTTGGCTCCTTGATGGTGATGCCGTTGCGGACAAAGGCAGTGATGTTGCCGTTCGACACCGGGCTCATCACGGAAGCGCCGGCGATCGCGACGAGATCGAGGCCGCCGTCGGCCGCCTGCAGGAACACGGTCGAGGTCGGCCCGCCGATCTGGATCGAGTTCGACAGGATCGCGGCCGGGATATTCGAGTTGATGCCGATCGGCGTCATCTCGACCTCAAGCCCGTGCTTTTTGAAAATGCCTTCGTCGATCGCCACCATTGCGGAGGCGCAATCGGAGGTCGCCGTGCAGCCGACCTGGATCTTGGCTTGCGCAAAGGCGGTGCCGTTCAGCGCCAGGCTGACCGCAAGGGCGGCAAGGACCTCTTTCACGACATTCTCCCCATGACACATTTTTCTGACTTGTTTATCGATATTTTTTTTGATCATATATTTCATCGAAAAACAAGGGGTGATCCAGTGAAACTCGCAACGTTCAAATCCGGCGAACAGGAAAAGATCGGAATCGTGCATAAGGGCGATACGCTCCTGTTCGATCTCGCGGCCGCCGCTCACGGCGGCGGAAGCGCCAACCCGGCCTTCGCATCGATGCTGGCATTGATTGACGCCGGCGATGCTGCGCTCGAACAGGCGGCAAAAGTGTTCGACAAGCACGGCAAGGACGAGAGCCTGTCAGTACCGGTGAGCACGGCTGAGATTCTCGCGCCGGTCCCGGAGCCGCGCCAGATGCGCGACGGCATGTCGTTCCCGCTGCACATCCTGCAGGCCCCGCGCGGGCAGCTCAAGCTCGCCGCGCGTGCCAAGGGCGACACAGCAGAGCTGGCGCGGATCGATGCTGAGCCGCTCGGCGAACTGCCGGAGGTCTACCGCAAGCAGCCAATCTACTACATCACCAACCGTTTCAGTGTCCGCGGCACCAACACCACGGTGAAATGGCCGCGCTACAGCCAGGTGATGGATTACGAACTGGAGTTCGGCGTCATCACCAAAAGCAAGGGCGCCAACATCTCCGCCGCCAAGGCCAAAGATCACATCTTCGGCTATACGATCTTCAACGACTTTTCCGCGCGTGATGCCCAGCGCATTGAAATGGAAGGGCGGCTCGGCCCGGCGAAAGGCAAGAGCTTTGACGGCGGCAACGTGATGGGGCCGTGGATCGTCACGCCGGACGAGATCGGCGATCCCTACAAATTGAAGATGGAAGCCCGCGTCAACGGCGAGCGGCGGTGCCAAGGGGTAAGCGAGGGCATGCTATTCTCGTTCGAGGAGATCATCGCCCATGTCACCAAGGATGAAACCCTGATGCCCGGCGAATTCATCGGGTCCGGTACCGTCGGCAATGGCTGCGGTCTCGAACTCGGCTGGTATCTCGAACATGGTGACAGCATCGAGCTCGAAGTCGAAAAGATCGGTATTCTGAAGAACCGGGTCGAGCGGCAATAAGATCGGCATTCACAGATCAGTCTCTTCGAAGGGCGTCCGGGAAGCTTTCAGCCATCCGAACGCCCTTGCATTCTGGTCAAACTAGATTGTGGAGAAGATGTTCGACCAAAACGCGAGCGCCGTAACGAAGAGAAAGATAGCGGCAAAGGAAGCCACCTCTTCTAGGAGGCTGATCAACATGACAAAGTTTCCAAATACGCGGTTGCGAATGCGTGACCGCTTGGCCACGGCGAATGATGTGCATCCGGCGTGCCATTTTTTTTCGAGTTGTGAATCAAGATGTTGGTGAAAGCGAAAGAGTCCATTTACCATGATGGAGTCGGATTTTTCCGAGCCACCGGGAAATCCTTTCTCAGTAATTCCACCACTTTTGCAACGGCACGCGGACTGAAGCGCGCCGTCTTGCGCAGAGCGACGTACCGGCCCGCGGGGCCAGCAACCAGAACAATAACGAGTGAGGAAACGCCATGGCGCGCAAACTGATCGATATCTCCGTTCCCCTGCAAAACGACGTGCCGGCCGATCCGCCGGGCGGGCATCCGACGATCCAGTACATCGACCACCAGCAAGGCCTGCCGCGGATGCTGCAGTTCTTCGACGGGCTGAAGGCGGAGGACCTGCCAGACGGGCAGGGCTGGGCGGTGGAGCAGGTGCAACTCTCCACCCACAACGGCACGCATCTCGATGCGCCCTGGCACTTCCACCCCACCATGAACCGCGGCGAGCGTTCCTGGACCATCGACGAGGTGCCGCTGGAATGGTGTTTCCAGCCGGGCGTGAAATTCGACTTCCGGCATTTTGCGGACGGCTATGTCGCGACCGCCAAGGATGTCGAAGCGGAACTGAAGCGCATCGGCCATACGCTGTCGCCGTTGGAGATCGTCGTGGTCAACACCGCCGCCGGCGTCAAATACGGCCGGCAGGATTACGTCACGTCCGGATGCGGCATGGGCTATGAAGCGACGATGTATCTGCTGGAGCGCGGGGTGCGGCTGACCGGCATCGACGGCTGGAGCTGGGACGCGCCGTTCGTCTACACCGCCAAGAAATATGCCGAGACCAAGGACGCCAGCCTGATCTGGGAAGGCCACAAGGCCGGCCGCCACATCGGCTATTGCCACATCGAAAAACTGCATAATCTCGAGCAACTGCCGTCGACCGGATTTATGGTGTCGTGCTTCCCGGTGAAGATCGAGCGTGCGTCGGCGGGCTGGACGCGGGCGGTGGCCATTCTCGACGGCTGAATACTGCAGGCGACGACAAACACAACAAACAAAATCGGGGAGAGAACCAATGACGGATTTGCGTACGCCCGCGCGACGGGGCTGCTTCTGCTGTGGCCCATCAGACCGGTCGCTCTCCAACCCGGGCCGACGCAGCTTCATGCTCGGCGCCGGCGCGCTGGCGCTGACGACGGTGGCGGGTGGCGGCCGGGCGAGGGCACAAGCCACCGACACAAAACCGTTCCGGATCGACGTTCACCATCATCTGTCGCCGCCGACCTATGTGACGGCATCGAACGAAGGAGGGTTTGGCGATGCGTTGATGAAGAACTGGACCATCGAGAAATCGCTCACCGATATGGACAAGGCCGGCATTGCGACATCGATGCTTTCGGTCACAACGCCCGGCGTCAATTTCACCAAGGGTGAAGCGGCAAGACGGCTGTGTCGCGAGTTCGAACGAATATGCCGCCAAGCTCGTCGCGGATTTTCCCGGCCGGTTCGGTAATTTCGCGATGCTGCCGCTCACCGATGTCGAAGGCAGCTTGCTCGAACTGACATATGCGCTCGATACGCTTAAGGCCGACGGCATCGCGTTGATGACGAACTATGGCGACAAATGGCTTGGCGATCCGCTGTTCCTCCCGGTCATGGAGGAACTGAACCGGCGCAAGGCGCTGGTCTACACCCATCCGACGGCGGCTAACTGCTGTGCGAACCTCGTGCCGACACAGCCAGCGGTGATGATCGAGTTCGGCACCGACACGACGCGCACCATCGCCGACATCATCTTCTCCGGCAATGCGCGGCGGTTTCCCGATATCCGCTGGATATTTTCGCACGCCGGCGGGACGATGCCGTTCCTGATCGAGCGCTTCGTCCGTCATCCGCTGCTGGTGCCGAAGGCCAAGGAAACAGTGCCTGAAGGCACGCTCGTTGAACTCAAGCGATTCTTCTACGACACCGCGCAGACTTCCAATCGCGGTTCGATGTCGGCGCTGGCGGCAATCATCCCGCCATCGCAGATCGTGTTCGGAACGGATTTCCCGTACCGCACCGGAAGCGATCATGTGAAAGGCTTGCGTGAAGCGGGCGTGTTCACGGACGAGCAGATGGCGGCGATCGAGCGTGGCAATGCGCTCAAGCTGTTACCGCGACTGGCAAGTTAGCGTGGGCGAGACTCATCGCGCGGCGGCATCGTTTTCAAAAAGAAAAAGCGCACCGGTTGCCCAGTGCGCTTGAACTTCGTATCCGATCCGTCTGAGGCGACGGCGATCGAACCTATCTCACCACCTGCAGACGCGCTGGCCGTAAGCATTCCACCAGCAGCGGGGACCGACAACGACGGGGGCGCCGTAGAAGCCATAACCTCGGCCATAACCCCGACCGCCATAGAAGCCACGACCTCCGCCGCGATAAAAGCCACGGCCACCGCCGCGATAGCCTCCGCCTCCTCGGCCGCCACGAGCCAGCGCGGACGTCGTCGTCCCGCCGACCAGAATAGCAGAGGTGCTGGCGACGTAGACGAACAACAAAGCCAACGCTGCGAGGCAGCGGGTCAGGATATTGTAGCGTTTAGCCATTCAGGGATCTCCGGTCACTTCCAAGACATCTGGACTTCGGCACTATCTCACTTAGACGCGCGAGGCAGCTTTCGGTTCAGATGCACTAAGACAATATTTCCACTAAGGTTCTTTCGGGTTCGGGACATTATTAAGAAGGGCAGATAAGGTCAAGTTATGGCCGGTTTTCCAAGGCTTTTTGCGTTGCGCCGTTCATCTTCCTGAATGTTTCCTGAACGCCGATGGTTTTGCGCCGCAGAATTCCGAGGGAAGTTACGGCAAGGCCACGCCAGCATCTTGATGTCGACACGATCTCCCCTTTTTCAGCGCACAGCGATCCCGCCTCAACGAGTACCCATGTCCAAAAAACACACTTACGTTCTTGGCCTGAACACCTATGACCATGATGTCAGCGCCTGCCTGTTGCGCGATGGCGCGATCGCGTTTGCGATCGCCAAGGAGCGGATCACGCGGGCCAAGCACGCGTCAGGCTTCTACAAGGAAGTGATCGATTATTGCCTCGAAGCCGAAGGCATCACACTCGACGACGTCGATCTGGTCGTGCGCAATTGCTACATCCTGCCGGTCCAGGAGATGGAAGAGCGGCTGGTCTATTTCGACGCGCCGGGCTTCCTTCCGGAATTCGAGCGCGGCGACGCAGCCAAGCATCCGCTCTATCTGTCGCATCGGGACAAGGTGGTCACGATCTCCCATCACCTGGCGCACGCCTACAGCGCGTTCGCGGTGTCGCCATTCGAGGATGGTGTCGTGATGATCGTCGATGGCGTCGGCAGCTACAGCTCCGACGTAATGGAAGCGTTTCCCGCCAGCGACACGGCAACATCGTTGGCACGCGAGTCCGAGAGCTACTACAAGTTCAGCGGAACGAAGCTGGAATGCCTCAAGAAGGTCTGGATGGAGCCGGACCGTGGCTTTCTCAGCGACGAGTTCTACACCATGCCCGGCCTCGGCGCGCTCTACAGCCGCGCTTCCACCTACATTTTCGGCGACTGGAACAAGTGCGGCGAGTTGATGGGGCTGGCGCCCTATGGCCGCCGCGAACAGGTCAAGCATCTGCTCGAACTGAACGACGGCAAGCTGGACGTGCCGCACTGGACGGCCGATTTCAAGCAGCCTTTTGTGTTCGACGGCAGCAACTGGGAAAAGAGCCCCTCGATGCGGCACTGGGAAGATCTGGCCTGGCGCACGCAGGACGACACCGAGAACGTGCTGCTGGCGCGTGCCCGCTGGTTGCGCGAAACGACTGGTGCCAAAAATCTCTGCATGGCCGGTGGCGTCGCGCTGAACTGCGTGGCGAACGGGCGGGTCGCCCGCGAAGCCGGCTTCGAGAACGTCTGGATTCAGCCCGCGGCCGGCGACGACGGCATCGCGATCGGCTGCGCCTATTATGGCTGGCTCGAGATTTTAAAGCAGCGCCGCGATTTCGTGATGGATCATTCCTATGTCGGCAGGTCCTACAGCGATCAGGAGGTTGCCACGGAATTGCAGAAATTCCTGGTGCGCATCCAGGTCGAGGCCGTCAGGAGCGAGAACGTCTGCCGCGACACCGCAAAACTGCTCGCCGACCAGAAGGTGATCGGCTGGTTTCAGGACCGCTCGGAATTTGGACCGCGTGCGCTCGGCAACCGCAGCCTGATCGCGGACCCGCGCAAGCCCGAGATGAAGGACATCCTCAACAGCCGCGTCAAGCACCGGCAGGCGTTCCGACCGTTCGCGCCGATCGTGCTGGCCGAGCGCATGAAGGAAGTTTTTGAAGGCGACGAAGACTCGCCCTTCATGCTGATCGCGAAGCCGGTTCGCCCGGAATGGCGAGACAAAATCCCGGCGATCGTGCATGTCGACGGTACCGCGCGGGTGCAGACCGTGCGCGAAGCCACCAATCCGATGCTCTATCGCCTGCTCAAGGAGTTCGAGGCGCTGACCGGCGTTCCCGTGCTGATCAACACCTCATTCAACATCAAGGGCGAGCCGATCGTGGAAACGCCGCAGGATTCCGTGAATTGCTTTTTGACCACGGGGATCGATCATCTGGTGATCCACGATACGATCGTGTCGAAGACTACGATGCACAAGGTGGTCGCGCCGGTGCTCAACGTCTACGCCGACGTGCGGACGCTGGTGGCATCGACCGCGCAGCCGGCCTGACGCCGGCTGTAGCACCTCAGCCGGCCGCCGCCGGGGTGGCTTTCGGCGCCGGCGGCTTAAGCGGCTTGTCCTGCCGCTTTGACCAGGAAATGTAGTAGGCGACGATGGTCATGATCGCGATGCCGGACACGCTGACGAAGATCTGCGCCAGCAGCGAGCCCGAGCTCAGCGACAGTCCGAAATGCCCGACGAACGACAGGAACACGCCGACACAGAACACGGCGAGCGATTGCTGGCCGCAAACGATCAGCGGATCGAAGATCTTCCACTCCAGGCCCGGCCATTCCTTCGGCACGAAGCGGATGACTAGGATCACGATCACCACGAAGTGCAGGAATCGATAGGGCGCGAGGTTGGTCTTGTCGTTCGGATTGAACATCGAATACAGCCACTGCGGAAACATTTCGCCGAACGCCGGAAACTTGCCGGCCATGGTCATGACGAGCCCCAGGATCATGTAGGCGATGCAGAAATAGAGCGTGATCGGGTGAATTGATGATGGCCAGGTTCTTGCGGGCGCCGCCGAGCGCGCACCACGCGCCGAACACGAACAGCACCTGCCAGGCGAACGGGTTGAAATACCAGGTACCCTGCGGGTAGGCGGGCAGGTTCCAACCGGTTTGCCGCGACACCAGCCACAGCGCGATCGCGGCGATCATGGTCCAGTTGGGCTGGCGCAGCATGATCCACAGTACCGGCGGGAACAGTCCCATCAGCACGATGTAGAGCGGCAGCACGTCGAGGTTGACCGGCTTGAATTTCAGGAACAGGCCCTGCCGCAGCGTTTCGGTCGCGTTGTCGATCAGGCCGACGACGTTGAAGTCGTTGACCAGCTGGGAATCGCCGAAGCGCAGCGCCAGATAGCTGATCGAGGCGATATAGATCACGAACAGGATGATGTGGGCGACATAGAGCTGCCAGACCCGCTTGGTCAGCCGCGTGGCGCCGACGATGAAGCCGCGCTCCAGCATCATCCGGGCATAGACAAAGGAGGCGGTATAGCCGGAAATGAAAACAAAGAGGTCAGCGGCGTCGCTGAAACCGTAGTTGCGGGTGGTGATCCAGTTCACGACGTTGTCGGGGATATGATCCAGGTAGATCGCCCAGTTCGCTACCCCGCGAAACAGGTCGAGCCGGAGGTCGCGTCCTTTTTCTGGCAGGGTGGCGTTGATTTTCATGGCTGCCGTTCGCAGTGATACTTTGTGGGGAGGATGGCGCAGGTCCCGTGCGCCGGATAGCCCTAGATTGTCACACTACGGCATAATGACTATACCGGTACGGAAATGGTACGACCGGGTTGCGGGAATCACCGATCAAATTCCTGAAAAGTGTCTCTATACTATCCCGGCTGTTTCCGCCAAACGCTACCATGCCGCATTCGCTTGAGGATCCAACTATCCATGACCGCACGCATTTTTAAGCCCGCCAAAAACGCGATGCAATCGGGCAGGGCGAAGACCCGGGAATGGCAGCTCGACTACGAGCCCGAGCAGCCCCGGGCGGTCGAGCCGCTGATGGGCTGGACCTCGTCCGGCGACATGAAACAGCAGCTCACCCTGCATTTCGACACCAAGGAAGATGCGATCGCCTATTGCGAGCGCAAGGGCATCGCCTACCAGGTGATCGAGCCCAAGGATTCGAAGCAGCGGCAGGTGGCCTATGCCGACAATTTCGCCTTCAAGCGCGTCGAGCCCTGGACGCATTAAGGCTGACGACGACGCCGGCGAATTCCGGACGAGGGCTACGGGCCCGATGCCGCCGGGCCGGACGGGATCGGCAGCGGCGCGTCCTTGGCGACGCCAAGCACCGGGAACGTCCTGATGTTGCGCACCTCAGGCATCGCCGAAAACTGCAGAAGCTGCTGGTGCATGCCCTCGACGTTTCGCGCCACGCATTTGAGCAGATAGTCGGCATCGCCCGAAATCCGCCAGCTCTGCAGCACGAGCGGCACCGCCGCGATCGATTTTTCGAACGCCTGCAGCGGGGTCTGGGCCTGGCTCTGCAACTGGATCAGGACAAAGGAAATGACTTCGTAGCCGAGCAGCGTTTCGTCGAGCGTGGCCCTGATCGCGCTGACATAGCCGCGCTCGCGCAAGGCCCGCACCCGCCGCCGGCATGGCGGCTCCGAGATACCGACCCGCTCAGCCAGTTCGTTGTTGCGGATGCGGCCATCCCTTTGCAGCTCCGACAGTATCTTCAGGTCGATATCGTCGAGGGGCTGGCGTTCCGTCATCGGCTATTCCCGGACTTCTCTTGGGCACCTCATCGGCGCTCCAGCCTGCCACGCGTCGCCGTCCTCGGGGAGGGGGCAGGCCTGGTTTGAGCCAGCTTGGCTGTTGCGCCGGGGGCGACGCTCGACAGCACCAGCTTTTCGTGGGCGGCGACGATGGCTTCCCTGGTCAGTCGCCCGCCGGGCCGGTACCAGGTGGTGAGGCCGGTCAACAGGGCCAGGATCGCAAATGTCGCCACCTGGATGTCCACGACCTCGAACTCGCCTTCGGCGACGCCCTCGGCGAGAATTTCCGCCAGCCGCCGCTCATAGGCGCCGCGCAGCGCCACGATCGCTTCGTAATTCTTCGGCTCCAGGCTTCGCAGCTCGGAATTGGCGATGAAGACCTCGCGCTTCCTGGTCATGTGATAGGTGACGTGGAAGGCGGTGAAGGCGCGGAGCTTGTCGACCGGCCGCGCTTTGCCCTGCAGGGCGCGATCGAGCTGGCGCAGCAATTCGTTGATGTGGTCGCGTATCAGGTCGAACAGCAATTCCTGCTTGGTCGAGATGTGGTTGTAGAGCGAGCCCGACTGGATCCCGACTTCGGCGGCGAGCTGGCGCAGGCTCATGGCGGCATAGCCGTGCTCGAAGATCAGGCGCAGCCCGGCCTTGCGGATCGCCTCCATCGTCTTCGGGCCGTGTGAGCCGATCGTCCGCGCCATGGGGCCTCTGAAGGATAACACTCACCGCTGTCAGAAACGAGCGGTCGATTGTATAATCTTGACACGAAAAGATAGACATTTCAATCGTCTGTAGCCGTCATTTGACGGCTGGCAGGTTCTGCTTGCAGGTAAGTTAAAAAAACGTATGATCGTTTAATTCGAAGAAGAACCAAGGGTGGAACGATGGCCTCGAACAGGGCGCTGCTTCTCAACTTCGATCTCGGCGAGACCGCGGATGCGATCCGCGAAACCGTGCATGCGTTTTCGCAGAACGAAATCGCGCCGCGCGCCGCCGAAATCGACCGCAGCAATCAGTTTCCGCGCGACCTCTGGCCCAAGATCGGCGCACTCGGCCTGCACGGCATTACCGTCGAGGAGGAGTATGGCGGCACCGGCCTCGGCTATCTCGAGCACTGCATCGCGGTGGAGGAGATGTCGCGGGCCTCGGCCGCGGTCGGCCTGTCCTACGGCGCGCATTCCAATCTCTGCGTCAACCAGATCCGCCGCAACGGCAATGAAACACAGAAGCGAAAATATCTGCCAAAACTGATTTCCGGCGAGCATGTCGGTGCGCTGGCGATGTCTGAGCCCGGCGCCGGAAGCGACGTGGTGTCGATGAAGACCCGCGCCGACAAGAAGGGCGACCGTTTTGTGCTCAACGGCAACAAGATGTGGATCACCAATGGTCCCGTCGCCGATACGCTGGTGGTCTATGCCAAGACTGACCTCAACGCCGGCCCGCGCGGCATGACGGCCTTCATCATCGAAAAGGGTATGAAGGGATTTTCCACCGCGCAAAAGCTCGACAAGCTCGGCATGCGCGGCTCCGACACGTGCGAATTGCTGTTTGAGGACTGCGAAGTGCCGGAGGAGAACGTGCTCAGTGAGGTCGGCCGCGGCGTCAACGTGTTGATGTCGGGCCTCGACTACGAGCGCGCGGTGCTGGCGGCGGGCCCGATCGGCATCATGCAGGCCTGCATGGACGTGGTGCTGCCCTATGTCCACGAGCGCAAGCAGTTCGGCGAGCCGATCGGCACCTTCCAATTGGTGCAGGGCAAGATCGCCGACATGTACACCACCATGAACGCCTCGCGCGCCTATGTGTATGCGGTGGCCAAGGCCTGCGACCGCGGCGAGACCACGCGCGAGGACGCGGCCGGCGCCATTCTGTATGCTGCGGAAAAAGCCACCCAATGTGCGCTCGACGCCATCCAGCTCCTCGGCGGCAACGGCTACATCAACGACTACCCGACCGGGCGGCTGTTGCGCGACGCCAAACTCTACGAGATCGGCGCCGGCACCAGCGAAATCCGCCGCATGCTGATCGGCCGGGAACTGTTCGAAAAGACCGCCTGAACTTCACATCGGGGCCAAGATGGTACAGGCTGTCGCATTCTCCTCGAATGGGCGGTCCCGACCGTCCTGAAGCCATCCCAGGGCACTCCAGCATCCAAAGAAATGCCGACCATGCCGCTTCATTCCACCATCGATCCCACGTCTTCCGAGTTTGCCCGCAACGCCGACGTGATGCGCGGCCTGGTGGCCGAGCTTCGCGACAAGCTCAAGGTCGTGTCCGGCGGCGGCGGCGAGACGTCGCGCAAGCGGCATACCTCGCGCGGCAAGATGCTGGCGCGCGAGCGCGTCGACCTCTTGGTCGATCCCGGCACCGCCTTTCTCGAATTGTCGCCGCTGGCCGCCCACGGCCTCTATGGCGGCGACGTCCATTCCGCCAGCGTCATTACCGGCGTCGGGCGCATTTCGGGCCGCGAATGCGTCATCGTCGCCAATGACGCCACCATCAAGGGCGGCACCTACTATCCCATGACGGTGAAGAAGCATCTGCGCGCGCAGGACATTGCGCGGCAGAACAATCTGCCCTGCGTCTACATGGTCGATTCCGGCGGCGCCTTCCTGCCGATGCAGGACGAGATCTTTCCGGACGAGCGGCATTTCGGCCGCATCTTCTACAATCAGGCGCAGATGTCCGCGCAGGGCATTCCGCAGATCGCGATCGTGATGGGCTCCTGCACCGCCGGCGGCGCTTACGTGCCTGCGATGTCGGACGAGAGCATCATCGTGCGCAACCAGGGCACCATCTTCCTCGGCGGCCCGCCGCTGGTGAAGGCCGCGACCGGCGAGGTGGTGACCGCGGAAGAACTCGGCGGCGCCGACGTGCATTCGCGGCAATCCGGCGTCACCGATCATTACGCGCAGAACGACGCCCATGCGATCGGGATCGCCCGGCGCATCGTCGCCACGCTGAAGCAGCCGACGCGCGCCGCGCTGAACATGCGCGAGCCGCGGGAGCCGCTGTTTCCGGCGGACGAAATCTACGGCGTGGTCTCCGCCGACGGCAGAAAACCGTTCGACGTGCACGACATCATCGCGCGGGTGGTCGACGGCTCGGAGTTCGACGAATTCAAGAAACTCTACGGCACGACGCTGATCTGCGGCTTCGCCCATATCTGGGGCTATCCGGTCGGCATCATCGCCAATAACGGCATCCTGTTCAGCGAGAGCTCGCTGAAGGGCGCGCACTTCATCGAACTGTGCTGCCAGCGCAATATCCCGCTGGTGTTCCTGCAGAACATCACCGGCTTCATGGTCGGCAAGAAGTACGAGGCCGGCGGCATCGCGCGCGACGGCGCCAAGCTGGTGACGGCGGTGGCGACCGCCGGCGTGCCGAAATTCACCGTCGTGATCGGCGGCTCCTATGGCGCCGGCAATTACGGCATGAGCGGCCGCGCCTACTCGCCGCGCTTCCTGTGGATGTGGCCGAACGCGCGCATCTCGGTGATGGGCGGCGAGCAGGCCTCCATGGTGCTGAGCCAGGTCCGCCGCGACAATATCGAGGCCAAGGGCGAGAGCTGGTCGGCCGAGGAAGAGGACAAGTTCCGCGCGCCCATTCGCGCGCAATATGAACACCAGGGCAGCCCCTATTACGCAACCGCGCGGCTGTGGGACGACGGCGTGATCGATCCCGCCGATACGCGGCTGGTGCTCGGTCTTGGATTGTCGGCGTCGGCGAATGCGCCGATCGAACCGACGAAATTCGGCCTGTTCAGGATGTGATGCAGGAAACCATGATGGACCGCTCGAAACTCTACCGGCGTTTTCGCACGCTCCTGATCGCCAACCGCGGCGAGATCGCCTGCCGCGTCATCCGCTCCGCCCGCGCCATGGGCCTGCGCACCGTCGCGGTCTATTCCGAGGCCGATCGCGACGCCATGCATGTCGCCATGGCCGACGAGGCCGTGCTGCTCGGGCCGGCGCGGGCGCGCGACAGCTATCTCAACATCGAACGCGTGATCGAAGCCGCGCGCCAGACCGGCGCCGAGGCCGTGCATCCCGGCTACGGCTTCCTGTCTGAAAATGCCGAATTCGCGCAGGCCTGCCTCGATGCCGGGCTGGTGTTCGTCGGCCCGACCGCCGCGATGATGACGGCGATGGGCTCGAAATCCGGCTCGAAGGCGCTGATGGAAAAGGCCGGCGTGCCGCTGGTGCCCGGCTATCACGGCGAGGCCCAGGACGAGGCGACGCTGGCAAAAGCCGCCGACAAGATCGGTTTCCCGGTGCTGGTGAAGGCGTCCGCCGGCGGCGGCGGGCGCGGCATGCGCGCGGTCAATTCGGCCGGCGAACTTTCGGCGGCGATCGTCAGCGCCAAGCGCGAGGCCAAGGCGGCGTTCGGCGACGACCGCATGCTGATCGAAAAATTCGTGCAGAACCCGCGCCATATCGAGGTGCAGATCAT
This sequence comes from uncultured Alphaproteobacteria bacterium, assembly GCA_963816815.1. GTDB lineage: Bacteria > Pseudomonadota > Alphaproteobacteria > Rhizobiales > Xanthobacteraceae > Bradyrhizobium. The sequence goes on from CAWFMW010000043.1 coordinate 102,173, forward strand.
CGGCGACAGCCATGGCAATCTGCTCTCGCTCTGGGAGCGCGAATGCACGTTGCAGCGGCGGCACCAGAAGGTGATCGAGGAAGCGCCGTCGCCGACGCTGGACGCCACGCAGCGCGAGGCCGTCTGCGCCGCCGCGCGCAAGGCCGCCGCCGCCGTGAACTATGTCGGCGCCGGCACCATCGAGTTCGTCTCCGACGGCAAGGACGTGTTCTTCATCGAGATGAACACCCGCCTGCAGGTCGAGCATCCCGTGACCGAACTGATCACCGGCGTCGATCTGGTGGAATGGCAGTTGCGGGTGGCGTTCGGCGAAAAGCTGCCGCTGGCGCAGGACGAGATCAAGCTGAACGGCCACGCCATCGAGGCGCGGGTCTACGCGGAAAATCCGCAGAAGAATTTCATGCCGTCGGTGGGCCGGATCAAGACCTGGCGCACGCCGGATGCCGTCGACGGCCTGCGGATCGACGCCGGCTATCGCGGCGGCGATGCGGTGTCGCCGTATTACGACGCCATGCTGGCAAAGGTGATCGCCTGGGCGCCGACCCGTCAGGCCGCGATCGAGCGGCTCAACCGCGGGCTGGAAGAGACCGACGTTCGCGGCATCGTCACCAACATCCCGTTCCTGTCGGCGCTGATCACGCACCCGAAGGTGCGCGCCAACACCATCGACACCGGCTTCATCGAGCGCGAGTTGAAGAAGCTGACGGAATCGTCGGGCGCGGCCGGCGATCTCGAGCTTTGCGCCGCGGTCGCCGCCATCGTCAACGGGGAGCAGAAATCCGCGCGCAAGGATTCGCCGTGGCAGACGTTTGGCTGGATGCCGGTCGGCAGGCGGCAACGGGTATTCTCGTTCCGTCAGGGGCAGGGCGCCGAGCACAAGGTGACGCTGCACTATGGCTCCGGGCCGATGACACTCTCGATCGGCAAGCACGACTTTGTCTTCACGACCTCGCCGGCGGATGACGGCAGCTTCGACCTGACGATCGACGGCATGAAATCGCGCGTCGACCGCCGTGATCGAGGGCCATGAGCTTTATTTGCGCACCCGCAACGGCCGCTTCGACCTGCACTGGGTCGATCCGTTCGGCGGCGAGACCGAGGAGCAGGTCGGCGAGGACAAGATCGTGGCGCCGCTGCCGGGCACCGTGGTGGCGCTGCTGGCCGAGGAGGGCGCGACGCTGGAGAAGGGCGCGGCGATCCTGACGCTCGAAGTCATGAAGATGGAGCAGACCCTGCGCGCGCCCTATGCGGGCGTGCTGAAGAAGATCAAGTGCAAGGTCGGCGATATCGTCGGCGAAGGCGTCGAACTCGCCGAAATCGAACCGGCGGCGTCATGAGCGATCGCGTCCACATCGTCGAGGTCGGCCCGCGCGACGGCCTGCAGAACGAGAAGACGCCGGTCAGCGTCGCCGACCGGATCGCCTTCGTCGAGGCGCTGATCGGCGCCGGGCTCACATCGGTCGAGGTCGGCGCCTTCGTGTCGCCGAAGGCGATCCCGCAGATGGTGGGATCGGCCGAGGTGCTGCGCGGCGTCAGCCATCACACGGATTGCGAACTGCCGGTGCTGGTGCCGAACGAGAAGGGCTATGAGGCCTCGCAGGCCGCCGGCGCCAAACTGATCGCGGTGTTCGCCGCCGCGTCGGAAAGCTTTTCGCGCGCCAATATCAATTGCTCGATTGCGGAATTGATCGACCGGTTCAAGCCGGTGCTGGCGCGCGCCAAGGCCGATGGCGTCAGGGTGCGCGGCTATATCTCCACCGTGCTCGGCTGCCCCTATGAGGGCGAGATCAAGCCGCAGGCGGTGGTCGATGTCGCAAAAGTGCTGTGGGACCTCGGCTGCTACGAAGTCTCGCTCGGCGACACCATCGGCGTCGGCACGCCGCTGAAGGCGCGGCAGCTGCTGCGCGCGGTGGCCGGCCATGTGCCGATGGCCAATCTCGCGATGCATTTCCACGACACCTACGGGCAGGCGCTCGCCAATCTCTATGCCGGGATGGAGGAGGGCTGCCGCGTGATCGATTCCGCCGCCGGCGGTCTCGGCGGCTGCCCCTACGCCCCCGGCGCGACCGGGAATGTCGCGACCGAGGACGTGGTCTACATGCTCGAAGGCATGGGCATTGCGACCGGCGTCGATATGGCAAAACTGGTCGCCGCGACCAATGTCGTGAGCGGGCTGATCGGCCGTCCGCCGGTCAGCCGCGTGGCGGCGGCGTTGAACGCGAAGAAGGCCGCCGGCAAGGCATGACGCGCAGAAGGACGTTAGCGACAGCCGCTACGATGGCTGCCCTGCTGGCAATTCTGTCCTATGTCGATTCGACTTATGACTGGGAGAGTGCGGTTGGACTGTGCCATGTACCGGTGACGAGCGCGACGCCCGATCCGGGTGGCAAGCTCTCAGCCGTTGTGTTTGAAGTCTATTGCGCGCCGATACCACCATTGAATACGCATGTGAGTCTGGTCCCGAACGGCCGGACGTTTTCTCGAAAGCGCGACGTCGACTTTCTGGTACTGGATGGAAGTCATAATCTGAAGATTGAATGGACGGGAGAGGCCACGCTGGACATCCGCTTGCCCGCACTTGCCAAGGTATTCAAGCGCGAAACCCAGGTAGGACACGTGACAGTGAGCTACACACCGGCCCTGTAGGGTGAGTGGCCAGGATTTTCGCGGCCGGTAACACGCGTGGCAAGAATGGTGGGCACGCTTCGCTTTGCCCACCCTACCGATCACCCGAGCATCACCGCCCCCCGTCCGGCCCCATCACCAGGTCCGGCAGCCCGGTCGAAATCCCCGGGAAGAAGCACAGCAGCAGCACCGCCAGCATCATCAGCAGCACGAACGGCAGCGTGCCCCAGATCACCTCGCTCAGCGGGATGTCCGGCGCGACGTTGCGGATGACGAAGATGTTCAGGCCGACCGGCGGGTGGATCAGCCCCATCTCCATCACGATGGTCATGACGACGCCGAACCAGATGATGTCGAAATTGGCGGCGCGCAGCGGCGGCAGGATGATCGGCGCGGTCATCAGGATGATCGACACCGGCGGCAGGAAGAAGCCGAGCACGACCACCATCAGCAGGATCGCGGCCAGCAGTTCCCAGCGCGGCAGATGCATGGCGACGATGGCTTCGGCCGCCGATTGCGAGATGTGCAGATAGCTCATCACGTAGGAATAGAGCAGCGACATGCCGATGATCATCATCAGCATGGTGGATTCGCGGATGGTGGATTTCAGGATCGGCGACAGGTCGCTCGGCCGCCATACGCTGTAGATCAGCAGCGATCAGCACCAGCGCCAGCAGACCGCCGAGGCCTGCGGTTTCCGACGGCGTGGCGTAGCCGCCATACAGCGCGATCATCACGCCGGTGAGCAGCAGCACGAACGGCAGCACCCGCGGCAGCATGGTGAAGCGCTCGGCCATCGTGAACTCGTCGCGCTGCAGGATCGCGGACTCCGTTCCGGTCTTCTCGTAGAGCGCCTTCGCCGCCGCATATTCCTTGCGGAAGCGGAATGACCGCGTAGATGCCGAACAGCGTCACCAGCAACAGTCCCGGCCCGATGCCGGCGAGGAACAGCCGGCCCAGCGATTTCTCCGCGGCGACCGCGAACAGGATCATGGTGATCGAGGGCGGCAGCAGGATGCCGAGCGTGCCGCCGGCGGCGATGATCCCTGCGGCAAAGCCGCCGGAATAGCCGCGCTTGCGCATCTCGGGAATGCCGGCCGAACCGATCGCCGAGCAGGTCGCGGGCGAGGAGCCGGCCATCGCGGCAAACAGCGCGCAGGCGAACACGTTGGCGACGCCGAGCCCGCCGGGCACGCGATGCAGCCAGGCATGCAGCGCCGAATAGAGATCCTGACCGGCGCGGGATTTGCCGATCGCCGCGCCCTTGAGGATGAACAGCGGGATCGACAGCAGCGTGATCGAGGCCATTTCCTCGTAGACGTTCTGCGTCACGGTATCGAGCGAGGCCGTGGGCATGAAGATCGCCATGAAGACGACCGCGACCGCGCCCAGCGCAAAGGCAATGGGCATGCCGGAAAACATCGCAAACAGGGTCGCTACGCCGTAACTGATACCAATTCCAAGAACGCTCATCGACGTGAAGCACCAGCAAAGGGAATAATGATCTGCAACAGGATCTGCAGGCACAACAGCGTCATGCCCAACGCCATCAGCACGTAGGGGATCGCAAGCGGCGGCGACCACATCGAGTTCGACACCTGGCCGTCGACCCAGGCCTCATGCGCCAGCGTCCAGGATTTCCAGGCAAAGAAGGCGCAGAACAGCAGGCTCGCGACATCGACCAGCCACAGCCGGATGCGGTTGGCGAGCGGCGACAGCAGCCCGACAAAGGCCTCGATGCCGATATGGCCGCGCTGGCCCTGCACATAGGCCGCGGTCATGAAGGTGGCGCCGACCAGCAGAAACACCGCCGCTTCGTCCTGCCAGTAGTTGGCGCTGTGGAAGAGGGCGCGGCCGAGCACGCTGTAACTGAGGATCACGCAGGCCGCGATCAGCGCAAGCGCGGCGAAGACCACGATGACGTTGTTGCACAGCGCCAGCGCCTGGCCGAGCGCCGCCACGAGCGGATTGCCCGTGACGGCTTCGGAACGGTCTTGTTGATCCGGAAGCGGACCATGCATCATGCGGCGACGTCGCTGGCGAGCTTCAGCAGATTGGCCGACGTCGCGGTCTTGGCGCTGTAGTCCTTCCACGCGGTATCGCGCGCAATATCCCGCCACTTGTTGACGAACGCCACGTCGAGCTTGCTGACCTTGGCGCCCGCCTTCTCATAGACCTTGGCGACCTCGACATCGTCGTCCTGCGCGCCCTTGCGGCCGAACGCTTCCAGTTCGCTGCCGACCGACAGGATGATGTCCTGCTGGTTCTTGGGCAGCTTGTCGAAGATCGCCTTCGACATCATCAGCGGCTCCAGCATGAACCAGTAGGAGGCGCCGGCGCCCGAGGTCAGCGATTTGGCGACCTCTTCGAGGCGGAACGAGATCAGGCTGGTGGAGGAGGTGATGCCGGCGTCGCAGGCGCCGGTCTGCATCGCCGCGTAGATTTCGTTCGACGGCACCGACAGCACGGCAGCGCCCGCGGTCTGCAGCACCATGTCCATTTCGCGCGAGCCGCCGCGCACCTTCAGGCCCTTGGCGTCTTCAGGCGCCACGATCGGCCTGGAGCGGCTGGCGACGCCGCCGGCCTGCCAGACCCAGGTCAGGAGGATGATGCCCTTGTCGGCGAGGAAGTCGGTCAGCGCCTTGCCGACCGGCTCCTTCTTCCAGCGCAGGCCCTGGTCGTAGGTCGCGACCAGGCCCGGCATCAGGCCGATATTGGTCTCCGGCAATTCGCCGCCGGCATAGGGCATCGGATAGAGGCTGATATCGAGCGCGCCTTTGCGCATCGCCGAGAATTGCGCGTTGGTCTTGATCAGCGAGGAGTTCGGATAGATCTCGGCGGCGATCTCGCCACCGGAGCGCTTGGCGACTTCGGCGGCGAACACGCGGCAGAGCCGGTCGCGGAAGTCTCCCTTGTCGATGGTGCCGCCCGGGAATTGGTGCGAGATCTTCAGTGTCGTGGCGGCGTGGGCGGTACCGGTGCCGAAGCGAAGGATGGCGGGTGCTGCGAGTGCGGATGCGATGACATGGCGGCGTGTGAGCATGGTTATATCCCCTGCTGGTAGTTGTTGGATCGGCAATCCGGACCGGCTTCAGCCCATGTTGGCCGGTCGTCGTCCGAAGTTACTCGTCTGACAGTTCGAGGCGGTGTGATAGGTCGGGGCGGCACGCGACGGCAAGCCCAGATTCCGGCTTTGAGACCAAAGCCTGATATCGCTGCAGCGCACACGCGGGAATAGCGGTTCGCAGAAGACTCCGACAATAATGCGTCCAAGATGGGCACTCGCGGAGCGTTAGCCGCCATCAATTTGCCCGTTTCAACTATCCGTGAACAGGGCCGAACTTTGGGGGCAGCCGGTAACAAAGCCAGTCGCCGCCTCGTCATTGGGAGAAGCGGCAGATGTCGCTTTCGAGAACCCAACCAAAGGACGCCACCCATGACCACCACGACCCGTATCGGCCTCGGCCTGTCCGCCGCGCTCGTTTCGCTCGGCCTCGCGTTCGCACCTGCCGTCTTCGCTCAGGACAAGATGGGCAAGGACGACGGCATGAAGAAGGAATCGATGTCCAAGGATGCGATGAAGAAAGACGATGGCATGATGAAGAAGGACGGCATGAAGCACGACGGCATGATGAAAGACGGCATGAAAAAAGACGACGGCATGAAAAAGAACTGAGCCGCGCCGTCATTGCCTGCGACAAACGCAAAGCGTTTGCGCAAGGGAACGGTGGCAAAGCATCGCCCTGGCGGCTCCAGATTCCCGGATGCGCAATGACGCATCAGAACGCACCCGGGGTCTGGCGCTCAGGCGCCAGCCCGGAATGACGGGAGGTCTGAAGACGGGAGGGCTCTGCTGTTACCGGCAAGCGATGGCGGTGCGCGTTTGGCCCGCTTCCTCTTGCCTACTTCTTCTTGCCCTTGCCTTTGCGCGCGGCGTAACGGGCGTCGCGCTTGGCCTTCTGCTCGACCTCCAGCGCTGCCAGCCTGGCGGCTTCGTCTTCCTTTTCGCGCGCGATTCGGGCAGCCTCCGCCGCGGCGGCCTCGGCCTCGAGACGCTTCTGCTCGGCCTTTGCCGCTTCCTTGGCCTCTCGCGCCTTGGCGCGGGCGGCGGCCTGGGCTTCACGCTCGGCCTGACGGCGCTGCACCTCGGGATCGTCGAGTCCCGGCTTGGCGCGAAACTTGTTCAAAATGTCCTGCCGCGCCTGCATCGCGGCCTTCTGGCGGTCCGCGAAGTTCGGTTCCTTGAATCCACTCATAAAAGAGGCCTTGTCGCTTTCACTTTCGGGGTTGGGCGCGCCAAATGCGCGGAATGCGCCTAGGTAAGTGAAGCCGGGGCAAAATGCCAGCGTCGAAATGGGGCCGGTGGAGCAGGGGAGGCTTGCGCTAACGGCAAATGGCCTAAACGGATGCTTGATGAGCGGGATTACGTCAGTCTGGCTGCTCTAAGAGCTGGCAGCGGCGGCCGAGGCCCCAAGCCGGGCGCTGCGATCCTGCAATATGGGCTTCTCGCCGGTGCGCTGATCGGCCTGCTCGGCTCGCTGGTGATGCTCGCTGCGGAGAAGTGACGCACCGTCCTGGACGTTGTCGCGACGGCTGCCGGGGCCGAGCACGCGTGCGACCGTCATCGCCGTCATCGCGATCCGATCCGCGGCCCGCTGCGCTTCCAGCCGGTCGCGGGCATTTTCCCTGATCATGATCTCGATCAGCTCAAGCCGCCTGGTCTCGTCGACCGCTTCCGCCAGCAATTGCTTGTATCTGACGTAGTCGTAGCCCGTTTCCTGCTCGTCCATCGCACGCCCCGCCCACGCGCTCACCCCGAAAGCGCAATGTCGATCAAGGGTCGTGAGCACGCAACGGAATTGCGCGAGTTATACCCACCTCTGCGTCCATCGGGCTCGTGCACAAACCCGTGTAGTGTGAACCTGTTCACAAGGGCCGTGGCGGCACGCTCCTATTCTCCCGGCGACTCTCAACAGGAGCGACCGCCATGCCCCGCAATTGGTGGACCCGCAAAAACCTCGTTCTCGCCGTGGCTGCCGTCGCGCTGGCCTTCATAGGCTTCGTCGTGATCGGCGTGTCCTATCCCGAGCCAGCCGCCAGCGCCGCTCTCGGTCCTGATTGGCACTGCAGCCGGCTGGCCTTCGTCTTCACGACCTGCAATCGGGTCAGACAGAGCCAGTCTGCGTCCGTGCGCCTCGCCAAAATCCCGATGTGCGGACGGGTCCGGACGTAATAGGATCGGCCGGTAACCAAGTTGGACCGGAGCTTCCTATGCAAAAACTGCCTCGTCTTGTGGTCGCCGCGTCGGCGGCGGCTGTTCTAGCGATGTCGGCCGGCGTCGCGCTGGCGCAGGGAACGCCGAGCGCCGGAACCGCGCCTGCACCAACGCCTGCGGCAACTTCCCCTGCCGCGCCGGAAGCCAAGGCCCCTGAAACAAGGCCGAAAACAAGGCTCCCGAAAACATGGCTGCCGAAAAGAAGGGGGCGCCGAAGAAAAAGAAACCAACCAGGATGACCCGGCAGCAGGAGATCGACCGCTCCGTCGACCGTGGCACAGTACCGGCACGTTACCGGAACTCGGTGCCGAAGGAGTACCATCAGTATATTCCATTCGATAAGCAGTAGAACGCGGCGAGCAACTACTCGCGTCGTGTCTCCACGAAGGCCGGGGTAGCCGATAGCTGCGGTTACCACGTCATTGCAGGCCAACGGGGCGCTTCATTCTTTTTTTGTGTTGCAAGATGGATTGCTTTGCTGCGCTCGCAATGAAGGCGGGCCGAATCTTGCGGTCGCATGTGCGGGACACACGCAAGGAATATGTGCAGGCGTATCGCACCGTACTGATACGGATTGGCTGCGCGTGCACGGCGCACCTATAACGACGTCGCTTGCAGCGGGGGGGCAGGGCGGTCGTTCATCACGACGAGCGCGCTACCACTGGAGGCCACGAGGCCCGGACTCCTAGGCACTCCGGGCCTCGTCTACTCTTCATCGTGTCGGCCGAGCCGCTTGCGCCGCTCGGTCTGCTGTATCGGCACCATCGCAATCACCAGCACGACGTCGATGATCTGCGGACGTTTCCGCGCTCATCGCACTTTGCTTTCGGCTTCGCGCCCGAAAGCGAAATTGGCATCTGGTCGGTCGCGCTTCAACGCCGGCGATGGGCCGCTGATCAGGCCGTTGCCTGTCGCGGGATTTCGGCGTGTTTTGCGCCTTTTCAGTTCCTTTGAAGCCTGGAGATCGGCGCCGGACTGTCAGTCCAGATCATAATAATCACTATGATCCAACGGCTCTTTAAATTCTCTTTAAGTTAGTAATGAGTTACTGATCGGGCCGCACCGCCGCGCGGCCCGAATAGCCGGGCGCCGCCCCTTCACCTACCCCAGGGAGACCAGCGCTCGGCTATTGTGGGCGCCCCAATGAGTTCCTGCCGACAAAGCCATCGATCGTCCTACTCGTAGCCGGCGCGGCGCACGGTGACGCGGCACAAGCCATCGCAGCCGATCTGGCGCGCGGCGCCGAGCGAGAAGTCGAGAACCCGGCCGCGTGCGAACGGGCCGCGGTCCTGCACCGGGCAGCGGATCTTCTTGCCGTTCTCGAGATTGGTGACGACGAAGATGGTGCCAAACGCCTCGGTGCGATGCGCGCAGGAGACCTCGTTGGCCTTGAAGCGCTTGCCGCGCGCGTCCCACTTGTCCTCCCAGTAGACGGAGGCTTCCTGATCGTCTGCCGGCGGCCGGGCGATCCGCCCCATCCACTTTTCCTGAAAGGTGTCGGCGCACGCGTGAGATGAGGTCAGCGCCAGCGCAAGCGCTGCGAACCGTAGCCTGGAAGCACCGCGGCCATTGCGGTGGCGATACGCTGCCATGACGCCAACATTCTGTTGCGGGACGGGCTTGCGCCGTCCAGAAGTTCCAACGGAAGTTCTTTAACGACTTTGGCGTAGGCGTGGCGGAGTTACGGCGGCATTGCGCCAAATTCGGAACCCGCGTGTTGGTACGTACGCTAGGAAACTGTCAACGAGAGACTCGTAGTTTCCGGGCGTCACGCGCCCTGCGCTCCCTGAACAATCTATCAAAGGTTGTAAAAGGAGCCTTGGAGGCTCTTTAAAGTAAAATCAGATAGGGTTGTATTATCTGAAGAAGTCAACCTTCCAGAAATTTGCGATCTAAAGAGGTACCCCGTCTGGAACTCTTGCGTGTTCATTGGAGAGACTTAAATCGGCCTTATTCTGCTCATGTTTTCTACTAACTATTACGTGCAGCTGAATCGAATCATGATTGGGGACGGTCGTGAACAAGATTGACCTTAGAATCGATGTCCACCGATGAGCTGTGGGCACTGCACGAGGAAATCGCCTCCAGGCTTGCAGCCTCACTGCTTGCGGAGAAGCGCGTACTCGAAGATCGCCTGAACCAACTCAAGGGCTGGTGTCGAAGCTGAGCGCGAGAATTCGCCGACAGGACGGCGCCGATATCCGACCGTCGTTCCGAAGTTTCGGAATCCGGATCGGCCGTCCGAGACGTGGGCAGGACGGGGAAAGACGCCGCGCTGGCTGACTGCGAAATTGAAATCCGGCAAGCGGATCGACGACTTCCGTATCAGGCAGGTGGCGTAAGACGATTTGCCTTGAGACGTTTCGGCAATATCGCCGCTGACGCTGATCCAGATTTAGACGCTGACGTCACCCTCGCACTTCAGACTATCCTGGCCTGAACCTTGGCGCTCCGGATTGAGTGCCCCTTCGGCATGCGCTTCCAGGGCTCTGACAATTCCCATGCGCGCAAACAGCATGGGTCCGCGGTCTTCGGCGGCATCGATCAGCATCTGCACGCTAGCCGCCATTCCTGACAGTCACGTTCTCGCAGCGGCAGGTTCCTGATGTAGCTGGCGGCGTCTCGCAGGGTTTGCGCAGGCGGTCCATCCGGGAGAGGGACAGGCTGAGGGAACGGACGATCCCAGGACATGCTGAACTCCCCTCACTGACCTCCAGACGGGCCCCAGGGCGGAAGGACGCGTCAGAGAACGACGCCTCTTGGGTCGTGTTCCGGAGTAACCGGAAGCACTGGGATTCGACGCGAAGTGTCGATGTTAGTTCCATTGCCTCGGGTGTTTTGTCCACCAGGCCCTGAAAGGTGAACGCCCGGTTGAACATTGATCAGTTTTGAAACGCAACGCCGACGAAGTCGCCTTGCCGCCAGATCACGCGGCACTCGCGAATGTTGTGAAAATTGTCAAAACTCAATTCGAAATCCAGCGGCAGCAAATTGAGGGTGTGGAGTTCTATTCCGGCACCGGAATTCGTGACGTCCTGAACGCGGCAGGTCAGAACGCCGCGCTGTGCGTCAAAGAACAGCAGCGCGTCTTTCGAGATCGTCGTTCTCGCCATCGATCGGCGTTCGAATTCCATCGGAGTTTGCACCAGTTCGCGCCAGGCCTCCGGTAAGCAGAGACTAGCGAATTCCGCTCAGCCGGCAATCAGCTTCGGTCTTCTTCGTAAACAATCAATTTTAATGATCGCGGAAAGTCGCATTTTACGAGGGAGGGCGGCCATCGTCAGGACGATGCCGTTGCGGCTTGAGCACAGATCCGCGTGTTCCGGGTGCGGAACCCGTGATCGGGCTTGATGCGCCGCGGAAAGCCGGGCCCTCTCAATAAGCAGAGGGGAATCAGATGGGCCTACGTTGGGTGTGTGCGCTGTTGCTGTGTCTGGGAATGCCAAGCGCCGGATTTGCGGGTGAACAGTCCGGTGTCTTGCGTCGAATTTCATGTCCTGTCGTGCGCTATTATGTGGCGCAATACAGTGCGTCCGCCGCCGAGCAGTGGGCCCGCAGCAAAGGCGCGAGCGATGCCGAGATCGAAGCCGCCCGCCGCTGCCTGAGACCCGACACGGTGCGGACGGCCAAGGCGCCATCGAGGCCGCTCGCGCTCGGCAGTTACGGCTGGTGATTAGCGGCACCCGGCCGGCGGAACGCCGCCAGGCCTTCACATCGAACGGTCTTCAATACGGCTGAGACCGCTTTTGGCGTTTGCTGCGCCCGGCATTCGGGCCGCCGTAGTATGGATTGACCATGCATTGCGCGGAGCGGCCCGAGGCTGACGCGGCACACTGCGCCATCGTTCGGTAGCGGCACTCGTAGTAGAAATCAGCGATGCCCTGATAGATCTGCAGGCAAACGGGATAGCTCGGATCGTAGGTCTGGGCTTGTGCAGGCGCGGGCAGGGCGATCGTCGCGGCCAAGATCGTCAAAGCCGTTGCGGTGGCAGATGCGCGCGGCAACTTCATCCTGATGTCCTCCCAGAACTTCCCGTCGTAGCAAGTAGCCCGCATGAGCCACCGGGTCGCGCGAATGCGCGCCCGATGACAGGCTCCGCGATATGCGGGGCTTGAGAAGACGAAAGCCCGGATGTCGCTGCGCTCTTCCGGGCTACGCTTGCTCTCCGGCCACGCTTGCCACGCGCCTGATTTTCAGACTTCCCGATCCTCAAATCCATACTCTCGATAGATAGCCGCGCGATCGCCGTGGGGGTTTAGCCGGCACTTTGCCTGGGCGAGATGCAGGTTAAGGGTTCCCGGCTGACAGTTGGCCGCCAGCAATTTCCGAATGTCATCCATCTGCTGGCGCGATTGCTGGGTCGGTTCGAGTTGTTCAAGCGCGATCAGTGCCGTTGCCAGCGCTTCCGTGACGACCCATTCGTCGTGGCCGGTGATTCCCTTTTTTGGCATGACGATCCGCATCCTTTGTCAGGGCAACGGAAGCAATTGCCTGGCCGGCATTATAAGCCGAACCCGCAAATCGTCACCCGTGCCGCTTCAGTTTTCTTTGGCCTTTGATGTACGAGTAGCCCGAACGGAGCGAAGCGCGGCGAAGTTTCCCAGGTGATTGCACTACCGGTTTGCCCTGCAGTGGCCGGTCGAAGGTATCAAGTTCGGATTGTGCTATCGGAATTTGGAAAATTTGTTGGCTTAATGCCGTCAAGCTTGCGCTGCACAACGCATATTTCTTCCGTGGAGCCGCGACTCGATCTAACCTGATGCGGGGGAGCGTTTTGAATCGGCCTTGTGCTCAAATTTTCTGCCGACGATGAAGGCTCGAATATCGAATCATGATTGGGGACGGTCGTGAACCGGAATGACTTCAAGTCGATGTCCACCGACGAATTGTGGGACCTCCACGAGAAAATTGCCACGAGGCTTTCCGCGGCACTGACGGCGGAAAAGACCGTGGTTGAAAACCGCTTGAGGCAGCTGCAGCGCAGAAATGAAACTCAGCCCGCAGCTCGAGCTGCCAAGTCGTTGGATCGCCGCCCCTATCCTGTGGTCGTTCCGAAATATCGAAATCCGGACCGGCCGTCGGAGACTTGGGCAGGACGCGGCAAGACGCCCCGTTGGCTGACTGCACAATTAAAGTCTGGCAGGCGGATCGACGATTTTCGGATCAGGCACGCAGCATAGGCGATCAGCTAAGCCGACCAGCTTCGGCTTTCTGAACCAGCTTACGCAGCGCCTGCACCTCGGCCAACCGTCTCGCGAGCTCTGCGGCCACGATTGGCTTTCTCGAGGCTGAAGGAAGTCGCTTAGTTTTGCGCTGCGTTGCTCTAGCTGCCATGGTGGTTGTCCCCGCCTGTAGTCTTACCCCCATCGGCAACATGCTCTCTTGGCGGGTTACAGGCTAGTGCCGCCGCGACACAGCCGGCGAAGATCGATCGCGGCTCCGCCTAGGAAACGCACGGGCCTGGAACCCGTAGCATTCGTGCAACACAAGGCGCTTCGCCGGCTTCGATTGGTGGGATCGCTTTGCTCGTCCGGCCCGCGCCTGCTCGAACGGCAACCAGGGTGTCGGCGCACCGGTGGCGGCATGCCTCTCAGTCCAGATTTTTGCGCTTCAACCGCATCTGCATATCGAACTTGAGGTCATATTTCTTTCCATCCGCGCAAACGGCATGGTCGACTTCAAACTGCTGATCGTCTTAGTCCATTTCAAATTTGCCGGCGGAGCATCCTTCAGCCTGGACCGCAGCGGCGAGCGTTGCGCGTTCGTCCGCGGTAACCTGGCGATCGGCGAGCGCAGGCAGCGCCGACATGGCGAGTATCGCCATCGCCGCACAGTTCGACTGGGTGTGCCCCGTTTTCCCGAAATCCATTTTCCATTTTTGATTCCAGAATTTTTTGTCCAAACCATTTTCCCGGTTCCACCACATCGGATGGCCCCAGGATTGGAAGCCAGCCTCGTCCATGCGTTCTCCCGGTGTCTCCGCTGCCATCCTGCAGCAAGGGTACAAATCGGATGAGCGCCTTTCCTGGGTGCCAAATGAGGCTGGCCCGCACGCGCGGCAATGCAAGACATGCCGACGCAAACTCTGAAAGTGATCCCAGCATACGCCAAGATGATCTCGCCGTTTCTCGCGGCGATTCTGAGCGCGTCGGAGGTCGTGGCCGTGCAGAGGTGTCACAGGTCTTTCGGGCTGCGAAAACTTCAGACCTTTTCTGAGTCAGGCGCGACTTTTTGATTTGTGTTGGCGTCATGGTGAGGACGGACTTCCTCGCCCAGCGGAGGCGCTTCGTGCTGCAGAGTGTCGTCCTGCGGCAGCTCTGCCGCAGCGGGCGGGGCCAGCGGCGGTTCTGCTTGGGTCGTCTTGGCGGTTTGGGACCGCTCCGCGGCGGCAGCTTCGGCTTCCGCCTGCTTCCTGGCGGCGGCAAGCTGGTTCAAGGTCAACTGACGTGCCAAAAAGGGGCCCAGGACAAGAGCGGCGAGCGCAACGAAAAGCGCAAGGACTGGCGATATGTTGGATACGTTCTGTCGATCCTCGTCGATGTTCCTCTTGACGTCGTCGATGTCCTTTTTCATCGCATCAACGCGTTGCGCCAAAGCTTCGGAGCGGGCGGTGCTGGCCTTTAGCGTATCGCCGACCTGAGCGACAAGCTTGGCCTGCGCGGCCGCGAACTCCTGCCGAAGCGCCTGCGCCGCTTTGTCGTTGCTCTCTTTGGCGTCCTGCAGGAATTTGACCTGGTCGGAGCGCAGCGCGTCGACTTGCTCAACCAAGCTCTGCGCGGTCTTATCGCTGCTCGACTTGGAGTCTTGCAGGTCGGAGCGCAGCGCGGCGGTCTGGGCGATCTTGTCGCTGTTCGCTTTGGTATCGTCGGACAGCCGCTTTAGTTCGGCGCTGACGCTGTCGATGGTCTTGGCAAGCTGCTGCACCCGATCGGGCTCGGCTTTTTCAGCGACGGCGACAGCGGGTTGCTGAGTCAACTCCTCGCGCGGGCTGGCAATGTCAGACGGCTCATAGGGCGGTTGGGATGTGATGGAAAAATAGAAGAGGCCAAATATAAGGAGTGCGAGTGCAGGCAACGCAAACTTGGTCACGGCGAAGTCCTCCCATTAAGCGAGCATTTTTGTCTCCTTGCAGCCGAAGTTGGCGACATTGTTCATCAACTTCGGCACTCGTCTTGTAAGGATATCCTGACACCCTGCAGCATTGACGTCAAATCGCAAAGTTTAGCGGGACGTGACACAGCGGGCTCGAGTGGTTGAGCCGGCGTTGCCGGTAGTTGACATGAGCGGGGAGCACAACGCTGGACGGGGTGTCCAAGGGGGTGCCTGGCGCCGTCGTGCTGGGTAAGCCTTTTGTGCCTGCGCAGTTCGTCACCGCCGTCTCAAATCTGCTCAATCGTAGTCTTTCGGATTGGCGTGAGCATGTATTGATAGCCCACGGTCGAGATGAGTAAATCGAAGTCGTTATGGCTCGCCGGCATTGCTCCGATTTGAGCCCGTACTTCCAGCAACGCGCGCCTGATCCATGTCTTTATGGTGTTGACCGGAACACCATAAAGTTCGGAAAGACGGTGCCGGCTTTCTCCGTGGATATAAGCTGCGATAACCAGTTGACGCCTTAAGGGCTCCAGGGCCTGCAGGGCGGAGAAGATGCTATCCTGTAGCTTGGTAGTCTCGCTTTCGTTTTCGCGAATCTCGATGCTTTCGAGCGCTGTGGGGATGTCAGCGGGAAAATCCAGCATGACGGAATGGTCGGAATAGACTTCCAGTGTCGGCTTTCGTGCGACATCGATCGCAAGATTTCTGGCGATCGTTATCATCCACATCATGGGCGAGCCCATCGATGAACGGTACGTAGCCGCGTTCAGCCAGATGCGGACATAGGCTTCCTGGAGGATTTCCTCCGCCAGATGCCTGCGCCTGACCACCCGCAGTACGGTTGAGAACAGTTTTCGCTTGGTAGCCGCGTGCAGCTCTTCAAACGCCGCTTCGTCCTTCCGGGACATCCGCAGCAGAAGCCGTTCGAGTTCGTTTGAATTGGACTGTGCTGCGGTGCCGCCCATTCGTCCTCGCCGTCGTTATCTGGAGCGCGTACCCGCGAAAGCATGCGAGAATTCCAGATCGATAGGCTCGACGAACTTTGCAAATATGTCAACTAAAGTTTACATATGGGAGTGTAATCCTGAAGAAAGTTTCCCGCCGCTCACGCCATAACCGTTTAATATCAATCATTTATATGATTTTTAGCGGCGTGCCTTAGGTCGAGCCCTAAGCGCTAGGAACAAAGGCGAAGCGTTCTGATTGTCATCAGAGTTTTACAACTGGAGGCTCCGATGCAAGGCGACAATCCAATCAGCTGGCTGATGTTTTTCACGCTGGCGGCCACGACGTTCATCATAGCCGGCTCATTCATCTACTTCCTCCGATCTCGAACCAATCGAGAAATCGCTTCCGAAGCCTTGGAAGGCAACGGCTCGCGCGTCGGCGCGACCCCGAATGGCGCCGGACCTGAGCTGATCGGATTTGCAGTCATCGCTCTCGCCATGATGGGCCTGTTGGCGACCGGCTATGCCAGCAAGTCGCGCATCGAGACCGCCGCCGCCCCGACGCCTGTGGGGCAGACGACAGGTATGTCGCAAGGCATGGCGCAGCCGGCGGGTTCATCCAATCAGCCGAAGATCTACCAGCCGGCGAACCCTGCGCCGGATACGCGCTCCTCACCGACGTCATCCGATACCGGTATTGGCAGTGAGAATGGTTCGACCGGTCAGCCGAAGTAGGATCTGGACGTAGAAGACACGATTTCATTTCACCATCTGGATCGGGCGCCGCCTCGGCTCCCGATCGCTCTTGGTCCAACCAGGCAGCGCTCACCGCTCGCCGCGTCCAGGCCGAATGCCATAAGGCTTGACCAGTGCCCAGACATGCGCGGGCACCATGTTCTTCACGCGCTGCGGATATTGCCGGCGCAGGTGCAGAACGGTTTCGACGGCCTTCATCTCGACGCGGGCGCGCGCGAATTCAAGGCCGCGCGGACCGATCTTCGGCATCAGCCAGCCCACGATCGGCCGCAGCCAGTTCGGCATGCTGCGCAACGGAAGCCCGCCGGCGGCGAGCTCAACGTTCTTCAGAAAGCCCTTGACCGGTCCGGCGCGTTTGCCGGCGCTGCCGGGCTCCGAGATGCGGACTTCGTCTCCCAGCAGGCCAAGCAATTCCTCGCCGCGCTGGTTGCGCACCAGCAGCCATTGTTCGCCCTGGCCGCCCATGTAGCCGACGGTGATATCGGCGAGCACGTTGGTGTAATCGACGCAGGTGCGGCACGTCATCGGAAAGAAATCCGGCGGCAGCTTGGATATCGGCAGTTTCAGAAACGGAATTTCCTTCACCCGGCCGTCACTGAAGCGCAGTTCGACGTGATAATCCGCGCGAAATTCGAGATAGGTGATCGTGTCTGGCTGATCGGACAGGAGATCGAGGAAGCTATGGAAGTTGGCGGTGGTGGTGTTGTCGGAGCAGGGCGTGCCCACGACATAGATCTTCTCGAAGCCGAGCTTGGCCTCCAGCGACCGCAGCGCATAGACCTGACAGGGGATCCCGATCACCGCGATGCGCTTGAAGCCGCGCGCCCGTGCCGGCTCCAGCAACGCCAGCAGCGGCGCGTATCCCATCCGCATGCCGCGGCATTGCGCCATGCCTTCTGCCGACGTTACCAGCACCGGCACGGGCTTCCATTTGTCGTTCGGATCCGGCGCCATCGTCAGCACCGCGTCGACGGCGCCGCTTTCCAGCAGGCGCTCGCCGATCCGGGTTGCGATGCCCGTCCATTGCGCCCCCTCGCGCGGAGGCGCAAGCGAAGCGCGGACCATGCGACGGAACGGACCGAAGAAGATTTCGTCGGTTCGCTGCGGATCCCGGGTGCGGCCATGCACGCGCGCTTCAAGCGCCGGATAGTCGGGCTTGATGAACTGGCAGGCCTGACCGCACTGCTTGGGATCGCTTGAGCGCGACACGCCGCAATCGGTGCAGAGATCGCGCGGCGCCGCGGCGCCGACTGCCGGCGCCCATACCACCGAGGAGGGATCGCTGCGATCTACCATCCACGCGTTCCAGCGCCGCCCTTGAACGGCCCAACGATGCGCGAGGTGATCCAGCCGCCGTAGAAGTCGCCCTCCTGCGCTTGCACGCGTTCGTCATCCACCCAGCATTGATCGACGCGGGAAGCATAGAACGCCAGATAGCCCGCGATGTCGGCAAATGCCGCAGATGGCGTCGGGTAGCTCCACGCGGCGTTCTCGGCCGTCCGGCCGTCGACGTTCGAGCGACCAGTATTTCGCGTGCCCCTTGAACTCGCACCACGAACTGCCGGGCGCGCCTTGCAGATATTGCTGCGCGATATCGTTGGGCGGAATGTAGTAGACCGGCGGGTGGCTGGTCTCCAGCACGCGATAGCCGGACGTCGTGTCGGCAATCGTTTGACCGCAAAAGATCACGCGCAGGCGCGCGCCGACTTTTTCCAGTCGCGGCGGGCGTGGATAATCCCAGACCGATTCCTGTCCGGCCGACGGTTCCGTGCGTTTGGGTCGCAACATCTCCGAAAACTCCGTTGTTTCATCGTACGATCATTGGAAACGTCACAGCGATCCCCCATGCGAAGACGGCGGCGTTGGCGAGCGCACCCGGCAGCGGATGGCGCGTCGCCGCGTAGCTCCAGCGGCTGATCAACCCGAACGCCAGGAACAGCAGCAGGATCGCCGGCACGATGATGACAAGGAAGAATAGCTTCATCGGATTGAGCGCCACGGCAATCGCGAGCGAGAGCAGAAAGCAGAATTTCGTCAGGGCATAAGCACCGCGCCTGGCGTCTTTGCCCCGCGTCAGCCATTCATCGGCGATGAAATAGGGCAGGGTTCCGCAGGCAATCGCGGCGATCAGCGGGAGCCGCGCGGGGATTGGCAGGAACGAGAAGACGTAGGCGTCGATCGGCAAGCCGAACGCGATGATGTTGTAGGCGGCAACAGCGGCCGTTGCGATCGCGATGGCCTTCCAGGATACCGGCATCGTGGCATCCGGGGATCGACCCTTGCGCAGGTACAGCAGGGCCATGGCCGTCAGGACGCCATACAGCAGAAAGTGCAGTGTGAGATAGTCGCCGAGCAGGATCGGCAGGAAGTCCGTCGGCATTTTCCAGAGCATCAGCGGCGTCAGCAGCGCCGGTGCGAATGCAGCGATCAGGAGCGGCTTCCACCCGAGACCGGCCCCGGCGGGGATTTCGCTCGCGACCGGCAACAGCGACGACAACGGCCATGCCAGTGCGACAATGCCGAGAAACACCAGCGCCAGCCAGCGCCCTCGGCTGTCGATGAAGCCTTCTGCTTGCTTGCCGAACGCGGCGTTGATCCAGCGCAGCGACTTCGACCATGCTGTCATGGCTGTAGAGCACGCCGATATGTTCGACGCCCCGCGCCAGCGCCAGTTTTCGTGCGGTGCCATCCGAAAAATGACCGTAGGTCTCGCCGGCGACCGCGGTTCCACCGGCGGTGAGATTGACGATGCGCAGGCCTTCATTGCTGAGCATCGCAGGTTCGAGTGCGCCGACGATAACGAGCAGATTGCGCGGACTGGTCGCGGTCACGACCGGCGAAAACACGGATACTGCGACGGTTGCCTCGACATCCGGGTTCGCCTGCGCAAACCGCACCACGATGTCGGAAGCCATCGAATGCCCGAGCACCGCAAGCCGGCCATCGCTTCCCGGTAGCTTGCGGGCCGACGCCGCGACATCAGTCAATTCTGCCAGCAGATGCGGCGGTGATCGTCTTGCCCTCGGTGATGTCGCCGCGCATCGGATGCCGGATTGCGGCCATGACCGAGAAAATCGAAGGTCACGGCAATGTAGCCGTTGCGCGCCAGCGTTTCCGCAAAGGGCTGCATCAATTGCTGTGAGCCGGCAAAGCCGTGCGCGATCACGACAATCGGGGCAGGGGCGCGCGGATTGCGGTCTGAATATCGTTACCGGCGTTTCGCCGACGGTGGTCTTGGTGATGCTCAGACCTTCGCTGCCCTGCTGTAGCTGAAACAGCCCGATCAGAGATTGCCACTGTCGCGATAAGTCCGATGAAGAGCTTCATCAGGTCTCACCGGCAATGTGCTTCTTGCGGATGCTGCGGACCGTCCACCAGATCGAAAGCCCGGCGATCGGAACGAACGCGGCGGTCGCGACGCTGGGTTCGACATGAAGTCGTGCCGCTGTCGTGCGCGGCCTTGGCGAGATATCCGAACAGGCTGACCACGTAATAGGTGATCGCCGCCACCGAGAGGCCTTCGACCGTGGTCTGCAGGCGCAGCTGCAGCCGCGTCCGCGCGTTCATCGATTTCAAAAGCTCCTGGTTTTGCTGCTCCAGCTCGACGTCGACGCGGGTGCGCAGCAGATTGGCGGCGCGTGCGAGCTTCAGCGAAAGGCTGGATTGGCGCGCTTCGGTCGTGACGCAGGTGCGCAACGCCGGTTTCATCCGGCGGGCGAGAAACGATGACCAGGTCGGCAGGCCGCCGACCTTTCGTTCGCCGATGGTCTGCAGCCGCTGCTCGACGATTTCTTCGTAGGCCCGGCTGGCGCCGAAGCGAAACACGCTCGCGGCGGCGCCGGCCTCGACCTCGGCGGCCAAGCGCGGTCAATTCATCGAGCAGCTTGTGATTGGCGGCGAGGTCGCCGGCGCTGGCGCATCTGCTCGGTGACCTCGACGAGACGGCGCTCCGAGGCCGCGATCGAAGGCGACAGCCGCTGCGCTTCGGGCAGGCCGAGCAGGGCCAGTGTGCGATAGGTTTCGAGCTCGATCACCCGCTGAACCAGTGCACCGGCGCGTTCCGGCGACATCGTGCGGTCGGCGACAAGGATGCGGACAAAGCCGGAAGGCCCGGGCTGGAAGTCGGTCGCATAGACCGCGGCGCCATCGGAATTCTCGGCGACGGCAAGGCTGGCGTTGTCGAACAGGCGTTCCGGCGCGGTGCGTTGCGGGTCCTCTGCCAGCAGATGCAGATCGACTGCCACCAGCAAAGGCCCGGGCTGCGGCACCAGCCGCATCGGCAACGCCAGCGACGCCGCATCTGGATGGAATGGCACGGCCGCGGGATCGGCCGGCATTTCCCAGGTGTAGGTGGTGAATTCGGAATGCTGCTCCCATCGCAGCACGGTGGTGCCGAACGGGACGCGATGATGTTTTTCGGCGGGCGACGGCGGTTGCAGGCCGCGCGACGTGCAAAATGCGATCAGGTTGGCGCGGTCGACCTGGGCGCGTGTCCCTGAAGTATCGAAGGCGAAATGCACAATACGCGATGGCACCGAAATCGGCGTGAACGGCCGGGCATGAACTTCGCCAAGCACCGCGGCACGCAGCGGATGCGGCGTCAGCCGCACCGCCTCACCATCACCTATCAAGACATCCGCACTCATCGCGATCTCGATCTCTGGAGGAAAATTGTTCCCGAGGGCCGCTCCGTTACGAGTATCACTCCGCCGTGCCGTGCAGAAGCCGAAACGAGCCAGGCGTGATCCAGCAAAAAAATTGAGCTGCACGGTGAAACGTTCGGAACTTCGCGCGTATATCAAATGCCGTGGTCTGTCCCAGCGTACGGCGTTTGCACCGCACGCGGGACCTCGGTTTGCATTCCGGCGGTGGCTGGTCTTAATCTCCGCCTGCACCGCGGATCGTCGCGCGGTTGCGGAATGGAGCCTGGGTGGTGGCAGTCTCAATGCGGATAGGCACGCGCAAGAGCACCATGGCGCTGGCCCAGACCGAGGACATTGCGCGGCGCTTGTCGATGGCCGCGCCCGAGTTGGGTGTCGAGATCGTCAAGTTCGAAACCACCGGCGACAGCGATCAGACCAGCAAGCTCCTGGTCCATGGCGGCAAAGGCGGCGCATTCGTTGCTGAAATCCGCGCCGCCGTCACGTCGGGTCGGCTTCACGCCGCGATGCATTCGCTAAAGGACATGCCCGGCAATGAGGATACGCCGGGGCTGGTGATCGGCGCGACGCTGGCGCGCGATCCGCCGACCGATGCGCTGGTGTTGCGGCCGGGCGTTTCCATCGAAGATATCAGGCGCTCGCGTGGCAAGGGTTACAGGATTGGAACCAACGCTGTGCGGCGTGCCGCCTATGCGCGGCGGCTATTTCCGGAGATTGAAGTGATTCACTTTCGCGGCGCGGCCGATACGCGCGTCCGAAAGCTCGACAACAGGGAAATGCAACGCCTGCCCGGTGGCGGCGAGGCTGGACCGGCGGACGCGTTGATCATGGCCCGTTCCGGGCTTGAACGGGTCGGGCTCGGTCATCGCATCGCTTGCGAGCTGTCGCCGTCGGAAATGTTGCCGGCGGTGGGGCAGGGCATCGTTGCCGTGGAATGCGCCGTCAATGACTGGCAGACGCGGCGGTATCTCGCGCTGATCGACGATCCAGCTGCGCGTCTGTAGCTGCGATGCCGAGCGGGAGGTGTTGTGGGTGCTCAATGGCCACTGCAACTCGCCGATCGCTGGGTATTCGACCATCTCGGGTTCGGAGATGACGCTGACCGCCTCCGTGCTGGATGAAGCGCGAGGCGGCCAATTCATCGAGGTGACGCGCTCGGGGCCTGCGAACCGCCCGCGGGAGCTCGGTCGTGCGGTCGGGCTGGAGCTGCTTCACAAGGGGGCTTCCGATATCATCGCGCGCACCCGGCCCGAGCCATGAAGGCATAGCATGGCAACAGCCTTTCCATTTTCAGCCATCGTCGGCCAGGACGAGATGAAGCTCGCGCTGCTGATCGCCGCGGTCGATCCCAAGGTCGGCGGCGTGCTGGCCTTTGGCGATCGCGGGTCGGGAAAATCGACGGCGGTACGCGCGCTGGCGGCATTGCTGCCCAAGATGAAGGTCGTGGCCGGTTGCCGCTACAATTGCGATCCGGACCGGCCGGCGGAATTCTGCGACGAGTGCCGCGCCCGCGCGGCCAAGGGCGCACTGAAATCCGCGCAAGTGCCGGTGCCGGTCGTCGACCTGCCGCTCGGCGCGACCGAGGACCGCGTCGTCGGCGCGCTCGATCTGGAACGGGCGTTGGCGCGCGGCGAGAAGGCATTCGAGCCGGGATTGCTGGCGCGCGCGCATCGCGGGTTCCTTTACATCGATGAGGCCAATCTGCTGGAAGATCATCTGGTCGATCTCCTGCTCGATGTCGCCGCGTCCGGCGAAAACGTCGTCGAGCGCGAAGGCCTGAGCATCCGTCATCCGGCGCGGTTCGTGCTGGTCGGTACCGGCAATCCGGAGGAGGGCGAGTTGCGCCCGCAATTGCTGGATCGCTTCGGCATGTCGGTCGAGGTGAAGACGCCGAACGACCTTCC
Organism: uncultured Alphaproteobacteria bacterium; assembly: GCA_963816815.1. Classification (GTDB taxonomy): domain Bacteria; phylum Pseudomonadota; class Alphaproteobacteria; order Rhizobiales; family Xanthobacteraceae; genus Bradyrhizobium. Next base: position 125,436 of record CAWFMW010000043.1, read on the forward strand.
CAGCCGTATCGAGGTGGTGCGTCGCCGCGACGAATTCGAAAGCGACACCGCCGCGTTCACCGCGACATGGGCCAAGGAAGAGACGAAGCTGCGCAAGAAGATTACGTCGGCTCGCGAGCGCCTGCCTTCGGTCAGCGTATCGGACGCGGCGCTGGAGCGCGCCGCCAGGCTTTGCATGGCGCTCGGCACCGACGGCCTGCGCGGGGAATTGACGCTGATGCGCGCCGCGCGCGCGCTGGCGGCGCTCGAAGGCAAAGAGACCGTCAGCGACGAGCATTTGCGCCGCGTAGCGCCGTCGGCCTTGCGCCATCGCCTGCGCCGCAATCCGCTCGACGATGCCGGTTCCAGCGTGCGGGTCGATCGCGCCATCGCGGAAGTCTTCGGATGACGGCCGCGCTCGCCTGGTCCGATGCGGTGACCGCGGCGCAATTGTTCGCGGTCGATCCGATCGGCACCGGCGGCGTTCTGGTTCGATCGCGTGCGGGTCCGGTCAAGAGAGCGCTGGATGGCGATGCTGCGCGCGGCGTTGCCTCCGTCCGGGCCGCTGAAACATCTGCCGCTGCATATTGCCGACGGGCGCCTGCTCGGCGGCCTCGACCTCAATGCGACCTTGCTGGCGGGACGGCCTGTTGCCGAACGCGGCCTTCTCGCGGAAGCCGACGGCGGTGTGCTCATCCTCGCCATGGCGGAACGGCTGTCGTCGGCGACCACCGTCCACATCACCGCTGCGATGGATGCGCGGGAGACGATCGTCGAGCGCGACGGGCTTTCGCTGCGGATGCCGGCCCGGTTCGGCGTGATCGCGCTGGACGAAGGTCTCGATGACGAATTCGCGCCGGGATCACTCGGCGATCGTCTCGGATTTCATATCGATCTTAATGAGATCCCAATTCGGGAAGCCGACGAATTTGCGATGGATCGGGCAGCGATCTCGGCGGCGCGTGAACGACTGTCGGCGCTCAGGACAAACGCAGAGCAAGTCGAAGCGATGTGCACCGCCGCCGCCGCGCTCGGCATCGTCTCCCTTCGCGCGCCAATCCTGGCGTTACGCGTGGCCTGCGCCAGTGCGGCACTTGCAGCGCATCACGCCGTCGAACAAGACGACATCGCGCTCGCCGCGCGACTGGTGTTGGCGCCGCGCGCGCTGGTGTTTCCGCAGGAGCAGGACCGGAACAGCCGGAGCCGCCGCAGGAGCAGCCATCGCCGGAATCCTCCGGCGACGACAACAACGACAAGGACAATCCCGATATCGATCGCGCCCTCGATGAGGTCATCCTTGCCGCGGTCCAGGCCGCACTTCCGCCCGATGTGCTTGCGGCGTTGCGCGCGTTCTTCGATGCGATCTCGCGGCCGGTCTCAGGGCAAGGCCGGCGCGCTGCAGAAATCCAACAAACGCGGTCGTCCGGCCGGGGTGTTGCGTGGCGAGTTGCGCGCCGGCGCCAAGCTCAATGTGATCGAGACCTTGCGTGCAGCGGCACCATGGCAGCCGTTACGGCGACGCGAGGCTGCCGCTATCCGGTGGACTATCGCGGCCCCGCATTCTGATTCGAAAGGATGATTTCCGCATTTCGCGTTTCAAGCAGCGTACGGAAACCACCACGATTTTTGTGGTCGATGCGTCCGGCTCGGCGGCGTTGCACCGGTTGGCGGAAGCCAAGGGAGCGGTCGAATTGCTGCTGGCGGATTGCTACATCCGGCGCGATCAGGTGGCGCTGATCGCGTTTCGCGGCAACGCCGCCGAATTGCTGTTGCCGCCGACCCGCTCGCTGGCTCGCGCCAAGCGGAGTCTCGCTGGGTTGCCGGGCGGCGGCGGCACGCCGCTCGCGGCCGGACTGGATGCTGCCTTCGCGCTGTCGGATTCAATCCGCCGCAAGGGACAGACGCCGACGATTGTCGTTCTGACCGACGGTCGCGCCAATATCGCCCGCGACGGAGCACAAGGACGTCCACGAGCAGAGGAAGACGCGATCAACGCAGCCCGGCAACTGCGTGCGGCTGACATCACCACCGTGCTGGTCGATACGTCGCCGCGGCCAGGTACTTCAGGAGGAGCCTTGGCCAGGGAGATGGGCGCACGCTATCTGCCCCTGCCGCATGCTGACGCGACGACATTGTCGAAAGCGGTGCTGGCGAGTATGGGCTAACGCTAACCCTTATACGCCCGCACCCGTTTCACCATCTGCTCGACATGCGCGATCGGGGTTTCCGGCTGGATGCCGTGGCCGAGGTTGAAGATCAGCCGGCCGGCGGCGAAGTTCGCCAGCACGTCGTCGATCGCGCGATCCAGCGCTGCGCCGCCGGCGATCAGCACCAGCGGATCGAGATTACCCTGGACCGCGACGCGGCTTTGTACCTTGTTGCGGATCAGCGACGGTTCGGCAGCCCAATCGATGCTGACGGCATCGACGCCGGTGGCATCCACATATCCCGGCAGCAGCGCACCTGCACCCCTGGGGAAACCGATGATTTTCGCATCCGGAACCTGTTTGCGCACACCCTCGACTATCCGCCTCGTCGGCCCGACCGACCAGCGCTGGAATTCGCGGGGCGGCAGCACGCCGGCCCAGGTGTCGAAAATCTGCAGAACGTCGGCGCCGGCCTTGAGCTGCCCCAGCAGATACTGAATCGAGTTCTCGACGACGGTGTCGATGATTCTTCGCAAAGGCCTCGGGGTGGCGATAGGCCATCATCCGCGCCGGCGCCTGATCAGGCGTCCCTTGTCCCGCCACCATGTAGGTCGCGACCGTCCATGGCGCGCCACAGAAACCGATCAGCGCAATTTTCGGATCGAGCTCGCGGCGCACGCGGCGCAACGCTTCGAATACTGGTTCGAGTTTGGTAAAGTCGCCGTTCGTCGCCAGCGTTCCTACCTTGTCCGGTGTGTCGAGCGGATCGAGGCGCGGGCCTTCGCCGACCTCGAACCGCACATCGCGTCCGAGCGCGTAGGGGATGACGAGAATATCCGAGAAGATGATCGCGGCGTCGAAGTTGAAGCGGCGGATCGGTTGCAGCGTCACTTCGGCGGCGAATTCGGGCGTGAAGCACAGATCGAGGAAGCCGCCGGCTTTGGCGCGGACTTCCCGGTATTCCGGCAGATAGCGACCGGCCTGCCGCATCATCCAGATCGGCGGCACCGGCTGGCGGCGGCCGGAAAGGACCTCAACGAAGGGTTTGACGGCCGAGGCGTGTGTCAAGCGAGGTTTCCGTTCTCTGACGACAAGTATGGTTGTCAGTCCTGATACACTGCTGATAGGGTCTTGGCCACGGCGAGATGCGGTCTGGTTCGAAAAAGGAGACGTCCGATGAGCGCAGCCGCCCCCGCGATCAGTCCCGTCGCGCTGCGCGGCGCGGATGAGTTGCCCGCGCCGGTATCCGGCCAGCGTCACGAGATCGGCAGTCCCGTCGGCCGGCTGACCTATTATTCGGCCGGTCCGGAAATCCCGGGCAAGTTTCCGCCGCTGCTGCTGATTCACAGCATCAATGCGGCTGGCTCCGCTTACGAAATCAAGCCGCTCTACGAGCATTATCGTCGAAGCCGGACGGTCTATGCGCTGGAGCTTCCCGGATTCGGACATTCGCAGCGGGGCGCGCGCGAATACTCGGTGCGGATGATGACCGATGCGGTCTTGCTCGCAGTCAGGGAAATCCAGGAAGTTCACGGCCGCGGTCCGATCGACGCATTGGCCGTGTCGCTGTCGTCGGAGTTTCTCGCCCGGGCGGTAACCGAGACACCGCTGGCTTTTCGCAGCGCGGCACTTGTCAGCCCCACCGGTTTCAGAAGCCGCGACAAGAATATCAAATGGCGGAACGGCACCAGGGAGATGCCCTGGCTGCATGCGTTCTTTGAGTTTCCGGTGTGGAGCGAAGGCTTTTTCCGGCTGCTCACCAGCCGCGCCGGAATTCGTTACTTCCTGAACAAGACCTGGGGTTCGCGCGATATCGACGAGGGCTTGCTCGAATACGACTACCTGACCACGCACCAACCGGGCGCCCAGCACGCGCCGTATTACTTCGTGTCGGGATTTCTGTTCAGCGAGGACATCACCCGGATCTATCACTCGCTGACATTGCCGGTGTGGATGAGCCACGGCGTCCGCGGCGATTTTGTCGACTACACCAACAAGTCGCAGGTCGAAGGCCGCGCCAATTGGACCATCCGGGTGTTTCAGACCGGCGCGATGCCGCACTTCGAAGCCAGAGCCGAATTCATTGCGGCCTACGATGCTTTCCTTGCCGGCGTGCCGTCGGCATCGCGGGCATAAAGCGCTGCCGTGTCCGGCCTCGTCTGGAGCAAGGATGGCGCAGACTGGCCCAACCGGGATTTCAGCACCTTCGTCGAAGCTGCCGGAATTCGTTGGCATGTGCAAAGAATGGGCGAGGGGCCGTCGCTGCTTTTGATTCACGGCACCGGTGCCGCAACCCATTCCTGGCGCGGCTTGCTGCCGCTGCTGGCGCAGCGTTTCTCGGTTGTCGCGCCGGACTTGCCCGGGCACGGCTTTACTCAATCGCCGCCGGCGGATCGGCTGTCGCTGCCGGGCATGGCGGCGGATCTCGGTGCGTTGCTCCGCAAGCTCGAAGTGAGGCCGGAGGTTGCGGTCGGTCATTCTGCGGGTGCTGCGATCCTGGCGCGCATGTGCCTCGCCGGCCGGATGTCACCGCGCTTGCTGGTCGCGTTAAACGGGGCCTTCATGCCGTTTGGCGGCGTTGCCACCCATTTGTTCTCGCCGTTGGCGAAGTTGCTGGTGCTCAATCCACTGGTGCCGCGCGTGTTCGCTTGGCAGGCGTCCCATGGCGGCGCGGTCGAGCGGTTGATTGCCAATACCGGTTCGATGATCGATCAAGAGGGTGTTGCGCTCTATCGCAAGCTGGTGCGCAATCCCGTGCATGTCGCCGCCGCGTTGCGGATGATGGCGAACTGGAAGCTCGAGCCGCTGTTGCACGATCTGCCGCGGTTGGCGCCAGCGCTGGTGTTGATGACCGCTGCCAATGATCGATCGATATCGCCCACGGTCGCGCAGCAGGTTCGCGAGATTCTTCCCAGCGCCGTGATCGAGCGATTGCCCGGCCTCGGCCATCTCGCACACGAGGAGCAGCCGCAACTGATCGCGCATCTCGTCGAGAAATACGCGCACGCGACTGCCGCCGACCAAGCGGCGCAAAAAATGTAAATCGAAATGTACAGCTCTGGGCTAGGCAACTGTCAAGAAATAATTACAGTAGCCTTATGCTGGACTCTACATCCGCCCGACCACCGCGCCAAATTCCTTCGCATCGCCAGCCGCATGCGGTGGTGATCGGCAGCGGCTTTGGCGGTTTGGCCGCGGCCATCAGGCTCGGTGCGAAAGGCTACCGGGTCACCATCCTGGAAAAACTCGATGCGCCCGGCGGCCGTGCCTACGTCTACCGGCAGGATGGCTTCACCTTCGATGCAGGGCCGACCATCGTCACCGCACCGTTTCTGTTCGAGGAGTTGTGGAAGCTGTGCGGACGAAAAATGTCCGACGACGTGACCCTGGTTCCGGTGTCGCCGTTCTATCGCATCCGCTTTCAGGACGGTTCACATTTCGACTATTCCGGCGACCCGAATGCGATGCGCCGTGAAATCGCGCGGTTCTCGCCTGACGATGTCGACGGTTACGACGCCTACATGAAGGCCAGCGAGGAGATCTTCAAGGTCGGTTTCGAGCGGCTGGGCGACGTGCCGTTCAGCCACTGGACCGACATGGCCAGGATCGCGCCTGAAATGATCAAGCTGTCGAGCTATCGCAGCGTCTTCAGCCTGGTATCGAAATTCTTTCGCGATGAGCGTCTTCGCGTCGTGTTCAGTTTCCATCCGCTCCTGATCGGCGGCAATCCCTTTACGGCGAGTTCGATCTATTGCCTGATCGCTTTCCTGGAACGTCGCTGGGGCGTGCATTTTGCGCTTGGCGGCACCGGACGGCTGGTCGAAGGCCTGGTCGGGCTGATCGAAGGGCAGGGCGGCAGGCTCCGCTGTAACGAGGAGGTTCGCGAGATCATCGTGCGGAACGGCGTCGCGTGTGGCGTGCGTCTCGCCTCCGGCGAAACCATCGACGCCAATTTCGTGGTTTCTAACGCAGATTCCGCGTGGACTTACCGGCATCTGCTGCCTGCCTCGGTGCGATCGCGCTGGACCGACAAGCGCATTGAGCGCGCGCGCTATTCCATGAGCTTGTTCGTCTGGTATTTCGGCACGCGTCGCAAATACGATGATGTGCCGCACCACACCATCCTGCTTGGGCCGCGTTACAGGGAATTGCTGACCGATATCTTTGAACGCAAGGTTTTGGCCAGCGATTTCAGCCTGTATCTGCACCGCCCGACGGCAACCGATCCGTCGCTTGCGCCCGACGGCTGCGACGCATTCTACGTGCTCTCGCCGGTGCCCCATCTGCAGAGCGGCACCGACTGGAGCGTAATGGCCGAAAAATACCGCCGCGCCATTGCGCGCGAACTCGGCAACACCATGCTGCCCGATCTCGAAAACCAGATTGTAAGTTCTCGGCTGCTGACGCCGCAGGATTTCCAGGATCGTTTGTCGTCCTTCCGTGGTGCCGCCTTTGGGCTGGAACCGATCCTGACGCAGAGCGCATGGTTTCGCCCGCACAACAAAAGCGAAGATATCGCAAACCTGTATCTGGTTGGCGCCGGCACCCATCCCGGTGCAGGACTGCCCGGCGTCCTCTCTTCTGCCCGCGTTCTCGATTCCCTCGTCCCCGAGGCCCAAAGCCTGGGGCTCCTAGATCCGGTGACCGCATGAACCATCTATTCAAATCCGACATGGCCGCCTGCCGCACATTGCTCAAGGGCGGTTCACGGACGTTTCATGCGGCCTCGAAGGTGCTGCCTCGAAGGGTCAGCGATCCTGCCATCGCACTCTACGCGTTCTGCCGCCTGGCGGATGACGCTGTCGATCTGGGTGACAATCGCACTGCCGCCGTCGAGCGCTTAAGAGAAAGGCTCGATCGCGCCTATCGTGGCCAGCCGATGGATCAGGCTGCCGATCGCGCCTTCGCTGACGTCGTCGCGCGTTTTTCGATTCCGCGCGAAATTCCCGAAGCGCTGCTTGAGGGATTGGCGTGGGACGCCGAGGGACGCCGTTACGAGACGTTGCCGGAACTGTGCGCCTACGCTGCGCGGGTCGCCGGCACGGTTGGCACCATGATGTCGCTCGTGATGGGACAACGCGCGCCGGAGATTGTAGCGCGGGCCTGTGATCTGGGCGTCGCCATGCAACTGACCAATATCGCCCGCGACGTCGGCGAAGACGCGCGCGCCGGCCGACTCTATCTGCCGCTGGAGTGGTTGCGGGACGCCGGTATCGATCCGGATGCCTGGCTGGCCAAACCCGCGTTCACCGGCGAGATCGCGGGCATCGTTCAGCGACTGCTCGATACCGCCGATGCCCTTTATGGCCGCGCTACGCTTGGCATCAGGAATTTGCCGCAGGCCTGCCGGCCCGGTATCTATGCCGCGCGTGCGCTCTATGCTGAGATCGGCCGGGAGCTCGAGCGTGGCGGGCTTGATTCGATTTCCCGGCGTGCCGTGGTTTCCGCCGACCGCAAGCTCAAGGTGCTGGCGCGGACGCTTTTCTCGCTAAGAACCGAATGGGCGCCGGCAAGGAAGCTTGCGCCGATGGCCCAACTCGAAGAAACTCGTTTCCTGATCGAGGCCGTGGCGACAACGCCGATGCGCCATGGCGCGCCGGAAGTCAGGTCGAAGCCGATCGAGGATCGGGTGGTTTGGGTCATCGATCTTTTTTCCCGACTGGAGCAGCGTGACCGGTTACAGCGTGCGGCGTCCGCTCGATAGGTGACGATTTCGATGTCCGATCCGTCAACGATCGACGATGACAAAAATGCCCTCGCGGAAAGTCACCGCGCGCAGGCGAAGGTCTGGTTCGAAGTCCTTGCGTGACAGGATCTGTGCCGAGGTCGAGGCGTTGGAACGCGAAGCGCCGTCCGAACTGTTCCCGGGGGTGCCTGGGACCTTTACCTACAAGCCGTGGAAGCGCGCTACCGGCAGCGGCGGGGGGACCGGCGGCTTCCTCAGCGAAGGCAGATTGTTCGAGAAGATCGGCATCCACACCTCTTCGGCCAACGGGAAACTGACGCCTGAGATGGCGAAGACGCTGCCCGGTGACGGTGTGCAGCTCGACTATGTCTCCACCAGCATCAGCCTGATCATGCATCCGCGCAGCCCGCGCGTGCCGACCGTGCACATGAACACGCGGTTTCTGTCGACCGCGCAGGGTTGGTTCGGCGGTGGCGCCGATCTCACGCCGATGTTGCCGGAGCAGCGCACCGAGGATGCGCCGGACGCCGTAACATTTCATGCCGCGATGAAACGCGCCTGCGATGCACACGATTCCACCTATTACGAGAAGTTCAAGCCGTGGGCGGACACGTATTTCTTTCTGCCGCATCGCGGCCAGGCGCGTGGCGTCGGCGGCATCTTTTACGATCATCTCAACACCGGCGATTTCGAGAAGGATTTTGCTTTCACCCGGGATGTCGGGCTGGCTTTGCTGGATGTCTATCCGCGGATCGTGCGGAAGCGGATGATGGAGCCGTGGACTCAAACGGAGCGGTCGCAGCAACTCGCCTGCCGAGGGCTCTATGTCGAATTCAATCTGCTTTACGACCGCGGAACGATGTTCGGGCTTCAGACCGGAGGCAACATCGAGACTATCCTGAGTTCGATGCCACCCGTGGTCACTTGGGCATAGAATGCCAGGTGCGGAGAAAGGCACGCCATGGACGATTATCTCGGATTTATCGAGTTCTTCGTCGTGGCCTTGTTCGTCATGGCCTGGGGTGTCCTTGAATTGCTCGGAAGGCGGCTCGACAAGAAGAAGGAAGCCGAGCGGGAAAAGCAGCAGGACTCGACCCCGCCATCCTAGAACGGCGTCTGCTACCGCCGCGCCCGTGGCATCCGGAACGGCAGCATCGCCTGTACGATGGGCATCTTGAAGCGATCCAGCGACAGGCTTTCGTGCATCAATATCACGGGTTCATCCAACAGTCTGGCTGACACTACCGACCGCGCATAGAACGGCGCGTCTTCCAGCGTTTTCAGGACACGCGGGGCGTCCTCGCTGCGGACCTCGCGTCCAATCCGCCACCCCGTGCGCTTGAGGGTATGAAGGGCCGGCGGTTCAAACGTCTGCATGCGGCCCTGCGGATCGAAGGTCATCGCGAGATCGGCACGGCTGCCGTCGCGCCGCTTTGCCTCATACAGGATTGCAGCACCATCGCGCGTCGCGCCGCGTGACCATTGCCAATCGGAAAAGCCGCTTTCGAGCGGCGCGTCACCCCTATTCATGTCGAGATATCCGTCGCCCTGCCAGCGCAGATGCGGTCGGTCGAGCGCGACCTGCACCCGCGCACAGGGCGCAATCGGCCACCAACAATGATTGCCGCTCGCGTTCAGCGTAAACGCCTGCTGCGTGATGGCTGTTGGAACGACGCGTACCGTGCCGCGGAGGCGCCGGGGGATCGGTGCCGTGATCTCGTCGATGCGGATGGTCAGCGATTTGCCGTCCCAAGAAAGATTGCTCGGGCCCACCGTGAAGGAATTCGATGTGCGGCTGACAGCGCTACTTGGGCGTTCCGTCATCGCCCATCGATTGTTGCCCTTGGCGTATACCGCAACATTGATGGCGCAATGATTGAGCGGATCGGCCGGGCCATTGCGTCTTGCCAAGGCGTAGTAGGGCGAAAACACGCTGCCGATGAAAGCAATGATGGTGATGCCATGTTGCCCGTCGTCGCTCAGCGCGTCGACATACCACCACGCATAGCCGTTTGGCGGAACGATTTTGGCGAAGTCAGGTCCGCGAGCAGGCTGGCCGCTGCCGACCGGCCCGCCAACGCCGCCATCGGTACCCCGGGGCCGGGATGCGTGCTGCCTCCCGCCAGATACAGTCCCGGGATCTTGGTCCGGGCTCCCGGACGCTGGAACGAGGCGGTCCATCCGTGAGAGCTGCGGCCGTAGAGCGCGCCGCCCGTCGCCGGGAACATCCGGTTGAAATCCGCAGGCGTCGTCACTTGCATCGCATCCGATTGCCGCTGGATCTGCAGGCCTCTTTGCTCCAGCACGCCAAATGTTCGCCGCGCGCATTGTTCTACCTCCGCTGCATCGTAAGTATGCCGGTCGCCATTGGCAGGCGCGTTGATGAGAACCAGGAACCTTTCCGCGCCGTTTGTGACGGTGTCGCTGTCGTCGCGATCCTGGGCGCAGACATAGACCGTCGGTTCGCGCGGCAGCCTGTCGCGCGCAAAGATGTCATCGAATTCGGCCGCATAATCGCTTGAGAAGAAGACATTATGCCGTCGCAACGGAAATCCAGCCGGCGTTGCGACCATGCTCCAGGTCATGGCCGACAACGAGCGCGCGCTGCGCGGGATTATCGCGGCGGCGTGGCGGGCAGGGATGCCGAACAGGCCGTTCGCGACCGCGCCGACATCGGCATTCACGATAACGGCGTCGGCCGCAATGCGTTCGCCGCTCGCAAGCGTGACCCCGCTGGCGTGTCCGCAGGAGATGAGCACTTCGCTCACCTCCTGACCGTATCGAATCGTGGCGCCAAAGGACTTTGCGCCGTCCGCCAGCGCTTTTGCCAACGCGTGCATGCCGCCATCGATACTCCAGACGCCGTCACGCTCCACATGCGCCACCAGCATCAAGGTTGCGGGCGCCAGAAAAGGCGAGGATCCGCAATAGGTGGCATAACGCCCGAACAGTTGACGCAGCCGGGGATCGGAAAAATATCGTCCCAGCGCCGACCACATCGACGAGAATGGCTTTATCTGCGGCAGCCGCATCAGCCCGCGAATGCCGTCGGCGCCGATCAGTCCGCCCATGCTTGGCTGTGGGGCGCGCAGGAACGGCTTTTCGAGAATGTCGTAGATGCGTTTGGTATCGCGGCAGAAGGCGCGATAGCCGTCTGCTTCCGCAGCGCCCGCAAAATCGCCGATCGCGTCGACTGTGCGTTGTTCATCGGCAAACAAATCGAGCCTGATGTGCTCGTCCCAGGTGTGCCTGGCCAGAATTTCGAGCGGGCGCAGGCGCACGTGATCGGCGAAGTTTTCCCCAGCCGCAGCGAACAGTTCGTCAAACACCCAGCGCATCGTGAACACGGTCGGGCCGCTGTCGATCTGCGACGTGCCGATCGCGATCTGGCGCATCTTGCCGCCGGGCGAAGTGCTGCATTCGAGCACGGTGACGTCGAGCCCGCGTGCTGCAAGTGCGAAGGCGGAAACCAGCCCGGCCACGCCAGCTCCGACGATGACAACACGATCTCTGGGCATCTCAGCGCCTGCTCCGCGTTGTCGATTGACAGGTGTCCATATTTATTTACACTCTTGTCGACAAGTCAAATTGACATTCCTTGTGTCAAACATGGGAGCCTGCCAATGGACGTCACCAACCGAATCGAGCGGGCCCTCAATGATGCGATCGGCCGAGCAGAGGTGCCCGGGTGTCCGCCACGCCTCGCGGCGGCCATGCGCTACGCGGTATTTCCCCGCGGCGCGCGGGTACGGCCAAGGCTCTGTCACAGCGTTGCGGCGGCTTGCGGTGAGGATCATCCGGCCGCGACGGAGGCGGCGGGTGCCGCGCTTGAACTGCTGCATTGCGCTTCGCTGGTGCATGACGATCTGCCGTGTTTCGACGCGGCCGACACGCGGCGCGGTCGCCCCTCGGTTCACAAGGCATTCGGCGAGCCGCTGGCGGTTCTCACCGGCGATGCGCTGATCGTTCTCGCGTTCCAGACCCTGGCGCGCCTTCAATGCGCGCCGGAGAGGCTCGCACCACTGACCCTGACGATCGCTCAATCGGTCGGCGTGCCCTTTGGCATTGTCGCGGGCCAGGCCTGGGAGTGCGAATCGCAGATCGACCTCGCGCACTATCACCGCTCCAAGACCGGCGCGTTGTTCGCCGCGGCGACCGTTGCCGGAGCCGCGTCTGCCGGTGCCGATGCCGAACCGTGGCGGACGGTCGGCGAGAAGCTCGGCGAGGCCTATCAGGTCGCCGACGATATCCGCGATGCCGCTTCGGATGAACAGGAGATCGGCAAGCCGGTTGGCCGCGATCTCGCGCTGGGTCGTCCGAGCGCGGTGATTGAACTCGGCCTCGATGGCGCGCTCTACCGGCTGCATGAATTGGTACGTGGCGCCATCGATGCGATGCCGCCGTGCCCCAATGGCGCCGAGCTGCGTTCTCTGATGCTCTCGGAGGCCAAGCGCCTGGTACCCGCCAAGCTCGCGCAGTTTGCTGCGTAGCCGGCATGGCCACGATCGCGCATCGCGGCGTCGCCGGTGAAGAGCCCGACGCGCGGGGCGGCGAAGAGGCCGATCGGCCGCCTGCATCGGAAGCACAAATTGCTCCGCGATTGTCCTTGCACGACCGGCTGCTCGGTCTGCGCGACCGGATTCTCGCCGATCCGGGTTTCCAGCGGTTTGCAGGCACTTTTGCACTCACAAAGCCCATCGCGCGGCGGCGGGCGAGCAAGCTCTTCGATCTATGCGCTGGTTTCGTCTACTCGCAGATCTTGCTCGCCTGCGTCCGCCTGAAATTATTCGATCAACTGACGGACGGGCCGTTAAGCGCTGCGGAATTATCGTCGCGGCTGCCGCTGCCTGCCGACGCCACCGTCCTGCTGCTTGACGCTGCGGTGTCGCTGCAACTCTTGCAGCGCCGCAGCGACGGACGTTACGGGCTCGGCTCACTTGGCGCGGCGCTGCTGGGCAATCGCGGCGTCATCGCGATGATCGAACATCATGCGATGCTGTACGGCGACCTCAAGGATCCCATCGGGTTGCTGCGCGGCGACGTCGGGGCAGGCCAGCTCGCGGCCTACTGGCCTTATGCGGGCAATCGCACGGCCGCCAGTCTTTCGCGTGAAGCGATCGCGCCTTACACCGCGCTGATGGCGGCATCGCAGCCGATGATTTCGCAGCAGGTGCTGTCGGCCTATTCGTTCCGCGGACATCGCTGCCTGCTCGATATCGGCGGCGGCGATGGTTCATTCATTGCCGAGGTCGCCGCGCGTAGCCAAACACTTCGCTGCGTGTTGTTCGATTTGCCCGCGGTCGCCGACCAGGCGAGCGAACGGTTTCGTTCCGTCGGGCTGTCCTCGCGCGCGGTTGCGATCGGCGGCAGTTTCCTGACCGATCGGCTGCCTGAAGGCGCCGATATCGTCTCGCTGGTGCGGGTTATCCACGACCATTGCGATGCCGACGTGATGACCTTGCTGCGCGCCATCCGCCAAGCGCTGCCGGCCGATGGAACCCTGCTGATTGCCGAGCCGATATCGGGCGTGCGCGGCGCCGAGCCGATTGGAGACGCCTATTTCGCATTCTATTTGCTGGCGATGGGCAGCGGCCGGCCGCGGACCTTCGCAAGGCTCAAGGAAATGCTCGGCGAGGCGGGCTTCATCGATATCGCATTGCGGCCGGCTGCGATGCCGATGCTGGCAAGCGTCCTCACCGCGCGAACAGGATAAGTATTCCGTTAATCTATCTTGACAGCTTGATATGTCAGGTTAGCATTACATAGTCGCGGAATTCCTTCCGCGCCCCGTCGAAGATCGGAGTGGCGATGGATACCATCGCGGTGGTCCTCAGGCAGCCGGAGCAGATCGAGCTCGATCGGCTTGCCTTGACTCCCCCGACCCCCGACGACGTCGTCGTCGATGTCGATTGGAGCGGCGTCAGCACCGGCACCGAGCGGTTGCTGTGGTCCGGACGGATGCCGCCGTTTCCAGGAATGGGATATCCGCTGGTGCCCGGCTATGAGTTGGTCGGCCGCGTGGTCGAAGCGGGATCCGACGCCGACTTGCTTCCCGGTCAGCAGGTCTTCGTTCCCGGCGCGAAATGTTTTGGCGAAGTCCGCGGCCTGTTCGGTGCATCCGCCTCGCGGCTCGTGGTGCCGGCTAAGCGCGTCGTGCCGCTCGATCGGAACCTTGGTGAGCGCGGAATCCTGCTAGCGCTGGCCGCGACGGCCTATCACGCCATCGCGGCGGGCGGCGCGTCGGCGCCGGACTGCATCGTCGGTCACGGCGTGCTGGGGCGGCTGCTCGCCCGCATCTCGATCGCGCTTCGCAACGATCCGCCCACCGTGTGGGAGAAAAACCCGGCGCGCGCCGGCGGTGCCGCCGATTATGGCGTCATCGATCCCGAGCACGACGTGCGGCGCGACTACAAGAGCATCTACGACGTCAGCGGCGACGCCAGCCTTCTCGATTCGCTGATCGGCCGCATCGCACCAGGCGGCGAGATCGTGCTGGCCGGATTCTACAGCGAGCGGCTGTCCTTTGCGTTTCCGCCCGCGTTCATGCGCGAGGCGCGGCTTCGCATTGCCGCCGAATGGCAATCGTCCGATCTCGTCGCGGTCACGGCGTTGATCGAGTCCGGACGGCTTTCTCTCGACGGGCTGATTACCCACCATCATGACGCCCGGGATGCCTCGAACGCCTATCGCATCGCGTTCGAGGATTCGGCTTGCCTGAAAATGGTTCTGAACTGGAGTTCGCTCTCATGAATGCCGTGCCTCAAATCAACATGAAGGACGCTCTGCGGGCAGAAGCCGCGATCGAACCGAATGCACCGGTGACGACGCCGGTCACCAAGGAAACCCAGATCATCGCGATCTACGGCAAGGGCGGCATCGGCAAGAGTTTTACGCTGGCCAACCTGTCCTACATGATGGCGCAGCAAGGCAAGAAGGTGTTGCTGATCGGCTGCGATCCAAAGAGCGACACCACTTCGCTGCTGTTTGGCGGCCGCGCGTGCCCGACCATCATCGAAACGTCCTCCAGGAAGAAGCTGGCCGGCGAGGAAGTGAAGATCGGCGACGTCTGCTTCAAGCGCGACGGCGTGTTCGCGATGGAGCTTGGCGGTCCGGAAGTCGGCCGCGGCTGCGGCGGCCGTGGGATCATTCACGGCTTCGAGCTGCTGGAGAAGCTCGGCTTCCACGAATGGGGTTTCGACTACGTCCTGCTCGACTTCCTGGGCGACGTCGTCTGCGGCGGCTTCGGCCTGCCGATCGCGCGCGACATGTGCCAGAAGGTCATCGTCGTCGGTTCGAACGACCTGCAGTCGCTCTACGTCGCCAATAATGTCTGCTCGGCCGTGGAATATTTCCGCAAGCTCGGCGGCAATGTCGGCGTTGCCGGCATGGTCATCAACAAGGACGACGGCACCGGGGAGGCGGCAGCGTTCGCGCAGACCGTCGGTATTCCCGTCCTCGCTGCGATCCCAGCCGACGATGACATCCGCAAGAAGAGCGCGAATTACGAGATCATCGGCCTGCCGGGCGGGCAGTGGAGTTCTCTATTCGAGGAACTCGCGAAGAACGTCGGCCTGGCGCCGCCGGTTCGCCCCACGCCGCTGACGCAGGACGGTCTGCTCGGCCTGTTCAAGGGTGAAGTCGTTGGCCGTGGCGTCGTGCTGGATCCCGCGACCATGGAGGACATGTGCGGCAAATCCGTCGTCAACAAGCCGTCCCTCGAAGTCGTTTACGACGCAGCGTGAGAGCCAGCATGATGCGGTGCGCGACATGAACGTCATTCTGCCCAGGTATGCCGGCGCGATCGCCGAGTTGGTCGTCAATGAACCTCTAGAGGTCGACATTGCCGTAGATTCCGCCGCGACGGACGCTGTTGTCGAGCCTCCCGCGATCAACGCCGCGGCGACGAAGACTGACGGACTGGGCTGTCACGCCGGTGCTGCGGAACTAAAGGCAGCCGCCAACGCTGCGGGAAAGAGCGAGATTCTCGATCGCTATGCGGCGGATTATCCCAAGGGACCGCATGACCAGCCGCAGAGCATGTGCCCGGCGTTCGGGTCGCTGCGGGTCGGGTTGCGGATGCGGCGCACCGCGACGATTCTCTCGGGCTCCGCCTGCTGTGTATACGGCCTGACGTTCACCTCGCATTTCTACGGTGCCCGACGCACCGTCGGTTACGTGCCGTTCAATTCGGAAACGCTGGTCACCGGCAAGCTGTTTGAGGACATTCGCGAAGCCGTCTTCAAGCTGGCCGATCCCGCGCTTTACGACACCATCATCATCACCAATCTCTGCGTACCGACCGCCTCGGGCGTGCCGCTCGATCTGCTGCCGAATGAGATCAACGGCGTGCGGATCATCGGTATCGACGTGCCGGGTTTCGGCGTTCCAACCCATGCCGAAGCCAAGGACGTGCTTGCGGCAGCGATGCTCGAATATGCGCGCAAGGAAGTCGAGCAGGGGCCGGTGCAGGCCCCCCGCGGCGGCAAGAGCGAGCGGCCGACGGTTACGCTGGTGGGCGAGATGTTCCCGGCCGATCCCGTCGGTATCGGCATGATGCTGGAGCCCTTGGGGCTCGCGGCAGGACCTGTCGTGCCGACCCGCGAGTGGCGCGAATTGTATGCCGCGCTCGATTGTTCGGTGGTCGCCGCGATCCATCCTTTCTACACCGCGAGCTTCCGGCAGTTTGATCTCGCCGGTCGCAAGATTGTCGGCTCCGCGCCGGTCGGCCACGACGGCACCGAGGCTTGGCTCGAGTGGATCGGGACGGCGTGTAACGTCTCCCGCGACAAGATCGATGCCGCCAAGAACCGCTTCCTGCCGATGATCAAGGCGGCATTGGCGGCGAAGCCGGTCAATGCCCGCATCACTGTATCCGGCTACGAAGGGTCCGAGTTGCTGGTCGCGCGGCTGTTGATCGAAAGCGGCGCTCACGTGCCGTATGTCGGCACGGCATGCCCGAGAACGCAATGGTCGGACCCGGATCGGGAATGGCTGGAGGCTAAGGGCACGCGCGTCCAGTATCGCGCGTCGCTGGAAATGGATCTGGCTGCCGTCGGCGAGTTCAAGCCGGATCTCGCGATCGGCACCACGCCCGTCGTGCAGAAGGCAAAGCAGCTCGCGATCCCCGCGCTCTATTTCACCAATTTGATTTCGGCGCGGCCGTTGTTCGGCGTCGCCGGCGCAGGATCGCTGGCGCAGGTCGTCAACGCCGCGCTCGCCAATCAAAGCCGCTTCGACGAGATGAGGGAGTTCTTCGGCGACGTTGGCGAAGGTCACGCCGCGGGTGTCTGGGAAGATACGCCAAAGGAGAACGTCGCGTTCCGGGAGAAATACAGGAAGCAGATCGAAGCCCAGGCCAAGAAGCGCAAAGCCGAGGAGATGATCTGATGCTCGTCCTCGACCACGATCGCGCGGGTGGCTATTGGGGGGCGGTCTACGCCTTCACCGCCGTCAAGGGCATGCAGGTCATCATCGATGGCCCGGTCGGGTGCGAGAATCTGCCGGTCACCTCGGTGCTGCATTATACCGACGCGCTGCCGCCGCATGAATTGCCGATCGTGGTCACCGGTCTCGGCGAGGAAGAACTCGGCCAGACCGGCACCGAAGGCGCCATGAAGCGCGCGCACCGCGTGCTGGATCCGTATCTGCCGGCGGTCGTGGTCACCGGCTCGATCGCCGAGATGATCGGCGGCGGCGTTACGCCGGAGGGGACCAATATCAAGCGCTTCCTGCCGCGCACCATCGACGAGGATCAGTGGCAGAGCGCCGATCGCGCCATCGTCTGGCTCTGGAAAGAATACGGCGTCAAGAAAATCCCGGAGCGCAAGCCGCGTGCCGAGGGCGTCAAGCCGCGGGTCAACATCATCGGGCCGATCTACGGCACGTTCAACATGCCGTCCGACCTTGCCGAAATTCGCCGGCTGATCGAGGGCATCGGCGCCGAAGTCAACATGGTGTTTCCGCTCGGCAGCCACCTCGCGGATATCCCAAAGCTCATCAACGCCGACGTCAACGTCTGCATGTACCGGGAATTCGGCCGGATGCTGTGCGAGGCGCTGGAGCGGCCGTATCTGCAGGCTCCGATCGGCCTGCATTCGACCACCAAATTCCTGCGCAAGCTCGGCGAACTGCTGGGCATCGACCCCGAGCCGTTCATCGAGCGTGAGAAGCACACCACCATCAAGCCGCTGTGGGACCTCTGGCGTTCGGTCACCCAGGACTTCTTCGGCACCGCGAGCTTCGCCATCGTCGCCAACGAGACTTACGCGCGCGGGGTGAGAAATTTCCTCGAGACCGAGATGGGGCTGCCATGCACGTTCTCCTTTGCGCGCAAGGCCGGCGTCAAGCCGGACAACGATGCGGTGCGATCGGCGGTGCGCGAGAAGCCGCCGCTCATTCTGTTCGGCAGCTATAACGAGCGGATGTATCTGGCTGAGGCCGGCGGACGCGCTGTCTACGTGCCGGCGTCGTTTCCAGGCGCGGTGATCCGTCGCCATACCGGCACGCCGTTCATGGGTTACTCCGGCGCCACCTATCTGGTGCAGGAAGTCTGCAACGCGCTGTTCGATGCGCTGTTCAACATCCTGCCGCTGGCGGCCGACCTCGATCGCGTCGATCCGACGCCCGCGCGCCTGCACGAGGAAATTCTATGGAGCGACGAGGCCAAGGCGCTGCTCGACGAGGTGCTCGAGGCGCATCCCGTGCTGGTGCGCATTTCGGCGGCCAAGCGCCTGCGCGATGCCGCCGAGAGTGGGGCGCGCCGGGCCGGGGAAGGGCGCGTCACCACGGAAATGGTCGCGAAAGCCCGCGCGGCACTGATGGATGGGCAACCCGCATGAGAATGACCGAAGCCAGTCTTTATCCGGTGATCCCTTATTTGCATGTGCAACAGCACGATTGGGAGGTGACGTCGATGTCCGATTATGTCCACAGCGGGCCGTCGTTCGAAAACGTTGGCCGAGCACCGGACCATTGAGTACCGGCTGATGTTCGGCGCCTGCTACCTGTTGTCGCTTGCGAGCGCAATTGTCGCGCGGCTGACGCCTTGGCGAACGTCCTCCGGTCAGGCGCGCGTTCGGCAATCGATCTTCAGAGAAGCCAGTAGCGCTGCAGGCGTTTGGGTGGCTTCGTCGTTCATGGGTTTGTAGACCGGGATTTCGTCCGGTCTCGTGCCGGGCGGATAATGCCGTGTCGAAAGATCCGGCATTCGCTGTCGCCCACGCTCGGGCGGCGAACGGCCGCAAGGCCATCACTAGGAGGATACCAAATGAAGGACGGTTCCTTATCGGGGCTATCCGAAGCCGAAGCCAAGGAATTCCACTCGATATTCATGACGAGCTTCTTTCTCTTCATGGCTGTCGCGGTGGTTGCCCACATTCTTGCCTGGATGTGGCGTCCCTGGCTGCCGGGCCCCGGCGGCTACAAGACGGCGTTGGATAGCATCCAGCACTTCGCCCAAGTTTCCATCTCCTATTTGACCTGACGGGAGGCAACAAACATGTGGCGAATTTGGCTTCTGTTCGACCCGCGGCGCGCGTTGATCATGCTCTTCACGTTCCTGTTCGGACTGGCGATCGTGATCCACTTCATCCTGCTCTCGACCGACCGGTTCAACTGGCTGGACGGTCCCCGCAAGACAAAGACGGGAGAGATCACTCTGCCGTACACACCACCAAGCATGCCGTCCTGATGGCATGACAATCTGCGTACCGGAACGGACGAGGTCGGATAGAGCGGCCGGTTTCGTCCGCTTCCGGTAGCTACCTGACGGCAGACGACAACAAAGACGATGATTTTCGCACGCGGAGGAACGAACGATGGCTATGCTCAGCTTTGAAAGAAAATATCGCGTTCGCGGCGGAACGCTCATCGGCGGCGACCTGTTCGATTTCTGGGTCGGACCATTTTTCGTCGGCTTCTTCGGGATAACGACGATGTTCTTCACGCTGGTCGGGGTCGCGATGATCCTGTGGAGCGCGGCGCTTGGCCCCACCTGGAACATCTGGCAGATCAGCGTCAATCCGCCCGACGCCGCATACGGCCTGTCATTCGCGCCGCTGCAGGAGGGTGGAATCTGGCAGATCGTGACGCTATGCGCGCTCGGCGCCTTTGTTTCCTGGGCGCTTCGCGAGGTTGAGATCTGCAGAAAACTCGGCATTGGCTATCACGTGCCGTTCGCCTTCGGCTTCGCCATCTTCGCTTATTTCACGCTGGTTGTGATCAGGCCGGTGCTGATGGGCTCCTGGAGTTACGGCTTCCCATACGGCATCATCACCCATCTCGATTGGGTATCGAACACCGGCTACCAATACGGCAACTTCCATTACAACCCTGCGCACATGATCGCCATCACGTTCTTCTTCACGACGTGTCTGGCGCTGGCGTTGCACGGCGGCTTGATCCTTTCGTCGACAAATCCCGACCGGGGCGAGCCCGTGAAGTCGCCGGAACATGAGAACACGATCTTCCGTGATCTGATCGGCTATTCGATCGGCACCATCGGCATCCATCGATTGGGCCTGTTCGTCGCATTGTCCGCTGTGTTCTTCAGCGCCGTGTGCATCGTGATCAGCGGCCCGTTGTGGTCGGAAGGTGAAGCCTGGTCCGAGTGGTGGAACTGGTGGCGCAATCTTCCGATCTGGTCCTCCAACTAATTCCGGTCATCAGAAAGAGTTCTTGCCATGGCCCAGTATCAAAATTTCTTCACGCAGGTGCAGGTGCGCAGCAGCGTCTATCCAGGCATCCCGTTGCAGCCCGGGACGTGGGTGCGCAGCGGGGAGGGCCGGTTCAACTACTGGCTCGGAAAACTCGGCGACGCCCAGGTCGGCCCGATCTATCTCGGGTTCCTCGGCCTCACATCGATCATGTGCGGAATCGTGGCGATCGAGATCATCGGCCTCAACATGCTGGCGTCGGTGAACTGGAGCCCGATCGAGTTCGTCCGGCAATTGCCCTGGCTGTCACTCGACCCACCGAAGCCCGAATACGGCATCGGCTTTCCGCCGCTGCAGGAAGGTGGCTGGTGGCTGATGGCCGGGTTCTTCCTGACCACGTCGATCTTGCTGTGGTGGGGGCGGACGTACCGCAGGGCCCGGGCTCTCGGCATGGGGACGCATGTGTCTTGGGCGTTTGCTTCGGCGATCTGGCTCTATCTGGTGCTCGGTTTCATCCGCCCGCTATTGATGGGGCATTTCAGCGAAGCTGTTCCGTTCGGGATTTTCCCGCATCTCGACTGGACCAACAACTTCTCCATCACCCACGGCAATCTGTTCTACAACCCGTTCCACATGCTCTCGATTGCGTTCCTGTACGGCTCGGCATTGCTGTTCGCGATGCATGGGGCCACGATCCTGGCGGTCAGCCGCTATGGCGGCGAGCGCGAGATCGAGCAGATCGTCGATCGCGGAACGGCACTGGAGCGGGCCGCCCTGTTCTGGCGCTGGACCATGGGTTTCAACGCCACGGCGGAATCGATCCATCGTTGGGCCTGGTGGTTTGCTGTCCTATGCCCGTTAACCGGCGGCATCGGCATCCTTCTCTCCGGTACCGTTGTGGACAACTGGTTTGATTGGGGCGTCAAGCACGGTCTGGCGATGCCGCGATAACGCAACAGACGAATTGTTAACGTGCGCCGTGAACAGCACAATGCCAGCTCGGCGCACGCAGGCTTTCATCGTCTCGCCGGCTCGGCAAATCTGTTTCTGTCCGGAATCAAGCGGCGGCGGGCGGGTACGTCGAAATTTCGTGTGCCAAGCATCCGCTAATAAGAAAAGCCGGGTTGGAGGATCGCTGGGGTGAAGGATCACTGGTTGGTGGAGGATATTTGCCCTGGTGCAAGTGTTCAAATCTCCGAAGGAGTCGCTGGGCGATCTCGGCGCACTGCCGGCTGCGGACTTGATCGCGGCAGCGACCGACGTCGCCGTGATTGTCGACGGTCAGGGATTCATTCGCGATGTTGCGTTCAACAAGGAAGAACTGTCGCTCGAACTGGACGCGCAGGGCAGGTGGATGGGCTCAAAGCTCTCGGATACCGTGACTTCCGAGACCCGCGGCAAGATAGGAGAGCTGTTGCACGATGCCGCCATACGGAAGGCGTCGAGTTGGCGTCAGGTCAATCATCCGTCGGCCGGCGGCGAGGATATCCCGGTGCTTTATTCGGCCATCAACATAGGCCGGGAAGATCGCTTCGTGGTGGTTGGCCGGGATTTGCGCCCGTTGGCCGCGATGCAGCAACGGTTGATCAACGCCCAGCAGTCGATGGAACGCGACTATGCCAAATTGCGCCATGCCGAAACCCGGTATCGATTGTTGTTCCAGGTTTCGTCGGAAGCGGTCATGATCGTTGATGCCGCCAGCAGCGTGATCGTCGACGTCAACCCGGCAGCGCTTGCGCTACTTGACGAAAGCGCACCCCAGGTTCTGAAATCGCGTTTTGTCGGCCATTTCGGCGCAACAAGTGCGCAGCAGCTTCAAACCTTCCTCGGAGATATCCGTGCTACCGGTCGCGACGGCAACGTCCGCGCTAAGCTCGCGAAGGGAGACCGGGAGTGCCATGTCGCAGCGTCACTGTTTCGACAGGAGAACGCGGCTCTGTTCCTGGTCCGTCTGTCGTCGGGTGCGACGCTACCTGAAGGCGGCGCGCTGAAGGCAACATCGACATTGCTGCAGTATTTCGATGCCGCCCCCGACGGATTGGTCATTACGGAGTTCGATGGCCGCATCGTCAAGGCGAACAAGGCCTTTATCGAGATGGCGCAGCTTGGTAGTGCCGAGCAATCACGAGGTGAACTGCTGGATCGATGGCTTGGCCGTGCTGGCGTGGATTTCGATGTCGCGTTGGCCAATCTGCGTCAGAACGGTTCGATCAAGCTGTTTTCGACCGCGCTACGTGGCGAGCACGGTGGGACGGCGGATGTCGAGGTTTCCGCGGTTGCGCTCGCCGACGGCGACCACAAGCAAGGGTTCGGCTTCGCCATCAGGAACGTTGAAAAGCGGTTGTCGGCATCGTCGTCTTCGGCACGAGAACTGCCGAGGTCGGTCGCGCAACTGACCGAACTGATCGGCCGGGTTCCACTGCGCGATCTCGTGCGCGAGGCCACCGACGTGATTGAGAAACTGTCGATCGAAGCTGCGCTGGAACTGACCGGCGACAATCGCGCGTCGGCGGCAGAAATGCTCGGTCTCAGCCGGCAGAGCCTTTATGTCAAACTGCGCCGGTTCGGCCTCGCCGAACATGCCGCTGACGAGGAGGGCGAGGATGAATAGCGCCATTGCCGAGCGTCCGTCGCCCATGGTTGTTCTGGAACTGTTGAAGCCGATCACCTGGTTTCCGCCGATGTGGGCGTTGGGGTGCGGGATCGTTTCGTCCGGCGTCGCGCCGGGACAGCGCTGGCAGCTGATCGTAGCCGGCGTGCTGCTCGCGGGACCGATGGTGTGTGGGACCAGCCAGGCCGTAAACGACTGGTACGATCGGCATGTCGATGCCATCAACGAGCCAAACCGTCCGATTCCCTCGGGGCGCATTCCCGGGCGTTGGGGTCTTTATATCGCAATCATCTGGACGGGGCTGTCGTTGCTGTTGGCGACGGCGCTTGGTACCTGGGGGTTTGTCGCGGCCATCATCGGCTTGGTACTGGCATGGGCCTACAGCGCGCCGCCGATCCGCCTGAAGCAGAACGGATGGTGGGGCAACGCTGCGTGCGGACTTTGCTATGAAGGCCTGCCGTGGTTCACCGGTGCCGCCGTGATGAGTGCGTCAATGCCGGACTGGCGCATTGTTGCGATCGCGCTGCTCTATAGCGTTGGCGCCCACGGGATCATGACGCTGAACGATTTCAAGTCGGTCGAAGGCGACAGGCGGATGGGGATCGATTCGCTGCCGGTGCTGCTTGGTGTCGGCAACGCCGCGCGGTTTGCCTGCCTGGTGATGGCGGTGCCGCAGGTGGCGGTCGTCGGGCTGCTCCTGACATGGCAGCTGCCGTTCTATGCAGCGGCGGTCGGCGCATTGCTGATCGGACAATTGTTCCTGATGGCTCATTTCCTGAAAAGCCCGCGAGAGCGGGCCCCCTGGTACAACGGAACCGGTATCAGTTGTTATGTGGTCGGCATGCTCATCAGCGCATTTGCGCTGGCAGCGATCCAGGCGGGATGAGCATGAAGCATCCCGTTCTCTCCTGGTTTGGTATCGTCCGTCTGGGCCTGGTTCAGACTGGCCTCGGTGCCATCGTCGTTCTTACCACTTCGACCCTGAACCGGGTGATGGTCGTCGAACTCGCCATGCCTGCGATCCTGCCGGGCGCGCTGGTTGCCATTCATTACGCCCTTCAGGTGTTTCGGCCGGCGTGGGGCCATGGCTCTGATCTCGGCGCGCGACGGACGCCATGGATCGTCGGCGGCATGGCAGTTCTCGCAACCGGCGGCTTGATGGCGTCGGTGGCGACGGCGTGGATGACGACGCATCCGCTGTTCGGTGTGGCACTTGCAGTGGCCGCATTCGGTCTGATCGGTGTCGGGGTCGGGGCGGCAGGCACGTCGCTGCTGGTGCTGCTCGCCAAGTGCACCGACAACAACCGTCGAGCGGCGGCGGCGACGATCGTCTGGGTCATGATGATCGCCGGCTTCATCGTGACCACCGGCGTTGCCGGTCATTTGCTCGATCCGTTCTCCCCTGCAGAGACTTATCGTTGTCTCCGGGGCGGTATCGGTCGCGGCGATGATCCTCACGCTGGTTGGTGTCTGGGGCGTCGAAAGAGACTTGGTCGCCGCCGTTCCAATTCGACTGACGGAGCCGTCGCATCAGTCGTCATTTCGCGAAGCATTTTTCGAAGTCTGGACCGAGCCGAAGTCGCGGCGGTTTGCGATATTCGTCTTCGTCTCGATGCTTGCCTACAGCGCCCAGGACCTCATCCTCGAGCCGTTCGCCGGTGCAGTATTTGGCTTCACGCCGGGTGAGTCGACGAAACTTTCGGGCATTCAGCATGGTGGTACGCTGATCGGCATGGCGCTGGTGCCACTGATCGGTGCGGTCTATCCGGGCGCGCGCGGAAATTTGCAGGTATGGACCGTCGGCGGGTGCATTGCGTCGGCAATCGCTCTGCTGTGCCTCGCGGCTGCCGCCTTTGTTGGGCCGTCTTGGCCGTTGCGCGAGACGGTCTTCATGCTCGGTGTCACCAATGGTGCCTACGCGGTAGCGGCGATCGGCTCGATGATGGCGCTGGTCGGCGCGGGTAGCGAGAAGCGCGAAGGCGTGCGTATGGGCCTTTGGGGGGCAGCCCAGGCCTTTGCGTTCGGGATCGGCGGCTTCCTCGGCACGCTCGCCAGCGACATCGCACGTTATCTGCTGGCGTCACCGGCACTGTCCTACTCCGTTGTCTTTGCATCTGAAGCCGGTCTGTTCGTCGTGTCTGCATGCATGGCGGTCTGGGTTCATCGTGCGTCGGCAAGAAGCGTGATGCGACAGGGTTCGCCGGGCGATATGCGCGCAGCCGCCGTCGCGGGAGGAGCGAGATCATGAGTATTTCGGAGATCTTCGATGTGGTAGTGGTGGGCGGCGGGCCGTCCGGAGCAACAGCGGCTCACGACCTTGCCAATCTCGGACGGAACGTCCTGCTGCTCGATCGGGCCGGTCGCATCAAGCCATGCGGTGGGGCTATACCACCGCGACTGATCCGCGATTTCGAGATTCCCGACCATCTGCTGGTTGCCCGCGTCAATTCGGCGCGAAT
>CAWFMW010000044.1:0-88657 GCA_963816815.1 uncultured Alphaproteobacteria bacterium
TGGCGACGACCGGCTCGGGCGCATGCGTTTCGGTCGCAGGGCCATCGCCGCCGACGCGGCGCTTGCCACGCTTTTCGACCACGACCTGCTTGGTCCGGCCATGGCTGAAGCTCTGGCGCACGGTGCCCGTCTCGACCCGCGGCTTCAGCGTCAAGGTCTTGGTCGGGACACTCAAAGTCTTGTCGCCAGGCGATTTGGTATCAACCATTCAGCAGTCCTAATCTCGTTACGTTGTGCGCATCCGCACATTCATTGAAGCAAGGCTTCGGAACCAATCTTCGTCAGTCAGAATTTCTGGCCGCCATCCCCGGTCTTGTCGTCGTCGTCCATCCGGTATCGAACCAGGATCTGGCAGCGCGACAGGAACGTTTTGCTCGCCGGGCCCGCGAGCAGGGCAGCATGTATCACATTTGACCGCCCCAGTGCCAAATCCAATTGTGCCGAGGTTAAAGCGGTAACGATCGGTAAACCTCGCGATTCACCGATATTTCCGGTTCTTTGCCCGGCGATAGCGTCCAATTTGCGGATTCCGTCGGCCGCGCCGTCGGAAGCGTGAATCAGAGCTTCGGCCCTGCCCTGTTCGAGCAGGCCCTCGACCTTGGCAAAGCCGGAAATGACCTGACCGGCCTTGGCAGCCATGGCCAGCGCCTCGGTGCAGCTTCGTTCCAGCAGGGCCTCGGTATCGGCGGGAAGGGTCGCCGCGGCGCGAACGGTGCGCTTGAACCCTCTGCTAAATTGGTTACGCCGCACCGCTTCCGCAACGGTCCGGCGCGAGGCCTGGACCCACAGGCCGCGGCCGGGCAGCTTGCGCTTCAAATCGGGGATCACGTCGCCCGACGGGGCGACCACGAACCGGATCAGTTCGTCGATCGGCCGCACCTCGCGACTGACCGCGCACATCCGCATGGTCGCGGACTTGTCGGTCCGCGGCCCATGGTCGAGATCGGGGTCAGCCAAAGCGAGCATGCCTGTATAGTAGCTCCGGTCATCTGCGCACGGTCGGCGCGCAGAAAAGATCTTCGGTTTTGCGGGACACCCGCATTACGCCGTCTGGTCTTCGGTGGTCTCGGCCGGCTCGGATTGCTTGGCGAGTTCGGCCTCGGTGATCCAGCCGGCAATGACGCGGGCCTGCATGATCATGGCTTCCGCGTCTTCGCGCGAGATCTCGTTGGCGTCGAGGATGCCGGGGAACTTGGTCGGCTCGCCGCCTTCCTTGCGCTCGGTCCAGCCGACCAGGTCGTCGGTCGCACAGCCCGCCAGGTCCTCGACGGACTTGATGTCGTTTTCGCCGAACTTGACCAGCATCTTCGAGGTCACGCCGGGCACCGTCTTCAAATCATCACCCACACCGAGTTCCTTGCGTTTGTTTTCCAGCTCCGTTTCGAGCTGCTCCAGATATTCTCTCGCCCGGCTTTGCAGCTCGTTGGCGGTTTCTTCGTCGAAGCCTTCGATGCCGGCCAGTTCCTTGGCGTCGACCAGCGCGAGTTCCTCGACCGAAGTAAAGCCTTCGGACGCCAGCAACTGTCCGACCACCTCGTCGACATTCAGCGCTTCCATGAACACCCGCGTGGAGTTCTCGAAGTCGGCCTGGCGGCGCTCGGATTCTTCCTGCTCGGTGAGGATATCGATATCCCAGCCGGTCAGCTGCGAGGCGAGGCGGACGTTCTGGCCGCGGCGGCCGATCGCCAGCGAGAGCTGGTTGTTGGTGTCGGGAACCACGACCTCGATCCGCTCGCGGTCCTCGTCGATCACGACCTTGGCGACTTCGGCCGGCGCCAGCGCGTTGACGACGAAGGTCGCGATGTCGGGCGACCACGGAATGATGTCGATCTTCTCGCCCTGCAGTTCGTTGACCACGGCCTGCACGCGCGAGCCGCGCATGCCGACGCAGGCGCCGACCGGGTCGACCGAGGAATCCCTGGAAATCACGCCGATTTTCGCGCGCGAGCCGGGATCGCGGGCCACCGCCTTGATCTCGACGATGCCGTCGTAGATTTCCGGCACTTCCTGCGCGAACAGTTTTGCCATGAACTGCGGATGGGTGCGGGAAAGGAAGATCTGCGGTCCGCGGGTTTCGCGGCGGACGTCGAAGATGTAGGCGCGGACGCGGTCGCCGTTGCGGAACACTTCGCGCGGCAGCATTTCGTCGCGGCGGATGATGGCTTCACCGCGGCCGAGATCGACGATCACGCTGCCATATTCGACGCGCTTGACGACGCCGTTGACGATGTCGCCGATGCGGTCCTTGAATTCCTGGTACTGCCGGTCGCGCTCGGCCTCGCGCACCTTCTGCACGATCACCTGCTTGGCGGATTGCGCGGCGATGCGGCCATATTCCAGCGGCGGCAGGGTGTCGGCGATGGTGTCGCCGACCTGGGCGCCCGGATTGGCGCGCTGCGCGTCCGCCAGCGAAATCTGGTTCGAGGAGTTCTCGACCAGCTCGACGACCAGCATGTGGCGCGACAGCCGCAGCTCGCCCTTCTTGGCGTCGATCTCGGCGTGAACGTCGGTCTCGCTGCCGTAACGGGCGCGGGCCGCCTTGGCGATGGCGTCTTCCATCGCAGCGATCACGATGCCGCGGTCGATCGACTTTTCGCGGGCGACCGCGTCTGCGATCTGCAGCAGTTCGAGTTTGTTGGCACTGACTGCCATGGCTAGTCTCCTTCAGTAGGATCGAGTGTCGCCCCTGCGCAGTCTTTCTGCGGCGAGGCGGTGTTTCTTGGTATTGGTCGGCTCGGGCTTTTTGGCTCGGGCTTCTTGCCGGGCTTCGGCTTCGGTTTGTTGCTCTTGGCCGGATCGCTCTTCTTTGCGTGCGGCGGAGGCGGCGGCGCCAGCCCGAGATTTTGCTTCAGCTCGCGCTCGGCCTGCTTGCCGCGCCGCATCGATTCCGCAATCAATTCGTCGGTCAGAACCAGCCGTGCGTCGGAGATGTCTTCCATCACCAGCAGCACGTCGACATCTTCGCCCGCGCGTATGTCATCCCGATGTAGCCGCACGGCATCGCCTTCGCAGCCTGCGAGGAGCCCGCGGAAACGCTTGCGGCCCTGATGGGCGACCGCCATTTCGATCTTGACGAGATGACCGGCGTAGCGCTCGAAATCGGAACGGCGCACCAGCGGGCGATCGATGCCCGGCGAGGATATCTCAAGCCGGTAGGCGCGGTCGATCGGATCGGCGACGTCGAGCACCGGCGACAGCGCCCGCGAGATCGCCTCGCAATCCTCGATCTGCATCGTGCCATCAGGCCGTTCGGCCATGATCTGGACGGTGCAGCCGGCCTCAGCCGAGATCTTGATCCGGACCAGCCGGTATCCCATTCCCTGCAGAACCGGTCCGGCCACCGCCGATACCCGCGCAGCCGCGCCCGGCTCGACGACGAGACGGGGCTCGGCCAAGAGGTCGGTATCCACGGAACCAGCAGTTGGATCGGTCATGTCCAGGGTCAAAAGCGTCTTACTTGCATGGGTTTAGGCCGGGCCTTAAACCGGCGGTCGGGCCGGTTCCCCGAACCGGGCCTTGAAGGCCCTTCTGGGCCAGGCTCGTTCAGGTAATAAAAAAGAGCGGGTCCCGGGGGGCCCACTCTCAATACGCGATCGTATGAGAACCATAAGTTGGCGCGGATATAGCGGTTTTTACGCAATCCGACAAGGCCCCGCGATCCCGTTAAGGCCGATTTTGCCAAGCTTGCGACTACGGAGAGAACCTAACCCTTCATTCACGAACGCTGCCTAGATTTCCCGAAACCCGCCAATTCGGCCGGTTTGAGTGGGTTTATGATAATTTCACCATCGCTGATCCCGGAACTCGACGACATTGTCAGTCGTGGCGACCCCAAGCGCCGCGCCGATGCCGCGCGCCGCATCAGCGAGCTTTTCCTGCAGGGCGCGGCAAGCTTCCGCCCCGATCATGTCGATCTGTTCGACGGCGTCCTGACCAGTCTCGTCCCGCATGCCGAGCTGGCCGAGCGCGCCGATCTGGCCGAGCGCCTGTCGGTGCTGGCGAACGCGCCGCGCGGTCTGGTCGGCCAACTCGCCCATGACGATGAAATTGCCATCGCAGGACCGCTGCTGCGCCGCTCGCCGGTCATCGACGAAAAGATGCTGATCGAAATTGCGTCGATGAAGGGCCAGGGTCATCTGCTGGCGATGGCGGAACGGCCGACGCTTTCGACCGATCTCACCGACGTCATGGTCGAGCGCGGCGACCGCGACGTCGTCAGGCGCGCCGCCGGCAATGCCGGCGCAGCCTTCTCGGAGGACAGCTATTCGACGCTGATCCAGCGCGCCGGCCAGGATGGCGTGCTGACGATCAGGCTCGGCCAGCGCGACGATCTGTCTGCTGCGCATTTGAAGGACCTGCTCTCCGGCTCCATCGACGTCGTCCGCCGCCGCCTGTTCCAGGTCGTCAAGCCCGAACGGCAGGCCGACATCAAGCAGGCGATGATTACCATCACCGGCACGACCGAACGCGAGGAGCGGCGCGACTTCCTGCCGGCGCAGCGCACGGTGCTGAAGCTGCACCGCGAAGGCATGCTCGGCGAAGGCGCATTGCTCAATTTTGCCAGGGCCTTCAAATACGAGGAGGCGGTCGCCGCATTGTCGGCGATGACCGGCGTCAAGATCGAAACCCTCGACCGCCTGATCAGCAGTGGCGACCGCTACGATCCGATCCTGATCGCCGGCAAAGCCATCGATGTCGAATGGGCGACGGTGCGCGCGCTGATCCTGCTTCGGCTCGGTCCGAACCGGACAGCACCGCCCGCCGACATCGAAAGCGCGCGGGTGAATTACATGCGCCTGATGCCCTCGACCGCCCAGCGCGTCGTCGCGTTCTGGAAGACGCGGTAATCCGGCCCCAGATCTCTCGTCCGTCATTGCGAGCGAAGCGAAGCAATCCATGCCTCAACGTGGGGATAGATGGATTGCTTCGCTTCGCTTCGCTCGCAATGACGGCACAAGCGGAAACCATTTCCCAAACATCGAAACAGCGGTCTATCCTGCGTACGGAAGACGCGGCACAGCGTCGATTATCAGGGGAGCGTGACATGCTGACGGACGCGCAAGTTCAAGCCCATGCCGACAGTATCCGCGGCGACGGATTCACCGTCATCGAATCTGCCGCCAACCCCGAACTGGTCGACGGATTGATAACGGCGCTGCAGCGCGTCGAGCGCGAGCATCGTCTCGGGCCCGCCAGGACCTCGTTCGAAGGCTTCAAGACCGTCCGCATCAACAACCTCCTCACCTATGACGATTTGTTCTGGGAAGTGCCGCTGCACGACAACGTGTTGCCGGTGGTGGAGCGCGTGCTGGACAAGGAGTGTCTGTTGTCGTCGTTCTGCTCGCTGGTGCTCGGCCCGGGCCAGGAGGCGCAGCCGATCCATGAAGACACGCAACTGATTCCGCTGCCGCGTCCGCACATTCCGATCACCATCAATGCGATCTGGGCGCTGTCGGATTTCCGCGCGGACAATGGCGCGACGCGGATCATACCGGGCAGCCACAAATATGATTCCTCGCCGGAATACGGCCGGGAGTACGACGCGGTCACCGCGACGATGAAGGCCGGCAGCGTGATGCTGTTCGACAGCGCGCTGTGGCATGGTGGCGGCGCCAACAACTCCGATGAGCGGCGTTTTGCATTCTCCTGCGCCTATTGCTGGGGCTGGATGCGGCAGCAGGAGAATTTGCAGCTCGGCATTCCACAGGAGACGGCAAAGCGCTTTCCGCGGCGCCTGCAGGAATTGTGCGGCTACAGCGTCTACAAGGGACAATTCGGCCACATCGACAACCACGACCCGATCGAGCTGTTGGGGCGCGAGCGGGGAAAACGCATGGTGTGGGAAGCGACCGATGCGAGGAAGGCGCGGATGGAGGAAGTGGCGAAGCGGCTGATCGTTGCCACAGCGAGGCCTCGTGGTTCGGACGCGCGGCTTGCCGCGCTCCTCACCATGAGGATCGGAGACCTCGATCCTGAGGTTGGCGCGTCAGCGCCGTCTCGAAGGATGAAGCCTCGGCGGCCTCTACCCAACCCGCCGAAACCGCAAATACGCCGCCACCCGTCCCTCGCGCTCGGCTTTGCGGCCGTAGCGCGTCATGGTGTAGCCGTCCCACGGTTGTCGCCAGTCGATTGCGCGCTCCGCGGTCCAGAGAAAATCGGAGCTGCGCATCAGATGCGCCAGCGTCCAGGCGCAGTAATCGTCGATGTCGCTGACGAACCGAAATTCGCCGCCGGCCTTGAGGATGCGCGCCATCGCCGCAACCGTCGCGTCCTGCACGAAGCGCCGCTTCCAGTGCCGCCGCTTCGGCCAGGGATCGGGATGGATCAGGTCGATCCGCGCCAACGAACGCGGCGGGGCCCAGGCCAGCAATTCCGCGGCATCTCCGGCATAGAGCCGGACGTTGCCGAGATTCTGCGTCTCGATCTGCGTCAGGATTTTTGCCATGCCGTTGACATAGGGCTCGCAGCCGATGAACCCGATGTTCGGAAAAGCCTGCGCCTCCGCGATCAGATGCTCGCCGCCGCCAAATCCGATTTCGAGCCTGACATCCTCGATGTCGCCATCGAACAGCTCGGCAAGCCGCGCCGGCGCGGGCGCTCCGATATCGAGCGCCAGATGCGGCAGCAGATTGTCGATCAGGTCGGCCTGGTGGATGCGCAGCTTATGGCCCTTGCGGCGGCCGAAGAACGAGCCGCGCGCATGTGCGGACGCGCCATCATCCGGCGGCGCGTCGCGGTCGCCGGTATCGCGTGGGGCAGCCGTCATCGCAGCGTCTGGTACAGCCGGTACAATAGCCGCGCCCTCGGCTCGATCGAGGAGATGTACATCTGCTCGTAATGGGTATGCGCGCCTTGGCCGTCGACGCCGAGCCCATCCAGCGTCGCGGTATGCGGCGCGGTGAAATTGCCGTCGGAGCCGCCGCCGGTCGACGTATCGACCAGATCGAAGCCGATCTCCGCCGCAATGGTTTTGGCATGTTCGTAGAGCGCGGCGCCGGCATTGCCCTTTTCGTAAGGCGGGCGGTTCAACTCGCCGATCACCTTGACGGTGACGCCCTCGGTGCGCGATTTGAGACCAAGGATTTTCGCCGTGAGCTCCTCGGAATCTGACATCGTCGGCACGCGCAGATCGACCTCGGCATAGGCCTCCTCCGCAATTACGTTCGGTTTTGTGCCGCCTCTGACGACGCCGACATTGACGCTGATGCCGCGCGCCGGATCGTTCATGGCCGCCAGCGTCTGGATGACATTGCCGAGTTCACGGATGGCGCTGCGGCCGTCCTCGGGCCGGGTGCCGGCATGCGAGGGCACGCCCTTGATGAAAACCTCAAAGCGCCCGACTCCCTTTCGCCCGGTCACGATCTTGCCGCCGTCGCGCGCCGGTTCCGTGACCAGCACATATTTCGCCTTCCGCCCCTCGCTCTCGATCAGCGCACGCGAGGTCGGGCTGCCGATTTCTTCGTCGGAGACATAGAGTTGGGTGATGCCGAGCGGCGGTTGTGCGCCATGCGCACAAATCTGACGAAATGCATGATAGGCGAGATAGGCGCCACCCTTCATGTCGTATATGCCGGGACCGAAAGCGCTGTCGCCTTCGACCTTGAACGGCAGCCGCTCGATGAATCCCATCGGATGAACCGTATCGAGATGGCTCAGCACCAGGATTCCCGGTGCGTCCTGCCCCCATGACGAACGTGCGACGAGATGATCGCCGCAGCCTGAGTGACCCGCGATCCGCTCGACCGTCGCCGGCAGGTCGCGATAGCCCTCGGCGACGAGGTGGGCGAGCTTGTTGACCTGCTCGGGGGCTTCGGTCGGGGTCTCGATCTCGACCCAGCGGCGGATGCCTTCGAGGATCGGTGGGGCGTCAAAGGGATTGGTTGTCGTCATGTCGTATCCGATACAGCCTCATTTCCCGGTGCGCAATTTCGCGCCGGGAAATGATGGCATATTCCAGAATACGAAATTATCAAACCGGTACGGTCAAGAATCAGCGCTGGTCGGGGCCGTCGCGCGACGCGATCTGCTCGACCAGTTCGACGATCGAACGCCGCATTTTGGAATCGCCGATGCGCGTGAACGCGCGCGTCAGCGCAAGACCCTCCGATGTGGCGAGGAAATCCGATACATAGGCCGGGGAGGCGCCTTCGGTGAAGCTGCTGCCGTTCACCGCGCCGCTTGGCCCGCCATCGAACAGAAACGACACCGGTACCTGTAATATCTCGGAAATCTGCTGCAGGCGGCTGGCGCCGACCCGGTTGGTGCCTTTTTCGTATTTCTGAACCTGCTGGAAAGTAAGGCCGAGCGCTTCGCCAAGTTTTTCCTGGCTCATGCCCAGCATGATACGGCGCATCCGGACGCGGCTGCCGACATATTTGTCAACCGGATTGGGCGCTTTGGTAGACATCTGCATCGCTCCTGGTTGCGCGCCGGGAAAGAGGCATCGAAGAAACCTCAGGCGCCGGTACCGTCAAATCCGATCGGGGGGCCGGGTGGATTTGCGGACGATCTGCGCAAACAACTAACTGGTTGTTTGTTTTTGGTTGCAACCGCAGAAAGCGAATCGCGAGCTGTCTGTCAACTGGTGGAACTGCGCATGTCGCGTTTTTTGGCCGACCGTGTCTGCCGCGATGTGCAAATCTCAGGCAGCACGCTTCATGAGGCGGCGTCTGATGATTAACAAAAACGCGCCTGCCACGAGAACGGCAATTGGAATATCTCTAAGTCGAGCATAAAGGGTCGGCGGCAGGGCCGTCGGCAGGCTGGCATCCAGGACACCTTCGATGCCAAGTTCGAGGCGTGCGACAATCCGCCCCGAAGGATCGATGACCGCGGAGATGCCGGTGTTGGCGGCGCGAACCACCGGCAGGCCTTCCTCGACGGCACGCAGCCGCGCCTGCTGCAGATGCTGGTAGGGGCCCGTCGAATTTCCAAACCAGCCGTCATTGGTCAGGTTGATGATCCAGCCCGGGCGATCGCCGGATGCTGCGAGATTGCCGGGAAAAATCGCTTCGTAGCAAATCAGGGGCAGCGCGGACGGCGCATTCGGTACCTCCATCGTGCGGCGGACCGTGCCGGGGATGAAGCCGCCATGAACCCTGGTCAGCTGCACGAAGCCGAGCTTTTCCATCCACTCCTGAAACGGCAAATATTCGCCGAACGGCACCAGATGCAGCTTGTCGTAGACCGACAGCACGCCACCGTCATGGTCGATCAGATATATCGAGTTATAGGCGCGGCTGACGCGGGCGCCGGGGGGGCCGTCCGGGGCGCGCACCGAGCCGGTCATCAGCACCGTGCCCTTGGGCAGGAGCTCGGCGATCTGCGCCATCGCGTCCGCCTCGCGGGCCAAAAAGAACGGGAATGCCGATTCCGGCCAGATCAGGATCTGCGCGTCGCGCACGCCGGTCGATTGCGGTCCCGAGGCGCGGTCGGAAAGCGTCAGGTATTTCTGCATTACCTCCGCCTTGGCGGAGTAGTTGAATTTGACGTCCTGCTGCAGGTTCGGCTGCATGATGCGCAGCCTGACCTTGGTCAAGGCGGTCGGCTGCAGCGACAGCCGCACGGCGCCGTAGACACCCATCGCGACCAGCAGCGCCAGCGCCGCCACCGGCGCGATCCAGGGCTTTCGGCCGCGCGAGGAACCGTCGATCAGCACGGCCGGGCTGGCAAAGATCGCCACGCTGACGAAGGTCATGCCCCATAGCCCGATCAGCGAGGCCGTCTGCGCCAGCGCCAGCGGCTCCGACAGCGCGTAGCCGAAGGCATTCCATGGGAACCCCGACAGCACATGGCCGCGCAGCCATTCGCTGACTGTGAGCCCGATCGCGAGCGCCAGCACCCGCGAGGCATCCCGCGTCCAGATCAGGCGCGCCAGTGCGAAGCCGAGCGCCGGAAACAAGGCAAGGTAGGCCGGCAGGCCGAGTACCGCGAACGGCATCAGCCAGGCAAAGGTCGGCGCATCGACCAGGAAGGCGTTTCCGGTCCAGTACAGCCCGGGCACGAAATAGCCGAGCCCGAACCAGTAGCCCGCCATCGCCGCCGCCGGCACGCCGCGCCTTTTCCCCGCCGCCGCCCCGTCGATCAGCCAGACCGCGACCGGAAAGGTCAAAAACAGCACCGGCCAGACATTGAACGGCGCCATCGCCAGCGCCGACATGGCGCCCGCGACCAGCGCGATGAGCGCACGCTTCCAGCCCCAGGCCAGGATGATCGAGAGGCCGGCCATGCGGAATTTACTGGTTGGAATCACTGCGAGCCGGCTCCATCGCCGGGGGGCGGCGGCGTATTGTCATTGGTCGGCGGCACGTTTGTATCGGGCGCGGCCTCGCGACGGCTTCGCTCGCGCGTCGTACGCGCCGCCGGGCGCTCTTTGCGAATCCCGATCCGCAGCCGCTTGACCCGCCGCGGATCGGCATCGAGCACCTCGATCTCGAAATTGCCCGGGCCCGCAATGACTTCGCCGCGCACCGGCAGGCGGCCGACCTGCGCCACCAGATAGCCGCCCAGCGTCTGGACTTCCTCGCCGGCCTCGCCGGTGACGAATTCCTCGCCGATCATCGTGCGCGCATCCTCGAGGCTGGCGCGGGCGTCGGCGATGAATGCGTTGTCGCCCTGCCGGATGATCGACGGCGGCTCGTCGCTGTCGTGCTCGTCGTCGATCTCGCCGACGATCTGCTCGACGATGTCCTCGATCGACACCAGCCCGTCGGTGCCGCCATATTCGTCGACCACCAGCGCCAGATGGATGCGCGAGGCCTGCATCTGCGCCAGGAGGTCGATCGCGCGCATCGACGGCGGCACATACAGCAGCTTGCGGATGATATTGGCCTCCGCCAGCGGCAATGCGAGGTCGACCGCGCGCAGGTCAAGGCCCGCCGGGAACGGCTTCTTGCGCTTCGGCTTGGTGGTGTCGCCGACCCGCGCCTTCGC
Source organism: uncultured Alphaproteobacteria bacterium (assembly GCA_963816815.1). Lineage (GTDB taxonomy): Bacteria > Pseudomonadota > Alphaproteobacteria > Rhizobiales > Xanthobacteraceae > Bradyrhizobium. Next base: position 10,933 of record CAWFMW010000044.1, read on the forward strand.
GGTCATGAACGCCAGCAGGTCGCGGATGTGAACGATGCCTTCGGGGTCGTCGAGGGTTTCGTCGTAGACCACGAGCCGCGAATGCGCCGCGCTTTCGAACAGGCTCATGAGCTCGCCGAGCTGAATATCCCGCTTCACGGCGACGATGTCGGCGCGGTGCACCATCACGTCGGCGATCCGCCGCTCGTTGAGGCCGAGGATGTTGCGCAACATGGTGCGCTCGATGGCGGAGAAGCCGACATCGTCAGGGGTGGAGGCGTCGAGCACGACCTGAAGATCGGCGCGGACCGAGCCTGCCCTCCAGCCGAACAGCGTGCGGATCGCGCGCATCAGCCAACCGTCGGCGGTCGGACGCAGCACCTCGCCTTCCTTCACCACCGCCGGCAGATTGGGCGTGTCGCGGGGATTTTCGTGTATCGGGTCGGAGTCCGGCATTTCAGGCCACCCGCTCCCGGTCCGCATACGGGTCGGGAATGCCGAGCTGCGCGAGAATTTCCCGTTCGAGATCTTCCATGGCTTCGGCGTCGTCGTCCTTCTCGTGATCGTATCCGATCAAATGCAGGAACCCGTGCACCGCCAGATGGCTGAGGTGATGATCGAACGGCTTTTCCTCGTCATCGGCCTCTTTGCGCGTGGTCTCATAGGCGATGGCGATATCGCCGAGCATCCGCGGCGCGTCGGCAGGCGCGCCCGCGGTCGGCTGCAGCGCCGGAAACGACAGCACGTTGGTCGGCTTGTCGATGCCGCGCCAGTTATTGTTGAGCGTGCGGATGCCGGTATCGTCGGTCAGCATGATGGCGAGTTCGGCCTCGCCGACATCGGCATCGGCGACTTCGGCCGCGGCATTGATGGCGCGATGGATCACCGCCTCGGCCTCCGTCTCCGTCTGCCAGCACTCGGCGACGACGAGAACCTCGGTAAGGGGAAGGGCGGACGGCACGGGCGCTCCAGCGCTTTGCATTTCAAAATTCGGGTTACGGCCGGGAACTGCCTGCAGCAGGTCCACGGCCGAGGATTCCTGGGTCAAGGTTTTCCGGTTGCCGGCTTCTGCGGCAATCCCTCATAGGCGGCGACGATCCGCGCCACCAGTTCATGGCGGATGACGTCTTCCGCGGTAAATTTCACCTGCGAAATACCCTCGACGCCGTCGAGCAGCTTGACGGCTTCGGCAAGCCCGGAGGCCTGTCCGTTCGGCAGGTCGACCTGCGACGGATCGCCGGTGATGATCATGCGGCTGTTCTCGCCGAGCCGGGTCAGGAACATCTTCATCTGCATCGAAGTGGTGTTCTGCGCTTCGTCCAGGATGATGACGGCGTTGGTCAGCGTCCGGCCGCGCATGAACGCCAGCGGCGCGATCTCGATCTCGCCGGCCTGCAGCGCACGCTCGACGATGCGCGAATCCATCAAATCGTACAGCGCGTCGTAGATCGGCCTCAGGTAAGGATCGACTTTTTCCCGCAAGTCGCCGGGCAGGAAGCCGAGCCGCTCGCCGGCCTCGACCGCGGGCCGCGACAGGATGATGCGATCGACTTCCTTGCGTTCGAACAATTGCGCGGCATGCGCCACTGCAAGCCAGGTCTTGCCGGTGCCGGCCGGGCCGACGCCGAATACCATCTCGTGGCGCTTCAGCGCACGGATGTAGGAATCCTGCGCCGCCGTGCGTGCGCGCACCGGACGCTTGCGCAGGTTGATGGTCTCGAACGAGGCCTTGGCGGATCTTGGGATCGAATTCGAACAGCGAGCCTTGTGCCAGCACGACGCGGATCGCGCCTTCGACCTCGCCCTGCGAGAGGTCATGTCCCTGCACGGCCTGTGCATAGAGTGTCTCCAGCACGCGCCGCGCGGCGTCGCAGCCGTCGCGGGAGCCTGCGATGGTGATGTGGTTGCCGCGGGAATCGACGACGACGCCGAGCCGCCGTTCGACCAGCGCCAGGTTTTGGCCGTAGGGACCGACCAGCGCGGAAGCGGCGCGATTGTCGTCGAAGTCGATGACGACCTGGGTCTCGGGCGGAATTTGCATGTCGCGGTCAAATTTGCGGCTGGGAGCGAGTGAAGGCGAATCCGATGCGCTTTTTGGCAAGGGTTCAGGCTCCCTGAGTTTCTTGAGAAGAACGGGTCATTGTTGAATGTGTTGAAGCGACGGACCGCGCGGCAGCGCCGGCGAGTTCGCCGAGCAGGCTGTAACGTTCGAGGCTGTCGATCGATACCGGCAGCACCTGTCCGATGATGTCAGGCGAGGCAAAGACATGCGCGGGCTGCAGGTACGCGGTGCGGCCGACGATCTGGCCGGGATTGCGCGCCGCGCGTTCGAACAGCACATCGACGGTGTTGCCAATCATGGCCTTGTTGAAGGCCGATTGCTGGCTGTCGATCAATTCCTGAAGCCGCACCAATCGCTCGTCCATTTCAGCCGCTGACACCGTCTCCTGCAGGTCCGCCGCCGGCGTGCCGGGCCGCGGCGAATATTTGAACGAATAAGCCCCAGCGTATCCGATTTGCGTGACAAGCGCGAGGGTCGCGGCAAATTCTCCCTCGGTTTCGCCGGGGAAGCCGACGATAAAATCCGAAGAAAAAGCAATATCTTGGCGAGCGGTACGGAAACGGTCGATGACGCGGCGATAATCATCGGCGGTATGCTTGCGGTTCATGGCCGCCAGGATCCGATCGGAGCCGGACTGCACCGGAAGATGCACGAACGGCATCAGCGCGGTGAGATCGCGATGCGCCGCCAGAAGCGAATCGTCGACATCGCGGGGATGGCTGGTGGAGTAGCGCAGCCGCACGATACCTTCGATTTCGGCAAGCCGATGCAGCAGCCTGCCGAGCGGCCAGGTTCGTCCGTCCGGGCCTTCGCCGTGATAGGCGTTGACGTTCTGCCCAATCAGCGTGATTTCGCGCACGCCGTTGTCGGCGAGCCGTTTCACATCGTCGATGATCTTCGCCACCGGGCGCGAGACTTCCGCGCCGCGCGTGTAGGGCACCACGCAGAAGGTGCAGAACTTGTCGCAGCCTTCCTGCACGGTGACGAACGCCGAAATGCCGCGCGCGCGGATCGCAGCCGGTTTGGGGGCGGGGAGGAAGCCGAACTTGTCCTCGACCGGGAATTCGGTCTCCAGCGCACGGCCTTCGCTTTTTGCGCGCGCCAATAGCTGCGGCAGATGATGATAGCTCTGCGGCCCGACCACGACATCAACCGTCGGCGCGCGGCGGATGATCTCCTCGCCCTCGGCCTGCGCCACGCAGCCCGCCACCGCGATGCGCATATCGCGCCCCTGGCGTGCGGCCTCGTCCTTGGCGACACGCAGCCGCCCGAGTTCGGAGTAGACCTTCTCGGAGGCCTTCTCGCGGATGTGGCAGGTGTTGAGGATCACCAGATCCGCATCCTCGGCGCTGGCTGTTTCCACAAAGCCCTCCGGGGCCAGCGTGTCCACCATGCGTTGCGCATCGTAGACGTTCATCTGGCAGCCATAGGACTTGATATGCAGCTTGCGCGGCGGCTTCATGGAACCTTGAGTGGTGTGGAATGGCGCCCTGACGGCGGCTGGGGCTCAAATATAGCCTAAATGGCCAAAAAGCCAGTGTTGGGCTTCGTCAATGACACGCGGGGATGCACTAGTTCACCCGCGCGCCAGCCCCAATTCGTTCGATTAGCCCCGGCAATTGCCGCATATCGTCGAATGTTGCGGTCGCGCCGGCTGCGCGCAGGCCGTCGCCGTAGCCGGGGCGGCAATGGCTTCCGCCGTGAAAACCGAGTACGGGCATCCCGGCCGCGATGGCGCCCGCGATGCCGGCGACGCTGTCCTCGATCACGAGGCAATTTTCGGGCGCGGTCTGCATCCGTTCGGCGGCGAACAGAAACAAATCCGGCGCCGGCTTGCCATGGCGCACCTGCACGGCGGAAAAAATATGCGGCGCGAACCGGTCGTACAGATCGGTGCGATTGAGGCTGGCGCTGATTTTCTCCGGCGGCCCGCTCGATGCGACGCAGATGGGCTGCGCAATCTGCGCCAGGGCCTCGGCAATATGAGGCGTGGCTTCCAGCGAAGTCGCAAACAATCGGAAAATCTCGGCGTATGTCTGGGAGGCGAAGTCGTCCGGCAGGCTGCGGCCGAGTTCGGCTTCAACCTCGATCGCCGCCTGACGCATCGAGCGGCCGAGAAACCGCTCGAGCACCTGTTCCGCGGTGATCGGATAGCCGTGACGCGTCAACGTTTCGGCATGGGCGCGGCAGGAAATGACCTCGCTGTCGACCAGCACGCCGTCACAATCGAAAATGACGAGATCGACGTTCGAATTCAAGCGGTGCACTTCAAGCCCTGCACTTCAAGCCTTGCACGCGATCAGGATTTCTCTTCGTCGAGCGGGACGCAATACAGCTCCAGCCGGTGATCGACCAGCTTGTAGCCGAGCTTGCGGGCGATCTCGGCCTGCAATTTCTCGATCTCCTCGGAGGTGAACTCGATCACCTTGCCGTCGCGCAGATTGATCAGGTGGTCGTGATGGCTGTCGGGCATCTGCTCGTAGCGCGCCCGGCCTTCGCGGAAATCGTGCCGCTCGATGATCCCGGCATCCTCGAACAGTTTTACGGTGCGGTACACCGTCGAGATCGAGATCTTGTCGTCGACCGCGACGCAGCGCCGGTAAAGTTCCTCGACGTCGGGATGATCGACCGAATTGGCCAGCACGCGCGCGATCACCCGGCGCTGCTCGGTCATGCGCATACCGGTGGCGGCGCAGCGGGCCTCGATGCCGGTATTTTTATGCGCAGGCGGGGATTTCAGTGCAGGCATGGTGTCAGGGCCTTCGGACGCAGGTCGGGGGTCTTTTGCCACTGCCCGCATATTACGACAAGTCACGCCGCATCAGAAGCGCATTCAATTGTTCGCCGCCCGCCTGCTGATAATAGCGTTCCCGGCGGCCGACGACCTCAAATCCGGCCCATTCATACAGGCGCCGCGCCGGCTGATTATTTTCTTCGACCTCGAGGAACACCTTGCGCACGCCGCGGCCAGCGAGATGACCGAGATGTGTCAGCAACAGGTTGCGCGACAAGCCACGGCCGCGCTGGCTTGCATCGATGGCGATCGACAATAACTCCGCCTCGTCGGCCGCCATGCGCGACACCGCAAAGCCGACGATCCTGCGCCCAAGTCTGAGCCGGTGAACGAGCGTATTTCGCTCGGTCAGCATGACCTCGAATTCGCCTTCGCCCCAGCCACGGTGAAACGATGCGCCATGCAGTTGCGCCAACCGCGCCGCGTCGCGTTGACTTGCCGGTTCGATCACGGCGGTGCCGCCGCTCCACCAATCGGACAGCCACGTCATCGCGATGCCGGCGGCTGCGCTGCGCCGAACAGCGGATCCTTCGGCGGCTTGGCGTCGGGCGCGCGCAGATAATAGGGCCGTGCCGGTGAGCTTTCGGGGCTGACGGCGGCACCCAGCCACGCCACCCAGGCAATATCGGGCGCTGCCTGCTGATCGACCTTGAACGGCGGCGCTGCATCGGCCGGCCAGCGGTCGGCCAGAATCTTCGCCGCATTGCCGACCAGATGTGGCGCAGCGAAGCGCGCCGCGTCGAGCGCTTCCGCGATCGGCGCGACCTGCGGCTTGATCAATGAGCTGGCGTCGCCGCCGACCATCTGAAAATAGACATGATCATGCCGCGCATCGATCGCGGCGAGGACGGGACGAGGTTCGTCATTCTCGCTGACGATCGGCGCGGCAAAGGAGGTCAGCGTGGTGACGCCGACGACCGGCTTGCCGGCGGCGAGCGCTATGCCGCGCGCGGCGGAAAGGCCGACGCGCAATCCGGTAAAGCTGCCGGGGCCGGTCGTCGCGACGATGCGATCGAGCGCGGCAAAGGCAACGCCGGACGCCTTCATCACGCGCGCGATCAGCGGCATCAGGGCTTCGGCATGGCCGCGCTTCATCGCCTGCGATTCTTGCGCGATCACGCCGCCTGCGCTGGTGTCGAGCACGGCCGCGGCGCAGGCATCAAGCGCGGTATCGATGGCGAGGATGAGCATGACGCCAGCGTAGAGGTTTTTCAGCTCCGGTTGAATGCGTTGCCGCGTTATTTCCGCGTTTACATCCATCGCGAAGCAGCGGCCACGCCGCTCTACCTTCGGTCAGCGCTACCTGTGGAGATAGCTGAAAAAAGGCTCGCGCCCCAAATTCGATGCATGTGCATCATCATGCAACTACACGATGCTAAGTTGTTGAAATTACGAGAGATTAGGTTTTTGTTTACCTACCGGTGAGAGTTCTGGCTCCCGAGGAAATACGGATCAATGGGGATCCGGACGGTACATCTCCGGCATATTAAGCCGCGCCCGTTCCTTCATTGAATAGGGGTTTTTATGCCTTTGTGGAAAAGCAATTCGTCTGCCCGTGATGCATTGGCGCAGGCAGCCGCGATCAACAGGTCGCAGGCGGTTATCGAGTTCAAGATGGACGGCACGATCATCACCGCCAACCAGAATTTCCTCGACGCGATGGGTTACCGTCTCGACGAAATCCAGGGCAAGCATCATCAGATGTTCGCACCGCCGGAGCTGCGCGGCAGCGAGGAATACAAGGCGTTCTGGGCCAGCCTCAACCGCGGTGAATTCCAGGCGGCCGAATACAAGCGGGTCGGCAAGGGCGGTCGCGAAGTCTGGATCCAGGCGTCCTACAATCCGATCATGGATGACGCCGGCAAGCCGGTGAAAGTCATCAAGTTCGCCACCGACATCACGGCGAAGAAAATCCGCGGCATGGAGGATGCGGGCAAGATTTCCGCCATCGGCCGCGCGCAGGCGGTCATTGAATTCAATCTCGACGGCACCATCATTACCGCCAATGAGAACTTCCTCGCCACGGTGGGCTACCGGCTGGAGGAAATCCAGGGCAAGCATCATTCGATGTTCGTGGCGCCCGCCGAGCGCGATAGCGCCGCCTATCGGGAATTCTGGGCCAAACTCGGTCGCGGTGAATACGAGGCGGCCGAGTACAAGCGTTTCGGCAAGGGCGGCAAGGAGGTGTGGATTCTCGGCTTCCTACAATCCGATCCTCGACGATACCGGCAAGCCGTTCAAGGTGGTGAAATTCGCCTCCGATGTCACAGCGGACAAACTGAAAACGGCGAATTTCGCCGGACAGATCGAGGCGATCGGCAAGTCGCAGGCGGTAATCGAGTTCTCGATGGACGGCCATGTGCTGACGGCCAATGCGAATTTCCTCGGCGCGCTCGGCTATTCGCTCGCCGAGATCCAGGGCAAGCATCACAGCCTGTTCGTGGCGCCAGCCGACCGCGATAGCGCCGCCTATCGGGAATTCTGGGCCAGCCTGAACCGCGGCGAGTTTCAGTCGGGCGAGTATGAGCGCGTCGGCAAGGGCGGCAAGCAGATCTGGATTCAGGCTTCCTACAACCCGATCCGCGACCTCAACGGCAAGCCCTGCAAGGTGGTGAAATACGCCTCCGACACGACGGCGCAGGTGTTCGCCCGGATGCGCAGCGAAAAGGTGCGCGGGATGATGGAGTCGGTCGCGGCCGGAGCCGAGGAGTTGAACGCCTCGGTCCGCGAGATCTCGGCCGCGATGACGAAGTCCAGGGACACGGCGCTGACCGCGGTCGATCGGGTCGAGGCCGCCGATCAGCAGGCGCAGCGTTTGGCGCTGGCGGCGGAGTCGATGAGCAGCATCGTGCAGTTGATCGGCGACATCACCGGCCAGATCAACCTGCTGGCGCTCAACGCCACCATCGAATTGGCGCGCGCCGGCGAGGCCGGCCGCGGCTTTGCCGTGGTTGCCTCCGAGGTCAAGAACCTCGCCAACCAGGCCAAGCAGGCGACCGACAAGATCGAGCAGGAAATCGGCAACCTCAATGGAATTTCTGGCGACGTGGTCGAAGCCCTGAACTCCATCAAGAAGGCGATCCAGGAGGTCAGCGAGTACGTGACATCGACCGCGGCTGCGGTCGAGGAGCAGAGCACCGTCACCAGCGAAATGTCGAACGGCATGCAGCAGGCCGCGGCCGAAGCGGCCAGCATCGGGTTGGCTGCCTAAACCCTCATGGTGGGGAGGCGCGAAAGCGCCGTCTCGAACCATGAGGCCCGGCTGGTGCCATTCATCCTTCGAGACGCCGCTACGCGGCTTCTCAGGATGAGGTCCAGTAGTTGTAAGCTGGGCAAAGCGACTTGTCCGCCGTAGCTTGAAGAGCGAAGGCGGAAGCGTTCCCAACATGCGATTGCACGGTTGGATTCTGGTGGGCACGGCGCAAGCGCGCCTTTGCCCACCCTACAGCATCTCGTTACATCGGCCGGACTTCGACCACGTCGGGCACGAAATGCTTCAGCAGGTTCTGGATGCCGTGCTGCAGCGTCGCCGTCGATGAGGGGCAGCCGGCGCAGGCGCCCTTCATGTTGAGATAGACGACGCCGTCCTTGAAGCCGCGGAAGGTGATGTCGCCGCCGTCATTGGCGACGGCCGGACGCACCCGCGTCTCGATCAGGTCCTTGATGGTCGCGACCGTATCGGCGTCGGCCTCGTTGAAGAACTCGTCTTCCTCGTCGGACGCCTCGTCGTTGCCGGCGGTGCCGTCCGCCAGCAGCGGAGCGCCGGACATGTAGTGCTCCATGATGGCGCCGAGGATCGCGGGCTTGAGGTGCTGCCAGTCGCCATCCGCCTTGGTTACGGTGACGAAATCATAGCCGTAGAACACGCCCGCGACGCCGGGCACGCCAAACAGGCGTTCGGCAAGCGGCGAGCGGGCGGCGGCTTCGCGGTTCGAGAATTCCATCGTGCCGGTGTCGAGCACGGTACGGCCCGGAATGAATTTCAGGGTGGCGGGATTGGGCGTGGCTTCAGTCTGAATGAACATCGTTTTTCTCCGGCGTCGCCGGTTCAAGGCCGGCGCGTAGGGTGCTCTTTAGCAGATGGCGACCGCCAGTGCACGGTCAAGGGGCGCAGATCAGCAATTCGGCAGGAAAATCAAGCTTCTGAGCATGATCCGGAAAAGTGGGAGCCGGTTTTCCGAAAAGATCATGCTCAAACAAGGAAATCTAAGACAGCGCGTCGATGTCGGGATCGCTGAGATCGCCGGGCACGATGACGACCGGAATCGGAAACGAGCCCGTGACCTGCGCCATCATGGTGATCAGCGGGCCGGGGCCTTCGGGGCCCGGATTGGCCGCCAGCACCAGCATCGAGATATCGACGTCCTTGTCGATCACGTCGAGGATCTGGGCGGTCGGGTCGCCCTCGCGAATCACCCGCTCCGGCGTGATCGCGGCAATCCCGTTGGCGCGCCCCGAAGCGCGGTCGAGCGCCTCGTTCGCAGCGTCCTCGGCCTCGGCGCGCATGATGTCGGCGACCCCCAGCCATTGCTGGTTCTGGTCCTCGATTTCGATGATGCGCAGCATCACCACGCCGCCGCCGACGCGAATAGCCCAGCGGCTGGCGTAGTACACCGCGCGGTCCCATTCCGCGGTCTCGTCAACGATGACGAGGCATTTTGGCTTGTGACCCGTCTCGTAGCTTCGTCGCTGAGTGGTCATGCATTTCCCGGTGCTGCGCCAAACCGCCGCATGCTGCCACGGCGCAGCCACTTTCGACAAGCGGCGTCGCGGTTCCTCAATCTCGCGGCGATGGAGTTCCTACCCTCCAGGGGAGGATAAGACCTTCCGGATGCCTGCTACGGCTTTCGGATGAAACCGACGATATCCCGGGTCGCGCGCATGGTTTCGTCGGCGATGACGCGCGCCCGGTCGGCGCCGTCGATCAATATTTTGTCGACATGGCCGGGGTCGGCGACCAGCCGCTTCATCTCGGAGGCGATCGGCGAGAGTTTTGTCACGCAAAGTTCCACCAGCGCGTTCTTGAAGCTGGAGAACTGCCCGCCGCCGAATTCCTTCAGGACGTCGGCCTTGCTGCGCTCGGAAAGTGCCGCATAGATGCCGACGAGGTTGTCGGCCTCGGGCCGGTTCTCCAGGCCTTTTTCTTCCGACGGCAGCGGTTCCGGGTCGGTCTTCGCTTTCCGAACCTTCTGCGCGATCGTATCCGCGTCGTCGGTCAAATTGATGCGCGAATTGTCCGAGGCGTCCGACTTCGACATCTTCTTGGTGCCGTCGCGAAGCGACATCACGCGGGTCGCGGGCCCCGTGATCAGGGGCTCCGGCTGCGGAAAGAATAGTCCGTCATTGGCGCCATGGCTGCGGATCGAATTGGCAAAATCGTTGTTGAATTTTTGCGCGATGTCCCGCGACAGCTCCAGATGCTGCTTCTGGTCCTCGCCGACCGGCACATGGGTAGCACGGTACAGCAGAATGTCCGCCGCCATCAGCACCGGATAGTCATAAAGACCCACCGATGCGTTCTCACGGTCCTTGCCGGCCTTCTCCTTGAACTGGGTCATGCGGCTGAGCCAGCCGACGCGTGCGACGCAGTTGAAGATCCAGGCTAGCTCCGCATGGCCCGAGACCTGGCTCTGGTTGAACACGATGTGCTTCTTGGGGTCGATGCCCGCGGCGATGAAGGCAGCCGTCACCTCGCGGGTGTTGCGGGCTAGCTCCGTCGGGCCGCCCCAGACGTCCACCCCTTGCGTGATCGCGTGCATGTCGACGACGCAATAGATGCAGTCATGGGTTTGCTGCATCTTCACGAAGTTGACGATCGCGCCGAGGTAATTGCCGAGATGCAGATTGCCCGTCGGCTGGACGCCGGAAAAAACCTTTTCACCAAAAGCCATAGTCAGCTTCCCCAAGGATCCAATTTCGGATGCCTATTTCGCGCTGTCGTTTGCCACGCAGGGGCTATTCGCGCAAGCCGCTAGCTCTTTGTTTGTCTGACGGCGTTAACCGCGTCGCGCCAGCCGGTGACGCCGAAAAGCCTTAAGAACAGGCCGTAAATCGCAGTTCCCGCCACTATCACGGCTAACAGCAGGACGGCCTGCACGAGGCCGTGCATGCCCGTGGCGACGGTCGGTAGCGACCGTGCGGCGAGCCACAGCATTGCGCCCATGGCGAACGCTGCCAGCGCGATGCGCGGCAGCCGCCGTCGCGCCTCGGCATCGATCGAAAACCCGAACGTCGCCGCGCCGCGGCGGATCAGGCTGAACGCCATGCTCGATGCGCCAAGCGCAATGGCCGCTGCGATGCCATCAGCGCCGTACCAGCGGCTGAGCAGGAAGGCCGCCGCGACCGCGAGCACGACGCCTTTCAATGCCGCAACCAGCGGCGTCATCGTATCCTCGCGCGCAAAGAACGCCGGCGACAGCGCCTTCACCAGCACATGCGCCGGCAGCGCCAGCGTCAGCCACATCAGTGCGCGCGCCGTGGCCTTCGTGTCATCGGCGGTGAACGCACCGTGCTCGAACAGCAGCTGCACGATCGGGGCAGCCAGCACGATCAGCCCGAGCGTCGCCGGCAGCGCCAGCCCCACCGCAAGCTCCAGCCCGCGCGATTCCGCATGCGCGACGGCCGCGCGATCCGCAGCCCGCACCGCGCGCGTCAATTCCGGGATCAGCACCGTGCCCATGGCGACGCCGACGATGCCGAGCGGCAGTTCGACCAACCGGTTGGCGAAATAGAGCCACGACACCGCCGATGGCGACGACGAGGCGATGATCGCGCCGGCCACCATGAGGAGCTGCGGCGCGCTCGACGCCATCATGCCGGGGGCGGCCTTGCCGAGAAAACCGCGGATTTCCTTGTCGAACGAAACCCGCAACGGCGTTGCGATGTTCTCGCCACGGCGCAACACCAGCACTGATAGCTGAAGCAGGCCGGCAATGCCTGATGGTCGCGGCAACGATCTGCGCAGCTTGCACCGCATCCGGCCGCACGGCGAGCAGCACGGCCATGACGGCGATCAGCGCGATGTTGAACAGCAGCGGCGAGAACGCCGTCAGCGCAAAGCGCCCTTGCGTGTTCAACAGCCCCATCATCACGGTCACCGGCCCGGCAAAGGCGAGGTATGGCAGCATCAGCCGCGCATTGTCGGTGGCGAGCTGCAGCGTCTCGCGCCCCGCAAATCCCGGCGCCAGCGCCATGATCACAAGCGGCATCAGCAGCGCGAGCAACGCCGTGGCCGCGATCAACGCCAACGTGATGGTGCCGAGCACGCGTCCCGCAAACGCCGCCGCAGCCACAGCCCCGTCGGTTTCCCGCACGCGCAGCCATGCCGGCACCAGCGCCGCGTTCAATCCGCCCTCTGTCAACAGCCGCCTCACGACATTGACCAGCTGAAAAGCCGCCAGAAACGCATCCGCAACTGGGCCCGCGCCGAGCAGCGCCGCAAGCGCCGAATCGCGCACGAACCCCAGCAGCCGCGAGGCCAGTGTGCCGGTCGATACGGTGAGGAAAGAGCGGATCATCCGCACTCTATAGCAGCCGCTTCCCTTGCTGGCGCGGGGCCGATCTGGTAGGCCGCAGCCTTTCGCGCAACGCCGTAAACAGGACGCAATGATGGCTGACGCAAAATACGACGTTCTCGGGATCGGCAATGCGATTTTTGACGTGCTGGTGCAGACCGATGAGGGCTTTCTCGCGCGCCACGGCATGACCAAGGGCGGCATGGCGCTGATCGACGAGGCCCGCGCCGCCGCGATCTACAAGGATATGGGCCCGGCGACCGAGATGAGTGGCGGCTCCGGCGCCAACACCATCGTCGGCGTCGCCGGCTTCGGCGCGCGTGCCGCCTTCATCGGCAAGGTCAAGTCCGACCAGGTCGGCACCCTCTATACCCACGACATCCGCGCCGCCGGCGTCGCCTTCGAGACCAGGACGGCCGAGAGCGGCCCCGCCACCGGCTGTTCCTACATCCTGGTGACGCCGGACGGTGAGCGCACCATGAACACCTATCTCGGCGCCGCACAGGATCTCAACCCCTCCGACATCGATGACGCGCAGATCGCAGCCGCGCGTATCGTCTATCTCGAAGGCTATCTCTGGGATCCCAAAAACGCCAAGGAAGCCTTCGTCAAGGCGGCGACGATTGCGCACGGCGCCGGCCGCCAGGTGGCGCTGACGCTGTCGGACTCGTTCTGCGTCGATCGCTACCGCGACGAGTTTCTCGACCTGATGCGCAAGGGCACCGTCGATCTCGTGTTCGCCAACGAGGCCGAATTGCACTCGCTGTACCAGACCTCGGATTTTGATACTGCGCTGAAGCAGCTTCGCGCGGATACCAAGCTCGGCGTCGTCACCCGCAGCGAAAAGGGCTGCGTGGTGGCCTCAAAAGATGGCGTCACATCGGCGCCCGCATTCCCGATTCAGAAGTTGGTCGACACGACAGGCGCCGGCGACCTGTTCGCCGCCGGCTTCCTGTTCGGACTGGTGCGGAATGCGAGCCACGAGATGTGCGGGCGGCTAGGGGCGCTGGCAGCGGCCGAGGTGATCCAGCACATCGGGGCAAGGCCGCAGGTGTCGCTGAAGGAGCTGGCGGAGCAGAACGGGCTGCCGGTGTAGGGCTATCGTTCGAGCTCTCACAGCGTCATTGCGAGCGCAGCGAAGCAATCCATTCTTTCTTTATGTCGCGCGATGGATTGCTTCGCTGCGCTCGCAATGACGGTGGCAACAGTCGTGATCAGGCCGATAGGCCGCGGCGTACTGGGGTCCCCCGCCTGCGCGGGGGACGACGATGGTGGGTGGGGCGCGGGTACGACGCGATACAGAGAAGCGCCGCCGCCCCCTTGCTCTTCTTTACGCCGCGCGCTGGCCGCTGCCGGCGTCGAGCCCGGCGTAGACGCCGCGCTCAAACCCCGCAAAAGTCTCCAGCGCCTTGGCATCGGCGAACGGCAACAGCTGCATCAGGATCACGCCACTGACGTTGCGCGCGGGGTCGATCCAGAAATAGGTGTTGGCGAGGCCTGCCCAGGCGAGGCTGCCGGCGCTGCGGCCTTCCGGGGTCTTGGCGGTGTTGATCAGGAAGCTGAGGCCCCACTTCTTGACGATATCAGGATAGAGATCGACATCGTTGGTGTAGGCCGGCAGCACCGTGGGCATCTTGCCCATGGTCAGTTCGCCGATGTGGTTCTGTCCCATCAGCGCGACCGTCTCCGGCTTCAGCACCTGGTTGCCGTTGCCGCGGCCCTTGTTGAGGATCATCTGGGTGAACTTGACGTAGTCGGCGGCAGTGCCATAGAGGCCGCCGCCGCCCATGTGAAATTCCGGCGCCTGTTCGAGCTCGAACGGGATCGGCGCCAGCGCGCCGTCCTCGCCGCGCGCATGCATGCCGACCAGCCGCTGGCGCATGCTGTCGGTGATCTTGAACCCGGTGTCGTTCATGCCGAGCGGCGCGAACATGTTCTCGCGCAGGTACACGTCAAGCTTCTTGCCGCTCACCGCCTCCACCGCCTTGCCGACGAAGTCGATATTGGTGCCGTATTCCCAGCGCGTGCCGGGATCGGTCATAACAGGCGTCTTCAGTGCGGCGTGCTGGCAGGAGATGATGCCGGGCGTGCCGGTCTTCTCCAGATATTTCCCGATGTCGCCGTTCCACATGTCGTAGGCGAAGCCCGCGGTATGCGTCATCAGATGGCGCAGCGTGATCGGCTTTTTGGCGGCGCGCAGTTTCGGCGCACCGCTGGCGTCAAAGCCTTCCAGCACCTGCGGGGAGGCCAGATCGGGCAGTAGCTTGCCGATCGGTTCATCCAGCGAGAGCTTGCCTTGTTCCACGAGCTGCATGCCGGCGGCGCACGTGATCGCCTTGGTCATGGAGGCGATCCAGAACACGCTGTCGGCGGTCATCGGATCGTCCTTGCCCAGGTCGCGCTTGCCGAACGCGCCCTGGTAAATCACTTCGCTGCCGGTCGCCGCCATCGCGACCACGCCGGGGATTTCCTTGGACTCGCATTTCTGACGCAGAATCTGATCGATCTGAGCTTTGCTTTGCATGGGTCACCTCCCGATTTGTTTTTATGGAGTGGCGTGATCTTCCTCCCGGCCATGCCATCCGGCAAGCGGCGGCGGTCGGCGGCGGGCGATGTCATGCGTTTGTGATGGGCAAGCGACGTGGGCAGCGGTGGTACGATAGGGGAGGCACAAAACTGCAACACTTCGCCGCAAACCAAGGTGGACGAGGCGCTATGCCGGTGACCGGCTTAACCATCCACGATATCGTGATTTCGCCATGATTCCCCAAGCTGATTTTTTTCAGTAAAGCGTTCTGATTCCAGCAGAAACGTTGCTCGTTGGCTGGACCAATTAACCAGAAATAGCCGTATTTCCAACGTTGCGAGGCATTACGCGATGATTTCGACCTGGAGTGAATGGAAGCGCTACCCCCGTCCCGGGCGGGGCGAGAACATCGAGGCGCCGATTACCCCTGGAATCTTTGAAGTCCGCTATGCCGGCACCGGCGCGCTGTACTCCTTCGAGGCGGTCGACAACGTCGCCCAGGCGCTGGCACAGCTCTCGGTCGGGTCCAAATCCTGGTTCAGCCGCCGTGACAGCGCCAAGCTGCCCGACCTCGAATACCGGACCTGCGCGACCTCCTCGAAGGCTGACGCCAAGGTGGCAGCCCAACGCATGATCGGCCGCCGCGAAACCTATATGAGCGGCGCGGCCTGAGCGACGCCGTCATTCCGGGGCGCGAAGCGAACTATGGGGCGCCCTTGCGCCCCTGAGAATCTCGAGATTCCGGGTTCGATGCTGCGCATCGCCCCGGAATGACGAGGTCTCAAAATTGATTGAAGCAGGGTTGCCGCAGCGGGCGGTGCATTGCTGACGAGACGGGCCTATACTCGGACCAATACCCCAAGAAAATCCGAGGAGTACGCCATGAACCCGCCCGTCGCCGCTCGCGCTTCAGCCTCCACCCCGTCGCTGCACGATCGCCTGAAAGATCCCTCGCTGCTGCGCGACCGCTGCTACATCGACGGCGCCTGGGTCGGCACGCCGTCGCGCCCCGTCACCAATCCGGTCAACGGCGTGGAACTGGCCAAGGTGCCGGCGCTCAGCACCGCGGAAGCAACGCAGGCGGTCGAAGCCGCCGAGCGGGCATTCCCGGCATGGGCTAAGCTCACGGCCAAACAGCGTTCCAACATTTTGCGAAAATGGTTCGACCTGATCATCGCCAACCGCGAGGACCTCGCGCTGATCCTCACCTCGGAGCAAGGAAAGCCGCTGGCCGAAGCGCTTGGCGAGGTCGATATCGGCGGCGCCTATGTCGAATTTTTCGCCGAGGAAGCCCGCCGCGTCTATGGCGAGACCATCCCGACGCAGCGGCCCGATGCGCGGCTGCTCGCGATCAAGCAGCCGATCGGCGTCTGCGGCGCCATCACGCCGTGGAATTTCCCGTGCTCGATGATCACCCGAAAAGTTTCGCCGGCGCTCGCCGCGGGCTGCACCGTGGTGCTCAAGCCCGCCAATGAAACGCCGCTGACCGCGCTGGCGCTAGTCGCGCTCGCCGAAAAGGCCGGCGTGCCGAAGGGCGTGTTCAACATCCTCACCGGTAATTCGTCCGCCATCGGCAAGGTGCTGTGCGAGCATCCCGCCGTGCGCTTCGTCGGCTTCACTGGCTCGACTGAAGTTGGAAAGATCCTCTATCAGCAGGCTGCCGTCGGCGTGAAGAAGCTCGGGCTCGAACTCGGCGGCAACGCGCCGTTCGTGGTGTTCGACGACGCCGATATCGACGCCGCGGTCGAAGGCGCCATGGTCTCGAAGTATCGCAACATGGGCCAGACATGCGTCTGCGCCAACCGCCTCTACGCCCAGGACAAGATCTACGACCAGTTCGTCGAAAAGCTTTCGAAGAAAGTCGCGGCGATGAAGATCGGCGACGGCACCGAGGCGGGTGTGGTGCAGGGCCCGCTGATCAACATGGAAGCGATCGACAAGGTCGAGAAGCACATTGCCGACGCGGTCAAGGGCGGCGCCAAGATCGTCACCGGCGGCAAACGCCACGCGCTCGGCGGCAGCTTCTTCGAGCCGACGGTGCTTTCGAATGTGAAGCCGGACGCACTGGTGGCGCATGAGGAAACCTTTGGCCCGCTGGCGCCGGTGTTCCGCTTCAAGGACGAAGCCGAGGTGATCGCGATGTGCAACAACTCGCCGTTCGGCCTCGCCTCGTATTTCTATTCCCGCGATCTCGGCCGCGTCTGGCGCGTCGCCGAAGCGCTGGAATCAGGCATGGTCGGCGTCAACACCGGGCTGATCACGACCGAAGTCGCGCCCTTCGGCGGCGTGAAGGAGAGCGGCTTGGGGCGTGAGGGCTCGCATCACGGCATGGAAGAATATGTCGAGATCAAATACGTGATGATGGCGGGCGTGTAGCCGCTTGGTCGTCCCTGCGAGTGTGTTCGCAGGGACGACATTTCCATCAATCGCTGGCGTCATCGGCAAACGCGCCGTGACGTCCGATGCCGGAGGCAAACCGCGTCGCGCCCGATAGCGTTTCGCCCGAGGAGATCACTTCCAGCCCGCCGCGCATTTCATTGACGATCGCCTCCTCCTCGGAGAGGTCCCATTGCCGCAGCGCCGACAAGCGATCGGCGCGCAGGCATTTTTGCGGGAAGCGCGCGATCTCGCGCGCCAGCGCAATCGCATGCGCGCACGCCTCGCCGCGGCCGACGACGCGATTGGCGAGGCCCATGCGCAGCGCCTCCTGCGCGCCGACCGGGCGGCCGGTGAGGATCAGATCGATCGCCTGCGAATGGCCGATCAGTCGCGGCAGGCGGATGGTACCGAGATCGATCAAGGGTACGCCAAAACGGCGGCAGAAAATGCCGAAGGTGGCGTCGTCGGCGACCACGCGCATATCCGCCCACAGCGCCAGCTCCATCCCGCCGGCCACCGCAAAACCCTCGACCGCCGCGATGACAGGTTTTGACAGCCGCAACCGGCTCGGCCCCATCGGCGCAATCGAGTCGTGGCCGCCGAGCTCCCGCTTCTTGTTCGGGTCGCCCGCCGCCACCGCCTTGAGGTCGGCGCCCGCGCAGAAATAACCGCCGGTGCCGGTGAACACCGCGACCGATGCAGCTTCATCGGCGTCGAAGGCAAGGAAGGCGTCGTAGAGTTTCCGCGCGGTAGCGCCGTCGACGGCGTTGCGGCAATGCGGGCGGTT
Source organism: uncultured Alphaproteobacteria bacterium (assembly GCA_963816815.1). Lineage (GTDB taxonomy): Bacteria > Pseudomonadota > Alphaproteobacteria > Rhizobiales > Xanthobacteraceae > Bradyrhizobium. Next base: position 28,975 of record CAWFMW010000044.1, read on the forward strand.
GATGGAAACGATGGTGATGGGACCATCGCGTTCGACGAGGACGCTGTCGGCTTCGGTCATGTCGGGCACTCCCTGGGTGTTGTTTCCTGGAAGCTTGGCACTGGACGCGAGGGTGACGCAATCCCAGCGACGTCATTGCGAGCGAAGCGAAGCAATCCATACTTTCCGTGCTGCGGGATGGATCGCTTCGTCGCTTCGCTCCTCGCAATGACGGGGGCTAGATATTCAGCTCCTCCCCCGTCACCCGCCGGTACGCTTCGAGATATCGCTTGCTCGTCGCGTCCACCACGCTGTCGGGCAGCGGCGGGGGCGGGGCGTCGCCGTTCCAGCGGCCGGCGCGGCGTTCGGCATCGAGATAGTCGCGCAGCGGCTGCTTGTCGAAGGAGGGTTGCGGCCGACCGGGCTTGTAAACGTCGGCGGCCCAGAACCGCGAACTGTCCGGTGTCATCACCTCGTCGATCAGAATGATGCGGCCATCCGTGGCGCGGCCGAACTCGAACTTGGTGTCGGCGATGATGATGCCCTGGTGACGGGCGATCCGCTCGCCGAAATTATAAACCGTGCGCGCCATGCTCTCGAGTTTCTCGGCGACGTCGTTGCCCAAGATCTCGCGCACCCGCGCAACCGTGATGTTTTCATCGTGGCCGGTCTCGGCCTTGGTCGCCGGGCTGAAGATCGGCGCGTCGAGCTTTTCGCTTTCGACCAGACCATCCTTCAGCTGCTCGCCGGCGAGCGTGCCGGATGCGGCATACTCCTTCCAGGCCGAGCCCGAGATGTAGCCGCGGATCACGCATTCGACGGGGAATACGGTGGTGCGCCGGCAAAGCATCGCGCGGCCGAGAACATCGGCACGATGGTTCTTCAGCTCGGGCACCTTGCGGATGATCTCGTCGGCGTCGGCGCTGATCATGTGATGCGGCACCACGCCTTCGAGCTGGCGGAACCACCACGCGCTGATCTGGGTCAGCACCGCGCCCTTCATCGGAATGGTTTCGGCCATCACGACGTCGAACGCGCTGATGCGGTCGGTGGTGAGCAGCAGCACGCGGTCGTCGCCGACAGCATAGATATCGCGCACCTTGCCGCGGCCGATCCGTGGCAGGGGCAAGTCGCTGGCGAGCATCGCGTTCATCAGGTCAGACTTTCGAAGCGGCGCGCCGGTGCCAGCGCGCAAATGAGAAAGCGCAGCAATAGCTCACTCCGGCAGCGGAATGAACTCGTGTTCCTGCGGAACGGCGGCGAAACGCCCGGTTTTCCAGTCCTGTTTGGCCTGCTCGATCCGCTCCTTGCTGGAGGAGACGAAATTCCACCAGATGTGCCGCGGTCCCTCCAGCGCGTCGCCGCCCAGAAACATCATGCGCGTCGGCTGAATTGCCTTCACGGTGATACGGTCGCCGGGCCGGAAGATCAGCAGGCGCGGCCCCTCATAGCGCTCGCCCGCAATCTCGACCTCGCCGTCGACCAGATAGATCGCGCGCTCCTCGTGGTCGGGGTCGAGCGGAACGCTGGTGCCGGCTTGCGCCGTCACCTCCGTGTAGAACCACGGCGACACCATGCTGACCGGCGATTTCACGCCAAAACCGCTTCCTGCGATGATGCGCGCGGTGAAGCCGCTCTCCTTCACCGTCGGCAGCGCGTCGGCGGCGTAGTGCTGGAACGACGGCGCGATCTCTTCCGACCCGGCCGGCAGCGCGATCCAGCTCTGCAGGCCCAGCATCTTCTGACCGTCGCGGCGTTGCACATCCGGCGTGCGCTCGGAATGCGCGATGCCGCTTCCTGCCGTCATCAGGTTCATCGCGCCGGGCTGGATCTCCTGGATGTTGCCCTCGCTGTCGCGGTGCATGATCGAGCCGTCGAACAGATAGGTGACGGTGGCGAGGCCGATATGCGGATGCGGGCGCACGTCCATGCCCTTGCCGGCGATGAACTGCATCGGCCCGAAATGATCGAAGAAGATGAAGGGCCCGACCATCTGCCGCTTGCCATGCGGCAGCGCGCGCCGCACCACGAAGCCATCGCCGAGATCGCGGGTGCGGGGTACGATGATGAGATCGAGCGCATCGCAGGTCTTGGGATCGCCGAGCACGGGATCGTTGGAAGGTTGCCAGCTCATTTTTCTGCACTCCAAGTTTTGCCGCGAGCTTAGCATGCATTATAAGATGCGTCCTGCGACGCTCCCCCGGAGGATGACAAAAGAGTGATGCCGCCGCTGAAGAAGGGTGCCACGCTGCCGCAGCCGGACTGGCCGGGGATCGAGACTGAGCGTCTCATCCTCCGGCAATGGCGCGCCTCGGACGTTGCTGCGAACACAATGATGCTCGGCGATCCCCTCAGCGCGCGCTTTATTACCGCGGACCGCAAGCCTGTGACGGAGCCGATGGCCGGCTGGCGCAACGCCGCGATCATGGCGGGACATTGGGTGCTGCATGGCTTCGGCATGTTCGTGGTCGAAGAGAAGGCAAGCGGCACGTTCGTCGGACGCGTCGGCCCTTTCTTTCCTCCGGTCTGGCCGGGGTTGGAGGTCGGCTGGGGTGTGGCGGCGGAATTCCGTGGCAAGGGCTATGCCGTCGAAGCGGCGCGGGCCGCGATCGACTGGTCGTTTGCGACGTTCGAATTGGAGAGGATCATCCACTGTATCGATCGCGACAACACGGCCTCTCAAGCCGTAGCGCGGCGGCTCGGTGCGCATCCGGAGGGCGAGACGATGCTACTCGGCCATGCCGTTGAATTATGGGTGACGCGCAGGGAGACGTGGAGCAGCCAGAATTGATGTCGCTTTTTGCCCTCGACCTTGCCTTGCGCGCCGGCACGGTGGCCCTGCTTTTGGTGCTGTCAGCATCGCTGTTGCGCGATTTTCGCAACGTCGTCGCCGGGCGGCTGGCGATCGCGCTTGCGCTGGGCTCCGCCGCGCATGCTGTGACCTCTGGAATCGGCGCGGCCACGCCGGCTTCGGTCGCGCATGCGCCGCTGATCGCGCTGTCGACCGGCAATGTCGTGGTGCTCTGGCTGTTCACGCGCGCGCTGTTCGATGATTCCCTCAAATTGCGCTGGTGGCATGCATTGATCTGGGCGGCGGTGGCGACGTTCAGCTTCGGCAATTGCATGTGGATCGCGCCCAGCGGCAACGCGCGGATTTCCATCATTGCGATCAATGTGCTCGCGCTCGGCTTTATTTTGCTCGCGGTCGTGCAAACAATCGCCTCCTGGTCGGCCGACCTCGTCGAAGGCCGCCGCCGCGTCCGGGGCTTCATTGTCGGCGCCGCGGCGCTTTACGGTTGCATGAACGCGATTTCGCAGATCGCGATCTCCAGCAATGGCGCGTCGGACGTCGCGAATGCCGTCAACAGCGCCGCACTGGTCTTGATCGTTGCCGCGATCAGCTATGCGATGATGCGCGTCGATGGCGCCGAACTGTTCGCCGCGCCTGCGGCCAACGTCGCGAGCGAGGCGGTCGCGGCGCAGGAGCAGGGCGCGGCGGATCAAAAGCTGGTCGGCGCGCTGATGCGGTTGATGGCGGATGAGCGGATCTACCGGCACGACAACGTCAGCATAGGCACGCTGGCGACAAAACTTTCCATTCCCGAATATAGATTGCGGCGGCTTATCAACCAGCGGCTCGGCTACCGCAATTTCAACGTGTTCCTCAACGAGCACCGGATCGCCGAAGCCAAGGCGGCGCTGGCCGATCCGAGCCAGGCTGAAGTTCCCGTGATCACGATCGCGATGGATGCCGGCTTCCAGTCGCTGGGGCCCTTCAACCGGGCCTTCAAGGCGACCACCGGCGTCACGCCGACCGAATATCGCCGGCTGAAGGCAACCGCAGCCTGATCTTTATATCGTTGTAATTACTTCGATATTTTGGAATCGGCGAGCCCCTTTCAGGTTCGGCCAAGGCGATTTCCAAATCCGGCGAGCCGCGACGGATGCACTCGCCATCATGTCCGGCACGCGCTGATGCGTCATGCCGGAGGCCCCCGTGAAACGACAAAATCTCATCCTCATCCTCGCTAGCACCGCCGCGCTCAGCGCGCTCGCGCTGACGGCCGCTCGCGCCCGCGACGTGCCGAAGGTCGCGACCGGCTTCGTCGCCAATGTGCTCTGTACCGAGACCTTCGCCTCAGGCCTCGACCCCGCGCGCGTGTTCGCCGAGACCATGTCGGCGATGCCCGGCACCGGGCTGATCGCCTGGGCGCTCGACTATCGCGTCGACCGCGCGCGCAAGGACGTCACGGTGACGCTGTTCGGCCTGGGCCGGAGCCACGCCGCCTTCCGCGGCGAGGGCCTCGGCTGCTATCTCGATCATGGCGGGGCGGTCGCCGACATCTCGGTGCCGGCGCGCGATGCAAAAGCGGCGCTACTGCCTGACATCGCTGGTCCATCCATCGTCGCGCCGCAAACGCCGCAACTGGCTGCGGCGCTCGACCGCGCCTTTGCCGAGCCGGACAAATCGACGCCGCGCAACACGCGGGCGATCGTGGTCATGAAGGACGGCCGCGTCGTTGCCGAGCGTTATGCCGAAGGCATCGGTATCGATACGCCGCTGCTCGGATTCTCCGCGACCAAGTCGGTGATGTCAGCGCTTGCCGGCGTCCTCGTTCGCAAGGGCGCGCTGAAGCTGCACGAGCCGGTGCCGATTGCAGCGTGGCAAGGCGCCGGCGATCCAAGGCACGCGATCACGCTCGATCATCTGATCCGTCACACCGCGGGGCTCAAGCTCGGCAGTTCACTGCAGGCATCGCTGGCGTCCGCGCTGGAGCCGGTCAACCGCATGAAATTCTTGGAGTCGGATATGGCGGCCTATGCGGAAAGCATGCCGCTGGACTCGGCGCCGGGCACCGCATGGAATTATCATGACGGCAACACCGTGATCCTCGGGCACGTGGTCCGCCAGGCTTCAGGCGGCACCGCGTCCAAAATGATGCGCTTTGCGCGGCAGGAATTGTTCGATCCGCTCGGCATGCGCAACGTTGGGCTCGAATTCGACGCGTCGGGCAATGCGGAGGGATCGAGCCAGATGCTGGCAAGCGCGCGCGACTGGGCGCGTTTCGGCCAGCTCTATCTCAATGACGGCACGGCCGGGGGCAAGCGCATCCTGCCGGAGGGATGGGTGAAGTATTCGGCTTCGCCGACGCCGAACGCCTGGGTCGGCCAGGGCGCGGGATTCTGGACCAATCTCGGCGACAGTTTTGGTGCGACCTATCGCGCCGAACACGGCTGGCCGCGCGACGCGTTTTTCGCCAAGGGTACGATCGGGCAGTATGTGATCATCGTGCCGTCGGAGCGGCTGGTGATCGTCAGGCTCGGCCGCTCGCCGAACTGGCCGCCGGAAGCCGACGGCGTGTTCGATCTTGTGCGCGATGTGGTTGCGGCGAGCAGCGCCAAGGAAAAGCTGGCGGGAGCGAATTGAACGCGATGCGGCGAACCTTCCTTCTCCCCTTGTGGGAGAAGGTGGCGCGAAGCGCCGGATGAGGGGTTCTCTCCGCGAGTTCTGACATGAGAGATTCACTCGCGGAGAGAACCCCTCACCCGTCTCAATCGCGCTTTGCGCGATTGATCCACCCTCTCCCACAAGGGGAGAGGGATGCACCGCCGATGCGGCGCTAGCTACTGCCGTCCCAATTGCGTGGCCTTTGCGACGCGATCGAATCTCTCCAGCGAAAGAATTGCATCGGCGAGTTGATCGGCGCGGCCGTTCAGCACGGGGCGGGCGAGGGTGAGGAATTTCTGCTGCATCGCCTGCGCGTCCGGAAAAGAATTCGGCTCGCCGGAGGGATCGGCATAGAGCCGCTCATGGACGCCGTCATCGGTGGTGATGGAAACGCGCGCGCCGAAGGGGTGGGTGCGGCCGATCTCGAGGCGGTCGTCCTGCACCACGTCGAACTTGTCGGCTAGCGCGTTGACCGCGGCGTCGCCGAGCCGGTCGTAGTCATCCCAGCCGAAGCTGCCCTGGTCGAGCGCCAGCGCGCCGGTGAAGAACATCGAGAACTGTCCGCCGACGATCGAGGTCGGGTGCCGCTTGGTGGCGGCGTCGCCGGTCAGCGTGATGCCGTTGCGGTGCAGGCCGATCTCGACGCGCTTGATCTGGTCCGGCGTCAGATTGTGCTCCCGGCGCATCGCGATCAAGGCATCGAGCGCCGCATGGGTGTAGCGGCAGCTCGGATACGGCTTCACGCCAATTTTGAGCGTCTCATAGGTCTTGCCGAGGCCGGCGACAGCCTTGTCGGGATGCGCATTGTCGCTGTAACCGACGAGGAGGCCGTGCTTGCCCTCGACCAACTCGCTCGAACCAACAAAGTCGTTGCGCGCCAGCGTGGCGGCGATCACGCCGTTCATCGCGGCGGCGCCGACCTGATAGCGCTTGTTCCAGGCGCCGTTGACGAGGAATTGCAGCGAGCCTGCGGCCTGGCTACCGGACACGCCGAAGGCGGATATGATCTGGTCCTTTGACAGGCCGAACAATTTGCTCGCCGCCGCAGCGGCGCCATAGGTTCCCGCCGTCGCGGTCGGATGAAAACCGCGCGCATAATGTGAGGTCGGATCGAGCGCGTTGCCGAGGCGGCAGCACACTTCATAGCCGGCCACGATCGCGGTCAGCACGTCGCGGCCCGATGCGCCGACCATTTCGCCGACCGCGAACGCCGCCGGCACCACGGGCGCGCTCGGATGCAGCGAGGAGTCGGCATGGGTGTCGTCGAAATCGAGGGAGTGGCCGAGCGCGCCGTTGAGCAGCGCCGCGACCGCCGGCGTCCAGGTCTTGCCATCGCCGAACACGGTGGATTCGCCCTTGCCGTCGAGCGCCAGCGCTTCCAGCATTTTTAGCAGCGAGGCGGTGGATTCCGCGTCGCGCCGCGCCCGGATCGTACTGCCGAGGAAATCCAGGATCAGCACCTTGGCGCGTTCCAGCACTTCCGGCGGGATGTCAGCAAATTTCAGGTCGGCGACATAGGCTGCGAGCGTTGCGGTTTCGTTGGCCATCGTGTTTCCTCGTTTTGCCGGGCAGGGTAGGCGGCCGGACGTGACCTTTCAAGCCGCCTCCCTGTCGCGGGCATCAGCCATGCTGACGTCGTCTAGCACAGGCATGGCGGTCGGATTCGGGAATGCGGCGCATGATCGCCTTCGTAAAACGCATGCTTGGATCGCTTCGCGGCCACAAGACGCAACTGTCGCTCGCGATCCGGCTCGCGGTCGCCGCGGTGGCAGCCTACGCGATCGCCAAAGCGCTGCATCTGATGCTGCCGCTATGGGCGGTGCTGACCTCGCTGATCGTGACCCAGATGAGCGTCGGCCGCTCGCTGAAGGCGACCCGGGACTACATGCTCGGCACGGTCGGGGGCGCCGTCTATGGTGGCGCCATCGCGATGTTGATCCCGCATTCCGGCGAAGGCGGATTGCTGGCGCTGTTGGTGCTGACCGTGGCGCCGATGGCGTTCATCGGCGCCATCAATCCCAGTCTGAGCGCCGCGACGGTGACGGCCGTGATCGTTTTGCTGGTGCCGGCGATGAACCACGCCAATCCGCTGGATTCCACCATCGACCGGCTGTTCGAGGTCACCGTCGGAGCGCTCACCGGGCTTGTGGTCTCGTTCCTGGTGTTGCCGTCGCGGGCGGTCAGCCAGATCCGCATCAGTGCGGCGCAGCTTCTGGAATTGCTGGCTGCGGCATTCGCCGAACTGCTGGCGGGGTTGACGCGCGGGCTCGACAACGACGCCTTGCACCGTATCCAGGATGGGATCGGCACGGCGATGGCGGGCCTTCACGCCACCGGCCTCGAGGCCGAGCGCGAGCGCGCGACGCATCTGTCGACGGGCCCCGATACCGGCCCGTTGCTGCGCACCATCCAGCGCCTGCGCCACGATGTCGTGATGATCGGGCGCGCCAGCGTGGTGCCGCTGCCGGCCAATGTGCAGGCGCGGCTGGCGCGGCCGCTATCCGATGTCAGCAGCGCGATCGTCGGCTATATGCACGCGGCGGCCACATCCTTGCGAAACGGCAGCGGCGTCGTGGACATCCAGCCCGTCGATGCGGCGCTTCAGGCCTATGCCGCCGAGGTCGCCGCGTTGCGAAGCGAAGGCTTGATCCGCGGGGTACCGGTCGATGTTGCGGAACGATTCTTCGCGCTGGGATTCTCGCTGGAGCAGATGCGGCAGAACCTGAACGATCTCGATCGCTGCCAAGCCGACTGGTGCGAAAAGCCGGCGGAGAAGCCGGCTAGCGCAAAGGTCTAGCCAACTCAGTCAGCCAGCGCCTCAGGCTGAGACCTGACGCAGCAGAGCCGGGACGATCAGCCGGTGAAACGGCAGGATGATCGCGAGATAAATACGGCCGAGCCAGTTGTGTGTCTTCACCAGCGTCGTCGCTGTGACTTGCCGGAGATCCCCGGGCCCGGTCACATCGATCACGACACGAAAATCCAGATGGTGATCGTTGAAGCCGGCGATGAGACGATCCGGCGTTTGGCTTACGACCGGAAATATTCCGATCATGTCGCGGGGCGCGCCCGGGCTCGCACCCGACGTTTTCAACCCGAGCGGCGCTACCAGCATGTTGCGGAGCGACAGCAGCGCCTCGGCCCATCGTGGTTGCCGCGCCATCATCCGCTCCGCCGCGCGGCGGGCATCCAGTTCGCGATCGCCGATTTCTATACAAAAGGCGTCGGCGAATTGCGCGCCGGTCAGCAGCGCATCGGCGTCTACGGCAGGGGTGATCTCGCGGACTTTCATTGGAACGTGAGCTTGCTTGCGAGCGCGCGGAAACGCAATAGCAGAAGCACGGCATAGACTGCGGTTCCGACCGACAGCCCGATCCACACGCCGACCGCGCCTGACGACGTCCAGAAGGCGAGCCAGCAGGCGAGCGCGAAACCGATCAGCCAATAGCTGAGGATCGCGAACAACAGCGGTACTCGCGTGTCGTTCATGCCGCGCAGCGAGCCGGCGGCGACGGTCTGGATGGCGTCGGCGATGAAGAAAGTCGATCCGACCAACAATAACGTCGCGGAGAGTTCGGCGGTCGCGTCGGTGCTTTCGCCCAGAAAGAGCTCTGCGATACCGAAGCGGCCGACGATGACGGCGAGCGTCAGGATGGCGGCGAGCACGATACCGAGCCAGGTTGCGACATAGCCCGCGCGCCGGACCGCGCCGGCGTCGCCGCGCCCGATCGCGTGACCGACGCGCACGGTGGCGGCCATGCTGATGCCGAACGGCACCATGAACAGGATGGCGGCGATCTGCAGCGCGATCTGGTGCGCCGCCAGCGCGGTCGTGCTGATCAGGCCCATCAGCAGGCCAGCGGCGCCGAACAGGCCGTATTCAAGCAGAAAGGAGATCGAGATCGGCGCGCCGATGACGATCAGCCGCCACATCAGCCGCCAGTCAACATGCCAGAAATGGCCGAACGCGTGATACTTGCGGAACGGCCGGCGGTACGTGGCAAACCATACGACAGCCAGGAACATGCTGAGGTTGACGATGGAGGTCCCCAGCCCCGCGCCGAACAGGCCGAGCGGCGGCAAGCCGAATGCGCCAAACAGCAGGAGATAGACCAGCAGCGCGTTGGCCGGGATCGCGGCCAGCGTGATCCAGAGCACCGGCTCCGGGCGGTTGATCGCGCTCATGAAGCCGCGGATCGCCATGAACCAGAGGGCCGGCAGGATGGTCCAGACCAGACCGGCGAGATATTCCTGCGCATGGTGCGCTGTCGCGGGGGTCTGCCCCAGCGTAAGCAGGATCTGTTCGGCCCAGAAGCGCAGCGCCATCAGCGGCAGCGACATCAACAGCGCCGCCCACAGGCCGACGCGCAGCGAGCGGCGGATCAGGTGCGGATCGCGCGCGCCGAACGCTTGCGCGGCCAGCGGCGCGACGGCCGAGACAAGCCCCATGCCGGCGGTGAAGCTGACGAATAGCACGGTGTGCGCCAGCGATGCGGCGGCCACCGCCTCGGCGCCGAGACGCCCGATCATGGCAAGGTCGGTCGTCATCATCGCGATCTGGCCGAGCTGGGTCAGCGCGATCGGCACGCCGAGCTTCAGCGTCTCGGCCAGCTCAATCGCGAGATGACGGCCGGGCACGACCGCAGAGGGGGGTGGCGCGACGGATGCGCGTTCGATTTTGTCGAGAGAGGTCATTGCAGGAGGTTACCACGCCGAGAGCCGGGAAAGGTGGCGGCGCCTGCGTGTCTATCCGCCGTCCCGCGCCGGCACGCGCGTAATCTTCGCACCGAGCGCATTGAGCCGTTCCTCGATGCGCTCATAGCCGCGCTCGATCTGGTCGGCGTTGTTGATGGTCGACGTGCCCTCGGCGGCGACTGCCGCGAGCAGCATGGCCATGCCGGCGCGGATGTCGGGCGAAGTCATCGTCGAGCCGCGCAGCCGGCTCGGGCCGGCCACGATCGCGCGATGCGGGTCGCACAGCACGATCCGGCCGCCCATCGCGATCAGCTTGTCGACGAAGAACATTCGCGACTCGAACATCTTTTCGAACATCAGGATGACGCCGTCGCATTGCGTCGCGGTCACGATCGCAATCGACATCAGGTCGGCCGGGAAGGCCGGCCAGGGCTGGTCCTCGAGCTTCGGCACATGGCCGCCGAAATCGTCGTGGATCTTCATGGTCTGGCCGGACGGCACGATGAGATCGTCGCCCTCGACGCCGCAGACGATGCCGAGCCGCTCAAAGCCCATCCGGATCGAGCGCAGATGCTCGACGCCGGCTTTGGCGATGCGCAGCGGTGAGCGCGTCACCGCGGCGAGCCCGATCAGGGAGCCGACCTCGATATGGTCGGGCTGGATCGAATAGCTGGTGCCACCAAGCGTCGCCGGGCCGTGCACGATGATGGTGTTGGTGCCGATGCCCTCGATCTTGGCGCCGAGCGCGACCAGGAAATGCGCGAGGTCCTGCACATGCGGTTCGGAGGCGGCGTTGCGCAAGTATGTCGTGCCGTGCGCGGCGACCGCTGCGACCAGCGCGTTTTCGGTGGCGGTGACACTGGGCTCGTCGAGGAACACGTCCGCGCCCCTTAGTTTAGTCGCGCGGAACTCCAGCCGGTGCGTCGCGGTGACGGTGGCGCCCAACTGCTCGAAGGCCAGGAAATGCGTGTCGAGGCGACGGCGGCCGATGACATCGCCGCCGGGCGGCGGCAGCGCCACCTCGCCGCAGCGGGCCAGCAGCGGCCCGGCCAGCAGGATCGAGGCGCGGATCCGCGCGCAGAGCTCGGGATCGAGATCCGCGGCCCGCACTTCCTTGGCGTGGATATGCAAGCGTATTGCGCGCTTTCCACTCGGCGGAAGCGCCGACCGAGCGGATCAGTTCGACCAGCGTCTCGGTGTCGCGGATGCGCGGCACGTTCTCCAGCGTGACCGGATGCTCGGTGAGCAAGGCGGCGGCGATGATCGGCAGCGCGGAATTCTTGTTGCCGGACGGCTCGATGGTCCCCGCGAGCCGGTGGCCGCCTTCAACGATGTATTGAATGGGCGGCACGGGCGCGTCCTGCCTCACACGTCGACATTGGCGCTGAGCGAATTATCCTGGATGAATTCGCGGCGCGGCTCGACCACGTCACCCATCAGCTTGGTGAAGATGTCGTCGGCCTCGTCGACCTCCTTGATCTTGACCTGCAGCAGCGAACGCTCGTTGGTGTCGAGCGTGGTTTCCCAGAGCTGGCTGGGGTTCATTTCGCCGAGGCCTTTGTAGCGTTGCAGCGCGACACCCTTACGGCCGGCGTCGGTCACCGCTTCAAACAGGCTGACCGGCCCGTGGATCGCGGTCTCCGCATCCTTGCGGCGCAACACGCCGCCCATCCGCGGGTAGGACTCCTGCAGCTTCAACGCGTAATCGTCGAGCTTGCGCGCGTCAACGGAACCCAGCAGGGCGTCGTCGATCATGGCGACTTCCTTGACGCCGCGGACGGTGCGCTCGAAAGCAAAACCTTCGCCTTCGGTGAAGCGCCCGATCCAGCCGCGCTCGACCTCGTCGGCAAGCGCATCGAGGCGCCTGGCGATGTAGTCGGCGGCGGCATTGGCAGTGGCGATGTCGCTGGTGATCTTCGGGCTCAAGACGCCGGCGATTGCCGCCTGCTCGACCACCTTGCGGTTATAGCGGCTGTGCAGATTGTTCAGGATGCCGCGGATGATGCGTGCGTCTTCCACCAGCGACAGCAGGTCGCGGCCGGCGCGTTCCGAGCCGGTCGACGGCTTGAAAACACAGTCGTCGAGCCCGGTGGTGATCAAATAATCTTCCAGCGCGCGCTCGTCCTTCAGATACTGCTCGGACTTGCCGCGCGTCACCTTGTAGAGCGGCGGCTGCGCGATATAGAGGTGGCCGCGGTCGATCAGTTCGCGCATCTGGCGGTAGAAGAAGGTCAACAGCAGCGTGCGGATATGGGCGCCGTCGACGTCGGCGTCCGTCATCACGATGATTTTGTGGTAGCGCAGCTTGTCGGCGGAGAAATCGTCGCTGATGCCGGTGCCGAGCGCGGTGATCAGGGTGCCGATCTGCTCGCTCGACAGCATCTTGTCGGTGCGGACGCGCTCGACATTGAGGATCTTGCCGCGCAGCGGCAGCACGGCCTGGAATTCGCGGTTGCGGCCCTGCTTGGCGCTGCCGCCTGCCGAGTCGCCCTCGACGATGAACAGTTCTGATTTGGCCGGGTCTTTCTCCTGGCAGTCGGCGAGCTTGCCGGGCAGCGAGGAAATGCTGAGCGGGCTTTTGCGGGTCAGTTCGCGCGCCTTGCGGGCAGCTTCGCGCGCGGCAGCGGCTTGTATCACCTTGCCGACGATGACTTTGGCCTCGCTCGGATGCTCCTCGAACCACGCCGCCAGCGCCTCGTTGAGAACGTTCTCCACGACGGGACGCACTTCCGAGGACACCAGCTTGTCCTTGGTCTGCGAGGAAAACTTCGGGTCCGGCACCTTCACCGACAGCACGGCGGTGAGGCCTTCGCGGCAGTCGTCGCCGGTCAGCGCGATCTTTTCCCTTTTCGCGTTGGCCTCGGCATAGCCGTTGACCTGGCGCGTCAACGCGCCGCGGAAGCCGGCCAGATGGGTGCCGCCGTCACGTTGCGGGATGTTGTTGGTGAAGCACAGCACGTTCTCATGGTAGCTGTCGTTCCACCACAAAGCGGCCTCGACGCCGATGTCGTTCATTTCCGCCCGCACCATGATCGGGGCGGGTACCATCGCCTTCTTGTTGCGGTCGAGATATTTGACGAATTCCTCGACGCCGCCGGCATATTGCATTGCCTCGCGCTTCTCGACCGCGTGGCGCATGTCGGACAGCACGATATTGACGCCGGAATTGAGGAAGGCGAGCTCGCGCAGCCGATGCTCCAGCGTCGGAAAATCATATTCGACGTTGGTAAAAGTCTCGGTGGAGGCAAGGAAGGTCACTTCGGTGCCGCGCTTGCCGTTGGCGTCGCCGACGATCTCGAGCGGTGCAACCGCATCGCCATGGGCGAATTCGATGTAGTGCTCCTTGCCGTCGCGCCAGACGCGAAGCTGCAGCTTGCTGGACAGCGCGTTGACGACGGAAACGCCGACGCCGTGCAGGCCGCCGGAAACCTTGTAGGAGTTCTGGTCGAATTTTCCGCCGGCGTGGAGCTGGGTCATGATGACCTCGGCCGCGGAGATGCCTTCGCCCTTGTGAATGTCGACCGGAATGCCGCGGCCGTCGTCGCGCACCGTCACCGAGCCGTCTGCGTTGAGCACGACTTCGACGGCGGTGGCGTGGCCCGCGAGCGCTTCGTCGATGGCGTTGTCGACGACCTCGTAGACCATGTGGTGCAGGCCGGAACCGTCATCGGTGTCGCCGATATACATGCCCGGCCGCTTGCGCACGGCGTCGAGCCCCTTCAGCACCCGGATCGATTCCGCGCCATATTCGACCGGAATGGGATGCTCAGTTTCGGCAGGGGTCTGCCGGGCAGGTTCTGTCATGTGAGGCCTTCGAGGGTGTCCCGAATCAGCTGCGCAAAATGAGGCGCTGATTGATCTATTTGTGCCATGAAAGACAGGTTGCGCCTAGCGCAATCTATCGATCGACAAGTCTTTGAATAAATGGCGATTTTTTACCCTTTTTCAAGGCCTCCGAGGGCCGATTCCGGGGGCTTCGAAAAGCGCGATTCGACGGCTGATTCTGCGCTTCCGATCACCGGATTTTTGGCGGCCGGCGCGACGGGAAATGGCACGCCGACGTGGACCTGCTAGAGAAAGGCGGCGCGGCAGCTGTGTCGTTGTCCGCCGTCCATCGCGATCCCGGGTTAGCGCTCCATTGTTCTCGCCTTCTCCAAAATACCGGCCCGATATCGACGGCCTCCGCGCCATCGCCGTGATGCTGGTGATGAATTTCCACGCCTTCCCGAATGCTGTGCCGGGCGGCTTCATCGGCGTCGACGTGTTCTTCGTGATTTCGGGCTTCCTGATCACGGGCATCATCACGCGCGAACTGGAACTCGGCCGTTTCAGCCTGCTCGAATTCTACAACCGAAGGATACGGCGCATCTTCCCGGCGCTGATCGTGGTGCTTTCAGTGACATTGGCGCTGGGCTGGTTCTGGATGCTGCCATCAGCGTTCGCGCAGCTCGGCAGCGACAGTTTCGCCAGCGCGGCGTTCCTGGCCAATATCGCGCTGTTGCTGCAGTCCGGCTATTTCGACATCGAGTCTGCCAAGAAGCCGTTGCTGCATCTATGGTCGCTGGGCATCGAGGAACAGTTTTATCTGTTCTGGCCGCTGCTCCTGATGCTCGCAGCTCGCTTTCGAATGAGCATTATCGCAATGGCTGCACTGCTCGGTGTCGCCTCTTTCATGCTCAATGTGGCATTGATCGGCTCAAATCCGATCGCGGCCTTCTATCTGCCGTTCACGCGCGCGTTTGAATTGCTGACCGGCGCGGTGCTGGCCTGCGGCTGGATCAACGTCAATCAGTCTAGGGCGGCGAGCAACTGGCGCGCCTGGATCGGCGTCGCGCTGATCGTTGTGGCGGCTGCTGTTCTCGACAGCCACCGCGCCTTTCCGGGCTGGTGGGCGGTGCTGCCCGTCGCCGGCAGCGCGCTCCTGCTATCGGCGCCCGCGGCGTGGGTGAATCGGATCGTGCTGGCAAGCACGCCGCTGGTGTGGATCGGGTTGATCAGTTACCCGCTCTATCTCTGGCACTGGCCGCTATTAGTCTTCGGTGAAATGATCAAGTTCCGGCCGCTGACGCTGCTGGAGCGCGACCTGATATTGCTCGCGAGCACGCTGCTGGCCTGGACGACCTATCGGTTTGTCGAGATCCCGTTCCGTTTCGGTCTCCCGACCCGCCGCAAGATGTTCAGCCTCGGGGCCGCCATGGCGATGGTCGCGGTCGCCGGCATGACCGTCATTTGGGGCCGCGGCTTCGACTTCCGGCTGCCGCCGGAGATCCGCGCCATGGCCAGCGTGCCGACGGAGAGCTTCAAGTGGCGGTTTCATGAATGCCTGCTCGTTCTCGGCAAGGAAACAGATTTTGCCGACTCTTGCGTCGAGCGCGATCGGCGCCCGCTGGTTCTGATCTGGGGCGATTCAACCGCCGGCGCCCTGCTGCCCGGGCTGCGCAAGGCACAGGAGACGCGAAACTTCGGCATTGGGCAGCTGACCTCCAATTCCTGTATTCCGGCCTTGAACGCCGACATCGAGAGCACGCCGAACTGCCGCGCGATGAATGACAAGGTCTTTTCGCTGGTCCGGCAGATCAGGCCCGACATCGTTCTGCTGCACGGGACTTGGGAAAAGCATCTCGACAATGTGGCTGAGACGGTGGTCGCATTGAAGAAGGAGACGAATGCCCGTGTCGTTGTTCTCGGCGGGGTACCGGCGTGGCGTCGCGGGCTTCCGTCCGAGGTGCTCAGATATTTCATGCTCCATCGCGCGCTGATCCCGGAGCGTTCGCCGAATGCCGCGCCGTCTTCCGCCTACGATGCCGTGATGCGCGCCAGGCTCGAGCCGCTCGGTGCGGAGTTCATCTCTGCGTCGGACGTCTTTTGCAATGCGCAGGGCTGCCTGACCCGCATCGGCGATGCGGCGGCTGATATCACCGTCAGCGATCAGGTGCACATCACCGAAAAAGGATCGGTGTTTCTGATCGCATCCATCATCGACCGCTTGCTCGGCGGCGCGGCACCTGCAGACAAGACGCGTTGACGGCACTCAGTCGCGGCGGCTGACCTGGCCGGATTCCACATCGAAAATCTCGCCGCCGGCACCGATATCGACGAACGCGGCCGGGTCTGCGCCGGTCATCCAGACCTGCGCACCGAGTTTTGCAAGCTCATCGAACAGCGCCTTGCGCCTGACGGGATCGAGATGCGCCACGACTTCGTCGAGTAGCAGAAGCGGCACGATGCCGGTCATTTCGGCAACCAGCGTCGCATGGGCCAGCACCAGCCCGATCAGCAGCGCCTTCTGTTCGCCGGTGGAGGCGTCGCGCGCCGGCATTTTTTTGGGCGCATAGACCACCTGCAGATCGGTGAGATGGGGGCCGTCCAGTGTGCGGCCAGCCGCGGCGTCGCGGGCGCGGCCGGCGCGCAGTATTTCGCGATAGCGATCCTCCACGGACGTCGCGGACTCGTTGAAGAGCGCATTCTCCATCCAGCCGTCGAGCATGATCTGCGCCGATGGAAACGCCGAATCCTGCCCGCGTTTGCGCAGCATCGCCGCCAGTCGTGTCACGGTCTGGCCGCGCGTGGCGGCGACGGCGACCGCAAGCTCGGCGGTTTCGCGCTCGATCGCGTCGCACCAATGGTCGTCATAGTTGCGCACTTCGAGCAGGCGGTTGCGCGAGCGCAACGAGCGTTCCAGCGCCGAGACGCGGCTGGAATGCTCGCTGTCGATGGCGAGCACCAGCCGGTCGAAGAAGCGCCGCCGTTCGGAAGCTGCACCGAGAAACAGCCCGTCCATCGCGGGCGTCAGCCACACCATGCGCAGATGGTCGCCGAAGGCGGTCGCCGAACTCACCGGCTCGCGGTCGATCCGGCAGCGTCGGCTGGTCGACGCGGCTTCTGCTGCGGGCGCATCGATACCGGTGCCGAGCGTGGCAAGCCCGAGTGCGCCCTCGACCTCGGCCGATACCGCCCAGGAGCCGTCGCCCTGGTTGTCGGCGACATCCTCCAGCGTCGCGCGCCGCAGGCCGCGCCCCGGCGAGAGAAACGAGATCGCCTCCAGGCAATTGGTCTTGCCGGCGCCGTTCGGCCCCACCAGCACCACGACGTCGCCGCGTGCCTGCACGCTCGCCGCGCGATAGTTGCGGAAGTGCGTGAGGGAGAGGCGTTGGATGCGGGACGGGGTCATATTCACTTGTCATTGCCGGGCTTGACCCGGCAATCCATCGTCCGCGCTAGCGGACAATATCTTCGTATAAATCCCGCCATTCGGGATTGTCCGCGACGATCAGATCGATTTTCCACTCGCGCGACCAATGCTTGATGTTCTTCTCACGCTGAAGCGCTGTAGCGATTGCCTCGTGCGCTTCGAAATACACGAGAGTCTTGACACCGTATCGTTTGGTGAAGCCGTCCGCCAAATCTTCCCGGTGCTCGTACACGCGCCGAACCAGATTGTTCGTTACACCGATATACAGCGTTCCGCCTGGTTTGCTGGCGAGGATGTATACCCAATAGGTCATTTTTGTTTGATGGATTGCCGGGTCAAGCCCGGCAATGACAGTTGGTTTCTCACACCCGCATCGGCATCAGCACGTAGAGCGCGCCTTTGTTTTCCTTGTCCTGCACCAGCGTCGGCGAGCCGGGGTCCGCCAGCTTGAGTACCGCGACTTCGCCTTCGATCTGGGCGGCGATGTCGAGCAAATAACGGGAGTTGAAACCGATATCGAGCGCGTCGGAGGCGTATTCGACCTCCAGCTCTTCGGTGGCGCTGCCGGAATCCGGATTGGTCACCGACAGCACCAGCTTGCCCGGCGACAATGCGAGCTTTACGGCACGGCCGCGCTCGCTGGAAATGGTCGAGACGCGGTCTACCGCGGCCTCGAAATCCTTCTTGTCGACGATCAGTTCCTTGTCGTTGTTCTGCGGGATGACGCGGCCGTAGTCCGGGAAAGTTCCGTCGATCAGCTTCGAGGTCAGCACGACATTGCCGAGCGTGAAGCGGATCTTGCCCTGCGAGAGTTCGATTTTGACTTCGGCCTCGTTGTCCTCGATCAGCCGCTGCACCTCGCCCACGGTCTTGCGCGGAACGATCACGCCCGGCATGCCCGTGGCGCCGGAGGGCAGCGCCAGATCGATCTGCGCCAGCCGATGGCCGTCGGTCGCCACGCCGCGCAAGGTCGCCGCCTTGGCGGTGCCGGCGGTGTGCAGATAAATTCCATTCAGATAATAGCGGGTCTCTTCGGTCGAGATCGCAAACTGCGTGCGGTCGATCAGGCGCTTGACGTCGGCAGCAGCCAGCGAAAACGAATGCGTCATGTCGCCGGCGGCGAGATCCGGGAAGTCGCTTTCGGGCAGGGTCTGCAGCGTGAAGCGCGAGCGGCCGGCGCGGATCGCCAGAACCGCACGGTCGCCGTCGGCTTCCAGCACGATCTGCGCGCCGTCGGGCAGTTTGCGGACGATGTCGTAGAACATATGCGCCGGCACGGTGGTGGAGCCGCCGGTCGCGGTTTCCGCCGCCAGCGTTTCGGTCACCTCCAGGTCGAGGTCGGTCGCCTTCAGCGACAGCTTGGCGTTTTCGGCGCGGACCAGCACGTTGCCGAGAATCGGGATGGTGTTGCGGCGCTCGACCACGCGATGGACATGGCCCAGCGATTTCAGCAGTTGCGCGCGTTCGACGGTGACCTTCATTGCATTATCCGCCAGAGATGGAAAAGCCGGGCGGCCGGAAGGCGCGCCGCGGCATTGAAAACCCGAAAAGCCGGATCAGGATCGGATTTGATCAAACCCCCGGGGGGACCGCAAGGTGGCGCGGATGGCCCGCCGGTGCAAGGGAGACAACCCCCCGTTCCCCACTTTTGCGGCGAAAATGGCGGCAGAAAAGAATTTTCCCGCCACACCCAGCCGGGCTTACCCGGGCTGGGCGTCATAACTATCGAAGTCGGATATATCCGACTTCGATTGGAGCGGGGGAGGGGGAGGCGGGGAGAAGCCGGTACTGTTCCTGCTGCCGCTAGTCCTGCAACTGCCGCTTCAGCGACTCGACTTCTTCGGACAGCGCGGTATCCCGGGCCACCAGCCCCTCGATCTTGCGCACGGCATGCAGCACCGTGGTGTGGTCGCGTCCGCCGAACCGGCGGCCGATCTCGGGCAGCGAACGCAGCGTCAGCGTCTTCGCCAGGTACATCGCGACCTGACGCGGCCGAACCACGTTCGCGGTCCGCCGCGACGACAGCAGGTCCGAGCGGCTGACATTGTATTGCCGGGCGACAACCCGCTGGATGTCCTCGATCTTGATCCGCTTCGGTTCCTGCGGGCGGATCAGGTCGCGCACCTCGCGCTCGGCCATTTCCAGCGTCACCGGCTGGTTGTTGAGCTTGGAATGGGCGAGCAGGCGGTTGATGGCGCCTTCGAGGTCGCGGCCGTTATGGGTGATGGTGCGGGCCAGATAATCCAGCACCGCCTCAGGTACGTCGAAGCTGGCGTGATGCGCACGTGCAGCCGCGACGCGCGATTTCAGGATGCCGAGGCGGAGTTCTTCGCCGAGCGAGCCCATCTCCACGACAAGGCCCCCCGCCAGCCGCGAGCGCACGCGATCGTCGAGGCTTTCGAGATCGGACGGCGGACGGTCGGCGGCGATCACCACCTGGCGGCCGGCATCGATCAGCGCGTTCAGCGTGTGGCAGAACTCGGCCTGGGTCGATTTGCCCTGCAGGAACTGCAGATCGTCGATCACGAGCACGTCGATGCCGCGCAGCGCTTCCTTGAACGCCAGCGCCGTCTGCGTCTTCAGTGCGGCGACGAAGCCGTACATGAATTTCTCGGCGGTGAGATAGAGCACCTTGCGCTCGCTCCCCGAATTGCCGGCCCACGTCACCGCCTGCAACAGATGGGTTTTGCCGAGGCCGACGCCGGCGTGAATATAGAGTGGGTTGAACATCACGGCATCGCCGCGGCGTCCTTCGGCAACCTGGCGCGCGGCCGCATGGGCCAGCGTGTTGGAGCGGCCGATCACGAAGCTTGCAAAGGTCAGGCGCGGGTCGAGCGGCGAGCCGTAGTCCTTTCACCACCCGGTGGTACAACAATTCCGTCGTCGACGAGGCCGGCCGGCGGATGGGCGCGGTCACGCCGGTCTGGTCGATCGCCCCGGAGTCCGTCATCGTCTCGCCAGCGCCCGACGAGGTGCTCGCGGTTTCGAGTGCGCACGAAATTTGGGGCTGGGCGTGGTCGGATGGTGGCGTGCGCAATGTTGGAATAAGCGTTGACGGCGGCGAGATCTGGATGCCGGCTCAGGTCGAGCCTTCGCATAGCCGCGAGTGGCAGCGGTTCTCGCTTCGGTGGTGCCCGCCCGGGCCTGGCCCGTATTGGCTGATGTCGCGGGCCGAAGCAGGCGATGGAGAATTCCAGCCCGATGCGGGTCGACGCAACGCAATTCACGCGGTGGTGATTTCCGTCCGGTAGCTGCGCCGGCAACCTGGCCGCGGCGCCATTCAAGAGCATCCCCTCAGCATCGTCGCGTGCCAAAAGTGCGGAATTTTTCTTTGAAATAACGCTCAAGGCGGGAATTTTTGATGCGGTGTCGGTCATTTGGTGTGAGGCGGATCACACAGCAACATGCATGAACCAGCGATACTGGAGGACACAGGCGTAAACCGGAGGGTCAGGCC
The DNA here is from genome assembly GCA_963816815.1 of uncultured Alphaproteobacteria bacterium. Lineage (GTDB taxonomy): Bacteria > Pseudomonadota > Alphaproteobacteria > Rhizobiales > Xanthobacteraceae > Bradyrhizobium. Next base: position 49,747 of record CAWFMW010000044.1, read on the forward strand.
ATGAATGACAACCCTGATCAATTGCGTTTCGAACAATATCGCGCCCGCTTCGACGAATACTGCGCGAGAGCGGATGAATGTCAGCGGCTGGCTGATCGCCATCCGGCGATAAAGCAACAGTACGAAGGCCTGGCGCACGAGTGGCGAGAACTCGCAAAACAGGCCGAACACTGACGCTCCATGCAACCGGCAGCCGGGAGTTGTGCCGGCCGCTGAGCGTCCATCCCCAAGCGCCGATGGCGATCCGTTTTCCCAAACGGCCGCCCTTGAGGCCAAGGCCAGAGCATCGAGCTGACACGCTTATTGCGGAACGAGGCCCGCGAGGCGCACGACCTCTTGCCACATCTTGGTTTCCTTCGCCGCAAACGCCTTGGCCTCGGCGGGAGTGCTATGAAGCAGCCGACCGCCGGCCGCCAGGAATTTTGCTTGCATCGGGCCGTCGGCGGCAATCTCCTTGTGGGCGTCTGCGATTTTCTGGACGATGGCCTGAGGCGTTGCGCTCGGCATCACGTAGGCTGCCCAGGACGTAACGACGAAATCGTTCACGCCCGCCTCTGCCATGGTGGGCACATCCGGCAAGGTCGGCCACCGTTGCGACGACGTGACCGCCAGCGCTCGCATCTGCCCCAATTCGATCTGCGAGATGTAAGACGCGAGGTTGTCCACGGCGAAGGTTACGTCACCGGCCAGCATGGCAGGAATTGTCTGCGCAGCGCCCCGGAAGGGAACGTGCACGGCATTGACCCCGGTGCGGGCCGCGAACAAGACGCCCGACAAGTGAGGAGTGGTCCCGGGTCCTGGACTTCCGATTGAAATCCCGCCGGGCCGCGCTTTGGCCCAGCCAATGAACTCCTGCAACGTCTTGACCGGCACGTGTTTGGCCGCAACGACGGCGACATTCGGAAGCTCATAGGTGAGGGACGGGGCTACGAGGTCCCTCTCGGCATCAAAAGGCATCTTCGCGATGAGGAATTGATTGATGGAGAAGTGCCCGACCGTGGCGCCACCGATCGTGTAGCCATCGGGAGCACTCTTGGCGACTGCGTCAATACCCACATTGCCCGAAGCGCCCGACCTATTTTCAACCACGAGTGATTGACCAAGCTTTTCCTTCATGCGGTCGGCAAGAATACGGAACAGCACATCCGTCGAACCACCGGCCGGGTAGGGTACGATCAATCTGATCGGGCGGTTCGGCCAGTCGCCCGTTGTCTGAGAGAGTGCTGGTCTGAGGCCTAACGCAAAAGTCGCGGCGCCAGCCCTCAACACGGTTCGCCGAGAAATCAAATGGTTTCGTATTGTCATTGCACGTTTCTCGTGGTTGTGCGGGCGTTGTGCGCACGCAAATGTAACCGACGTGCGGTGGCCACGCCAGCCGTGCTGAGCAACTGGAACATTCCTAGTCGCGCGGAGTCACTCGAACTGAGGGTACAGTCTTTTCAGCTTGACGCGGGCGTCGGCGGTTTTGAATTGCCAGTTGGCCTTGGCGTGGTGCTTGTTACGGTGTTCCTGCCATGCGGTGACTTGGTGGGCGAGGATTTTTTGTCGGCGATGCGGCGATCCAGACATTGCGACGCGAGCACGCCGAGTTCGGATTCGGCCATATCGAGCCAACTGCCGTGCTTGGGCGTGTAATGCCATTCGAAGCGCTCGAACGAGCCGGCGCGCCGCGGGCGCGGGAAAGGCCTCATAGAGCGAGGCTGGCTTGTGGGTATTGAGATTGTCCTGCACCAGCACGATTTTCACCGCGCTGGGAAAATGCACGTCCGACAAATCCCTGAGCGTATGGGCATAATCGATGGCGGGTGTAGCGGTCAGGAGTCAGCTTTCACATGCCGCCAGCCTTCCAGCGGCGCGAACGCCATGAACAGATCGGCGACGCCGTTGCGTTCGTATTCGTAATCGTGACGCGCCTTGCGTCCTGGCTTCGCGGGGATCGGCGCACGCGTCTCGACGATCAGCTGCTTCGAGGTCTCGTCGAGGCACACGAGCGGACGCTGCGGATCGTGCGGCCTCTGATAGAGACCTCCAGCACGTCTTCCATGGTGGCGACAAAGGCCGCGCTGGCGTCCGGCGGAATGACCCATTGCTGCTTGCGATGCGGTTTGAGAATGTTTTTTTTCTTCAGCGTCCGCCCGATCGTGTTGTCGCTGGCGCGTTCGACAATGTGCAGTTCGACGACCTTCTCCTCGAGCAGACGCAGGCTCCATCTGGCAAAGCCCTCCGGGGCTGGAGAGAGGGTCAGTGCGATCAATTTTGCTTCCGCCGCGCCGTCGAAAATCCGCGGCCGGGCGAAGTCGGGATTGATTTGCGGGCCAGCACCGCCTCCAACCCTTGCTCGACCAGCTGGCGCCTGGTCCGCTCGACAGTGGCGATGCTGGTGTCCAGCGCCGCGGCAATCCGGCTGTCACTCCAGCCCGCGCCCGCATCCGATACGTCCGCCTTCAAGAGGATCCGCACCTTCGTCAGCAATTGGGCGGAACGCTTGCCTTTGCGGATCAACTCGTTGAGCCGATCGCGTTCCTCCGCGTCGAGCCTGACCACGTATTTCTTGACGGCAATCTCTTTCCCGGCCACGAATCGCCACCTCCGTCGCTGCCCTGCCACGAGAGAGATTCAAGAAATTCCCGTCATGATCAATGACGGGGGCGACTAGGCGGCCGACTTCGTTGCAAGCGCCGCGCCTTCGTTCCCAGATCGCGTATTCGTGCTCATGCCGTGCGTTCGCAGCCTCGATCAGATAAGATAAGCTGGGATAAGGCCTTTTCGGAGCGTGGTATTTCGTTGCCGGGCGAGGGAAATTGCCGCAAGGGAACGCGATGACGCTGACCGAACGACAAGAGGAGAGCGAGACCATCGGCGACGATGGCTATCGCCGTATCCGCGCCGATATCGTTCTCGGGCGCCTGCGGCCGGAGCAGAAGCTCAAGCTCAACGGCCTCAAGGTCGCTGCGCTAGACTTTATTTGTGCCAATGGAGTGTCCCCATGCAGCCGCGAGCACTGAGACTGATTTTGGCGATTGGCCTTGGCATCGCCGGCATCGGAACCGCGAGCCAGTCCTGGGCGCAGACTTATCCCAACAAGCCCATCCGCTTTCTATCGTGCCGTTTCCGGCAGGAGGTAGCACCGATGCGGTGGCGCGCGCGATGCAGCCGGCACTGGAAAGAATTCTTGGTCAGCCCTTGGTGGTCGAGAACCGGGCCGGTGCGGGCGGCATGCTGGGCGTGGATGCCGTCGCAAAGGCCGCGCCTGATGGTTACACGATCGGGATCGCCGGTGCCGGCGCATTAGGCGTCAACATCGGCGAGCGGGTGAAGAGGCCTTACGACCCGGTCAAGGACTTGGCGCTCATCAGCAAGGCCGCTGGCTCTCCCTTCGTCCTTGTGGCGCGGCCTTCGCTGAACGCCAATTCGTTGTTCGACGTGATCAAGCTCGCCAAGGCTGAACCCGGTCGTATTTCGATCGGTCACGGCGGCAACGGAACGGCAATGCAACTCACCGCTCTGACGCTCGTGTCCATGGCCGACGTCAAAATGAATCTGGTGCCATATCGCGGGACTGCGCCCGCGGTCACCGACGCGATAGCCGGTCATGTTCATCTCGCCGTTGCCGATCCACCGCCGTCGATGGGCGCGATCAGCGAGGGCAAGCTCAAGGTCCTCGGCGTCTCCTCGAAGACGCGCTTCTCGATGTTTCCGGATATCCCGAGGTTTTGGTCGAGCAGGGACTGAAGGATTTCGACATCACCGGCTGGTTCGGCATCGTGGCGCCCGGGGCAACGCCGCGGGCGATCGTGATGCGGCTCAATGCGGCGGTGGTTGCGGCGCTCAACGATCCTGAGGTCGTGCACGCATCCGCACCGTCGGCATGGAGCCCGCACCGATGACGCCCGATCAGTTTTCAGCCTTCCTCGACAGCGAGATTGCCAAGGCGGAGAAGCTGCAGGTATTGGGTGACGAGAAGTCGAATTAGCCGGTGTTTGTGCACCGAATGGTCTCGCCGGCTTGGCCTCGCTGGCAACGCCGCGGGAGCTCAGGATCTGCTTCAATCTTCTGGCGGGCAAGCGAACGTTCAATCGTCTGACGCCCGGATGAATCGCTGCTGCGCCTGGATGAGTTCGACGTTCGCCGGCCGCTCGAAAGGAGCGGGCATCGGATCGCCCGCCCGGCGCGGACGCCCGATGGCTCGGAACCAATCCTCCAGGCCGGGCGGTGCGATCAGCCACAGCAGCCGCATCTGGCTTGCGCCGGTATTCGTCACCTTATGCTGCAGGCCCCGGCCAACCAGGATCATCGTCTCGGGGCGGATCGCGTAAAGCTTGCCATCGACGTCGGCCTCGCCATTGCCTTGATAACAAAACAGCAGTTCGTGGCTGCGCTCGTGGGCGTGCCGGCGGATATGCGCACCGGGCTCGAGCACCTGCAGGCCGGTCGAGAATGAATCGTACGGAGAGTTGTAGGGGTTGATCTTGTTGATGACGTATCCGGTCGAGGGCAGGGGCTGCCAGAAGGATTCCCCGTCTTCCGGACCGAGCGCGATCACGATTCCCGTTCCATGGTCGCTCACCGAACACTCCCTTGCGCCGTCCCATAGCTATCCATGAATTGCCCGACGGCGGCATGCAACTCGTCCCACGGCGCATTGATGAAATTGTAATTGCGAACCGCGAAGGCCGGGCCGACGAAGAATTTCTCGTAGGACGTCGCGCGGCTGGCGTGATCCGACCCGATCAAGTCCCAGGCAAGCTTGAACAGCTTCATGCGATCGGTGGCGGCGAATTCTCCAGCCGTCCAGAACGTCTCGAACAGCGTGCGCAGGTCGGGATCGTCGAGCACATCGATGCTGGCCGGGAACTGGAATTGGCCGCCGCCCATCAGTTCGCGCATGATGTCGATCAATCCGGAGTGGTTCTCCATCGCCCAGTGGATCGCCGCATACAGGTAGCGCCGGTTGAACACCATGAAGCCGTTGTCGAACGGCTGGCAGGCCTCGATCTGGCCGTCGATCATGGCGTTGTAGCCGGCTTCCATCGCGGCGAAACGCCCGAGCATGTCGCGTACCGCCGGTATGTCGCGCGCGCCGGTAAACCGCGTCACCAGGCTCGCCACGGCAAGCATGAAGCGCAGCTTCGAGCCGAACCGCACGTTCGACTGATGGTTGGAGATCACATGGGCGGCGGTCTTGATGTAGATGTCGCGCGACAGTCCCGGATTGTCGTGAACGATGACCTTCTCCCACGGCACCTTCACGTCCTTGAACACCAGCATGCAGTCCGACTCGTCAAAGCGCGTGGTCAGCGGGCGATCGAAGGTCGCGCATGCCCGGCCTGTTGAAGGGTTCACGCGACCACAGCATCAGCCCGGGCAGGTTGAGCGGGATGACGCAGGTGATCGATTCCTTGAGCTGATCGGGAGCGAGCGGCATCACGTTCCCGATCAGCACCTCGTGCGCATAGGCCGCGCCGCTTGCCAGCATTTTCATGCCGTTGAGCGTGACGCCGCGGTCATCCTCGTCGGTCACGCGCAGTGCGGGCTGCGGCAGACCCTTCGCCAGATAGTAGTCCTTGTTGCGGGCGCCCTGCGGCGGCACGATCGCATAGGTGGCGAACAGATCGTTGCGCCGGACGTGCTCATAGATCGCCAGAAGATTATTGCGGTTGCCGCCAGGCTCGCTGTCGAACACTTCGGGCTTCATCGACAGCCCGGTGAGATTGCCGGCGAATGCGTCGGGCGTGCGCCCCATCAGCCCGAAGCAGAAATCCGCGATCTTGCGGTGGGCGCGATTGCGGCGGCGAAGGTCCTGCTGCGACCGCGGCTGCAGGTAATACATGCTGTAGCGCTCGCCGCCCTCCTCGAACGTCATCAGGTCGCGCAGCGCCGGATCGGACTTCATGTCGAACAGCGCCGCATAGGTGCGCGCGCCGTCGGCGAAGGCCGGATGGGTTGTCTGGTCCTCGATGCGCTCCTTGCCGACATAGAGCGCGCGGCCGTCGCGGATGCTCTCCAGATATTCTTTTCCGGTCATGAGCATGGGAGCAATTCGTCAAAACAAGATCATCGCGCTCTCCCCCGGACGGGGGAGAGACATTGTTTGGCCACTCTGGTGCGTCGGGCGATCGTGAGCGTCAGGTCCCGGCGGGATGCGTTGCGATCAGGTTCCATTTTCCGTGCTGCATCTCGATGATGTAGACGGGCTTCAGCGCATCGCCATTCTTGCCGAAGGAGATCGGTCCTTCCAGCGCCGGATAGGGCGGCATCGCGCGCAGCACGTCGCGGATCGCGGTCCGTTCGGCGGCGAGCTTCGCCGGATCGCCGGTGACTTTGGCTTCCCGCATGGCGTGCGCGTAGAACATCACGATATCGTAGGCGGCGGCGTCGAACTGCGCGGCGGCGGACCTCTCGATGCCGGCGGCCTTGGCGCGCTTGACGAACTCCTCGTCGAACTTCTTCGCCTTGTCGTTCACCCCGCCGAAGAACGTCGTCGGAATGGTGGTGCCGTTGCCGTTCTCGCCCATGCGCGTCGCCAACTCGGAATCCGCAATCGTCGAGCCCGCAACCAGACGGCCGGTATGGCCCTGGCGCCGCATCTCCTGCACGAGCCGCACGGCCGCCTCCGGTCCCGAGCCTACGCCGATCAGGTCGGTCGGCGTGGCCTTCAGCTGCGAGACCTGAGCGGAAAGATCGAAGGCCTGGGTCTGGAACGTGACACTGACCTTCATCTCGACGCCGGATGCCTTCATGATGTTCGGCAGCACGATCTCGCCCATCGTCTTGGAGATGACGTCGTCGGTCGCGTAGGCGACCCCGCCGGTCGCGGTGGCATAGCCCTTGTCCTTCAGCGTCTTCATGACGTGGCGGAACATGTAGCCTTCGTCCGAGGTGTTGCGCAGGCCGTAGGTGAAGGGCTCGGCAAGCTTCGGCGCCGACGACGCCATCGACATCGTGACGACGCCGGCGCGCTCTCCGGCGGGAAACGCGACCCGGCACTCGCCCGAGCTGAACGGGCCGATGATCGCCATCACCTTGTCGTCCTCGGCGAGCTTGCGCAGGCCGACCACGGCTTGTTCCGGTTTTCCAGCGGTATCGAACGAGACAATCTTCAGTTTCTTGCCGTTCACGCCGCCGGCGGCGTTGATTTCATCGACCGCCATCTGCGCGGCGATCTCGTTGGTCTTTGCCAGTGTCGCGAACGGCCCCGCACCCGCATAGAGGTTGCCGAGCAGAAGCTCCTGTGCCTGAGTTGTTCCAACGGTCACCGCGGACAGCGCCGTCGCGGCCAGCAATCCGATCAATCTCGCTTTCATGACCTTCTCCTGTCGTCAGTCTGAGATTTACCCGTTTCCCAATTTGCGCTCCGCGCGCCCGAGATAGGCGTCACGCAGCGACGGATCCGCGCGCAACCCGGCGGGCGCGCCTTCCATGACCTTGCGGCCAAGCTCCAGGACGTAGGCGCGGTTCGCGAGCGAAAGCGCCTTTTGCGTATTCTGCTCGACCAGCAGGATCGCAACCCCGCGCGTCCGGTTGATCTTGGCGATCAGCTCGAACACCTCATTGGTCAGTCGCGGGCTCAAGCCCAGCGACGGCTCGTCGAGCATCATGAACTGCGGGTTCGCGAGCAGACCGCGGCCGATGGCGAGCATCTGCTGTTCGCCACCCGAGAGCACGGACGCAGACAGGTCGCGGCGCTCCGCGAGATTGGGAAACAACCGATAGATGTCGGCGAGTTCGGCCGCGATCTGGCGCAAATCGCGACGCGCGAAGGCCCCCATCAGGAGGTTCTCGTTCACCGTGAGGCTCATGACGATGCGGCGGCCCTCCGGCACCAGAACGAGGCGCTCCCGCACACGCCGGCTTGGCGGCCAGGCGGTGATGTCGCTGCCGCCAAGGATCACGCGCCCGCCGGACACCGGTGTCAGACCCATGATCGCCTTCAGCAACGAGGATTTCCCGGCTCCGTTGGCGCCGAGCACGGCCACCACTTCGCCGGCGTCGATCGAGAGCGAAACGCCACGCACGGCATGAACGCGCCCGTAGTGCACATGCAGGTCATCGACCTCAAGACGCATGGCGCTGCTCCGCCTCGTCGGCGCCGAGATAGGCCTCCTTGACGAGCGCATCCTCGCGAATCTGCTCCGGCGTGCCTTCGGCGATCTTCCGGCCAAAATTGAGCACGATCAGCCGCTCGCAGAGCGCACCGACGAAGTTCATGTCGTGCTCGACCACCAGCAGCGTGATGCCGCGCTGCCGGCAAACCGACGAGATGCGTTCGCGCAGCACGTCGGTTTCGGCCGGATTGAGACCCGCCGCCGGTTCGTCGAGCAGCAGCAGGGTCGGCTTCGCCATCAGCGCGCGCACCAGCTCGATACGCTTCTGCACGCCATACGGAAGGCTGCCGACGGTCGCGCGCTCGTAGCCGCCGAGCCCGGCATCGGCGAGCCCCGCGCGCGCCTCCTCGCGCCAGCGGTTGCCCGGCAGGAGGTTGACGGGCTGCAGGACGCCGAACAGTCCGCGATTGCGGCAATGCTGTCCGATCAGCACGTTCTCGAGTGCGCTGAGGTGGGGCATCAGGCGGATATTCTGAAAATTCCGCGCGACACCGTGGCGGATGCGGCGATGGCACGGCACATGCGCGATGTCGGCGCCGTCGAGCACGATCCGCCCGGCGTCGACCGGGTAGAGACCCGTGATCAGATTGAACACCGTCGTCTTTCCGGCGCCATTCGGTCCGATCAATCCGCAGCAGGAGCCGCGACGGACCGAGAAGCTCAGGTCCTCGATCACCGTAAGGCCGCCGAAGCGCTTGCTCACGTTTTCGATCGCCAGAATGAAATCGGAGTCGCTCACGCCGCCTGCTCCGTGCGATCGGGGCGCCTTCGAACCGAGAAAAGCCGGCTGATCTGCTCGCCGGTCACGAGGCCTTGCGGCCGCACCACCATCACGACGATCAGGATCGCGGCAAACAAGACGTAGCGCCAATGCGCGCTGCCGCGCAGAAGCTCCGGCAAAAGCGTGAAGACGGCCGCGCCGAAGAGCGGTCCGAGCACGCTTTGCGTGCCGCCGAACAGGACGTAGAGCACGATCGAGATCGACAGCGAGATCGAAAAATACTGCGCCTCGATGTAGCTGAAATGATGCGCGTAAAGGCCGCCGCCGATGCCCGCGATGATCGATCCGAGCGTGAAGGCCGCGACCTGGAAGGCGCGCACGTTCAGCCCCATGAGCTCGGCCGCCCGTTCGTCGTCGTGCACGGCGGTGATCGCGACGCCGAACCGGGTCGCGAACAGCAGCCAGACGAAAATCGTGACGCCGAGCGCGAAGGCGGCGACCACCGGCCAGCGCAGGAACATGCGTCACCGGATAGCCGGCCGCGCCGCCGACCACTTCGAGATTGAGGATTGTCGCGCGCACGATCTCGCCGAGCGCAAAGGTCGCAAGCGCGAGATAGATGCCGCGCGTGCGCAACACCGGGATCGCGACCACAAGCGCGACGAGGCCGGCGGCGAGGCCACCGAACGGAATCGCGAGCAGGGGCGAGATCGCGGCGTTGTTGCTGAGAAAGGCGGAGCTGTAGCCGCCGATCGCCGCGAACCCGGCCACGCCGAGATTGAGCTGGCCGGCCGCAATCGGAAGAAACGCTCCGTAGGCGTAGACGATGTTGATCGCCAGCAGAACGGAAATGCCTTCCAGATATCCGCTCATGCCCGGGCTCTCGCCTCCGTCCCGCCGAACAGGCCGGTCGGACGGACGATCAGGATGAGGAGCAGAAGTCCGTAGACCGAGATGTCGACGAAGTCGGCGCCGAGGAATTGAATCGAGAACGCTTCGGCGAGCCCGATGATCAGGCCGCCGGCGATGGCGCCCCAGATGTTGCCCATGCCTCCGACCACCATGGCGGAGATGCCCTTGAGCCCGAGCGCCTCGCCCATGAAGGGATGGACCTGCCGGTAGTTGAGCGCGAACAGCACGCCGGCCAACGCCGCAAACAAGCCCGCTGATGACGAAGACCAGCGGCACGATCCGGCCGACGTCGACGCCGAGCAGCAACGCCGTGTCGGAATCCTCCGCGATTGTCCGCAACGCCCGGCCGAGGCGGGTCTTGCGCAGCAGCAGCGACAGTCCTGCGATCAATACGATTGAGCAGGCGAGCCCGGCCACCTGGGGAATGCTGATGACCAGATTCCCGATGCGCCAGTCGGAACTCTGGAAAAGCCGTGGAACGCTCTGCAGCTCCGATCCCCAATAGCTGACCGCGATGTTTTCGAACAGAATCAGAAACGCCATCGAGCTGACCAGCGGCACGAACTCCTGCGCACCGCGCATCCAGCGCCAGGTGAACCGTTCGACGAGCATGGACGCGGCGGCGCCGACCGCGAGCGCGCCGGCCGCCGCCAGCGGCCATGGGATGCCATGGTGGATGAACCACCATGTCGCCATGCCGCCGAGCATGAACAGGCCGGGAATACTGAAATTGAGAAATCTCAACACGCCGATGGACAGCGTCAGCGCGACGCCGACCATCGCGTAGATCGAGCCCAGCATGAGCCCATTGACGATCTGCTGAGAGAAGATGGCGCGCCTCGCGATCCCTGAGTTGCCGGCGAATTTAGAAGACGATCGTCCCGCTCATGGCTTCGTGCGTCACGTCGCCGGTGAACGGCGGAAATCGCTGAAAGTCGTCGCGTGCGCGACGGCGCGCTTCGGAGCGTAGTGCGGCATCGAGGTCGTCCGCGCTGTCGAACTGCATTTGCGCCAGCAGACAAGTCTCTCCGCGACGCACCGGAAACGGATCGTGCCATTCGGCTGGGCGGTGGAGAACCAGCGATCGGATGCCGGGAAACTGCCGCAAGATTCCCGCGTGCTGCGATTCGTAATAGCGACTGAACGCCGCCGGGTCCGGCGAAGTGCCACGGTATCTCACGAAATAGGAAACCATATCAGCGTCTCATCCCACGCCGCCGAAATTCGTCTTCAACGTTGCCACACCGACGGCAGATCACAAGACATTTCAACAAGCAATTTGCCGCGGCTCTGCTCATTCCTGGAGCAACAGGTCCTGACCTCTCATCCAGTCGCCCTTCATGCCGGCGCGTCCGCCCGCGCCGTTCAGCCGCTGCAGCGCATGCGACGAGCCGCTGACGAGCGTTGCGGCCGCTGAGCTCAGCGCCGCAAACGATCTGGCATCAAGCTCCCCGAAAAACAGATCGTTGATCGCGCGAATATCGCGACTGATGCTATCCAGTTTCAGCCGCCCGGCCGGAGCGATGCTGAGCAGCATGCTGCGCCGGTCGAGCGGGTTCGTGCGCTTGGCGAGGAAGCGGCGCCGAACCAGCTTGCCGGTTTCGGTCGCGACAAACGCGCTCGAAACATGCAGCGCCTGCGCGACGGCGCCGACGCTGACGCCGCCGGCGCCCTGCAGACGTGCGATCGCAACAATCAGACTGTACTGCGGCCCGGTGATCCCGAGCTTGCGGCCGAGATGGTCGCGCACGATCTCCATGCGGGCCGAGATCGTAAACAGGTCGGCGACCAGCGACCGAAAGCGCCGGTCCGACCCGTTTTCGAGCAGCACATCGCGCGAGACCGTGGGCGGCAGGACGTAGCCTTCCGCCTCGGACATCGCTGCCGCGGCCGCACCGTTCGCGCGCCTGCGAGATTCGCGCATGCTAGAGGTTGACGTACCCGGTGTCGCCCAGAAGCTGGGATTCGATCGGAATGTGCAGGCTGTCGTGGACCGTGTTGTAGAACTTCCAGAAGCCGACGACGCAAGCCAGTTCGACGATCTGCTCCGGAGTGAGATGCTTCTTCAGCCGTTGCAGGATTTCGTCCGGAACCGACGTCGGATCCTCCGAAGCCGAGCGCACGTAGTCGAAGCAGGCCTTTTCCATCTCGTTGGCCGGCTCGTTGTCGGCGGTGATGATCGCCTGCAGTTCTTCCTCGGTGACGCCCCAGCCTTCGAAGGCATCGCCCTTCGGCTTCTTCAGCATCGCGCAGCTATGGGCGGTGCAATAGGCGCAGCCGTTGGTGGCGCAGGCGACGGCGGCGAGCTTGCGCTTCAAGAGCTGATCCAGCTTGGAGCTCGGATCGCGCATGACGTTGCTGTTGAGCTTCCACAGCGTCTCGGCAATTTCCGGCCGGTACGCATAAAGCTTCAGCGCATTGGGCAGGAAGCCCATGCGTTTCTTGTAAGGCTCGACCACGGGCTTGAGCCGCGCATCGAAATTCTCCTCCTTCACGTAAGGAATGAAGGGCTCGGCCTCGAACAGCACTTTCGGTTTCGGGGGGGTGATCGCGTCCATGGCTGCTCCTCTCACAGGTAGTCTTCAAGTTTCACCTTGCCCCAGTTGCGGGGCCAGGCGCGTTCAAAGTCCGCCGGGTCGTGGCGCGATTTCGCGGTGGCGTCGATGCCCATCTTGCCGACGATGCGCCACGGGTAGTGACCTTCCAGCGGGCGCGCCGACGGGTCGTAGGGCGAGCCGCGCGTGTTGCCGACGATGATCACGTCGCGCGACGGATCGCAGCGCGTCGCGATCGCATGATAGACATCGGCGGGATCGTCGACGTTCGTATCCGGGCTGACGGCGACCACCAGCTTGGTGTTGAGCCATGGCGCGCCCATCGCGGTCATCAGCGCGTCGTTCATGAAGCCTTCGCGCGGGGCGGTGACCTGAACGATGCAGGACAGCGCGGCGCCCCAGGTCGGAAACCGCACGTCCTTCACATCGAGGCCGATCTCCGAAAGCCGGTTGTACAGCACTGCCTCGTGACACAGCCGCGGCAGCGGCTGGTGGTCGGTCGCAGGCGTGGTCTGGTGGTTGCGATAGATCGGCCGGTCCGCCCGCATCGTGATCGCGGTGATCTCGACTTCCGGCAATTCCTCGTAGTGCGGCAGGTGATACATCGACGGCGACGTCACGTCGCCGACGCGGGTCTTGCCATTGAGCTTCACGCGTCCTTCGACCACGATCTCGGCCTGCGCCGGCACGGTGAGGTCGAGCGTCTCGCACGGCACCATCTCGACATCGCGATCCATGATGGTGCCGACCATCTCCATTTCGCCCCAGGCATCCATGTGGAGGCCGGAGAAGTTCGCCATGATCTCGTAGGCCGGCGGCACGCCGATGACGAAAGCGATCGGCATGTATTCGGCGCCGGCCTCGCGATACTTGCGCATGATGATGTGCGAGTGCGGCGTTGCGAAGCTGATGAGGCCGCGCCGCGGGCCGACCGCGTGGGTGCCGGCGTGGCATGAATTGTAGAATCCGGTCTGCGGATCCTTGATGATGTTCATCGCGGTGACGTAGGGCGCCGCATCCTTGTCCTTGTGATAGGGGATCGGAAGCTTGGTCCAGTCGGCGTCGGCACCGAGTTTGACGACTTCCTTCACCGGCCCTGATTTCACCGCCTTGAAACCGCGAGGCGGCTGCCGCAGCCGGAACGCCAGGGTCTTGAGATAGTCCTTAGGCTCGACGCCGAGTGCGCGCGCCTGCGAGCGGCGGTTCTTCACCAGAATGTCGCACAGCCGGAAGCCCGGCTTCTCGACGATGTTCTCGAAAAGGATAGGTTGGTCGCTTTGCGCCGACAGAGCCCCGATGTCGTCCATTTTGACCGGCTTGACGATGCGGGTGACGATGTCGGCGTTGGTCTCGAGATATTCGCGCAGCGAAGCATCGAGACCGAAATTCGATGCCCGGGGGATGGTCGATGACGCCGTCACGCCTTCCTCTCGCGTTCCAATTCGTAAACTTACTTTATTATCGCTGCACGCCAAGTCAATCCCATTTATGATGGGGCTGCCGGGACGCGTGCTGGTTTCTTCTCGGAGAGCTCCGGGTTGTTCGGCGCGCGCATGCTTCCGGCGCCGGACGCGGTTGTGACAAATTGCCTGCTCGATCGTGAAAACCCGCCTGGACCTCGAAATGCGAAATGCGCCTTACTGTGGCGTATGAATCGAACAAGATAAACCACGGGAGAAAGCCCCATGACATCGGCACGATGGGCCTTGGCCGTTACTCTGTTGGCAGTGTCGTCGTTGTGCGCGTCCGCGCAGGCGCAGAATTTTCCGGCCCGCAACATCACCGTCATCGTGCCTTACGCCCCCGGCGGGCCGACCGACCTTGCCGCGCGCCAGCTCGCGCCGCTGCTCACCGCCAAGCTCGGGCAGAACGTCATCGTCGAAAACGTCAGCGGCGGCGGCACCAACATCGCAACCGGGCGCGTCGCCAACGCCTCGCCGGACGGCTACACATTGCTGCTGCACAACCTGCAAATCTCGGCCAACGTTTCGCTCTATCCGAAACTTGCCGGCGATACGGACAAGCGCCTGGTCCCGATCGCCTTCATCAACAACAACCCGCTCGTGCTGGTGGGCCGGAAGTCGCTCGCCGCCAACACGCTGCCCGAGCTGATCGCCTGGATGAAGTCGACCCGGTCGAAGATCGCCTATCCGGGCGTCGGATCGACCGGACATCTCACGACCGCACTGTTCCTGCAGACCATCGGCGCGGATGGCGATCTGGTACCCTACCGCGGCGCGGCACCCGCGCTGCAGGACATTGTCGGCGGGCACGCCGATCTGTTCTACGCGACGCCGCAGCAGGTCGTGGGCGTCATCAAGGACGGCACGGTCAAGGCCTATGGCGTCACCGCCAAGGAGCCGCTCAAGCAGCTTCCTTCCGTGCCGAGCATGGTGCAGTCGCTCGGACCGAAGCTCGAGGTGCGGTTCTGGCAGGCGCTGTTTGCGCCCGCCGCGACGCCCGAGCCCGTGTTGGACAAGCTCAATGCGGCGTTGCGCGAGGCCATGCACGATCCGGCGCTGCTCAAAAGCTGGGACGATACCGGTGTGCTCGGCTATGCCGACGAGTATCATACGCTTGCGGGGGCAAAGGCATTGTTCCGCTCGGAGATCGAACGCTGGGGCGAGGTCGTGCGCGTCAACAAGATCGAAGGACAGGATTGATCGTCTCCGACCCCGGCGATATTCGATGAGTGGCCGCATTCGCTCCATCCTGCATCCGACCGATTTTTCCGATCTGAGCGGCGCGGCGCTCGCGCACGCGCTGTGCATTGCGCTCGCGGCCAAGAGCAAGCTGCATCTCGTTCACGTGTCCGAACGGGAAGCGACCGGCGCGCTGGCGTTTCCGCAGGTACGTCACCTGCTCGTGCAATGGGGACTGGCCGACGAAAACGATCCGCCCTGGGTGATCTCGGACAATCTGGGACTCGAGGTCGACAGCGCCGCCATCCGCTGGCAGAGCCCGGCGGAGGGCATCGTCGGATTTCTCAGTCAGCATTCCGCCGATCTCGTCGTGTTCGCGACCCACGGCCGGGACGGGATCGAGCGCTGGATGAAGGGGTCGGTATCGGAAGCGGTGCTCCGCCGTCTCGCCATCCCGGCGCTGTTCATCACGCTCGGTGCCCGCGGGTTTGTCAGTCAGGTCAACGGCGGTATCCACCTTCGGCGCGTGCTCATCCCGGTTGATGTTTCGCCGCCGGCGGACGAGACGGTCGAAACCGTACTGGCCTTCATCAGGCTGCTGGGTGCTGAAAGCATCATGCTGCACTTGCTCCACATTGGGCATACGGTGCCGCCCCTGCGCGCGACCTTGTCGGACGGCTCGCGGCTGCCGCCGGTCATCCTGCGCTCGGGGAATGTCGTGCAATCGATCGTAGATGCGGCCATCGAGTTCGATGTCGATCTCATCGGCATGCCGACCGCGGGGCATCACGGCGTGCTCGACGCGTTGCGCGGCAGCACGACCGAGCGGGTCATCCGCCACGCGCCATGCCCGGTCCTTGCCATTCCGGTGCTGTAACGGCGCGGCTTTTACGACGCCGGTTCGACGATCAGGTTGCCCAGACGGTCGATGTGGCCGACAAGCCCCGGCTCGATCACGGTGGTGGCGTCGGGCTGCTCGAGGATGGCGGGCCCCGCGATGCGCGCGCCGGCCGGCAGCTCGAGCCGCGACCAGATGGCGGTGTCGCGCCAGCCGCCGGCGAACCAGACCCGGCGCGTGCCGAGCCGCGCTTGTTCCAGCGACGCCGACGGGTCGGGCGCGAACACCGAGAAGTCGAACGCCGGGCGCCGGCCGATCGCCGCGACGCGCAGCGACACGATCCGCATCGGCAGGCCCGGGCAGCAGCCGGCTGAACGACGCGAGGTAGGCCGTCTCGAAGGCCGCGCGGATCATCGCTTCGCTGACGCCGAGGCCGTCGCCGCTGCTGCGCGACCGGCAGCGGGACCGCCACGGTGTGGGTCTGCCCGAGATAGTGCATGTCGAGCTCGTAGACCACGTCGATGCGCTCGACCGGGATGCCGGCCGCGGCGATCACCGCGCTGGCCTCCTCGGCCGGCCGCCGCATGCGCCGTTCGAGCGCCGCGGCGTCGAGCCCATCGAGCATGACGTTGAGCGTCTGCACCATGTCGTGCCGCAGGTCGGCGAGCACGCAGCCGAGCGCCGAGGTGATGCCGGGAAAGCGCGGCACCAGCGCGCACTTGAGGCCGATCTCGCGGATCAGCGCGCCGGCATGCAGCGCGCCGCCGCCGCCGAACGGCATGGCGACGAAACGCGCCGGATCGTGGCCGCGCTCGATCGAGACGAGCCGGATCGCGCCGGCCATGCGCGCTTCGGCGACGCGCACGATGGCGGCCGCCGCGTCATCGACGGCGAGCCCGAGCGGCGTCGCCGACATGCTCGGCGATCGCGCGCGTCGCCGCCTCGACATCGAGCGATTTCGAGCTCGCCGCCGAGCGGGCGCGCCGCATTGATGCGGCCGAGCACGACCTGGGCGTCGGTCAGCGTCGGCCGCGTGTTGCCCGCGCCGTAGCAGACCGGGCCCGGCACCGAGCCGGCGCTTTCCGGGCCGACCTGCAGCAGGCCGCCGCGATCGACCGAGGCGATCGAGCCGCCGCCCGCGCCGATGGTGGTGATCTCGATCATCGGCGTGCGGATGACGAGGCCGAAATCGATGGTGGTCTGCGCCGCGACCGCGACCTTGCCGCCGGCGATCAGCGAGACGTCGAACGAGGTGCCGCCGAGATCGCAGGTGATGAGATTGTCGAAGCCCGCGGCCTTGGCGAGCGCCGCGCCCGCGACCACGCCGGCGGCCGGCCCGGACAGCGCGGTGCGCACCGGCAGCCGCCGCGCGGTCGCGGTCGACATGATGCCGCCGTTCGACTGCACGATGTGGAGCTGGCCGGCGAAAGCTCTGCGCCGCCAGCGCGTGCTCGAGCTTGCCGAGATAGGAGGCGACGACCGGCTGCAGATAGGCATTGAGCGCGGCCGTCGAGGAGCGCTCGAACTCGCGGATTTCGGACAGCACCTCGTGCGAGGCCGTGACGAACTCGTTCGGCCAGACCGCGCGCAGCGCGTCGAGCGCGCGGCGCTCGTTCTCGGCGATTGGCGTAGGCGTTGATGAAGATGATCGCGACCGCCTCGCGCGCCCTCGTCGAGCAGCCGCTTCGCCGCCGCGCGGACCTCCGCCGGATCGACCGGCGTGCGGATGGTGCCGTCGGCGAGCGTGCGCTCGTCGACCTCGAGGCGCATGTCGCGGTCGGCGATCGGGATGAAATCGCCCCACAGGCCCCAGGTGCGGCGGCGGTCGCGGCGGCGCATTTCCAGCACGTCGCGAAAGCCGCGCGTGGTGATGACGCCGATCTGCGGGCCGCGCCGCTCCAGCAGCGTGTTGGTGCCGACGGTGGTGCCGTGCACGATCGAGTCCGATGCCGGCGGCGCCGCCGAGCGCGTTCAGGCCGTTGAGGAAGCCCAGCGCCTCGTCGCCGCGCCGCGACGGCACCTTGGCGGTGCGGAAGCGCGCCGTTCGCTGCGTCGAGCAGGAACAGGTCGGTGAAGGTGCCGCCGACATCGACCCCGACGATGACGCCGCGCGCGCTCATGGTGCCGGCGCGCGCCTTCGCGGTGGCGGCGGCGTCGAGCGAGCCGTCGTCGCGCAGCACGACCTTGTAGTCGCGGCGCGCGGCCTCGCGCGACACGTAGCCGAGCCGCACGTCGCGCGCGACGCGCGCCGGATCGCGCGTGCGCCGGATCGCCGAAGCCGCCGCCGCCCGGCGTTTCCAGCCGCACCTTCTGGCCGCGGCGGATCTTCACGTCGGTGATCTTCGAGACCAGCGGCGGCGTCGCCTCGCCGCGGTCGGTCTCGTAGACGAAGCGGTTGAGCGCCGCCGGCCCGCCGCCATTGACGCCGAACGGCGGATACTTGCCGCGCTCGCCGAGCAGGAACACGTCGGCGCCGCCGTCGGCCAGCGCCTCGATCTCGTAGATCGCGCCGAGCCCGCCGCGATGGCGGCCCGGCCCGCCGGAGTCCGGCCGCAGCGCCCATTGCGTGAACATGACCGGATAGAGCGACTCCAGGATTTCCACCGGCGGAATGGTCGCGGTCGAGATCGGATTGTTGCCGTGATTGAGGCCGTCGCCCTCCGGATTGCCGCCGAGCCCGCCGCCGAAGAAGCAGAACATCACCCAGCGCCGGCCGTGCTCGCGCCAGCCGGCGAGCGACAGCGCGTTGATGGTGGCGAACGGGCTGCCGTTGGCGCGCTCGGGCGCGGCCTTGGCGAAGGCGCCGAAGATCACGTCGATGACGCGCAGGATGGTCTCGGTGTAGCCGCCGACCGGGCGCGGCGCCGAGACGCCGAGCAGCGTCGTGTCGGGAATGACGAAGTCGATCGGCACGAGGCAGCCGGCATTGGCCGGCACGTCGGTGAACAGATGCTTGAGCGCGACGTAGCAGCAGGCGACCGCGGTCGAGCGCGCGATGTTGAGCGGGCCGTCGCAGGGCGGCGCCGAGCGCGAGAAATCGAGCGTCATGCGGTCGCCCGCGATGGTCAGGTCGAGCGCGATGCGCAGCGGCTCGTCGGTGACGCCGTCGTTGTCGAGGAAGTCGTCGCAGGAATAGATGCCGTCCGGCAGCGCCGCGATGTTGGCGCGCATCAGCGCCTCGGCGCGCGCGCGTCAGCGCCGCGAGCGCCGCCGTGATGGTGTCGTCGCCGTATTCGTCGAGCAGCGCGTGCAGGCGGCGCTCGCCGAGATCGAGCGCGTTGATCTGGCCGTTGAGATCGCCCCAGTTCGACTGCGGCACGCGCGAGTTGGCGGCGAGGATGTCGACGATGTCCTGCTGCAGCACGCCGCGCGCGGACGAGCTTCACCGGCGGGATGCGGAAGCCTTCCTGGAAGCTCTCGGTCGCCTTCGGGTTGAAGTTGCCGGGCACGTTGCCGCCGACGTCGAGCCAGTGCCCGACCGAGGCGAGCCAGGCGAAGACCTTGCCGCCGCGCATCAGCGGGCGCACCAGGCGGAAATCGTTGAGATGCGTGCCGCCGTCGTAGGGATCGTTGAAGAGGTAGGTGTCGCCGGCGTCGAGGCCGCCGTCGCGCGCGACCTTGTCGATCACCGCCTTGACCGCGAACGCCATGGCGCCGACGAAGATCGGCAGGCCGGAGGTGCCCTGCACCAGCGTCGCGCCGGTCTCGGCGTGATAGAGGCCGTGGCAGGCGTCGTGCGCCTCGGCGATGATCGGATTGAACGCCGAGCGATAGAGCGTCGCGTCCATCTCGTCGGCGATCTGGACGAGGCGGCCGTTGAGCACGGCGAGCGTGACGGGATCGAGCGTCGTCACCGGCGGCCGCCCGGCTTCCGTTCGTCGGGCGGCGCCGGCGTCTCGTAGCGCTGGCCGAGCGCGATCATCTCCGGCGTGCCGATCAGCGCGTTGAGCCCGTCGAAGTCGAACATGCGGTCGCGGAACGGCTCGGTCGTGCCGTGCGCGGCGAGCGAGCCGTAGTAGTCGCTCGCCATGCGGCCGAGCGCGCGCACGATGCCGCCGGGAAAGATCACCAGCGCGAAGCCGAGCGCCTCCAGCTCGGCGGCCGGCAGCGTCGGCGTCTTGCCGCCCTCGACCATGTTGGCCATCAGCGGCACGGCGCTGCCGAGCGCCGCGACCATGCGGGCGAGATCGTCGCGCGTCCGCGGCGCCTCGACGAACAGCATGTCGGCGCCGGCCTCGCGATAGATCGCCGCGCGCTCGATCGCGCGCTCGAAGCCTTCGACCGCCACCGCGTCGGTGCGCGCGATGATCAGCGTCTCGCGCGAGCGGCGCGCGTCGACCGCGGCGTGGATCTTGCCGCCCATCTCGTCCGCCGGGATCAGCGCCTTGCCGTCGAGATGGCCGCAGCGCTTGGGAAAATCCTGGTCCTCGAGCTGGATCGCGGTGGCGCCGGCGCGCTCGAACACGCGCACGGTGCGCACGACGTTGAGCGCGTTGCCGTAGCCGGTGTCGGCATCGACGATGAGATGCGCGTCGACGCGGTCGCGGATCAGCGCGAGCGTGCTCGGCGACCTCGGTCATGGTGACGAGGCCGATGTCCGGCCGGCCGAGCCGGGTGTAGGCGATGGCCGCGCCGGAGACGTAGAGCGTGTCGAAGCCCGGCCTGCGTGGCGACCAGCGCGGTGAACGCGTCGTAGACGCCGGGCGCCACCACGATCGGCTTGCGGGCGAGGCGCGCGCGCAGGGTTTCGGCATCAGCCATGATCAGTCGATCATGCGTCACATTCCCAGATAGGCGCGCTTGCAGTTGCGGATCGTTGCGCGATGTCGGCCGCGCTTCCCTGTAGCACGAACCGGCCATTGTCGAGGATATAGGCGCGCTGCGCGACCTCGAGGCTCTGCACCACGTTCTGCTCGACCAGCAGGAGCGCGATGCCCTCGGCGTTGATGCGCTTGATCAGCGCGAACAGCTCCTCGACCAGCAGCGGCGACAGGCCGAGCGACGGCTCGTCGAGGATGAGGAGCTTCGGCTCGGCCATCAGGCCGCGGCCGATCGCCAGCATCTGCTGCTCGCCGCCGGACAGCGTGCCGGCGCGCTGGCGCTGGCGTTCGGCAAGCCGCGGAAAGATCGCGAACACGCGGTCGCGGTTGTCGCGCGCCGGTCCGCGCGGCCGCGGCGGTAGCCGCCGAGGTCGAGATTTTCGCGCACCGTCATGTTCGGAAAGATGCGCCGGCCCTCCGGCACGTGGATCAGCCCGCGCGCGACGATCGCGGCCGGCCGCTCGCGCTCGATCGCCTCACCGTCGAAGCGGATGGTGCCGCGCCAGGCGCGCAGGACGCCGGAGATGGTGCGGTTGAGCGTCGATTTGCCGGCGCCGTTCGAGCCGAGCACGCGCGACGATCTCGCCGGCGCTGCACCGTCAGATCGACGCCGCGCAGGATTTCGGTCGCGCCATAGCCGGCATGCAGGCCGCTGACCGCCAGGAGCGGCTCAGGCATGGACGCCGCTCCCGGCCCGCATCCGCTCGGCGGCGCCGTGGCCGAGATAGGCCTCGACGACGCGCGGATCGCTCGCGATCGCCTGCGGGCGTGCCCTGCGCGATGATGCGGCCTTCCGACAGCACGAACACGTGCTCGGCGAGGCTCATGACCGCCTGCATGACGTGCTCGATCATCACGATGGTGATGCCGCGGTCGCGGATCGCGCGGATCACCGGCACCATGTCGCGCACCTCGGACGGATTGAGGCCGGCCAGCACCTCGTCGAGCAGCAGCAGCCGCGGCTCGATCGCGAGCGCGCGCGCGAGCTCGAGCCGCTTGCGGCCCGCGACCGTGAGGGCGGCGGCCGGCTGGTCGAGCAACGGCGCCCAGGCCCACCGCGCGCGCGACGCTCGTCGGCGGCGGCGAGCGCAGCGGCGCGCGACGGCCGCGACAGATGCGCGCCGACCGCGATGTTCTCGCGCACGGTCAGGCCGGCGAACGGCTGCACGATCTGGAAGGTGCGCGCGATGCCGCGCCGGGCGAGCCGGTGCGGCGGCTCGCCGGTGATGTCCGCGCCGTCATAGACGACGCGCCCTTCGCGTCGGCTTGCAGGAAGCCGGCGATGATCGAGAACAGCGTGGTCTTGCCGGCGCCGTTCGGGCCGATCAGCGCGGTGATGCGTCCGCTCTCGGCGGTCAGCGACGCCTGGTCGACGGCCAGCAGGCCGCCGAAGCGCTTGCGAGACGTTCTCGACGCGGAGCAGGGGCTCAGCCATGGCGCGTCTGCCCGACGGCTGCGCCGCCACGAGACCGCAGGCGGCCGCGCAGGTCGGCCAGCAGCCCGGCGATGCCGCGCGGCGCGAACGCCACGACCGCGATCAGGACGCAGCCGTAGATGACGAGATCGAGGCCGGGCGCATCGCCGGTCGACGAGCTTGGTCAGCTCGCCGAGCGTCTTGACGACGAGCGCGCCGAGCAGCGGACCGAACACGGTGCCGACGCCGCCGATGATCGGCGCCAGCAGCGCCTCGACCGAGATCCACGGGCCGTAGGCGATGCCGGCATCGACGAACAGGAAATACTGCGCGTAGAAGCAGCCGCCGGCCGCGGTGATGGCCGCCGAGATGCATCATGGCGATGAGCTTGACGCGCGTCGCGTCGACGCCGAGCGCCTCGGCGGCGTCCTCGTTCTCGCGCACCGCGACCAGATAGGCGCCGAAGCGGCTGTTCTCGATCACGCGGATGAGGACGATCGACAGGCAGACGAAGCCGAGAATGATCCAGTAGAACGGCGCGCGGCTCTGGAACTGGAACGCCTCCGGCCGCAGGTCGAGCTTGATCAGCGTGCCGACGCCGGCGCCGGTGATCGGCGCGACGCTGGCGATGATGCGCAGCACCTCGGCGAAGGCGAGCGTGACCAGCGCGAAATAGGAGCCGCGCAGTCCGGAGCGGAAGCTCAGCGCGCCGATGACGGCGCCGACCAGCGCGCCCGCCGCGATGCCGATGAACAAGGCCGAGCCACGCGTTGACGCCGTAGCGCACCTGCAGGATCGCGGTGACATAGGCGCCGGTGCCGAAGAACGCCGCGTGGCCGAACGAATACTGTCCGCCATAGCCGCCGAGCAGGTTCCAGCCCTGGCCGACCAGCGCGATCAGCAGCGCCATCGACCAGGAAATTGAGCACCACGTTGGACGACGGTGATCAGCGGAACGCGCGGCCAGCAACAGCGACGACGATCAGCGATCGGCACGAGCCCTTTCATGCCCGCTCCCCGAACAGGCCGGTCGGGCGAAACAGCAGCACCAGGATGAACATCACGAAGATGCCGATCTGGCCGAGCGATTCGCCGAGAAAGAGCCCGGACAGGCTCTCGACGACGCCGATCGACGAGCCCGCCGATCAGCGCGCCCGCGACCGAGCCCATGCCGCCGAGCACCACGATGGTGAAGGCGATCAGCACGAAGGCGTTGCCGGCGGTCGGATTGACGTAATAGGTCGGGATCAGCAGGCAGGCGGCGATCGCGAGGCAGGCGGTGCCGAGCCCGAAGGTCACCGCGTAGATGTGCGCGACGTCGATGCCGGAAAGCTCGGCGCCGAGCTTTTCCTTCGCGACCGCGCGGATCGCCTTGCCGGTGTCGGTCCATCGCATCAGCAGCCAGAGCGCCGAGCGCCACGACGACCACGACGGCGAAGGCGATGACGCGCGGCACGCCGAGGAAGGCCGGGCCGATCTCGATCACGTCGAAGGCGTACGGCAGGTTGACCGTGCGGGTGTCGGCGCGAAACGCCTAGAGCAGCGCATTCTCGATGACCACCGCGAGCCCGAGCGTGACCAGCAGAATGTTGCGGTCCTCGCCGTGCGCGGCCGGACCGATGACGAAGCGCTGCAGGGCGTAGCCCGCGCAGAAGAACAGCGGCGTCAGCACGACGGCCGCGATATAGGGATCGAGCCCGAGCAGCGAGTACGCGAAGAACGCCGCGAACATCGCGGCCGTCAGCAGCGCGCCGTGCGCGAAGTTGATGATGTGCAGCACGCCGTAGATCAGCGTCAGCCCGAGCGCGACCAGCGCATAGATCGCGCCGGTCATCAGTCCGTTGAGCACCGCTGGAACGAGGATGGCCGGTGACAGCATGGCGATCGGCCGGGCAGGGCGGCTGCTGCCGCCCGCCGTTCGGCGCCGTCAGGCTCGGCATCGGGAACACGGCCTTCGCCGATGCGAACGTCGCCGGCAGGATCACCTGGATGTCGTTGCCGAGCACCTGGGTGTTCGACCGGCGCCGCGCCCTGGTTCTGGCCGTTGACGAACTTGGTCGGGCCGTACGGCATGACGTGGCCGGCGAAGGTCGAGCTTTCGAGCGCGGCGATGATCTTCGCGCGGTCGGCGCTGCGCGGCGCGCTCGAGCGCGTCGGCGAGCAGCAGGACGCACGAATAGTTCATGTAGACTTCGTAGGTGTAGAACTGGTTCTGCGCCTCGACCTGCTTCTTCAGCGCCAGCGCCTTCGGGTTCTTCGGATCGAACCAGTGATTGCAGTCCATGATGTACTGCGCGGCCTCGGGGAACTCCTTGACGAACTTGTAGGAGGACGCCGCGCCGCCCAGCACCGAGTAGATGCCCTTCGGCCGCACGCGCTGCTGCTGCATGGTGCGCGCCAGCAGCACGTACTCGTTGTAGTAGTTCGCCGGGATCACGAGGTCGGGGTTCTGCGCCTTGATCTTCAGCACGACGTTGTTGAAGTCGCGCGTCGGGGTCGGATGCGAGATGGTTTCGAGCACCTGGAAGCCGCGCTCGGGCAGTTGCGTATTCAGGAGCTTGGCGAGGCCCGCGCCGAACGCCGAATCCTCGTGCACGATCATCACGGTCTTGGCCGGCTTGCCGGCCTGCGTCGTTGATGGTGACGAGATTGTCGAGCGCGGTCTTGGCGATGACGCCGAAGCCCGGGCCGAAGCGGAACGTGTTCTTCAGGCCGCGCGTGACGATGCTGTCGACCACGCCGACGTCGACGACATAGGGCAGGTCGTAGCGCGCCGCGGTCTGGCTGGCGGCGAGGCAGATGGCGCTGGCATAGCCGCCGACGATGGCGGCGACGCCGGCCGAATTCATCTTCTCGACCTCGGCGTTGCCGCCGTCCGGCGTCGATTGCGCGTCGCCGAGCACCGGCTCGATCTTGGCGCCGCCCAGCGCCTTGATGCCGCCGGCCGCGTTGATCTCGTCGATCGCAAGCTGCGCGCCGATGCGGCCCTGCTGGCCGGAATACGACAGCGCGCCCGACACCGGATGCAGGATGCCGACCTTCACGGCGGCGCCCTGCGCGCGCAGGACCGCCGGTGCGGCGAGCACGCCCGCGGCGCCCAGCGCGGTGGATTGCAGAAAGCGGCGGCGGTTCATGCCGGACATCTGACGGGACATGCGTGCTCCTCCTGATGACCGGGCGGCAGACTAACATTGGTTCAGCCGCCCTTCTATATTATCGTGCAAACTTCGTACCGTGCGGCGTCAGTTTTCCGGCATGAGCAAGCCTCAAACCCTGATCGACAAGCTGTGGGCGGCGCACGAGATCGTGCGCCGCGAGGACGGCGACTCGCTGCTCTGGGTCGACCGCCATTACGTGCATGAAGGCTCGTTTCACGCCTTCGGCAAGCTCGCCGAGCGCGGCGAAAAGGTCGCCGAGCCGGGCCTGACCTTCGGCGTCGCCGATCATTACGTGCCGACGCGCGGCTCGCGCCGCGACATCGCCAATCCCGAGCTCGCGCGCATGGTGCGGCAGGTCGAGGAGAATACCGCGCGGCACGGCGTCAAGCTGTTCGGGCTCGACGATCCGCGCCAGGGCATCGTGCACGTGGTCGGCCCCGAGCAGGGGCTGACGCTGCCCGGCCTGCTGATCGTCTGCGGCGACAGCCACACCTCGACCCACGGCGCGCTCGGCGCCTATGCGTTCGGCATCGGCGCGTCGGAAGTCGCGCACGTGCTGATGACGCAGACGATCTGGCAGACGCAAGCCCAAGCGCATGCCGGATCACCGTGGACGGCAAAGCGGCGCCCGGCATCGCCGCCAAGGACATCGCGCTTGCGATCATCGCGCAGATCGGCGCCGACGGCGCCACCGGCCACGCGATCGAATACGCCGGGCTCGGCGATCCGCGCGCTGTCGATCGAGGGCCGGCTGACGCTCTGCAACATGTCGATCGAAGCGGGCGCGCGCTGCGGCATGGTGGCGCCCGACGAAGCGACATTCGCCTATCTGAAGGGCCGCCCGTATGCGCCCGCAGGGCGCGGAGTTCGACCGCGCGGTCGAGGCCTGGTCCGCGCTGAACAGCGACGCGGACGCCGAGTTCGATCTGCGAAGTGCGACTCGACGCACAGCGCGATCGCGCCGATCGTCACCTGGGGCACCAGCCCCGAGGACGCGCTGCCGATCGACGCCAGCGTGCCCGATCCGGCGCGCGAGCCCGACGAGGGCAGCGCGCGAGCTATCTGCGCGACGCGCTCGACTACATGGGCATCGCGCCCGGCCGCAAGCTGACCGACATCGCGGTCGATCGCGTGTTCATCGGCTCCTGCACCAATGCGCGCATCGAGGACCTGCGCGCCGCGGCCGCCGTGCTCGCGGGCCGCAGCAGCAAGGTGCCGGGCCTCGTCTCGGCCGGCTCCTCGCCTGGTCAAGCGTCAGGCCGAGGAGGAGGGGCTCGACCGCATCTTCCGCGACGCCGGGCTCGAATGGGGCGAGTCCGGCTGCTCGATGTGCGTCGGCATCAACGGCGATCTGGTCGCGCCCGGCGAGCGCTGCGCCTCGACCACCAATCGCAATTTCCGCGGCCGGCAGGGGCCCGGCGCGCGCACCCACCTGATGTCGCCCGCGATGGTGGCCGCCGCCGCCGTCACCGGCCATCTCGCCGATGTGCGGCCGCTGCTCGCCGGGCGGAAGGTCTGAGGCGCGCCATGGACAAATTCACCCGGCTGACCGCGACGGCCTGTCCGATCAATGTCAGCCAATCTCAACACCGATCAGATTCTTGCCGGCGCGCTATCTCAAATGGCCGCGCTCCGCCGGGATCGGCAAGGTGCTGTTCCAGGACCTGCGCTTCGACGCCGACGGCAAGGAGCAGCCGGACTTTCCGCTCAACCGGCCGGCGTGGCGCAGCGCCAAGATCGTCGTCGGCGCGCGCAATTTCGGCTGCGGCTCCTCGCGCGAGGCCGCGGTCTACGCGCTCTACGACTACGGCGTGCGCTGCGTGATCGCGCCGTCGTTCGGCGACATTTTCTCCGGCAATGCGGTGCAGAACGGACTGCTCACCGCCATCGTCACCGACGAGGAGGCGGCCGAGATCATGGCGGCGCTCGAGCAGACGCCGGAACTGCCCGTGACGGTCGATCTCGAGCAGCAGACCATCGTCTGCGGCAATCGCACCTACACGTTCGCCATCGATCCGGTCCGCCGCACGCGGCTGCTCAACGGCTGGGACGACATCGCGCTGACCGAGAGCTATCGCGAGCGCATCGCCTCGTTCAGGGCCAAGGATCGCGCCGAACGGCCGTGGGCCGGCGCCGTCAGCAGCGCACCATCCTGATCGTGCGCTCGCTGCCGTCCCGCCAGGGAATCGTCTCGAATTGCGAATCGCAACCCGCCCCGACGACGATCACCCGCGTGACGTGCTGGACGACCGGGCTCTGGTACGGCGTCGGCGGATTGGGCTGTATCGGATAGCCCTCGCTCGGTGCGCTCTCGACCGGATAGGCCGGCTCGGGATAGGGCGCGCCGGCACCGGTCGGGTCGTAATAGCTTCCGGCCGGCCACCAGCCTCCGGCCGGGAAACCCGCGAAGCGGCGATGGTGCCGCGGCAGGAAGCGCCCGAACTGCGTCCGCGGGTGCGCCATCCTGGCAGGCGGCGCCTGCATCGCCGGCCGCGTCTGCGGCGCAACAGGCGGCCGCGCGACCGGCGGACGCACCATCATCGGCCGCATGCCACCGGCCGGCCCGCCGCCGCCCATGCCGCCGGGCCGTGCCGAAGTCTCGAACGGAATCAGCATCGCACCCGTCGCGATGAATCCCACAAAAAGAGCCGCGAACATCCGAGGGGTCATTCCACCCACTCCCTGCCTACGCTGTCACGGCCGCATCTGAAGAAAGCCTAGCGTCCGCTTCTCGCCTCGGCCAGATCGCAATCCGTCAATAGTTAATGCCGGAGGGCTGTTGGAACTCACGCTTTGCGCGCGGTGGTACCGGCGTCGGCATCGCCTGCAGCCACCGCCGCATTCGTCCCGTAGAGCGGGCTCTCGTAATACTGCGCGAACGCGAACCGCACGAGCACGCCGATCGCCGCCCCGAGCGGCACCGCGATCAAGAGGCCCACGAAGCCGAACAGGTAGCCGAAGGCGAACAGCGCGAACATCAGCCAGACCGGATTGAGGTTGACGCGCCGGCCGACCAGCCAGGGCGAGAGCACGTAGTCGGCGAGCGACTGGCCGATGAAGAAGATCGCGCCGACCGCGACGATCAAGGCCCAGTTCGGCCAGAACTGCGCAATCGCCACGCACATCGCGATGATCAGCCCGGTGAGCGAGCCGAGATAGGGCACGAAGCTGATCACGCCGGCGGTGAAGCCGATCAGCGGACCGTGGTGCAGGCCGATCAGCGCCAGCGCCCCGGCATAGAACACGCCGAGGATAAGGCAGAGCGCGCTCTGCCCGCGCACAAATCCGCCGATCGTGTCGTCGATCTCGCGGGCGAGCGCGCGGATGGTCTCGCGTCGCGGCGGCGGGACCCAGTTGTCGACGACCCGGATCATGCGCGGCCAGTCGTAGACCAGGTAGCAGGCGACGATCGGCGTCACCACCGCGAGCGAGAACACCGAGATCAGCGCCTGTCCGCCGGACCATATCGAGCGCAGGAAGGTGCCGGACCAGTCGGCCGCCAGCGCGGTGAGTTCGCCGAGCGACCTCTCGGCGGTGCCGAGGCCCTCGCCGACCAGCTTGCTCAGCCACGGGTGGCCGGGATCGGTCGCGAGCGCCTGCAACTGCTTGAGGTAGCCCGGAAGGTGATCGACGAAGTAGACCAGCTCCCGCACGATCACCGGCACGATGAGCGCGATCAGCGCCACGGCCCCGACGAGGAACACCGCGACGATCACCAGCGTGGCGATCAGCCGGTTCATGCCCATGCGCTCCATCCGGGTGGCCAGCGGATCGAGCAGATAGGCGATCAGCATGCCGGCGACGAACGGCAGCAGGATTTCGCGCAACAGCACGACGGCCGCGATGACGGCGGCGAGCATCGTGATCCAGAAGGCGATCGGTCGCGCGGTGATCATCGGACCTTCAGTGTGAAACAAACGCGGACTGCAAGTCAAAGCGGCGCTGTGCGGTGCACGCGTCGCGGAGATCGCGCATCAGCGCGTGAGCCCCTTGCCGGCGAGGTCGTCGAGATACTCCTGCCAGTTGGCGGCGTGGTTCTCGCCGAGCGTATGCAGGTAGTCCCAGCTATAGATGCCGGTCGAGTGCATGTCGTCGAACACCAGCCGCACCGCGTAGTTGCCGATCGGGTGGACCTCCAGGATCTGGACGTTCTTCTTGCCGCCGACGGTCTTGCGCTCGTCCGGCGAATGGCCCTGCACCTCGGCGCTCGGGCTCTTCACCCGCAGATATTCGGCGTCGAGATCGAAGGCCGTGCCGTCGTCGAAGGCGACGCTGAGCGCCCTGCGGTCCTTGCGCAGCCGCAGCTCGGTCGGCCAGGGTTTTGCAGCGTCGTTCATGCCGGTTTCCCCGCGCCGCCGTCATAGCTCGCCCGCATCGCCGGGGCCACATGCCGCGGATTCGGGGCACCCTTCACCTTGATAGCTCCGCAATTTGCGACAAGTATACAACAATGAGGGCCGTCATCCCCGTCGCGATCGTCTGCGCCGGCCTGATCTTGATGCCCGGCGCCGCGGCCGAGGACCCCGAGATCAGCAGCCGGCGCGCGTCCGAGCGCAAGGTCTTCAGCAACGACGAGATCACCGAGGGCTTCTTCCGCACCGCCTTCGGCGCCGAGCTGCCGCTGAGCGGCGAGACCAACCGCATCCGCAAATTCGACGTCCCGGTCCGCGTCTACGTGGAAAGCCGCGCCAAGCCCGACCGCCGCGCCCAGGTCGCCGACGTGGTCGCCAATATCCGCACCCATGTCCGGCACCTCGATATCGCGGTCACCGACAATCGCTCGACCGCCAACGTGATCGTCATGCTGGTGCGCGACCGCGACCTGCCGCGCACCATCCGCAAGTTCTACGGCCGCGCGCAGGCCCGGCGAGATCCAGGACTCGCTCGACGCCGCAATGCCTGTCGAGCTTCCGCAAGGACGAGGCCTACCGCATCACCCATTCCGACGTGATCCTGGTCGCGGATGTCGGCGACTTCATCTTCTTCGACTGCGTCTACGAGGAGCTGCTGCAGGCGCTCGGGCCGATCAACGACACCGACGCGGTGCCGTGGACGATGTTCAATGACGACGTGCATATGGGCTTCTTCGACGTCTACGACCAGTACATTCTCAACATCCTGTACGATCCGCGCATCCGGCCCGGCATGGCGCCCGACGAGGTGCGCGCGCTGTTGCCCGCGGTGCTCGCCGACGTGAAGGCGTTCGTGGCGCGCACCAACAATCTGGCGGAGTAGACGCGGCGCTTTGATGCGCGCTGCCGTGCACGTCGATCGAGATTGCATCTGGTTGCAGGAATTGCATTCGCTCGCCGCAATCTCGGTGCGCTCCCTCCCCGCTTGAACGGGGGAGGGGTGGGGAGGGGGTCTGTTGCGCGAATCTCTACCAGTATGCCCCCACCCGACCGCCTCGCTCCGCAAGCGGGGGAGTCGACCTGCCCCGCTTTCAGGGGGAGGTATGCCCGATGGCTCGACCTCCGCTCTATCTTTAATCCAATGCTCCGCCGGCCCGGCGGAAGGTGCGGCGCCCGGGCGGCGCCTGAAAATTCCCCGCGAAAACGTGAGGGGAATGGAGCGCCGAGTGGCGCTGTCGTTTCCAGTCACGCCACGGCCGGCCCGCTGGTGCGACGATCGCTTGCGCGACCATCGCTGGCGAACCCGGCCGCCTGAGGCGTGGCGTCCCTGGCGAAAGGACGCTCGCCCCTCGGCGCTCCATCGCGGCATTTGCGTGCGGGCGCTTGCGCGCTCCTGCCACCGGCTCCAGGGCCGCGTTTCCTGGGACGAGCATTGGCGCAGTCCCAGTCCAGCGAGCTCCTCGCAGACCGATCGTAGTGTCGGACGAGCGGGTCCCGGAGCTGCCCGGGAGCCGTGCGTGCGAGGCACGGCGCGCGGGAAGCCGCTCCAGACCGAGGCCTCTCGGCTTCGGCCATCGGCGGGGGCTGGCGGGCTTAAATTTGCGGCCCCAAGGCCGCATCTCCGGCCCCAACCCAACCACCGATCCGCTCCGCCTCAAGACGCCTCTAGATGCGCCCCTCGTTGAGCGGGGATGGGAGGAAGATGGAGGGATAGGAATAAAGTCAGACTATTTTCCGCAGGAAGAGATCGCGACTCAACGGTCGGTTCAATATAATTTGCGATTGGCACTATTTGAAAAGCACACGAGCCATCGACATGAACATTGAAATGGTGAGCAAAAGGGACTTTCCCAGTTCGAGAGATCTTCCCCCGTACCGTGCAATCGATGCGATTTCGGAGAGTCTGCAACATTTGAAGAGCTTGAGGAGGATGTCGCGAAATCGATGACCCTTAGTGAAGAGATCTTAGCGATCCCCACACAAGACAGGCAGTCCATCGCAGTTTCAATATGAGCTCGCGTGGTCCGAATCTATCTAAAAAGGCGGAATTGGCCTGCACCCGGTTTGGATGACACGCGGTTAAGCTAATCCAGCCTGCCGTTCGAACTCCATAGGGCTCATATATCCGATCGTCGAGTGCCTGCGCTTAGCATTGTAGAAGCGCTCGATGTAGTCGAACACGTCAGCTCTTGCTTCGTCGCGTGTCCGGTAGGTTTTGCCGCCGGTGCGCTCGGTCTTCAGCGACGAGAAGAAGCTCTCCATCGCGGCGTTGTCCCAGACGTTGCCCGAACGGCTCATCGAACAGACGACGCCGTTGTCAGCCATCAGCCGCTGGAACTGCTCGCTGGTGTATTGGCTGCCGCGATCGGAGTGATGCAGGAGCGCATCGGGCTTGCCGCGGCGCCAGATCGCCATCACCAGGGCATCGGTGACGAGCTGCGCCGTCATCGCTGCACTCATCGACCAGCCGACAACGCGCCGGGAGAACAGATCGATGACGGCAGCGACGTAGAGCCAGCCTTCCGCCGTCCACACATAGGTGAAGTCGGCGATCCATTTGCGGTTGGGAGCGGCGGCTTCAAAGGTGCGATCGAGAACGTTCGGAGCGACGGCGCCCGCCTGCCGCTCACCCAGATCGGGCGGCAGGCGGCGCCGGCGCGGACGTGCTTTGAGCGCCTGTGATCGCATCAATCGCTCGATCCGATGCAGACCGCACGACAGCCCTTCCGCCAGCAGGTCTCGCCACACCCGCCTGGCGCCATAGGTCCGGTCGCTCGCCAGGAAGCTCGCACGTACCTTCGCGCCAAGCTCTTCATCGCTGCGGCTGCGCTGGCTGCGCGGTCGCGTCAGCCAGGCATAGAAGCCACCCCGCGAGACACCGAGCGCCTCGCACAACCAACTCGCCGGCCAGATCCCCCGGTGCTTCGCAATGAAACCGAACTTCACGTCGATTCCTTCGCGAAGTAGGCCGCGGCTTTTTTTAGGATGTCTCGCTCCGCCTTCAGCTTGGCAACTTCGCGCTTGAGCTGCGCGATCTCGAGCTGCTCGGGCTTCATCTGGCCGTGGCCAGGAAAGGCATGTTGCGGATCGTCGGCGAACTTCTTCACCCAATCGCGCAACTGCGACGTATGCACGCCCAGGTCCTGCGACGCCTGCACATAGGACACGCCTCGATCCTTGATCAGGCGCACCGCCTCAAGCTTGAACTCTCGCGTAAACTTCCGTCTCTCCATGACCCACCTCCAGCTCCATCAAAACACCTAACTCGGTGTCTTCGGAACCGGGTGCAGGCCACTCGAAGAGAAACGGTTGCGCGAGTTCGCAGAAGCGTGTGCCAAGGCTCGGCACGATATTTCTCATTTTGGGGGGCAGCGACACGGGGAGCCGTACTCCGAATTCATTGTGAACTTGACGCGCAAAAGCGCCACCTTATCAATATTGTACCATGCCTTGCTTCTCCACGAAGTCGGCGTCGACGGGAAGATTTTGCATCGGTGGATTTACGACAACTTCGGCTCATATGCGATCAAGAATGATTTCGTTGAGACAGGACTTCTCGACAAGAGCGTTCTCGGTGCTAGCTCGTAGGACGCAATAAGCGAAGCGCATTGCGCCGCCCTGCAGAGCGTAGGGCGGATTACGCTTCGCTCATCCGCCCTACAGGCTCGGCAAAATTTTCCGGGATCGTGTCGCGCCGACAATTATTTGCCGGGCATGAACGCTTGTTTGCCCGACATGAACGCAGCATTTCCCGGCATTTTCACGGGTATCCGCGTGGCGCGTTGCTTGCTTTGAGGCGCTCGGGGGCACTGTGTGAATGGGCGACTGATGTTTGTAGGAGTGCGAGTGTCATGTCTGTTTCATCCTTAGGCGCCTCGACAAGCGCCTATTCCTATCTGCAATCGCTACTGCCGCCTCGATCGAACGACGGCAGCCAGGGGGCCGGATCGTCCGATCCAGTCTCTGAATTACTGCAGGCCTTCTACCCCAACGGTGCCGCGGGCCAACCGGAATCGACCGCGATTCAGCCAACGGGTCAAACGCGGGCACGTTGACGAACTCGTCGGCCTCCGTCCTGCCTGGCGCGCCACTCAGCCCGGATACGATGACGGCGTTGATGTCCGTGCAGGAACAGCATTCGAGTGCGAATCCTTTTGTCGCGGCTCGCGCCCAGGCGCTGTTCTCGCAAATGGACGGCAACGGTGACGGACAGGTGAGCAAATCGGAATTCGAGAACGTCTTCGGCTCGAACGCCGATATGTCCAAGGTTGATGGCCTCTTCAACACGCTCGACAGCAACGGCGACGGCTCCGTAAGTCAAGGCGAACTGACGTCGGCGGTACAAGCAAGTCACGCCCATCATGGCCACCACCATCACGCCAATTCGAGCCAGGGCGGCGATGGCGGAATGTTTCAAGCCTTGATGACGTCGGGCACGCAGGGTGCCACTGCCGACACCGCGACGAACTCCGACGGTTCCAGCACCACCACCATCAGCTATGCTGACGGATCGAAGGTGGCGCTGACCTCGCCGCCGGGATCGAATGGCGGGGGGTCGACGGGCACCGGCTCAGGCAGCGGCGATAGCGCCAATCTCCTAGAGCGGCTCATCCGGCTCCAGGCGCAATCGTTCACGACCTCGACGGACCAGAAGTCTCGCGACGAGCCAACTGCTCTCGAGCCTCTAGTTCCGAGCCAACTGCGTTCAAGTCGAGAGTCGAGATACATAGACCACCGTGGCGGTTGGGGGCTCCACGGTCGTTCATGGCCCCCAACGGCGCTTCGCATCATTGCGCCCGCCGTGGCCCCGGCCAGGCATGCCGTTCAATGACCATAATCATGGTACCTCGTGAACGTAGGGCGCAATAAGCGAAGCGCATTGCGCCGAGTTCCAGGCACCGAAGCAAAGCGATCAAACGGCATGACGATAATACGACGACCATATTGGCGACGTAGCGCGCGGGGGATTTGACGATGAAATTCGTCACCCGGCGCCGGTATCGCTGCGGCGCAATGCGCTTCGCTTATTGCGCCCTACGGACCGTGATGGCGGCCGCGCTCGGGCTCGTCATCGCGCCGTTCGTCCCGGCCGGCATCGGCCATCCCGGTTTCATCGCCCCCGCGCAGGCGCAGTCCGCCACGCAGCCGAGAGGGCAGCCGGATGCGCTCACGGCCTACAACGCCGCGCTCAACGACTTCAAGTCGGTGCTGCGCCAGCGGCGCGCCCAGATCAACGCAAAGGAGGCGCTGCCGAACCTGCCGGGACAGCCGCTCTATCTGGCGCGCAACGCCATGATGAGCACGTACAAGGATCTCACCGACGCGCAGCCGGCGCGGATCGGGCGGCCGAACAAGTTCGGCATTCCGCCGGCCTATTTCGATGCCGACAACGAGCCGCTGATCGACGAGTATCTGGCGGTCTTCAAGGTCATGCAGGCGCCGCCGGCCAATGCGCAATACTCCGACACGCCGTTCCACGACGTCGTCGATCTCGGCACCGCGATCGCGCGCGCCAAGGGGCTCGATCCGGCTAATGCGGAAGTCGCCGGCCGCATCAGCCTGGGGCTGTTCTATGCCGAGACCAACGGCAACCAGAACATGGGCAATGCGCGCTCGAACAAGTACAAGGGCAGCCTGCAGACCGGGACCTCCGAGGACCAGACCGGTCAGCGGAAATGGGCCGCGATCAAGCCGTCGATCGCAGCCTTCGCGCCGGCCATCATCGCGCGCGACAACAGGGAAGAGGCGCGGGTCGGCAGTCTCGATCGCCGCTACAATCACTGGACCGCGGTGCGCGACGGCTTGATGAACGCGCACGCGGAGCTGTTCCTGCAGATTCCGGCGATCGTGAAGGCCTTGCCCGATCCGATCGACCAGATGAAGTTTTTTGAGCTGATCCAGATCGTTCCCGCCCCGACAAAGTCCGCGCTCAAGTCCGGCAATCTGTTGGGCTATCGGGTGTCCGATTCGACCATCATGGGATATCTGCGCAACAACAGCATGTTCACGTATGGACGCGCGGACCGGGCCAAAACCTCCGCGAACTACCGTGAAATTCTCGATGCGATGTGGCTGTTCAACGACAAGTTCGAACAGGCGTTGGCCAAGTTCAACGAGGTCAAGTCGCAGCGCAAAGGGTGAGCGTTAGAGCACGTCTCGTTTCAACGGGCGATGCTCTCTCGGCAACGAGCGATGCTCTCTCCGCTCGTCCCCGCGGAAGCGGGGACCCAGCACTTTTCAAGGACTGGATGCCCGCTTTCGCGGGTATGAGCGGAAAGAGCGAGCCGCCTCGCCGCATCACAGACTACGGCACCACTGCGCGACGTTGCGTCCTGCTACGGCTCGCGGTCGTGCACCGGGAACAGCACGGCCGGGAAATCGGCGGCGTAGCGCTTGCCCCTGGGCGCAGTGGGATGCACTTCGCGCGGCGGCAGGTCGGGCACCACCACCACCTTGCGATAGAGATGCCAGGTGGCATGGCCGAGCACCGGCACGACCACGGCAAGCCCGAGGAAGAACGGCAGCGAGCCAATCAGCAGCGCGACCGCAACTATCAGGCCCCACAGCGCCATGGTGAACGGGTTGCGGATGACGGCGCGGACGGAGGTCAACGCGGCGGCGGTCGCGCCGATGTTACGGTCGATGAGCAGCGGGAACGCCACCACGCTGATGGCGAAGGCGCCGACCGCGAACAGGAAGCCCACACCGTTGCCGATCACGATCATGCGGTGGCCTTCGGGCGTCGTCAGCACCTGCCGGGCGAACGCTTCTATCGAGTCCGGCGGCGGCACGTTGCCGAACTCGGCGGTGTAGATCGTCTGCGCCACCGCGATCCACAGGCCGAACAGCGCGAGCAGAACGAGCCCGAGCGCGAGGATGGCGCGAAACAAGTCCGCCTGCAGGAGATCGAACGCGTGGCTCCACTGCGTGTCGAGCCCGGCCTCGCGCCGGCGGCTCAGCTCATAGAGGCCGATCGCCGCGAACGGGCCAAGCAGTGCGAAGCCCGCCGCCATCGGGAAGAACAGCGGCAAGAGATTGTAGCCGAAGGTCGCGCAGCCGATCAGCACGCCGACCACCGGATAGATCAGGGTGAGAAAGATGACGTGGGTGGGCATCGCCCAGAAATCGTCCCAGCCCTGGGCGAGCGCGTCCCACAGGTCGCGCGGCGAGATCGCGCGCACACGCGGAAGCTCACGCGCCGCTTCGGCGCTGCCGACCGTCTCTTGATACGTCATGGGTCCTCCTTGAACTTGTTCGTTCAAGCGGGGCACGACGCGAACGTGAGCCTTCGGGTTTGACGGGTCACGTCAAGCCGCGCCCCGCGTTGACGCAACTATAGACCCGCTGGGCATGGCTGTCGTGGTGCGGAAAGGCTGGTCAACGAGATGTGAGCGACCGGTTGCTCTCTACGCTGCGCTGCGCAATGATCGGCCGCGCTGCCGCAAAGGAACACCGGCCATGACGACCGCCATTCTCGAAACCAAGGCCCACGAATTCGACGTCGACGACATCGAGTATCTCCGCCACGGCGACAAGCCGCTGCTGGCGCGTGTATACCGCCCGAAAGGCGAGGGGCCGTTTCCGGCCCTGGTCGAGTGCCACGGCGGCGCCTGGTGCCTGAGCGATCGCTTTACCGAGAAGCTGCGCCATCAGGCGATGGCGGCGCGCGGCATCGTGTCGATCGCGCTCGACTTCCGTTCCGGCAGCGAGCACCCGTATCCAGCCTCGGTGCAGGACATCAACTACGCGGTGCGCTGGGCGAAGGCGAACGCGCGCATGCTCAAGACCCGGCCGGAACTGGTCGGCCTTTCCGGGCAATCGAGCGGCGGGCACCTTGCGATGCTCGCTGCGATGCGCCCGAACGATCCGCGCTACGCGGCGATTGCGTTGCCGACCGGCACGTCCGCGCAGGACGCAAGCGTCGCCTGCGTTGCGATGTCGTGGCCGGTGATCAATCCGTTCAGCCGCTACCGCCACGCCAAGCGCGCGCAGGCCCAAGCCAATCCGCCGGAGTGGCCGAAGGGCATCATCGGACGGCAGGATTCCTACTGGCGCAGCGAAGCCAACATGGCAGAAGGCAATCCGATGCTGATCCTCGAGCGCGGCGAGAAGGTGCTGACGCCGCCCGCGATCTGGTTCCAGGGCCGCGGCGACCTGCTGCACGACTACAAGGACGCCAACTCGAGCTTTCCCGGTAACGAGCCGCAGCGCTTCGTCGCCAGCTACCGCAAGGCGGGCGGCGAGATTTCACTCGAATACATCGAGATGGAGCGCCACGCCGGCCATTCGCCCGACCTCTCGCAGGTCGGCGATGCGTTCGAGCGCATGGCGGCGTTCGTGCACAAGCAGATCAAGGCCGCGCGGTAGGCCTTTTTTTCAAGCTGCACCAAACCACGACCGTCATCCTGAGGTGCGAGCCGCGTTAGCGGCGAGCCTCGAAGGATGCACGGCCGGAGTGAGGTTCCGCACAGTATCGGGCCGTCGCCCTTCGAGGCCCTCGCTGCGCTCGGGCGCCTCAGGGTGACGGGGACAGAGCGGCGTCCTAACGACCGTCGACGTTACGCCGCCGCGGCGCCTTTGCGCAGGTACGGCACCACGAACAGTCCGGCGATCGGAATATGCAGCAGCACGCCGGCAACGATAATCAGGGCGATCTCGGTACCTGACAGTATCCCGGCCGCCGCCTCGTGCGCGAACATCCAGATGGTGAACGGCAGGAACAGCACGATCGAGGTAACGAGGCCCGGGTTGTAGCAGCGCAGCCGCAGCGCCATCACGATGTGGGAGATGCCGTTGACCAGGGTCAGCCCCACCCAGCCGAGGCCGAGCCAGCGAAGCGCGCCGGGCCAGACGATCGCGCAGGCGAGCGGCAGCCACACATAGCCGACATTGACCAGAAACACGCCGTCGATGTCGACCGGCCAGTTGTCGTTGCCGCTCTTGAATACGTGAGCGTTGTTGAACTGCCGGAAGCCGCCCGGCCACAGGCGCTCTTCGATCTGGTGGATCATGTAGATGATGAGCAGCGCGGCGAACAATGCGCGCTCGCTGGTCGGGTCATGACGGAAGGCGGCGATCGAGAGCGCGAGCCCGATGACGATGAGGGCGGGGAGAGCCTTTTGCCAATTGGCGATGATGGCGTGGAGAGGCATGCGGTGTCCTTTTCGATTGCGACGCGCACGCGACTGACAAGACGTTAATTCTGAGCGGCGCGGTGTGTAGCACGACTTCGTCGTCGTGGGCGAAGCCGGTGGTTTCGATGCTGCCCGGCTTCATTCGAGCTACACTGGTTCCGGCCATGCAGAGGGATCTCATGTCTGCTCGACCTATGACGACCCGCCGCACCGTGCTTTCCGGTGCCTCGCCGTGCCGCTGCAGGCGGCGAGGCCGGGCC
>CAWFMW010000045.1:0-93577 GCA_963816815.1 uncultured Alphaproteobacteria bacterium
AAGGCGTCCTCGGCCGGATAGATGTCGGTGCGCAGGCCGTGCGACTTCAGTTCGTCCGATACGGCCGGCCCGACGGAAGCGATCGGCGTGCGCTCGAGTCCCTCGCGCAACCGGTCCTCGCAGCCGCGCGCCCGCGCGACCTCGATCAGGCGGCGGATCTGGCCGAGATTGGTCAGCGCGATCGCGTCGATGCGGCCCGCCGCCATCTCGTCGATCGCGGTGACTGATGTTGGCGTCGGCGGCCTGCGCGTCATAGACATAGGGCAGCACGGTATCGACCTCGGCGCCTTGCGCCTTGATCGCGCCGATCAGGACGCTGTGATCCTTGTCCGGGTAAAGCTGCAGGCCGAGGCGATGGCCGTTGAGATCGAGGCGCGACAGCATCTCGGCGACGCCTTCGGAGGTCGGCTTTTCCGTCGTCATCTGCGGCTCCAGCCCGATTTCGCGCAGCGCCTTGCCCGGTTTGGGGCCGCGCGCGAATTTGCGCGCCTTGCCGAGCGCGGCGACGAATGCTTCTTCGACGCCGATGCAGCCGCACCACCTTCATCAGCCGGCGCAGGCCTTCGCCGGTCAGCAGCACCAGGTCGTCCAGCGGCTTTTCGATGGACCGCACGATCCAGGCCTCGACCGGCGCCGGGTCCGGCGCGTCGTGGATGGTGAACATCGGACATTGCAGCACGTCGGCGCCCTGTTCGGTGAGCAGGCGGGAAAACTGCGCTTCCTCGCGCGTTTCCAGGATCAGGATGCGGTAGCCGTTCAGTCTGTCAGCCATGATCTCGCTCCAACGCTTCAGCTTCGCGCTTTGTTCATCCTGACCCCGGTTTCGGGATTGGCGCAAGCGCATGCGCGGTGATAGAGCAGGGCCGCAAATCGCCGCTTCACCCTTCTGCCCGAATTGTAGTCAGCTTCGCCATGCCCGATCATCAGTTCGTCCTGACCCTGTCCTGCCCGGATCGCCCCGGCATCGTTTCCGCGGTGTCGACCTTTCTCGCCCATAACGGGCAGAACATTCTGGACGCCCAGCAGTTCGACGACGTCGAGACCAAGAAATTCTTCATGCGGGTGGTGTTCACCGCCGCCGATCTCGCGGTCGAATTGCAGGCGCTGCAGACCGGCTTTACCGCGATCGCCGACCGCTTCGGCATGGACTGGCAGATGCGCGACCGCGCCAGCCGCCGCCGGGTGATGCTGCTGGTGTCCAAATCGGATCACTGCCTGGTCGATATCCT
The DNA here is from genome assembly GCA_963816815.1 of uncultured Alphaproteobacteria bacterium. Lineage (GTDB taxonomy): Bacteria > Pseudomonadota > Alphaproteobacteria > Rhizobiales > Xanthobacteraceae > Bradyrhizobium. The sequence goes on from CAWFMW010000045.1 coordinate 1,230, forward strand.
CTATCGCTGGCGCACCGGCGAACTTCAGATGATCCCGACCGCGATCGTCTCCAACCATCCGCGCGAGACCTACGGCAATCTCGATTTCGGCGAGATCCCGTTCCACTACCTGCCGGTGACCAAGGAAACCAAGCGCGAGCAGGAAGCAGGCGGTCTGGAAGCTGGTGCAGGACACCAACACCGATCTCGTGGTGCTGGCGCGCTACATGCAGATCCTGTCGGACGAGATGTCGGCAAGACTGTCGGGGCGCTGCATCAACATCCACCACTCGTTCCTGCCGGGCTTCAAGGGCGCGCGTCCCTACCACCAGGCCCATGAGCGCGGCGTCAAGCTGATCGGCGCCACCGCGCATTACGTCACGCGCGACCTCGACGAAGGCCCGATCATCGACCAGGACGTCGAGCGCATCAGCCACCGCGACACGCCGGAAGATCTCTCGCGCAAGGGCCGCGACATCGAGCGCCGCGTGCTGGCGCGCGCCATGCGCCATCACCTCGAGGATCGCGTGATCCTCAACGGCCGCAAGACCGTGGTGTTCATGGATTGACGCGGAGCGCTGCGGTCATCGCTGCGCCTGCGACGCGCGGCGCGGGCTTGGCTTCCTCGCCGCGCTCGGAGGCCGGCAGCAGGCGCTTTCGCTCGCGCTCCCGCATGTACTCGTCGTATTTCGCGGTCCCGGGACGCGGCGGCGCGTCCGCGGGCAGGCCGCCGATCGCCGCCGGAATGGCGTCGCTGACACCGGCCGCGAGTTTCTCGTTGATCGTTCCGCAACCGCTCACGCCGCAGCCCGCGAGGGCAACGGCGAGGATCGTGACAATATGGCGCGCGCTGGTCGGCATCGGCGGAAGGTTACAGCCTGACTCTTTAAGGATGATGGATTTAGGGCGCGCCCTCCGGCAATCGTGAAGGGCGCTTCTTTGTTGACAGGACCATTTTATTTGTACAATCGTACAAATAACGGCCCATCCAAGAGGGTGTCGGGCGGCGAGATTGGATCATAATACAATACCGTCGCCTGTTTCGCGACGGTTCAGGCTGGACTGGTCTCTTCGCCGCAGCACGCCAATCGTCCGATTGACAACAGGGCGCCGAGGACGCCATGTCGCCGCGCTACCCGGCCGAAAAATCTGGGCTATGGTGAGGACAAGGGCCGGGGACTCGGTTCGAGGCACAAGACCGATCAGGGGGAGATGATACTTCATGTCTATTCGCAGTCAAATGTTGCTGGCCGCCGGCGCCGTCGCCGGCATGCTGGCGCTCGCGCCGGCTCACGCCCAGGAGACCGTCAAGATCGGCCTGATCCTGCCGATGACCGGCGGCCAGGCCTCGACCGGCAAGCAGATCGACAACGCGGTCAAGCTCTACATGCAGCAGAACGGCGACACCGTCGCCGGCAAGAAGATCGAAATCATCCTCAAGGACGACGCCGCGGTCCCCGACAACACCAAGCGCCTGGCGCAGGAACTGATCGTCAACGACAAGGTCAATTTCATCGCGGGCTTCGGCGTGACGCCGGCAGCGCTTGCCGCAGCGCCGCTGGCGACGCAGGCCAAGGTCCCGGAAATCGTGATGGCGGCGGGCACCTCGATCATCACCGAGCGTTCGCCCTATATCGTGCGCACCTCGTTTCACGCTGGCGCAGTCGTCCACCATCATCGGCGACTGGGCCGCCAAGAACGGCATCAAGAAGGTCGCAACGCTGACCTCCGACTATGCGCCCGGCAATGACGCGCTGAACTTCTTCAAGCAGAACTTCACCGCCGGCGGCGGCGAGATCGTCGAAGAGGTCAAGGTGCCGCTGGCAAATCCTGATTTCGCGCCGTTCCTGCAGCGCATGAAGGACTCCAAGCCCGACGCCGTGTTCGTGTTCGTGCCGGCAGGACAGGGCGGCAACTTCATGAAGCAATATGCCGAACGCGGGCTCGACAAGTCCGGCATCAAGGTGATCGGCCCCGGCGACGTGATGGACGACGATCTGCTCAACGGCATGGGCGATGCGGCGCTCGGCACCGTCACCGCGCATCTCTATTCCGCGGCGCATCCCTCGGCGGCGAACAAGGAATTCGTCGCCGCCTACAAGAAGGCCTTCGGCTCGCGCCCGGGCTTCATGGCGGTCGGCGGCTATGACGGCATCCGCCTGATCTACGAGGCGCTGAAGAAGACCGGCGGCAAGACCGACGGCGATGCGCTGATCGAGGCGATGAAGGGCATGAAGTGGGAAAGCCCGCGCGGCCCGATCTCGATCGATCCGGAAACCCGCGACATCGTGCAGAACATCTACATCCGCAAGGTCGAGAAGGTCGACGGCGAACTCTACAACGTCGAATTCGCGACCTTCGAGGCGGTGAAGGATTCCGGCAAGACGAAGAAGTGACGCGCGACTTCGGCGTCATCCCGGGGCGCGCGTCAGCGCGAACCCGGGATCTCGAAATTGTCGCGCGAGATTCCGGGTTCAGCGCTGCGCGCTGCCCCGGAATGACGGCCCCTTAAGGTCCTCCGGCACGCATTCCATGACCACGCTGTTCACCATCCTGTTCGACGGTGTCGCCTACGGCATGCTGCTGTTCGTGCTCGCCTGCGGGCTGGCGGTGACGCTCGGGCTGATGAATTTCGTCAATCTCGCCCATGGCGCCTTCGCCATGACCGGCGGCTATGTCTGCGCGGTGCTGGTCAACAATTCCGGCTGGCCGTTCTTCGCGGCGCTGCCGCTGGCCTTTGTCTCGAGCGCGCGATCGGCGTGGTGCTGGAACGCACGCTCTACCGCCACCTCTACACCCGCAGCCATCTCGACCAGGTGCTGTTCACGATCGGCCTCGATCTTCATGTCGGTGGCGGCGGTCGACTACATCATGGGATCGTCGCGGATCTTCATCAAGCTGCCGGCGGCGCTCGAGGGCCAGTTCGATTTCTTCGGCGTCGGCATCGGCCGCTACCGGCTGATGATCATCGTGATCTGCGGCCTGCTCACGGTGGCGCTGCAACTGATCCTGGCGAAAACCCGCTTCGGCAGCCGGCTGCGCGCGGCGGTCGACGATCCGCGCGCCGCCAGCGGCCTCGGCATCAACGTGCCGCAGGTGTTTGCCTTCACCTTTGCCTTCGGCTGCGGCCTTGCCGGCCTCGGCGGCGCGCTGAGCGCCGAAATCCTCGGGCTCGATCCGTATTTTCCGCTGAAGTTCATGATCTACTTCCTGATCGTGGTCACCGTCGGCGGCTCCTCCAGCATCACCGGGCCGTTTCTCGCCTCGCTGCTGCTCGGCATCGGCGACGTCGCCGGCAAATATTACGTGCCGAAGATGGGCCCGTTCGTGATCTACACCATCATGATCGTGATCCTGATCTGGCGTCCGAACGGCCTGTTCGGCCGCACGGCCGCGCGGTGAGCCGGCGATGACCGCAGTCTCCGATGTCTCATCCCATGCCATGGCCCGCGCCCGCTGGCGCCCGGCCGAAATCGCGTTCTGGGTTCTCGCGGCGTCCTGCGCCTTCCTGTTTCCCTCCCGCTATCTGATCATGACCGACATCGTGCGGCTGGCGCTGTTCGCGCTGTCGCTCGATCTGATCCTCGGCTATGCCGGCATCGTCTCGCTGGGACACGCCGCCTTCTTCGGCGTCGGCGCCTATTCCGCCGGGCTGCTGGCGCTGCACGGCATCATCAACGAGCCGGTGATTGCGCTGGTCGTGGCCGGTCTCGTCGCCATGGTGCTCGGCTTTCTGACCAGCTTTCTCGTGATCCGCGGCGTCGACCTGACCCGGCTGATGGTGACGCTCGGCATCGCGCTGTTGCTGGAAGCGCTGGGGGAGCGTTTTTCCAACATCACCGGCGGCACCGACGGGCTGCAGGGCATCGAGATGCAGCCGATCCTCGGCCTGTTTGCGTTCGACATGTTCGGCAAGACCGGCTTCTTCTACTCGCTGATCGTGCTGTTCCTGCTGTTTCTGCTGGCGCGGCGGATCGTGAATTCGCCGTTCGGCCTGTCGCTGCGCGCGATCAAGAACAATCCGCTGCGGGCGTCCGCGATCGGCGTGCCCGTCAACCGCCGCCTGATCGCGATCTATACGGTGGCGGCGTTCTATGCCGGCATCGCCGGCGCGCTGTTCACCCAGACCACGGCGCTGGCCTCGCTCGACGTGTTCGCGTTCGAACAATCCGCCGATCTGATGCTGGTGCTCGTGATCGGCGGCACCGGCTATCTCTATGGCGGGCTGATCGGCGCGGTCGTGTTCAAGATGCTGCAGGAGGTGTTCTCAGACCATCACGCCGCAATACTGGCTGTTCTGGATCGGCCTCGTGCTGGTCGTGATCGTGCTGGTCGGCCGCGACCGCATGCATCGCTGGGCGCTGTGGCTGCCCAACCTCGTGATCCGGCAATTCGCCGGACGCAAGGCCGTCGTCGCCGTTCCCGAAAGCGACGCGCCATGACGATCGCGCTGGAAACCAAGGGACTGGAGAAATCCTTCGGCGGCTTGCGGGTCACGCGCGATCTGTCGCTGCAGGTGGAGCAGGGCGCCCGCCATGCGCTGATCGGGCCGAACGGCGCCGGCAAGACCACCGTCATCAATCTCCTGACCGGCGTGCTCAAGCCCAATGGCGGGACGGATCCTGCTCGAAGGCAACGACATCACCGATCTGCCGGTGCACACAGCGGGTGCTGCGCGGGCTGTCGCGCACCTTCCAGATCAACCAGCTCTATGCCGACCTGACGCCGCTCGAGACCGTCGGGCTCGCGGTCTCCGAACGGCTCGGCCGCGGCGGCGACTGGTGGCGGCGGATGGGCACGCGCGACGACGTCAATCAGGAGATCGCGGAAACGCTGGCGCGCTTTCATCTGCTCGACGTCATGAACGAACTCACCGCGACGCTGCCTTACGGCAAGCAGCGCCTGCTCGAGATCGCGGTCGCGATCGCGACCAAGCCGCGCGTGCTGCTGCTCGACGAGCCCGCCGCCGGCGTGCCCGAGAGCGAGCGCCACGATATTCTGGCGGCGGTCGCCGCCCTGCCGCGCGACGTCACGGTGCTGCTGATCGAGCACGACATGGATCTGGTGTTCTCGTTTGCCGACCGCATTTCGGTGCTGGTCAACGGCGCCATGCTGGTGGAGGGCCCGCCGGACGAGGTGGCGCGCGATCCGCAGGTCAAGGCGGTCTATCTCGGCGAGGCCGCCGATGTCTGATCTTCTCGCCATCGATGGCCTGCGCGCCGGCTACGGCGAGGCGGTGGTGCTGCCCTGCGATGTCGCTGTCGCTCGGCGAAGGCCAGGTGCTGGCGCTGCTCGGGCGCAACGGCACCGGCAAGACCACGCTGATCAATTCGATCGTCGGCATCACCCGCCGCTTCGGCGGCACGCTCGCGCTCGGCGGGCTGGACATCACGGCGATGCGGCCGGACCAGCGGGCGCGGGCCGGGATCGGCTGGGTGCCGCAGGAGCGCAACATCTTCCGCTCGCTGACGGTGGAGGAAAACATGACCGCGGTGGCCCAGCCCGGGCCCTGGACCGTCGAAAAGGTCTACGAGATGTTTCCGCGGCTGAAGGAACGCCGCAGCAATTTCGGCAACCAGCTCTCCGGCGGCGAGCAGCAGATGCTGGCGATCGGCCGCGCGCTGACCCTCAATCCGAAGGTGCTGCTGCTGGACGAGCCGACCGAGGGGCTGGCGCCGATCATCGTCGAGGAACTGCTCCGGGCGCTCGGCACCATCACCCGCGCCGGCGGCATCTGTTCGATCATCGTCGAGCAGAATGCGCAAAAGATTCTGGGGCTGGCCGACCGGGTTGTGATATTGGAACGCGGCGCGATCGTGCATGATGCGGCAAGCCACGCGCTGAAGGCCGATCCCGCGGTGCTCGAACGCTATCTCGGCGTCTCCGGCGCCGCCGCACATTAGATTTGATGGGAGTTGAGACCATGCAGCGAACCAAAGCCCCGTTCCGCGCCGACGAGGTCGGCAGCCTGTTGCGGCCGCCGCGCATCAAGGAAGCGCGCGCCAAGCTGGAGAAGGGCGAGATCACGGCGGAGGATCTGCGCAAGGCCGAGGACCTGGAGATCGAGAAGGTCGTGCACAAGCAGGCCTCGATCGGCCTGAAGCTCGCGACCGACGGCGAATTCCGCCGCTCCTGGTGGCATTTCGATTTTCTCGCCAAGCTCGACCGGCTGCGAGCTGTTCCACCCCGAGACCGGCATCCAGTTCGCCGGCGTCGAGACCCGGCATGACGCCATCCGCGTCATCGGCAAGCTCGACTTCCCCGACAATCATCCGATGCTGGATCATTTCCGCTTCCTGAAGAAGCATGCCGACACCGCGCACGTCACGGCGAAGATGACGATCCCGTCGCCCGCGGTGCTGCATTTCCGCGGCGGCCGCAAGGCGATCTCGAAGGAGGTCTATCCCGATCTCGAGGCGTTCTACGCGGATCTCGGCAAGACCTATCGCAAGGCGGTGAAGGCATTCTACGACGCCGGCTGCCGCTATCTGCAGTTCGACGACACCGTGTGGGCCTATCTCTGCTCGCAGGAAGAGCTGCAGAAGGCGCGCGAGCGCGGCGACAATCCCGACGGCCTGCAGGAGATCTACGCGCGCGTCATCAACTACGCGCTGGCCGAGCGGCCGGCCGACATGGTGGTCACCACCCATGTCTGCCGCGGCAATTTCCGCTCGACCTGGATTTCGTCCGGCGGCTACGAGCCGGTGGCCGAGACCATGCTGGCCGGCACCAATTACGACGGCTATTTCCTCGAATATGATTCCGACCGCGCCGGCGGCTTCGAGCCGCTGCGCTATCTGCCGAAGGGCAACAAGGTCGTCGTGGTCGGCGTCATCACCTCGAAGTTCGGCGAGCTCGAGAAGAAGGACGACATCAAGCGCCGTCTCGAGGAGGCCGCCAAATTCGCGCCGCTCGACCAGCTCGCGGTGTCGCCGCAATGCGGCTTTGCCTCGACCGAGGAAGGCAACATCCTGTCCGAGGAAGAGCAGTGGGCCAAGCTGCAGCTCGCGGTCGAAGTCGCCAACGAGGTGTGGGGGAAGTAATCCTCTGACCGTCATTGCGAGCGCAGCGAAGCAATCCATGCTTCAGTGAGCGTGGATGGATAGATGGATTGCTTCGCTGCGCTCGCAATGACGGAAGGAAAATTCACTTCTCCGCCAGATAGACGTCGCCGAGCAGCGACGAGTTCGACCACGGCACCTGCTTGCCCTTGGTCGCCGCGACCACCTCGGCGCGGACCCGCGTCAGCATCTGCTGCACTTCCAGCCCGGGCGTGCCGATGTGGCGCGTCAGCGCGGCCGAGAACGGGCTGTTGGCGCCTTCGCCGTCGAGCGCGACCTGTCCGGGCGCGGTCGCAAACGCGATCAGCGTGCCCGCGCCCAAGCGTCGAGCCGGCGCCGAGCGTAGTGGGCGCGGCCAGCCCCGAGCCGGCTTCGATGTCACGGGCAGGACCTGCGGAAGCGAGCTTCGGCGCCATCGGGTTGTTGCGGCAGGCATCGAGGATCAGGATGTTGGTGCGGACCTGATCGTCGAGGCCGGCCATGATCGTATCCATGTCCATCATCGCTTCCGTCATGCCGCTGCCGGCCCGAAACTCGATGTCGATCGGCACCAGGTAATTGCGGCCGTCGATCTGCACGCCGTGGCCGGCGTAGTAGACCACCGCCACCTGCGCCCGCGCCGCATCGCGCAGGAAGTCGCGGATCGTCGCCTGCATCGCCGTGCGGTCGAGGTCGGTGCCCTCCGTCACCACGAAGCCGATGTCGCGCAGGCTTTTCGCCATCGCGCGCGCATCGTTGGCCGGGTTGGGCAGCGGCCTGACATGCGCATAGGCGTTGTTGCCGATCACCAGCGCGACGCGCCTGACGGGTTCTTTTTCCGTCTCGGCGCGCTTGCGCATTTCCGCCGCGGCAGGCGCGGACGGGCTCGTAGCGCCTGCCGGCCTACCTCGCGCCGCCGCGCTGGCTGGCGGCGGTGGCGCTGCGGTTGCAGTTCGCGGAGCGGGCTGCAGCGTCTCCGACAACAGCGACAGTCGAACCTTCGCGGTGGCCTGGTTGGCCTTGCTGCCGGCGTCGGAAGCCTGACCCTGCAGCGTGGCGGCGTAATCCAGCTTGGCGCGGTCGAAATCGCCCTTGGCCTCGTAGGCGAGGGCGCGTTGCGCGTAGGCCGAGATCAGCACGCTGCCGGGCGGCGTCATGATGTTGACCGGCGCCTTTGCTTTGGCCAGACGTATCGCCTCGGTCGAGTCGGCGATGGCGCGATCGAGATTGCCCTTGGCGCGCCAGATCACCGCGCGGTTGGTCAACGGCTGCGGCAATGCCGGGTCGAGCCGGATCGCTTCGTTGATGTCGGCCAGCGCGCCATCGAGATCGCCGAGCGCCAGCTTCGAGATGCCGCGGTTCTGCCAGGAAAACGCCGACGGCGGTCCGGCCTTGATCGATTGATCGTAGTCGGCGATCGCCTTGGCGTATTCGCCCTTGCCGCGCCAGGCATTGCCGCGGTTGTGGAAGATGATGCCGCTCGGCGGCCCGATCCGCAGCGCGTCGTTGAAATCCGATATCGCGATGTCGTACTCGCCCTTGTCGTAATAGGCGGAGCCGCGCAGATTGTAGGCGGCGACGCTGGGCTGCAGGCGGATCGCCTCGCCGGCATCGGCGATGACCTGCGCGTAGTTGCCCTTCTTGTTCCAGCCGACGGCGCGCCAGAAATAGATCGTCGCGAGCTTCTCGCCGGCAAACACTTTCAGCGCGATGATCTTGCCGCAGGCGTCGATCATCTGATCGGCCGGCGTGGTGTCGGTGGTGCAGAGCGGCCCAAGCTGGTTGCGCGACTGGGCGAGGGAAGGCGCCGACCACAGCGCGGCGGCGAGCAGGGTGAGTATCAGGATTGCGCGGCGCATCAGGTCCCCGTGAATGGCGGTCGCGAATAGCGGATAACCCTTTGTTGCCTGCCGCGGATTGGGGGTTCAAGGACCGCGTCCCCGACATGCCCGCCGCCAGCGGCAGGGGGTTTCTTTGGTGGGCAGACCGTGGTAGGACCCGCTGGTCACTTGGTGCTGCCCACCGATATTTCCCAATAATCCCGCCCGATGAAGAACGACCAGATTCTCAGCCAGATCACCGACTTCTGCCGCCACTCCGACATGGCGGAGACGACGTTTGGCCGCCGGTCGGTCAATGACGGCAAGCTGGTGCATCGGCTGCGCGAGGGCAAACGCATCACCGTCGATACGCTGGATCGCATCCAGGCCTATATCGCGGCGTCCACCGGCACCCTTCCGCCGCCGCGCGGTCTCGAAGTGCCGCCCGAAAAGCGCGATCCACGCGGCAATTTTCGCTTTTTCGAAAACCGGCAGAAATACCTGCTGTTCGTCCATACCTGCAGCGAGAAGCGGGTCATTGCGGAGCGGGTCGGGCTGGAGCTCGCCAGCCTGCATCCGCGGCCGCCGGCGCTGCGGGTATTCGACGCCGGCGTCGGCGACGGCACGGTGCTGGCGCGGGTGATGCGCTCGATGCACGGCCGCTTTCCCCACATGCCGTTCTATATCGCCGGCAAGGAGTTGAGCCTGGAGGACGTCCGGCTGACGCTCGACAAGGTGCCGGACCGGTTGTTCGAGCACCCGGCCACCGTCGTCGTCCTGACCAACATGCACTACGCCGAGGCGCCCTGGCTGACGCCGGCCTCGCCCACCGCGGCCGCGGGCATGATCTGGCACGAGGTCGCGCTTCGTGGCGCTTCCTCGGGCGAATTCGAGACCCAGATCGCCGAATTGGGCCCGTTTCTGGAGCAGAACTGGCGGGCCAATATCAGTCCCAGATCGGGCATGCCGATCTATGAACGCCCGGTCGCGCTGGTCGTGTACCGGGAAGACCACCGGTTCCTGCTCGATTCGATCATCCCCCGCGCGGGCCGGACCGAGGCCAATTTCGACCTCGTCATCGCTTCCCAGCCCTATCGGGCCAAATCCTCTGTGAATTTCCGCGCCAAGCGGATCATCGCACCGCTGGCGCGGAGTTTGCGGGCAGGGGGCCGGCTGATCGGAATTCACTCCCACGGACAGGATCCGGGCCTGGAAATCATCCAGTCGGTCTGGCCGGGAGAAAATCCTTTCGCCGTGAGCCGTCATGAGCTATTGCGCGCGGTGAAATACGAGCTGGGATCGGCCGGGCGCGACCTTAACTTTAATGCGTACGCCGATAACCGTTCCATCTTCCGTTATGATATGGAAGCGCTGCCCAACGAGGTCACCGGCCAGATCGGAACCTCGACGGCTTTTGCAGCGTGGAATGCGGCGGTGTATGTCGCCCAGATCGAAGACGACCGGTTGACGGAAATGACTGAAAACAGCCGAACCCTCGATGCCACCAGAGAGGTTCTGCGCAAGCATAATGGGCTTTGGTTTTACGACGAATCCTACGTCATTTCGCGCCGTCGCGACTGACATTCCAGGATACATAAACAGACACCGCCGGGATCCGGCGGGAACAAGGGGTTGTTGATGCGCGCGTCTTATCTGTTCACCAGCGAATCGGTTTCCGAGGGTCATCCGGACAAGGTTTGCGACCGGATTTCCGACGAGATCGTCGATTTGTTTTTCCGCGAAGGCCCCAAGGCCGGCATCGATCCCTGGGCGATCCGCGCAGCCTGCGAAACGCTTGCCACCACCAACAAGGTCGTCATCGCCGGTGAAACCCGCGGTCCCAAATCCGTCACCAACGACCAGATCGAAAGCGTCGTTCGCGCCGCGATCAAGGACATCGGTTACGAGCAGGAAGGCTTCCACTGGCAGAAGGCCGACATCGAGATCCTGCTGCATCCGCAATCCGCCGATATCGCGCAGGGCGTCGACGCGCTGCAGCCCGGCACCAACAAGGAAGAGGGCGCGGGCGACCAGGGCATCATGTTCGGCTACGCCACCAACGAAACGCCGGACCTGATGCCGGCGCCGATCTTCTACGCCCACAAGATCCTGCGGCTGATCTCGGAAGCGCGCCACTCCGGCAAGGAGAAGGTGCTGGGTCCGGACTCCAAGAGCCAGGTCACCGTGCAATACGAGAACGGCAAGCCGGTCGGCGTGCGCGAGATCGTGGTCTCGCATCAGCATCTCGTCGAGGACATGACCTCGAACCAGGTTCGCGACGTTGTCGAGCCGTATGTGCGCCAGGCGCTGCCGGAAGGCTGGATCAACGGCAAGACCATCTGGCACATCAACCCGACCGGCAAGTTCTTCATCGGCGGTCCCGATGGCGACGCCGGCCTTACCGGCCGCAAGATCATCGTCGACACCTATGGCGGCGCAGCCCCGCATGGCGGCGGCGCGTTTTCGGGCAAGGACCCGACCAAGGTCGACCGTTCGGCGGCGTATGCCGCGCGCTATGTCGCCAAGAACATCGTTGCCGCCGGTCTTGCCGATCGCTGCACGCTGCAGCTCGCTTACGCCATCGGCGTGGCGCGGCCGCTGTCGATCTACATCGACACCCATGGCACCGGAAAGGTGCCGGAGGACAAGCTCGAAAAGGTCGTGGCCGAAGCGATGGATCTGACGCCGCGCGGCATCCGCAGCCATCTCGATCTCAACCGGCCGATCTACGCGCGCACCTCGTCCTACGGCCATTTCGGCCGCACGCCGGACAATGAGGGCGGCTTCTCGTGGGAGAAGACCGATCTCGCCGAGACGCTGAAGCGCGCCGTCTGATTCTTGCGTCATTCCGGGGCGCTCGCGACAGCGAGCGAACCCGGAATGCTTCATCCATCACTTCGAGATTTCGGGTTCGCCTCTTTGAGGCGCCCCGGAATGACGAGCTAAACAACAGGAAGCTCTCATGACCGCTGCCGCCAAGAAGCCCGCCTTCACCGACTACATCGTCAAGGACATCTCGCTCGCCGATTTCGGCCGCAAGGAAATCTCGCTGGCCGAGACCGAGATGCCCGGCCTGATGGCGACGCGCGAGGAATACGGCCCGAAGCAGCCGTTGAAGGGCGCGCGCATCGCCGGCTCCCTGCACATGACGATCCAGACCGCCGTGCTGATCGAGACGCTGGCAGCGCTCGGCGCCGACATCCGCTGGGTGTCGTGCAACATCTATTCGACGCAGGACCATGCCGCGGCCGCGATCGCCGCCGCCGGCATTCCGGTGTTCGCGGTGAAGGGCGAGACGCTCGCCGAATACTGGGACTACACCGCAAAACTGTTCGACTGGCACGGCGGCGGCACGCCCAACATGATCCTCGATGACGGCGGCGACGCCACCATGCTGGTGCATCACGGCCTGCGCGCCGAGAACGGCGACACCAAATTCCTCGACAAGCCGGAGTCGGAAGAAGAGGAAGTCTTCTTCGCGCTGATCAAGAAGCTGCTGAAGGAGAAGCCGAAGGGCTATTTCGCCGAGATCGCCAAGAACATCAAAGGCGTTTCGGAAGAGACCACCACGGGCGTGCACCGGCTCTACAACATGGAGAAGGAAGGCAAGCTGCTGTTCCCGGCCATCAACGTCAACGACAGCGTCACCAAGTCGAAGTTCGACAATCTCTATGGCTGCCGCGAATCGCTGGTCGACGGCATCCGCCGCGGCACCGACGTGATGATGTCGGGCAAGGTCGCGATGGTCGCGGGCTTCGGCGACGTCGGCAAGGGCTCGGCCGCCTCGCTGCGCCAGGCCGGCTGCCGCGTCATGGTCTCCGAAGTCGATCCGATCTGCGCGCTGCAGGCGGCGATGGAAGGCTATGAAGTCGTGACCATGGAAGACGCCGCCCCGCGCGCCGACATCTTCGTCACCGCGACCGGCAACAAGGACATCATCACCATCGAGCACATGCGCGCGATGAAGGATCGCGCCATCGTCTGCAACATCGGCCACTTCGACAACGAGATCCAGATCGCGGGTCTGCGTAACCTGAAGTGGACCAACATCAAGCCGCAGGTCGACGAGATCGAATTCCCCGACAAGCACCGCATCATCCTGCTGTCGGAAGGCCGCCTGGTGAACCTCGGCAACGCCATGGGCCATCCGTCCTTCGTGATGTCGGCGTCGTTCACCAACCAGACGCTGGCGCAGATCGAACTCTGGGCCAACAACAAGGACGGCAAGTACGAGAAGAAGGTCTACGTGCTGCCGAAGTCGCTGGACGAGAAGGTGGCGCGGCTGCATCTCGCCAAGATCGGCGTCAAGCTGACCGAACTGCGCAAGGACCAGGCCGACTATATCGGCGTCAAGCCGGAAGGCCCGTTCAAGGCGGATCACTACCGGTATTGATTTCAAGCAGGATGCGCCGCAGCGGGTGTCGTCCTGACGTAAACACCAGAGCCTCAGAAAGCCCCGGAGCGATCCGGGGCTTTTTGTTGGGCGCCCGCTCAGCCCGCGATGATTTCGATACAGCCTGTATCGTCGAGGCAACCCGACATTGCGAGTTGCAATTTCTCCCTGCTGCCCATTACATCCGAAAGCAGGGAGATCGCCATGACCGATGCGGCAGAACATTTCGACGTCCTCATCGTCGGCGCCGGCCTGTCCGGCATCGGCGCGGGCTATCACCTGCAGCAGAAATGCCCGGGCAAGAGCTACGTCATCCTCGAGGGTCGCGACTGCATCGGCGGCACCTGGGATCTGTTTCGCTATCCCGGCATCCGCTCCGACTCGCGACATGTATACGCTCGGCTATTCGTTCAAACCGTGGACCGAGCCGAAGGCGATCGCCGACGGGCCGCGGATCCTGAACTACGTGCGCGAGACCGCTGTCGACAACGGCATCGACAAGCAAGATCCGCTTCCACCACCGCGTCAAACGCGCGTCGTGGTCGTCGCCGGAGGCGCGCTGGACCGTGGAGGCCGAGCGCACGGTGGGCGAGGGCGCGACCGAGATCGTGCGCTTCACCTGCAATTTCCTGTTCATGTGCTCGGGCTATTACAAATACGAGGAAGGCTACACGCCGGAGTTTGCCGGGACTGCGGATTTCGCCGGCCAGATCGTGCATCCGCAGAAATGGCCTGAGGATCTCGACTACGCCGGCAAGCGCGTGGTGGTGATCGGCTCGGGCGCCACCGCGGTGACGCTGGTGCCGGAGATGGCCAAGACCGCCTCGCATGTCACCATGCTGCAGCGCTCGCCGACCTACGTCGTCGCGCGGCCGGCGGAGGATGCGCTCGCCAACAAGCTGCGGCAGAAACTCTCGGCCAAGCTCGCCTATCACATGATCCGCTGGCGCAACGTGCTGTTCGGCATGTATTTCTTCCAGCTCTGCCGCCGCAAGCCGGACCGCGCCAAGCAGCTGATCCTGGGCGGCGTCAAGATGGCGCTGGGGCCGGAATACGACGTGGCAAGCATTTTACGCCGCGCTACAATCCGTGGGAGCAGCGGCTGTGCCTGGTGCCCGACGGCGACCTGTTCAAGTCGATCCGCGACAAGCGCGCCTCCGTCGTCACCAGCGAGATCGATACCTTCACCAAGGGCGGCATCAAGCTCAAGGACGGCAGCGAGCTCGAGGCCGACATCATCGTCACCGCGACCGGACTGAACCTGCAGGTGCTCGGCGGGCTCGAGGTCAGCGTCGACGGCCGCACGGTCGATTTCGCGCGGACGCTGAACTACAAGGGCATGATGTATTCGGACATCCCGAACATGGCCTCGGCGTTCGGCTACACCAACGCGTCGTGGACGCTGAAATGCGATCTGACCTGCGAATATGTCTGCCGGCTGATCAATTACATGGACCGCAACGGCTACAAGCAGTGCATGCCGCACAACGTCGATCCCGACGTCACGGAACTGCCGTCGCTGGATTTCTCGTCCGGCTACGTGCAGCGCTCGATCGCCAAACTGCCCAAGCAGGGCTCGAAGCGGCCGTGGCGGCTGTATCAGAATTACGCGCTCGACATCGTCACACTTCGCTACGGCAAGGTCGACGACGGGGTAATGCAGTATTCCTGAGCGGTTCCGCCCCGCGCGAGGCATCCCGACGCCCCATGCGTCATTTCGCGTATACGTGGTCGGGCGCGAATTGTTCAAAGTGTCCGTCACGGTTAACGCCGGATTAACCGGTGTCGCTGTATGCTGCGTGGCTTGCGGCCCCTGACAGCACGAGGAAGCCCATGGACGCCCAGCGAATTGCCGTCGATGCCATCGTGGCGCTGACCGATTGCGACCGCGAGGCCGCCGCCGCCTTCATCCGCAAATTCTATCTGGCCGGCGTCCGCGACCCCAAGCGCCTGACCTTCAAGGGCCTGCAGGCGCTGCGGGGCTGAGGTTTCGTCCTGATTTCTGATTGGCCATACCGAGGCCGTCATGCCCCGCGAAGGCGGGGCATCCAGTACGCCGCGGCTTCTCGGTTCAATCACTACTGTCTCTGGAATACTGGATCCCCGCCCCAGTGCGCAATTGCGCCAAGGCGGGGACGACAACTGAATGTGACGTTCGCGATCTCGCGACGCTGATCGCCCGAGGTTTGCCATGAAACTTTGCCGCCCTCTAATCAGAGGGCGCAGGGAAGACCGGGTGCACGCCGCACCCGCGGTCTCGTGTGCAATTTGCGCATAACAACGCGCACACGAGCATACAGGTTCGGCGGAAACACTCCGGCCTTCCCTGCGCAATGGCTTTACGGCTTACTTCGTGCTCTCCCCGGAGAACGGCTCTTTTGCCTCCGTCGTTCCACGAGATAACCCGTGAAACTTAGCGCCAGCACCGCGGCGCCCGAACCACACGACTTCGCCGTACGCTTCGAGCCGCACACGTCAGTCGCAGCTCTCGCGTCCATCGCATCTCACCGCGCGTTCGTGACGATGGCCAACGCCCCTCATCCGCCGTGAGACAGGCGGAGTTATGCGACTGATTTGCGTGAGAACGAAAGCAGAATATTTTTGCGCGAAGGGCTGGACAGGTTTTGAGTGATTTGCCCGTCGTGCCATTGTGCCGCAGGTGCTGCACAAAAGTTGCGCTTGCGCGCAAAGCAAATCAGTTTGCAGGGAGGATCTGCTGCGCCTGATTATTCATATCCCGTAAGTGACGCAGCGCTTCGTCGGCTTTGTGCGCAGGCACAAATAGATGATCGTGATAGAAAGCCGACACGGCATTCACGCTGATGCCGGCTGCCGCCAATCGACCGGTGACTGCCGCCAGAAAGCCTATTGCTTCAAGCGAGGAATGAACGGTCAGTGTGATCATTCGCGATGCAAATTGATAGGGGAGCCCTGCAGCTTCGGCTTCCTCCCGCCGCACGATCAAAGTCGTTCCTTCGCGTTCGCGGAAGATCTGCACCGGCCTGAGCGCGGCTGGAATTTCCTCGTGTTCCGGAATGCTGCAAAAAACGAAGATGCCGTCATGCATCTCGGGCTTCATGTTTTGCAGCAGCGTCTCGAGATTGCCTTCGCCCGGCATGGCCGTGTGCTCTTTCAGCAAGTAGCCCGCATCAGCCACCGGGGCGCACGATTGCGCGTCCGATGGCTCATCCGGGCTGCGGCTGCCGGGTTGTCAGCCTACGACGACTTCGCTGATCTGGATGACCGGGGACTGGTCGGTATAGTTGGCGATGTCGGCCATGATCTCCTGGGCATGAGGCCCGAAGCCGGACTGGAAGGCCTCGACCGAGTTGCAGAAGATGTGACACATCCCGACATAGGTCGCGGGAGCGCCGGGTGCGCCACCGGCCATACCCTTGTCGACCGTGTAGGACTTGCACGCATCGCCCATGCGCGCCTTCACGAGCGGCATATGCTTGTCGCGGTAGTAATCGTGATCGAAGCGCCCGCCGGGCGTATTGGGATACATTACGCTTACCTTGATCATGGACGTGTCCTCCGCTCTGACGTTCGCCGTTGTTCTCCGGCAATAGTTGAAATCTGTGTCAGTTTTGCGGATCTTGCAAGTGGCACGCGTTGGAGTTGCGTAGGATGGGTAGAGCCAACGGGTCTGACGTAGCCGCATGCGATAGTGCGGCCAGATGGCGAGCGTCGGGTGCTGCGTGGCACGCACGAAGGTGTGCGCCTTCATGGAATTTGCGGTGCGGAGGCTACGTAGCCCGCATGAGCGCAGCGATATGCGGGACCACTATCCCGGGTGTCGCTTCGCTCACCCGGGCTACGATTCCATCCGCAATGAAAAAGCCCCGGATCAGATCCGGGGCTTTGCATGTCGTGACGCGCGTTCAGCCCAGGCCTATTCCGGCTTGCCGATGTTCACCTTCAGCGTGCCGACGCCGTCGACGCCGCATTCGAGCTTGTCGCCCGGCTGGAGCTGGGAGACGCCGGCCGGCGTGCCCGTCATGATGATGTCGCCGGCGGCGAGCTTCACCTGCTGCGAGAGCTGCCAGATGATCTCCGGCACGTTCCAGATCAGTTCGGTGAGGTCGCCCTTCTGGGTTTCCTTGCCGTTGACCGTCAGCCAGATCTTGCCTTTGGAGGGGTGACCGATCTTGGAAGCCGGCTGGATCGCGGAGCAGGGCGCGGAATAGTCGAACGACTTGCCGATTTCCCACGGCCGCTCCTTCTTGCGCGAGGCGATCTGCAGGTCGCGGCGGGTGAGGTCGATGCCGACGGCATAGCCGTAGACATGGTCGAGCGCCTTGTCGGCGGGAATGTTGAGGCCGCCGCTCTTCATCGCGACGATCAGCTCGACCTCGTGATGCAGATCCTTGGTCAGCGGCGGATAGGGGATCGTGGCGCCGTCGGGCACCAGCATGTCGGCGTGCTTGGCGAAGAAGAACGGCGGCGCGCGCTCGTCATTGCCCATCTCGCGGATGTGCTCGAGATAGTTGCGCCCGACGCACCAGATGCGGCGGACCGGATAGGCGCCGGTCTCGCCGACGACGGGAAGCGAGGCTTGCGGGGGTGCGGGAATGACGTAGGAGGCTGCGTTCATGAAAAGGTCTCGGATGGTTACAGATGGAAATCCGGCGAGTCGCTTTTACGCGGTTGCGCTGACCGGCGCCAGACTGGGGTGACCGGCATCGCGCTGCTGCAGGCGGAAGAACGAGGCATAGCGGCCGCCGCGCCGCAGCAGATCGTCGTGCAGGCCGCGCTCGACGATCTCGCCGCCCTCGACCACCAGAATGGCGTCGGCGTGCATGATGGTGTGCAGGCGGTGGGCGATCACGATGGTGGTGCGGTTCTGGCAGAGATGGTCGATCGCCTCCTGCACGGCTTTTTCGGATTCCGAATCCAGCGCCGCGGTGGCTTCATCGAGCAGGATGATCGGCGCGTTCTTGATCAGCGCACGCGCCACGGCGATGCGCTGGCGCTGGCCGCCGGAGAGCTGCGTGCCGTGCTCGCCGACGGGCGTGTCGTAGCCGAGCGGAAAGCCCATGATGAAGTCGTGCGCGCAGGCCGCTTTCGCCGCCGCCACGATCTCGTCCTTCGTGGCACCTTCCTTGCCGAAGGCGATGTTGGCGCCGATCGAGTCGCGGAACAGATAGACGTCCTGCCCGACATAGCCGGTCTGGGCGCGCAGCGAATGCCGCGATACGCCGGATATCTTCTGGCCGTCGATCAGGATTTCGCCGTGCTTCACTTCGTAGAGCCGCAGCAACAGCGCCAGCACCGTGGACTTGCCGCCGCCGGAGGGGCCGACCAGAGCGGTGGTCTTGCCGGGCTCGGCGATGAAGCTCATGGCCTTCAGCACCGGCTCGTCCGGCCGGTAGGCGAAATTGACGTCGCGGAATTCGACCCGCGCGGTCGAGAGTTTCAGCGCCGGCTTGTCGTCGTCGGCGGGCTCGCTCGCCGGGCTGTCGACGATTTCGAGCAGCATGCGGGCGCCGACCAGCTGGCTGTTGAGGTCGATGTTGAGCCGCGCCAGCCGCTTGGCCGGCTCGGTCGCCAGCAGGAACGCGGTCATGAAGGAGAAAAACTGTCCGGGGGTAGCGCCGAGCGCCACCACGCTGTAACCGCCATAAAGCAGGCAGCCGGCGACCGCAAAGCCGCCGAGCATTTCCATCAGCGGGTTGGAGCGGTTGGAGACCCGCGCCATCTTGTTGGCGTTACGCTCGACGACCGCGATGTTCTCGTCGATCCGCCGCTGCATGGCCGCTTCGAGCGTGAAGGCCTTCACCGTGCGGATGCCCTGCAGCGATTCCTGCATGGTCTCCATGATGTCGGCGCTGCCGGTGAACTGGTTGTAGGCGAGGCCCTTGATGCGCTTTATCAGCTTGCGCAGGATCAGCATCGCCGGCGGCACCACCACGAGGCCGATGAACGACAGCACCGGATCCTGCGTCACCATCACGAAGATCAGGCTGACCAGGAGCAGCACATCGCGCCCGACGGCGTTGATCAGCAGCGTCAGGACGTCGGTGATGGATTTTGCGCCCGATGTCAGCCGCGCCAGGAATTCGGAGGAATGCCGCGCGGAATAGAAGCCGATGCTTTCGCTCATCAGCTTGGCAAACAGCCGCCGCTGGTTGTTGGCGAGGATGGCGTTGCTGATCTTGGACAGGATCACGGTGTGGCCGTAGGTCGCCAGACCCTTGATGAACAGCAGCACCACCGTGACGCCGGAGAGAATGGCGATGCCGGTGACGTTCTTGTCGATATAGGCCTGGTTGATCACCTGGCCCAGGATATAGGCGGAGCCGGCGGTGGCGCCGGCGGACACGGCCATCAGCGCGAACGCGGTGACATAGCGCCGCCAATAGACAAAACCCTGCTCCATGACGAGGCGGCGAATCAGGATCGCCGCGCCATAGGGATCGTCGGTGATTTTTCGGGTCGGTTTGCTTATCGGTTTGCTTGGAAGTTCGGTCATCCGCGTTCCATTGACGGCGCCTGGTAGCCGGGCGCGTCAGGGCTATAGCGGGGACTCCTTGCCTGCTTGTCGGGGCTTTTTCAAGCCAAATAAGCGCTTGATTTCAGGCCGATTCCGCATGCCGCGGAAGGCCGCCGCGGTCGCGGAACAGCTTCTGTTCCCAGGCCAGCGCATGGATGGCGATGGTCTCCAGATCGTCGAATTGCGGCGTCCAGTCCAGCGTCGAGCGGATGCGGCTGGTATCGGCCACCATGGTCATGATGTCGCCGGGACGGCGCGGCGCATAGGAAACCGCGAAATTGCGCATCGAGACGCGACGGACGGCCTCGATGGTCTCGAGCACCGAATAGCCGCGGCCATAACCGCAGTTCAGCGTGATCGAGCTGCCGCCGCCGCGCAAATAGGACAGTGCGGCGCGATGGGCCTGCGCGAGATCGCTGACATGGATGAAGTCGCGGATGCAGCTTCCGTCCGGCGTCGGATAATCGGTGCCGTACACGTCGATCTTGGCGCGCTGCCCGGTGGCGGCTTCGACTGCGATCTTGAGCAGATGCGTCGCACCGACGGTGGCGAGGCCACAGCGGCCATCCGGATCGGCGCCGGCGACGTTGAAGTAGCGCAGCACGACATAGTTCATGTCATGGGCGGAAGCGACGTCATGCAGCATGATTTCGGTCATCAGCTTCGACGAGCCGTAGGGCGATGCCGGCCGCGTCGGCGCGTGTTCGGGCACCGGCACCTGGTCCGGATTGCCGTAGACGGCCGCCGTCGACGAAAAGATGAAGCGGTTGACGCCGCCCTTGACCGCGGCATTCAGCAGGCTGCGGGTCGTCATGGTGTTGTTGCGGTAATAGCCGAGCGGATCGCGCACCGAATCCGGCACCACGATGGAGCCGGCGAAATGGATGATGCTCTCGATTCCGTGCTGGGCGATCACGCCCGCGACGAGGTTTTCATCGCCGGCGTCGCCGATGAACAGCGGCACGCCCTCGGGCAGGAAGTGGGAGAATCCGGTGGACAGATTGTCGATCACGAAGACGCTTTCGCCGGCGTCCACCAGCGCATGAACCATGTGACTTCCGATATAGCCGGCGCCACCGGTGACGAGCACGGTCATGGGCCACCTCTCATTCCTAGATTTGGCGCGCGCTATGCTGGTCGCGCTCTATTGGAGGCGATGCTAGCGGGGCTGCGGTGAAGAGTGGGTTTCGGTACGAGCGAACTGGCCACTATGCTTAATGTTGCGTATAGGAACGGGCCTGAACGGAGCCGGACGTGCCGATCGAGAACAATTTGGCCAGTGATCTGCAGCTGATCGTGCCGAATCTGCACAGGCGCTATTCGGGCGTCACGGCGACCAACCGGATGGTGGCGCCGAAGCTTGCCGCCATGTATCGCGCGGCCTGGCTCGGGCCGCATGCGCCCGACGGCATCGCGCGGATGGGTTTTGCGGATCTCCTGAAACTGTGGCGCCACACTACGCCGCTGATCTGGCACGCGCGGCGCAATGACGAGATGATCGCGGGGCTGTTGCTGCGCGCGCTCGGCTGGCCGCTGAAGCTCGTCTTCACCTCGGCGGCGCAACGGCACCACAAGCGGCTGACGCGCTGGCTGATCCGGCAGATGGATGCGGTGATCGCGACCTCCGAACTCTCGGCGTCGTTTCTCAAGCGCAAGGCGACGGTGGTGATGCATGGCGTCGATACCGATGCTTACGCGCCGCCGGCCGATCGCGCGGCGGCGTTTGCCGAAGCGAAACTGCCGGGACGCTACGCGATCGGCTGCTTCGGCCGGGTGCGCGCGCAAAAGGGCACGGACGTCTTCGTGGCGGCGATGTGCCGGCTGCTGCCGCGCTATCCCGATTTCACCGCCGTGATCGTCGGCGCGGTGGTGCCGGAGCAGCAGGGGTTTGCCAACGGTTTGAAACAGCAGATCGAAGCCGCCGGGCTGCAATCGCGCATCGTCATCACGGGCGAGCTTGAGATCGAGGAGGTGCAGCGCTGGTATCAGCGGCTGACGATCTACGCCTTCACCTCGCGCAATGAAGGCTTTGGGCTGACGCTGATCGAGGCGATGTCCTCAGGTGCGGCGCTGGTGGCGGCGCGCGCGGGCGCGGCCGAATTCGTGGTCGAGGACGGCGTGACCGGCGTGCTGACGCCGCCGGGCGATGCCGAGGCGCTGGTCGCCGCGCTGGAGCCGCTGATGCGCGATCCGGCCGCGGCGATCGCGATGGGCGAACAGGGGCGCGCGCGCGTGTTGGAGAAATTCAGCCTCGAGGCGGAAGCGAATGCGATCGCTGCGGTTTACCGGACGCTCGGCTGAGTGACGAGCAGGCGGTGCGCCACGTCGGCCACATGGGTGGGGTCAATGTCGCGCATGCAGCGGTGGTCGTTCATGGTGCAGACGGTGCGCTGACAGGGCTGGCAGGGCAGCACGGATTTGGTCTGGAGCACCGTGGCGGCGAGGCCGTTCAGCGGCGCCCACAAATAGGGACTGGTGGGGCCGAAAATGCCCATGGTCGGCGTGCCGATGGCGGCTGCGATATGCATCAGGCCGGAATTGTTCGAGATGGCGACGCCGGCCGCCGCCATCGCCAAAATGCCGTTGCGCAGGTCGGTCCCGGTGAGGTCGCGGGCCTTGCCGCCGGTGGCGGCGACGATCTCCTGTGCCAGCGCCTTCTCGCCGGGGCCGCCGACCACCCAGACGTCGAGCCCGCGCTCGACCAGCAGCCGTGCGGCGCCGGGGTAATAGGTCCAGCGCTTGGAGGCGCCGACGGAGCCGGGGGCCAGTGCCACCGCCGGACCGGTGCCGAGGTCGTTGGCCTGCCTCCAGCGCGCGATGTCCTCTGGCGGCACGACGAGCTGCGGCACCGGCCATTCCGGCGGCAGCGGCGCGCCTGCCGGCAGCGCCAGCGCGGCATTCTTGTCGATGAAGCGGGGCAGGGCCTTTTCGCCCCAGCGCATCCGGTTGATCAGCCCGAATCGGGCCTCGCCGAAAAAGCCGACGCGCTCGGGGATACCGGCCAGTGTCGGCGCAATCGCCGCCTTCCAGGTCCGGGGCAGGACGAGCGCGGTGCCATAGCCCCGGGCGCGGAGTTGCGCGGCAAGACCCCATTGCTTGGCCAGCGCCAGCCGGCTGCGGGGCAGGTCCCAGACGATGCCCGCCCGGACACCGGGCATATAGTCGACCAGCGGCGCGCACAGGGGGGTGACCAGGAGGTCAACCGGGCGATTCGGCCAGCGTTGCTTCAAAACCCGCACCACGGTGTGGCCGCGGACGAAATCGCCGATCCACATATAGGGAACGATCAGGATCGGCCTCGTGTCGGCGGCATCCTCCATCCTGATCTCGACTGATGAACTTGAATTCATATCTTCACTGATGCCGCTAACCGTCTGTGGTCCCGTCGGTAACCGCTCCTTGTGCACAGGTAAAGCCGGATCGACCCGCCTGTGACTCCCGCCGGATGCGACGTTGCCTGCCGCGCGGGACTGGGGCAAAGCTTTGCCGGACAATCAAGGCAGGGGTCGGCATGTTGCTGGTGACCGGTGGCGCCGGTTTTATCGGGTCGAACGTCGTGGCTGCGTTGAATGACGCCGGCCGGGACGTGGCCGTGTGCGACGTGCTCGGCCAGGACGGCAAATGGCGCAACCTGGCCAAGCGCCGGCTCGCCGATTTCGTGCCGCCTTCGGAACTGATGGACTGGCTGAAGGGCCGGCGGCTGGAGGCCATCATCCATCTCGGCGCCATCTCCGAGACCACGGCGACCGACGGCGATCTGGTGATCGAGACCAATTTCCGGCTGTCGATGCGGCTGCTGGACTGGTGCACGGCGAATGCCACGCCGCTGATCTACGCGTCCTCGGCGGCGACCTATGGCGACGGCAGCACCGGCTTTGGCGACGACCAATCCATGGACGCCTTGCAGAAGCTGCGGCCGATGAACCTCTATGGCTGGAGCAAGCATCTGTTCGACATGGTGGTGGCCGAACGCGCCGCGCGCGGCGAACGGCTGCCGCCGCAATGGGCCGGGCTGAAGTTCTTCAACGTGTTCGGGCCCAATGAATATCACAAGGGCACGATGATGAGCGTGCTGGCGCGGCGCTTCGACGACGTCAAGGCCGGCCGCCCGGTGCAATTGTTCAAGTCGCATCGCGAGGGCATCGCCGACGGCGACCAGCGCCGCGACTTCATCTATGTCGACGACGTCGTGCGCGTGACGATGTGGCTATTGGCGACGCCCGGCATCAGCGGCATCTTCAATGTCGGCACCGGCACCGCGCGCAGCTTTCGCGACCTGATGCTGTCGGCCTATGCGGCGCTCGGCGCCACGCCGAACATCCAGTATATCGACATGCCCGAGGCGATCCGCGACAGCTATCAATACTTCACCCAGAGCGACGTCGATCGGCTGCTGCGCGCCGGATATAATGGCGGCTTCACCGCGCTGGAAGACGCGGTCGATCGCTACGTGAAGGGTTTTCTCGATCGCACCGATCGCTTTCGCTGACGGGCACCAGGTAGACCGATGTTCGATTTTGAAGCCCTGAGCCAGGCAATCCCGCGTCAGACCGTGCTCTGCGTCGGCGACCTCATGCTCGACGAATTCGTCTATGGCGAGGTGTCGCGGGTTTCGCCGGAGGCGCCGGCGCCGGTCATCGCGGTCCAGCGCAGCGAGACCAATGTCGGCGGCGCCGGCAATGTCGCCCGCAATATCGCCGCTCTCGGCGCGCGCTGCATCTTTGCAGGTCTGGTCGGCGAGGACGAGGCGGGCGCCAGGCTGAAGGCCGATCTGGCGCAGGAGAAGCTGATCGAGGCCGTGCTGGTCTCCGATTCGTCGCGCCCGACGACGCGCAAGGTGCGCTTCGTCTCCGAGCATTTTTCCACCCACATGCTGCGCGCGGATTGGGAGCTGGCCGTTCCGGCCTCGGCCGATGTCGAGCAAAGGCTGATCGACGCCATCCTGCCGCAGCTCGCACGCGCCGATATCGTGCTGCTGTCGGACTATGCCAAGGGCGTGCTGACGGCGCGTGTCATCCGCAACATCATCGACTCCGCCAGGAAGCTCGGCAAGCGCGTGATCGTCGATCCGAAGAGCGCCAATTTCGCGATCTATCGCGGCGCCACGCTGCTGACGCCCAACCGCAAGGAATTTGCCGAAGCCACCCGCAGCCGCGCCGATACCGACCTGAACATTGCCGCTGCGGCGCAGGACGCGATGGTTCTCGCCGATTGCGAGGCCATGCTGGTGACGCAGAGCGAACACGGCATGACGCTGGTGGTTCGCGGCGGCGAGGCGATCCACGTGCCGGCGCTGCCGGTCAAGGTGCGCGACGTCTCCGGCGCGGGCGACACGGTCGCCGCCGTGCTGGCGCTGACGCTGGCGGCCGGGGCCGACTGGGAGACGGCGCTGCGGATGGCGAATGCGGCGGCCGCGGTTGCGGTCGGCAAGAAGGGCACCGCGACCGTGACGCCGGCCGAGCTGCGGCGGAAAATCCTGCCGCATGCGTCGCTGGCGGCCGAAGAAAAGATCGTGCCTGTCGGGCGGCGATCTCGACGCGCATCTGGCGGAGTGGCGCAAACAGGGACTGCGCATCGGCTTCACCAATGGCTGCTTCGACATTCCTGCATCCCGGCCACGTCAAGGTGCTGACGGCCGCGCGCGGCGCCTGCGACCGCCTGATCGTCGGTCTCAACAGCGATGCCTCGGTGAAGCGGCTGAAGGGCGAGGGACGCCCGGTTCAGGACGAGAGCGCGCGCGCCGAAGTGCTGGCGGCGCTGGAGGCGGTCGATCTCGTCGCGATCTTCGAGGAAGACACGCCGATCGACCTGATCACGAAAGTGAGGCCGAGCGTGCTGGTCAAGGGTGGCGACTACACCCGCGAGCAGGTCGTCGGCCACGAGATCGTCGAGGCTGCCGGCGGCGAGGTCGTGCTGGTCGATATTCTGCCGGGCCACAGCACGACGTCGCTGGTCGATCGCGCGCGGGGAGGCAAGGCGTGAGCCTGAGTGCTGCGGCTCCGCCGATGTCGCTGGTGCGGCGGTACTGGCGCGACCGGGCGCTGTGGACGACGATTGCGGACATCTTCGCAATTCTGACCGCGCTCACGCTGCCGTGGTCGACGACGCTGGTGGCGATCTTCGTGCCCTGCTGGCTCGGCGCCGTGGCATGGGTGATGGATTGGCGGGCCTACGGGCGCTTGCTGAAACTGCCGATCTGCTACTTGCCGTTTGCGCTGGTCGGCCTGGCTCTTGTCGGCACGCTCTGGTCGGACGCGGCATGGGGCGCGCGGCTTTACGCCGTCAGTCCCACCCTCAAGCTGCTGGTGCTGCCCGGACTGTTCTATCATTTCGAGCGGTCGTCGCGCGGGATGTGGGTGTTCGTCGCATTCCTGGTGTCCTGCACGCTGCTGATGCTGATGTCCTGGATGGTCTGCATCGATCCCGAGCCTTTCGCTGAAGCCACGCGGACGAGCGCGAGCGCGCGGCATCTTCGTCAAGAACTACATCGACCAGAGCCAGGAGTTCGCGCTGTGCGCGGTGGCGCTGGCCTATCCGATCATCACGTCTGCTGCGGACGAACCGGATCTGGCAGGCGCTGGTGCTGGGCGCGATCTCGTTCGGCTTCATCGTCAACATGGCGTTCGTGATCGTCTCGCGGACGGCGATGGTCACGATCCCGATCATGCTTGCGGTATTTGCGCTGCTTCACCTGAGATGGCGAACCAGCCTGATGATCTTCGGCGCTGCGGCCATCTGGCGGGGTTGGCCTTGGCGACGTCGCCGCCGTTGCAGCGGACCACGGAGACCTTCGTCAGCGACTATCAGCTCTACAAGAACGAAAACCTGCCGACGTCGATCGGGCTGCGGCTTGAATTTTGGCGGAAATCGCTGCGGCTTCTTTGCCGAGGCGCCGGTCATCGGCCACGGTACGGGCTCCACGCGCGGGCTGTTTCGAGCGGGCCGCCACGCGGCGAGGTACGATCACGCCACCAGTCGAGGTGATCGGCAATCCGCACAACCAGACGCTTGAACGTCGCGGTGCAGTGGGGTATTATCGGGGTCATCCTGCTGTATGCGATGTGGCTCGTGCATCTGCGGTTGTTTCGCGGCGACGGTCTGGTCGCCTGGATCGGATTGCTGGTCGTCGTGCAGAATATCTTCACCTCGCTGTTCAACTCACACATCTTCGATTTTCACGAAGGATGGATGTATGTGCTCGGCGTCGGCGTTGCCGGCGGCATGACGCTCGCGGCCAGGCAACGCAACGCGCGCGCGGAGCCGGCCGGGTCGTCGTGATGGCGGCGGATCACCGGCGCAGGGAGATAAATTCGATCGGCTCGCTGCTGTCGGTCATGGCGTCAGCCCGGCACGATCCGTTCGCGCGCATGCTGAACGTCGATCTCATCGCGGTCTGGTGGCGGCTGTTGCTGCCGTGGTCGACCAGCGGCGTGGGCATCGGCATGGTGGTCTGGCTTGCCGCTCTGGCCGCGACGCTCGAACTGCGCCCGTTCCTGCGATCGTTGCAGCGGCCGATCAGCGCGCTGCCGATCGCGCTCGTTGCGCTCGCGGCGCTGGGAACGCTGTGGTCGGACGCGTCATGGGGCGCGCGCCTCTATGCCCTGAGCCCCGCGACGAAGCTGCTCGTGCTGCCGTTCCTGTTCTATCATTTCGAGCGCTCGACGCGCGGCATGTGGGTATTCATCGCATTCCTGGCGTCCTGCACGCTGCTGACGGCCGCGTCCTGGATCGTCGCGATCGATCCCAGCCTTACGCTGAAGGTCCCCGGCGAGCCGACGGGTCACGGCATCTTCGTCAAGAACTATATCGACCAGAGCCAGGAATTCGTGCTGTGCGCGGTCGTGCTTGCTTTCCCCATCATCACGCTGCTGCGCGAAGGGAAAATCCGGCATGCGCTGTTGCTGACGCTGGTCGCGGCGAACTTTGTCGTCAACATGGTGTTCGTCGTCGTGTCGCGCACGGCACTGGTGACGCTGCCGGTGATGCTCGCCGTGTTCGCGATGGCGCACCTGAAATGGCGCACCAACGTGCTGCTGTTCGTTGCCGCCGTCATATTCGGCGCGCTGGCCTGGACGGTGTCGCCTCAACTGCAGGCGACGACGGACAGGTTCACGCGGGACTACCGGATCTACAAGGAACTCAACCAGCCGACATCGATCGGGCTGCGGCTCGAATTCTGGGAGAAGTCGTTGCGGTTCTTTGCCGAGGCGCCGGTCATCGGCCACGGTACGGGATCGACGCGGGGGCTGTTCGAGGCGGCGGCGACCGGGCCTGCGGTGCTGGCGCAGGGGCAGGTGATCGGGAACCCGCATAACCAGACCCTCAACGTCGCGGTCCAGTGGGGCACGGTCGGGGTCGTGATCCTGTACGCGATGTGGCTTTCGCATTTCTCGCTGTTTCGCGGCGAGGGGCTGGCGGCCTGGATCGGGCTGATGGTGGTGCTGCAGAACATGTTCAGTTCGCTGTTCAACTCGCATCTGTTCGATTTTCACGAGGGATGGATGTATGTGCTCGGCGTCGGGATCGCCGGAGGCATGGTGCTGCGCGCGAGGTCGCGAGGCTGCGGAATCTTCCGGAACAGCCCGGCCATGATCGCTGGCATGCGCGCCGCAGATAAGATATCAGCGGACTCGGGACGCCTCGCACGAATCTCCATCGCTTCCGCAGCCGGCCAATGGAATGACGCCTCTTTCGCAACTGACCCATCGCAATTACCTGATCGCGGCACATGACGCGCTGGCGACCGCGTTTGCGTTGCTCGCAGCCTTCTATTTGCGCTTCGAGGGAGGCGAGGCCTTCTATGCCCGCCTGCCGCTGTTGCTGCGCATTCTGCCGCTGTTCGTCGTCTTCAGCGTCGTGATCTGTTACGTCTTCAACCTGACGACGACGAAATGGCGTTTCATTTCGCTGCCGGATGCGTTGAACATCATGCGGGTGGCGTCGATTCTGACGGTCGCGCTCATCGTGCTGGACTATGCCTTCATTTTCGGCGCATCGAGCAGCAAGGCCCCGGTGCTGTTCGGCCGTATCACCATCGTGCTCTACTGGTTTCTCCAGGTGTTCGCGCTGAGCGCGCTTCGTTTCGGCTATCGCTATTTCCGCTATTCGCGCGTTCGCCGCCATGCCCGGACCGAAGGAGCGTCGTCGACCCTGCTGATCGGCCGCGCCGCCGACGCCGAGGTGCTGTTGCGCGCGATCGAGAGCGGCGCGGTCAAGCAGCTTTGGCCGGTCGGCGTGCTGTCGCCGTCGACCGCGGACCGCGGCCAGTCGATCCGCAACGTCCCGGTGCTCGGCGGCATCGACGACGTCGAGGACGTGGTCCGCGATTACGCCGGACGGGGAAAGTCGATTTCGCGGATCGTGATGACCCCGTCGGCGTTCGAACCCGAGGCGCATCCCGAAGCGGTGCTGATGCGGGCCAAGCGGCTCGGCCTGTTCGTCAGCCGCCTGCCGTCGCTCGAAAGCGGCGACGTGCCGAGGCTGACCAATGTCGCCGTCGAAGACCTGCTGCTGCGGCCGAGCGAGAAGATCGATTACGCGCGGCTCGAGGCGCTGGTGAAGGGCAAGGCGGTGATCGTCACCGGCGGCGGCGGCTCGATCGGTTCGGAGATTTGCGACCGCGTCGCGACCTTCGGCGCCGCGCGGTTGCTGGTGATCGAGCATTCCGAACCGGCGCTTTACGCGGTGACGGAAGCGCTGACGACACGCGCGGCCAATGCCGCGATCGAGGGCCGCATCGCCGATATCCGCGATCGCGACCGGATCATGAACCTGATGCGCGAATTCAAGCCCGATATCGTGTTCCATGCCGCCGCCCTGAAGCACGTGCCGATCCTCGAGCGCGACTGGAGCGAGGGCGTCAAGACCAACATCTTCGGTTCCGTCAACGTCGCCGACGCCGCGCGGGCGGCGGGCGCGACCGCAATGGTGATGATCTCGACCGACAAGGCGATCGAGCCGGTCTCGATGCTGGGCCTGACCAAGCGCTTTGCCGAAATGTATTGCCAGGCGCTCGACCATGACCTGATGACGCAATCGGAAGGCAAGCCGCACATGCGGTTGATCTCGGTGCGGTTCGGCAACGTGCTGGCCTCGAACGGATCGGTGGTGCCGAAATTCAAGGCGCAGATCGAGGCCGGCGGCCCGGTCACGGTGACGCATCCGGACATGGTCCGGTACTTCATGACCATCCGCGAAGCCTGCGATCTGGTGCTGACCGCGGCGACCCACGCGCTGACGCCGGCGCGGCCCGATGTCTCCGTCTACGTCCTCAACATGGGACAGCCGGTCAAGATCGTCGAGCTTGCCGAGCGGTTGATCCGCCTGTCCGGGCTCGAACCCGGCATCGATATCGAGGTGGTGTTCACCGGCATGCGGCCGGGCGAGCGGCTGAACGAGATCCTGTTCGCCAGCGAGGAGCCTCCGGTGGAGATCGGCGTCGCCGGCATCATGGCGGCCAAGCCGAACGAGCCGCCGATGCAGACCTTGCGCAAATGGCTCGCGGCGCTGGAGGATGCGATTGCGCGGGATGATCGTTCCACCATCCGCGCGGTGCTCAAGGATGCCGTGCCCGAGTTCGGCTCGAACGCCGCCTGATCTTTTCGGTGACCGGCGGCCATGCAGGCCGTCTCGAAAGCCATGATGCAGAAGTCCGGAAAAGTCGTCGTCGTCAGCCAGCATTATCCGCCGGATCCGAGCACGACGGCGGCGATCATGGCGGCGATTTCCGAACGCGTGGCGCCGGAAGCCGAGGTGCTGGTGCTGTCGGGAACGGCAGGCTCCGCGGCTGCAGCGGCTGCCGGCAAGCCTCAAATCGTCGAAGTTGGGAACTGGATGCCCGGCAAGGCCGCATTGCTCAAGCGTGCTTTGGCCGAACTGCTGTTCACGATCCGGATGTTCGTAGCGCTGCTGATCAAGCTGCGCCGCGGCGACGTCACCATCACCGTGCCGGCGCCCTTCATGCTGCCTTACGCCTTTGCCGCCGCGGCGAAGCTGAAGGGCGCGAGATCGGTGCTGATCATGCATGACCTGTATCCCGACGTGCTGATCATGGCGGGAGTGCTGAAGCCGGATTCCTGGTTGGCGAAGGCGATGCACGTTCTCAACGCGCCGATGTTTCGCGCGCTCGACGCCGTCGTCATCATCGGCCGCGATACCGAAAAGCTGCTGCTGCGCTATCGCGGAGTGACACGCGACAAGATCCGTTTCATTCCGAACTGGGCGACGCTGTCGCGCGGCGTTCGCGCGGTCGATCCCGATAATCCGTATCGCCGTCCGCTTTCCGCGGGCTTCGTCGTCGGTCTGTCAGGCAATCTCGGCTTTACCCACGATCCCGTCATCGTATTCGAGGCCGCGCGCCTGCTGCGCGAGAACCCGGATATTCACTTCCTGCTGTCGGGCTGGGGAATCGGATTCGATCAGTTGCGCAAGATGCAATCCGAGGCGAAGCTTCCGAACGTCACACTGGTCGATCGCGTCGAGGACGACCAGCTGGAGACGTTTCTTTCGGCCGCGGATGCCTGGATCATTCCCTACCGCAAGAACGTCGCCGGGGTATCGGTGCCCAGCCGGTTCTACAATCTGCTGGCGATCGGCCGCCCGGTAATTTTGGTTTCCGAACCCGATGCCGAGGCGGCGTTGACGGTGACCGAACACGATGTCGGCTGGGTCGTCGAACCCGGCAGCGCCGATGAGCTCGCGAAAACGATCAGCCGCGCCGCCGGCGCCAAAGACCTGCAGCGGGCCGATCGCGCAGCCGAGATTGCAGGGCGATTCGATTTTGAGCACGCCATGACCGGCTATTGCGGCCTGATCCGCGAACTCTTGCAGAAGAAGCCGGATTAGCCTGACGACGATTGCTGGCGGGAGAAGCGGCGCAGCAGGAGCGCCGTGGCGATGCCGCCGATGACGAAAAGCAGTAAGGCGATGGCCGCCGACGAGGTCACGGCCGAGCCGATGGCCAGTGCGGCCAGCACGAGGTTGAGCGCGAACACCTCGCTCACCACGCGCGATACGGAAAATCCGTTGTCGGTGGCGCGCTGGTAGAAGTGGCTGCGATGCGCCGCCCAGAACGGCTCGCGCCGTGCCATCCGCCGAAACAGCGTGATGGTGGCATCGGCCAGATAATACAGCGGCAGCAGCAGCGCGGCGGCAAACTGCTGATGCCAGGCGAGCTCCAGCAGGCACCAGCCGGCCAACAGGCCGATCGGCAGGCTGCCGACGTCGCCGAGAAAGATTTTCGCCACCGGCCGGTTGAAGGGCGCAAATCCGAGCATTGCGCCGAACAGCGCCGCGGCGGCGACCGTCGCGGGCGGGGGAAGTTCGGCGAGCCAGCCGAGCACAACGAGCGCGCCGGTGACGGGCACGATCTCGGCGACCGTCATCAGGTCCAGCCCGTCCATGAAGTTGACGAGGTTCACGAACCACAGGCCTGCGAGCAACAGCAAGCCGCGCTCGATCCAGAGCGGACAGGCCGGAACGATCCGCAGGCTTTCGGGCGCGGCCAGGATCACCGCGGCGACGGCGAGCCCCTGCAGCAGCAGCCGCGGCACCACCGGGATGGAATGGACGTCATCGGCAAAGCCTACGGCCGCGATGAACAGCGTCGCGCCGAATACCGCGACGGGAATTTTCAGCTCGGCCGCGCCGGCAAATGCGATGACCGCGACGGCCGCAATCAGCGTGGCCGCGATCACCGCGATGCCCGCGCCTTGCGGCGTTGGAATCCGATGCGAAGAGCGCGCATTCGGCCTTGCCAGCGCTACGCGCATGAGCAGCGGCCGGATCGCCCATGTCAGGACGCCCGACAACAGCGCCGCCGGCACTGCGGCGGCCAACGACAGCAGGAGGTGCGAACTGGCCATTCTATCCGCGTGGAAAGTTGCTCGGAGCTATTTGGGAACTTCGATCGGCGCCGTGCCCCGTGCGGCCTTCTCGGCGCTCAAGATCCAGACCAGCCCGCCGACCAGGCCGACGATGAACGACACGGCGCCAAACAGCAGCGAGATGTTGACGCCCTCGCTGGTCATCAGGCCGGCATAGCCGAACGCCAGGCCCATGGTGGCCTCGCGGACGCCCCAGCCGGCAATCGAGATCGGCAGCATCGTGATCAGCATGACCGGCGGAACGAGCTGGAAGACCTGGCCGAACAGCACGGGAGCTGCGATCGACTGCACCACGCACCAGGCGATGACGACGGCGAGCACATGCACCAGCAACGACAGCACCGCGACTTTCGGGCCGTGAGCGCGGCTGAACAGCACGCGGTTGGCGATCACCGAACAGGCGTGGATGTGGTGGGTGCCCCACCAGCGCTTCAGCCACGGCCACGGCAGCCGGCCGAGCAGGAGAAATCCGAGGCCGCCGGCAAGGGCTGCGAAATCGACGAACAGCAATGCCGACCTGCCGTGCGGATCGGTGATCAGGCGGTAGCTCCAGGGCAGGCTCGCGACGATGACCACCGCGAGCGCGATCAGGCCGATGGCGCGGTCGACGAAGATGGAATAGGTCGCCGCCCGCCAGCCGTGGCCGCTGCGCGCGACCAGCCATAGCCGCACCGCGTCGCCGCCGATCGAGGAGGGCAGCGTCTGGTTGAAGAAGGTTCCGATCACGTTGAAGCGCATCGCCTGCCTGGTCGGCAGCGGCGCGCCGCACTCCGCGCTGATCTCGCGCCATCGCAGCACGCCGACGAATATCTGCAGGAACGTCACGGCAATCGCCACGCCGATCCAGCCCAGGCTGGAAACGTCGATGCGGGCGACGAGTTCGGCAAGATCGACCTTGCGCAGCGAGAAATACAGGAGCGCCGCCGAGACCACAATCTTCAACGTCGAAAGCAGGATACGGCGCATCTCGCCCGTGCTGGGTTTGAGAAGGGGGGGTGCAAAAAGCGATGCAATTCGGCGCCTTGGTATGGTTTTCAAGCCGATCTGGCAATAGCGGGGGCTGCTGGGTGTTGCAGCGGCCTCGGCAACGCAGGTAAAGAGGCCCTGACAGAGATTTCAGCCTTTGAGCGGTGCCTTCCAGGGATATGATGTCGGATCAACCCATATTGGTCACCGGAGCTGCGGGTTTCATCGGCTTTCACGTCGCTCGCCGGCTGCTCGCCGAAGGCCGCGCCGTGGTCGGCCTCGACAATCTCAATCACTATTACGACCCGGCGCTGAAAGCCGGCGCGGCTGGACATCCTGCGCGGGGAGCAGGGCTTTGCGTTCGAACAGATCGATCTCGCCGACCGTGCGTCAATGGCACGCCTGTTCGCCAAACACCGCTTTGCCAAGGTGGTGCATCTCGCGGCGCAGGCCGGCGTGCGTTATTCGATCGACCATCCGCATGCCTATGTCGACGCCAATCTCGAAGGCTTCGTCAACGTGCTGGAGGGATGCCGGCATCATGGATGCGGCCATCTGGTCTATGCATCTTCGTCGTCGGTCTACGGCGCCAATACGAAACTACCGTTTTCGGTGGACGACAAAACCGATCATCCGGTCAGCCTTTACGCCGCCACGAAGAAGGCCAATGAGCTGATGGCTCATTCCTACAGCCATCTCTACCGGCTTACCGGTGACGGGCCTGCGGTTCTTTACCATCTACGGGCCGTGGGGCCGGCCCGATATGGCGATTTTCCTGTTTACCAAGGCGATCGTCGAAGGAACTCCGATCCGTCTCTTTAACCATGGCAGGATGCGGCGCGACTTTACCCATATCGACGATGCGACGCGTGCCGTATTGCAATTGGTCGACCAGGCCCCGCGCGACGAGGGCGCCGGGGCGCCGGCACGGATTTACAATGTCGGCAATAATCATCCGGAAGAACTGACCCATGTGGTAGCAGTTCTGGAGCGGGAATTGGGCCGCGCGGCGGTCAGGGAGATGCTGCCGATGCAGCCCGGAGACGTGACCGAAACCTTTGCCGATGTCGCCGAATTGATGCGCGACACCGGCTTCAGGCCGCAGACCTCGATCGAGGACGGGCTTGCCGATTTTGTCGCCTGGTATCGTGACTATTACAGGATTTGAGATGCCGATGAACCGACGAATTATTCCCCTGATCATGTGCGGCGGCGCCGGAACGCGGCTGTGGCCGGCCTCGCGCGAGGTTCACCCCAAGCAGTTCCTGTCCCTGTTCGGAGCGCGCTCGACGTTCCAGGATACGCTGTTGCGGGTTTCCGATGCTGATCTGTTCGAACGGCCCGTCATCATCACCAACAACGCCTATCGCTTCATGGTGCTGGAGCAACTGGCGGAGATCGGGCGGGAGGCCGACGTGCTGCTCGAGCCGATGCGGCGCGATTCCGGCCCCGCCATCGCAGCCGGCGCCGCCTTCGCGGAGGCGCGCGACAAGGATGCGATCGTGCTGGCGCTGGCCGCCGATCACGTGGTGAGCGACACGCCTGCTTTCCTTGCCGCCTGCCGTGAGGGGCTGGCTGCCGCGGAAGCCGGGCACATCGTGACGTTCGGCGTGCAGCCCGAACGCGCCGCCACCGAATATGGCTACATCAATCCCGGCGAAGTCATCTCCGGCAAGGTCCGCGCGGTCGCGAAGTTCGTCGAGAAGCCGGACCCGGCGACGGCAGCGGGTTATGTCAAGGCCGGCTATCTCTGGAACAGCGGCAACTTCATGTTCCGCGCCGCCGTACTGACGGATGAATATCGCAAGGTCGATGCGGAAAGCGTCCAGGCCGTGAGCGATGCGGTGACGAAGGCGGGCACCGACCTCGGCTTCGTCAAGCTCGACGAGGCGGCGTTCGGATCGGCGAAGTCGATCTCGATCGATTATGCAGTCATGGAAAAGACCGCGCGCGCCGCGGTGGTGCCGGTCGCGTGCGGCTGGTCCGATGTCGGCTCCTGGCATGCGGTGTGGGAATTGTCCGACAAGGACGGCGACGGCAACGCGGCGCGGGGCGCTGCGGTGTTCGAGGATTCCCGCAACTGCAACGTATCGACCGACCGCGCGCTGGTCGCGCTCGAAGGCGTCGACGACCTCGTGGTGGTCGCGACCCAGGACGCCGTGCTGGTCTCCAGGCAACAGGACGCCAACGGGCTGAAGCGGCTGGTCGCGAAGCTGAAGACGGTGGCGCCGCAGGTGACCGAGGATCACATCAGGGTGCACAGGCCCTGGGGATCCTATCAGTCGGTCGACAATGGCGACCGTCACCAGGTCAAGCGCATCATCGTCAAGCCGGGCGGGCGGCTGTCGCTGCAGAAGCACCACCACCGCTCCGAGCACTGGATCGTGGTGCGCGGAACGGCGCAGGTCACCGTCAACGAGCTGGTCAAGACCGTGCACGAGAACGAGTTGATCTACATCCCGATCGGCGCGGTGCACCGGCTGGAGAATCCCGGCAAGATCCAGCTCGAACTGATCGAGGTCCAGACCGGCAGCTATTTCGGCGAGGACGACATCATCCGCATCGAGGATGACTACAAGCGCAGCTAGCGCGTTCTCCAGCGAAGCATGCCATCGGACTTGATCCGGGGCTGGCGGCCGGTTCGCGTCAATAAAACGTGTCAATCCAGAGCCCGTTCCGCTTCCATCGGAACGGGGAACGCTCTATTCGAGCAGTAGTTTTACGTCCCCCGGCGGCTGTAATTCTTTGAATCAAAACGTGTCTAAAAACGGTCGATCGCGTTCGCCACGTCTGTGACGGCGTGCTAGAGGAACCGCCGGGGACGTTACCGGCGCAGAATCCGCTCAAAGTCTGTTTTTGGGGTCGACAAATCATGAGTTCCAAAGGGTCCGCATCCGACGCGAAGGCCGATGCCGTCAGCGTCTTGCGTGTCGGCGTGGTCGGCGCGGGCGTGATGGGCAGCAACCATGCCCGGGTGCTGGCCGGTCTGCCCGGGGTGACGCTGGTCGGCATCGTCGATCCGTTGCCGGAGCACCGCGCGCGCGCCACCGCGATGGTCGGATGCCGCGCGTTCGCCGAGCTGGACGAACTGTTCGACGAGGGTGTCGACGCCATCACCATCGCGGCGCCGACCCATCTGCATCACGAGATCTCGCTCGCCTGCATCACGCGCAACATCCACATTCTGGTCGAGAAGCCGGTCGCCACCACGGTGGAGGAGGGGCAGGACATCGTCAATGCGGCGCGCAGTGCCGGCGTGACGCTGATGGTCGGCCATGTCGAGCGCTTCAATCCGGCGGTCGCCGCCATCAAGCAGGCGATCGCGGGCGAGGATATTCTTTCGATCGGCATCACCCGCGTAGGGCCGTTTCCGCCGCGGATGTCCAATGTCGGCGTCGTGATCGATCTGGCCGTGCACGATATCGACCTGATCCGCTGGTTCACCGAATCCGATATCGTCGAGGTGCAGCCGCAGCTTTCCAGCGCGGTCGCCGAGCGCGAGGATATCGCGCTGCTGCAGTTCCGCACCGCTTCCGGCGTGCTCGCCCACATCAATACCAACTGGCTGACGCCGTTCAAGGCGCGCAGCGTCACGGTCGCGACCCGCGGCAAATATGTGATGGGCGATCTGTTGACGCGCCAAGTGACCGAATGCTTCGGCTTCAAGCCCGACGGTAGCTATTCGATGCGGCATCTGCCGGTCGGCCATGACGAACCGCTGCGCGCCGAATTGATCGCGTTCCTCGATGCTGTCCGCACCGGCAATGTGCCGGCGGTTTCCGGCGACGAGGGCGTCGCCAGTCTCGCAATCGCGATCCGCTGCCTCGAACAGCCCGCCAAGCCAGCGGCCTCCGCCGCGCGCAAGGGCCCGCGCCGCATCGCCGGCTGAACCTTTCACTTCCGATCCCAGCAAGGCCACATGAATCAGCACATGCGTCCAGATCCCGTTCCCTTCTATGACCTCGGCTCGCAGCGCCGGCGGCTCGGCACTTCGATCGATGAGGCGATCGCGCGCGTGACGAGCCATTGCCTCTTTATCAACGGTCCGGAAGTCGCCGTACTGGAAAAAGCCTTGGCGGATTTCTGCGGCGCCAGGCATGTCGTGAGCTGCGCGA
The DNA here is from genome assembly GCA_963816815.1 of uncultured Alphaproteobacteria bacterium. Lineage (GTDB taxonomy): Bacteria > Pseudomonadota > Alphaproteobacteria > Rhizobiales > Xanthobacteraceae > Bradyrhizobium. Next base: position 38,923 of record CAWFMW010000045.1, read on the forward strand.
GCGGCACCGACGCGCTTCTGATGGTGTTGATGGCCAGGGACGTCGGCCCCGGGGACGCCGTCCTGTGTCCGTCGTTCACGTTCTGCGCGACCGGCGAAGCCGTGGCGCTGACCGGCGCGACGCCGGTGTTCGTCGACGTCGATGCCGCGACCTACAACATGGATGCCGCCTCGCTCCGGCGCGGTATCGCGACGGCGAAGCAGCGCGGCCTGAAGCCCCGGGCCGTGATCCCCGTCGACCTGTTCGGCCAGAGCGCCGACCACGATGCGATCGCCGAGGTCGCGCAGGCCGAGGGCCTGTTCGTGCTCGATGACGCCGCACAGGGTTTTGGCGCGAGCTACAAGGGCCGCCGGATCGGCTCTTTGGGGCTTGCGACCGCGACCAGCTTCTTTCCGACAAAACCGCTCGGCTGCTTCGGCGATGGCGGCGCCATCTTTACCGATGATGACGAACTCGCCGAGACGCTGCGCAGCATCCGCGTGCATGGCCAAGGCTCCGACAAATACGACAATGTGCGCCTCGGCCTGACCGGTCGCCTCGACACCATGCAGGCAGCGGTCCTGATCGAGAAGTTGAAGATTTTCGAGGATGAGATCGCAGCCCGCAACCGCGTCGCCGAGCGCTATGCCCGCGGCCTCGGCAATTTCGTGACGGTGCCGCGATTGGCTTCCGGATGCACCTCGATCTGGGCGCAGTACACCATCCGCCTGCCCAAGGGGGTCGATCGTGATGGTTTTGCGGCAGCGCTGAAGGCGCAGGGCGTGCCGACGATGGTCTATTATACCAAATCAATGCATCAGCAGACCGCGTACAAGGCTTTCCCGGTGGCGGATGGCGGGCTGCCGGTGAGCGAACAGCTCTCTGACGACGTCATCAGCCTGCCGATTCACGCCTATCTCGACGAGGCGGCGCAGGATCGCGTCATCGCGGCGGTGCGCGGCGCGCTTTCTTCCTGATTTCCCCGTCTCGCGAATATGCGCTAGAAGCGGCGCATGCTCGGACGCATCTTCACCGTCGGCGGTTACACGCTGCTCTCGCGGCTGACCGGATTCGCACGCGACATCATGCTCGCCGCGATTCTGGGCGCCGGCCCCGTGGCGGACGCGTTTTTCGTGGCGCTGCGGCTGCCCAATCATTTTCGTGCGATCTTCGCCGAGGGCGCCTTCAACGCCGCCTTCGTGCCGGCCTATGCGCATCTTCGCGGTCAGGGCGAGGCCTCGGCGAGGTTGTTCGCCGACCGGATCTTCACGTTGCTCTTCAGCGCTCAAGTCGTCCTGCTCGTGGTGGCGTGGTTTTTCATGCCGGAGGTGATCGCCATCCTCGCGCCGGGGTTCAAAGATGATCCGGCGCGTGGCGAACTGGCGATTTCGCTGACGCGGATCACGTTTCCTTACCTGCTGCTGGTCACGATGGTGACCCTCTACGGCGGCATGCTCAACGTCATGCACCGCTTCGCCAGCTATGCGGCGGCGCCGATCTTTCTCAATCTGTCGATGATGGCAACGCTGGCGCTGGCGGCGTTCTTTCCAGGCGCGGGCTACGCGGCTGCGTGGGGCGTGCTGCTCGCCGGCATTCTGGAATTCCTGCTGCTGGCCGGCGACGCGGCAAAAAGCGGTATCCTGCCCAAATTCGCTATCTTCAAGCTCGACGACGACGTTCGCGCGTTCTTCCGCGCGCTGGGCCCTGCGACCGTCGGTTCGATGGGAACGCAGATTGCGCTGTTCGCCGACACCATCATCGCGACCTTTCTGCCGGCCGGCGCGCTGTCGGCGCTGTATTACGCGGATCGTCTCAACCAGTTGCCGATCGGCGTGATCGGGATTGCCATCGGCACCGTGCTGCTGCCGGAAATGTCGCGACGCCTCACCGCCAACGATGTCTCGGGGGCGTCGGCCGCACAACGGCGAGCGTTTGAATTCTCGCTGTTGTTTTCAGTGCCGTTCGTGGCCGCGTTCCTGACCGTGCCTGATGTCATCATGCGCGCGATGTTTACGCGCGGGGCGTTCTCGAAGGCGGATGCCGTGGCCGCGGGCGCCACATTGGCAGCCTATGCCATAGGGCTCGTTCCGTTCGTGACCATTCGCAGCGCGGTCGCGACCTTCTACGCCCGCAAGGACACCGCCACGCCGATGAAGGCGGCGCTGACCGGAATCGCCGTTAATGTGGCCCTGAAGGTCGCATTGATGGGGACGCTGGCGCAAATCGGCCTGGCGCTCGCCACTGCCGTCGGGGCCTGGATCAATCTTTTGCTGGTGCTGTTCTTCGCGGTGCGGGCAGGCTACCTCGAACTCGACCGCGCCTGGATGACGTCGCTCGCCAAGTTCGCGGCAGCCGGTGCCCTGCTCGCCGCCGCCCTCTGGGCCACCGCGCGATTCGCCAGTGTCTATTTCGCGCAAATGCACAGCTTCCGGGACGAGACCACATTGCTGCTTCTGGTCGCGGCCGGTGCGTTCGCATACGGGGTCTTGATCCTGCTGCTGTTCGGCAGGGGGTGGCTATTCACGTTGGTGCGCGATCGATCCCCTAAGTCATTGTAAGTAAGCGTCTCTATGTGGATTTTTGTGCAGGCGCGAAAAGAGCTGCCGTCCGCGGTGATTTGGCTGCGCGGGTACCGTGTCTGGCCGGCCGAAAGCGGTTTGCGCTGAGGCGCGAACCACTGCAATATGGAACGCTTCTAGAGCATGAGCCGCAAAACCGGGTGCCGGTTTTCCGAAAGGCCCATGCTCATACAAAAAAGATGGGGCGGATGACGGTTCCAAGGGGCGTCGTCGTGCTCCCTGACAATTGGAGATACGATGGCAGCTCCCATCAAATTCGGCGTCGGTCAAAGCGTTCTTCGCAAGGAAGACGACGCGCTCATTCGCGGCAAGGGCCGCTATACCGACGACCATTCGCCACAGCCTGCGATGCACGCGCTGATGCTGCGCTCGCCGCATGCGCATGCGAAATTCACCATCAACGTCGCCAAGGCCCGCGGGATGCCGGGCGTGTCGCTGATTCTGACCGCGGCCGAGGTCGGCGATCTCGGCGATCTGCCGTGCCTGTTCAACCTGGAAACCGATCCGTTCACCGGCCCGCCATACCCGATCCTCGCCAAGGACGAGGTGCGCCATGTCGGTGACGCCGTGGCTTTCGTGGTCGCCGATACCATCGACCAGGCCCGCGACGCGATCGAGGCGATCGACGTCAAGTGGACGCCGCTGCCGGCGGTGGCCGGCCTTGCCAACGCCGTCAAGCCGGGTGCGCCGCAGGTCTGGCCCGACAAGCCCGGCAACGTGCTGTTCGATGTGCCGATCGGCGACAAGAAGGCGGTTGAGGCCGCGTTTGCCAAGGCGTATGCGGTCGCCGAGATCACGATCGTCAATCCGCGCGTCATCACCAACTTCATGGAAACGCGCGCCGCAGTTGCCGAGTACGACGCCAAGCGCGATCATTTGACGCTGACCATCGGCAGCCAGGGCAGCCATCGCCTGCGCGAAATCCTGTGCGGCATGGTGCTGAAGATGCCGATGGAAAAGATGCGGGTGATCTGTCCCGACGTCGGCGGCGGCTTCGGCACCAAATTGTTTCCGTATCGCGAATACGCGCTGATTTCGGTGGCCGCGAAAAAATTGCGCAAGACCATCAAATGGACCGCCGATCGCTCCGATCACTTCATGGGCGACGCGCAGGGCCGCGACAACGTCACGACCGCGAAGATGGCGCTGGCCGAGGACGGCAAGTTCTTAGGCATGGACGTCGACCTGATGGGCGACATGGGCGCCTATCTCTCGACCTTCGGGCCTTACATTCCGCACGGTGGCGCCGGCATGCTGCCCGGGCTCTATGATATCCAGGCCTTCCACTGCCGCGTCCGCACCGTGTTCACCAACACCGTGCCGGTCGACGCCTATCGCGGCGCCGGGCGTCCCGAGGCGGCCTATGTGATCGAGCGTCTGGTCGATGCGGCGGCCCGCAAGCTCGGCATGACGCCGGATGCGATCCGGCGCAAGAATTTCATCCCGCCGAAGGCGATGCCCTACAAGACCGCGACCGGCAAGGTCTACGATTCCGGCGACTTCACCGCGCATATGAAGCGCGCGATGGAAGTCGGCAACTGGAAGGAATTTCCCAAGCGCGCGAAAGCTGCGAAGAAGGCTGGCCTGGTGCGCGGCATCGGCCTCGCCAGCTACGTCGAGGTGTGCGGCACCATGGGCGAGGAGACCGCCAATGTCGCGCTCGATCCCAATGGCGACATCTCCATCCTGATCGGCACCCAGTCGAGCGGGCAGGGCCACCAGACGGCTTACGCGCAACTGGTCGCCGAGCAGTTCGGGGTGCCGCCGGAACGCGTCCACATCCTGCAGGGCGACACCGACAAGATCGCCACCGGTCTTGGCACCGGCGGCTCGGCGTCGATCCCGACCGGCGGCGTCAGCGTCGAGCGCGCGACCCGCGACCTCGGGGCCAAGCTGAAGGAGATCGCGGCCGAGGCGCTGGAGACCAGCGCCGGCGACCTCGAGATCAGCAATGGCCTCGTGCGCATCGCCGGCACCGATCGCTCGATCAGCTTCGCGGACCTCGCGAAACGCCCGGGCGTCGATCCCTCGAAACTGAATTCGAGCGCGACCTTCGCGCAGGCCGACGGCACCTATCCGAACGGCACGCATCTGGCCGAAGTCGAGATCGATCCCGCCACCGGCATCATCAAGATCGTCAACTATGTCATCGTCGACGATTTCGGCGTGACGCTCAATCCGCTGCTGCTCGCCGGCCAGGTGCATGGCGGGGCGATGCAGGGGATCGGGCAGGCCTTGATGGAGCAGGCGGTCTACAGCGCAAGCGACGGCCAGCTCGTCACCGGGACCTTCATGGACTACGCGATGCCGCGCGCGGCCGACGGCCCGTCATTCCACTTCGAGACGCACAACGTGCCGTGCACGACCAATCCGCTCGGCGTCAAGGGCGCGGGCGAGGCGGGCGCGATCGGCTCCTGTCCCGCGGTGGTCAATGCGATCGTCGAGGGCCTGTGGCGCGAGTACAAGATCGATCACATCGACATGCCGGCTACCGCCGAGCGAGTCTGGATCGCGATCCGCGAGGCGCAGAAGCGCCATAATCTCTGATATTTTGTCGCAGGCGGAATGATAGGCCGCCCGCGGGGTTTGCAGGTAATGGTGGGCCCGCGGAACGCGCGGGCTCACGCGCGTCATAGCCAAAAAAGGGGTAGCCAATGAAGCGTGTTTTGGTGGTAGCAGGAGCCTTATTGCTGAGTATAGGTGCGGTCTTGGCCTCACAGGATGTGGCCAACCAGACGCAGACGACCATGAAGGCGACCGGAAGGGCCCTGGGGGCGGTTCTCGGTCCGATGTTCAAGGGCGAAAAGCCCTATGATCAGGCTGCCGTCGATACGGCGCTGACGCAGTTGGCAGATACCGCAAAGAAGCTGCCAACGATGTTTCCGGAAAGCATCAAGGGCTTGAAGGTCGAAGGCGACTACAGCTCGTCGTCGAAGATCTGGGAAGACAAGGCCGGCTTCGCAGCGAAGATCGACGGCTTCGCCAAGGTCGTGACCGAAGCCAAGGCGAAGATCAAGGATCTCGACTCGCTGAAGGCGACCTTCCCTGCGATCGGCAAGGAATGCGGCGCATGCCACGAGACGTTCCGTCTCAAGAACAGCTAATTCAGTTCGGTTGGATAAAGAGGGCGAGCGCCGGAAGCGCCCGCTCTCTTTTTTGTCTGCAGTCAGACGAAGAACTTACTTCGACACCTGACCGCGGATCTCGCCGCCTGGATTGGCTGCGGTGTGAATGTTGATGTAGTATCTGCCGGCCGCGAGGTCAGCGGCCTGCGCATCGGTCAGCGTGGCGCTGCCTTCGACAGGGCTCGATGTTGCGTTGGGAATGGCAACCGCCACGCCGGCGTTCTTGCCGGCCTCGGCCGGCCCGTGGAAATGCGCGGCGGTGGCGGGACCGGACAAACCGGAATAGCTCAATTTCCAGCTCAGCTTCTTGCTGGCGGGATCGTAGTCGAGGTCGGCGGTGCCGGTGGCGGCGCTGGTGTTCGGGGGCACCTGGGACTTGCCGTCGAGCGTCGCTTTCATCTTGTCGGCGAAGGCCGGTGCCGCGAACGCAATGACGGTACCCAACGCAAGCGTCGTGAGCATGGTCTTGTTCGGCATGGTATCTCTCCCTGTTGATATCAAAGGCGGTCCCAGCCCCCACAACAACGGCTTTTCGGATTTATTCCCAAAACCGCTCCCGATGTTCAAAATTTGATGGAAGCTTCTGACGTAAAGTGCAGTCATATTAGCGTTTTATCGGTTTTGATTGCATCAGAACCGGAGCTTCGGATTCTCGTCTTCACGCGTTCCCTTCACGTCAACCGGCACTCGCTTCGATCGAGATCGTTACCGCCATGAACCCACGTACCTGACGACGGAGCGCAAATGCTGCGACGAATTCTCCTTGGCTTGATTTTGGCTGGCGCCGCCGGCGTCGGCATCTTCTGGTGGCTGACCATCCCGGCGGTCGTTGCGCCGGCTTCGCTGGCGGCCTACACGCCGAACCTCGCCAACGGCATCACAACGTTCAATGCCGGTGGCTGTTCCTCCTGCCACGCCGTTCCAAACCAGACCGATCGGCTGAAGCTGGGCGGCGGGCTTGCCATGCCATCGCCGTTCGGGACGTTTTACGTTCCCAACATCTCTTCCGATCCGACATACGGTATCGGCCGGTGGAGCGAAGCGGATTTCGTCACCGCGCTGCTCAAGGGGACGTCGCCTGACGGCCAGCATTATTTCCCGGCCTTTCCATATGCCTCCTACCAGCATGCGACGGTCGAGGACATCCGCGATCTCTTTGCCTACCTGAAGACGCTTGCGCCGGTGACCGGTAAGCCGCGCGACCACGACGTGCCGTTTCCATTCAATATCCGCCGCAATGTCGGGGTCTGGAAATGGCTGTTCATGGACGGCAAGCCCTACACGGCGGACGCCTCGCATTCGGCCTCATGGAATCGCGGCGCTTATCTCGTCAATGGTCTGGGTCATTGCGCCGAGTGCCACAGCCCGCGCAACTTCCTCGGCGGTATCGTCACGGCGCAACGCTTCGCCGGAGGGCCCAATCCGGAAGGCGAGGGCTGGGTGCCCAACATCACCCAGAAGAGATTGGCCGAATGGAGCGCAAAGGATATCGCCTACTTCCTCGAAACCGGGCAGACGCCTGACGGTGACAGCGCCGGCGGATCGATGGTGCGCGTGATCAGAAACACGTCGCAATTGTCGCCGGAAGATCGTGCCGCGATGGCGGAATATCTGAAATCGCTGCCGCCGGTCGAGGGACCGCCGCGGCCCAGGAAGGCCAAGGATGCCGAGAAATCATGAGCGGCGCGTTGCGCCTGCGCTCAGGGCGTCAGGGCCGCGGTAACGGGCATTCGCCTCTCGGGCGGCGCAGGAGGCGTAGGGGGCAGGATCGCCAGCGGCTTGCGCGGAGCAGACGTGGCGATGATCTTGGCCCGCCGCGAGTCCGTCGCAGGCTTGGGCGGCACGAGCGCGGTGAACGGGCGGTCGAGCTCGCCGCCGCGATACAGAACGATGCCGCGGTCGAAACTGGCGGTTGCGAAGCGCGGATAATATTGAATCGCCAGATTGTATGAGACGAACGCCGGGACAGGTTCGAAACGGCCGATAGGAGCGGCGTTTGCCTCTTTCCCGGCGGACGCAACCGCCGATGTCGTGACGGCGCCGACAGTCGATGCGTCCTCCTCGCGCGGTGTGCGCGGTTTATCGGAAGCGGTGATGTCGGGATGCAGCGCTGCGACGACTTGCGGTTCGCCGACGATGCCGTCGGGCGCGATTTCCGCCGCGCCAGGTGGTTTTGAGAATATTCCGAACAGGACATAGCCTCCGACCAGCACCGCCGAAATGACCGTTGCCGCCATCGTGTTGGAAGCGACCTTGCCGATAACCTCATATTTACGCACAGCCTTCGAGGCCGCCGGCGGCTGCTGCGCGATGGCGAGCAGGTGATCGTAGGTCGCGCGCTGGTCGGTATCGGTCAGGATGTCATAGGCGCGCATCAGCTCCCTGAACCGCAGCGCAGCATCGGGATTGTCGGGGTTGATGTCGGGATGCGTGGCTTTAGCGGCCTTGCGGAACGCGGTCCGCAACTCCTCGGCGTCGTCACTCGGAAGCGCGCCGAGCAAATCGTACAGCGTCCCCATCGGTGGTACTCGCGACTGTTTCCCCGTCGGAATGTCCACCGCCGCGGCTTCCGATTGACGACGCCTTAGCTAATCAAAAATATCTAGGCGGTAAAATGATGCTCTCATGGCAAAAGCGTGCAAATCGGACAATATGGTTAACGGGCGTTAAGGACTTCTGCCCGTGAGCAGGCATTGCCAGCGGGCCGATCCGGCAACGCCCGGCCTGAATGCCCGGATGTGCGGCCTACAACCGCGCAATTCCGAGGTCGTCGGCGACCTGGTCCAGTCCGCGCAGCAGCGCCGGCGCAATGGGAATGCCGAGGCTGGTCCGCTTCAGCCGCGTTTCATGGCTGCGTTCGCCGGGTACCCAGATGCGGTCCACGCCCGGCATGCGCTGGCTGTTGCGGAAATCGCGGACCAGCGCATCGACGCTTCGCTTGAAGATGGCGACGTCGCCGAAGGCTGCGATGTTGATCGCGGCGATCGCCTGTCCGGTGTTGGTGACGCTGTCGTCGTCGTGATTGAAGTCGATCACGTCGCGGCCCATCGCGGCGCCGCCGAGCGTGCCTGCGAGCAGGCCGATGATCATCGCAAGGCCGTAGCCCTTGTAGCCGGCCTCCATGCCGCCGAGCGGCAGCAGCATGCCCTCGTCGGCGCGCTTCGGGTCGGTCAGCGGCTTGCCTTCGCGGTCGATCATCCAGCCCTCCGGCATGGTCTCGCCGCGCAGCGCCTTGGTTTTCACCTTGCCGTAGGCGGCGACCGTCGTCGCCATGTCGAGCACGATCGGGTTTTCGTCGCCGGCCGGAATCGCGGCCGCGATCGGATTGGTCGACAGCAGCATGTCGAGGCCGCCCCAGGGCGGAAGATGGTTGGCGTTGCCGACCGCGAAATAGAGCCCGATCATGTCATGGGCGAGCGGCATCGTGGCGTAGAGCGAGGCGGGGCCGGCATGGTTTGAGAACTGCGAGTTGACCCAGCCGATGCCGGAGGCGCGCGCCTTTTCGATCGCCATCCCGGCCGCGCGTTTCATGACGAGGTGGCCCATGCCGTTGTCGCCGTTCAGCACGGCCGTGCTGGCATGCTCGTGCACGACATGGATGTTCGGCCGGACGTTGAAGCCGCCGGCCTTGATGCGCCTGACATATTGCGGCAACCGGCTGACGCCGTGCCCGTCCGAACCCTGCAGGTCGGCCGCCGCCATCAGGTCCGCGACCGTCGCCGCATCGGCGTCCGGCAAGCCGACCGTGATGAGCGCTTGCTGAATGAAGGCCTTCAGCCGGGCAGAAGTGACTGTTGTCTCGGACAAGACGGGCGCTCCCTGAGGCCAGCGGGCGCGGCCGCGGCGGGCGAAGTCGACGGCGATGGCGGGCAGGCGGAGCCTGCCATTGCTAGCCCGTGCCGAACGCCTTGAAGGTGATGATGGTGTGGGTGTCCTGGATGCCCGGAATCACCTGCACCTTCTCGTTGACGAAATGGCCGATGTCGGTGTCGTTGTCGACGTAGAATTTGACCAGCAGATCGTAATCGCCGGCGGTGGAATAGATCTCCGAGGCGATCTCGGCCTCCGCGAGCGCATTGGCGACGGCGTAGGACTGGCCGAGCTTGCATTTGAACTGGACGAAGAAGGGAACCATCGCTGTCGTCTCCAAAAATAGTTGGCCCCAATAGGCCAAAAACGACGCCCTATGGCAAGCCAGCTTGCTGCCAATGGCGGGGCGCGCTAGGACAAATCCATGGCCCTCAACCCGCGCATTTTCACGAGGCTTTCGATGACGACGCCGATCGCGCTGACCATCGCCGGCTCGGATTCCTCGGGGGCGCCGGCATCCAGGCCGACCTCAAGACGTTCGCCGCGCTCGGCGTCTACGGCGCCTCCGTGATCACGGCGCTGACCGCGCAGAACACCCAGGGCGTCAGCGGCATCCATCAGGTGCCGGCCGAATTCGTCACCGCGCAGATCGACGCGGTGTTTTCCGATCTGGCGGTCGGGCGCGGTCAAGATCGGCATGGTGGCGCATCCGCCGGTCATCGACGCCATCGTCGCGGGGCTGAAGCGCTGGTCGCCGAAGCATGTCGTGCTCGATCCCGTGATGGTGGCGACCTCGGGCGACCGGCTGCTGGCGAGCGGAGGCGGTCGACGCGCTGCGCACAAAACTCATTCCGCTGGCGTCGGTGATCACACCCAATTTGCCGGAAGCCGCCGACCTGCTCGACGAAGGCGTGGCGGCGGACGAAGCCGCCGTCGAGAAGCAGGGCAGGCGATTGCTGGCGCTTGGTTGCAAGACGGTGCTGATCAAGGGCGGCCACGGGGAGGGCGCCGAGAGCATCGACTATCTGGTCAATTCCTCCGGCGTCATCGCACTCGCCGCGCCGCGCGTCGCCACCAAAAATACCCACGGCACCGGCTGCTCGCTCTCCTCGGCGATTGCCGCGGGGCTCGCGAAGGGCGAGGACATGGAAACCGCCGTGCGCAACGCCAAGGCCTGGGTCAGCGCCGCGATTGCGGCGGCGGACCGCTTCAGCGTCGGCCACGGCCACGGCCCGATCCATCATTTTCACAAGTTTTATTAAGGCGTCGGAAATTTCGTCGGTTCGTCGCCCGGATTGATTGTGTTGTGCAATTGCATGCAATCTTGCGAGCGGCCCGAGGTTGCAATATCCTGCCACGGGCTGTAGACGCCCCCGTGCATTGCAAACAGGCGGTTAATTTCAAAACCAGACAATCAATTTCCTAGTTTTCGGCGGCCCGCCTTTGATCTCAATCAATTTCGGAGCTCACGATGAACACGCCCTGCCGCTTCGATGCCAATCAGATGGGTTTCTCCGGGACCCCTATCCAACAGGCGCAATGCCTCCTCCGCTTCGTCAAGCGGGTCGGCAATGTCGACGATACGCCCGCCACTTTGCCGCCTATACTGACAACCCTGCTTTCTGATCCGCTCAATCTTGCTGTCACCAAGTCGCAGCTCAGATCCCACCTGCAGAAACAGGGATTCGCCGAAAGCGCCGTGGGCGGTTCGGTGACCGACCGAGTCTGTCACGCGGATTCGGACAATCCGTCAGCGCCTCTGGCGCGATATTTCGTGATCCACGACACCAGTTCCAAGCTCAAGGCGAATGAAAGTTTCGATCCGGACTTCATCAACACCGCCGCTTGGTCCGGCAATCGTCTTTCAACGCTCAAGCGCGCGACAACCCATATCTACATCAACCGTCTCGGGCAGACGCTGACCGATAACGAATATCGGACGCCGTTCCGGGCTACCCGATTTGAGGCGACGGCGGCCAACGCGCGCTTTCGCGGACTGTTCCTGCATCACGAACTGGTCCAGCCCCGCAAGGGTCCGGGCAACACCGATCCGGATTCCCCGGATCCAGGATTCACGCCGGCGCAATATGCGGCACTTGCGCTCCAGTATGTGATTGCTAGCGTCCGGCGCGGCAACTGGATGGTACCCGTGTTTCATTGTGTGCTGGATCTGCGTGTTGGCGACCACGACGATCCGCAGCGTTTCGATCTCGCAGCTTGGGACAATGCGCTGGGCCAAACCCTGACTGCGGTGCGCGGCGAAAGATCTGCGGCCCCCAGCATGGCCATGGCGGTCATGGCTGCGTCGAACGATTTCCGCACGCCCGCGGGCCGATCCGCAACCAGGGACGGGAAGGGCGGTTCGACCACCACCGGCTTGCAAGGTTCGAGCCGTGAGCCTGCTCCCGGAATCACCGTGATCGAAGCCGTCGAGACCATAACGGCGTTTCGGGATGGAAGGTCGCTCGGAGCCGCGAGGGCCGTGCGGCAAGTTCGCACCACGAACGCGGAAAAAACGGTGGTGGAGCAATCCGACTATTGCTGGGGCAGGCGCTTGCTTCCGAACGCCGAGCTCGTCGAGGTCGGTCAAGGCCTCACGGGCAGTGGCGTCTTCGAAGGTAAAGCAACATTCTTCGGCAAAGGTGACACCCAGGATGAGGGCACCGGCGGTCCGGTTTTCGGTACCGTGCAGACCGACAGCAGCGTGTTCGGCATCTCGCTCAAGAAAGCCCGCATGCTGGACCTCGGCCTGCTCACTGAGAAAAGCGGCGTCCTGAAGCTCAGCGACAAGGGTGCGCGGGCGGTTGTCGAGGTGTTCTTTCCCGACACCGGCCGGCTGGCGCGATTGCCGCTGGTCGATATCGGCCCCGCCAACAGCGGACCTGCCAAGACGGCCGTCGCTGACCTCACGGTTGCGGCGACTGCGTTTCTGCAACGATTGACCGAAAAAGAGATCAGGAAACTCGACAACATCGTCGTGCAGGCCCGCGTGATCGCCTAGTACGATCCTGCTGCAAACCAATGAGGAGGAAAACGAAATGGCCAGATGCCCGTTTGCGCGCTGGATGCCGCTGCCGTGGAACGCAGGCCGCTACGTGGCAGGTCCGTTCAAGATCGTCCATCACACCACCGAAGGGTCGACTGCGGCAGGCGCCTTTGCCACCTACCGTCAAACTCAGGACATCCCCCACTTCACCGTTGACGATCAGTTTATCTATCAGCATCTCGATACGGACGTCGCGGCAACAGCCCTGGCTCATCCGCCCGGAACGGTCGAGACCAACAAGCATTCGGCCGTGCAGTTCGAGCTGGTGGGTTTTGCTGGGAGGCCCAAGAACCGGGACAGCTTGAAAAATGTCGGCCGGTTGTGCCGCTGGATCGAGACTACCCATGGCGTTCCCCCGGAATGGCCGAACGGCTATCCCAAACCCCCGGTCAATGGGAGAGACCCTGGACATCATAATCGGGATCAGCATAACTGGACGACCAAAGGCGGCCACTACGGACATTGTCATGTTCCAGTCAACGCCGATTGGGATCCCGCCTATACGGCCGATGAAGTCGCCTATGTCATGGGCATTACGGCGTCGGACGGTTTGGAGCTTGTCGAAGAAAAGTCGATGTTGCCGGCGATGAGCAGCCGGGCTTCGACGCCGAAAACGAAGGGAACCGCCCCGGTGCGCAAAGCCGGTGCAGCCATCGCCAAAAAGCCTAAGAAAGCAAAGGCGAAGAAGAAGGCTGGCAAGAAGCGCGCGTAGCGCGCTGGCAGCAGTCGTGGACCATACACGCTGACTGGTTCGCAATCGGTCGGCGAAACTGGATTTGCCCCTGCATGTCGCCTGCCTGTCGCATCGCGCTGTTATCCGCGATCGCAGGGGGCGCGGCATTGATTCTCGTGGGGCCATCGGTCGCGTGAACTAGTCATCGCCCTGTCACAGAAATCTGTCAGGGGACAGGTATGGGTAGTGACTCCTTGAGTGAAGACAGCCCGGAACGGCGTTTTCGCACCTTGTTCATCTCCGACGTCCATCTCGGAGCCCGCGGCTCGCAAGCCGACCGTTTGCTGGACTTCCTCAGAACCCACGACGCCGACACCATCTATCTCGTCGGCGATATCGTCGATGGCTGGGCGCTGAAGTCCGGCTGGTACTGGCCGCAATCGCACAACGACTTCGTGCAGAAGATGCTGCGCAAGGCGCGCAAGGGCGCCAAGGTCATCTACGTGCCGGGCAATCACGACGAGTTCCTGCGCAATTATTACGGCACGCATTTCGGCGGCATCGACGTGGTGGAAAACACCATTCACGAGGGCGTCGACGGCAAGCGCTACCTCGTCATCCACGGCGACATCTTCGATCTCGTGGTGCAGAACGCGCGCTGGCTCGCCCATCTCGGCGACAAGGCCTATGACTTCGCCATTCAGATGAACCGACTGGTCAATTTCTTCCGGCGCATGTTCGGCGTGCCCTATTGGTCGCTGTCGCAATGGGCGAAGCTGAAGGTCAAGAACGCCGTCAACTATATCGGCGCGTTCGAAAAGACCCTGGCCGGCGAAGCGCGGCGGCACGGCGCCGACGGCGTGATCTGCGGCCACATCCACTACGCCACCATCCGCGACGAGCACGGCATCCGCTACATGAATTGCGGCGACTGGGTGGAAAGCTGCACCGCGCTCGCCGAGCACGAGGACGGCCGCTTCGAGATCATCACCTGGACCGATCCGCTGCGAACGGCAGCCCCCGTTCCCCGCGTCGCGGCGCGCGCCGCATGACGCATATCCTGGTCGCGACCGATGCGTGGCATCCCCAGGTCAACGGGGTGGTTCGGACGCTGACCGCGATGGCCGAGGCGGCCAAGGGATTCGGCGTCGAGGTGAGCTTCCTGACGCCGCAATCGTTTCGCACTTTTGCGATGCCGAGCTATCCCGATCTGCGGCTGGCGTTGCCGTACCCGGCAAAGATCGCAAAACTGATCGAGGCGGCAAAGCCCGACAGCATTCATATCGCGACCGAGGGCCCGATCGGGCTATTGGTGCGGCGCTATTGCCGCAAGCGCGGCCTGCCGTTCACCACGAGCTTTCACACCCGTTTCCCCGAATATGTTTCCGCGCGTTCGCCGATCCCGGAAGCCTGGGTGTGGCGGGTGCTGCGCGCCTTCCACCGGCCGAGCCAGGCGGTGATGGCGGCAACGCCGGCGCTGGCGGCCGAATTGCGCACGCGCGGCTTTCGCAATGTCGTGCTGTGGTCGCGCGGCGTCGATACCTCGCTGTTTCATCCGCGCTGCGCCGATCTTTGCCTGCCGATGCCGGTGTTTCTTTGCGTCGGGCGCGTCGCGGTCGAAAAGAATCTCGAGGCCTTCCTCGACCTCGATCTGCCCGGCACCAAGCTCATCGTCGGCGACGGGCCGGCTCGCGCGGCGCTGGAGCGGAAATATCCTAATGCCGTGTTCCTGGGCGCAAGGCACGGCGAAGAACTGGCCGAAATCTACGCGGCCTCCGATATTTTCGTATTTCCCAGCAAGACCGACACGTTTGGCCTGGTGCTGCTGGAGGCACTGGCCAGCGGTCTGCCGGTTGCCGCCTTTCCAGTCACCGGTCCGCGCGACGTGATCGGCGCGGCGCCGGTCGGGGTTCTGGACGAGGATTTGGGCAAGGCGTGCCTGGAGGCACTGCAGGTATCGCGGGAGGATTGCGTCGAATTTGCCACCGCCCATACGTGGCAGGCCTCCGCGCGGGTTTTTGTCGATCATGCCCTGAATGTCCGCGCCGTTCCGCCGGAAGGTGAGGTGGCCGAATTTGGGGCGAAAGATCCGCATTTCGCCGCCTAGAGCCTTTCGGTTCTGGAATCAGAAACGGGCTCTAGAATTCTTGTTTTGACGAGTTTTCTTGACGCAAACCGCTGGCCGCTTCGCTCGAAAACGCTATGGGGATCACCGGAATGCGTCTTGCCCACCCGTCGGCGTCCGCGATACAAATGACAGATGCCAGAAACCATCCAAAATCCACCCATTGGCGCTGCCGATATCGAGGCCGCCGCCAAGGTGGTCGCGCCCTTTGCGGTGCGGACGCCGCTGTTGTCGTTCCCCGTTCTCAATGAGCGGGTCGGGACCAAGGTCTTCCTGAAGCCCGAAATGCTGCAGCGGACCGGATCGTTCAAGTTTCGCGGCGCCTTCAACAAACTCGCCTCGATCCCGCAGGACAAGCGCAGCGGCGGGGTGGTCGCGTTCTCCTCCGGCAACCATGCCCAGGGCGTGGCGGCGGCGGCGCAGATCCTCGGCATGCAGGCCACCATCGTGATGCCTACGGACTCGCCCGTCACCAAGCGCGAGCGCACCAAGGGCTACGGCGCCGAGGTGGTGCTCTACGACCGCGACAAGGAAGACCGCGAAGCCATCGCCAACGGCATTGCGGCGAAGCGTGGTGCGACGCTGGTGCGCCCCTATGACGATCCCTTTGTGATCGCCGGCCAGGGCACCGCGGGCCGCGAGATCGCCGAGGACATGGCCGCACTCGGGCTCGTCCCCGATATCGTGGTGGCGCCGGCATCGGGCGGCGGGCTGATCGCCGGCGTTGCGACGGCGGTGAAGTCAAAGTTTCCGCAAGCGCAGATCATCGTCGCCGAGCCCAAGGACTATGACGATCACGGCCTGTCGCTGCGCGCAGGCCACCGCGAGGCCCATCACGCCGCTGGCCGCACCATCTGCGATGCGCTGATGGCGGCGATACCGGGCGAGCTCACCTTCTCGATCAACAGCAAGCTGCTGGCTAATGGCGTGATCGCCTCCGACGAGGAAGTCGGCGCGGCGGTCGCCTATGCCTATCGGGAATTGAAGCTGGTGGTCGAGCCCGGCGGCGCCGTCGGTCTCGCCGCGCTGCTGGCCGGCCGCATCGACGTCAAGGGCAAGAACGTCGTCATCGTGCTCTCCGGCGGCAATGTCGACGCCGACCTGTTCGCCAAGCTGGTCGCCTGATCATCCCGTCTCAAACGAAAACCGGGCAGAGCGTTCGCTCTGCCCGGTTTTGCATTGTTTGAAGGTCTCGGTCAGCGCCGCCCGAAGCCGCGGCCGAACGAATGTCCGCCACCAAACGACCGGCCGCCACCGAACGACATGCGCGATGGGCCAGAGGCGAAGCGCTGGCTGAAGCCTCCGCCGCCCATGCGGCCGCCGAAATGACGTGGCCCGCTGTTGAACATGTGCCTGTTGCCGCCCTGCATCGGATGGTTGTTGAACCTGCCGGGCATTCTCGAGAACTTGCCGTTGTTGCCAAAATTGCCCGGCTTGATTGGCGTCATGCCCTTCGCCGGCATCGTTACGATCCTCGAAGACGGGGACATGTTGGCGTGAGCGCCAAAATGACCGGGCGTATGGCCAAAGTTGCCCGGCTTGTACATTGGCGACTGCTTTGCCAGATGCGTGAACTGCATCAGCGGAACGGCCTTCGGCGCACCGTATAGCTTTAGCGCGGCGGGCGCGTAGAGACTGTTGGAATAATTCTCGTGGAACGTCTTGTAGGCAAACGGCGAGTTCGCGAGCACGGCCTTGTGCCACGCCTTTGCGACCTTCAGATTATAGTGCAGCACGCGGATCTCGTCGCACAGCGGGTCGTTCGGATAGAGCCGGATGAATTCCTCATAATATTCGGGCGAGCCTTCGGACACCACGTAGTCGTAGGCCTGCCGCACCGAACGCGAGGGCAGGTTCGCGGCCATCTGCATGATCGGGCGACGATCCGGCTCACGGCCCGCGGCGACCGCCGTATCGCCGAAGAAAAAGAAATCGGAGGTCAGCGACGAACTTTCCCACGGCGTCTGACGGCCCCTGGTCGCGTTGTTCACTTCGAGTCGGACGCGCTTGAACAATTGCTCGATCGGCAGGTTCGGTTCGCGCGCGATATTCAGGAACGCGGACGTATACGGGCTGTGGCTGCCGTCGCCATCCGCCGCTTCCATGCCCGGCGCGGTGGAGTAGCCGACGATCGAGCCGTTCGGGGCATCGACGATGGCCAGGCCCCGCCCGGTGTCGTTGACCTCCGGGAACGGATTGTTGCGGCAGGCGTCGAGCACGACGATGCGCATCCGGCTTGAAATGGAGTCCAGCGTGCCCATCAGGTCGACCAGTCGCAGCGAATTGCCGTCGAGATCGTACGACGACGAGATTTTTGCATCGACCGGAAGCAGATAGTTCTCACCTTCGACCTGCACGCCGTGACCGGCGTAGTAGATCATGGCGACGGTGCCGGGGCCGCGCTCGGCGACCTTGGCGGTAAAGTCCTGCACGACCCTGACCATGTCTTTGCGTGTCAGGTCGGTCGCCTGGGTGACCTCGAAGCCCGCCGAGTTCAGGAGTTGCGACATCGACTGCGCGTCGTTGCCTGGATTGGCGAGTTTTGGTGCGGTCTGGTAGTTCGAATTGCCTATCACCAGCGCGACGCGCTGGTCCGCCGGCGGCGGCGTCTGCATACCGGTGCGGATGTCGGCGTTGGGGGCTTCGGCGAAAGCTGCACCGGCGCCGAAGCTCAACAGGCTTGCCAGGAGACCGGCGCGCAATAGCGTCGAATTGAAACGGGACATGGCGGCATTCCTCAAATGAAACGCGTGGCGAGATTTGCGGTGAGGACGCTAGACCGCCTCGGTAGGGCGGTACGTGATCGCGATCACGCTTGCAGCGGGAGGCACTTCCACGCTTGCCGTCGCGCGATGCGGCTGACAATCTCAGGTCGCTGAAAGGTCGAAGGACCCAAAATGGGCGCCGGGCTAAAGACCACGACAGGAATCATCGCGGCGGTGCTGGTCGCGGCGGCACTGGCTCAGGCGAGCCGGGTGTTCGCGCCGCTTGCCGCCGCCCTGTTCATTATCGCGATCGTGTGGCCGGTCCAGAAGCAGTTGCAGTCATGGATGCCGAAGCTTGCCGCGCTGGCGATCACGATCGTTGCCACGGTGGCGGTCTGCCTCGGCTTTGCTTCGCTCGCGGCCTGGGGATTTGGCCGTGTCGGCCGATCGCTGGTCGGCGATCTGCCGCGGTACCAGGCGCTTTATTCGGCGGCGGTGACGTGGCTGGACGGCCATGGCATCTCGGTCGCGGGGCTGTGGGCCGAACACTTCAACGTCGGCTGGCTGCTGCGCGCGACCCAGCAGGTGACGACCCGCGTCAACACCACGCTCAGCTTCTGGGTGATCGTGCTGCTCTATGTGATGCTCGGGCTTCTCGAAGTCGAGAACATCAGGCGCAAAATCGAGCGGCTGGATAATTCCACCGCGGCCCGCGTGCTGCTCGACGGCAGCGCAGCGACCGCGGCGAAATTCCGAAGGTACCTGGTGGTGCGGACGCAGATGAGCGCGGTGACCGGCCTGCTGGTCGGCGCATTCGCGTGGCTGGCCGGATTGCCGTTCGCATTCGAGTGGGGCGTGATTGCCTTCGTGCTCAATTATATCCCGTTTATCGGTCCTTTCGTCGCAACGCTGTTTCCGACCTTGCTGGCGATGACGCAGTTCGAGAGCTGGCCGGCGGTGCTCGGCGTCTTCGTCTGCCTGAATGTCATTCAGTTCGTGGTCGGCAGCTACATCGAGCCGCGGGTGGCTGGCTCGATGTTGTCGATTTCGCCTGTCGTCGTACTGCTTTCGATCTTCTTCTGGACGTTCCTGTGGGGCCTGTTCGGCACCTTCATCGGCGTGCCGATCACGCTGGCCATTCTGACCTTCTGCGCCGCGCATCCGTCAAGCCGCTGGGTCGCCGATCTGTTCGGCGGGCCGGATCAGAAGCCGGGCAAGGTCGAGGACGCTTCCTCATAAAAGCCGGGTGGAGGGGCGCCCGCAGCGTTGTATCCAGTAGTCCGCTGGTTGGAAGTCGCGCAAAATCAGCTGTACGGCTGCGAGCACATGGTGTTCAATCCTTGGAACTGTCCGCCCGAGCACAGGCCGCTCGGCCGCGTCAACCGGACGCAGCTCGCCTCTCTCTTGCCTCGCGGGCAGGTACGGCCGAAACTGAACATGGTGGGTCATGAGCAGCCAGCCGAAGCCCGATCGTTCGGGCGGACTTCAGCGGACGCAGGCGCCGCCGAATGTTGAGAACGAAGCTCTGCATGCCGAGCGCCGGCAGCTCACCGTGGCGTTTATCGACATCGTCGGCTCGACGCCGCTGAGTGAGCGGATCGATCCCGAGGAGTTTTTTGCGGTTATCAGAACCTACCGCGATATCTGCGACGCGGAGATTCGCCGCTACGGCGGTCACATCGCCAGACTGATTGGCGACGGATTGCTCGCCTATTTCGGCGTCCCACAAGCCCATGAGAATGATCCCGAACGCGCGGTGCGCGCTTCGCTGGCGGTCGCTGCGGCGATCAAGGACCATGAGTTTTTGCTCGCGGACGGCAGTTTCGTCCGCCTTGGTGTTCGCATCGGGGTGAACACCGGGGTGGTGGTCGTCGGCAGTGTGCCCGGCGAGCCCCCCGATCGGCGGGAAGTGTTCGGCAGCTCCGCACATGTCGCTGCCCGCCTGCAAGGGCTCGCCGGTGAGAACGATGTCGTGGTCGGCTCGAGCACTCACGAGCTGACCCGCGGAACGTTCAGCTATGCCCCGCTTGGCCGGCGGTCTCTCAAGGGCGTCGAGGAGCCGGTCGAGGCCTGGCGTGTCGAAGCTCTTGCGTCCAGCGAGAGCAGGTTCGACAGGGCGCAAAGGTCGCCTCTTGCCCCGATGATTGACCGGACCGGCGAAAGTGCATTGCTTGCCGAGATGTGGCAACAGACCGTAGCGGGTTCAGGACAGATCGGCATCATTTCCGGCGAACCCGGCATAGGAAAGTCGCGCCTGATCCGCCAGTTCCGCAGCTCCCTTGATCTGTCTCCGCGTGATACTGTGTCGCAGCAATGCTCACCGTTCCACGTTAACACGCCGCTTGCCCCGGAAATCGAGAGGCTCAGGCGCGTGACCGGTATCCAGGAAGCCGACGACGCGGAACTCGCATTGGCAAAATTGCGCTCGTTTTTGGCAAGAGAAGCCCCAGACCTCACCCAGGCACTTCGTTACTACGGGGCGATTCTTTCGATACCGGCCTGTTCGGACTACGAACCTGTGGATCTTGGATCTCCCTTCGAGCGCGACCGGGCTTTTCAGGCATTGATCGATGTTCTGTTCGCGGCCTCGCGCAAACGGCCCATTCTGATTATCGCCGAAGACGTCCAGTGGGTGGACCCGACCAGCATTGATCTGGTGCGGCGGATCATGGCTCGCTGTTCGAGCGAGCGGGTCATGATCCTGATCACGCATCGCGATGACTACCAGCCGGATTGGTTATCGGGTCCGGCTGTTCGACCGATTGTCCTGCAAAAACTGACGCCGCACGAATGCGAGCAAATTGTCGCAGCCGTCGCAGGCACTGATGTCGTACCGCGCCGGATTACCAGCCAGATCGTGGAGCGAACCGACGGCGTACCGCTTTTCGTCGAGGAGTATACCCGGGCCGTGATCGATTCCCGCGCCATCGAGCTCACCGATGACGATCCGGCGCTGAGCAACAAGCTGTCAGAACCGTTGGTGCCATCAAGCATTCACGATTCACTGATGGAACGTCTCGATCGCCTCGGCCCCGCCAAGCGCGTCGCCCAAATCGCTTCCGTATTTGGAAGGCAGTTCACTTATGACGGTATTTTTAATGTGCTTCCAGGCAAGGGAGAACTGCTGAAGCATGCGTTGCAGGCGCTGGAGAGCGCCGGGATCGTGTACCGGATCGAGGAGCCTCAGGGCGCCTTTTTCAAATTCAAGCACGCGATGATACAGGATGCTGCCTACTCCTCGCTGCTCAAGGAGGAAAGGCGCGAACTCCATGCGCGCGTTGCATCGTGGCTGCTTCAGGAAGCGGCGATCAGGGAAAGCAGCCAACCTGCCGTGCTCGGCTATCACTATGCGCGGGCAGGCAACATTCCCGAGGCGATCGAGGCATGGCTTCAAGCAGGCAAATCCGCGCTTCGTCGTTCGGCCACCAAGGAGGCCGTGGCTCATCTTCGCGAGGGCCTCTCGCTGATTCCGAGGCTGCCCGCGTCACCACAGCGTTACGAAGCCGAAATCGCCCTGCAATCCAATCTGGCGATGGCGTACACTGCCAACGCGGGATGGTCCGATCCGCACGTCTACGGATCCTATAGTCGCGCGCTCAAGCTTTGCGAGAGCCATGGCACCATTCGCGAGAAGGTGACGGTGCTGTGGGGAAGCACCATCGCCAAACTGGTCAACTGCGAGCTCACCAAGGGACTCAAGCATGCGCAGGATTTCGTCCGGCGGGCCGAGGAATGGCGCGACGACGAGGCCATCCTCATGGCGCACACCGCTGCCTTGATCGCCAATTTCTTTCTCGGCCGTCTGGAGCAGGCGAGCGAGCTCGCGGCGCTGATTAGCGCCCGCTACAATCCGCGCGAGCATGGCAAGCTGGTCCAGACCTATCAGCATGATCCATTGATCGTGTCACTCGTCTACGCCGGACACATCGAATGGCTGATGGGCCGGCCCGGCCGGGCCAGGGAATGCTGTGAGACGGCGCGGCAACTCGCGAGCGAGATTGGGCATCCTTTCATGCTGGCATTTGCCTCCATTCTTGGCGTGGCCGACCACTGGTATGAAGGCAATCTTGCGGCCAACCTCGCCAGCGTCGAGCGCGGCCTGCAGGTCGCCGACGAGTTTGGCTATCCGATGTACCGGGTCATCGGGCCGTTGTGGGCGACCGCGGCGTTGGCCGCACGAGGCCCGGCGCCGAAGGTGCTCGAACAACTATGCGGCCTGCTCGGCAAGCTACCCGCCGAGAACCGCTGCATTCAGATGCCGCTCTATCGAATTCTGCTCGCGACAGAATTCGGACGGATCGGCGAGATAGAAAGGGCCCGAAGCTTCGCTGCTTCGGCTGAGACCCTGGTGGAGCAAACCGGCGAGCGCTGGGCTGCTCCCGAGATTTATCGGATCCACGGCTCGCTGCTGTGTCGCGAACCATTGCGAGACGACCGGGCTGCCATGCGCTTGTTCAAGCGCTCGCTTGCCTCTGCCAGGAAGATCGGGGCGGTCGGTTGGGAATTGCGCACGGCGATCAGCATCGCGCGCCTGGTCAGCGCCGGCGGGAGCGCATCCGGACGCGCCGAAGCACGCGACCTGCTGATATCGACCCGGGCGAAATTTGCTTCCGCGGAAACTTCCCGCGATCTGCGCGAGGCCGATGATCTGGTGGCCGGCCTGATGACGTAGTCCGGAAGTTATATTTTTAGGTCGCGAGGATCGTTTTTGACCCAAATGCGAGGCTCGCCTTACAAGGGCCGCCGAATGCCCCTCGGACTCTTTGGTCAACTCACGTTACAGCGATCCCAGATGACGAATCGCCGAGAGGCTCGGCAGGAACGTGTAGGCGCCGCCCCGCGTCGAGACAAATTGCCGCAATCCTTGCAACCGGATCGCGCCGCCGGCTTTGAGCGGCAAGTCAAACCAGCTCGTGCCGGGATTGTTGGCACCCGAGATCGGATCGTTGGATCCGGTGATGCGCGGATCCTGGAGACCAAGATTCAGCCAGTCGCAGGACATGGCCTCGAACTGTGCGCCGAGGCTGGCTCCGATGAAGTTGCCGAGCAGGCCCCGTTCCGGTTCGTCGCTCTCACGAGGCTCCGCTGGATCATAGGGTGGCCCGTAGGGCACGCCACGCCGAACGAGGCGCCGGCTGTTATTCGCTATCCGTTGCACGATCTGCCCGCCCCGCGGGTTGCAGCGGCGGATATGGGCTCCGTGGGGGCAGCTGGATACGCCAACGTAGTCAAAATCCGTCAGGTCCGCGTTGGGATCAGGTGCATCCCCGGACAGTGCCAGCGGCGTGCCATCGCGCCACCGACCGCACAGGTTGGCGGCGACGATCTCGCGCAGAGCCGCATGACGTGACGGGCCTTTGCCGATTTTCTCTTCATCGCCGTGCGGCAGCAACTCGCCGCCTTTCGGGTGCGTGAACAGATAGAAAGCAGCCTGATCAAGATACTGCTCGAAGCCTGCCACATCCTGTTGCAGCACTCGAAAGGCGTTGAAGGTGCCGTTGTGTCCCAACTCTGCGGGCAGGGGGACCCGCCACTCCAGACCTTCCAGGTTGGTCGGATGGCCCAGCAACACGGTGCCGAGCGGCGCCTTGGGTTGTCGGTCGGGATGGCGCTGCGAGTCGGGAACCCCCTCGAACCTCGGTTGCGTGATGTTGTCGCGATACCCGAAGTGAACAAAGTCGCCCGCGAAATTATATCCCTCGCGTGTGCCGAGCAGCGTCAGGGCATTTCGGTCGAGCGCGCGCTGCTGAACCTGGTCCAGTTGCCTGACATTTTCCGCGTAGATCGTTGCGATGAGATGGATCCGCCCGGGCTCATCGAAGGGCGATGGCCAGGTTTCCGGCGCGCTCGGCCCGACATCCCCGAGCTTCAACGCGCGGGCGGTCATGCCTTCGATGAATTCGTTCGGGAACATTTTAAGCGAAGAACGCGGCGTGCCGAGGGCGCGCAATCCCTCGTAGGTCAGGCCGATGTTGAAACAGGTATCCGGCCGGGCTACCCCCCAATCCCCCGTTGTGATCTGCGGAACGTCGTGGTCGCGGCCGGATATGGAGGCGGCGAGCCAGCGCCGGGCCGCCATGCGATCGGCGACTTCAAGGATGAGGTAGCGCACGTGCGGCTTCCTGGTGTAGCCGCGCAAGATATTGCCCTGCAGATCAGCGAGGTCGAACATAGCGCTCACCAGCCTAACCCCAGTTGTTTGCGGACCTGAGCCACCGAGAATCCGGGATAGGCCCGGTAGCCATTGCCGAGCGAAACGTTCGCGTTGGCGCGAAGCTGCAGGACCAGTTTGCGCGGAAGCAGAGTCAAATCGTCATTGACTGGCGATACGGCCTTGTCTCCAATCAAGTCTTCCTGGTCTCGCAGAAAATCGGTGGCCGTGTCCGGTACCTGGTACAGGTCGTGCTCGTGCACCCACTGGATGAATGCCTCGGCATTCTTTTCGCAGGGGGTCACTTTTTCTCCGCCTTCGACGAGTTCGACCACGGCGTTGAACACGCTGCCGATCGTCGCGATGAAATCACGAATGTAATTGGTGAAATCTCCGTCATAGACGGAGAACATGCAGATGTTGTCGCCGACGATGACGAAGCGCGCGAAATGCACCGTGCCGACATTGTTCAGTCCGGCGTAGATCGCATCCTTGTTTTGCGCGATCGCCAGCGCGGCCAGCGCTCGTCCGACCGGTGATTTATTCTTGAGCGGCATGATCAGATTCATCATGCACTGGACGTTGTCACCGTGCTGGAATGACGGGTGGGGACCACCGGGCAGAGGCTTCACCGGCGTCCACCACGCCCAGAAAGGCACCAGGATCCGTGACGCCAGAAACTTGAACAGGGCAGTCTCGGGCAACCGGTCCACAAAGCGATCGATCCACCCTTCGTCACTTGGGATTGGCATTGTCCGGCCTCCACGTGAAGGGACATCCACCGCGCATTTCGCGCGAGACTTCGTAGGCACACCGGCGGGCCTGGAGGATGGGATCGTTGGAGACCTCGATGCCGGGCGCGAGGCGACAGGGATTGAAACTGATGCGCTCGCCAGCCGCTTCCTGATCCTGGGGGACCTCGGTGAGTGTAAGAGTACCCATGGCGATCCGGATCCGTGTGCTTGGCCAGGGCTTCGTGGGATCGTCGAGCGCATCGCCCGCTTCGCCGATGGTCATCATCAGCATGAATCGGGCCGGCCACCCCTTCAGCCGTTCTTCGATTTCCTTGAACAGATATTTGTCGCGCGATACGTCCTCAGCACCGATGTTGCGAACGCCGGCGACCGGCTGCCAGGAAAAGCGAACCGGACGGCGAACGCCGTTGGGCGCCGTCACCCAGAAGGTATGGACGGCGTGATAGCTCGCGCGGACATAGCTCTCCGGTGCGCCGATCGGGCCGACCTGGAATATGCCCAATTGGGAGAACCGGTGCCGGTCGGCATAGCGGAGTGCTCCCGCATTGACGTTCTCGGTTTCGTTCGGGTACGGGTTGCGCGGAGGCATCTTGAGCCGCAGATAATCTGCGATCTTCCGCAGCCAGTGTCGTCTTCGATATGGCTCGAGCTTCGCGACCTTGGAGAACTCGAAAAAGTCCGCGACATTGCGGACGAAGAATTCACCGAGCGTCGTGGCGATCAGGTCGCTTCCCGTCCCGTCCGGCAGGTGGAAGCGCACCGCCATGCCGCGGACATCGGACCATCCGTCATGCTGCTCCAGACCACCCATCCCGTTGGAGAAGCGCATCGATACAGGGACGGGCTGCCCCTTGAAGTGCTCCGCGATGCAATAGGTGCGCGCCACGTCCGACGCTACGAACTCGCCCTTCACGCCTACGCCGATCGTGTGGACCGGCCGCCTCCCGGGGACAGGAGTTGGCAAATTGTCAATGATGGCCTGGACAAGTTGCTTTGCTACTGTTGCATCGACCATGCCCCTCTCCATTCTGGATGGACCGCCGAGGATGCCGTTGGTGCGCCCGGTACGTTAGCGTTATCGATCGAAGGCAGCCTATACCGCTCGTCCAAACGTTTACATTCGATCGCCGGCCGGATGTGTGATGTGGTTCACAAAGTTAGCCGAAATGAAGCGCCGCGCAATTCGAAACGAATAGCAAGGCCAGGGGTCGGGCGCACCATCCAAGAATGTATGAGTGTACGTCCTAACCGGTTTTCTCGCCGACAATCTCCACGCGCTGCGGCGGGAGCAGACCAAGCTGCCCATCCGGCTCAGCCGTCAGCGTGTGAATATAGAAATGCGTGGCGATATCATCGGTCGCGTTCATCACCGGCGAGGGTGCGGAGATGATCTTTAGCGAACCGCAGGCGCCGATCCAGTCGATATGGCGGTGGCCGTGCATCACCACGGCGCGGCCGGCCAGAGCTTCCAGCCTGCGCACGAACCAGCTGCCGTTGATCAGCGCCGTACCGATCCGTTCCGAGAACGCCTTCACCGGCATGGGATACTCCACCACATGGTGGTGCAATGCGACGATCCAGCGTGCCGCCGGATAATGTCGGATCGCGGCCTCAAGGCGATGGGTCTGTTCGACGGACACCAGCCCGAGCGCGTTGGTGAAGGAAAAATGGGCCTCGGCATTGGAGTTCAGGACGGCTATTCCGAGGCCGCCGTCCGCCTCCGGCGGCAGGATCATCGGAAACTGGTCGTCGAACAGGCCACGCAGCGCCGCAGTACGGCGCAGGCCGCCATGTTCCGCCATCGCGACGATCGCCTCGCGATGCGGCGCCAGTGCTTCGTTCAGCGTTACGGTCGGTTTTCCCGAGGCGTCTACCACGCGCACGCGATCGCCTTGCACGGCCGCCATCGCCGACAGGGTGCGGATTTGCCGCAACCGCTTGCCGGGGCTGAACGGCAGGTCGAGCCGGGCCGGATTGGCGCGGTCGACGATGTTGACGTCGTGATTGCCTGGCAACATGACGGTGCGCGCGGCAAGTTCCGGATGCCGCGTGATGGCGTCGAGGAATGCCGCCCATTCGCCGGCGCGGCCAGCGTCGGTCATGTCGCCGGTGATGAGGATGTGATCGAGCGGATCGACCGCATGAAGGGTGGCGAGATGCGCCAGCACCCGGTCGAGCCGGCCATTGCCGCGCGGGCCGGCCCGTCCGCTCTCGATGCGGAAGCCGTAATGTTCACCGATCACGTGCAGGTCCGACAGATGCGCGACGCGCCAGCTTCGCCCCGCGGATGATGCGGTATCGAACGCGGCGAGGTCGACGGGTTGCTGCATGCTGGCGTCCGCGAAACCCCATATCAGCGATGCGACCGCCAGATAGGCCGACACCAGCACAACGGCGTTCGCCAACGCCGGCATGGCGAGGCGATGCAGCAAGACCAGGTCGTTCCAGCCGCCCGTCCAGCGCGAGGCAGGCCAGGCCAGCATCGCGACCAGCACGGCGCATGCGGATAGCACGATGCCGGCCGCCATCGAATTGGCGCTGCGCAACCGCGCCCGGCCGGCGACGGTCAGCTTCCTGCCCCATATCCGTTCCGTAAGGTGGCGCAGCGCTTCGCGGGTGAACGCGTAGCCAGGCTGCACCGCGAGCGCGTTGAGCGACCAGAAATTATTCTCGGCGATCCGGAGCAGCGGTCGCCATCCGATCCACCCCACCGCGACGATCGCAAGCAAAGCGAGTGCGGTGCCGATCCCGGTCAATGCGGCAAGCTTTTGCGACAGCTTTGAAAACCATGCAGAGGCCAGCAACGGCGCCAGACCCAGAAGCACGGCCGGCAACAACAGCAATATTGTCCAGGCGAACAGCAGTTTGGGCAGACTGATTTCGACCAGCAGGCTGCCGGCGATGGCGAGCAGGGACCGCTGCCCGGGACTGGCGGCATCGTCCTCGATATCGCCATGGCGCGGATCGATCAGCATGCTGTCCCGGGTGCTGGCGGCCTTCGGTTGCTCCGCTCAGGCGGCGTCTGTTTTTGGCGCTGCCTGCTCGGTGCTGGCCTTCGCGAGCGCATCGCGAAGTTGCTGTTCCTTGGTATCGTCAAGGGACGTCTTGAGCACGGTGCCTCCTGCGTCCTGAATCTCCCGCAGCACCTTGTCGGGGGTCATGTTCTTGATGAGCACAAACAGCGCGGCATTACCGGGCTGCATGCTGGTGGAGAGCTCCTTCATGAAGGCGTCATCGATGCCGTAGTCCGACAGGGCGCCGCCGAGTGCGCCCGACGCCGCGCCGAGCGCAACACCAAGAATGGGATTGAGGAAGATCACGCCGATCAGGAGCCCCCAGAAGCTGCCCGACATGGCGCCTATGGCCGTCGTATTGACGAGCTGGTTCAGCTTGACGGGGCCGGCCTCCGTCTTCACGGCAATCACGGCATCGCTGATCGTGATCAGATATTCCTTCTGCAGCTTGAACAGCCGTTGCCGCACTTCCTCGGCCTTTGCTTCGGATGGATAGATAATCGCGACTAGATCTGACATTTCCGTATCCTCCAGCTTGATGATGGACATGATCGGCGACACAAGGCGGCGTTGACGGATCGATAGTCCTCAAAGCTCTGGCGGTCGCAGCGGAGCCTCCGTTGCGTCAACTGCCGATGGCAAATGTCCGACGGCGACGAGATCATCCCGGAAAGCCGCGGGTTGACCAGCGGACGTGCGGCACAGGTTTCACCGTATCACAACGTGGGAGCGAACGGATCACGGTTCGCTGATCGCATTCTCGTCGGTGATGTACGGCGCAGCCGAGGTGCTGAGGATGGCGACGCCGACTGACGCAGAACTGCTAGTCTAGCAAGGGCAGGCAAAACCAGGTGACGTTCCAAACGAACGTCCCGGCGCGGGCCGCTACCGGTGGACCGCGACCTTGAGATGAAACGGCAGCACCGTGACCGACATCGGCAATTGCCCGATGCTTTCGCCGTCGACGTCGGCGCGGACCATGCGATCACTGTCGATGGTGACCCGCGTCGCGTGACGCCGCGAGACTTTCGGGTGCGCCAAATAGCTGCCGTCGCCGAGGTTTGGGACGATTTT
Source organism: uncultured Alphaproteobacteria bacterium (assembly GCA_963816815.1). Taxonomy (GTDB): domain Bacteria; phylum Pseudomonadota; class Alphaproteobacteria; order Rhizobiales; family Xanthobacteraceae; genus Bradyrhizobium. Next base: position 67,959 of record CAWFMW010000045.1, read on the forward strand.
GGTCAGGGTTTCCCAGTGTCCGATGTCGCCGACCATGATCAAATCGAGCTTGCGGTCGCCGGGGTCGGCGCCGGGCGCCAGCATCAGGCCTTCGCCCGCGCCGTCGAAGCTGCACAGCATCAGCGACCACATCGGCAGTTGCTGCTCGGCTTCGTCGTCGATCCTGATGCGGTAGTTGTGTGGGTTGTAGGTCAGCGACGTGAACGCCGTCATCAGGACGTAGCTGACCGGGCCGAGCCGCTTCAGGAGCGGCACGCGTTGCGCGCGCCAGGAAATCGTGGCGGCAGCGCCGACGATGGCGAGCACGAAGCCGTAGCGCGTCACTTGGTTGCCGGCATAGCCCCTGGCTTCGGCGCGGAATACGTCGATCTCGCGGGTGTGGCCCATGGCGATGGCCTTGCTGGCCTCGCCGAGCGAGAGCTGGCCGAAGGAGCGGGACAGTTCGTTCGACGTGCCGCCCGGCAGTTGCGCCAGCACGAGGTCTGGCGCGATCGGGCGATCGTCCGAGATCACGCCGTTCATCATCTCGCTGAAAGTGCCGTCGCCGCCGACGGCGATCAGGCGCCGGTAACCGGCTCCGATCGCTTCCTGCGTAATCTTCGTCGCGTGATTGGGCGCACGGGTCATCGTGATGTCGCCGTCATCGACCGGGCCGAGATGCTTTTCAAGTTCGGCGCGAATTTGCGGCCAGCGCTTGCCGCAACCGCCCTTGTTCGCCATCGGATTGACGATGATTTTGGATTTCACGGCCATCTCCGCTTGCGAAGACAATCGCGTCAGCTTGACCTCGGCGGAGAATTGAAGCAATCGGAAAGCGAAGTATTCGCAGATGCAACAAATGCTGCGAGCGCGTTATTGAAGTTGGCGGTGCTTCGGGGGGCAGAGGCTTTCTACGAAAAGAACGCGATCTTCTCGGCCTGGCTCATGCGCCGGATCGGCGCCAGCGGGTCGTTGGCCGCCGTGACCGGCTTCCGCAGCATGCCGCTCGCGATGAGGCTCGAGCCCAGCGACATTTCCACTGCCGGCGCTGGCGTCGGTACGGGTGCCGGCGGCGGGGGTGGAGCTTGAACCATCTGTTGAACCGGCGGCGGTGGTGGCGGCGTTGGCGGCGCGACAACCGGTTCGGACGCTTTTGCGACGATCACGGGAGCAATTGGGGCAGGCTCCGCTGAACGGACCTGTTCGGCTATCGCTTCGGCGATGTCGTCGTCGCTGATCGGATCCGGCGCGCCCATCTCCATCGCGATCATGTCGAGGACCGCCTCGTCCTCAGCGTCGGCGTCTTGGGGGGCGGCGATCTGGACGGCCGTTTCCTGGACGGCGGCTTCCTCGGCAGCAGCGACCTTGGCGGCCGGCGGCGTTTCCGTTTGCGCGGCTTCGGCGCGCATGGCCGGCGGCGCGGGCGGCGCCTTTACAGCTTCTTTGGAAACTTCCTCCGCCAAAACCGTTGTGTCTGCCGCCGGGACCATTGCCGCAGGGGCCATTGCCGGCGCGGCCGGGGAGGGCGCCGCCGCTTCGGCCTCGGCAGCCAGCGCGCGCTCGTCGTCGCCGAATTCCACAAGCCTTCCCTGCAGGGCGGCAAAGGCCGCGCGCATCGCGGCTCTCGCCTCTTCGGAGGAGAACTGGTCGGTGCCCTTCTCGATGACGGTGACCTGCGAATCGATCAGGTCGCAGATCCGCCCGTCATTGCCGATTTCCCGCAACCGCCAGGCGATTTCGCGCAAAACGCGCGCGCCCTTGCGGACCGGCGCCAGCCGCTGTTCCAGCGCGAGGCTATCGAGCGCCTCGACCGCCAATTCCTCGGCCGCCTCGACCGAACTGCGGATGGCCGCGAGCGCCTCGGTCAGCCGCTCCTGCGCCGCCGCCGCTGCGGCGACGGCCTCCGCCGCCTGCTGCGCTGAAAGGCCTTCTTCGCGCTCAACGCTTGCCTCGCGCGCGAGGTCTTCTTCGCGCTGGGTGGCGAGGCTTTGCTCGATCCGCGCCACCGCGTCCAGCACCATCCTTGTGTCGGCATTGCGGTTGCGCTTGGCGTATTCGGTCAGGAACCAGCGGCCCCGCGAAGTTTCCATGAAGGCTTCAGCGATCGCGGCATAATCCTCCTCGCCCGGCAGCGTGGCGCGTGCCGAGATCGGAGAAAGGGCGAATGCTTCGTCGGCCATGTCAAACTCTTCGCGCAAATCAGCGCGCACTGCGATAACGAGACAACACGATATTGCCCGAATCGCAATTGAATTGATGCAGAGCGAATCACAAATCCCCATCGCTTCTCAAGATGCATCCCGGCGTTTCGCGACGCGGGTGGCACTGTTTTATGGCACCCTGTTCGGAATGACCGGCACCCACCTGCCGTTTTTCACGGTCTGGTTGAAGGCAGTCGGGATTGATGCGTTTTGGATAGGGCTGATCACGGCCGTGCCGCCGGTGACCCGGTTTACGGCGCTGCCGCTGGTGACCGGCCTTGCGGAACGGCATCAGGCCCTGCGCCGCGCTATCATCGTGACCGCCTTTGCCACCGCCCTGGGCTTTGTCATCCTGGGAACCCAGCATCTGCCAGTGCTCGTGTTCCTGATCTACGCGCTGACCTGCTGCCTGTGGACGCCGATGGTGCCGCTGACCGATGCCTATGCGTTGCGCGGTGTGAAGCGCTATGGCCTCAACTACGGACCGTTGCGGCTGTGGGGCTCGGCCGCCTTCGTCCTCGGCGCGCTGCTCTGCGGGATGCTGTTCGACCTCATCGCCGCCAGGAACCTGATCTGGATCATCGCCGGCTCCGCCGCGCTCGGGGCGCTGGCCAGCCTTGCGCTGCAGCCGCTGGACGACACCAGGACGGCCCGCCCGGTCACCGGCGGGGCGAGCGCGCTGCTGCGCGACGGCGGCTTTATCGCTGTTATCGTGGCGTCGGCGCTGATCCAGGGCAGCCATGCCGCCTACTACATTTTCGCGTCGATTGCCTGGCAGCAAGCGGGGTTCGACGGACTGACGATTGCCGTTCTGTGGGTTTTGGGCGTGATTGCCGAGATCGTGCTGTTCGCGCTGTCGCCGCGTTTTACCCTGCAGCCATCGATGCTGGTGGTGATCGCGGCTCTGAGTGCGGCCGCGCGCTGGGCGATCATGGCGCAGGATCCGCCGCTGGCCGTTCTCGCGATCGTCCAACTCGCGCATGCGCTGAGCTTCGGGCTGACCCAAGTCGGCGTCATGGGATTGATGCTGCGTCAGGTGCCCGGCCATATGATGGCGAGGGGGCAGGGCTATATGACCGCCTGCGGCGGCATCGTCGCCGGCCTCGCCTCGATCGCGTCAGGCACGATCTACGAGAACTGGGGCCAGGGCATCTATTACGTGATGGCTGTGATGGCCGCCCTGGGCGGGCTGGTGGTCTGGCTGGCGCGGGAGCGCCTTTCGCATCAGCCCCATAAGGCGGCTTCCGGCGGATAGACCAGGCTGCCGTCGTAGCGCAGGCCGCCATCGCGGTCTCGCGCCAGCAGCAGGGGACCATCGAGATCGACGAATCTGGCTTGTGGCGCCAGCAGCATGGCCGGTGCCATCGCCAGCGAGGTCGCGACCATGCAGCCGATCATGATTTCAAATCCGAGCGCGTGCGCGGCGTCGGCCATCGCGAGCGCCTCCGTCAGGCCGCCGGTCTTGTCGAGCTTGATATTGACGGCGTCGTAGCGCGCGCGAAGGCCTTCGAGCGAGGCTCGGTCATGCACGCTTTCGTCGGCACAGACTGCGATCGGCCGCTTGATGCGCGCCAGCGCCTCGTCCCGCCCGGCCGGCAGCGGCTGCTCGACCAGCGTCACGCCGGCGTTGGCGCAGGCGGCCAGATTGTATTCGAGATTGTCCGGCGTCCAGCCTTCGTTGGCGTCCACGATCAGTTCGGATTCCGGGGCCGCCTTGCGCACCGCCGATATCCGCGCGTCATCGCCGTCCCCGCCGAGCTTGATCTTCAGCAACGGCCGGTGAGCGGCCTTAGCGGTCGCTGACGCCATGGCCTCCGACGTGCCGAGCGAGATCGTGAAGGCGGTGGTGCAGGGGCGCGGCGCCGGCCGGCCGAGCAGGGTCCAGACCCGCTTCCCGGCGCGCTTGGCCTCGAGATCCAACAGCGCGCAATCCAGCGCGTTGCGGGCAGCGCCTGCAGGCATCGCCGCCTGCAGGGCCGTTCTGTCCAGCCCCCTGGCAAGTGGTTCCTGCATCGCGTGAAGCGCTTCAAGTGTTGCTTCCGGGGTCTCGCCATACCGGGGGTAGGGTACGCATTCGCCACGGCCGGTCTGGCCGTCGTCACGGACGGTGGCGACAACCGTGATGGCTTCGGTCTTGGCGCCGCGGCTGATGGTGAAAGCGCCTGCGATCGGCCAGCGTTCGATGCTGGCGGCAAGCTTTCGGGAAACGCTGGAAGTCATTTTAAAATCTGCAATTTTCTGAACCGCAAGCTTGCCCGCCGCTACCAACTATGGCTGGTTAGGGACAGATTCGACAAGGCAATACGGCGTGCGGAACCCAAGCGTTTTGCATTGATATCGTGGCGGCGTGAGGGGTGGGCATCGTGAGCGGCGACCCGACATTGGAGCGGATAGCCAGCGGCAACGGGCTGGCGCTGTGCGCGACCGGCTCGTGGACGGCCCGCTTTGCACCGGTGCTGGAACGAATGGTCGCCGACGCCGAGAAGCTCGGCGGCACCCGCCCCAACATCTTCATCGACGCCTCCCGGGTGTCGAAGCTCGACACCTTCGGCGCCTGGCTGATCGAGCGGCTGCGCCGCAGCCTGACCCAGGGCGGCGTCGAGGCCCAGATCGCCGGGCTCTCGGCCAATTATTCCAGCCTGGTCGACGAGGTGCGCCGCGTAAAGGCCGAACCGATCGTCGAAACCGATCGTGTGACGATCACGGGCATGCTGGAACAGATCGGCCGCAGCGTCGCCGGCGTCGGCGGAACACTGGTCGGATTGATCGAGATGCTGGGCGCGGTGCTTGCCGCGGCCGGCCATGTTCTCATCCGGCCGCGCGGCTTCCGCATGACCTCGACCATCCATCATCTGGAGCAGGTGTGCTGGCGCGCGGTGCCGATCGTGGTGCTGATCACGTTCCTGATCGGCTGCATCATCTCGCAGCAGGGCATTTTCCATTTCCGCAAGTTCGGCGCCGACATCTTCGTGGTCGACATGCTGGGCGTGCTGGTGCTGCGCGAGATCGGCGTGCTGCTGGTGGCGATCATGGTGGCGGGCCGCTCGGGCTCGGCTTACACCGCCGAACTCGGCTCGATGAAGATGCGCGAGGAGATCGACGCGCTGCGCACCATGGGTTTTGACCCGATCGAGGTGTTGATCCTGCCGCGGATGCTCGCTTTGGTGCTGGCATTGCCGATCCTCGCTTTCCTGGGGGCGATGGCCGCGCTTTACGGCGGCGGGCTGGTGGCGTGGCTCTATGGCGGTGTCGATCCCGAAGCCTTCCTGCTGCGGCTGCGCGACGCCATATCGATCGACCACTTCATCGTCGGCATCATCAAGGCGCCGGTGATGGCGGCCGTGATCGGCATCGTCGCCTGTGTCGAGGGGCTCGCTGTGCAGGGCAGCGCCGAGTCGCTCGGCCAGCACACGACATCCTCGGTCGTGAAGGGGATTTTCTTCGTGATCGTGATGGACGGGGTGTTCGCCATCTTCTTCGCAGCGATCGGAATGTGACCATGGCGGGCGAGATTTCCGACGCCATTATCCGGGTCCGCGACATTACGGTCCAATTCGGCAAGACACGGGTGCTCGACGGGCTCAACCTCGACGTCAAGCGCGGCGAGATTTTGGGCTTTGTCGGCCCGTCCGGCGCGGGCAAGTCGGTACTGACGCGGACCATCATCGGCCTGGTGCCGAAGATTGCTGGCCGCATCGAGGTGTTCGGCGTCGATCTCGACGCGGCAAGTGCCGCCGAGCGCCGCGGTGTCGAGCGCCGCTGGGGCATCCTGTTCCAGCAGGGCGCGCTGTTCTCCTCGCTCACCGTGCGCCAGAACATCCAGTTTCCGGTGCGCGAATATCTCAAGGTCTCGCAGCGGCTGCTCGACGAGATCATGGTGGCCAAGCTCGGCATGGTGGGGCTGAAGCCCGAAGTCGCCGACCGCTATCCGTCCGAACTCTCCGGCGGCATGATCAAGCGCGTGGCGCTGGCGCGCGCACTCGCGCTCGATCCGGAACTGGTGTTCCTGGACGAGCCGACCTCGGGGCTGGATCCGATCGGCGCCGGCGATTTCGATGAACTGGTGCGCACCCTGCAGCGTACTTTGGGCCTGACGGTTTTCATGGTAACCCACGACCTCGACAGCCTTTACACGGCCTGCGACCGTATCGCGGTTTTAGGGAACGGTAAGATCATTGCCGCAGGATCGATCGCCGACATGCAGGCCTCGCAGCATCCCTGGCTGAGACAATATTTTCATGGCAAGCGCGCCCGCGCGGTCATGGGTTAGAGCACGACTACGAGGCGGGCAGTGGTTTTTGACGAGATCATGCTCGAACAAGCGATAAACGACGGGTCGGATCGGCGAAGCTGAACAGACCCAGGTTCCGGAGTACCTTGAGTTATGGAAACGCGGGCGAATTACGTCCTGATCGGAGCCTTCACGCTGGCGGTAATCGCCGCAGCGTTCGGCTTTGTGCTGTGGTTTCAGAGCCTGCACACCACCAAGCAGCGCAGCCCGATCCGCATCGTGTTCGAAGGCCCGGCGTCCGGCCTGCGCAACGGCGGCAGCGTCAATTTCAACGGTATCAGGATAGGGGAGGTTGTCTCGGTCAAGCTCGACAATCCGCGTCGCGTGGTCGCACTCGCGATGGTTGAGAACAACGCCCCGATCCGCAAGGACACGCTTGTCGGTCTCGAGTTCCAGGGACTGACCGGGGTTGCTGCGATCTCGCTGAAGGGCGGCGAGGAAAACGCGGCCGCCGTGCCGCTCGACGAGGATGGCGTGCCGATGCTGACCGCCGACCCGAGCGCGCTGCAGGACGTGACCGAGTCGATCCGCGCCACCTTGCAGAACGTCAACCGGATCGTCGCCGACAACCAGGAGTCGGTGAAGAACTCGCTGCGGAACCTCGAAACCTTCACGGCCGCGCTCGCGCGCAATTCCGAGAAGATCGACAACGTCATGTTCAGGGTCGACGGCGTGATGGGCAAGGCCGACAGCCTCATGCTCGGCCTGAACACGATCGCGGGCGGCGCCGCCGGCGGCGAGTTGAATCTGATGGTGAAGTCGATCCGCGAACTTGCCGACGATTTCGACAAGCGGTCGGGCGCGCTGATTGCCGATGGCCGCCGCACCCTTGGCGACATCAGCCGCGCCGTGAACAATTTCGACCGCAACCCGAGCCGCGTGATATTCGGCGGTAGCAACAACGCCGCGCCCGCGCCGCCGGAGGCAACCGCTGCGACCCCGCCCAGAGGCGCGAACGCCGCAGCTCCCCCGCCGAAGCCGCCGAGCGGGCAGAAGCGGCAGTAGCGATTATCGACTCCGCCTCATTTCGCCGACAGCATTCATTCAAGCCATCATTGCCCGCCGGCGAGCAGTTTTACGAGCCGGTACAGGTACTCGTTGCCAGCGAAGAACGACTTGACGGGAACCCGTTCGTCGCGACCATGGGCGCGCGATTCCCCGATGTCGTTTGCCAGCCCCGAATGTCCGTAGGTCGGGATCCCGGCGTTGCGAAGGTAGCTGCCGTCGGTTGCGCCGGCGCTCATCGTCGGCAGCACCACTGCGCCAGGAAAGAATTCGGCCGACAATTGCGTGATCGGTCCGATGATTGCCTCGCTCAGCGCCGAAGGCGCACTGATCGTCGCTTGGTCGATCTGCCTGACCGCAATCTGATCGTCGGCAAGCACGCGCTCAAGTGTGGCTTGCACGCCATCGACGGGCTCGCCGGGCATGATCCGGCAATTGACCTTGGCGCTCGCAAGCTGCGGCAACGCGTTGATCGCATTGCCGCCGTCAAGCATGGTCGCGACGCAGGTCGTACGCAATTGTGCGTTATAGAACGCGTTGGCGCTCAGGCGGGCTGCCGCCGCTGCAGCGGGATCGGATTGGCCCGATAACACGGCCCGCAAATCTTCGGCCACCTGACCGCCGTCCATCTGTGCGGTGCGTTTAAAAAAGGCGCGGGTGGTCTCGTTCAGGTTCACTGGAAAGCTGAAGGTTGAAAGACGGGTCAATCCCGCGGCCAGGCGATAGATCGCGTTGTCCTTGACCGGAAGCGAACTGTGGCCGCCTTTGTTTTTGACGGTCAGCTCGTAGCTCACGGAGACTTTTTCGCTGGTCTGGACAGAGCTGCGGATGGGTTTGCCGTCCTTCAGCCCGACACCGCCGCCCTCATTCAGGGCGAATTCGGCATCGATCAGGTCGCGGTGGTTTTTCAACAGCCACTGGATACCCAGTGCATCCTTGTCGAGAATTTCTTCATCGGTCTCCAGCGCCACGATGATGTCGCGGTCGGGCTTGTAGCCTTCCTGGCGGTAGCGGATAAGATTGGCGATGAAGGCCGCTGCCATGTATTTGTCGTCGCCGCTGCCGCGGGCATAAAAATAGCCGTCCTGCTCGACCAGCTTGAATGGATCGGTCGACCAGTCCTCGCGGCTGGCAGGAACCACGTCGATATGAGCGACCAGCAGGATCGGCTTGCGCGCGCCGGTGCCCCTGAGACGCGCGACGAGATTGCCCTTGCGCGGCGCCGGCGAGAAGGCGTGAACGTCGGCGTCAGGGAAGCCGCCAGTACGCAGCCGCGCCGCCATGGCTTCGGCCGCCTTGGCGGTGTCGCCCGTTGCCGTCACCGTGTTGATCTCGATGAGTTCCTTGTAGATGTCGAAGGCGCGCTGCTGGTTCGCGTTCAGGCCTTCAGCCGCGAGCGGCGTGGCCGCCGACACCAGTACTGCCGCGCAAAGCGAAACAGGACGAAGCCATTCATTGAAACCTGAACCGGAAATTCGACGCATCTGATCCACCCTTCAAAATCGACTTGACGTTACTTCGAGTCCTTGGCGGCGACGACTTCGATTTCAACCAGGAAGCCTGGATTTGCGAGCGCCGCAATGCCGATGACAGAGCGGGCCGGAAGGTTTGGCTGGGTGCCGCCGAAGAATTGGGTATAGCCTTCCATGAAGGCCTTGAAGTCCATCGGCGCGCGGGCGTCGTGCACCAGAAACACCTGCATCTTGATGACATCGGCCATGCCTAGGCCCTGTCCTTCGAGGATCTGCTTGATCTTGTTGAGCACCCCGACGGTCTGGGTCTTGGTGTCACCATAGGCCTGCGGACTGGACGGGTCGGCATCCTTGCTGATCACCGGCGGTACCTGACCGCTCACATAATAGATGGCTGCGTCGCCCGAGACCCGCACGGCCTGGGCGATCGGAAACGTCGAATTGGGAATGGGATATCGAACGATCTCGGCTTGAGCGACGCTTGTGCCGAGCAACAGGGCAGCCGATGCCAACAGTCCGTATCTCATGTCTGTCTCCGTATGAGGATGATCAAATCTAGGGCCGAACGCGCTTGACGTCTTCAGCCGTCACAGCTGTCCTGGTACTGGTTTCCGAAGTGCGTCCGCACATAATTGACGACGGCGGCGACCTGATCGTCGCTCATCATCGCACCGACCGGTGGCATCGCCCGTTGTCCCCTGACGACGACATAAACCGGATAGCCGCCGGCCTCGAGATTTGCGTCTTTGGCGAGGGAGGGATAATTTCCCGCGCCAGTGGCGCCGCCGCCGTCAGTCATGTGGCATCCCTGACAGACGTTCGCGAACAACTGCTCTCCGGTCGATTCCGTAAATCTGAATCCCGTGCTAAGCGAGCCCTGCGAGCGGCGTTCCTCATCCGCATGTGCTGCGGGCAATGCCCATCCAATCAACGCGAGGATTGTTGCGGCCAAGACACCGATCGACAACGCCGAACTGAATTTCGCTGATTCAATTCGGCTCACCGGCATGGCATCAAATCCTGACGACGCGGTCATGCAACCGCTTGATAGCATCGAGTGAGGAAAGTATTGCGCCTTCTTGCCAAGCAGGAAGGTAGGAGGCGTGTTCGCCGGCCAGAACGATCCTGCCGTCGATCTGGCACAGATCGTCATAATGATCTTCCCTTGCCTTCTCGCTCCAGGCTCCGGCGCATCCGAGAGTGAAGGGGACACGATGCCAGGCGACGGCGATGCCGTTTTCGAACTCGGCGCTGTATTGCGGATGAATCCTGGCACCAAATTCAACCGCACGCGCAATCCGGTCCGCCGGCGCCATCGAGGTGAATTCATAGGCGTTCGCTCCCTCAAAAACATAGGCGCCCAGCAGCACCCCGCGGCCATCTCGATTGAAGCCTGCGCTCGGATAGGAGATCTGCCGGATGGGCAGGTCGGTGTAGCTGATGCCGCCGTAGATCGCTTCGTCCTCCTCCCAGAACCTGCGTTTGAACTGCAGGCCGATCTTGATGGAGGACGAATAGGGTACGGCGTCGATGGCCGCCTTCATGCGCGGGCCGACGTCGATCTGGATTTGACTTAAGATAGAAAGCGGGATCGTGCATACGCACCAATCGGCCGTCGCAATTTGGGGCGTGGATGGTGTTTTGGAGTTCACGTAGCTGATCGTGACGCCGCCATCATTCTGTTGAACGCGGATCACCTTGGCGTCGTACTGAATGAGATCGCCGATCTGCTTTGCGAACGCTTTCCCGATCATGTCCATGCCGCCGACTGGCTGAAACATGGTGGTCTGGAATTGATGCAAGGCGAAATTCTGCAAATATCGCCAAAGCCGCGATTTCAGTATATCCGACAGGTTGATGGGCTCGCCGGCGACAGGCGCGGCACCCAGGCCGCCGCCGGGCTGCTTGGCGTAGCCGCGATAGTCCGCCGAAATAAGGTTGGCCTTGTAGGCATAGTTTTTGTCGAGTGCGCCCCAGGACCGCAGCGCCTGCAGCAGAATCTCCCTGTCTTCCACCGACACCGCTTCGTCGAGCCTGCTCTGCTGCGTCACCTTGGCGAGCAGTTCCGAAACATGGCCCTGAAAATCCGCCTTGATGTCACGAATGCGCTGCGGCTTGCCGGCGAACGCATTTGAAGCGTGGAGCAGGGCGTTATGATTGAGCTGGACGAAGGGTTCGAGAGCGACGCCGAGGCGCTTGCAATAATCGAGCAGGGCGCGGTGATGATACGGAATTCGCCACGGTCCCGGATTGAGATAAAGGCCTTCCTCGAAGCCGCAGGTCTGCGTCGCGCCACCGAGTTCTGTAAAACGGTCGCCACCGCGGATCGTCCAGTTGCGCCCTCCCGGGCGGCTATTGAACTCCAGTACCTGGACCTTGTAGCCAGCCGCGCGCAACTCGAGCGCGGCCGTCATGCCTGCGAGACCGGCGCCTAGCACCAGCACGGATGCGCCTTTTGGATCGCCGCTCAGCCTGATCGGGCCCGCGTAATTGGACTCGGACGCGAAGCCCAGGCTGGTCATGGCGTGGTACATCGCAGCACTGCCGGCGACCGAACCAACGAGCGACAGAAGATCGCGTCGGCTTGGAATTGGTTCGCTCTCGTTCGGCATGGCTGGCCTGGTCCCGCGCGATGCGCTCCTAGGGGCGCTTGCGCTTCAACAGATAAGGACTGGTTTTCGCGTGCGCCAGCGGTATCTCTCCAGATACCAGGCTGCCAATTTCCTCATCGATGGGCGCCAGCCTCAGTGCTGTCATCACAAAGGGCGGTATGGAGCGCGTCCGAGGTCGCCACCCGATTTCCGGTAAGGTATGCCGCAAAGTAAAACGGAGGCCGCGAGGCCTCCGTTTCTATTCGCTACTCGCTATTGGCCGTTACCCCAGCCGCCCCGCCGCGTGCGCGAGCAGGGTGTAGACCAGCCCCGTTTCCGAGGTGAGGTGGCCGCGCAGTGCCTGCGGTCCGCGATCCTCGCGCGCGACCTCGTCAAGCAGACGTTCGAACTCGGCGATATAGCGGTCGACCGTCTGCTTGAAGGCGCGGTCGGCGCGGTATTTGCGCGAGACTTCGTCGAACGCCTTCTGGCCGGCCGGCGTGTACAGCCGCTTGGTGAACGCCTTGCTCTCGCCGCGCTGGTAGCGGTCCCACATCTCGCCCGCGAGGTTGCGATCCATCAGCCGGCCGATGTCGAGCGACAGCGACTCCAGCGGATTGACGGGGGGCTGCGGCGCGCGGCCACGGGGCGGCTGTCCGGCGCCTGCGTCGGTGCGGTTGAGCAGGTCGGACAGCCATCCGTCCTGACCGCCTCCGCCTGCCGGCGAGACCGGCGGGGCTTCGGCCCGGCGCGCGGCCGGCCCACCGAGGTCTGGCGGCGGCAGGGTCGACGCGCTGCCTGCGTCGCGCATGCGTACCTCATTGCGCCCCTCATTGCGGCCGTTGGTTGCGGCTGCCATCACGGGCTCTTCCTGTCGCTGCACGCTGGCGCGACCCGGCGTCACGACATCGAGGCCGCGGCCATGATGGGCGACGATCCGGTTCAGTTCGGCGAGCGCCTCGATCTGGTCGACGATCACCTTGCGCATCTGCGCGGTGTTGTCGGCCGCCTCCTGCGGCATCTCGAGCACGCCGCGGCGCAGCTCGTTGCGCGTCGCCTCGAGCTCCTGGTGCATTTCAGCCGCCATCTGCTTCATGGCCTGCACCATCGTCGCGAACCTCTCGGTCGACTGCTTGAACATCGCATCCGTCTCATGGTTGCTCTGCTGGTACATGTCGTTCATCGCGTCGAGGGTCTGCCGGCGCTCGTTTTCGGCTGCCGCGCGCACCGCTTCGAACTGGCGGTTGATTGCGGTCGATCCGGCGCCCGCGGTTTCCGCGACCACGCGGGCGATATCACGCGCGCGCTCTTCGGCCGCGGCGAGCGATTCGTCGAGCAGGCCGGTGAAACGCGACAGCCGCTGGTCGAGGTCGGTGGTGCGCAGGTCGATGGTGGTCACCAGCGATTCAAGCTGCGACTTGCGGTCGGCGACCGAGGTCGTGGTGAAGCGGTTGGCCTGTTCGACCGCGCCGGCTGCATCGACCAGTTCCTTGCCGTGCCTCTCGAACTCGCTCGACAGCGAGCCGAGATCCTCCAGCGCCTTCGCGGTCTTGCTGTTGAAGACGGTCAGCTGGTCTTCCAGGGTCTGCGTGGCGACCCCGTTGCGGGCGGTGACGTCGTTCATGGCGGACACGAAGTCGGCCACGCGGGTCACCAGCGCGCGCTCCAGCGAATTGAGATTGTCGTGGGCGCCGGTCAGCACTTCCTGCAGCAGGATGTTGCCTTCACGCAGCCGTTCGAACAGCGCCACCGTATCGGTGCGCAGGATCTTGCTGGTCTCCTGCATTTCGGTGACGGCGGCGATCGAGACCTGACGCGACTGGTCGATGGCCGAACGTGACGCCTGTTCGAGGTCCTTCAGCGACTTGGCCACCGCACCGGTGGCGAGGTCGCCCGCGGTCGTGATCGTGCGCGCGACTTCCGAGCCGTGGGTCGACATCGATTGCGAGAAGGCCAGGCCGCGGGTCTCGATCGATTTCAAGGCGTCGGCGGTGACGCGGTCGATGTCGGTCGTCAGTTGCGTGCCTCTGGCGCCGAGCGCCTCGACCAGCGAACCGCGGCGGCTGTCGACGATCTGCGCCAGACGGTCGGTCTGCTGCTGAACGTAGGTGACGATTTCGTCGGTCTTGCCGGTCATCGTCGAGCCGAAATTGCTGCTCGCGGCGAGCACCGAGCGCTCGATATCGGCCGAGGTCGACTTGACCTTGGTGCTGACCTCGTTGGTGGCGGCGATCAGGGCGCTCTGCGCGTTCTGCGCGGTGGTCTGGATGGTGTCGGTCGTGCTGGCGGTGACGACGCCGAGCGAACGCTCCATGTCGGCCGCGATTGCCTTGATCTGGTTCGCGGCGTCGGAGGAGGTCGCGGAAAGCGAGCTGTGGGCTTCGCGTGCGGTGCCGAGAATGGAGGAGGCGGCATTGGCGCCAACCGCGGTCAGCGTGCGTTCGACATCGACCGCCAGCGACTTGACGTGGTTGGCGGCCTCGGTCGATGCCGTGATCAGCGTGTTCTGCGCTTCGCGCGCACCCGTCGTGATCGACTCGGCGGTGGCATTGCCGGCCATCGAGAGCGAACGCTCCACGTCGGCGGTGAGCGACTTGACCTGGATCGATGCGTCGGCGGACGCGTTCAGGAGCGTGCTCTGGGCCTCGCGGGCGCCTGCCGTGATCGCCTCGGCGGTCGACGTTCCGGCGATCGAGAGCGAACGCTGAACGTCGGCGGCGAGCGACTTGACCTGGGTGGCGGCCTCGGTAGAGGCGGCGACCAGCGTGCTCTGTGCTTCGCGGGCGCCTGCGGTGACGGCTTCGGCGGTCGCCGTTCCTGCGATCGACAGCGACCGTTCGACATCGGCGGCAAGCGACTTGACGTGGTTTGCCGCGTCCGCGGATGCAGTCACCAGCGTGGTCTGCGCCTCGCGCGCGCCGGCGAGAACCGACGCGGCCGTGGCGTCGCCGGCCGCCGAGAGGGTGCGCTCGACGTCCGCGGCGAGAGATTTGATCTGCGAGGCAGCCTCGGAGGAGGCCGACACCAGCGTGGTCTGGGCATCCTGGGCGCTGGTGAGGATCGACGCAGCCGCGCCGGTGCCGACGGCGGCGAGCGTGGCTTCGACCTCGGCCGAAGTCAGTTTCAACTGCGTGCCGACATCGGAGGAAACCGTCAGCAGCGCCTGCTGCGCGGTGCGCGCGCCGGTCTGGATGGTCTCTGCGGTGTTGACGACGAGATTGGTCAGCGAACGCTCGGCGTCCTCGACATGCGACTTGATGCCGGAGGACAGCATTTCCGCGCGCGACATCAGGTCTTCGCTGGCCTGGCGGCCGCTGCTTTCGATCCGGCCTGCCACCGCCTCGATGCGCGAGCCGAGCAGATCCTCGAACTGCGCTACGCGGCTGTCGATGTCGCCGGCGATGGCGCCGACCCGGGTCTCGATGCCGCTGGCGATGGCGCCGACCCGGGTCTCGACGCCGCTGGCGATGTCGCCGACGCGGGACTCGATCCCCTGATGAATATCCTGGAAGCGCGCCTGGATGGTGTCGGTCAGATGGGCGCTGCGGCCGTTGATGGTTTCAGTGACGTTGGCAATGCGATGGTCGACCGCTGCAATCGCCTGCGCGGTGCCCTCGGTCAGCGAGGAGGTGAGGAGGGTAAGCCGCTGGTCGATCGACTGGATCGCCTGCGCCGCGCCGTCGGTCAGCGAGCCCGTCAGCGTGCCGAGGCGGTCGTCGATGGTTTCGGTGACGGATCTGGCGCGGGTGTCGAAGGTCGTCTCCAGCGATTTCAGGCGGCCGTCGATGGACTCGTCGAACGACTTGATCTTGCTGTCGAGCGAGGCGTCGAGGCTGGTGACGCGGGTGCCGAGCGTGGTCTCGAACTGCAGCAGGCGCTGATCGAGGACGGCGGTAATCTCGCCGCTGTTGGCGACCAGGCGGGTGTCGAAGGTGTCGACGTAGTTCTTCAGATTGTCCGACATCTCCTGGGTGCGCTGGCCCATGCGCTCGACGATCTCGCCGCCGAAGGTTTTGACGGTGCGGTCGAATTCGGAGATGTGGCGCGTGATCAGCGCGCCGAGCGTGCCGCTGTCGCGGGCGAATTTTTCCGCGAGCTCGCCGCCCTGGTTCTTCACCAGTTCGTCGTAGGCGCTCATCTGCAGCGCGAGGCTGTCGTGCGTGTTCTCGGTCTGGCTGATCACCTTGGCGACCAGCGTGTTCACGGTCACGTCCAGCGCGTCGCTGGCCTTGTCGCCGGAGGTGAGGATGCGGCTTGCGAGGCGGTTGCCGGCTTCGTCGATCTTGTTGACGAGATCGCCGCGACGCAGCTCGAGCTCCAGCAGCAGCGAGTCGGAGGAATTCTTCAGGGAGTCGTGGACCTGCTCGGTGCGGTCGGAAATGCCGTCGACGATGGTCGAGGAGCGCTGCTCGAATTCGCCGGTGATGCGGTCGATACGTTCGTTCAGCATCTCGTGGACGCGATCGGCGAGATCGACGAACTCGTCGTGGACGTGTCCGGTCTTGAAGTTGAGGCTGGTGGTCAGCCGCTCGGAGGCGTCGAGCACGGCGCGCGTGGTCTCGGCGCTGGCTTCTTCCAGGCGGTCGAGCAGGTCGCCGCCGCGCTCGCCGAGCGCGAGGATCATGTTGTCGCCGGCATGGCTGAGCGCGCTCGTGATGTGCTGGCCGCGCTCTTCCAGCGCGCCGGTGATGCTTTTGGCGACCTCGTCGACGCGCGAGGCGATCGCGTCCGAGATCAGCGCGATGTCGTGGCGCAGGTCGATCTGGACGCCGGAAATGGCGCTGCGAACCTGCTCGGCCTGGCCGACCAGATTGTCGCGCTGATGGGCAATGTCCTGCAGCAGCGCGCGGATCCGCACCTCGTTGTCGGAATAGGCGCGCTCGAGTGCTGCGACTTCATTGGTGACAAGCGTTTCCAGTTCGCCGGCGCGCGCGATCGCGCGCTCGACGCCGTCGCCCATCGCGGCGACTTCGCGGCGAATGGCTTGCCCTACCGTCACCATCGAATCGGCGGCGGCGCCCTCGGGCTCGGAGAAGCGGATCGCGACCTGCGCCATCGACTGCGCGATCATCCGCATTTCCTGGCCGCGCCAGGCGAGACTCGCGAGGAAGTAGAACAACAGCACCGGCGCAAAGAACAACGCGGCAAGGCCGGCGAGCACCAGCACGCCGCCGCTCTGTCCGATCGCCGCCTGCAGCGCGGGGAGGAAACTGACGGTCAGCAGGCCGCAACCGATCACCCAGACGCCGCCAAACACCGAAGCGAGCGTGTAGACGCTGCGCGCAGGCTGGTTCTTCTGGATCGCCTGCAGAATCTGACCGATGGTCTCGCGATCGTCATTGGCGGCGCGACGGGGGCTGCGCGGCTCTTCGATCGAATCGAACACCGGCCGATCGGCACTTCCGCGCGTGTCGAACGCGGTTTCGGAATAGCTCGGCGCGGCGGAGGGCATGGTGGGCGACGAAAGTTCGCCGCCGATCGAATTTCGGCTGGTATCGACGCTCGTATCGCTGATGTTGAGCGCTTCCTGAATGGCGGAGAGCGCGACTTCAGTGGGGTCTTTGACCTTCTTGGGATTGTTCGCCATGTTCAGTCCGACCCCTCTTACGTTTACGCACCCAGCCGTTCTTGCAAAAACCGCAAGCTCGAAGCTGGATTCATAACCCCCCGCGGACTGCCGGCGTCCCGCCAGCAGCCTGTCCGCACACATCCGCAAGGCATCCTATTGGTTGAGCGATGCGAATGAAATGGCCGCGATTAAGACATTCTTAATCATCGTTAACAGGTCTGTCCGCTAAGACCTTAAAGATACACAGATTTCTGAAAATGCTTGGTCTTTCAAGGAGGATTTGCGTCTAAAACAGGGCGAATGTGCGGCAGGTTCGGGGAACGTTCCGTTAACCGGTGGCGTGTTTGGCTGTGGAAAATGGCCTCCCCGAATCCCTGCGGCGAGGCGATCCGGACCTTAAGTCATGTCGCTTCATGTCGAACGGATAGAATGGATGCCATCGCCGCCGCTGGCGCCCGATGACGGGCCGATCGATTTCGAACATCTCAGCCGCATGACGCTTGGTGACGCCGGTCTCGAGCAGGAGGTGTTGGCGATGTTCGTGGCCCAGTCCGCGACACTGGTCAGCACGCTCGCCACCATGCCTTCGGACGCCAGCGCGCTGGCGCATACATTGAAGGGCTCGGCCCGCGCGATCGGCGCTTTTGCCGTCGCCGATGCCGCCGCCCGGCTGGAGGCGGCCATCGCCAGAGACTTCGATACATCCGCCGCTCTCGCCGATCTCGGCGAGACGGTTGCGGAGGCGCGGGCGGCGATCGAGGCTATTCTGCGCCGTTCCTGAGCGGAAAGCGGTCCGCGTCGGCCAAAATCCCGGCAAAATCCCGCCTCAGGTTTTCGTCCCGACCGCTGGCGCTGTGCGGATCGACCCGTTATACGACTGCCGGGACCCCCTTACGTATTCCGGCAGCACGAGCGATCATGGCCAAAATCCACTTTGTCGACCATACCGGCGAAAAACGAACCATCGAAGTCGAGAACGGCGCGACCGTGATGGAAGCCGCGATCCGCAACGCCATTCCCGGCATCGAAGCCGAATGCGGCGGCGCCTGCGCCTGCGCGACCTGCCACGTCTATGTCGACGAAGCCTGGCGCGAGAAGGTCGGCGCGCCGACCCCGATGGAAGAGGACATGCTTGATTTCGGTTTCGACGTGCGGCCGAACTCGCGCCTGTCGTGCCAGATCAAGGTAAGCGACGAGCTCGACGGCCTCGTGGTGTCGACGCCGGAACGGCAGGCCTGACGTTCCGAAAGCCTTCAGCGCGATCCGGCGCTGGCGGTGTCGGCGAGATCGTCGTCGACTGCATATAGTATGCGCAGGTCTTCGCGATAGAACGGCTCGGCCGCGGCAGGCTGCATCGCGATGCTGACGATCAGTGCCGCCAGCATCGCCGCGCGCGTCATGCCGGCATGGCTCCGCGGCGAATCCAGCGCTGAAAATTCGCCAGGATATCCGGCGTCAGTGGCGTCGGCTTGCGCGTGGCTTCGTCGAGCAGCACCGACACCGATTGCGCCGAAGCAACGCATTTGCCTTCGGAGAACACCACCTGGTCGAAGGTGACGGAAGTCCGGCCGAACTTGACGAGGCCCAGTCCCAGTTCGATCGTACCGGGCCAGCGCAATTCGGCGCGGAAATGCATGTCGAGGCGGACCATGATCCAGGTGACGCCGTCCGGCATCAGCCCGTAGCTGCGGTCCTTCATCAGCGTGACGCGGCCGGTTTCGAAATAGGTGGCGTAGACCGCGTTGTTGACGTGCTGGTTGGGATCGAGGTCGGCAAATCTCACATTGTCCGACAGGCGATAGGGGAAATCCTCCAGACGCGGGGTCGCGTCGGGACGCAAGGGGGCGTTCACGGGCTCATCTCCGAAAATCTCGTTCCCTTACAGCCCACTTGTCGAATGACGGCAAGGGGTTGCCGCCCTCACCAACGCCATATTATGGCTTTCCTGATGCCGCCGGGTTGGCTAGACAGATGCGGCCTTCCCGCCAGGTTCAACCGAGAAGAAGCTGATATGAGCGAAGCGACCAAAACCGATGTGCTGATTATTGGCGCGGGTCCGTGCGGCCTGTTTGCCGTCTTCGAACTGGGCCTTCTGGACATGAAGGCGCATGTGGTCGACATCCTCGACAAGATCGGCGGCCAGTGCGCCGAGCTCTATCCGGAAAAACCGATCTACGACATTCCCGGCATTCCCTTCGTCACCGGCCAGGGCCTGACGGAAGCGCTGCTGGAACAGATCAAGCCGTTTCATCCGACCTTCCATCTCAACGAGATGGTGGAGACGATCGAGAAGATCGGGGATCCCGGCTTTCGCGTGACGACCGATGCGGGGCAGGTGTTCGAATGCAAGGTGGTGGTGATCTCCGCGGGCGGCGGCTCGTTCCAGCCGAAGCGGCCGCCGGTGCCAGGCATCGAGGCCTATGAAGGCTCATCGGTGTACTACGCCGTGCGCAAGATGGAGCAGTTCCGCGACAAGAACATATTGATTGTCGGCGGCGGCGATTCCGCGCTCGACTGGACGCTCAACCTGCATCCGATCGCCAAGCGCGTGACGCTGCTGCACCGGCGCGACGATTTCCGCGCCGCGCCCCACAGCGTCGAGCAGATGCGCGCGCTGGTGGCCGGTGGAAAAATGGATTTGAAGATTGGTCAGGTCACCTCGCTGGAAGGCGAGGGCGGCAAGCTTTCCGGCGCTGTCATGAAAGGCAGCGACAACGCGATCTCCAAGATCGACTGCGATACGATGCTGCCGTTCTTCGGGCTGACCATGAAGCTCGGCCCGGTGGCGAACTGGGGCGTTGCGCTGGAGAACAATCTGGTGCCGGTCGACACCGCGGCGTTCGAGACCAATGTTCCCGGCATCTTCGCGATCGGCGACATCAACACCTATTCCGGCAAGCTCAAGTTGATCCTGTCAGGGTTCCACGAAGGCGCGCTGATGGCGCAGAAGGCGCACCGCTACGTCTATCCGGACAAGCGGCTGGTGTTCCAGTACACCACCTCGTCGTCGAGCCTGCAGAAGAAGCTCGGGGTCAACTGATTCCCAAAATGTGACAGCTGGGCTCGTCGCGCTTTGCCGGGGCGCGCGAACGATCGTCACTGGAACCGCCCGCGAAATGGCCGTAGTCTGCGGCCATTGATTTATGGAATTGATCAGGTGATGACGATGCGCAAGCTGGCCGGACTTCAACTGATATTCGCCATCGCGATCGGACTCGCATTTGCCGGCGAACTCGCGGCACAGCCGGCGGCGCCTTCGGCGGCGGGGCTGTGGGAGAAGGTCGAGAAGGGCAAGCCGGTCGGATGGTTCCTGGTGGTCGATCACAGCGGCGTCTTCGAAGGCGTGTTCGCCAACTTGTTTCTCGAGGCCGGCGATCCGCCCAATCCAACCTGTTCGAAATGCGTCGACGACCGAAAGGACGCGCCGTGGCTCGGGATGTCCTTTATCCGGGACATGAAGCGCGACGGATTGAAATATGAGAACGGCAACGTGCTCGATCCGCGCGACGGGAAGATCTACAAGGCCAAGATGACGCTCAGTCCCGACGGACAGGTCCTGACGATGCGCGGCTATCTCGGCATCTCGCTGTTCGGTAAGGATGAGGTCTGGAACCGGCTGCCTGATACGGCGATGGCGCAGGTCGATCCCGCCATCATCGCAAAATATCTGCCGGCACAGGCCGCGGTGACGAAGCCGCCCGCCGGTCCGGCAAAGGCCCCGGCAAAGAAGGCCGCCGTGCCCGCACCGGCGCCGGCCAAGTAGTTTAAAAAAAGTCTCCGGTTACGCCGACAAGTCGGCGTAACCGGACCACGCATCGCTAGCGAAACCGAGGGAGATCAGTTCGCTGCGAACCGCGGCGTGGTGCAACCGCCGCAGACCCACGGCCATGACCAGTCGGCGACCTTGCCCTTGTTGGCTTCCACGTACGGGCTCCAGGCATTCGGCGGCAATGCCTTGCTCTTGTGGACGATGCTGAACTGGCCATTGGCCTGCACTTCACCGATCATGACGGGCTTTGCCATGTGGTGGTTGCTTCCCATCACCACCTCGAAACCCGACGGCGATTTGACCTTCTGTCCGATCATCGCCTGGCGAACCGCTTCGACGTCGGTGGTGCCGGCCTGCTGAACGGCCTGAACCCACATATGGAACAGGATGTAGGCCGACTCCATCGGGTCGTTCGTCACCCGCTTGGGGTTTTTGGTGTAGGCGCGCCACTTGGCGATGAACGCCTTGTTCTCCGGAGTGTCGACGGACTGGAAGTAACTCCAGGCGGCGAGATGCCCGACCAGCGGCTTGGTATCGACGCCAGCGAGTTCTTCCTCGCCCACGGAGAAGGCAATCACCGGGATATCGGTGGCCTTGACGCCCTGATTGCCGAGTTCCTTGTAGAACGGCACGTTGGCATCGCCATTGACCGTCGAGATCACCGCCGTCTTCTTGCCGGACGAACCGAACTTCTTGATCGCCGCCACCTCCGTCTGCCAGTCGGAGAAGCCGAACGGGGTGTAGTTCTCCATAATGTCCTCATCCTTGACGCCCTTGGAATTCAGATAGGCGCGGATGATCTTGTTGCTGGTGCGCGGATAAACGTAGTCCGTACCCTCGAGCACGAACCGCTTAACCTCGCCACCATCCTTGCTCATCAGGTATTCGACGGCGGGTACCGCCTTGTTGTCCGGCACGGAGCTTCCGTAGAAAATGTTGTAGGAAGCCTCTTCGCCCTCATATTCGAGCGGATAGAACAATAGCCCGTTGAGTTCCTCGAACACCGGCAGAACCGATTTGCGGGACACTGACGTCCAGCAGCCGAACACGGCAGATACCTTGTTCTTGGCGAGCAGCTCGCGCGCCTTCTCGGCGAATAGCGGCCAGTTGGACGCAGGATCGACAACGACGGGTTCGATCTTCTTGCCGAGCAGTCCGCCCTTGGCGTTGATCTCGGCGACTTCCATCAGCATCAGGTCCTTCAGGATGGTCTCGCTGATTGCCATGGTCCCGGATAGCGAATGCAGAACCCCGATCTTGATGGTGTCTTCTGCCTGTGCCCTTCCGCTGCCCGATGTGACGGCGATGAAGGCGGCTGCTGCGGCGTAAAGCCAGCGATGTCGAGCTTTTCTCATAAGGTCTCCTGTTGGTTCGTGTGGATCGATAAGAGCTTCCTGACGCGCTCCCTTGCGCCTCCGGTCTATGGTTCGGACGCTCGCATGCAGGGCTCCGGCTACCGAGTGCCACCGGTGTAAAATGCAATCGGTCCATCGGCTGATGTCCCGATGGGCGCGGTTCTTCTCGCATTGCCCAGGGGTTGGACGGCTGCGCCGGATTTTGGGCAGCGCCTGCATGGGTCGTGGGCAACGCCAGGCGGCTGCGAGCCGGAATGAGGCCAGTTGCTGGCAAAGCAAGGGAGCCAGTTCGATTCATCCGACAAACTGGCTGACATGATCGAAAAACCGGTCGAAGATTGCGATCGAAGGAGAAGGCCGGCTCCTGGTGTCGCTCAAGCAGATCCAACCGGATGTGGCGAATATGCAGATCTCAGTTCTCCTCGATCGATCCCGGCCCGAGTCGCTGACGACACAAATGGTCGATCAGATTCGCGAAGCGATACGTTGCGCGAGGATTGCGCCCGGAACGCGATTGCCATCGTCCAGGCGCCTGTCCGAGCAACTGATGATCTCTCGCAATACCGTCGTACGCGCTTACGACCTCTTGCTGATGGAGGGCATCGTCGAGTCGCGCCCAGCGTCCGGAATCTATGTGGCCGAACAGCTCGCCCGCCAGCCGGTTCCTATCCACGCGCCGCAGGAATTATCCGATCGCGGCTTGCAAATTCGCATGCCGCTGCCGCTGCGTCAGGGGCGCGTGCAAACCGCCTTGCAGCCGGCCCGTAATCGTCTGCTGTTCGATTTCTTTCCGGGCCGGCCCAGCGCGGAGCTGTTTCCGCTCAAGACCTGGCGCCGTTTGCTGCAGGCCAACCTGTCCCACGGCGGCGCGGCGGGCCTCACTCAATACGGCGATCCGGCGGGGCTTCCCTCGCTGCGCACGGCGATTGCCAATCATTTGGCGGCATCGCGCGGCATTGTCGCCGACCCCGCGCGGATCGTGATCGTCTCCGGGGTGCAGGAAGGCCTGGCGATCGCGGCGCGATTGTTCCTGGCCCGCGGATCGCTCGGCGTTGTCGAAGATCCCTGTTATCAGGGCGCCGCCTCGGCGTTCGAAGCTTCGGGGGCCGAAGTTGCAAGTGTGGCCGTCGACCGCGACGGCTTGATTGCGGATCGATTGCCTGACCGAACGACGTCGCTGCTCTATCTGACGCCGTCGCACCAATATCCGACCGGCGGCACACTTTCGGCTTGCCGGCGTGGCGAGATCATTGCCTGGGCGCGACGATATGGCTGCTACGTGCTCGAGGACGATTACGACTGCGATATCCGCTATGAGGGCTCGCATCTGCCGCCGATCGCGGCGCTGGCGCCCGATTGCACCATCTATCTAGGGACATTCTCCAAGTCCCTCGGCGGCGGGTTGCGCGTCGGTTACATGGTCGTTCCCGGACCGATCGCCGAAGCGGTGCGCTCCGAAAAATGTCTGCTCGGCAATGGCACCCCGTGGCTTGAGCAGGCAACGCTTGCCGACTTCATCCGCACCGGCAGCTATTCTGCGCATCTGCTTCGACTGCGCGCGCATTACAAAGAGAACCGCGACTGTCTCGTGGACGCGTTGCGTCGCAATTTCGGCGATGTCGCGGTCGAGGGCGACCAGGGAGGGCTGCACCTCGTCTGGTATCCGCCGCCAGGCATTCCGGATGCCGCGACGGTGGAGGCAACCGCGCGGCGCGCGCGGGTCGGCGTCTATTCCTTTGCGGCCGCCGGCGCTTCGGCGCGCGCGCCGACGGCGCTGACCGGCCGCGCCATTCTGCTCGGCTATGCCGCGCTGTCGCGCAAGCAGATCGAGAAGGGGATCGCGCGGCTGTCGGACGCCATCGACGATGCCATCGACGATCCCGCCACCGACATGACGGCCTATTTTTCCCAGCAGTCCACTGCGGCTGCCGTGCTGCCCCATCCGGCGCGCAACCCGTCGCCACGAATGCTGGCACCCAGACTTCGGCAACAACCGGCTCTACGCCGGGCGTCGCCTCCTCGTGCACTGTCGGCGCGGATCACCGCACGACAAGGTAACGCACCGATGCCCGTCCTGAAGAATATCTACCGCTATCCGATCAAGGGATTGAGCGCGCAGCCGCTGTCCCGGGTCGAACTGGAAGCTAGGATGCCGCTTCCCAACGACCGCATCTTCGCGCTGGTGCGGCCCGGAGCTCCGTTCGACACCAGCGATCCCAGATGGGGCAAGAAGGGGCTGTTCGTCATGCTGATGCTGGAAGAAGCATTGGCGCGCGTGCGGACCACGCTGGATGTCGAGACGATGCAGCTGACAATTGCCCAGGACAATCATCAGCTCCTGATCGCCGACCTCAGCGACGCTGCGGCGCGCGCCAGGGTCGAGGAATTCTTTTGGCAACTGGTTCCGGCGCTTCGCAGCGCGCCGACGCTGGTGCGGGCGCAGAACGGGCATTTCATGGACAAGCCCGACAACGTGATCTCGCTGATCAACCTGGCCACGGTGCGCAGCCTTGAGGAGCAGTGGGGTTACAGTATCGATCCGCTGCGCTTCCGCGCCAATTTCTACATCGATGGAGCAAAGCCGTGGGAGGAGTTCGAGTGGGTCGGCAGCGATATCCGGATTGGAGGCGGGTTGTTTCGGGTCGACCGGCGCAACGGCCGATGCGGCGCGACCAACGTCAACCCCGAAACCGGCCGCCGCGACCTCGATTTGCCGGCGTCGCTGCGGGCCGCCTTCGGGCACAAGGAACTCGGCATCTATCTTGTCGCGCGTGAGGGGGCGCAGGTGGCCGTCGGCGATACCGTTTCAGCTCCCATGACAACAGGCGGCACTAGCGTGGCGCGGCCGCTCGCCCTTCATCGCCCTGCGGGCCGCCAACTTTTTATCTGCGGGGGATGCTATTTCATCTACGACCCCTCCGCTGGATTGCCGGACCAATCGATCCCGGCGGGGACGTCTTTCAGCAGCATTCCGTCGAACTGGCGATGCCCGGATTGCGGCACCGACAAGACGACGTTTCGCCCTCATGTCGAAAGCCAGCGCAAGCAGATCGTTGGCTGAGGCGTGCGACCGGCTTAACGCGTGCCTGGCGGCAACGCGATCGGCGCCATCGGCTGCGAGCTGACATCAGGCACCCCGGCGTCGAGCTGCAGGATGGCGGCGGCGGCCGGCACGGCGGCATCCGCCATCGCGGCGTGGCCCTCGGCGCTCGGATGTACCGCACCGCCATAGACCGCCGACAACACCCCCCAGGTTGCGTCATGGATATCGGCCGGCTGCTGCGATGTCGGCAAGCCTTGCGGGTAGGTCATCGCCGAAAAGTAGCTGTCATTGGCATCGCGGACCCAGCGCGCGCGGGGCAGATAGGCGCGGTACTCGCCGGCGCT
>CAWFMW010000046.1:0-160329 GCA_963816815.1 uncultured Alphaproteobacteria bacterium
TGCTGCACCAGCGCGTCGCTGACCACGATGGCGCATCCGAATTCGCGGGTCAGCGCCTCGAGCCGGCTTGCCGCGTTCACCGTGGTGCCGATCACGGCGAATTCGAGCCGGTTGAGGCCGATGTCGCCGAGCACGACCTGACCGTAGTGCAGTCCGACGCTGACCTGGATCGGCGGCTCGTTGCGGGCGATGCGTTCCCTGTTCAACTCGGTAATCGAGCCGATCATGCCCCTCGCGCAACGCAAGGCGTTCAGCGCATCGGAATCGCCAGTGAATGGCGTGCCGAACGTCGCCATCAGGCCATCGCCGAGATATTTGTCGAGCGTTCCGCCGTGCCGGAACACTTCCCGTTCCATCCGCTCATGGAATTGTCGTAGCGTGCCGATGACCTCCGTCGGATCTCTTCCATCGGCATAGGTCGTGAACCCCACGATATCGGCAAACAGCACCGCGACGTCCTGGGTGTGAACCCGCGTGAGTGGCTCGTCATTGACAGACAGTTGCTCGACGACGTTGGGCGAAAAATAACGCGCGAGGTTGGCGCGCTCGCGTTCGATGCCGGCGTGGCTGATCAGAAGCGCGTTGGAGCGGCGCACCGCCAGCGCCAGCGTCATGGCGACGATCAGGAACACGATGATTTCCTGGAAACGCTCCGGAATGCCGATCGATGAGGGGTTGATGAGGTCGAACATCCTGACGTCGGAGCCGATGGCGGCTCGCACGCGTTCCGACAAAGCGGCGTGGGTTGCAGGCTGCAGGTAGGCCCATCCGACGCCGATCGCCCACACGGCCGAGGTCCAGAAGCCCATCGCGACCACCGTTCGCCACGAATAGGCAAGGGTCGCGGTTGCCAGGAAGACAAAGAAATAGATGAAAGTCTCGAACCGGAATTGTATGCCGATCGGCCAGTTCTCGGCGCTCAACGGATTGGGCACGACCGTGAGCAGGGTAATTAGCGCCAGATCGCAAAAGATCAGGAATAGTTCCGGCAGCGAACGCCCTACTTTGCCGACATTCAGTTGGGCCCAGCCGATCGCGGCAAAAAGGCCGAGCATCACGACATAGTAAATCACGTCCCAGTTCGGGTTGATGATCGGCAAGGTAACGGCGATCACCGCCAGCGCGACCCAGCGGGCCCGGACAGCGAGTAGAAGGCCTTGGCGCTTGCTGTCCGCAATCGCGGCTTCAGCGAACTTCTGGGTCTCTTGTTGGGCTTCGGTTCGCCCTGCCGCTTCGCTTCGAAAATTTGCGAAATCGGTCGTTTCTGCCAATGCGCTCAAGACACTCGCCCTCAAACTAAATGTATCGGATGATGCACCATGCCACGGCACAAGGCGCCGTTCGCGCCGGCATGATACCACTTCAGCGCGTGCGTCCTAGCCATTGAAAAAGTGCAGGGCGAAGTCTTCGACATCCGACCACGAATGCGCCAGATGCACGGCGCCGGCGTCGCGTAGCTTGAGATCATGGCCTTCGCGAATGTGGCTGGCCGCGCACAGGCCGACGACCGTCATGCCGGCAGCAACGGCCGCCCGGATACCACCAGCGCTGTCTTCGATCACGAGACACTCGATCCGGCTGAACGCCTAATTTGGCTGCGGCGAACAGAAAAATATCCGGGTGCGGCTTTCCTCGCGCGACCATGTCGGCGCTGAAAACATGACTGCCGAATTCCGCTTCGAGGGCCAGCACCGAAAGGCACAGCTGCAGCCGATCGATCGAGCTGGAGGAGGCGATGCATCGGGGAATGTGCGATAAAACGCCTGATGAAATCAGTCGCCCCGCTCACTTCCTTCAAATCTGTCCGGAACCTGTCCAGCGTCGCAAGCTTGAGCTGGCTGGAAAAATCGGAAGGCAGCGGCCGCCCGATCGCCGCTTCGATCTCCGCCACGGCTTCGTCCCACCTCCGGCCGGAATAACGGGTCAGCGCCTGATCGAGCGTCGTGGAATGACCGAGGCTGGTCACGGTTTCCGCCAGAACGGTATTGGCGATCGCCTCGCTGTCGGCGATGACGCCGTCGAAGTCAAAAATCAGTGCGCCCACAATTTCAATCCCGGGAAAGATTAACGTTTGCGCATTTAACATGCGGCGCGGCATGAAGGGACTCGCGCCGCCGAAAACGGTCGAACACTTTCCGTTGCGTTGTGTGTCAGTGGTCGCGCGAAAATGCCCGGGATCGCGATCCCGGGCATCACGGCTTCCTGATTGATCCAGAGCTTATTTCACCGACACGAACGGCACCGCCGAGCCCGGCACCATCGTGGTCGGCAGCACGCCGTTCCAGCGTTCGGCCTGCACCAGCGTGACGAGGTTGGGGTTGGTGCCGAGCGCCTTGGCGCGGGCCTCGATGGCGGCGGCTTCGGCTTCGCCGGTCAGCTTGATGTTGGTGGCGCGGGCTTCGCCGTTCAGCCGCAGCGCATCGGCGGCGGCCTGTGCCTCGGCGCGGACGGCGTTGGCCTTGGCGGTGGCCTGGGTGACGGTGATCTGCGCCTGAACTTTTTCGCGCTCGGCATTCTGCTGCAGCTTCTGCACCTCGACCTCGGCCAGCATGCGCTGCTCGATCGAGTGCAGATAGTTGGCTGAGAATTCGATGTTTTCGAGCTGGACGCTCTCGATCATGATCATCGGGTCGTCCTTCAGCGATGCCGTGATGGCGTCCTTGATCGAGGAGTTCAGCGCGCCGCGCTCCTGGATCGCCTTCACCGCCGTGTAGCGGCCGAACACGATCTTGACCTGCTGGTTGACGGCCGGGCTGACCACCTGTTTGACCGCGGTGTCCAGTCCGCCGAATTTTGCATAGAGGTCGGCGACCTTGTCGGGCGAGGCGCGCAAGGTGACGCTGATCTTGAGGTCGGCCGGCTGCTGGTCGTAGGAATAGGAGTTCATCTTGTCCCAGGCATAGGTGAAGGTCTTGACGCTGACCTTCTCGACGCTGTCCATCAGCGGAATCTTGAAGCCGAGGCCCGGCTGCGCCGTGCCGATCACCGCGCCGTAGCGCAGCCGCACTCCGCGCTCGGTCTGATCGACGGTGTACCAGCTCCCCGCCGCGATGATGACGACGACAATGACGGCGACGACAGCGCCGATAGCTCCCCTGTACATTTCTATCTCTCCAGACGTAGGTGATGCGAATCCATTCGGCATTGATCTATGGTCACCTGCCGAACGGATGTGACAAGCGTCACTTGGTCGGTGGTTCACCGCAATTGGTTCAGGTCGCGCGCCGGCTTCGGCTGAATATTATGAAAACGCCGTCCACAGCAGGGAGATGCCGGCGGCGACCATGATGCCGTCCATCAGGTAGCGGAAGACGTCGGGCTGAAGATGCAGCACGAAACGCTTGGCGATGAAGGCGCCGAACATCAGCGAGGAGCCCGCGATCAGGCCTTTTAGCGCGATGTCAGGCGTCAGCGCGCCAAAGCGTTCGAACGTCACCGATTTGCTCAAGTAGAGCCCGAGCGAGCTTGCGGCTTCGGTAGCGAGAAACGCGCCCTTCGTGAGCCCGTAAAACAGAAACAGCGGCACGCTAAGTGGACCGGTCGAAACCACGATGCCCGTGAGATATCCGATGATCGCGCCACCCACCGCGAGGTGCCAGAGCTGCGCTTTAAGCTGATGGCGCGCCAGCCAGTGGCGCACCGGCACCATCGCGATCAGAAACAACCCGATCGCGATATCGACCGCGTGCGCCGGCAGCGTCAGCAAGGTTCGCGCGCCAAGTGCAGCCGCCGGAATTCCTGTGACCGAATAGGCAAGGCACGCCCGCCAGTCGACCTCGCGCCACCAGGCGAGGATGCGCGAGAAATTCGCCATCACGGCCGCGACCGCCATGATCGGAACGGCTTCCTTCGGCCCATACTGATAGATGAGCACCGGCATCAGCATGATCGACGAGCCGGTGCCGACAATGCCCGAGATGGTGCCGGCGAGCAGGCCGACAATGAGAACGAAGATGAAGCCCAAGTTGCACTCTTTCGCGATTCCCTGATGCTGACATCATGGTGGCAGCAGGCTCGGGTTACGAGGCTTGTATCACTCGGAAAGGAGCCAGTCGTGCCAATCAAGGGAAGCTGCCATTGCGGCAACACACAATTCGAGGTGAGCGAGGCGCCGTCCGGTGTGACGCGGTGCACCTGCTCGCTGTGTTCCAAGCGCGGCGGGTTGTGGGCCTACTATACCCCGGCGCAATTTCGCCTGAAATCTCCACCGGAAAATGTCGCGACCTATCTGTGGGGCAGCCGCACCGTCAAACATCATTTCTGCGCCAATTGCGGCTGCGGCACCTATTCGGAATCGCCGGACTGGTCGAGTGGCAAGCCGGACTTCGACAATCCGAAAGTCGGTGTCAATTCACGGCTGTTCGATGATTTCGACCTCGACGCCGTACCGGTGACGGTGATCGACGGCAAGAATTTGTGGTGAGGCGGCCGCGGGGCTCGCGTCAGGCCGCGTAAAGTTCGATCGGGGCGTCGAATCCCTTGAGCTGGAATGCCTTCGAAGGGCTGTCCTTCAAATCCGGTTGCGTGCGGTCAAATACAGCCTTCGTCACGAGGATCTGGTCGGCTTCGGCGACCGACTGGGCGCGGGAGGCGGTGTTGACCACGGTGCCAATCGCCGTCAGATCCCGATGAGTATGACCGAACTCGCCAAAGCTGAGTTCGCCGGAATGAATGCCGATACCGATCCCGAGCTCACTCGCGGTGAGGCCGTGGGCTGCAAAGAGAGCCTCGCGCCGTTCGCGCCAGCTTTTCTGAATGTCGCGCGCTGCCCGTACGGCGTTCCCGGGATGCTCGGCCCGCACCAGGGGGAAATTGAATACGGCCATGACGGCGTCGCCGATCGTCTTGTTGAGGAGCCCGTCATACGCCCAGATCGCGTTGGCGCATTCGTCGTAGAAGGCGTCGAGCAGGCTTGAGACGGCATCCGGCGATTGCGACTGCGACAGGCTGGTGTAGCCGCGCAGATCGGCAAACATGATGGTCGCATCGATGGTGATCTTGCGGGCCCGCATCACCCTCGTGAACATCAGCTCGCAGATGGTGCAGGTGTTGGGGTTCATTCGGCTCGGACGGACGCCGAACGCGCGGAATGGCGCCGAGATCACACCGCGAAGCGGCACCGGGACATGCATCTGCTCCCAGCATCCCCTGCAGATTCTCGAATGTTGCAAAGCCGCCATTTTCAACCGCGATTCATACGAGCGGCAGCAGATCGGGTGATCCTACAGTTGGGAACATGCGCGAGCAAGGCGGCGCCGCCGCAGCGCACACCTGCCGGCTGGCGGCTTAAGATAAAGCTGCTAGGATCGCGTCAAAATAAAAGGAATGGAGGATCACCATGGACGCCGTGACGCCGCAGACCGCAGACATGCATTCCCATCTCGTCCGCCCGGACAGCATGGAATGGCAGAAGACCCGCTTCCCTGGTTGCGAAGCCAAGACGCTGCTGTTCGATCGCAAGACCGGACTGATGACCGCGCTGATGCGGTTCGCGCCGGGCGCGGTGCTGCCCGACCACGAGCATGTCAATATCGAGCAGACCTATGTGCTGGAAGGTTCGCTCGTCGACAAGGAAGGTCCGGCGCGGGGCATCGAATGCAAGGCCGGCGAATTCATCTGGCGCGAAGAAGGCAGCCGCCACGTCGCCTGGTGTCCGCAAGGCGGGCTGATGCTCGCGATCTTCCAGGTGCCGAACAAGTTCTTCGAAGCCGATGGCCGCGTCATCGACGCCGCGGGCGAGGATTGGGACGCGGCCTGGGGACACACGCGAAAATAGTTTGCTTAGCGAAGCACGATCCACGCCGGGGCGTGGTCGCTGGCGCCTTCCTCGCCGCGCACCTTGCGATCGACGCCGGCCTTGAGCAGGCGCGGCGCGACCGCCGGGCTCAGCAGCAGATGATCGAGCCGCAATCCGGCGTCGCGCGGCCAGCGGTTGCGCTTGTAGTCCCAGAACGTGAACATCGGTTTCGACGGATGCAGGGTGCGGATCGCGTCCGTCCAGCCCTGGTCCACCAGCGCCTTGAACGCGGCGCGGCTCTTCGGCTGGATCAGCGCGTCCTTGTCCCAGGATTTCGTCGGGTAGATATCTGACGCGGTCGGCGCGACATTGTAGTCGCCGGCCAGCACCACGGGGATGTCCTGCTTGAGCAGTTTTGCGGCATGCGACCGCAGCCGTTTGAACCAGTCGAGCTTGTAATCGAATTTCGGCCCGGGCTGCGGATTTCCGTTCGGCAGGTAGATGCTGGTGACGATGACGCCGTTGACGGCGGCTTCGATATAGCGCGCCTCGTCGTCATTGCGATCGCCGGGCAGGGCGGTGCGGGTCAATACCGGCTCGGCGTTGTGCGCCAGAATGGCAACGCCGTTCCAGGTCTTCTGTCCGCGCCACACCGCGCCGTAGCCCGCCTTCTCGATCGCCACAATCGGGAACTCGGCATCGGTCGATTTCAGTTCCTGCAGACAGACGATTTCCGGTTTGGCCGCGCGCAGCCAGCGCAGCAGGTTCGGCAGGCGGCGGTTGACATTATTGATGTTGAAGGTCGCGATCTTCATGTAGAGCTAGCCGGCATTACTGTGCTCGCCGATATCTGGAGATTCCATGTCGAAACTGCGCTTCGCCGTTCTTGTGCTCGTCATCGGATGCTCCGGATCCGCGTTTGCGCAAACCGCCGACGGGCGCGGCGCCTGCAAGGCAGACTATGACAAATATTGCGCCGGTACGCCGCCCGGCGGCGGGCGCGTCGTCGCATGTCTGAACAAGCAGCAGAACCAACTCAGCGATGCCTGCAGGAAAGTGTTGGCCAGCCGGAAGGCTCAGTAAGATAGGCAACATGCCAGGACTGGGGCTCGCAGTTATGGCCTTGAATGTAGCGTCCTCGGCAACTCGCGGCCTGCAAGACTTTGACAAGTCTTTCGGTGGGCGGGTGCCGTCTGCCGAGCGTTGTCTTATGAACGTCCGATCGGTGAAGTCGCCGCTAGTTCTTCTTTTCGGGAAATTGATCAGGGAATTGCGCTCTGCCGTAGGCCTCCATTCCTCGCGTCTTGACGATCCCGCTGAAGGCGAGCGCTTCATCTTGCGGTACCTTAAAACGAGTCATCGTTCCGATGACGCGTCCTGTCATCGCTCTTAGAACGGCATCCGGTTCTTCGCCTCCAGCCATCCTGCGTCCTTCCGCCGGAAGTCTCGAATAGACAGCCGCGGTCACTTGGGAAACGACGACGTCTTGCGCCATGCATGCTTCCAGTTGAGGCGTCAACGCTCTGGCGCGCGCAAGCTCACGCTTGTAGCATTCGTTTATGGCCGCGAAGGCACCGTCTGACCCGCCCTTTTTCTGAATCACTCCAATTTCCGCCGCCGCCTTTTCAATATTGCGCACCCGGTCGGATACAGCCGTCTCGGCCGCGGCATTGGTAGCGAGGATAGCCAGGACGAATGCTGTCCCCGTCGTTATTGTCCATTTCATGGGGTGCCTTCCGCAAAGATCAAGAAACCGGTGTGATCATGGTATAATACAACCAGAAAGCGCTTGTCACCACGAGGCGAAATTGCGGGTGACCAGCGCATGTCTGGTTTGGCCTAAAGTGGACATCCCTCGTTTTGTGAGCACACGTCTTAGGGCGTAACGGCAGCCGGCTCCGCTGGAGGCGGAGCAGGAGGCTCTGCAGCAACATTGCCGCCCTTGTAAATCCGCGCGTAGCGCCTGCCGAGGCTGGTCATCACTTCGTAGCCGATGGTGCCGAAATGGTGGGCGAGCTCGTCGACGGTGATGCCTTCGCCGATCAGCGTCACCATATGGCCGCGCCGCACGGCGTTCTTGTCGAGATCGGTGATGTCGACGGCCGTCAGGTCCATCGAAATCCGCCCCGCAATCGGGCAGCGCTTGCCGGCAACCACCACCTCGGCGCCGCGGGTGCCGTCATTGGCGCTGGCGGCGCGGAAATAGCCGTCGGCATAGCCTGCGGAAACGATCGCTATCCTGGTCGGACGCCGCGCCGTCCAGGTGCCGCCATAGCCGACGGTATCGCCGCGTTCGATGTTGCGGATCTGCACGATGCGCGCCTTCAGTTCGACGACCGGCTGCATCGGATTGTCGGCTTCCGGCGTCGGATTGATGCCGTAGAGCGCGCAGCCCGGCCGCACCATGTCGAACACGAACTGGGAGCCTAAGAAAATGCCGGACGAATTCGCCAGCGATGCCGGCACGCCGGAAAACACGCTCGCGATCTCGCGAAAGGCCGTGAGCTGCCGCGCGTTGGCGGGATTGTTGAGCAGTTCCGCGGAGGCGAGGTGGCTCATCACGAGCGTAATGCCGTGATCGCCGGCATTGATGCGCGGGATGAGCCCCTCCGCCTCGGTTACCGTCAGTCCGAGCCGGTTCATGCCGGTATCGATGTGAATCGCAGCGCCGCCCGACCAACCCGAGCGGCGGCAGAACACGTCCCATTCGGCGAGTTCGTTGAGGTCGCCGATCACAGGCTTGCAGTCGATTTTTGCGTAGGCCTCGCCGGTGTTCTGGAACAAGCCGCCGAGCACGTAGATCGCAGCCGCGGGCGCAGCCGTGCGAACCACGCGGGCCTCGTCGAGCGTGGCGACGAAAAACGTCTTGCAGCCGGCGCCGGCAAGCGCGCGCGCGACCTGTTCGGCGCCGCAGCCATAGGCATCCGCCTTGACGACAGCGGCGCATTCGGCCGGCACCGCCGTTTTCTCGAGCTTGCGCCAGTTGGCGATGATGGCGTCGAGATCGACCGTCAGCACGCCGGTGGCCGTCACGAGCGCAGCCGCCTGGTTCGCCTCCGGCGAGAGCAGGGCGCCTTGCGGAATGGATTTGGGATCGGGGGCAATGTTCATACCCCATTTTAAAGCGTTTTCCAGCGAAGTGGAAACCGGTTCGCGTTAAGAAAACGCGTCAAAACAAGAATCTAGAGCCCCATTCCGATTCAATCGGAACGGAAGAGGCTCTAGGCGGCGGAACGCGACGGTTCAACCGCAGTTCGCCTCAATAGCCTCGGTCGGGCATGTGGCCGTCCTGTGCGAGATCGCTGAAGCGCGTGAACTGGCCTTCGAACTGCACTTCCACCGTGCCGGTGGGGCCGTGGCGCTGTTTGCCGATGATGATTTCGGCCTTGCCGTGCACCAGCGACATGTCGAGCTGCCATTTTTCGTATTCGGGCGTGCCGATACGCGGCTCCTTGTTGGCGAGGTAATATTCCTCGCGGTACACGAAGATCACGACGTCGGCGTCCTGCTCGATCGAACCGGATTCACGCAGGTCGGCCAGTTGCGGCCGCTTGTCGTCGCGGTTTTCGACCTGACGCGAGAGCTGCGACAGGGCGATGATCGGAACGTTGAGCTCTTTTGCCAGCGCTTTGAGGTTGGTGGTGATTTCGGTCACTTCCTGCACGCGATTGTCGGACTTCTTGCCCGAGCCCTGCAGCAGCTGGATGTAGTCGATCACGATCATGTCGAGGCCCTTTTGCCGCTTCAGCCGGCGGGCGCGCGCGGTGAGCTGCGAGATCGACAGGCCGCCGGTTTCGTCGACATAGAGCGGCAGCGACTGCAGCTCGATCGAATAGTCGCGGATCTTCTCGAAATCGGCCTCGCTGATGCCGCCGCGGCGGATCATGCTCGACGCGATGCTGGTTTGTTCGGCCAGAATACGCGTGGCGAGCTGCTCGGCCGACATTTCGCAGGAGAAGAAGCCGACGATGCCGCCATTGACGGATTTCATCGTCCCGTCGGGCTGAACTTCGGCGCGGTGCGCCTTGGCGATGTTGTAGGCGATGTTGGTGGCGAGCGCGGTCTTGCCCATGCCGGGGCGGCCGGCGACGATGATCAAGTCGGAGGCCTGCAGCCCGCCCATCTTGGTGTCGAGGTCGCGCAGGCCCGTGGCGATGCCCGACAGGCTGCCGTCGCGCTGAAAGGCCTTGGCCGCCATGTCGACGGCGGTGGTCAACGCCTGCGAGAAGCGCTGGAAGCCGCCGTCGTAACGGCCGGACTCGGCAAGTTCGTAGAGCTGGCGCTCGGCGTCCTCGATCTGGGTGCGCGGGGCAAAGTCCACCGGCGCGTCGAAGGCGACATTGACCATGTCCTCGCCGATCCGGATCAGGTCGCGGCGCAGCGACATGTCGTAGACCGTGCGGCCGTAGTCCTGCGCGTTGATGATCGTGGTGGCCTCGGCCGCAAGACGCGCGAGGTACTGGCCAACCGTCATGCCGCCGATATCGGTATCGGCGGGCAGGAAGGTTTTCAGCGTGACGGGGGTCGCGACCTTGCCCATCCGGATCAGGCTGCCGGCGGTCTCGAAGATGGTCTGGTGGATCGGCTCGAAGAAGTGCTTCGGCTCCAGAAAGTCGGAAACCCGGTAGAACGCGTCGTTGTTGACCAGGATCGCGCCCAGCAGGCTCTGCTCCGCCTCGATATTGTGCGGCGCGCTCCGGTAGACCGGAGTTCCCGCGTCGGGAGCGAGCTTGAGGACGTTCGAATCAGTCAGAGCCATGGTGTCAGGTTATGCTCGTGATTTTTGGCGTTGCCAGCATTTCCGAAGAAGGGCGGCGATAAAGCGCCTGTCCCGGGCAAAGCGGAAGCAAAAGCTCGGCGCTATGCACCGTTCTTCAAAAATGTGGATGACTCCGACTCGCGCCCGGCGTGAAGCTTGACGGGCTTTGGGCCAAAACGGGGCCGTAAGGACGCGTTTTCCGTGAAAATGCCAGGTAAAATCTTAGGAGAGCCTGAACCTTATCGCGACTTGGACAGACACATCCGAACGCGGGGAATGATTTCGACCCGCGTCTTAAGCGTTGATCAAACCAGGATCAGGTAGATGAACGCGAACACGGCGGCGCCCACGCCGATTGCGATCAAGGCGTAGTCGATCCGGATGTCGGAATCGAACGGGGCTGGGTAGGTCTTCTGGCCATGGCGGAGATCTACGACGGGCCGCCGAGGGCTTCTGTGAAGTAGATCACATCGGGTGTGATTTTCTTCGCGGCAGGATGGACTGGTTACGAAATCGGGAACGGGCCGGCGATTTTCGAGTTGCCAGTTGTATCGGACCGGAAGGACAGGCGATGGGTCAGCAAATCCCGGGATGGCGATCGGCAAACGGCCAGCGCTTGTGGCTGTCGATGCTGATCGACACGATGGAAGAGATTTCGCGCCCGGAACTGCGTGCCGTGCCCTGTGACGAACAGTTGCTTGCCACGGTGCGCGCCCAACTCGCCCGCCCGGCATCGATTCGTACACCTTATGCCTCGGTGTACAGCCTGCGGAACTGACACACCGATTGGGGTGGCCTATTCGCCCGCCAACTGCAGCCGCGGCTGTTTCCCGAGTTCCACCCCGCGCAGCCTCGCTTCCTCCCGGGTGATGTAGTCCCGCGTCATCGGCACGATGCCCTGGCGCTTGGTGAGCTGGATCTGGAAGTTCATCAGGTTCTGCTTCCGGAACGACATTTCCGACGCCGCCAGATAGAATTCCCACATGCGGGCAAAGCGCTCGTCATAGAGGCGCACCGCCTCTTCGCGCCGCGCCATGAAGCGGTCGCGCCAGGCCTTCAGCGTTTCGGCATAATGCAGCCGCAGGATTTCGATGTCGCAGACCAGAAGGCCCGCCTTCTCGATCGCGGGGATGACCTCGGAAAGGGCGGGGATATAGCCGCCCGGGAAGATGTACTTCGTGATCCATGGGCTCGTCACATCGGGCCCGGTGGAACGGCCGATCGAGTGCAGCACCATGACGCCGTCGTCGCTGAGAAGTTCGGCGCAGCGCCTGAAGTAGGTTTCGTAGAAGCCGACGCCGACATGTTCGAACATGCCGACCGATACGATCCGGTCGAACGGGCCCGGCAATGTCGCGGTAGTCGCTGAGCAGGAATTTCGCCGATCCCGCCAGGTTCTTTTCGGCGGCGCGGGCATTCGAGGCCTGCAATTGCTCGGATGACAGCGTGATGCCGGTGACGTCGGCGCCGGTCATTTCCGCCAGATAGAGGCCAAGGCCGCCCCAGCCCGAGCCGATGTCGAGCACGCGGTTGCCGCGGCCGATCAGGAGTTTGGCGGCAAGGTGGCGCTTCTTGGCGAGTTGGGCGTCGTCGAGCGTCGTATCCGGCGTTTCGAAATAGCCGCAACTGTATTGCCTGTCGGCGTCGAGGAAGAGGGAATAGAGCCGCCCGTCGAGATCGTAGTGATGGGCGACATTGTTCTTCGCCCGGCCGCGCCAGTTGAATTGCCTGACATGCCGGCTGAAATAGCGCAGCCACCATTGCAGCTTGGCCCAGCGCGGCACCATTTCGGGCTGATCGAGCAGGA
The DNA here is from genome assembly GCA_963816815.1 of uncultured Alphaproteobacteria bacterium. GTDB lineage: Bacteria > Pseudomonadota > Alphaproteobacteria > Rhizobiales > Xanthobacteraceae > Bradyrhizobium. The sequence goes on from CAWFMW010000046.1 coordinate 12,304, forward strand.
TCGCCAGCGCGTCCGCGATCGAGCCGTTCTCGACCACGAACGTGCCGTCCATATAGGCTTCGCCCAGCGCCAGTTCGGGATTGAGGAGAATGCGGCGCTGGGTCCGTTCGCTCAGGAACCGGACCGACACCGGGCGGCCGGTTCCGTCACCGCAGGTAAACTTGGCCCCACTCGCGGCCGTGAATGTCATCGTGCCGCGGCGAATGAACTGGCCCAGGAAATAACGCAACAACCGATCCATCGAAGCACCAATGGAGCGAGCAACCGTTACACCGACCCACCGCGGAAACGGCTGGTTCCAAGGAGGATCAACAAAAACATAAGTAAGATGATGCCATGGCGCTAGTGCGTTGTAGTCAAAGCGGATATTCACAAATGTGACACTCACGCAGATGCGTACTGGGCCCGCTTCCATTCGCGCCATAATCGGCTAAAAGGTGACCGCCGCCGTCTGCCGTTGTGCGACGCCGATAGCGATTCCACTCTGGAGAAGCAGGGAATGTTGAGCCGAGCGCTCAGTTCAGCGACGGTGATGCTCCTGATCGGCTGCCTCACAGCAGGCGTGGCGCGGGCCGGCGAAAATCTCGACGCCGGCAAGAGCCCCTCCCAGATATTCTCGAACACCTGCAGCGCCTGCCACAAGAGCCCGCGTGGCCTGTTGAAGAACACGCCGGCTTCGTCCTTGCCGGGGTTCCTGCGCCAGCACTACACGACCGGTACCGACATGGCCTCGGTGCTGTCGTCCTACCTGATATCCAACGGGGCTGCCGACCCGCGGTATCAGAGCAAGGATCAGCCCAGGAAGGACGCCAGGAAAGACGCCAAAGAGGACGCCAGGCAGGACGTAAGGCCGGATCAGCAGCCTGACCGGTTCGGTCGCCGGCAGCGGTCGGCCGCACCTGCGCAGGAGGTTTCCCGGCCGGATGCCGATGCAGCACGGCCGCAAGGGGAGGGCACGCGTCCAGGCCGCGACGCGAAGCGGTATGGACGTCCCCGCGTGACGCCTGATGCTGCCGGGCCTGCGGATGGCCAGGTCCCGGTACAGGCTGCGACCGACAGCAAATCGGGCGTCCGGCAGAAGCAGGGCAGACGTGGCAGGCCGGTAGCCGAAGAACCGCCGAAGCTCGAGCGGCCAGCCCCTGGCGATGCTGCGAAGGAAGACGAAGCGTCGCGGGATGCCGCCAAGGCAGAAACCGGCGCGATGGATTCCGCCAAGTCCGGTTCTACCGCGCCTGCCCCTGATTCTTCCAAGACCGACGCGATCAATACCGACGGCGACAGGCCGGCCAGTGAGGCGGCGAAGCCCGCAGGTGAGCGGGCTCGCGAGAACAGACCTGAGACCGCCAGGGTCGATGCTCCCAAAGAGAATGCCGGCAGCGAGCCCAATCCGCTCCGACCTGATCCGGTGCCGCCAGTCACCTCTGCACCGCCAGCTTCCGCGGCGACCGCGCCTGACCCCTCTGCGAGCAACTCCGCTGCACCCGCAACGCCTCCATCGGTGACGGCTACGGTGCCGACCGCGCCCGCCGGCCCGCCCGTGCCGCCCATCTCGCGATAGCACTTTCATTCGTCCCAACGCCGCCAACAGCGTCGCTTGACCATGTCTAGAAGCACACGGCGACCGCGCTGGCGTCGATAGCCATGCCCGACGAGAGGGCGGCCGCCAGAATCCCAAGCCCGGCCTGAAGGGCCGGGCTTGTATTTCGCCACAACGCGTTAAGAGCGAAGTGGGTTACTTCTCGGTCTCAGCCGGCGCCGGCTCGTCGTCGTGCTGGGCTTCCGGATCGAAGAACTCGCCGGCGGCGGCCAGCGCCTCGGCGGCGGCGTCCTGGTCTTCCTGACGGGTCGAGATGTCCTCGCCGCGGTTGATGCGCTCGGCCTCATCGGCGCTCCGCGCCACGGTGACGCTGACGCTGACTTCGACTTCCGGATGCACCGCGATGGCGATCGCGTGCTTGCCGATGGTCTTGATCGGCGCGTCGAGCAGGACCTGGCTGCGGCTGATGGTGACGCCGTCGGCCTCGAAGGAGGTGATGATGTCGCGCACGCTGACCGAGCCGAACAACTGGCCGGTTTCGGAGGCTTGACGCAGCACGACCACGTTACGGCCGTTGATCTTCTCGGCGACCTTGGTCGCTTCGCCCTTGGCCTTGAGGTTGTTGGCCTCGAGTTCGGCCTTCATGCCGTCGAACTTGGAGCGGTTGTCGGCGGTGGCGCGCAGCGCCTTGCCGCGCTTGAGCAGAAAGTTGCGGGCAAACCCGTCCTTGACGCGGACGACTTCGCCCATCTGGCCGAGCTTGGCGACGCGTTCCAGCAAGATGACTTCCATTTTCGTTCTCCTTTTGAGTGTTCGGTATTCGGTTTGGTGGATTGGTTGAAATTTCAGGCCACGGGCAAGGGAGGAGGCTTTCCGCGCAGGAACCGTTGGCGAAGTCCGAAGGCGGCGTCGGCAAGGCCAAGCGCGAGCATCAAGATGATCCATGGCAGCAGCAGCAGCATGCCGTAGGCACAGGTCAGCCAGACCACCCGGCTCTTCGAACTCCACGTCACCGTATGCAGGACGGCAAGGCCCAGCAGGACGTAGGCCATCATGAGTGCGGCGGCCACGATCTGCGCCAGATCTCCGGGAGTTCCTCCAAGGAAACAAAATGCCAATGCGACGGACAGCGCGACCAGTGTCATCGGCGGTAATTCCGTGCGCGTCACATCCGGCCAGGGACGGTGCAACAGCCCCGATATTGCGGCGATCTTTGCGGCGAGCCAGAGGTTGAGCGCAAGCGTTGCCACGACGAACATCGCCGACAGGCCTCGCAAGATCGTCATCATCACCTGGACAAGCTGTTCGATTTCTCCGGTCGACCGGCCCTCAAGCGCAGGAAGGGCCTGCAGCAGCGCGCTTCGCAGCGCTTCGGCGGTGGCATCGGCACCCTTGCCGAACACCAGCGACAAGGCGGCAGCGAGAATGGCGAAGCCTGCGATCCAGAGCAGGATACGGCCGAGCGGATACCATTCGAGTTGAGGTGCAGCCGGCGCCGAACCATTGCCGGGGGCGGTATTGGTCACCGGCCGTCCCAGTAGCGCGAGATGGCCGAGCCACCAGGCCGGCAGCGCCACAGCGATCGCGAACGCGATGCAATAGCGCAGGCCAAAAAAGATGCCGAAACCCGAAGCGGCCGCGATGCCACCGATCGTTGCGCTCAACGGTCCCCATCCGAGCGCCGCCACCATGAGCGGCAGCGGTGCCATAATGGAGAGCAGCAACGAGACCGGCACGCCCGACATCGTCGAGGCGAACATCAGCGCCGACGCACAGCCGGCTGCAAGGGCAATGAGGACAATCGCGATCATCAGCTGTCCCGCTCCTTTCGAGCGGTTAGAGGTCGTCTCGACCCCAACCATCGGCGACCGGACGACCCGGAAGCCTTATGAATAGTCAGGTCCGCGGCGCGAACGCCGCGGACCAAAGTGCCTTTTAGTTGAGCATGATCTTATTCGGAAAACCGGTGTCCACTTTTCCGGATCATGCTCGTTAGCGAATGACGTAGGGCAGCAGGCCGAGGAAACGCGAGCGCTTGATGGCGCGCGCGAGCTCACGCTGCTTCTTGGCGGAGACAGCGGTGATGCGGCTCGGCACGATCTTGCCGCGCTCGGAGACGTAACGCATCAGCAGCTTGGAATCCTTGTAGTCGATCTTCGGCGCATTCGGACCCGTGAACGGGCAGGTCTTGCGGCGACGGAAAAACGGACGGCGTGCACCAGCTTCAGCCATGGTTCTTACTCCTCTACCGCTGCTGCGTCGTCTTCACGCGGACGGCGCGGACCACGGTCGCCGCGGAAGCCACCGCCTTCACGATCGCCACGGAAGCCGCCTTCGCGGTCACCGCGGAAACCGCCGCCGCGATCGTCGCGCTCGCGGTCACGATCGGCCTTGCGCATCATCGCCGAAGGACCTTCCTCGTGCTCTTCGACGCGGACGGTGAGGTAGCGGATGACGTCTTCGGAGATTCGCTCCTGCCGCTCGATCTCGGTGACCGCAGCGGAGGGCGCATCGATGTTCATCAGCACGAAATGTGCTTTGCGATTCTTGTTCATGCGGTAGGTGAGGGAGCGTACGCCCCAGTTCTCGGTCTTGGTGATCTTGCCGCCGAGCCCTTCGACGATGCCCGTCATCTGGGTGGTCAGCTCTTCGACCTGTTGGGTGCTCGCATCCTGGCGCGCGAGAAAAACATGCTCGTAAAGAGGCATGGGTGTCCTTTCCTAGTGTTGGCGCGGTTCCCGGCGGCAAGCCCTTCGAGACCTTCGGAAAGGACTCGGGATAAGCTCAGAAGGCGGAAGCACGGGACGACGGGCCGACTGGCCCTGCCACATCAATCCAAAGGTTAAGACTGCTGAGACCGTCCGTTCAGCTCCCGGTCGGGATCCACGGATGCGGCGGTTTATAAGGATTTTCGGCGCGCTGGCAAGGCTTACCGGCACAGTAAACATTCGATCTTGATTTATTTGTTTGTATAACATACAAATAGAAGATCGGAGGTAAAAATGGCCCCCAAGTCCTTCCAGACAGCTCCGGAAATGTCCGCCGACGATCCCAAGCATGCCGCCCGGGCCACGCGTACGGCCGGACGCCAGATGCGCTCGCGCCTGCTCGACGGCGCCAGCCGGCTGTTCAGGGAGCGGGGCCTTGCCGGTACCTCGATCTCGGATATTGCGGCGGCGGCTGACGCGTTTCCGAGCCAGATCACTTATTACTTCCGCACCAAGGAAGCCCTGTTCGTCGAGGCCGCGTGCCGCGAGGTGCTCTATCTGGCGCGCGCGACGGAGCAGGCGGCGCTTCAGGCGCATACGCCGCGGGAATACACGCACGCGCTGGCGGAGACGGTGACTGCGACGGACACCGTCGCTTTCTTTGCCGAAGCCTTGACCCTGACCAGGCGCCGCCAGGATCTCGCGCCGTTGGTTGAACGCACCATCGAGCGTTTGCACAGCGAAGGCACGCGCGCGTATGCGAGCAAGGTCGAGCGGCATGGCTGGCGCTCCCTCCGCGCGCCCGAGGAAAGCTCGCGGCGCTTTTGGGCGATTGCGGTCGGCGTCATGATCGAGGGCCATGCGATGGGACGATCGGCAGAGGATTTGTGCGCCGAGATGCTGCGCGTGCTGGGCGATCAGGCCACGACACCGCCCGGGACCGACAACGCCAGGCTGCGCCTGGTGGATGACAGCGACAAGCCCGACAGGGAGACCTCATCATGACCGCGCTTCGCATGCGTGCCCGCGACTTCCTGAACGAGGATCAATTGATCGCCGTGCGCCAGCGCGTGACCTGGAAGGGTGTCGCCCTGATCGCGCATGCGTGGGCGCTGATATTGGGATCGATCGCGCTGGTGGCGTGGTGGCCTAATCCGCTGACCTTTCTGCTGGCGGTCGGAATCATCGGTTCGCGCCAGCTCGGGCTTGCGATCCTGATGCATGACGGCGCGCATGGATGCCTGTCGGCGGACGAGCAGGTCAATTTGACGCTGAGCCAGTGGTTCTGTGCCTATCCGATTTTCGCCGAGACCCGCGCCTATCGCCGCTATCATCTGCAGCATCACGCCCGCACGCAGCAGGAAGACGATCCGGACCTGATTCTTTCAGCGCCGTTTCCGATTACCGGAACGAGCTATCGCCGCAAGTTCGTGCGCGATATCACCGGCCAGACCGGTTACCAGCAGCGCAAGGCGCAGTTGCTGAATGCGCTCGGGCCGAGGGATTGGCCGTTCGCGCGGCGGGCTGCGCATTTCTGGGAAAAGCTTGGCCCGCAATTTGCGGTCAACGCCGTGATGTTTGCCGGCCTTGCCGCCGCCGGCGTGTGGTGGGCCTATCCGCTATTATGGCTGTTGCCGCTGCTCACCTGGCAGATGGTCATCACGCGCATCCGCAACATCGCCGAACATGCAGTCGTTCCCGACTCCAGCGATCCCTTGCGCAACACCCGCACCACGCACGCGAATTTCCTCGAACGGCTGTTCATTGCGCCGTACTACGTCAACTATCACCTCGAGCATCATCTGCTGTTCTACGTGCCGTGCTACAATCTTCCGCGTGTCCACCGCATCCTCAGTGAAAGCCGGTATGCGGATCGCATGGAGGTGCAGCCCAACTACGCCACCGTGCTGCGGCTGGCGACTGCGAGGCCGGACCATGAGGATCGGCCGGGCAACGTCGTGAGCAGCGCGCGCCGCGCCCGGGCCGGGAAAGAGGTCGGCGGCGACCAGCAGGCGGGCGGCTTCTAAAGACCGGTACAGGGCTTAAGCCAGTCCCGGCGATTCCGCACCGCGGCTTGACATCCCGGCCTTGGTCAGTGTCTTACGGCCCCAATTCGAATGAGGGGAGCGCCGATGACGGCTGCATTTACGTTTCCGGGGCAGGGTTCCCAGGCGGTCGGCATGGGCAAGGCCCTGGCGGAGGCCTTTCCGGCCGCGCGGGCGGTATTCGACGAGGTCGATTCGGCGCTTGGCGAGAAGCTGACCACCATCATCTGGGACGGTCCGGCCGAAACCCTCCAGCTCACCGAAAATGCCCAGCCGGCCCTGATGGCGGTCTCGATCGCCACGCTGCGCGTGCTGGAGACCGAGGCGGGCTTTTCCGTGGGACGGGATGCTGCGTTCGTCGCCGGCCATTCGCTCGGCGAATATTCCGCGCTGGCCGCCGCCGGCAGCCTCAGCGTCAGCGATACCGCGCGCCTGCTGCGGACCCGCGGGCTTGCGATGCAAAAGGCGGTGCCGGTCGGCGCCGGCGCCATGGCGGCACTGCTCGGGCTTGATTATGAGGCCGCAATGGCCGTCGCCGCCGAAGCGGCGCGGGGTCAGGTCTGCCAGGCCGCCAACGACAATGGCGGCGGGCAGGTGGTGGTGTCCGGCGACAGGGCCGCCGTCGAGCGCGCGCTCGAAATCGCCAAGACCAAGGGCGCCAAGCGCGCGATGCTGCTGCCGGTATCCGCACCGTTCCATTGCAAGCTGATGCAGCCCGCGGCCGACGCGATGGCGCAGGCGCTGGCCGGGGTGACGATCAAGGCGCCGGCTTCGCCGCTGGTGTCGAACGTGCTGGCGGCACCCATCACCGATCCCGACGAGATTCGCCGTCGCCTGATCGAGCAGGTCACCGGCACCGTGCGCTGGCGCGAGTCGGTGGCTTACATGGCGGCGCATGGCGTCACGCGGTTCTTCGAGATCGGCGCCGGCAAGGTGCTGAGCGGGCTGGTCAAGCGCATCGCCGACGGCGCGGTCGGCGTGTCGATCGGGGGACCTAACGATATTGCGGCGGCCAAGGACGCTTTGGCGGCTTCGGCCTGAAGCACCCGGAAGGAGACATTGATGTTCGATTTGACGGGCAGGACGGCGCTGGTAACCGGCGCGACCGGCGGCATTGGCGGAGCGATCGCGCAGGCGTTGCACGGGCAGGGCGCGACGGTGGCGATATCCGGAACGCGCCGCGAGGTGCTGGATTCGTTTGCCGCCAAGCTGGGCGATCGCGTCCACGTGCTGCCGTGCAACCTTTCCGACAGCGCCGAAGTCGAGGCACTGGTCCCGGCAGCTGAAGCCGCGATGGGGCAGGTCGACATCCTGATCGCCAATGCCGGCATCACGCGTGACAACCTGTTTGTGCAGTTGCGTGACGAGGACTGGGACGACGTTATCAAGGTCAACCTGACCGCGACCTTCCGTCTCGCCCGCGCCGCAACCAAGCTGATGATGCGCAAGCGTTTTGGCCGGATCATTGCGATTACCTCGATCGTCGGTGTGACCGGCAACCCCGGCCAGGCCAACTACACCGCGTCGAAGGCCGGAATCATCGGCCTGATCAAGACGCTGGGGGCGGAATACGCCAAGCGCAACGTCACCGCCAATTGCATTGCGCCGGGCTTTATCAAGACGCCGATGACGGACGCGCTCAACGACAAACAGCGCGAGACCATCCTGACGAAGGTTCCTGCGGCGCGGCTGGGGACACCGGAGGACATCGCCGCGGCGGCTGTCTATCTCGCCTCGAACGAGGCCGCCTACGTCACCGGCCAGACGATTCACGTCAACGGCGGAATGGCCATGTTTTGAGCCAGTTATCGCCCCGATCGGTGCGGCCTGGAGCCGCCTCCCGGACGGTCGAGGCTTATAGTCAAGGCTGGGGAAGTATGATAACCGAACCCCCGACGGACAGGCAAACAAGGCCATTGCAGGAATTTGAAACCCTGTATATTGGCGTGGCGACGCCTGCCGTTCGCCGGGGCTTTGTCGGCTACCACCGGGCCGAATCAAGACTATGCGCGACAGCGAAGGAAGTTTAACGACCACGATAGCTCGTAGCGTCTCTATAGCGTCTTGGGGTCGGGTCCAATGGAACAAGCACGAGGTTGAACGATGAGTGAGATTGGCGAGCGGGTTAAGAAGATTGTGGTCGAGCACCTCGGTGTTGAACCCGAAAAGGTTGTCGACAACGCAAGTTTCATCGACGACCTCGGCGCCGACAGCCTCGACACCGTCGAGCTTGTGATGGCATTTGAAGAAGAGTTCGGTTGCGAAATTCCCGACGACGCCGCTGAGACGATTTTGACCGTCGGCGATGCGACGAAGTTTCTCGAGAAGAACGCGAAAAGCTGACGTCCCGGGCGGGTAGAGACAGAGCCGGACGGGCCGTTGTCTAACGGTCCCCCGGTTTCTTGTTTTGGTGCGCTAGCCTCGGTTGGAGTTTGACATGAGACGGGTTGTCGTCACGGGGCTGGGCATGGTTACGCCGCTCGGCTGCGGCGTTGACACAACGTGGAAGCGTATCCTCAACGGCGAGAGCGGCGCCAGGAAGATCGATACATTCGAAGTCGCTGATCTTGCGAGCCGGATTGCTTGCGTGATTCCGCGCGGCGACGGCAGCGATGGCACCTTCAATCCCGACCAGTGGATGGAGCCAAAGGAACAGCGCAAGGTCGACGACTTCATCATCTTTGCGATGGCTGCGGCGCGCCAGGCGCTCGACGACGCCGACTGGCATCCCTCGACCGAAGAAGACAAATGCGCCACCGGCACCCTGATCGGTTCGGGGATCGGCGGCCTGTCCGGCATCGCCGACACGGCGCTGCTGCTCAAGGAGCGCGGGCCGCGCAGGGTATCGCCGTTCTTCATTCCGGGGCGCCTGATCAATCTCGCTTCCGGCTATGTCTCGATCGAGCACGGCCTCAAGGGCCCCAACCATTCTGTGGTGACGGCGTGTTCGACCGGCGCGCATGCGATCGGCGATGGTGCCAGGCTGATTGCGCTCGGCGACGCCGACGTCATGGTTGCGGGCGGAACGGAATCGCCGATCTGCCGGCTGGCAATGGCGGGCTTTTGCGCGGCGCGCGCACTCTCGACCGCCTACAACGAGACGCCGGAAAAAGCGTCGCGGCCGTATGACAAGGATCGCGATGGCTTCGTGATGGGCGAAGGCGCCGGCATCGTGGTGCTCGAGGAATATGAGCACGCGAAAAAGCGCGGTGCGAAGATCTATGCGGAAGTGGTGGGCTATGGCCTCTCCGGCGATGCCTATCACATCACCTCGCCTGCGCCGGATGGCGATGGCGGCTTCCGCAGCATGAGCGCGGCGATCAAGCGTGCCGGTATTGCGGTATCCGATATCGACTACATCAACGCCCACGGCACCTCGACGCAGATCGGCGACGAGATCGAGCTCGGCGCGGTGGAGCGGCTGCTCGGCAACGCCGCCTCCAAGGTGTCGATGTCGTCGACGAAATCTTCCACCGGGCACCTGCTTGGTGCCGCCGGTGCAATCGAGGCCATTTTCAGTATCCTTGCGATTCGCGACAATGTTGTTCCGCCCACCATCAATTTGGAAAATCCGTCGGTGGAAACGGCAATCGATCTGGTGCCGCAGACGGCGCGCAAGCGCGAGATTAACGTCGCGCTGTCGAATTCCTTCGGTTTCGGGGGCACCAATGCCTCCGTGATCGTTCAGCGCGTGGCTGACTAGCAAGTGTTTGGAACTACTCCACCGATTTGCCGTATTCGGCGATGATTTCTACATGCGGGCGTATGCTATCGGCGGGCAAGGGGATTGTCCGGCCGCGATTGAACCGACAGGATTCAGGTTGCATCGATGAGTGAGAGGCCGCCCATTTCACCGCGAAGTCCGCGCGCAGCGCTGGAGCCCGAGCAGGTACCGCCGCCGCCGAGGCGGTCGGAGCGCGCCCGCAATCCTTTCGTGGTGGTCGGCAATGCCATCATCACCATCCTGATCATTCTGATGATCGGGGCAGGAACGGTGTACTATTACGGCAGGCAAATGCTGGAGACGCCGGGCCCGCTGCAGGAAGACAAGATCGTCAACATTCCCGCGCGGGCCGGCAAGCGCGACATCGCCGACGCGCTGTCGCGCGAAGGCGTGATCAACGTCAATCCCTGGGTATTCATCGGCGGCGTGTTTGCGCTCAAGGCGAGTTCCGATCTCAAGCCGGGCGAATATTCGTTCCAGAAGAAAGCCAGCCTGCGCGATGTCATCGCCACCATCGTCGAGGGCAAGGTGGTGCAGCACGCCGTCACCATTCCCGAAGGCCTGACGTCCGAACAGATCGTGGGGCGGCTTACCGACAACGACATCTTCGCTGGGAGCGTGCGGGAAATGCCGCGTGAAGGCACGCTGCTGCCGGAAACCTACAAGTTTCCGCGCGGCACCACGCGCGAGCAGGTGATCCAGCGCATGCAGCAGACCCAGAAGCGGGTGCTCGCGGAGATCTGGGAACGCCGCAATCCGGATGTTCTGGTCAAGTCGCCGGAACAGCTCATCACGCTGGCCTCGATCATCGAGAAGGAAACCGGCCGCGCCGACGAGCGCAGCCGCGTAGCCGCCGTATTCACCAATCGCCTGCGGCAGAGGATCAAGCTGCAGTCCGACCCGACCATCATCTATGGCCTGGTCGGCGGCAAGGGAACGCTGGGCCGGCCGATCAAGCGCTCCGAGATCACGCAGCCTTCGCCCTACAACACCTATGTCATCGAAGGCCTGCCGCCCGGGCCGATCGCCAATCCGGGCCGCGCCTCGCTCGAAGCCGCCGCCAACCCGGCGCGCACGCGCGACCTGTTCTTCGTGGCCGACGGCACCGGCGGGCACACCTTTACCGAGACCTACGACCAGCACCAGAAGAACGTCGTCAAGCTGCGGGCGCTCGAAAAGCAGATTCAGAACGATACCGTCGAACCGTCCGAGGATGCGCCGCCGCCGACGGCGGCTGGAGCACCGGCCGATACCAATCCAACCGCGACCACGCCGCGGCCGGGGGCGGCGGCGAAAAAGCCGCCAGCCCGTCCTGCGGCGCCTGCACCTGCGACGGTGCCGGCCCGCCAGGGTGCCGCGCAGTCGATCACGACGCCGTCGGTGGTGCAGCGCTGACGCCGGCCGGTTAAGCCGGCATTTCCGCTACGGCCGGAACGCAATTCCACTTTGGCGGAAATCGGCCTAAGGTCGCGCCGTTCCTTTCGAGTCTCGAAATCCCTGTCTTTTGGAAAGTATTACGCGATGGCGCTATCGAGCATGACCGGTTTTGCCCGGAGCCACGGCGCCAGCGGCCCCTATGCGTTCGAATGGGAACTGAAGTCCGTCAACGCCAAGGGTTTTGACCTGCGTTTGCGCCTGCCGCCCGGCTGGGACGAACTGGAGGCCTTGGCCAAGAGACGCGCCGGCGAGGTGCTGTCGCGCGGCACGGTGTACGCCAACCTCAGCGTCAAGCGCGCCAATGCGGTCTCGGCCGTGCGCATCAATGAAGACGTGCTGGCCTCGATCGTGAAGGTCGCGGGCGAACTTGCCGGCCGGATCGATGCGGTGGCGCCGAGCATCGATGGGTTGCTCGGCATCAAGGGCGTCATCGAGATCGTCGAACCCGAAAGCGACGAGACGGAAGACAAGGCGGCGCGGGATGCGGCAGCCGCAGCCTTCGAACAGGCGCTCGCCCAGTTGGTCGAGATGCGCCGCCGCGAAGGCGTGACGCTTGGGCAAATTCTGATCCAGCGCATGGATGAAATCGACAAGCTGGCGAAACGGGCCGAGGCTGCGCCCGGCCGCAAGCCGGAGGCGATCAGGGCGCGGCTGGCCGAACAGGTGGCGGCACTGCTGGAGACGTCCGAACGTTTCGATTCCGACAGGCTCAATCAGGAAGCGATCCTGATCGCGACCAAGGCCGATATCCGCGAGGAGCTCGACCGCATCGCCTCGCATGTCGCGCAGGCCCGGGAAATGATCGGCAAGGGCGGACCTGTCGGGCGCCGGCTCGACTTCCTCGCCCAGGAATTCAACCGCGAGGTCAATACCTGCTGCTCCAAATCGAATGATCTGGAATTAACCCAGACCGGGCTCGAGATGAAGAACGTGGTCGAGCAATTCCGCGAGCAGGTCCAGAACCTGGAGTAACCGATGACGGCTGGAGGTTTCGACCGGGTTGAACGGCGCGGGCTGATGTTCGTGCTGTCGTCGCCTTCGGGCGCGGGCAAGACCACGCTGTCGCGGATGTTGCTCGAGCGCGAGCCGGGCCTGAAAATGTCGGTTTCAGCGACGACGCGCCCGATGCGGCCGGGAGAGGTCGAAGGACGCGATTATTTCTTCGTCGACAAGCAGAAGTTCGAGGCGATGGTGGAGCAGGGCGAACTGCTCGAGTGGGCGACTGTATTCGACAATCTCTACGGTACGCCGCGCGCGCCGGTCGAAGCGGCATTGTCGGCCGGGCAGGATGTTTTGTTCGACATCGACTGGCAAGGCACCCAGCAGCTGCACCAGAAGGCGAGCGTCGACGTCGTCCGGGTGTTCATCCTGCCGCCCTCGGCCGCCGATCTGGAGAAACGGCTGCACACGCGTGCGCAGGATTCCGACGAGGTGATCCGCGGCCGCATGAGCCGCGCCAGCCACGAACTCAGTCATTGGGCGGAATACGACTATATCGTCGTCAACCACAGCGTCGATGACGCGTTCGCCGAGGTGCAGTCGATCCTCAAGGCCGAGCGGCTCAAGCGTGAGCGGCGTACCGGCCTGACCGAGTTCGTTCGCAAGCTGCAGCGCCAGCTGGAAAAATAGCCGCCGCGCCCGCTTCGGTCAGTTCTGCGCGCTGCGGGCGAGGCGGGACAGCATTTCCGTCACCTGCTGCTCCCGATCCTGGGGCGCACGATCCTGGGACGCCTGCCGCCGTTCCTGGGGCGGGCGCGGCCGCTCTTGTGGCACGCGCGTCATCCGCTCCTGGGGCGCGCGCGTTCGCTCTTGAGGTGCGCGTGTACGCTCCTGGGGCATGCGTGTTCGGTCCTGCGGTACGCGCGGATTGGACACACCTGCGGCGCGCCGCAGCCGGCGCGTCCTCGTCGTGGACCATCGGTTGCGGCGTACGCCGCTTTGTCTTTGTCTTTGCGGAATCCCACATCGCGCGGCGCTTGCGGCGTATGGCGCGGCGCGCCCGCATCCGGCCGATCCGCACGATCGCGCTGACCGTGAGGCCGGCCAGCGCCAATGCGGCGGCCATCACCATAAACAGTTTCTGCAGCGATGCGGTCGGCTTTGCCGACGCCGCGTCCGCCGCGGCGGCGGGCAAAAGCTGCTCGACCGCGGGCTGCTGCACTTCCTCGGCCTGCGGCGGCTGGGCCTGCGGCAGCTGGGCCTGCGGCAGCTGGGCTGCGGGCGGGTTGGCGGCGGCGAGCTGGATATCGGTTGGATTGAGTGAAGTGCGCGTGGTGGGAGCTTCATTCCATCGCATCGACGACAGCGGCGCCGGCGCGAGCACGTTCGGCATGGCTGCGCGCGGGCTGTTCGGTGCGGCCGCTGCGGGGACCGCCGCAACCGTTCGCTCGACTTTGGCGGGCTCGGCGCGAGGTTGCTGGGATACCCATTCGGCGCGCGCGTCGGCGATCGACTTGCGTGTGATGGATCGTTGCTGCGGCGACGCGGGCTCCTCGGCTGCCGAAGCTGCCGCCGGGGCCGAAGCCGGCGGCGCGGCGCGCGCGAACTTGTCGTCGGCGGTGTCGGCCTCCTCCCGTAGATACCAGCATTGACGCTTGGTGACGCGGTCGATGCGGTAGTACCAATGGCTGCCCGCGGGGGTCGCGCCCTTCGGCGCGGCCAGGCAACTGTCAGCGGCGGCCTGGGGCGCTTGCGTCGCGGCTTCCGCCGACGTTGACAGTACCTGGGCCCGAAGATCCGTCGTGGCGGCCAGACTGGCTCCCGCCACAACACCGGCAAACAGCGCCGGAGCGAATTTCACGGAACGGTTCGACATACACAACCCCGGCGACGCAACGCAACACGACTCTTAACGCTTCTTAACGTCGCCAATCTGGTCAGAGACTTGGGTGGCAATGAGCCCCAATTCTGGATCATATGGGGTATAATTGAGGCCAGTCGGCCGCCTCAATTCAGACCGGCCTAAGTCCCCTGAAAACCAGCGAAAAACAGCGGCTTTGCGGCTGTTTGTTCGCTACAGTTTAGAAGCCGTCCAGCGGCCGGTACAGCCGTCCGATCGCACGAAGGAACCCGAGCCGGTGCTCGCTGATAAATGGCCGGCGCTGGTCCCGCTCAGACCTTGCACCGATCCGCCGGTCCGCGTGGCGCGGCGGATTACGCTTAATCCGCCCAGTGCTGGAGACCTTATGGTGCTCCCTCCAGCGCCTTGCGAAGCGTAGCGGCGACGCGCTCATATTCGTCCGGCTTCGTCTCTTTCAACGTAGCAAGGTCGGCGGCGGCGCGGTCGAGGCGTTGGGCAGCAGCTTTTGCCTTGATGTCATCGATCTCGCGACGGATCTTGGCGAATTCTTCGAAGGCCGTTGCATCCTGCTTCTCCTTCGGCAAGTCAGCAATGAGAACGGCAAGTGCATCCATGACGCGGCCAAGCTGACGACCGTAGCTCTGCGCGGCGACAACCTCTCGTTCGGTATCAGGAGCGCTTGAATTCTGCTCGGTGATGTTGATCACGCTACCGAACCATCCCGGCAAGATGGGCTGCACGAAATTCCGTGGCGCCGCAAAAAAATCGAGAGGATTGGGCATGCTGCCCTTCATCCAGTAAGGCCAGTCCCACGCCGGTGGGTTCGAAAGCTGAGGGTCGCTGCTCATGACGCGGCCTCCTTTCGACAAAGTCGATAGGTTAAGGCTATACGATATTGGGTCTGGCCGCACGCATCAATGCTCGCCGTGCGAGCCAACCGCAATTCGACAGCGTTTGCCATCGCCTGGTCTGGCTCAATCGCGAGCGGCGCGCCCGATTTTACGAAAGGGCGGAGCCGCGACTGCGGCACACCAGGCGTAGCATTGCTGCTTGTTGAGCTTTGGCTGGTCGCATTTCGCCCGGCTCGCGCAATGGGCGCGGCATCGGTCTGTGGGACGGTTAGCTTTGCACCGACCATAGCGGCGTTGCTGACAAAGCCGCGCAGATTGCGTCCTGAACCAGCAGTCCGACAATCAAAACGGCAAAGCAAAAAAGGAAAGTCCTTATCGTTGCTCCTGTGAATTTACTGCCTCCCGATAGAGATCAGTACATTCTGCAATGCGACAGCGTTGCAAGCGAGTCTCCTGCGGTAGGCTTGGCGATCTCGCCGTGGCGCGCTATTGTTTCTCCACCCATTTTGTCTCGGCTGCAACAAACGGGTGACCCATGGACAGCGATCCCTCCCAGATTCCTGTTGAGCCGATTCCATTCGAGTACGGCCTGACCCACTTTGCGCAGAGCCTCACCAGAGGACAGGCCAAGATCGTCGCGATCGGCTCGTCGACGACGGTGGGTAGAGGCGATATCGCGGCCTATCCTGGGCGCCTGCTGTCGTTCCTTCAGAACGAATATCCGAAGGTAAACACCGCCATGGTCAACAAGGGAATCGGCGGTCAGGAAGCGCCGGTCGAGTTTCAGCGGTTCGATATCGACGTCATCGCCGAGAAGCCCGATCTGGTGATCTGGCAGGTCGGAACGAATGCGATCTGGCAAAGCCCGAATTCTAATCCTCCACCTCCGTCCTTCGACGAAACCACCGGCGCCATCCGCGATGGGCTCGTCAAACTGCGCAACCAGACGCAGGCCGACGTCATCCTGATGGACCTCCAATACGTGCCGGCCGTGTTGACCCTCGCCAAGAAGGACAAGGCAATCGCGATGGTCGAAGCGATCAGCGAACTGGCGCGGGATGCCGGCGTCAACATGTTCCGCCGCTTCGCATTCATGAAGGGCTTGTATCAGGTTGAGCAGGTCTCGTTCGACCGGATGGTCGACCCGACTGATGAGCACAGGCTGCACGACAGCGACTGGGCCACGCATCGTCTGGCGTGGGCAATGAAGCTCGCGATCGTCGGCGGCGTCCTCAAGGCGCGGTCATCGGGCGCCGCGCCTTCGCGACCATCACCGGCAAGTTAAGTGCATTGTCACCGCAGTTCAGTCCAGGCGCTTGCCGATGACGCCTCGCGAAGAGGCGACAGCTTCGCTGTCGCCGTAATTCATGGTAACGATGCGCGCCAGCGCCACCTTAGTTCTTCAACACAATCCGCCCGACGACTTCCCGGACCGCAGCTCGTCGACCCATTTCTGGACGTCGGCCATCGGCTCTTCCTTCATCACGGTCTGCTGGATCTAGTCGGCACGCGCCAGCGCCATCAATTCCTTGGCCTCGGCCAGCACGCCCACCATGAGCCCTTCGATGGTCATGCGTTTGTAGACCGATTGTACCATCGGCAGGCTGAGTTTGCCGCCCATCAGTGCTTACCATGAAAGGCGAGGGTTGGTTGCGAGAGCCAATTTTGTATACGTTTGGTTGTTTTAGGCCTTGATCACCGCGAGCACCTGACCGAACATGATGGAGCATTGCTTCAGAGCGCTACCCTGGCAAAGGAGAGAGCCATGAATGGAATGAGATCATCTGTCGTCGTTATTTTCACAGCATTTTCATTGATGTCCATGAACAACGCGGTTGCTCAACAGAGCACACCCAAACCGGATGACGCTCTCATCCCAAAGGGTCACGAGCAGTTTTTTAAAGGGCTGTCAGCGCTTGCAAAAAAATATCCAATGTCTGCTGCCAGGTTCACGCTCGTTGACCCTAAGCCGGCACCACAAGCCGGATCGTTTCACGCCTGTTGCAAATGGAGCCTGGGAAGCCGTCCGCATTGTTTGGAGCAATGCCTGGAGTAAGTCGATTTAGCGAAGGCGTGTATCAAGGCCGTCTCGATCGCTGTCCGTTTGGCTATGCCTCCACAATCGTGCATTTAACCTGCCGGTAACGCCCGCGGAGGCGCGACAGCGTTGCTGTGTCGCCCCAATTCATGCAATTGAGCGCCGCCTCAGTTCTTCAGCACGGAGACCACAAAGGCCATCGATTTCTCGTCGCCGGCAAAAGCCGCGCTGGCTTCACCGCTTCTGATACGGGTGGAAGATGTGGTCCTTCGCCTTCACCGCCACATGGCACGCGTGTCCGCAGTCCGAGGGGCTGGGATCGGCGGTGAAATTGTCGGATGCGGCGTCGTAGTTGAACAGGGCGTATCCCCATCCGCCACTTTGCGGAAATCGCTTGCTGTCCTTTTCGATGACGAAGGCCTGCGTGAAGACGTCTGGCACATCCACGACGAACGGGGCTTCCGTGCTCTTCTTGGGCTTCCACTGCAGCTTGACGATCCTGGAGCCATCCGGGAAAGGCTGGCCGTTGTTCGGAATGCCGGCCTTGTACGCCTCGATCATGATCGGATTGGCGACGATCACCTTGAGCACTTCGTCGGTTCGCGCCGACGAGACCACCGCCCAGTCCTCGTATCCCCTAAAGTCGGCGAACGCGATTCCGCTCGGCGAATTCAGCGCGTACTTGTCCTGCGCGTAAACGGCCGCGCCGCCCATGACAAGCCCTGCCGTGGTTATCGCAATGGTGAGCTTGCCTTTGCGCTTCATGGCTGACCCCTTTTTGGTGCCGGTTTGATCTTGGCCACTTCTGGGTTTCATCTTAGCCACTTGGCCATGCCGGGCGTTATGCACTTTGCGGGGATCAGCCGTCCCGCTTCGTCCTGACACGCCGCAGGGCGGGCGAGCTTCGATGCCCGTTCTTTCGGCAAACCCGAAGTTGCCGACACGTTGTGGAATCGCATACCGTCCGTGCGGGGTGGCGAAACGAAACGGGATGGAAACTATGAAGGTCCATGTCCTGGAACGCGCCTTGACGGCTGCCTGCATCGTCGCTGCCATCGCTGTTGTATGGTGGGGCGTGAAGATATTGGCCGCGTGAACGACTGCGGCATCGTCAGGCCCGGCCACATCAGGCGGAACTCCGCTACCCAAGTGGCGGGTGAGAAGCTCGTTTTCACGAGCCGATATGTGAACCGCTTCACTCAGGCGTGGCAGAAAAGACTCACCATCCGCAACCAAACAAGAAAAAGCCAAAATCTGATTGACGCCGATTCAGAGCTGAATCATGTTAGCGAATCATCATCGCCAGTAACGAGTTTTGCTTCCGCGTAAGCCTTCTTCGAATTTTGGTGACGCGGCAATGTACTACTACGGCCTCTATCTCTTCGCGATTGCGCTTGTCATCATGATGGGCCAGTTGGCGTTTGCGCTCTATCAAGTGGCAAGCTTGTTCTATCTGTCGTGAGCAGGGACCGAATTTAACCTTGCCCTGCCACACAGCAATGATAGTGCGCGCCGGCAAGTAACGGCGCGGCACGATTGTCATTGCGATGATGCGAGTGCGCGGCTCAGTTCTTCAGCACGAACCGCCCGACGACCCTTCCGGCATGCAGCTCGCCGATCCAATTCTGGACGTTGGCCGTCAGGATGAATCACACGGAATTCTCAACTCCGTTGCAACTGCAAACTTGCTCTTTTGGCGCGGTTGACGGGGAAGGGGCGCGCAAATGCGATCCTTCTTCGAATTTGCCAAGCGCCTCGGCTGTTTGTCGGGTAGCTGACGCGACGAAGGCGACTCGTTCGGCCAGAGATACAAGTTCCGCCAGGGATTGGGCCTGCATTTTCTCCATGACCCTGCGGCGATGGGCCTTGATGGTGCGCACAGTGCAGCCAAGCACGTGGGCGATCTGCTTGTTGCCGTCACCGCGAACAACGAGCGCGAAGACCTCCCGTTCGCGGGGCGTCAAGGCCGCGATATGGGCGCGAACGATATCCAGCTTGTTCTTCAGGCCGCGTGCTACTTCATGACGCGCAATCGCCCGCTCAATCGCCTGAAGAAGTATATCCGACGGCACTGGCTTGGTCAGAAAATCCTCCGCACCCGCCTTGACGGTCTGCACCGTGGTCGGAACGTCAGGATAACCGGTGATGAATATGACAGGCAGCGTCGAACCGAGTTCGCGCAGGCGCTCTTGCAATTCCGGACCGCTCGGTCCCGGCATCCGCACATCGAGTAGGATGCAGCCCGGCACGATTTCGGTCGGAAAGCTGTCCAACAAATGCAGGGCCGAAGAATAAGTCACGACTTCGTAGCCGGCGTACCTCAAACGACGTGCGATCGCTTCCCTAAAGGAGGCATCGTCGTCAACAACATGCACGCGCCCCAACATCCGCCCATCCTTGACTCGATTGCCGCTTTATCCCGATTCTCGGCCCCAAAGTTGATCCATGTCAATTACAAGGTTCTGGAAGAGGCAAACGCTCTTAACTAAGGCAGCGGCGTGGTGGGATGGCTGAGGTCTTGACCGCGGCAAGCGTTTAGTGACGGCGGTTACAAGTCCAACGGCAGGCGTTCTGCATTTATTATGCAAGCTAATCAGGCGACAAAGATTTCGCAAACGCGAGAGTATTGTCATCATGCTCGCCCAAGAAACCATCAAGACTGTGCCCGTAGCGGATTTGGTCCCTACGCAAATGACAGTGGGGATGCGCGAAGTAAGCGTCAAACGCAGGCGTTGGCGCGAGAGGTCATGCCGTGAGGCGGCAGACTACCTTAACAAACTATGCATTCCGGTTGTTCTGGGCCCAAGCGCCCGGCAATATTTGATAGATCGCCATCATCTCATTCTCGCACTGCGCGAGGAAGGTATTGGCGAGTTCTCTGTTTCGGTCGTCGCGAACCTCAGTACGCTCAGTTTAGACGAATTCTGGACAAGTCTTGAAAGGCAAAACTGGGCTCATCCATTTGACGATGAGGGACGGCGGCGTTGCTACCAAGACATGCCGGAGACCATCGATAGCATGCAGGATGATCCCTTTCGCTCGCTGGCGGGAGCACTCAAGAGAGCCGGAGGGTATGCCAAGGATGAAGCGCCATATAGTGAGTTCAAGTGGGCGGACTTCCTGCGGTGCCGCATCCGGCGCGAACTGGTCGAGCGCGATTTCGGTCGCGCTCTGGCTATGGCGATGCATTTGGCAGAGCGAGCTGAAGCGAAATCACTTCCCGGCTGGCGGCGACTTCCCCCATTGAAAGAGTTTCGCCCGTCGCTGCCGCACAAGCCGTTTCAGGAGATCGCGACATGAGTGAACCAAAATTTGAAGTCCCGGCCGAACTGCGAGAGATGGCAGTCAGGACGATTGAGCAGCAGAATTTTTGAAAGGTCAATTCGCGAAGGCTGGAGAACAAATGAAGCGGATCGCCGACAGTGTTATATCGACGGCGAAGGATGTGACGGAGGGCAAGTTCAGGGGTGGCGGTTCAAGCTGACGACAATCCCTCAGCTTGCCGTTTGGATGCCGAGGAAAGGAAGACTTGGCAAGCAGTGTCTTAGGGTAGGGCAGGATTCAAACATCTTCCGCGGCAGCCGTTCATCGGAACTTCCGCTCCAAGCGGGAAGCCAAATGCTCACGATAAAGAATAGCCTCTGGTTGTTTGAGTAAGGGGATGTGATGAATAAGGCTCTGTCCATCTTTGCAATGACGATTTTTGTGTTCGGCGGTATTTGGCAGTTCGGACGATGGCTCTTGAGGTGGTCCGGGTATGGTCTCGGCTTGCGGAGCCAGCCTGGTGGCTACTATGACTTCGTCCAGAGTTTTGCAGAAAAGATTGCAAGCGGACCCGGTGTCGGGTGGATCGCGGGACCGTGGCTGTTGATGAGCATCGGCCTGATGACCTTGGTAATTCTGCGTTCACGGGCGACATCTGGATGAAGCGCGCCGCCGGGCACATGCCGCTGGTAGTGTTGCTGCAGTTCGAGCGAGCATCGGTCTATCGCTTCTCGCCGAACGCGGCCCGATAGATCGTCCAGTACACGGCGCCGACCAGGCCGGCGCCGCCCCCGATATTGCCAAGGGTGACCGGAACGAGGTGTGGACGATCCCGGGAGGCGTCAAAACCGTCCGGGACCTTGCCCATGCCGGTCATCAGCCACGCCAGCGGCAGGGCCGCTCGGTCGGGGCCATCTTGGTGGAGTAGACGAGGATGGCGGGATTTCCCGCCCCACCTCCACGGATCGCTCCGGAGCTGCGGCGAGTGGGCACCCGCCACCGTCGTGACGCAGGGGTCACAACCCTCGATGTATGTCAACGAAGCCCGAACAAATCGGACGCGCGCCCCGCCTCAGTTCTTCAGCACGATCCGCCCGACAACTTTCCCGGCCCGCAACTCGTCGATCCATTTCTGGACGTCGGCCATCGGCTCTTCCTTCATCGGCGTCGGCTTGATCTTGCCGGCGCGGGCGAGCGCCATCAATTCCTTGGCCTCAGTGAGCGTGCCGACCATAAAACCTTCGATGGTCATGCGCTTGTAGACCCATTGCACCATCGGCAGGCTGAAATTGCCGCCCATCAGGCCCGAGACCACGATCTTGCCGCCGCGCGCGACCGTCGAAACGGCAAACTGCATCGACTTCTCATTGCCGGCGAAATCGACGACGCCGTCGAAGCCGCCCTCGGTTTCCTTCAGGATGCGCCTGACGATCTCGGGCTCGGACGGATCATAGGCGGCCGCAGCGCCGTTCTTGAGCGCGGTCTCGCGCGCGGCCGGCGAGAGATCGGCAACGGTGATGTTCTGCTTGAACATGGCTTGCGCGAACGAAAGCCCCATCATGCCGACGCCGCCGAGCCCGACCAGCAGTAAATTGCGCTGCCGCGGACGGTCGACCAGCCGCTTCAGCGCGCCATAGGCGGTGACGCCCGAGCACATCAGCGTCGCCGCCTGGTTGACCGGCAGGGGATCGTAATCCAGCAGATATTTGGCGTCGGGTACCAGCACGTGGGTGGCAAAGCCGCCGTCGATGGCGACGCCGAGGAAGCGCTGCTTGACGCAGAGGTTCTCATCGCCATTGGCGCAGTCGCGGCACTGGCCGCAGCCGATCCAGGGGAATACCGCCTGCTTCTTTCCGATCAGATCCTTCGGGGCATCGGGACCGACCTCATCGACGACGCCGGCGATCTCGTGGCCGAGCGTAAACGGCAGCGTCATGCCACGTGTGGTGTCGAGCTTTTTGCCGCCGCCCAAATCGGCATAGCCGTCCTGGATGTGCAGGTCGGAATGGCAGAGCCCGCAGCGTTCGATGCGGACGAGGACTTCGCGTCCCTGCGGCTTCGGCGTGTCGACAATGGTTTCGCACAACGGCGCATCGAATTTGACCAGCGACTGGCGACGCATCAGCGCCATGGCAATATCTCCCTTGAGCAGACGTCTCTTCAGAGCGTTTGAGCTTTTATGCTTCGTATATCGGTCAATTCGCGGGCCATGGCAACAAAGCCGGAGACCGGAATGGTCTCCGCCCGCCTTGTGGCGTCGACACCGGCGGCCTCGGCCAGCCGCGCCGGATCGACCGACAGCGATTTGAGGCTCTGCCGCAGCATTTTGCGGCGCTGGCCAAAGGCCGCGGCCGCTACCTGTTCGAGGGCGCGGCGGTCGCACGGCGCAGGCGCACCGCGCGGCACCAGCCGCACCACCGAGGACGTCACCTTGGGCTGCGGCACGAAAGCGGCGGGAGAGATGTCGAACAGGATTTTGGTCTCGGCGCGCCAGTTGGCGAGCACCGCGAGCCGGCCATAGGCCTCGTCATTCTCCTGCGCCACGATCCGCTCGGCGACCTCGCGCTGAAACATCAGCACCATCATGTCGTACCAGGGCGGCCATGGTTCGATCGAGAGCCAGTCCACCAACAGCGCGGTCGCGATGTTGTAGGGCAGGTTGGCGACGATTTTCGCTTGTTCGCCGCCCAGCATCGGGCGGGGATCGAAGCGCTGCGCGTCGGCATGCACGATCTCGAGCCGGCCCGGGTATCGCTTCGAAATATAGTCGAGCGGCGCCAGCGCGCGCTCGTCGCGCTCGACCGCAATGACGCGCCTGGCGCCGAGCGCCAGCAGCGCGCGCGTCAGCCCGCCGGGGCCGGGCCCGACCTCGATGACCGTGGCGCCTTCGAGGGGACCCGCGGCGCGCGCAATCCGCGCGGTGAGGTTGAGGTCGAGCAGGAAATTCTGGCCGAGGGATTTGCGTGCCGACAGGGAATGTTCGCGGATGACGTCGCGCAGCGGCGGCAGATCGTCGATCGCGCTCATGAAGATTTTGTCGTCGCCATCCGCGCGGCGAGCCGCAAGGCTGCGGCGAGACTGGACGGGTTGGCCTTGCCGGTGCCGGCAATGTCGAAGGCCGTGCCGTGGTCCGGCGAGGTGCGGATGAACGGAAGGCCTAGCGTGACGTTGACGGCGTCCTCGAACGCGATCGTCTTGATCGGGATCAGCGCCTGGTCGTGATACATGCAGATCGCGCAGTCGTAGGTGGCGCGGGCCGCGGCGTGGAACATGGTATCCGCCGGCAGCGGGCCGCGGGCGTCGATGCCCTCGGTCCGCAGCGTTTCGATGGCGGGTGCGACGATGTCGATGTCTTCGCGGCCGAGCGAGCCGTCCTCGCCGGCATGCGGGTTGAGGCCCGAGATCGCCAGCCGTGGCCGGCTGAGGCCGAAATGCGCTTTCATGTCCGCGACCGCAATCCGCGCGGTGGTCACGATCAGTTCGCTCGAGAGCTGGGCCAGCGCGTCACGCAGCGAAAGATGGATGGTGACGGGAACGACCGCGAGCGCCGGCGACCACAGCATCATCACCGGCTGCGGCGCGCGGCCGCCATCGGCGGCAAGTTCGGCAAGAAACTCGGTGTGGCCGGGATGACGGAATCCGGCGCGGTACAGCACGCTCTTGGCGATCGGGTTGGTGACGACGGCGCTGGCTCTGCCGCGCCTCACATGGTCCACCGCCTGGCGAATGGAGGCCAGCGCCGCGGTCGCGCTGGTATCGTCGGGCTGTCCGGGGCGCGCGGTGGCGATTTCGCCGGTCGCCACCACGGGCAACGCCTTCGCAAATGCCGCGCTGGCGTCCTCGGGCACGGCATCGGCAAGCTCGACCTGCAATCCCAGGATTTTGGCTCGGCCAGCGAAGAATGCGCGATCGCCGAGCAGATAGAACGGTGGGAGGTCGAGCTCCTTGCGCCGCAGCCAGGCGGCAAGGGCGATATCGGGACCGATGCCCGCGGGCTCGCCGGAGGTCAGCGCGAGAGCTTTGATTTTTGGAGCCTCGGACGTCGGGTCCTTGGACGCCGGACCCTCTGACGCCGGACCCTCTGACGCCAGATCCTTGGACGCCAGATCCTTGGCTCTCAACGACATTCGATCATCGCAGCTTTGCGGATGTCGTTCAGATAGGCCTTCGACTTCGCCTCGTATTTCTGGGCGAACATCTTTTCCCGGATTTCCCGCTTCTTCGGCGTGTCGACCTTGGTCGGTTTTCGCTCGCACAACGCCACCATCTCCACGCCCTGCTTGGTGATCTCCGGCGGGGTCAGGTGACCGATCGGCGTCTTGTCGAGCAGCTCACGAAGCGGCCCGGGGATGTCGGCCGAGGTCTTGGTCACGATGTCGCGAATGGCCGCGTTCTGCATCGACTTGAAGTAGCTGTTGGCCTGCTCGCAGCTCTGCACGCGCTCGCGCAAGCTTTCCGCTTCCTTGCGCCGCAGGTCGATCGCGCTCTGCGCCGAACCGCGCGGCACGATCAGCACGATCGGCTGCAGCTTGTATTCGAACGCATCGGTCTGGGTTGACTCGCCGCTGCCCAGGGCGGCGTCGTTAACGTCCTTCTCGCCGACTTGCAGACTCTCCTTGAAGCGGCCGCGCACCAGGCTGCCCCAGACCATCTCGGCCTTGAGGCGGGACTTCAGCGTTTCCGGCCGGACACCCTGGCTCTCCAGCGATTTGGTCAGCTGCTCGGGCGACAGGCGCATCCGCTGGCTCATGCTGAGATACGCCTGATCGACATCGCTGGCGGAAGGATCGACGCCGAACCGCTTGGCTTCCCTGATCTTCACCTTTTCGTTGATCAACTCGTCGAGCACTTCCTGCTTTGGCATCTGTTTGCGCGTGGTCAGGAAGTTGAGCTTGGTGCGCTGCTCGACGTCGAGACTGGTGATGGGCTCGCCGGTGACCATGCAGGCAATGGTTTGCGCCGACAGCGGCGAAACCCCGCCGGCCAGCACGGCAAGCGCGACGGCGCAGCCAGTCGTCAGGGACCAAAGTCGGCCGGAAAGGAGCTTGATGGTGGTCATGTTCATGTCAGCCGTATCAACCAATTCGTACCGCGTTGGGCTGGGTACTCTCCGGCACGGAAGGGCCTCACGCTACTGAATGCCGCCGCCGCCGGCGGTTGAGGACGAATTCGCAAGGGTCCGCAGGCCGATCTGCAGCATGAAGGCGTGGCTGAGCACCGGCGGCGTCGTCCCGGCGGAATAGTTGTAGGACGTGACGTAATTGGCCGCCAGCACGAAGCAGTCATCCACATAGCCGGCGCCGACGATGTACTGGTTCAGCTTGTTGGCTTCAAGATCCCACCGTGCCGAGCCCGACACGACCCAGTTCGCCGCCAGCTTGACCGAGGCGCTGCCAAGCAGGCCTTCGCGCCGCGTCAAATAGCCGAGCTCCGGCTGCGCGGCATAATTGCCGTAGATCATGCTCACCGACCAGCGGTCGAACGCGGCGCGTCCTTCGGCTTCGAAGCGGTTAATGTTCTGCGTCGCCTCGTCGATGCGCGAGCGTACGCTGAACGTATAGGTCCGGTTCGGCGAATAGTTGATGCGGGCGACGTAGTCGGAGCGCGGGGTCTGCAGGCCGGAATTGAGCCCGGTATTGGTCGCGTCTGCCACCGCGAACGAGTTCATCCCGAACAGCTGGTAGGATTGTCCGAACAGCACGTTGACGCTGCCGCCGCGGTCGAACTGCGTGGTCGCCTGGACGCCGACATTGGCGCGGCCGCCGCCCTCGACGCGGTCGTAGCCCGAGAACTTGTCGACCGCGAACAGGTTGCTGGCGTCGAACACCATGCTCTGAGCATCTTCGTTGGGCAGCTTGCCGGCGTAGGTTTCGTTGGGACGGGCGATAATCTGTGCAATCGGCTCGATCGTGGTGGTGCCCCACGGCTGAACGTTGATGAAGGGGTATCGGTATTCGAGACCGACCGCCGGCATCAGGCGAACCGCCTGGGTGTCGCCCACGGGCAGGAAGTTCGAAACGCCGGGCTGGTTCGAGATCGAAGCGTCGATGGCGTCGGCACGCATGATCGCAAACGGCGTCCAGATCTGACCCATCGGGTCGGTGTACGACTTCCGCCACTGCGCTTCAGCCGTCAGCCGCGTATAGGTGCCGGGCATGCCGCGCAGCAGGCACTGCGAGGGCAGGCGGGCCAGTGGATCGGCCGATGCGTTCAGGCACAGGCCGTTGGTGTTTGCCAGCGTCGTGATCGGGTCGAAGGCCGCGGTCGTACGCGACAGGCTGGTGAAATTCGTCTTGTAGCTGACCTCACCGCCGAGGACCGGGCTGTTGATGACGTTGGAATAGTCGATCACCGGATAAATCACCGGCACCTTGTCCTGGCTGCCGGAGAACGACAGGTAGTAGATCGTGCGTGCATCGAAGTAGCTGCGGCTGCCGACGCCGGTCAGATAGAGCTGCGAGATGGCTTCCGTCGGAAGGCTCAGGAACGAGCCCAGCGGGTCCTTGTACTGGGCCAGCCTGTAGTCCGAGAAGAAGTAGTAATCCGACAGCAGAACGCCGTCCCAGCCCCACACCCATTTGTCGTTCAGCGCGAACTGGCCCTTGGTGTCGACGCCACCGCGGAACTGACGGTCGCCCGGCTGTCCGGCGAAGGCGCCCTGATCGAGCTGGTCGATGCCGTAGGCACGGATCTGATACGATCCGTTGATCAGGCGCTGGCGGAATTCGCCCTGGAACAGCACGCCCTGCCTGCTGGTGAAGCGCGGGTTGAAGGTCGCGTCATAGTCCGGCGCGATCGCCCAATAGAACGGGGTTTCCACGCCGAAGCCGTAGCCGGTGACCGTTGTGTAGGACGGCATCAGGAAGCCGGTCTTGCGCTTGACGGTCGGATCGGGCGTCGAGAAATACGGCAGATACGCGATCGGCACGCCGAAAAACTCGAGCTGCGCGTTTTCGAAGTAGAGCATCTTGTCGGTCTGGTCGTGGATGATGCGCGCACCCTTGACCTGCCACAGCGGCGGCTTCTTCGGATTGTCCTTGCACGGCGCGCAGGCGGTATACACGCCGTTTTCAAACACGGTGTAATTGCCCGAAGAGCGGTCGGCGCGCGTCGCCGCCATTCGCGTGGCGTCCGCGGTATCGACGCGCAGCGAATTGACGAAACCGTCACGGTAGTCGTCGCTCAGATCCATGATGTTGGCGTAAGTGACTTTACCTTCCGCGTCGGTCAGGCGGATGTTGCCTTCCGCATGCAGCCGCTTGGTCTTCTGGTCAAAAATGACCTTGTCGGCCTCCACGCTGGTGCCGTTGTAGAACATCTGCACGTTGCCGACCGCCGACACGCGCTGGTTGTTGTAGTCGTAGTCCACCTCGACCGCTTGCACGGTCATTTTGCCGTCGTTGTTGGCAGGCCGTGGCGGCGGCTTGGGCGGCCGCGGATTGTAGGTAAAGCTTTGCGCCGAGGCCGGCACCGTCAGGGCAAGCTCAAGCGAGCTCGCGAGAATGATCCCGGCGAGCAGGGCAAATATAGGGACGCCAACAGCGGCCAAGCGGGCTCGATAGCGGCGCACATCGGTGCGCCGCCTGAACGCAGGCGACCTCAACTGGCGGGCGGCGACAACGGCCACTACCCGTCCTCCTGGTACAGCAAGGCCAAAAAGCCGGTGAGGCCACCCACACAGACGGGCAACCACGCCGCAGCGATCGGATGCATCAACTCAGCCTTGCTCAAATCTTCAGTAACTTTCGATAGAACGTAGAGCAGAAAGCCTGCGCCCACGCCACTCAAAACCATCTTTTGCACGCCGCCCATCCGGAAGAAGCGAAGGCTGACGGACGCCGCCAACATCACCATTGCAGCCAGCAAAAATGGCTGTGCGATGAGCTTATGGTACTGCAGACGGTAGCCTGCGGTCGCGAAACCCGAGCTTTCGGACGAGCGGATATAGCCGGGAAGTTGCCAAAAAGACACGG
Source organism: uncultured Alphaproteobacteria bacterium (assembly GCA_963816815.1). GTDB lineage: Bacteria > Pseudomonadota > Alphaproteobacteria > Rhizobiales > Xanthobacteraceae > Bradyrhizobium. Next base: position 40,681 of record CAWFMW010000046.1, read on the forward strand.
TTTCGGGGGTGGAGAAACTGTTGCGAACCTGGGCCGGGGTGAGGGTGGTCGAGAGGTAATAACTGTCCTGATCAACCGGGGGTTTATCAAGGGAGTATCTACGTACCGATTTGAAGACCCAGCGGCCGTCTTCGAGGGTGGCTTCGCGGGCCTCGATTCGCTCCTTGAACTGCAGATCAGGATCGAACCGGAACACGGTCAGTCCCGTCAGCCGGACCCCCTGCTGCTCGCTGCGGGCCGCATTGATGATCGACTGGCCGTCGCTGTTGATCTGGTTGAGCCAGAAGCCGGATGCATCCTGGATGCCGCCGCCAGGGGCCGACCCGAACAGTTCGGCCTCCATCCGCTTGGAGAGCTCGCGCAGGTTCGCCGACATCGGGTTGTAGGCGACGGTCGCCACGATGCCGAGGATGATCGAACTTGCCAGCGCCGGCGAGATGAACTGCCAGGCGGATACGCCGGCCGCACGTGCGACCACCAGTTCGAGCCGCCGCGACAAAGCGAGATAGCAGGTCATCGCGCCGATCAGGACGCAGAACGGCATCAGCTTCTCGAGCAGTTGCGGCACCCGGTAGAGCGACGTCTGCGCCACCGTGATCGCGGAGGCCGACACCAGTCCGGAAGTCTTGCGGACCATTTCGATGTAGTCGACCAGCACGAGCAGCACGAAAATGCTCGCAAACACGCCCACCGCCGCGACCAGGAAGCGGCCGGCAAAGTATCGCCCGAGCGTATTGGTCATCATGCTCATGCTGTAGCCGGCCGTCCAAAGAGCCGCGCCAGCCGCGCGTTCGACCGGTTGATGGCCTCCAGCAGCGCCGCCGGCGGCTCCACCACGATGCCGCCAATGATCATCCACAGCCCGATGCCGATCGCACCGAACAGCATCAAATACTGGACGATAGCCATTTCCGGCGTCTTCACCGTCATCACCGAGCAGGCGAAGCCTGCCATGCGCAGGCCAAACACCGCCAGGATCGATCCGCCGATCGAAAAATTGCGGCTCTGGCGCGTGGTGCGCGGCGTGCCGAGGAAGGCAAAGGTCAGGACCGCGAAGGCGAAGGGATAGACCGGCGCCAGGAAGCGGTCATGCAACTCGGCGCGAAACTGTCCGGACAATTGCTTGAAAACCGGATCGTCTTCCGACGGCGAAACCAGCTCCCAGAGATAGCGTTCGCGAATTCCCAGCGCGACGTCGCGGCCGCGATTGGAGAATTTCGACATGTCGAAGGCATAGCGGGCGAAAGCCACCAGCGCCGGATCGCGCTTTCCCGCCTCGAATCGTTCGAGGTTGCCGTCCTCCAGCACCAGATAGGAGCCGCTCTCGTTCTTGATCACCGTGCCATGGTCGGCGATGATGGTGACGCGCTCCTTGGGATCGCGGCGGTCGTCGACGAAGATGCCGGCGAGAACGCCGCCCGGCTGCCGTTCCCGAATCCTGATCGTCAGGTTCTGGTCGAGCTGGGCGAAACGTCCGGGCTGCAGGATGTTGGTCAGCACGTCGGCCGTGATCTCGGCGTCCCATTGCTTGATCCGGCGCAGGCCGTCGGGCGCGAGAAAAGCCGCGATGAAGATCACCAGCAGCGCCACCACGCATGTGGCGAAGAAAAATGGGCGGAACAGCCGGTATGGGGAAAAGCCGGCGGCGTTCATCACGATGATTTCGGAATCGGTGGCGAGCTTGTTCAGCGTGTGCGAGATCGCAATCATCAGCGCGATCGGCGCGATGACCAGCACCAGCGCCGGAATCACCAGGCTGGTGATGCCGAGAAAGGTGATGATGGTCTGGCCCTGGCTCGTCATCAGGTCGATGCCGCGCAACGCCTGCGTAATCCAGATCACGCCGGTGAGGCTGACCAGGACCAGCGCAAACGACGCGAGCGTCGTGCGGAAAATGTACCTGTCGATCGACCCCATCGCTACCGCACGATCCCACCTTGCGCGCCCAAAGAGCGGCTTCCGACCAACCCTTTTTCGAGGGTTCCCCATTGGTCGGGCCGCTAACCGTCAACCGTCCACTATCTCACTACCATCCCTTTGATCCGTCAACAAAATGGCCGTGCCGTGGCACCCCCTCGATATGGTTAATAATTCACGTTCATGTGGCCTTGCGGCCACTGCGGCGCTTGGCAGTGCCGTGGCTTGCGGGCCATAGTGCCGAAAACGTCAGGTCCCGAGCGATTTGGGCCGTTACCGAAGAGAGACATTCCATCGTACGGGCCGAATTCCGGACCCGTCAGCAGCCCCGAATTCTGGAGGATTTATCTATGTCCGACGCCGTCAAGGTCGGCTTTGTCGCTTTTTCCGCCGCGCCCCGTGGCGTTCTTGTGGTGTTTTGCGATGACGCATTGAAATTTGGCGAGGTGACGCGGAAGGCGCTGGGCAAGGCCACCGACACCGTGAAGCGGGCGGCGGCCGCCAACGAGTTCAAGGGCAAGAGCGGATCGACGCTCGATATTCCGGCGCCGGACGGAATCAAGGCGGAGCGCCTGATCGTGGTCGGCGTCGGCAAGGCGGCCGATATCAAGGAGAAGGATTTTCTCAAGTTCGGCGGGGTGACGGCGGGCAAGCTCAACGCCGCCAGCGGATCGGTCACCGTGATCGCCGAATTGCCTGACGGGGCGATGCAGGGCGATGCCGCTGCCGCCATCGCATCGGGCATCCGGCTGCGCGCGTATAAATTCGACCGCTACAAGACCAAGAAGAAAGACGACGAGAACGGCGTGCTTCGCGCCGACGTTTCGATCGCCGTCGCCGATGTCGCCGCCGCGCGAAAGGCCTTCGCGCCGGCATCCCATGTCGTCGACGGCGTGGTGATCGCGCGCGAACTCGTCAACGAGCCGCCGAACGTGCTGTACCCGGTCGAATTCGCGCGCCGCGCAAGCCAGCTCAAGAAGCTCGGCGTCGAGGTCGAGGTGCTCGACGTCAAGGCGATGAAGAAGCTCGGCATGGGCGCCTTGCTCGGTGTCGCACAGGGTTCGACGCAGCCCGGCCGCACCGTGATCATGCGCTGGAACGGCGGCAAGAAGGGCGATCAGCCGGTGGCTTTCATCGGCAAGGGCGTTTGCTTCGATACCGGCGGTATTTCCATCAAGGGCGCCTCCGGCATGGAGGACATGAAGGGCGACATGGGAGGTGCGGCCTGCGTGGTCGGGCTGATGCATGCGCTGGCGGGGCGCAAAGCAAAGGTCAATGCGGTCGGCGCCATCGGCCTGGTCGAGAACATGCCTGACGGCAACGCCCAGCGTCCCGGCGATATCGTCACCTCGATGTCAGGGCAGACCATCGAAATCATCAATACCGACGCCGAAGGCCGGCTCGTGCTGGCCGACGTGCTCTGGTATGTGGCGAAGAAGTTCAAGCCCAAATTCATGGTCGATCTGGCGACGCTCACCGGCGCGATCATGGTCGCGCTCGGAACCGAATATGCCGGCATGTTCTCCAACAACGACGAATTGTCGGAACGGCTCAGCAAGATCGGCAACGAGACCGGTGAGCGCGTCTGGCGCATGCCGCTCGGTCCCGAATACGACAAGCAGATCGACTCGCAGTTTGCCGACATGAAGAACACCGGCGCTCGCAACGGCGGTTCGATCACGGCTGCGCAATTCCTGCAGCGATTCGTCGACAACACACCGTGGGCGCATCTCGACATCGCGGGAACCGCGATGGGCGCGCCGAAAACCGACATCAACCACTCCTGGGGTTCCGGCTACGGCGTTCGCCTGCTGGACCGATTGGTCTCCGAATATTACGAAGCCACGAAATAATCTGGTTGCAGCCGGATGACGGAGATCCTGTTCTATCATTTGCAGGGCATGTCGCTCGAAAGCGTGTTGCCACCGCTCCTTGAAAAATCGCTGGAGCGCGGCTGGCGCGTGGTCGTGCAATCGACGTCACCGGAGCGCACCGAGGCGCTCGATGCGCATTTGTGGACCTACAGCGACGATTCGTTCCTGCCGCACGCCACATGGCGCGCCGGCGATGCACAGGACCAGCCCATCATTCTCTCGATCGAGGAGGGCAACCCTAATCGGGCCAATGTCAGGTTCCTGATCGACAACGCGGCGTTGCCGGCCGATTGCGACAGCTACGAGCGGGTGGTGCTGGTGTTCAACGGCGACGACGACGACGCGCTGACGGCGGCGCGCGGCACTTGGGCCGATTGCAAGGCGCGAGGGTTCGAACTGACGTATTGGCAGGCCGACGAGCGCGGCCGCTGGCAGCGGCGGCAATAGCGATGCCTGGAAATATCCCTGGAAATTAGTGATCCTCGGGAATTAATGATAATCTGCGGATTCTGAGCCTCAGAATGCGGCTAGCCATGGTCGTGCCGCAAAGGGATGGTCGGACAAATGCTTACAGTTGAAGGCGGAGCCTGGGTCTAACGTGCGACGCGGAACGATCGATCGAAAACCACTGCTGACGTTGTTGCTGCTCGGGCCCGCGCTCGCGGGCTGCTCGGGCGCGTCCGACCTGATGTCGAAGGATGCGGACTGGTTTTCGCGCACCGGGCGCGTGTTCATCCGAAACGTGTCGATCGAAACACCGCCGCTCAGCCCGGACAAGGCCGTGACGCCGGATGAACTCGTCGCGGCGGACGGCGGCTGTCCCGGAATGGCGCCGCCGGGCGGTGGTGCCAATGCGCTGGCAGACGGCGCTGCAGGCGCTCCGCGTCCCTCGACGACCGGGACGGTGGCGCTCGGTCACACCGAATGCGACGTCGTGCGCGGCATCGGGGCACCGGACAATGTCAGTCTCTCCAATAACCCGCGCGGCGACCGCGTCGCGGTCGTCAACTATTCGCGCGGCCAGCGGGCCGGCATCTACACCTTCACGGCGGGACGCCTGACGTCGATCGAGCGCGCACCGGAGGCGGCGGCGCAGCCGCGAGGCGCCAAGCCGAAGAAGAAGCCGGCCGCGTAATTTCGCGGTCGCAATCCGTTTCCGGAGCGTTCTGGAAAGGATGCGCGCCACTCGGACCTGATCCGGGTGCGATCGTATAAAGTATGTATAAAATCAAGTACTTAGAAAAAAGTAGAGAGATTCTGGAGCCAGACCTGTTCTACTTTGCATGGGGTTGTTTTCGATATTTTGTGTCCGGGCCGTCTAGTTTAGTCGACCCGACTTCAGCCCATCCGGTCTAACCGGCCGCTTCGTCGAATTGCGAACTGGCTTCCAACCAGGTTTCCTCCGCCCGCCGCAACGCGCTTTCAGCACCGGCGCGCGCCTTGCCGAGCTGGGCGGCCTGCTTGGGATCGCGGGTGAACAGATCCGGCAGGGCGAGCGCGGTGTCGATCTTGGCGATGATGCCGTTGATGCGCTCGATTTCGGCCTCGGCGTCGGCGATCCGCTGCTTCGGTGGTGTTCGCCTTTCGCTCTTGCCGCGCTCGGGCCTCACGCTTTCCTTGCTGCGCTCGCTGCCGCGCTCGCGCGAACCGCCGCGCTTGTCGCCGATCGACAACACCATCCGCCGGTAGTCGTCGAGGTCGCCGTCGTAAGTCGTCACCGTCTGATTGGCGACGACCCATAATTGATCGGCGCAGGCTTCGATCAGATAGCGGTCGTGCGAGACCATGATGACGGCGCCGGGAAAGTCGTTGATCGCTTCGGCCAGCGCGGCACGGCTGTCGATGTCCAGATGGTTGGTCGGCTCGTCGAGGATGATCATGTTCGGGCCGAAGAAGGTGGCGAGCCCGAGCAACAGCCGCGCCTTCTCGCCGCCCGACAGGCTCTTGACCAGGGTATCGCCGGCCTTGCCGGAAAAACCGATCGCGCCGGTGCGGCCGCGCACCTTGGTTTCCGGCGCATCGGGCATCAGCTTGCGGACGTGATCGTAGGGCGAGCCGTCGAGGTTGAGCTCGTCGACCTGATGCTGCGCGAAATAGCCGACCGAGAGTTTTTCCGCCCGTGTGATCCGGCCGGAGAACGGCGCCAGCTTGCCGGCCAACAGCTTGACCAGCGTCGACTTGCCGTTGCCGTTGGAGCCGAGCAGGGCGATGCGATCCTCGGTGTCGATCCGCAGCGTGACGCGATTGAGCACCGGCTTTTTCGGATCGTAGCCGACCGAGACGTCATCGACGGCGATGATCGGCGGGGAGAGCGTTTTCTCCGGCGCCGGGAAGTTGATTTCACGCACGTCCTGCGTCACCAGCGCGGTGACCGGCTTCATCCGCTCCAGCATTTTCACGCGGGACTGCGCCTGGCGCGCCTTGGAAGCCTTGGCCTTGAAGCGATCGACGAAGGCCTGCAGCCGCTTGCGTTCGTCGGCCTGGCGCTTGGCGTGCTTGGCGTCCAGCATCTCGCGCGTGGCGCGCTGTTCCTCGAACGAGGAATAGGTGCCCTTGTAGAGCGTCAGCTTGCCGCGATCGAGATGCAGGATCTGGTCGACCGAGGTGTCGAGCAGGTCGCGGTCGTGGCTGATCACGATGACGGTGCGCGGATAATTGGCCAGATGGTCTTCCAGCCACAGCGTGCCTTCGAGGTCGAGATAGTTGGTCGGCTCGTCCAGCAGCAGCAGGTCCGGGGCCGAAAACAGCGTCGCCGCCAGCGCCACCCGCATGCGCCAGCCGCCGGAGAATTCCGAGCACGGCCGCGCCTGGTCGGCAGTGGAAAATCCGAGGCCGCTCAGGATCGCCGCCGCACGCGCCGGCGCCGAGTGCGCATCGATGTCGACCAGGCGGGTCTGGATCTCGGCGATCCGGTGCGGATCCTCCGCGGTTTCGGCTTCACCGAGCAGCGCGTCGCGCTCCAGATCGGCTTTCAGCACGACATTGATCAGGCTTTCCGGCCCATCGGGCGCTTCCTGCGCCAGGCTGCCGATGCGCCAGCGTGGTGGCAAACTGATGCTGCCGGATTCGATCGGCAGGTCGCCCCGGATCGCATGAAAAAGCGTCGATTTGCCGACGCCATTGCGGCCGACGAAGCCGACGCGCGCGCCGGGCACGATCTGCACCGTACTGTCGTCGATCAGGAGCCGCCCGGCAATGCGGACCGAAATATCTGACATGGAAAGCATGCGGGGTTGTCACCGGACCCGGCGCCAAACGCAACCCATTTATCGGCAAAATCAGCGGATCCCGGCCCTCAATGCAGTTCGTTGTCGCGACGGCGCAGTTCGGCAATGAGTTCGCTTAAATGAGGCGAGAGGTCGTTCTCGGGGCGCAAGCTCTGCTGCAGCCGCTCGCCGATGGCGTCGCAGATCGACGCGCAGGTCTTGTGGTCGATCTGTTCGAAATCGTCGCTGATTCGCCAATTCATGGGACGGTCTCTACGAGTTCCACCTCGCAGCATTCGCAAGGCTCGAGTGATATGGTTGCTAGGTCAAGTCACAGCGGCCAAATTGGTTGCCGTTGCATGACGACATGCCTTCGCCTGCAAGTAGTCGAAAAGCAGCCCGGTCTCGCAGGCACAAAAAAAAGCCCCGGCGCGACGGCCGGGGCATCAGTCAGGGGAGGCTCAAATCAGGTCAGTAGCAGCGGTTCACCAGCCGCCAGCGCGGACCCCAGGGGGTGGGAACCAGGCGCCGGGCGTAGCAGCCGCCATATCCGCCGCCGTAATAGGCCGGGCCGCCGATGAAGACGCGGGGGCCACCCCAGCCATGATAACCGTGATGCCAGCCGCCATGGTGCCAGCCGCCGCCCCAGGCCGAGGCCGATGTCGGCGCCAGCGCAGCCGCACCCAACGAAGCCGCGGCCACTGCAACGAGCGAGAGTTTGCGTAACATGATCGTCTCCTCAAAGTTTCGGCGCCAGTTGGCACCATCCGTGAGATCGGGTCCCGTGACGCCTTGGGGCCGGCGGATGCGCGTGCCCTGCGTTCGATCATCCATAAGTCTACGGCCGCGAAGCTGAATGCCGGCGGCACGGCGGCTTCAGATAGGGTTCACCTGCGTGAAATTGCTGTAATCTTTGCCCCCGCTGCGCGTGCGCGGCACCAAAACACGCGAAAAAGGGGTGGCAGGCGCGTCACACGGTCGCTTGCCGTCGCAAGGTGGCGCCGATATAAGCCCCGCAACTCTCCAATCAGCGTTTTGCAAGGACGTAAACAATGGCGATTGAACGCACTTTCTCGATCATCAAACCGGACGCGACCGAGCGCAATCTGACCGGCGCCGTCAACGCGCTGATCGAGAAGGCGGGCTTGCGGATCGTGGCCCAGAAGCGGATTCGCATGACCCGCGAACAGGCGGAAACCTTCTACGCCGTTCACAAGGCGCGTCCGTTCTTCGGTGAACTGGTCGACTTCATGACCTCCGGCCCGGTGGTGGTGCAGGTGCTGCAAGGCGAGGGCGCCGTACTGAAGTATCGCGACGTGATGGGTGCGACCGATCCGTCGAAGGCAGCGGACGGCACGATCCGCAAGGTCCATGCGAAGTCGATCGGCGAGAACTCGGTGCATGGTTCGGACGCCCCGGAGACCGCCGCGATCGAAATCGCGCAATTCTTTTCCGGTAACGAAATCGTCGGCTGATCGGGAGACGCGGCATGATAGCCGCGCGCAACGGCCTGATGGCCGTGGGGGAGGAACGCTGTGGACTGGCTGTTGAATATTCTTGATCCGGCAAATATCTCGGCGTTCTTCACCCAGTTCCAGACCGAGATGCAGCAACCGACCTTCTGGGTTGCGCTCGGCAAGATCATGTGGATCAACATCCTGCTGTCGGGTGACAACGCGCTCGTCATCGCGATGGCATGCCGGGGCTTGCCGCCGCGGCAGCGGTTCTGGGGCATGGTGCTTGGTGCCGGCGTCGCCGTTTTCCTGCGCATCATCTTCACCGGCATCGTCGTGACGCTGATGAACCTGCCGTACCTCAAGCTGGTCGGCGGATTGGCGCTGCTGGTGATCGCGGCAAAGCTGCTGGTGCCTGAAGACGAGGACGAGGGCGACGTGCACGCGGCGTCGCATCTGTGGGCAGCCGTTCAGATCGTGGCGATCGCCGACATCGTCATGAGCCTCGACAACGTCATCGCGGTCGCCGCAGCTGCCAATGGCAGCATTCCCTTGCTGGTCCTCGGGCTTGCCATCAGCGTTCCGCTGATCGTTGCCGGCGCCGCGCTGATCATGGCGTTGCTGACGCGTCTTCCGGCGCTGGTGTGGGCCGGCGCTGGCCTGCTCGGCTGGATCGCCGGCGAGGTGATGGCGACGGACCCCGCGATACAGCCGGGGTTGCATGCATTCTTCAACGGGCCGGTCGGGACAGGCCTCGACGGACTCCTCAAATCGTTCGGCATGGCGCCGCAGTTCGCCAATGGCGGGCATGGCGGCGAGGTGATCCTTGGAATCCTTGGCATCATCGTTGTGCTCGTCGCCGGGTCGATCTGGCGCAGGCGCAAGATGCAGGGCGCCGAGCACTCCGCGACGGCGTAGGCACCTCGGCCCCGCAGCGAAGACAGTCGCCCGCGGCGCCGATGGCGCCGTTTGCGTGGGGAAGAAGCTACTTGGGGCTCTGCAAACCGGGTGATGACAACCAGCGGTCGATCGCGGCCGCGGACTCGGTTGAGACCGCCGTTTCCAGCAGACGATCGCGTTCATGCCCGGGCGGCAGGCCGGCGGCCTTTTCGCGGGCGCCAAGTGCGATTTGCTTGAGCCGCTCCTGAAGCGGCTGCGGCGGGCGGCTGCGATTGCGCTTTTTCTTCATGGCAGATCTCCTTGTTGGCCATGATCCTTGCACGTCGGGCGGGGCGCCTCCTTAACCTTTGTTGGGAACCGGCATCGGTCGGCGCCGTTTGCTTCAGGTCACATACAGCGCAGCTAGAGGAGATGCGGGCTTGGACCGGGCGTTGGTTTTGGCGGCCCTGCTGCGGCGGCTCAATACCGTCTCGGGGTTGGATGACGCGGACATCTCCGCCATCCGCGCGCTTCCGATCAACGTTCGCCATTGGGAGGCCGGACGGACGATCGTATTCGATGGCAGCCGGCCGACGGAATGCTGTCTTGTCATCGAAGGGTTTTGCGTCCGCGCCAAAACGACCTTCAGCGGCCAGCGGCAGATTTTATCAATCCATATAGCTGGCGAAATTCCCGACCTTCAGAGCCTGCATCTGCACAGGATGGATCACGATCTCATCGCAGTGGCCCCATCCACGCTCGGCTTTATCAGCCATACTTCGATGCGAGCGCTGACGCGCGCAAACCCGAACGTCGCCGAAGTGCTCTGGCGCGACACGTTGATCGATTCCGCGATATTCCGCGAGTGGATCGTCAACGTCGGTCAGCGGCCGGCGGTGAACCGGCTGGCCCACACCGTTGTCGAACTTCGCAGGCGGCTTGCCGTCACCGGCCGAGAAGCGGGGGACACGTTCGAAATGCCCCTGACCCAGGAGCAGATCAGCGAGGCGCTCGGCATCACGCCGGTGCACGCCAACCGCATCATCAGGCAACTGCGCGACGATGGGATCGTCGATATCAGCAGAGGGCGCGTGACGGTGCTCGACGAGGCGAAGCTTGCGGAGTTGGCGCAGTTCGACGACCACTATCTTCACCTGGATCCCTCGCTCTAAAGCGAGTGTACGCCAGCCCACCCGCATGGGTGTCGGGTCGGTGACGGCGATTTGTTCAACGCCAAGGAACCATTCAATGCCGGGAAAATTATGCAGGAGGTGTCCCAGGGATGGACACATGAAACTCCGGCAGCTGCCGATTGCACCCCCGCTGCCAGGGTATGTTGAGATCCGTTCCCTTTGGTCGCAACCATCATGAAGGATTTTTCCCACGCGTCTTTCCCGCCTGAGGTGATCTCGGTGATGGAAGTCGCACTTGATGCCGCGGTGGCTTCGCTTCCCGAGCCGGTCCATTCCAGCCACGTTCAAGCCCTTGCCGAAGCGATCCTGCGCGGCGCCCATAGCGGCGAGCGCGATCCCGCCATCCTGCAAAGACTTGCCCTGATGGAATTGCAGATCACCCGACGCTGATCGTCGAGCGATCGGCCGACGCGCCTAGGGGCTGCCGATTGATTTTGCCGCCTCCGGGTTCCATACAGCTTTCCATGACCGAACCGTTATTGGGACGCAGCCTCAACCGGCTCGAAGACGAGCGCTTCGTACGGGGGCAGGGGCGCTACATCGCCGATCTGGTGGCGCCAAACGCGCTGCATGGCGCCGTCGTTCGCTCGCCGCATGCACATGCGCGCATCACCGCGGTCAGCGTCGATGCGGCGCGCAAACTGCCCGGCGTTGCGGCCGTGCTCACGGGCCAGGAGTTGGCCGCCGACAATATTGGCCCGCTGCCATGCGCGGTGACCAGTATTCCCATGACCACACCGCTGGTGGTGCCGCCCTGTCACGCACTGGCGCGCGACGTCGTTCGTTATGTCGGCGAGCCGGTCGTCTTTGTGGTCGCGGAAAGCACGGAGGCCGCGCGCGATGCCGCTGAGGCCGTCATTGTCGACTATGCGCCGCTGCCGCCAGTGGTCTCGATCGCGGGCGCCGTTCTGCCGGACGCCCCGGCGATCTGGCCGGAGGCGCGGGGCAATATCGCGTTCCAGTTCAACCGTGGCGAGATCGGCCCGGTGGAAGCTGTGATCCGCGACGCCGCCCATGTCGTGGAATGCGAACTCGTCAACAACCGGGTCGTCGCCGCGCCGATGGAGACACGCGGTGCGCTGGGCGAGTTCGATGCCTCGAACGGGCGTCTGCATCTGACCGCCTCGGCCGCCGGCGCCCACGCGATCCGCGACCTGCTCGCCGACGGTGTCTTTCGCATCGGCAGGGAAAAGCTTCGCGTCAGCATTCCCGACGTCGGCGGCGGCTTCGGCATGAAGAACGTACTCTATCCCGAGTGGGTGCTGGTGCTGTGGGCGGCGCGCCGCCTCGGCCGCGCGGTCGCGTGGATCGGGGATCGCAGCGAGGATTTTACAGGCTCCGTCCATGGCCGCGACAGCCTCATTCGCGCGCGCCTCGCGTTGGATCGGGACGGCCGCTTTCTCGCGCTCGACACCAAGGTCCTCGCCAATCTCGGCGCCTACGTCTCGACGGTGGCGCCGGTGGTGCCGACCATGGCGATGGCGAGCGCGATGGGCGGCGTCTACGACATCCCGCTGATCGCCTTCCAGGCCAGCGGCGTGTTCACCAACACGACGCCGGTCGACGCCTATCGCGGCGCCGGCAAACCCGAGGCGAATTACCTGATCGAGCGCTGTATCGACATCGCCGCCCGCGAACTCGGAATGGATGCGCTGAAGCTGCGCCGCAAGAACATCTTTCGCCGGTTTCCCCATTCAAGCGCGATGGGGCTTACGGTCGAGCAGGGCAGCTTTGGCCACGCGATCGATCACGCGGTCAAGGCCGCCGCAGGCTTCGATGCACGCCGGCGCGCCTCCCGCAAGCGGGGCAGGCTGCGTGGCCTCGGCTACGCCTGCTTTCTCGAAACCTCGCGCGGCCAGCCCAATGAGGTGGCCGAGGTGCGCGTCGGCGACGACGGCCGAATCGACCTGATGGTCGGCACGCATTCCAACGGCCAGGGCCACGAGACCACGTTCGCCCAGGTCGCGGCCGATGCGTTCGGCCTGCCGGCGGAACGCTTCCGGTTTCGGCAGGGCGATACCGATGACCTCGATTCCGGCGGCGGCCATGGCGGGGCGCGCTCGATGCATCAGGGCGGCACGGCGCTCTTGATGGCGGCCGAAGGCGTGATCGAGAACGCGCGGCGGCTTGCCGCGCGCCTGCTGCAGGCCGGCGTCGATGCGGTTCGCTACGAAGCAGGGATGCTGCGTGTGGCAGCGACCGGCCAAGAGATCAGCCTCGACGAGGTGGCGCGAGCCTCCTATCAGACTCCCGGCGACGACGTCGCGCCTGGTTTGGCGGACAGGGCGACGCATCTCTGCGACCGCTACACTTTTCCCAACGGCTGTCATGTTGCCGAAGTCGAGATCGACCCCGAGACCGGCAAGGTGAGGCTCGACCGCTACGTGATCTTTGACGACTACGGCCGCCTGCTCGATCCGCGCCAGACGCTGAGTCAGGTCCATGGCGGCGTGGCGCAGGGGATCGGGCAGGCATTGTTCGAGCACGCGCTGTTCGATGCCGAAACCGGCCAAATCCTCTCGGGCTCGCTGATGGATTATGCGCTGCCGCGTGCGGACGATCTTCCCGCGTTCGAGGGCAGCCTGACGGGCGACTTTCCAAGCCGCGCCAACCGGCTGGGCGTCAAGGGAAGCGGTCAGGCTGGCGCCATCGCCGCTCCCGCCACCATCATGAATGCCGTGATGAACGCGCTGACGCCTCTCGGCGTGCGGCATCTCGACATGCCCGCAACGTCCTCCCGCATCTGGCATGCGATCAGGGCGGCTGGCTCGCGCTGGGCCGGTGCGTGACGGAACAAAACGGCCGCCCCGGCGCCCCGGCCCGACGTCGGCCGTCTCCTCAAGCGCTCTTCTTCCGGGCAGCTCTCGCCGCCGTGTTCATCGCCGCGGCCTCGCGAATGAGCGCCTTCAACGCCTTTTCATCGATCTTGTCGCCCTGATAGAAATCGATGGCGCGCCTTGTGTTGCCTTCGAGGCTTGAGTTGAAGAGGTCCGTCGGGTCGTCCAGCGCGGCGCCCCTGGCAAAGGTCATCTTCACGACCGCCTTGTAGGTCTCGCCGGTGCAGATGCTGCCGTCGTGCTCCCACACCGGAACGCCGCGCCACTTCCACTCCTCGACCACGTCGGGGACGGCCTGCTTGATGATGCTTCTGATGCGCGCGAGCGTCTCGCCGCGCCAATCGCCGAGCTCCTTGATTCTTGCATCGATTTGCCGAGAGGGAGAGGCTCCGCCTTTTGCTTCGTTCGCGCCGCTCTTCTTCACGCTTGTCGCTGTCTTCTTCATGGCTGTCGTCTTTCGGCTCACAATCGTTCGCCGGGCAATTGGCTGGCTTGCTTTACCCAGGCGGCGAGTTGGACTTCGTCGAGTTCGGCGTCCTCGTGGATATCGAGGTAGCGCACTTCCTTGTGCTTGGATTCACCGGGCGGGAGCGGGCGCAGCGATGTGCCTCGGAAGAACGTCACTTTGACGTATTTTGTGAAGCAGTGAAAGCTGAGGAACCAACCTTGATCCCCGACGCCATAAAAGGGCGAGTTCCATTTTACGGCCTTGCGTACATCGGGCACGCTGCGCTCGATGAGGGCATCGAGATGCCGTCCGACGTTGCGTTTCCAGCCCGGCATGGCTGCGATGTAGGCCTGCACGGGCGCATCGCCGTCGCCCTTTGCGATCTGAGGATTGCCGCCTGAGAGGAGGGCGGGCTTTGTGGCGGGCCGCTTGATGGTTGCCTTCCTTGCGGCCTTCGCCGATTTCGCGGACGTCTTGCCGGCCATGGCGTCACACCTGTTCGCTGATGCCTCGCGCCCCGCGCCATTTGGCGGCATAGGGCAGCGCGAACAGGTACAGACCGCTGAGCAGCAACAGGATCAGCGGGAACAACGCCAGCAGGCCCACCCAGACGGCCTGTTTCTCTTGCATCATGGCGATGACGTTGACGATGACAGCCACCGTAAAGGCAATGGACAGCCAGCGGTGGATTTGCCGGACAGACGTATTCCAGTTCAATGAGACCTCCTTTGATTTGAAACGAGGGACGCGCGCCGCGACAGATTTTAGTCCGCCCGCGCCAAAACCTCCTCCAGCTTCCCGAAGAACTGCTGCCATCCGACCTTGGCGCCGCCAAAAGCCTGCTTCTGATCCGGCCGGAAGCCCGTCTGCTCCATGCGCAGCAGCGTTCCGTTACGCGTTAGCGTGAGCGTAAACGTCACCACGCTCTGCAGATCGAAGGCCGCATCGGCGTGCTTGAAATTCCAGGTATAGGACAGCGCCTTGTTCGGCTCGATTGCGAGCACCTCGCAGTCCAGCACGCCGCCCCAGTCGCCGCGAAGATTGAAATGGTGGCCCACGACTGGCTTGAAGTCGTTCTTCATCAGCCATTCCTCCATCAAATGCGGTTGCGTGAGCGCGCGCCAGAGCTTTTCCGGCGGATGCGGCATCTCGCGTTCGACGACGACGGAGCGCGTTTCAGTGGCTGTATTGGTCATTGGTCCATCCGTTTGAGCAGATCTTCGAGATCGTCGAATTTCCTCTGCCAGAACCCGGCCATCTCGCTTGTCCAGTCGATCAGCGGCGCCAGTGCGCCGAGCTGCGCGCTATAGTGCGTCTGTCGGCCTTCGTGGCGGTCGCGCACCAGCCCGGCGTGCTTGAGAACGCCGAGATGTTTTGAGACCGCCGGTTGCGAGATCCCGGCCTGCGCCGTCAGGGCCCCCACCGTCTGTTCTCCCTGGCGGCACAGCCGCTCGAAGATCGCCCGGCGGGTCGGATCGGCCAGGGTTTTGAAGAGCACGTCATGGGCGTTCGGCATTTGAGATCGATAACCTATGGGTTATGCTTAATCTATAACCGCCGAGATATGGATTGCGTCAAGCGGGAACGCGAATCTGCATATTTTTCTGCCACGGAACTCAATGGCCATCACACTCAGCCGCGATATTACAATGGTCGGGGACATCCCGCATCGTAATCATACTCCGTTGGTTATGTATAATCTGGCTCGGCTGCCGGGCAGAGCCGCAGGCCACGAACGCCGACGGCAGGGTCGTTGGCGCGTTGTCGCGGGCGGGAGAGACCACCATGTATGGGGCAGGGAGAGTCTTATGGGAGATGGCAGCCGTCAGGCCCATTGGGAGAACGTTTACTCGACGAAGGACGAGAGCGAGGTCAGCTGGTTTCAGCAAAGCCCGGCGCCGTCGCTCGAACTGATCGTGCAGGCCGGTGCAGTCAGAAACTCGGCTATCATCGACATCGGCGGCGGCGCTTCGCGGCTGGTCGACCATCTCGTCGAGCAGGGGTTTGAGGATGTCACCGTGCTCGACCTGTCGGACGCGGCATTGAAGGCCGCCAAGGCTCGCCTCGGAGCGCGCGCCGACCGGGTTCACTGGCTGGTGGCAGATGCCACGATCTGGGAGCCGGTGAAGCGATACGATATCTGGCACGACCGGGCGGCGTTCCACTTTCTCACCGATGAGAAGGACCGCGCTGCCTATGTCGAGCGCCTCACGCGCGGCTTGAGAGCCGGAGGACACGCGATCATCGCGACTTTCGCGCTGGACGGCCCTGAAAAATGCAGCGGCCTGCCAGTCGCGCGTTACGACGCCGCGAGCTTGGCGCAGACACTCGGTCCCGGGTTTCGGCCGGTTCACACCCAACGGCACGAGCACGCAACGCCCTGGGGCTCGCACCAGATTTTCCAATTCAGCGTGTTTCGCCGCGAGGGTTGAGATCAGCAGACGCCATCGCGCGCTAATGCGCCATGCTGCGTGACAATTCCTGGCAGGCCTCCATGCAGCGGCGGCAGCTTTGCGCGCAGATGCGGCAATGTTCATGCATGGATGCGTGCGCCTGGCACTCCTCGGCGCACAGCCGGCAGGCGGCGGCGCAGACGCTGAGCATGCGGCGCATCACTTCGTCATCGAAACCGGTCCGGCGGGTCAAGATGCGGCCGGTGATGTTGCAGATGTCGGCGCAATCGAGATCCAGGCGGATGCACTGGGTCAGCTCCTGCACCATGCGCTCCGACAGGCAGGCGTCGGCGCAGGAAGTGCAGGTCTGGGCGCAGGAATAACATTCCTCGATGCAACGGATCAGGGCGTCGTTGACCTGGCCCTGGACGGCCGGGTGGGTGCCGATCATTTCGCGGGCGTGCATGGTGGGCTCCTTAGCTGAGGGCCGGCCGCAGACGCGGCGGCCGCCCATTTTAAACCGTGGCGCGCGAAAATGTTTGGGCTTTCGGCAATATTCCGGTGCCCTGGATCAGATTGATCCAACGCAATGGGGTGAGCTCCCAACTGGATTATGTAAGTGAAACCCGCGCTTTCGTGATGGAACCTGGCTTCCCATCATGGGCCGGATCATGCGAAAACCGTTTCGTGAAACGCTCGATCCACCTTTGCAGGCTGCTGGCGGTCTTTCTGATCGCAGGCCTCGTATTTGCCCCGCTCGCGGCGCGGGCGAATGTGGACTCGATGGCCTCGATGGACTCGATGGCCGTGGTCGCCATGGCCGATGACGCAGCCTCCATGTCCGACGACATGCCGTGCTGCCCGGACAAGTCAGCGCCGGTGGATTGCGACAAATGCCCGTTGATGGCGCTCTGTGTGTCGACGACGTTGCACGCGCCGCTCTCGGCAAGCGTTGCCGAAGTTCAGCCGGTGACGCTCCGCATGCTGCTTCCCGTGAGCGACCCCGAGGCGGAAAGCCTCGGCCTTCTGCCGCCGCCAAGACCTCCTCGATCGCTGGTCCGCCCGGCCTGACGCCGGACGTCTCGCGGCGCGCCTGACGCGCGTCTGTGCCGCTTAAGCGGCCGACCAGCATTTAGAGGATATCGAAATGAGGATGCCATTTTGGCGCGCCGTCGCGGGCGCGCTCACGGCCGTCGCCATGGCCGGCTTTGCCGCGCTTGCCGACGGCAACCATCAGCATACAGCGCCCGGCGCCACGGCGGCGCCTGCCGAACGCAAGATCAAATACTATCGCAATCCGATGGGGCTGTCGGACGTCTCAGTCGCGCCCAAGAAAGACTCGATGGGGATGGACTACATCCCCGTCTATGAGGGCGAGGACAGCGACGAGGGGATGGTCAAGGTCTCGCCCGGCCGGATCCAGCGCTCCGGCGTCAAGTCGGAGGCGGCCGCGATACGCGTGATCCGCACGACGGTCCGCGCCCCCGGCACCATCCAACTCGACGAGCGCCGCGTCTCCGTGATCGCGATGCGCTCCGAAAGCTATGTCCAGAAGGTCGCCGACATCACCACCGGCGCGCATGTCGTCAAGGGGCAGCCGCTGATGGAAATCTACAGTCCGGCGATCTCGTCGGCGGCGGCCGAATACATTTCGACGCTCAGTTCCAGGGTCACCGGCGGCGACGGGCTCTATGGCAAGGGCTCGCGCCAGCGGCTGATGAATCTCGACGTACCGGAAGCGGCTATCACCGCCATGGAGAAGGGCCGCAACGTTCCGATCGGGATCGAATGGACGTCGCCGCGCGACGGCATCGTGCTCGAACGCAACGTCACCGAAGGCATGCGCGCCCAACCCGGCGAGAGCCTGTTCCGGATCGCCGATCACTCGGTGGTGTGGGCAGTCATCGACGTCGCCGAGCGCGATCTGGGGGTTTTGGCTACGGGTCAGCGCACGATCGTGCGCGCGCGAAGTTTTCCCGGGCGGGAGTTTACGGGAAAGATCAACGTGATCTATCCGCAGATCATCAAGGAGACGCGGACGGCGCGGGTGCGCGTCGAATTGCCCAATCCGGAGGTGTTGCTGATCCACGACATGTATGTCGATGCCGAGATCGAGACCGGCAGCGCTGCATCCGTGCTCGCGATTCCCGAAAGCGCGGTGCTGGACAGCGGCAGCCGGCAGGCCGTGCTGGTGGACAGGGGAGAAGGGCGGTTCGAGCCGCGCGAAGTCAAGCTCGGCCATCGCGGCGAGGGCTATGTCGAGGTCCGCGAAGGCCTCGCCGAGGACGACCCGGTGGTGACATCAGCGAATTTCCTGATCGATGCCGAAAGCAACCTGAAGGCAGCTCTGAAAGGCTTTGCCGAGGGAGCTCAACCATGATCGCCCGCCTCATCGCCTGGTCGGCGCGCAATCTGCTGCTGGTGTTCTTTGGCACCACCTTCGCCGCCGCCGCCGGACTCTACGCGCTGGCGCACCTGCCGCTCGACGCCATTCCGGATCTCTCGGATACGCAGGTGATCGTTTACACCGAATATCCGGGCCAGGCGCCACAGGTGATCGAGGACCAGGTCACCTATCCCCTGACCACGGCCATGCTCACGGTGCCGCGTTCGAAGGTGGTGCGCGGGTTCTCGTTCTTCGGCGTGTCGTTCGTCTATGTCATCTTCGAGGATGGCACCGACATCTACTGGGCCCGTTCGCGCGTGCTGGAATTTCTCAACAGCGCGGCCTCGCGGCTGCCCGCCGGCGTGACGCCGACCATGGGTCCCGATGCCACCGGCGTCGGCTGGGTCTACCAATATGCAGTGATGTCGAAAGAGCTGAACCTTGCCGACACGCGCGCCATCCAGGACTGGAATTTGAAATTTGCGCTGGCAAAGGCGGAGGGGGTCGCCGAGGTCGCCAGCGTCGGCGGCTTCGTGCGGCAATACAACGTCATTCTCGATCCACAGCGGATGCGCGATCTAGGCATCACCATGCCAAAGATGCGCGACGCGATCCGCGCCAGCAATGCCGATGTCGGTGGCCGCACCGTCGAATTGTCCGAGTTCGAATATGTCATCCGCGGCAAGGGCTATCTGCGTGATATCAACGATCTCGGTAATATCGTGCTCAAGGCGAGTAACGGCACGCCGGTGCTGCTCAAGGACATCGCGCGCGTCGAACTCGGGCCGGACGAGCGCCGCGGCATTACCGAGCTCAACGGCGAGGGCGAGGTCGCCAGCGGCATCGTGCTGCAACGTTTTGGCGTCAACGCGCTCGACGTCATTCAAAACGTCAAGAAGCGCTTTGCGGAAATCGCGTCCAGCCTGCCGAAGTCGGTCGAGATCGTGCCGGTCTATGACCGCTCCAACCTGATCAATGCCGCCATCGACACGCTCAAGAACACGTTGCTGGAGGAATGCATCATCGTGGCGCTGGTGTGCATCGTGTTCCTGCTGCATGTCCGCAGCGCGATGGTCGCGATCCTGATGCTGCCGGTCGGTGTACTGATGGCGTTCGGCGCGATGAAGCTGTTGGGGATCGGCTCCAACATCATGAGCCTCGGCGGAATTGCGATCGCGATCGGCGCGATGGTGGATGCGGCGATCGTCATGATCGAGAATGCGCACAAGCATCTGGAACGGGCGCAGCCGGGTCAATCGCGCGTGAAAATCCTGATCGAGGCGGCATCGCAGGTCGGGCCGGCGCTGTTCTTCAGCCTGCTGATCATCACCGTATCCTTCATGCCGATCTTCACGCTGGAGGCGCAGGAGGGGCGGCTGTTCAGCCCGCTCGCCTTCACCAAGACGTTTGCGATGGCGGCCGCGGCGGTGTTGTCCGTTACGCTGGTGCCGGCGCTGATGATCGCGTTTGTCCGCGGCAGGATCATTCCGGAGCACAAAAATCCGATTAACCGTTTCCTGATCTGGATCTACCGGCCGGTCATCAAGGCCGTGATGCGCGCCAAAATCCTCGTGATCCTGATCGCGCTCGGCATTCTTGCCGTCACGGTGTGGCCGGCCCGGCAGCTCGGCACCGAGTTCATGCCCAATCTGAACGAGGGCACGCTGCTCTACATGCCGACCACGCTGCCTGGACTCTCCGTCACCAAGGCGGCCGAATTGCTGCAGATGCAGGACCGGATCATCCGCAGCTTTCCCGAAGTGGCCTCGGTCTACGGCAAGGCCGGCCGCGCGGCGACCGCGACCGATCCAGCGCCGACCGAGATGTTCGAGACCATCATCAACCTGAAGCCGAAAGCCGAATGGCGTGCGGGGCTGACGCTCGATGGGCTCACGGCCGAAATGGACAAGGCGCTGCAGTTTCCCGGCGTCTCCAACGCCTGGACCCAGCCGATCAAGGCGCGCATCGACATGCTCTCGACGGGAATCCGCACCCCGATCGGCGTGAAAGTGATCGGGACTGATCTGGTCGAGATCGACCGGCTCGCAAAGCAGGTCGAGCAGGTGCTGCGGACCGTACCCGGGACGTCGTCGGCCTATGCTGAGCGCGGCATCGGCGGCTACTACCTCGACATTATTCCCGACCGCGGGGCGCTGGCGCGTTACGGCATCATGATCCAGGACGTGCAGGACGTCATCGCCACCGCGCTCGGCGGGCAGACCGTGACAACAACGGTCGAGGGACGCCAGCGCTTTGGCGTCAACATGCGCTATCCCCGTGACCTGCGTAGCGACCGCATCTCGATCGCGCGCGAGGTGCTGGTGCCGATGCCGGCCGGTGGGGCGGTGCCGCTGGGCGAGATCGCAAAAGTCGCGCCGGCGCGCGGGCCGACCTCGATCCGGACCGAGAACGGCCAGCTCGCGGTCTACGTCTATGTGGACATCAGGGACCGCGACATCGGCGGTTACGTCGCCGACGCCAAGCAGGCCGTGAACGCCAGCATCCAGTTTCCGCCCGGCGCCTATCTGATGTGGAGCGGCCAGTATGAGTATCTGGAGCGGGCGGCGGCGCGGCTGAAAATCGTGGTGCCGGTGACGCTCGCGATCATCTTCCTGTTGCTCTATCTCAATTTCCGTTCGCTGACGGAAACGCTGATCGTGATGCTGTCGTTGCCGTTTGCGCTGGTCGGCGGGCTCTGGCTGATGTGGTGGCTCGGCTTCAATTTGTCGGTCGCCGTCGTCGTCGGCTTCATCGCGCTGGCCGGTGTCGCCGCCGAGACCGGCGTGGTGATGCTGATCTACCTCAACCAGGCGCTCGACGAGCGGCGGGCGCGCAAGGCGGCCGAGGGTGGCGCGCTGACGCGGAGCGATCTCTACGATGCCATCATGGAGGGTGCGGTCGAACGTGTGCGTCCGAAGATGATGACGGTGGTCGCCATCATGGCCGGGCTGCTGCCGATCATGTGGAGCACCGGCACCGGCTCGGAGATCATGCAGCGCATCGCCGTGCCGATGATCGGCGGCATGATCTCGTCGACGCTGCTGACGCTGATCGTCATCCCGGCGATCTATGCGCTGGTAAAGGGCGCAGAGCTTGGTAGGCTCTCCGCAGCGAACGCAGGGTCCGACCATGCGAAAGCCGGCGCGATCTAGGGACTGTGCGGCGCGGTTGTGCAACTTTTCCAAACGACGGCCGATAGCGGTTGCCGTCCCAGCGACTTGTGAGGCCTTTCACCATCGCGCCAGATAAGATCAGATAGGCTTGGGCTGCCCGGAGCATAAGCGCCGGGCGTGACATACTCGCTGTCAGGAGGAGCACGTGCCGGATCCTGCAAGAAGTCATGCCGTGGTGATCGGCGCCGGCATGGCCGGCCTTACGGCCGCTCAGGCGGTCTCCCCGCATTTCGGGAAAGTCACGGTGATCGAGCGGGACGTGCTTCCCGTGGAAGCGGCGCCGCGACGGGGGACACCGCAATGCCAGCATGCCCACATGCTGCTCGCAGGCGGATTGCAGGCCCTGCAGACCTTGTTTCCAGGATTTGAGAACGATCTGGCGGAAGCGGGCGCCGTGAAAATCCGCAACGGACTGGATTTGCGGTTCGAGCGTCCCGGGTTCGATCCTTTCCCGGTTCGCGATCTCGGCTTCGACATCTTCTGCATGTCGCGCCCTCTGCTCGAAGCCGTTACGCGGCGGCGCGTTCAGCAAACCCCGAACATCGAGATCTGCGTGCGCGCCCGGGTCACCGGGCTCGTCGCATCGCGCGATACGATGCGGGTCGAGGCGGTCCGCTATGAAACCGAAGATGGTGCTGCCGTCACCCTGGAAGCCGACCTGGTGGTCGAAGCCTCCGGCCGCTGCGGCCTGACGCTGCAAGTGCTCGAAGAACTTTCGCTGCCGAAGCCGGAAGAAACCGAAATCGGCATCGATCAGGCTTATGCGAGCACCATCGTCGAGCGGCCCCCCGCTCACAATGGCGGCTGGCTGGGCAGTGTCGTGCTGCCGTCCGCGCCTGCCAGCAGCCGCGGGGCGTTCCTGTTTCCGATCGAGAAGCAGCGATGGCTGCTTTCCATCGGCGGCAATCACGGCGATGCGCCTCCGGGCGATCGCGCGGGATTCATGGATTTCGTCAGGAGCCTGCGCACCTCCACCATCCATGACGCGGTCAGAGACGCGAGGCCGGTGACGGATATCGTCCGCTACCAGCTGCCTTGCAGCATACGGCGACATTTCGAGCGGCTGGAGTCGTTCCCAGCCGGGTTGCTTGCGACGGGCGACGCCCTCTGCCGCTTCAATCCGGTGTTCGGCCAGGGCATGAGCGTGGCAGCGCAGGAAGCCGTGATCCTGGACCGGTTGCTGGCGGCAGATGTCCCTAGGGAGCGGCTGGCGCCTGACTTCTTCGCTGCCATTCAGGACACCCTCGCGACTCCATGGGGCGTTGCCGTCAGCGATTTCGTTTATCCGGCCACGCGCGGCGTTCGGCCCGCCGACCTCGCGCAGCGCCTGCAATACGGCATGGCCATGACCAAGCTCGCCGCGCAGGATCCGGAGGTGCACCGGCTGACCGCGGAGGTCTCGCAGCTGCTCAAGCCGCAGGCCGCGCTGCGCGAGCCGGCGCTCGCGGCGCGCGTGATGGCGTTGATGTGATTGATAGTGCAGGGGAGCCCGCGGTGGAATTTGTCACGGTCCGAAACGGCGCGATCGAACTCAATGTGGCGGTCAGCGGCTCCGGCCCGCTGATCGTCTGCGTCCATGGCTTTCCGGAGCTCTGGTACTCCTGGCGCCACCAGGTCGCGTATTTCGCGGCACGAGGTTTTCGGGTCGCTGCGCTCGACGTCCGCGGCTACGGGCGAAGCTCGAAGCCAACGGAAATCGCGGCCTATACGCTGCGTCATCTCGCCTCTGACGTCGTTGCGGTCATCGGTCAGTTGGGCGACGGCCCGGCCGTGCTGTTCGGCCACGACTGGGGCGCACCCATCGTCTGGCACACCGCGCTGCTTCACCCCGACAGGATCAGGGCGGTCGCCGGTCTCAGCGTGCCGTTCCGTCCGCGCGGGCCCGCGCCCTTCATCGACATGGTGCGAGCCATCTACAAGGGCCGGTTCTTCTACCAGATCTACTTCCAGCAAGAGGGCGACGCGGAAGCGGAGCTGGAATCGGACATCGCGGTTGCGCTGCGCAAGATGTATTTTGCCCTGTCCGGCGAGGCACCCCAAAACACATGGCTCGCGCCGAAGCCGCCCGAGGCAAGGCTGCTCGATGGACTCATCGATCCCAAGCCTTTTCCTGGCTGGATGAGCGAGAGCGATCTCGCCGTCTATGTCGATGCTTTTCGCGCCGGCGGCTTTCGCGGGCCTCTCAACCGGTACCGCGCGCAAACCCTCGATTTCGACGATCTGGCCGAATTGAGCGGACGCGGCATCTCACAGCCGTCGGCCTTCATCGCCGGCGAGCGCGACCCCGTGCGCGCCTTCATCCCGGGCATGGACCTTTACGCCGACCCGGGCGTGGCCTGCTCCGATTTCCGTGGTTCCACCATCATCCCCGGCATCGGACATTGGGTGCAGCAGGAAGCGCGAGACGAGACCAACGCAGCGCTCGAAGCGTTCGTACGCGGGCTGTAGCTCGGGCATCAGCAAATGTATTCTGTGCTCAGGAGGAAAATCGTTCGATCGATCGCGAAGGCATCCCACAGATTGCTATCGTTCAAACGCAGCCATCTTTCTTGCGCCGCATAGGCGAGCCTCTCGCGTTCCCACGAACATTCGTATTTGAGTGCGGCGAAATTCTGAACGTGATAGACCATTTGGTGAATTAGGATGGACACCTCTGCAGGTGTATTACCCGTCCACTCCTCCGGCAGGTAGATCGTATTCATAGTGTCGTCATACCCGCCCATATCCTGCCGCTTGGAGTGAGAATTCTTGGATCGCACGGCGACGATTGAGGCTGTTTGCGCAAATTCGATGCATGGTAGTTCATATTGCCCGGAGATCCGGAGATAACGGCTGACCCAATGCATGATCGCGCTCTGGGGCGATCTGCCGGGGAAGGTACCTTCTGGATAAATATTGCGGTCGATAGAGACGACGTTTTGATCGAACGTCCTTCCCGCCGCGTTAGGCTGACGTGTACATTCCGAATTGTTCGCGGGGCTTCGTCCCTCAAGATTGACGGATATGATGTTGCCAAACGCGCTAACGCCAGCACCATCAGTTATGGGGGAGTCACGGTGAATGGAAGCCTGACCTAGAGCCGAAAATGTCGCATGCGGGAGACTAGACGCTGCAAGGAGCAGCGTGCTGGTCAACGCGCGCGAAAATCGAAGGAGCCGCATGGCCATCGATCCCTTTTCGTCCGGGATTCCGGAAGATTGCCGCCGCCGTGCAGATTTCTTCTGCGAGTCCGACACTCGCGCGGCATTAGGGTGTATAATGGAGAGGGTCGCGGGTAAGCGTCATGAAACTTCCCTCAAACTTGGCTGAGATTTGCCTGAAAAATCTGCCGGCCCGAGGTTGTCTCTCGAGGTCACGATGATGACGCGCGCTTCATTTCGGTTTGAATCATTCACCCTCGATCTCGAACGATTGTGTTTGCGCGGGCCCTCCGGCCAAGTGGGCATGCGGCGCAAAAGCTTCGATGTGTTGCGCTATCTGGTCGAACACTCGGGACGGGTCGTCACCAAGGAGGATATAATCAGAGCCGTTTGGCCTGACGTGACGGTCGGCGAGGAGTCGTTGACTGCAGTGCGTCAGTGAGATCCGTCGTGCTCTAGACGACGAGAGTCAGCGGATCATAAGGACAATTCCAAGGCGCGGCTATCTAGTCGACGTGCCGATTTCAATGGATGACACGACTGCGGTGCAAGCTCCAACAGGCGCAAGTCTGTCGCTCGAATCGTGGTCACTTGGCCTGCCGCTTCCAGATCGAGCGTCGATCGCGGTTCTTCCGCTCGCCAATCTGGGGCACGATCCACAGCTCGAATATTTCGCTGACGGCATCGTAGAGGACATCATTACCAATCTGTCTCGGTTTTCCGAGCTCTTCGTCATCGCCCGAAACTCGAGCTTCCAGTACAAAGGAAAATTGATTGACGTCCGGCAGGTGGGGCGTGCGCTCGGCGTCCACTATGTCTTACAGGGCAGCATTCGTCGGTACGGTGAGAGTGTCCGTGTGAGCCTACAGCTTGTCGATGCCCTGACAGGCGCGCATCGTTGGGCCGAGCGCTACGATCGTCAAATGGATGAAATCTTCGAGGTGCAGGATCAGGTTACGCACAGCGTAGCAGCAATCCTTGCCGCCCATATGAGCAAAGCCGAAGCCGAGCGGACGGCGCTCAAGCCACCTGCAACATGGCAGGCTTACGACTATTACAGGCGAGCCGCGGATACATATGCTGATTTTCATCGTCTAATGGAGGTCGCGTCGATCTACAAGGCACGGGCGCTCATCGGGCAGTGCATAGCGATCGATACGAATTTTGCACGGGCCTATGTCTTGCTGTCGCAAACCCACCTATCGACCTGGGCGATTCCTTTGGATGACGATTGCAGCAATCCTGCCGGTCTGGATGCCGCTTACCGGGCGGCCGAGAAGGCCGTTCAGCTCGAACTCCAATCTACCGCAGGCTCGTTACCAGCTCGGATTGAGCCTCAGCTTTAAGGGACAGGTGGAAGCAGCCGTGGCCGAGTGCGATCGGGCCGTCGCGCTCAATCCCAGCTATACGGATGGGCGATTTATACAGGTCTTGGTTTCTGCTGGTCAGTATGAAAGAGCGGTCAATGTAGGTGAGGCGCATTTGCGCGTTGATCCCTTCACGCTGCCTGTTGCGCGCGGTTGGCTGGGACTCGCATATTATATGCTACGAAGGTACCCCGAAGCGGTTGCCAGGCTCCGCGAGTTTGTCTTGCAGGCACCTAATCATCCAGGACGAAAGTGGTTGGTCGCAGCGTACGCTCAAACGGGCCGGCTCGAAGAGGCGCAAGCAGAGATAACCGACGTTCTGCGGAGACATCCCAGTTTGTCACGCGGATTAAAAAAGCCCTTTTACCTTCCCGACAAAGATGCGGACCATCTATTAGAGGGCCTGCGCAAGACCGGGTTTTCGTGAGAATTAGGGAGTGACGGCTATCACGCGGAGCAGCACGACTGGCCGATCCCAATGCCAACTTGAGCACCGCATGGCCGCTAATGGGTCATTTCCAACCGATTCATTCGACGAGCGGTAGACGCGTTGTGAAGGTCGCCTTTTTCGGTCAGTTCCGCACGATCGAGCCGGTGCGCCCGACCAATCGCGCCAATTGCTTGAAGCGGCTGCCGACGCGGTCGGCGACGAGGTCGACCATGCGGTGCTCGAACACCAGCATCAGCTTGCGGCCGCGGCTGCGGAAATGCGTTGCGGGCAACACGCCGGTGCGCGCCGCCGAGATCAGGTGGGCGACGCGGAATGCCGCGCCGAGAAGCCGGGCGCGCTCGTCCATCGCCGGCGGCACCAGTTCGCGGATGCGCGTCGGCGGTTCGTTTTCCTCGCTGAGGCCCGCGTAGCGGTAAAACACCGACAGCGCGACAAAGGCGCGGCCCTGATGGCTGATCGAGCCGAAATTGCCGTTGGTGATCAGGCTCAGCGTTTCCTCACCGCGGTGATCGGGATGCACGCGCCAGCCGACGTCGGAGAGCAGACAGGCGGCGTGGCGCAGGCGGCGGTCTTCCGGGGTCTCGCGCAGTTTTACGACCCGCACCAGCCGATCGGTCCATGCGACCAATTCCTCGGCATGGCGCGCCGAGCGCGACAGCAGCCCGTTCAGGGTCTGCGCGGCGCAGATGAAGCCGTCCTTGGCGCGCTCCTGCGGCGGCAGCATCTCATAGAGCAGGCCCTCGCGCACGCCGAAGGTCGAGAACACGATCGTCTTCGGGCGGCCGACACGGATGATGTATTCGAGCACCAGTGCGGCATAGGTCAGCAGCGGACGCCGTGCATCCGCGACCACTTCGATATCGGCGAGCAGATTGGCGGCCGCCAGCCGGCGCAGGCGCCGCGCGAAATCGAGCGCGTCGGCGGCCGGCAATTCATAGCCGTGCATCACGCGCAGCGGATAGCCGCTCTGGACGATGTGGATGCGCGCCAGCGCGCGCCAGGTGCCGCCGACCGCGTAGAAGGTGCGGCCCTGGGCGGCCTTGAGCTGGGCCACGTTGGACAGATCGGTGCTGACGATGCGTTCGGCGCGCTTCAGCGATTTGTGCGACAGGTCCTGCAGCGCCAGGCTTCCGAGCGGCAGCGTGACGCCGCTGCTGACGCGGCTGCCATGCACGTCGATCAGTTCGAGCGAACCGCCGCCGAGATCGCCGACGACGCCGTCGGGATTGTGGATGCCGGAGACGACGCCGAGCGCGGAAAGTTTTGCCTCGCGCGGTCCGGAGAGGATTTGAATCTCCGCGCCGCAGATTTTTTCGGCCTTGGCGATGAAGTCGGGACCGTTCTTGGCGTCGCGGCAGGCGGCGGTGGCGATGGCGAAGACGCGCCCGACCTGCTGGATTTTGCACAACGCACGGAAGCGCCGCAGCGCCGTCAGCGCCTTGGCGACCGCATCCTCGGCCAACAGGCCGGTGCTCTGCACCTCGCGGCCGAGCCCGCACAGCGCCTTCTCGTTGAAAATGGTGACGAGGCTGCGCGCCATCGTCTCATAGACGACGAGACGAACCGAGTTCGAACCGATGTCGATGACGGCGACGCTGGAAGCACGCTTGCGCGGCCGCTTCACAGCCATGTTCCCTTATGACGATTGCTGGCGCTCGTTACGGCGCGTGAGCCGGCGCGGCGAAGATTCCTTGAGAGACTTTCCACGGCCAGACAGACTCGGATTCGTCATGAAATAGTTGTGCAGGTTGAACGGCTCTTCGCCTTTCGCGGCCTTCATACGCGTTGACGACCCGTCCGGCAATAACTGCCAGCTTTGCTCGGTATCCTTCAGGTTAGCGACCATGATCTGTTCGAGAACCTGCTGATGTACCGTGGGATTTTGCAATGGACAGAGGATTTCGACGCGACGGTCGAGGTTCCGCGGCATCATGTCGGCGGACGAGATATACACAGCCGCCTTCGGGCCGGGCAGGCCTTGCCCCATACCAAAGCAGTAGATGCGGCCGTGCTCCAGGAAGCGGCCGATGATGGATTTGACCCGGATGTTCTCGGACAGGCCCGGAATGCCCGGCCGCAGACAGCAGATGCCGCGCACCACCAGTTCGATCGTCACGCCGGCCTGCGAGGCCTCGTACAGCGCGTCGATGACGTCAGGATCGACCAGCGAGTTCATCTTCATCCAGATCACGCCCGGCTTGCCGTGCTTGCTGTGATTGGTCTCGCCCTTGATGTGTTCGATGATGCGCTTGCGCAGCGTCAGCGGCGACACGGCCATCCGCTCGATGTCGCTCGGCTCGGCATAGCCTGTGATGTAGTTGAACACCCGCGCCGCATCGCGGCCGATGATCGGGTCCGAGGTGAAGTAGGACAAATCAGTATAGATGCGCGCGGTGACCGGATGATAGTTGCCGGTGCCGGTGTGGACATAGGTCGTCAGATTGCCGCCCTCGCGCCGCACCACCATCGACAGCTTGGCGTGGGTCTTCAGTTCGAGAAAACCGTAGACGACCTGCACGCCGGCGCGTTCGAGATCGCGGGCCCAGCGGATATTGGCTTCCTCATCGAACCGCGCCTTCAGCTCGATCAGCGCGGTCACCGATTTGCCGGCCTCGGCTGCCTCGGCAAGCGTGCGCACGATCGGCGAATTGTTCGAGGTGCGGTACAGCGTCTGCTTGATGGCGACGACATCAGGATCGCGCGCCGCCTGCTGCAGGAACTGCACGACGACGTCGAAGGATTCGTAGGGGTGATGGACGATCAGGTCCTTCTGCCGGATCGCGGCGAAGATGTCGCCGCCATGGTCGCGTACCCGTTCGGGATGGCGCGGCACATAGGGCACGAATTCGAGGTCGGGCCGGTCGAGCCTCGTGAGCTGCGAGAGTTCGTTCATCGCCAGCACGCCGTCGACCAGGAACACCTCGTCGTCGGCGGCGGAAAGCGCCTGCTGCACGAAGCCGCGCAGCGCTTCCGGCATCTTGGCTTCCATCTCCAACCGGATCACCGAACCGCGGCGCCGCCGCTTCAGCGCGGTCTCGAACAGGCGAACCAGATCCTCGGCCTCTTCCTCGATTTCGAGTTCGGAGTCGCGGATGATGCGGAAGGCGCCCTGGCCCTTGACGGTGTAGCCGGGGAACAGGCGGCCGATGAACAGGCCGGTGGCCTGTTCCAGCGGGATGAGGTGAACCACGCCGTCCTTGGCCGAGGGCATGCGGATGAAGCGGTCGATCTTGCCGGGCATGCGGATCAGCGCATTCATCGGCTTGCCGTCGGATACCCGCGCCAACTGCAACGCGATGGTGAAGCCGAGGCTCGGGATGAACGGGAACGGGTGCGCGGGATCAATCGCCAGCGGCGTCAGCAGCGGGAAGATGTTGCGGAGGAAGTGATCCTCGAGCCAGCCGCGCTCCGTTTTGGTGAAGTCGTGGCCGTCAACCAGCGTGATACCTGTGCCCGACAGGGTGGCGCGCAGGTCGCGCCAGATCGCCTGCTGGTCGGAGGCGAGTTCCGAAACCGTTTTGTTGATAAGGACGAGTTGCTCGGACGGCGTCATACCGTCGGGGCTGCGTTCGGCGATGCCTTCCCGGACCTGTGCCTTGATACCGGCAACGCGGACCATGAAGAACTCATCAAGGTTATTGGCGGAAATCGAGAGGAACCGGACCCGCTCCAGCACCGGATGGCCAGGATTCACCGACTCCTCGAGCACCCGGCGGTTGAAATGCAGCCAGGATAGTTCCCGATTGATGAATCGCTCAGGGCTCGTGGCAATCGTGGGAACAGCCTCGGCAGCTTGTTCTTTTTCTTTTATTTCAATAACTTGCGCCGATTCCATAAGCTTTGGTCCATCTCGGGGAGCGTGGGCTATTCTAGCGCGGGTGCGTCCCACAGCATGTGATACGCCGATGACGTTTCAATGACATTGATGTTCCGCCGACAGCCGCCGTCAAGGCGGCAGGAAGCAGCACGCAAGCCCCCAATCAGCCTTTCCGCAGCACTTCCACAGCCAGCGCCCGGGTCACCGGCCGGCCGAGCCGCAAGGCCTCGGTATCGAGCCGTTCGACTGCCTGGCGGGCGGCGGAATAGGAGCGCTCGATCCGGGTGACGAGGTAGCTCACCACCGTCTCGTCGATGCTCAACTGGCGGTCCGCGCAGAACTTGATGATCAGGCCGCGAAACAGCAGGTCGTCGGGCGGCAATAGCGACACCACGGGGGCGGCGCGCAGCCGCGATCTGAGATCGCGCAGTTCGACCTCGAACGCGACAGGTGGAACGCGTCCGGTGATCAGCACGAAGGCCTCGTCCTCGCGCGCGAGATTCAAGAGGTGAAACATCGCACGTTCGTCGAAGTCGGCCGGTCTCAGGTCTTCGACCACCAGCGCGCCGGTGGCGAGCGCGCCGGGGACCGCAGCGGGGGTGAGCGCATGCGCCGATATCGAGCGCGCGCCGGCCTGTTCGGCCCAGATCGCGGCGAGATGGCTCTTGCCCGCGCCCTCCGGTCCCACCAGCAGCATGATGCGGTTCGGCCAGTCCGGCCAGCTTTCGATCAGCGCGAGCGCGGCTTCATTGGCCGGGCCTTCCAGGAAATTGTCGCGGGTCAGGCTCTCCGCATGCGGCAGCGCAAAGGCGAGCTGACGAGGTTGAACGCGAACTGCCACGCAAATCTCCAGGCCGGGATGTCGGGCGATAACTGATCCAGCGCTAATGCGCGTCGATCGTGCTCATGTGCCGCACCCACTCGACGAGATAGAGCGAGACCGAAACCAAAGTAAAGACCGTAACAAAACCCATCAGGATCACGTCATAGGGCGCCGGCTTGAAATTGAACCCGAGCGACGCCAGCACCAGCGCCGCGAACGCCACCTGCGCCACCGTGTTGAGCTTCGACACCATCAGCGGCTTCATCGGTATAGGCTTGTCGAACAGCCACGACACGATCACGGCCGTGACGATCATGATGTCGCGCGACACCACGAGGATGACGAGCCAGCGCGGAACAGCGCCCCAGATACCGAGCGCCACGAAGATCGATACCAGCAGCGCCTTGTCGGCGAGCGGGTCGAGCAGGGCGCCCAGTTCGCTCGCCATATTGAACCGCTTGGCGAGAAAGCCGTCGACGGCGTCGCTGACCCCCGCAATGACGAAGATCGCAAACGCGATCTCCATCTGGCTGGAAACGATCGCCCAGACGATGACCGGCACCAGGATGATGCGTCCCAGCGTAATGATATTCGGAATGCTCAACTCGGTCGCTTCCCCGGCTCCCGGCCTAAATCCGGCCCCTGGCGGGTTCTGCCGGTTCTTATCTACATAGTATATGTGCCGAGCGCTTGCGAGCCATTGCAGGATCGCGGAATTCCTCGTAACCAGCCGTCATCATACTGGAATTTGGGCATGATCGACCGCAAAAACGGGCTCACTTACGCGGATTCGGGCGTCGATATCGATGCGGGCAACCGTCTGGTCGATCTCATCAAGCCGATGGTCCGCGCCACCGCCCGGGCGGGTGCGGACGCCGAAATCGGCGGATTCGGCGGCCTGTTCGACCTCAAGGCGGCGGGTTTCAAGGACCCGGTGCTGGTGGCGGCGACCGACGGCGTCGGCACCAAGGTCAAGATCGCGATCGAGACCGGCCTGCATGGCGGCATCGGCATCGACCTGGTGGCGATGTCGGTCAATGACCTCGTAGTGCAGGGCGCGGAACCGCTGTTCTTCCTCGACTATTTTGCCTGCGGCAAGCTCGACCCGGAAGCTGCTGCGGCGATCGTGGCTGGCGTCGCCGAGGGATGCCGGGAATCCGGCTGCGCCCTGATCGGCGGCGAGACCGCCGAAATGCCGGGGCTCTACAAGGATGGCGATTACGATCTCGCGGGCTTTGCGGTCGGGGCCGCCGAGCGCGGCACGCTGCTGCCGAGCAAGGATATCGCCGCAGGCGACGCGGTGATCGGACTGGCCTCGTCGGGGGTGCACTCCAACGGTTTTTCGCTGGTCCGCAAGATCGTCGAGCAATCCGGTCTCGGCTTCGATGCGCCGGCGCCGTTCTCGCCAGTCATGACGCTGGGCGGCGCGCTGCTGGCGCCGACGCGGCTCTATGTAAAATCCTGCCTGCGCGCGATCCGCGAAACCGGGGCCATCAAGGGCCTTGCCCACATTACCGGCGGCGGCTTCACCGACAACATTCCGCGCGTGCTGCCAAAGCATCTCGGCGTCGGCATCGATCTGGCGCGGCTGCCGGTGTTGCCGGTGTTCAAGTGGCTGGCGGCGCAGGGCGGCATCGCCGAACTCGAATTGCTGCGCACCTTCAACTGTGGCATCGGCATGATCGCGATCGTGAAAGCCGATGCGATCGCGCAGGTGACGGATGTCTTGACCGAAAGCGGCGAGACCGTCGCCATGCTCGGCGAAGTGATCCCGGCGACGGGTGAACATCGCGTGGTCTACAACGGTCACCTCGATCTTTCGCAATGAAGCGCCGCGTCGCCATCCTGATTTCCGGGCGCGGCTCCAACATGGCCGCGCTGATCGATGCGGCCAGGCTTGCGGATTTTCCGGCCGAGATCGTCGCCGTCATCTCCAACCGCGCCGATGCGGCCGGGCTGGAGAAGGCCGCCGCGAGCGGCATCGCGACCGTCGTCATCGAGAGCAAGCCGTTCGGCAAGGACCGCGCCGGCTTCGAAGCTGTGCTGCAGCGCGCGCTGGAGGAAAACAAGGTCGACCTGATTTGTCTTGGCGGATTCATGCGGCTGTTCACCGCCGAATTCGTGCAGCGCTGGTATGGCAAGATGCTCAACATCCATCCCGCGCTGCTGCCGTCCTTTCCGGGCCTCGATCCGCACGGCCAGGCGTTGCAGGCCGGGGTGAAGATCTCGGGCGCGACCGTGCACTTCGTGATCCCCGAAACCGACGCCGGGCCGATCATCATGCAGGGCGCAGTGATGGTGGCCGACGACGACACGGCCGAGACGCTGTCGCAGCGCATCCTCGGCATCGAGCATCGCATCTATCCGGAGGCGCTGCGTTTGCTGGCAAGCGGCAAGCTTCGCCTCGAAGGCGACATTTGCAAGGTCGCCGACAGCACGGAGCGCGACGGCACCCTGATTTCGCCGCGGACGATCTGAGCATACAAGAATCCCCTGGCGCGAATCAGCGGGGATGAGCCGGAAGCTTGGCGGCCGTGTCGCTTGGGCTGTGGCAGCCGAACAACAATGACGTGTATTCGGCAGTACAGCGGGGCCCCAACCGATTGACCCTTCGCACGAACTGGGGGCAAATCGCTTCGGTTGATCGGGATTTTCGCATTTTTCGGGCCCGCGCTTCTGCCTTTTTGGGAATGGATTGCATGCGCTGCTCTTCGCGGGCACGAAAAATCGAGACTGGTGGCGCGCTCGCGCGGCTGGTCGCGATTGCAGCCGTTCTCATCGGCATCATGTCGGCCGCGCAGGCGCAATCCCCGACGCCGACACCCACTCCGACGCCCACCCCTAGCCCGACCCCGACGGTGGTCAACTCGATGGTGTCGTCGGGCGCGGCGGTGACCAATCTCGGCAGCAATTTCCTGGAACGGCTGGGCAACCAGTCGAGCGGCTTCAACCGCCTGCAGCGGACCAACCCCGGCGGCGGCGGCGCTTCGGAGAGCACGGAAGCGCCGCGTTACCGGACCTGGTTCGAAGGCTACGGCAACTACACGAAGAACGGCGCGGTCGGCGATTTCGTCGGCGATACCAGAAAGACCTGGGGTGGCGTGGCCGGAATCGGCGCGCGGGTGGCGCCGGGCATCAATATCGGATTGTCGGTCGACCAGAGCCGCTCGGCGATCGATATTCCGCTGGCGCTTCAATCGGCGACGATCGACCTGACCCAGATCGGTTTCACGGCGTCCGTGGACAGCGGGCCGTGGACCTGGGCGAGCGCGGTAGTGCACGGTTTCGGCAACATCAATTCGCGCCGTGATACCGGCTTTGGGCTAGCGACCGCCGGATACAGCGCGAGGCTCGACGGCGTCCTGAGCGAGATCAGCTACTACTGGATCAGGGACCAGAACCGCATCGTGCCCAAGGCGGCGTTCGAATATGTCCAGGCGCGGACGGGTTCGTTTCAGGAGATCGGCGGCCTTGATCCCGCGACGGCGACGGGCGCCACCGTGAAGCGAGGACGACTGCTGATCGGCGCGGAGATCGGCCACTACTGGATCTTTGACGGCAAAATTCTCGACTTGTCGGGCTACGGCAAGTTCGTCGACAACCTCGTGCAGAATTTCTCCGACATCACCGTCAGCCAGGGCGTGCAGAGCATTACGTTCCAGGGTATCGGCGAGAGCCGGTACGGCGCCGATGCCGGCGCTTCGGCCTCGCTGAGCCTGACCAATACCGCGCGGCTCTACGTCAACTACGACGCCAAACTCCGCGCCGCGATGCAGTCGCATCAGGGTACGCTGGGGCTGGAGTTGAGGTGGTGAGGTTGCCGTGTCCCGGACGCGGTGCAGCGTGCAACGCTGCTGCGCAGAGCCGGGACCCACGACGAGACAGGTGGACCCCGGAATAGCAGCGCACCGCTTCGCGCTGCGCAGCATCCGGGGAACGCAGTCGGCGGATAGCTACACCCGATCGACCCTGACGACGCGGCCTTTTTCGATTGCGAGTGCCAGCCGGCCATGCTTCAGCGCCAGCGCCGCTTCGCCGAACAATTCGCGGCGCCAGCCATGGAGCGCGGCGACGTCGGCCTGGTCGTCGGCGGCGATCTGGTCGAGATCATCGACGGTGGCGATGACCTTGCTGGCGACGGCATGGCGTTCCGATGTCATGCGCAGCAGCACCTTCAGGAGTTCGACGGTCGCGGCGCCATTGGAATTGCCGCGCGGCTTTTCGATTTTCGGCAGCGTGTGAGGATCGCGCGCGAGGCCGCGCTGCACGGCGGCGATGATATCGCTGCCCCATTTGGAGCGGTCAAAACCCTTCGGCAGCGAGCGCAAGCCGGCAAGGCGCTCCAGTGAGGTCGGCGCATGTGTGGCGATGTCGCCGACGGCGTCGTCCTTCAGCACGCGTGAACGCGGCACGTCGCGGCTTTGCGCTTCCTGCTCGCGCCAGGCCGCGACTTCCATCAGCACTGCGAGCTCCTTCGGCTTGCGCACGCGCGTCTTGAGCCGCTCCCAGGCGCGCTCGGGGTGGAAATCGTAGGTTTTTGGCGAGGTCAGGACTTCCATTTCCTCGCTGACCCAGTCGCTGCGGCTGCGCTTCTTCAGGTCGGCGTCCAGCGCCGCAAAGACATCACGCAAATGGGTGACGTCGGAGACCGCGTAGTGCATCTGCTCCGGCGTCAGCGGTCGGCGCGACCAGTCGGTGAAACGGTGGGTCTTGTCGGGCCGGTGGCCAGTGACGCGCTCGACGAGCTGGTCATAGGCGATGCTGTCGCCATAACCCAGCACCATGGCGGCGACCTGCGTATCGAAGATCGGGTGCGGAATGGTGCCGGACTGGTGCCAGACGATTTCGATGTCCTGGCGGGCGGCGTGAAACACCTTCAGCACCGCCTCGTTCCCCATCAGTTCGAAGAACGGCTTGAGGTCGATGCCGGGCGCCAGCGTGTCGATCACGACGGCCTCGTCCGCGCTCGCCATCTGCACGACGCAGAGCAGGGGATAGTAGGTCGTCTCCCGCAGGAACTCGGTGTCGACGGTGATGACCTTGTGCTGGGCGAGCCGGGAGCAGGCGGCGGCGAGGTCGGAAGTGGTGGTAATCAGATCCATGAACAATCCATGACGCGACCGACAGGCGTTCTGCCGAAAACGCTGATATGTCAAGGGTGTCGCGGAAGATTTGAGCCCTTCATTTGAGCCCGAGCACGGCTTTTTTGCGTCCCAACCGCGACCGGATGCCATGGTCGGCAAAAAGCGTGGCGGGGTTCTTCGGTCAGGCGCCGGGCGTCTCGCACGGGATTGCGGGCGCTTTGGGCCAGAAGCGCAACCAGGACTACTCGTAGCGCACGTGCCGCGATCGCCGGCGGCCTGACGGAATCGCGAGCACAATGAGACACAGCCCGATCATCACCATTCCAATGACTTCGAAAGTAAAGGCGTCCACGGCAATACCTCCCCGATAAACCGTTAGAATTGTGGGGAGCGCGTTGACGGCTTCTTAATTTGTGGAACCTGGGGAGACACGCATGCGCGGATGGTGGATGCGCGCTTAAGGAGTTGGGTTAACGCCGGCGTGCTTCACAATACGCAGGATGGGGGTTGCAGAGCCGTCATTGCGAGGAGCGAAGCGACGAAGCAATCCATTCTTTCTTTCCGCGGCGGGATGGATTGTTTCGCTTCGCTCGCAATGACGCGGAAAGATCAGTGCCTCACGTCCCGCAGAACGTCTGCAGCACGCGCTGCTCGGGCAGCGGCGGCTCGGTGTAGGCCGAATAAGCCGGCTGATCCTCGTACGGCTTCGACAGCACCGTCAGCAATTCCTCGAACGGCGCGTAGTCGTTATTCACGGCGGCCTGGATCACGGCCTCGACGCGGTGGTTGCGCGGGATGAAGGCCGGATTAACGGCGCGCATCGCGGCTTGCCGCTCGGTGGGGGATTGCGGTTCGTCAGCGAGGCGCTGGCGCCAGCGCGTGGCCCATTCGTCGAAGGCTGCTGGATCGGTGAACTGGGCCCTGACGCTGTCGTCGTCGGCATTCAAGGCGGCATCTGCCAGGCGGCGGAAGGTCAGCGTGAAGTCGGCCTGGTTCTTCGCCATCGCATCCAGCAGATCCTGCACCAGCGCCTCGTCGCCGTCGCGCGCGGTGAACAGGCCGATCTTCCTCGCGCAAGCCGGACTGGTAGGCCGCGGTGAATTTTTCAGCGAATTCGCCGAGGATGAATTGCGCCTGTTCGATCGCCTTGTCCTTGTCGTCGGAGAACAGCGGCAGCAGGCATTCGGCGAGCCGCGTCAGATTCCACAGCGCGATCTGCGGCTGGTTGGCGTAGGCGTAGCGGCCCATCTCGTCGATCGAGGAGAACACCTGCGCGGGGTTGTATTCGTCCATGAAGGCGCAAGGGCCGTAGTCGATGGTTTCGCCTGAGATCGACGAGTTGTCGGTGTTCATGACGCCGTGGATGAAGCCGACCAGCAGCCAGCGCGCCACCAGATCGGCCTGGCGGGCGACGACGCGTTCGAGCAGCGCGTGATAGGGGCGCTCAGCCATCCCGATGTCAGGGTAGTGGCGGGCGATGACATGGTCGGCGAGTTTCCGCACGCCATCGGTTTCGCCGCGCGCGGCAAAGAACTGGAAGGTGCCGACGCGGATATGGCTCGACGCCACCCGCGTGAGCACGGCGCCCGGCAGCATGGTCTCGCGCTGCACGCGCTCGCCTGACGTCACCGCGGCGAGCGAGCGGGTGGTCGGGATGCCCAAGGCGAACATCGCCTCGCTGACGATGTATTCCCGCAGCACCGGCCCGAGCGCGGCGCGGCCGTCGCCCCGGCGCGAGAACGGCGTCGGGCCCGATCCCTTGAGCTGGATGTCGCGGCGGACGCCGTCCTTGTCGATGACTTCACCCAGCAGGATGGCCCGGCCGTCGCCGAGCTGGGGCACGAAATGGCCGAACTGGTGGCCGGCATAGGCCATCGCGATCGGGTCGGCGCCGTCGGGGACGCGCTTGCCGGCGAGGATTTCAGCGCCTTCCGGGCTCTCCAGCACGTCGGGATCGAGCCCGAGATGGACGGCGAGCGCCCGGTTCAGCTTGATCAGCCGGGGGGCGGCGACGGGGGTCGGGGCCACGCGGGCGAAAAAGTTCGCCGGCAGCGCCGAATAGGTGTTCTGGAACGGGAAATGGACGGTCATGACCCAAAGATAGGCGCGGGCACGGAATAGGCAAACGGTTCG
Organism: uncultured Alphaproteobacteria bacterium; assembly: GCA_963816815.1. Lineage (GTDB taxonomy): Bacteria > Pseudomonadota > Alphaproteobacteria > Rhizobiales > Xanthobacteraceae > Bradyrhizobium. The sequence continues at coordinate 79,256 of CAWFMW010000046.1, forward strand.
GGACGGGTCCGGCGGAAATCTCGGTGTTCGGGTGCAAAACAGGCTCCGCCATTGGTTGCCGCCCTTCGTTCCGTCGGGTAAACCCTCCCGCAATTCGCGCGGGCTTTGACCCCCGATTCTGACCTCCGACATCTGTTTTTGGGAATTCCATGCATCGCTACCGGTCACACACATGCGGCGCGCTCCGCGACAGCGACATCGGCCAGACCGCCCGTCTTTCCGGCTGGTGTCATCGTATCCGCGACCATGGCGGCGTGCTGTTCATCGATCTGCGCGACCATTACGGCATCACCCAATGCGTGGCCGATCCGGACTCGCCGGCGTTCAAGGACGTGGAAAAGTTCCGCTCGGAATGGGTGGTGCGGATCGACGGCAAGGTGCGCCGCCGTCCTGATGGCACCGACAACCCGGAACTGCCGACCGGGGCGGTCGAAGTCTATGTCAGCGAGATCGAGGTGCTGGGGCCTGCGGCCGAGCTGCCGCTGCCGGTGTTCGGCGAGCAGGAATATCCTGAAGACATCAGGCTCAAGTACCGTTTCCTCGACCTGCGTCGCGAGAAGCTGCACCAGAATATCATGACCCGTGGCGCCATCGTCGATTCCATGCGCAAGCGGATGAAGGAGCAGGGCTTCTTCGAATTCCAGACCCCGATCCTGACGGCGTCCTCGCCGGAAGGCGCGCGCGACTTCCTGGTGCCGTCGCGGATTCATCCCGGAAAATTCTACGCGCTGCCGCAGGCGCCGCAGCAGTACAAGCAGCTCCTGATGATGTCGGGCTTCGACCGCTACTTCCAGATCGCGCCATGCTTTCGCGACGAGGATCCGCGCGCCGACCGCCTGCCGGGCGAGTTTTATCAGCTCGACGTTGAAATGAGTTTTGTCGAGCAGGAGGACGTGTTCACGGCGATGGAGCCCGTCGTCACGGGCGTGTTCGAGGAGTTTGCCAAGGGCAAGCCCGTGACCAAGGGCTGGCGGCGGATTCCGTTTGCGGAAGCCTTGAAGAAATACGGCAGCGACAAACCCGACCTGCGCAACCCTCTAGAGATGCAGGACGTCTCCGAGCATTTCCGCGGCTCCGGCTTCAAGGTGTTCGCACGGATGCTGGAAGACACGAAGAACCAGGTCTGGGCGATCCCCGGACCGGGAGGCGGATCACGCGCGTTCTGCGACCGCATGAACTCCTGGGCGCAAGGCGAAGGCCAGCCCGGCCTCGGTTACATCATGTGGCGCGAGGGCGGCGAGGGCGCGGGTCCGCTTGCCAACAACATCGGCGCGGAACGGACCGCGGCGATCCGCAGCCAGCTCGGGCTGAAGGAAGGCGACGCCGCCTTCTTCGTTGCCGGAGACCCCGACAAGTTCTGGAAGTTCTCAGGCCTTGCGCGGACCAAGGTCGGCGAGGACTTGAACCAGGTCGACAAGGACCGGTTCGAACTCGCCTGGATCGTGGACTTCCCGATGTACGAATATGACGAGACCGAGAAAAAGGTCGACTTCTCGCACAACCCGTTCTCGATGCCGCAGGGCGGCCTCGACGCGTTGCAGACGCAGGACCCGCTGACCGTCAAGGCGTTTCAGTACGACATCGTCTGCAACGGCTACGAGATCGCCTCCGGCGGTATCCGGAACCACAAGCCGGAAGCGATGGTGAAGGCGTTCGAGATCGCGGGCTATGGCGAGAACGACGTTGTCGAGCGGTTCGGCGGCATGTACCGCGCGTTCCAGTACGGCGCGCCGCCGCATGGCGGCATGGCGGCGGGTGTCGACCGCATCGTGATGCTGCTCTGCGGCACCACGAATTTGCGCGAGATCTCGCTGTTCCCGATGAACCAGCAAGCCGTCGACCTGCTGATGGGTGCGCCGTCGGACGTCGCGATGAAGCAGCTTCGCGAGCTTCATATCCGGCTCAATCTGCCTGAAAAGAGCTAGGACTCGGGGCTTACAGCGCCGTCGAAGCCTCGATCCGGAATTGCGCCAGCGCGAGCAACGGGTCGGTCTTCAGGAGCTGGAACAGCTGCAACGCCGGCACCTTGGCGCGCGGCGTCAGCTTGATGATCAGCGTTTGCCCTGGGCTTTCGAGAAAGCGCGTCAGCGCCTGCACGGCAGCGACGGCGTCAGGATTGGTTGCTGCCGCCCTTTCGCCGCCGGTCTTCAATTCGTCAATGAAGCTTTGCCGTGCGGCGTCGCGGCTAACGGCCAGCGTCCGGGCGTATTGGGCGAGCGCGATGTCGACAGCGCCCATGTCGCGCAACACGAGTTCGAGCGTGCCGACCTCGATCTGCTCTGCCATCGTCACCGCCTGCACCGGGTTGGGCGTGAACACGCCGCGAGGCACGTTGCTAAGCGACAGTCGCGCATTTGCCTTGAGCAGGCCACCAAGGTCGAGCGATACCGGCTCAAGCGCGAACGTTTTCGTCGCCTCTGTCCAGGTCACGCCAAGCTCATTATCGATTACTGCCCTATCGAGGCCAGCCGCGATCAGCGGTTTCAGGGAGGGGTCGGCGGCGTCTAAGGGCGTCGTCATCTTGATGGTCAGGCGGACCTTGGTCGGAATCGAACCGACAAACTGACCCCAGTCCAAGCTGAAGTTTTCGATGCTGACCGGCTTCCCAGTGTTCTTGAAGGGTGCCACCAGCGCCTTGAATTCGACGCCCTCAATCAACGGAATCAGCGCCAGTGCTTTGTCGGGTGAGGGCGGTTGCCCCAGAGCCGAATACTGCGCCACCGTTCGCAGCAGGCCGGCAACGTCGAGCGCCTTGAGTGCGAAGTGTCCCAACTTGACCGGCCCCTTCGGCGTCCGCCCGTCGAGCCCCTCGATTGCCAACTCGCCAACTTTGCCGTTTTCCAGATTGAACCTGGCCGCGGCCAGCTTGAATGGGGCCTCCGCGCTTTCAGCCGATATGCCGCGCATCTCGACAGTTCCGATCCGAATGCCCTCATAAATGTTGGCCATCTTCGCCATGATCTCACCCGTCTGGGCGGGCGTCGGCGTGACGCCGGCGGCCGGCATCAGCGTGAGCAGCGCCGGGATCTGCAGCCGCGAAGGTCGCCCGCTGACATCGTCGATGCTGATTCCCTCGATACGCATGCGCATGCCTTGCGACGACGTAATGGTGTAGGGCCCGGCAGTCGTCTGACCGTAGAAGCGATGATATTTGTCGTCGTTGGCCTGTTGCGGATCGAGGATAGCGGCAACGGCCGCCGCGTCGAAATCGCGCGAAGCGAAATTGAGCATTTCGCCAGTCAATTTGTCGGGCTTGCCGGCCTGCCGGGTATTGGCCGCGAACGCGTTGCGCTCGATCTCCGTGGACGCGATCTTGCCATTCTTGATCTCTCGTAGCGCCACGCCCGTGTAGGCGAACTCGGCCGATGTCATCGTGCCGAAATTGTTCATGGTCCCGGCAATTGTGGGCACCGTGATGGAAGACGCGGAGACTTTCGAAAACTGCTCCAGCACGGGTCGATACGCCTCGATGATGGAGGCGGAAGCGGGCCGCGCCGGCAGGCTCGCGGGGCCGCTGTAATTCTTCACCTCGAGCCGTGGGATCTTGTAGGAAATGCGCCCGCCTGCCGTGCCGTCGAAGCTGCCGCTGATTTCGATATCCGACGCTTCGATGCTGTCGGCCGAGAAACGGCCCGCCCCCGGCTGGCCGACGCCCGCGGCCGTGACGCTGGCAATCTTCACGCTCAGCGGCGGCTGGGTGGCTGATTCAGTCGCAATATCGGCGATTGCGAGCGTGTGGCTCTTCAGGTCGAACGACACTTTGCCGTGGCTCGCCTTGCCGCCGCCGGCGCGGATCTGGGCGAATGCGGCCTCGACGTCGCTCGTGACCCGGTGTTGCGTATAAAACTCGAAGCCGAAGAAACCGCCCACCGCGATCACGACCACGGCGGCCAGGCCCATCAGTATCTTGACCATGAGTTGTGCTCCGGACGTCGACATAGCGGGAGGCAAAATTGCCATATGTCGGTCAAGGGATAGGGGTAGAGAGGAAAATATGCTACCGGCTTTGCTGCTTTGCGTCGATGCCGCTGTTGATGCGGATACTGTCCGATGTTGCATCGGAACGGTTGCCCGTGCTTCACATCCGGCTCAATCTGCCGCAGAACTATCGGTTCGAATGGAGAACGGCCTCGGCGCGTAATTCGGGGTCGAAAAAGCCCGTGGGGGAGTGCATGTCGTCCTATTCTGAAGATCTCCGCACCGCGGCGCTGGCGTATCACAGGCTGCCGCGGCCCGGTAAACTCGAGATCCAGGCGACCAAGCCGCTCGCCAACCAGCGCGACCTCGCACTGGCCTATTCGCCCGGCGTCGCCGCGGCCTGCACCGAAATCGCCAACAATCCGGCCGAAGCGGCGTCGCTGACCGCCCGCGCCAATCTGGTCGCCGTGGTCTCCAACGGGACCGCGGTGCTGGGGCTTGGCAATATCGGTCCCCTGGCCTCGAAGCCGGTCATGGAAGGCAAGGCGGTCCTGTTCAAGAAATTCGCCGGGATCGACGTCTTCGACATCGAGATCGCCGCCGACACCATCGAGCGTGTGGTCGAGACGGTGGCCGCGCTGGAACCGACCTTCGGCGGCATCAATCTTGAGGACATCAAGGGGCCGGAGTGCTTTGAGATCGAGGCGCAGCTCAAGGCGCGCATGAAGATCCCGGTGTTCCACGACGACCAGCATGGCACGGCCATCATCGTCGGCGCCGCCATCACCAACGCGCTGCTGCTGAACGGCAAGAAGCTGCCCGATGTGAAGATCGTCTGCTCCGGCGCAGGCGCTGCCGCAATCGCGTGCCTGAATCTTCTGGTGTCGCTCGGCGCGCAGCGCAAGAACATCTGGGTCTGCGACATCGACGGCGTGGTGCATGAAGGCCGCAACACGCTGATGGACCGCTGGAAGGCGGTCTATGCGCAGAAGACCAGTGCGCGTGTGCTGGCCGACGTGATCGGTGGCGCCGATATCTTCTTGGGAGTGTCCGCGCCCAACGTGCTGAAACCCGAGATGGTCAAGTCGATGGCCGATCAGCCGCTGGTGATGGCGCTGGCCAATCCGACCCCGGAAATCATGCCGGACGAGGCGCGCAAAGCGCGCCCCGACGCCATGATCTGCACCGGGCGTTCCGACTTCCCGAACCAGGTCAACAACGTCCTGTGCTTCCCGTTCATCTTCCGCGGCGCGCTCGACGTCGGAGCCACCAGCATTAATGAGGAAATGAAGCATGCCGCCGTCGACGCCATCGCGCAGCTGGCGCGCGATCCGCCATCGGATGCGGTGGCTCAGGGTTTTGACAGCGGCGAGACGCAAGGCTTCGGGACCGGCTCGCTGATTCCAAGCCCGTTCGATCCGCGGCTGATCCTGCGCATCGCGCCGGCGGTGGCGAAAGCCGCGATGGAATCCGGCGTGGCGACGCGCCCGATCAAGAATTTCGACGAATACACCGCGCTGCTGGAACGCTTTGCGTTCCGCTCCGGCCTCGTCATGAAGCCGGTGTTTGCCAAGGCCAAGACGCAGCCGGTGCGCGTGATCTATGCCGAGGGCGAGGACGAGCGGGTGCTGCGCGCGACGCAGGTCGTGCTTGAGGAGAAACTGGCGCGGCCGATCCTGGTCGGACGCCCCTCCGTCGTCGAGGCCAGGCTCAAGCGGTTCGGCCTCTCGATCAAGGCGGGCGCGGATTTCGATCTCGTCAATCCCGAGGACGATCCGCGCTACCGTTCCTATGTGCAGACCTATATCGACGCGGCCGGACGGCGCGGTGTCACGCCCGAAGCCGCACGTACCGTCGTCCGTACCAACAACACCGTGATCGCGGCACTTGCGGTCGTCCGCGGCGAGGCCGACGCCATGATCTGCGGCGTCGAAGGCCGCTACATGAGCCATCTGCGCCATGTCCGGGAGATCATCGGCTTCCTGCCCGGCGTCAGCGATTTCGCGGCGCTGTCGATGATGATCACCAGCAAGGGTTCCTATTTCATCGCCGATACCCAGGTGCGCCCGAACCCGAGCGCCGAGGAACTCGCGGAGGTGGCGTCGCTGGCGGCAAGCCATGTGCAGCGGTTCAACATGAAGCCGCGCGTTGCCTTCGTGTCGCATTCCGACTTCGGTAGTTACGACACCGATTCCTCGCGCAAGATGCGCCGCGCCACCGCGCTGCTGAAGGAAAAGCATCCGGAGATCGAGGCCGATGGCGAAATGCAGGGCGATACCGCGCTGTCGGCCGCGGCGCGCAAGCTGGTGCTGCCGCATTCGAAGCTCGAAGGCGATGCCAACATTCTGATCATGCCTAACCTCGACACCGCCAACGTCGCCTACCAGATGATCAAGACGCTGGCGGATGCGTTGCCGGTCGGGCCGATCCTGATCGGGCCGGCGCGTCCGGCGCATATCCTCACGCCGGGGGTGACGGCGCGCGGCGTTCTCAACATGACGGCGGTCGCCGCCGTCGAAGCCCAGGAGCGTGCCGGCCGCGCGCAGCCAACCTTGTTCGGATAGGTCCCGGTTCAGACCGAATTCAAAACCGGGGGTCCAGCCGTTGGTTCTGGAGCGGTTCTTTATGGGGATCGCTAGCGACTTGGCTTGAAAACGCTATGATCAAGAAAGCGCCTTGGTTCTGCTTATATAGGAAGGTCTGGTGAAGCCTTAGAGCCCGCGCAGGCCCCTGCGCGGATGGTTTCGATTTGAGCGTTTGAAAAGCGGATGCGAAACGCCCATAATCGTTTCGCGCCGCCTGTTACCTTTGCATGCCATTCAGTGAGGCCGATCCCATGCCAGCGTTAGTTACCTTCGGGCGAGTCCTGTTCGCTGTCCTCTTCATGTACACGGGAGCGACCAAGCTCTTCGCGATTCAGCAGACGGCGGACTTCATCGCGACCAAGGTGACCATTCCGGCGCTGCTTGCGCCCTATGCCTCGCAGCTCGAAACCATGGCGGGCATGCCGATGCCGCAACTGCTGGCGTATGGCGTCGGCGGCTTTGAGATTCTCGCCGGCCTGATGATCGCGGTCAATTTCGGCGCGCGCTTCTTCGCGATCCTGCTGATCTTCTTCGTCATCGCGACGACCTTTTACTTCCACGACTTCTGGAACCAGCCGGCGCCCGAAAATGCCAGGACACTGATCGACGCCTTGAAGAACTTGTCGATCATCGGCGCCCTGTTCATGATCGCTGGCTACGGCCGCGGGCCGCGGCCAAGCGAGCCTGCCTACGGGGACATTTAGTCTCTCAATTCATTCCAGAGCCCCGTTCCGATGGAATCGGAACGGCGCTTTAGATTTTGATTTGACGCGCTTTCTTAGTCGTCCGTTAAGAAGCTGAATTGAGCTGTGCTGGACAGGAGAGCGTTCGCCATAGCTGGGCCAGGAACAGGCACAAGAGTTCTCTGAGCCAGGCGAGGATACGGCGGAAGTTGTGGCCCACGGCTGAGAGAACGACGTTGGCGGCATCGCCGGCGCGGCCCTTGAGGTAGCAGCGTCCGAGGTGGCCTTCCGCCTTCAGGTGTCCGATGATGGGCTCGATGGCGGAGCGGCGGCGCAGCTCACGCTTGATGGCACCGAAGACGCCGCGCTTCTGGCCGGAGATGAAGACGCGACGGGGATTTTGCGCGTCGTGGCCGCGGTATCCCTTGTCGACATAGGCCCGCTCGATCGGACAGCCGGTGAGCGTCTCGGTGCGGTCAAGGACGTCCCGCAGGGTGTGACCGTCGTAGGGGTTATCGGGCAGCGACCTGGCGTGGAGCACGAACAGTCCACCAGGAGCCCGGCGGTTGTTGGTGACGATGGAAGCCTTGACGCCGAACTCGTAGGGCGCGCTGGCCTTGCCCTTGCCGATGCACTCGACCTCCGGGGCATGGAAAGAATAAAGCTTCCAGCCGCGCTGGCGCTGCTGCTGCGAGCGGATCTGGGTGGCTCGGCTCAGCGGGAGGGCGAACGCCTGCTCCAGTGCCGGGTGGTCCTCGATCCTGCGGCGGATGTCGCGGATGATGCGGCCGAGCCGGCTGCGCAGGATGCGCAATTGCCGCTGATGTCGTTTGAACTGTTTGGCATGGGCGTAGCGGCCCGCCATCATCGCGGCGGCCTTGGCGACACGAGAATAGGATTGCCGCAGCCTGACGCCGTGCCTTCTCGCCAGGCGGTTGAGGCCCTTGATGGCAGCATGAAGCAGCTTGGCGTCGGTCGGAAAGGTGATGGCCTTCGGCTGCACCGTGGTGTCGACCGTGACCCGCTTGAGGTCCTGGCTGCGCAACGCGCCGGCTTCGTGCGCCACCCGCAGGCTCTCGGCCAGCAGTAGCTCCAGCTTGTCGCCGAGCCGCTTGCGCCAATGGCTGAGGTCCGAGCGCTCGTGCGGGAAGGTGTGCTGGAAGAACTCTTCGCCGGTGAAGAACTGGAAATACGGGTCATGGACCCAGCGCTCGCACACTCCCTCATCGGACAGCCCGTAAATGTGCTTGAGCAGCAACAGCCCGATCATGAAGCGGGTCTCGATCCCAGGCCGGCCATTCTCGCTGTAAAGCGGTGCGACCTCGCCGTCGATCCAGTCCCAATCGATCTTGCCGGCAAGCAGAACCAGCTCGTGCTTCAGGTTGATGATCTGGTCCAACCGCGCCCGGAACAGATCGTTCGATCCCGTCGTCTTGTGCTTCTTCGGCCGCATCGCTCCCTCCGATGCACCACAGAATCATGGCCTGCCGAGAAAGGGAATCCAAAAACGAAATTGCAGGGTTTGGGCAGCTCAAGCGCCCAATCCCTGCAATCTCAAATGCTGACGCATCCGAAAAACAGAACCCCGTTCAATCGGTTAGAGGCTTGTTCACGGACGACTTCTTAACGCGAGCCGGTCTCCACCCCCGGATCAAGTCCGAGGGCATGCTTCGCTGGAAAACGTTCTAGGCCTCGCGCCGCCACGGCGTGACGCTGACCTCGTTCGCAGCATCAAGCATCTGCGGCTCGCCGGCGTGCAAGCCGTGCGCCGCGAGGATTTGCTGCGGCGTGCGGGCAGGGACACCGGGGAAGCAAGGCTCGCCGCCGGGCAGGCGAACATGCGGCGCGACCGAGAGCCAGAACGCGTCATAGCGGCCCATGAACATGCCGAACACGCCGGGACCGCCGATGATCGCAACCGTGCCATCACGCACGCCCGCGTACGAGCAGGCAGCTTCGAAGGTCGCGCCCGCGGGATTCCATAACGTGGTTTTCGGATTGGACGGATCGGGCGCGATCGCCTTGACCTGTCGCGTCAAAAAGATCCGCCTGCGCCGCGGCGAGTTCGGCTGGTCCTCGTAGGAGTTGCGGCCGTGCAGGATCAGATCGGCGCGATCGAGGGCGGCGGTAAAGAACGCCTTGTCGCCCTCGAACTTCAATTCGTCCGGCATCACGTTACGCACGTCCGCCAGCATGCCGTCCGCGGAAACGATGACGTAGCCTTCGATGCGTAGCGCCACTTGTACGTCGCGCCGCGTTATTCCGAGATCGTCTGCACGACGCTCGACACCGGACGCGAGCTCACGGTCGGCAGCTTGAGGTCCTTGTGGATGTCTTCGTCATACTGGGCGAGGGTCTCCACCGGCGCCTTGGCGCGCATCGCGACCACCTTGTAGCCGCCAGCCTTCAGTTTTTTCAGAAGCTCGGGCAGGGCTTCTGCCGTGTGCTTCTGGAAGTCGTGCATCAGGATGATGCCCTTGCCGTTCTTTTCGACCTTGCGCATCACGGTGTCGATAATGGTTTGCGCCTTGCTGGCCTTGAAGTCGAACGAGTTGAGGTCGCAGGAGAAGATCCCGATGTTGCGGCTGCCGAGATAGGTCACCATCTCCGGCGGATGCTGCAACGCCGGGAAACGGAAGAACGGCGACGGCGCCTTGCCACCAAGTGCCCACTTCACCGCGCTAAAACCTTTTTCGATTTCATCCTTGCGCTGCTGCTCGGTCAGCTTCTTGTTGACCAGCGCCGCGTGCGACCAGGTGTGCGATCCGATCGAGTGGCCGGCCGCCATCACCTGCTTGAGGATTTCGGGATAGTAGGTGGCGTGCTTGCCGATCGGGAAGAAGATGCCGGTGGTGCATTCTTCCGCGAGCGTCTTCAGCACCGAGGGCGTGTTCACCGGCCACGGACCGTCGTCGAAGGTCAACACCACTTCCTTGTCGCGCAGGAAGTCGAGATCCTTGAAATGCTCGAAGCCGAAACCGGGGCCGCCGGTCGTATCGATCTCGACGGTACGGCCGATACCGAGCGCGTCCGGATTATTGCAGGGCGGGCGCGTCGAGACCGGCGCAGGCGGCGGGGCAGGAGCCGGCGCTGCCTGAGGCGCAGGAGCCGGACCCTTGGCGGCGGGCAGCGCCTGTGACCACGCCGCGCTCGATGCCAACAGCGAAACCGCGCCTGCAAAGATCAAACCTGCTGCAATACGCATCTTTTTTTCTTCCCCAAATTGGAATCCCGGTCCCGGCATTGCCGTCGTCCGGTCTGCCTCCAGCCCCTGAATTCATAGTACCCTAGTTGGAGCGCGCGCGCCAAGGCAACGCCTCTCGCCCCAGCGGATTTGCCGCCGAACGGGTTAGTCAGGAGATGTGTCGTTTTTGACGCGTTTCCGACCGCGCGAATCGCTATCCGCTTCGTTCGGAAACGTTCTGTGCCAGCGCCCGCGCGATGGCGGTTTTGATCCTGGTGTCCGCCGGTTCGACCGATTCCGGGAATACGTCCGCGATGTAGCCATCCCGGCCGATCAGGTATTTGTGGAAGTTCCAGCGTGGAACATCCTTCGGCCGCGCCTCCGCCGCCCATTTGTAGAAGGGGTGCGCATTTGGCCCCTTTACGACCACCTTGGCCGTGATCGGAAAGGTGACGTGGTGATTCTGCGTGGTTGCGGTGATTTCGGTCGCACCGCCCGGCTCCTGGCCGCCGAAATCGTTGGAGGGCACGCCGATGATCATCAGGCCGCGATCGCCGAACTCGGTCCACAATTCCTGCAGCCCGCCATATTGCGGCGTGAAGCCACAGAGCGAAGCGGTGTTGACGATCATGATCGGCCGGCCGGCAAATTCCGACAGCCTGATGTCGCCGCCGGCCAATGCGGGAAACGAAAACGCGTAAGCCGTGATGCGGCTCATGCCGGCCTGCGCCAGCGATTGCCTGTTCGAGGTGACAGCTACGATCGTGGCCAACGCCGCCGTCATCAGGCTCCTGCGGTCCATCATCAAATGCCTCGGGCTAGTTCGACAGCGCAAAGCATAGCGCAACGCGCGGACTGCCGCCCCTCAACAAGCCGTTAGAAGAGCCTACCGCAGCGGCACGATGAAGTCGGTGCCTTCGCCGGTTTCGCCGCCCTGGCTGATGCCGTGATCGGAAACCACGATCGAACTGCCGGTGTTCAGGACTTCTGCGATCCGCGCCATCGCCTCCGGCGCGATAGTGATGCGGTCCAGCGCCTCGGCGGGGCTGTTCGACGCCGGCAAAGGCTTGGCTTCGGCTCCGCCGGTCACCTTGCGGCGCCGGCCAGCACGATCGTCCTCGTCAGCCCGGGCCGCGTTGCGCGCCGTGACCGGCAGCGAGAATACCGACCAGCGCAACAGGTTGGGATCCTTCTTGTCGGCCTCGGCAGTGAAGACGTGCGTACCCAGCGGCCGGTCGCTCGGCGCGATGGTGATCGGAACGTCGAACTGCGGCTTGAAGTTCTCGCGGACGTACAGCTTGGAATCCTTGCGGCTCACGAACACCGCGATCTGGCCGGGACGCCTGGGCGTTTCGGCCCTGGCAGCCTTTTCCGCGCCGGGCAGACGCGCCGTATCCTTCTTCGCGTCGGGAGCAGCAGCCGGCACGGCCGGCGTATCGGCGCCCGCCTTGACGGGCTCGGCGGGCTTTTCTGCGGCCTTGGATTCAGCAGGCTTGGATTCAGGTGTTTTGACTTCCTCGACCTTGGTGATCGCTGCCGTGGGAGCCTCGACATTCACGGCGTCGGATTTCGCTTCCGCGGGGGCCGCGGCCTCCTCGACTTTCTTGTCATCCGCCGCAACTGTGCCGGTTTCGGCCGATTTGATGTCAGGCGCCGCGGTTTCGACCGTCGGTGCCGACTGCGTCGCGTCCGGCTTTGCTTCCGCGTTCGATGCGTCGTTGGCAGGCGGAACCTTGGCTGCGGACGGCGTTGCATCGGACATGGTCACGACGCCGTCGATCGCAGGCAGCGCGCCTCTGGCATCCGCGGTGTGGGTCCTTTCGCGTAATGGCGCATGGCCGACGGTCGGTCGGAGATCGAGGCTCGCCTCCGAAGGCGCAAGACTGACATTCGCAGACTTGGTTGCGTGGCCTGCGTCGGCGCCCTTGTCGCTCTTCACCGCGGGGGCGTCGGTCGCCGGATCGTTGGCGATGAGGGGCTGCGGCACGACCTTCTGCGCCACCAGCAACGGATGCGAGAAGCTGGCGGGCGTGATCGCACCAGGCGTGATGACGACGCGCGCGCCCATCCGGGTCCAGTTCCACATCTTCACGGCAAACGCCATCGGCATGCGGATGCAGCCGTGCGACGCCGGATAGCCCGGCAATACGCCGGCGTGCAGGGCAATGCCCGACCAGGTGATGCGCTGCATGTAAGGCATCGGTGCGCCGCTGTAGATGTTGGAGCGGTGCATCTTGTTCTTCTGGATGACGCTGAACACGCCCATCGGGGTCGAATGACCCTTCATGCCCGTCGACACCGGGCTTTCGGCGAACAAGCCATTTGCGTCGTAGATGCGGACCTTCTGCTGCTCGATCGAGACCGCGATGATCAGTGGTCCCTGCGGCTTGGCGTTGGTTTCCTTGACGGCTGCTTCGGTCTTGGCGGAAGGCCGGCGGGCCTTCGGCTTGCGCGGCTGCGCCATCGGCACCGGCCGGTAGTAGCTGGGATCGGAGTCCTGCCAGGAGAACAGGGCGGCAGCATCTGCCTGCGGAACGGCGACCAGGCTACTGGCTGCCGCCAACATCGCTATCTGCCAAAATCGCCGTTTGGAACTGGCTGCGCTCGCGATACTCGCACTGAAAAACTGATGCCCGCTCACGCGCCTGATCCTCAAATCCGGTTACTCGAATCTACGCTTCCGATAATTATTTGTTGTCGCAGAGGCGAAAAGCGTTCACCAGCGTAGGCCTTCTAATTCCAGCGCTTTTCGCCCCAATCGTAGCAAAAAAGCCTCACATTCCGTTAAAGGGGCCCCGGTTAGGCGCCTCGCCGGCATCTCCGGATGGCGGTCTTCCTGTGCGGCTTTCCGCCACTACATAGGCGACGAGCCCTTCAGCGGAGATATCAATGACATCCAAGGCCATCGTAAAGTTTGACAGGAAGTGGAGAAGTCTGGCCCTAGGGGTGTTGGCGCTGATGCTTTGGCAGGCAGCCCCGGCGTCGGCTGCCGACGAGCCCGACCTGATTTTTCGCCGCTCGACGGTATTCAAGTGGCTGAGCCCGAACGACAAGCTTGCGACCTACGCCCTCGACGACCCCGAGATCGAGGGGGTGGCCTGCCACTTCACGGTGCCGGAAAAGGGCGGTTACAAGGGCTGGCTCGGCCTCGCCGAGGAGGTATCGGATATTTCGCTGGCCTGCCGCCAGATCGGCCCCATCAAGTTCAAGCACAAGCTGGAGCAGGGCGATGACATGTTCCGGCAGCGCCGCTCGCTGTTCTTCAAGAAGATGCAGATCGTTCGCGGCTGCGACGCCAAACGCAACGTGCTGGTCTACATGGTCTATTCGGACCGGCTGATCGAGGGTTCGCCGAAAAACTCGACGTCCTCGGTGCCGATCATGCCGTGGGGGGCGGCCGACGCCGCGATTCAGAAATGCGGTGAATTCATCCAGTAAGTCCGATCCCCAGTCGGGATCCGCTATCGGAACCAGGGATGAGGGCTTCGGGCTTACCGTTTGACCGGATTGGAATATTGGCGGGCCTCCTGGCTGGGTTCGCTTTTGCGCTCACGGCAACCGACCAGATGCACGAATTTTTGCGGCGCCGAGACGTTGCCGCGAAATTCGCTACCTTGCTGCGACATCGCGCCACAAGGGCTCACGGGATGCTCTGAGGTTTCTCCCTGACGCTCCACCGGCTGGCCGGGTTTGCGGGTCGGGGTTGCACTGCCAACATCGATGTTGCCACTACCCACGACGTCTATCCTTTATTGAGGAAGGGGTCACAACGCACAAGCAGGCGCAAAGTTGCACGGCGTTCGACTGACTCGAGGGACTGGGGCTTCGGTTCATCCAGCTTGCGAGCCGCTGCTTGCACCGGGAAAAGTTAAGGAACCGGCCTATCTCGCTCGAACCGCGACCTGCCTGGGGTCGCAACTTTCACCTGTTGCGGCTCTCCAATCGGGGCGCCTCCGCCGGACAGGATGGCGGCCGTCAGCCGGTGAGCGAGGCCGCCCTCTGGCTTTGCGCCACCGCGCTTGTTGTGGTCGCGCGGCGCAGCATCGACGCGTGGGCGACGCTTGGAAGAGGTTCTCGCACCAGCCACGACGTGGCGAATGTTGCGGCGAACGCTACGGCGGCGCCACCGATGAGATCGACGAGATAATGCGCCCCTGCGAGCGGCGTGCTGGCGATCAGAAGAAAGTTCAACACCAACATAGGAAGCCGGAGAAGACGTATCGGCCAAAGCGCCCACACGAAGAGAATTGCATTGGCGGTATGGAAGCTGGGAAACGCGATCAACCCCTCCATTCCACCGAAATCAATGATGCGTATCGTTCCGGCGCGAAGTGCCTCCAAAGTTGGGAAATAGCTGTGACCGCCGTCCGACAAGGTAGACAGGTCGGTCGGCGCCCGATCGACATAGATCAACGCGTTTGCAGCGGGAATAAAACTGGCAATCACGGCGGTTGCGGTCACAGCGAAGGAAAATGCAATGATATAGGCCTGAAGCCGGTCAACCCTTCGCGCAACGAGAGTGACGATGCAGACCAACAGGGTTTGGTGCATAATCGTCGTATATGCAAAATACAGGACTTCACGCAGGGCAGTATGCTGCTTCAGAAAGGCCATGTAGGCTTCTCGCTCGAAGCCGAGCCAACGATCCAAAGCGAGAAGTTCCGCATCGCGATATGGAAACGGTACTGCCGAGGCAGCGTAACTCAGCATAAGGCCCATGATGATCACGATGGTAAGTTGCCCCACGGCGATCAACATGCGAGCGATTTCGATCTTCCTCCAGATGAGCCGGCAATAGACGACCAGAAAGATATAGCCTGGCACAAAGGCCATCATATCCGGCGTCACGTGGACCTTGACGCATAGTCCGACGATGTTGAACGAAACCACCACAAGGATGGTCATCCCCAGGGTCACCTGCCAAGCAAGGGCAGAAAACCGCTCATTTCCAGCCGTGCATTCGCGCATGGGTCTTTTGTGTCACTTAAGGTTGTGTCCTCTCATGCCTACGATTTATTCGGAAACGAATTGCTAATGCGGTTGAGTGGAACGCAGAATGCGGCTTTGAATTGATCGTATCGAGTTCCGTTTGGGAAGATGTGGCGCGATTGGCGGGAAAATCAGGCAGATTGCATGGGAGCAGACCGCTTCCCTTCGCAAATCGTGTGGTGATGTCACTCGGTTTGACGATCGAAGAGATCGAGAAGCTGTTATCCGGTACAGCTGAGCGATAGGGAGGCGGGCTGTAGAACGATGGCCGAAGCGACCGTAGCGCCGATTTTGGAGGCGCAGCGGATCCTCTCAAGTGACGGCGGCGTACCTGAATTCATTGAGCTTTTCCGGCTATTGTTTCGTCCGGAAGGGCCGACGAAACAATTCTGCCGCGCGACGAAACCATTTTCCATTTTTGGCGCAGATGTCCGGAAACAGCCGCTGGCTATCACGGTTTCAACGAGACGGCGGGCGCAGCTTGGCCATGGACAACCGGAAACAGTCAGATGCGAACGACCAGCTTCATCCTCGCCTTCGCCTTCACCCTGGCTGGTCCTTCGATGGCTGGTTCTTCCGACCAGAACCTGCCGGGTGTCGGAACGTTTGCCTATCAGGGCTCGCCGATTGCGACCGCGGCGTCCCAGACGATCGTCGTGGCGGCCAAGTGAGCGTGGTGGATACCCTGCAAAGAAATCGCCGGTAAAGGCTCTGCATGTTGGTACGCATCTGTTCTGCTGCAGTTCTGTCGTTTCTACTTCTAAGCGGTTCAGCGCAGGCGCAGGTCCAGTTGCAGCCGCCGCAGACCTCGTTCCGTTCCCTGTTCAAAATGCCCGATCCGCGCGGTGAGTTCGTTCGGCTTTGCGCGCCCCATATGGTCGGACGCTGGGCACATCCCGAAAGCGTTTGCAGCTGTCTGCACGACTACGCCGCCGCGACCGTGGAAGATGCCGACCTGCGCGAAGCGCTGCTGCGCGGCATCAGCGAGACCGGGGTGCCGACGATCGAGACCGCGTGGGTGCCCGCGTCGAAGCAATCCGAGATCGGCCCGACCTTTACCAAGATCGCCAAGCCGACGTTGCAGTGCATGTTCGAGCCGGCGACGAACCAGTAAGCTCAGCACGGCTTCGCTCCGCTCCACATTCCCTACTAGCTCGACACGCCGGTAATGGTCATTGTAAGCAATGATCGGTCGACGATCTGCGTGAGCGAGCCAATGCAGCCGGGACGAATCCTGCTCTCATGCGCGGTGCTTGTCGTGCTGGGCTTGCCAGCCCGTGCCGCGCCCGACGAGGACCTATTGGGGAAGGCGGCGGGCTATCCGGTCGGCTCGCGCACCAACTGGTTTTATGACGAGCGCGTCCGGGTCGGATCGTTCAGTCACCTCGACAGCATCCTGCAGCACTACACGCTGAAGAAGGCGCCTGCTCCGCGCCCGTTGCCGAAAACTTCCGCCGAGCCGAAGATCGAGTACCGGTTCGAAGCGCAGACCCGCACGCTCGACGACTTTCTCAACCGTCAACGCGTGACCGGCTTCCTTCTCATCAAGGACGGCGAGCTGCTGGCCGAGCGCTATCAATACGACCGCAAGCCGGACAACCGTTTTGTTTCGCATTCGATGGCGAAGTCCATCGTCAGCATCGCGGTCGGGATGGCGCTGGCCGAGAAGAAGATCGCGTCGCTCGACGACACCATCGCCAGATACGTGCCTGACCTGGCCGGCAACCCCTACGGCGAGACGACGATCCGCAACATGTTGCGGATGGCGTCCGGCGTGCCGTTTCAGGAAATCTATGACGGCAACGACGACCTGGCGAAATTCAACCGGATCCGGCTTGCGCAGGACTCGGTCGCAGCGCTGCGCGCATTCACGGCGCGCGAGGTCGAGCAGGGGACGCGCTTTCACTATGCGTCCAACCAGACGGTTGCGTTGACGCTGTTGCTGCGCGCGGTGACCGGCAATTCGATGAGCGAATATCTGACGACGCGGCTGTGGCAGCCGATCGGCGCGGAGGCCGATGCGACCTGGATCAGGATCAAGGATGGCACCGAAGTCGGCTCGGGGAGTTTCAATGCGGTGCTGCGCGACTACGGCCGCCTTGGCATCCTGCTGGCGTACGACGGGGCGCTCGACGGCAGGCAGATCCTGCCGAAGGACTATCTGCTCGACGCCACCGACTGGCATCGCCAGCCCGAGGCGTTCGCGCCGCGCAAGGCGACACCCTATTTCGGCTATGGCTACCAGTTCTGGCTGTTTCCCGGCGAGAAGCGGCGGTTCGCGCTGCTCGGCGTCTACGGGCAGTCGATCTTCGTCGATCCCGAACTCAAGCTGGTGATGGTCATTACCGCAGCTGCGAAGAACGCCAGCGTCGGGAAAGAAAGTTTGGCGCGCGAGCGCGACGCGCTATGGCGCGGGGTCGTCGCCAGATACGGAAGCTGGTAGGGTTTGGGCTCAACTCGAAACAGATTGCACAGGGGGACAACCATGCGAGCCATCATCATCGGCCTCATCGGCGCATTGCCGTTCATTGCTCCCCCGGTTCTCGCCGCCGACGCGGCGACACAGGAGGCCAACAAGAAGACCGTGCTAGAATTCTACGAGGCGGGCCTCAACAAGAAAGATTTTGAGGCGGCAGCGAAGTTTTTCGGTCCGCGCTACATCCAGCACAACCCGACGGCGCCGGACGGGATCGAAGGCTTCAAGGCCTTCATCGGCTTCCTGCGGGAGAAATTCCCGGACTCGCGCAGCGAGATCAAGCGCGCCTTCGCCGACGGCGACTACGTGATCCTGCACGTGCACAGCGTGCGCGAGAAGGACACCCGTGGCCGCGCCATTGTCGACATTTTCAGGCTCGAGAACGGTAAGATCGTCGAACATTGGGACGTCGTGCAGGAGATTCCGGAGAAGGCCGCCAACACCAACGGCATGTTCTAGGCAAAGACGATAATCGCTAACGCTTCTTCGTCCCCAGCCTCGGAATGCACTTGCGGACGCGAAGCACGCCTGACGTCGTCATCTGCGAACCCATGACTTCCTTGACCTGTCCTGCCGGGCACGATCCATCGTCGACCATGACCCGCTGGCCGAGCCGGAGGTCGGGGATGTCCTGTTCGCGCGAGAATGTCTGCGCGATAGCGGCCGTTGCGACCAGCCACAGGGCAAGGCCGGCGGGCAGGGCAAGGCATCGGGCAGCCTTGGTCGTCATTCCTTCCTCGCTCACTTGGTCTTGATCTTCAGCCCGTCGGGACCGACATTGATCTGCAGGCCCTCGGGTTCCTGCTTGGCCTTGTAGAGATTGTAGCTGAGCACGCCGACCGCGACGATCAACACGCCGATGACAAGATACATAACGTTGCGATTGCCGGACATTCGGTGCTTCCGCCATGAAATTGAATCTGGCGTCGAGCTTAGTGACGCGCCGGCGATTCTGATAGGGCGCCGGCCGGCGGTTACGGTCAGGTCGCGGCATTCAGCCGTTTGACCTTGCCGGTTCCCTTTTTCGTGTTGCGGCTTGCATGCAAGGCGGCCCGCGATGACTTCGCCAGCCGTTCGGCGGACGCGATCAGTTGCGGCAGGGGATGGCCGGCAAATCCCAGCACAAAGCCCGGCAGCGGGCGCGCACGAAAATAGGTTTCCGCCAGCGGCCAGCCCGCGACGTCGGCCTCCGTCTTTGCCGTGGCGGCCACCAGCGGATCGGTCGATGGATCGAAACGCGCGACCAGATGCAGGCCCTGCGAAGGCACCGGCACCGACAGCAGCCCGTCCGACGCCGCCGACAAGGTCGAAGCCAGGACGTCACGCGCTTCGCGATAGATTCCGCGCACCTTGCGCAGGTTGGCCGCGAACGCGCCGGAATTGAGCATGTCCGCCACCGCGCCTTCCATCAGCGTGCCGGGAAAACGGTCGAGTGCGGCGCGGGCGGTCGTCACCGGGCCGACCAACCGCTCCGGCAGCGCGCAATAGCCGATGCGCAATCCCGGAAACAGCGTCTTGGCAAAGGTGCCCATGTAGATGACGCGCGAGAGATGATCGATGCCGGCGAGCGAGAGCAAGGGTGCGCCGTCATAGCGAAACTCGCTGTCGTAATCGTCCTCGATGACGAAGGCATTGGCCTCCCGTGCCCAGTCGAGCAGTTCGAGCCGCCGCGTCATCGACATCTGGACGCCGAGCGGAAACTGGTGCGAGGGCGTGACGTAGGCCGCGCCGGCCTTCGGCGCCAGCGCGCGGCCTTTGGCGACGATCATGCCCGAAGCGTCGACCGGCACCGAGACGGGCCGCAGGCCGCAATGCCCGATCGCGCGTCGCGCGGCGGGATAGCCGGGATCCTCGCACCAGATGTGATCGCCGGGTTTGAGGATCGCGCTTAGCACGATCCGCAGCGCGTGCTGCGTGCCCGATGTGAGCATGATCTGGTCCGGATCGCAGCGCAGCCCGCGCGCGGAGAGCAGATGATCGGCAATCGCGGCGCGAAGTTCGCGGCTGCCCCTGGGATCGCCATAGTGCAGGTGTTCGGCGCCGAAGGCGCGCATGCGGCGGCCGGCGAACGCGCGGAAGCGTTGCAGCGCCCGTTCATCGATATGGGTGCAGCCGAGCGCCAGCGGGCCTTGCTGCGGCGGCTCGACCGCGATGGTAGCCTTGCGGGCGTCATTGGCGCGCGCCGGAATACGCGCGGCGACGAAGGTGCCGGAGCCGACGGTCGCCACCGCAAAGCCGTCCGCGATCAGCCGCTCATAGGCCGAGGTGACGGCGTTGCGGCGAAAGCCGGTCTGTTCGGCCAGCGTCCGCTGCGGCGGCAGCGGCTCGCCGGGTTTTGCAATTCCGCCGGTGATGGCGTGGCAAAGCGCCTGGTAGAGCCGGTGCGGCGAGGACGCGCCATGGGTGATGTGCGGCCCGTCGAGGTCGAGCGTCAGTTCGGCCTTGCGCGGAGTGGCAAGGGAGTTGGCCGTAGAATTGGTCGGAATTTTTCGCATGGAATTGGCACTATCGCAGACCAAATCGGCCGCTACAACTTGCTTTGCCGGACCAATTCGCGAGGGGAGCCACCGTGACGATCGAAGCCGAGACCACCACTTCCTACCCGATGACACCGCGCAACCGGGTCAAGCGCCTGCACGAGCGCGGCTCCTATGACCGGACCAAGATTTACGCGCTGCTCGACGCTTCGATGCTGTGCCACGTTTCCTATGTGGTCGACGGCCAGCCCTATTGCACGCCGACGTTCTTCTGGCGGGAAGGGGAGACGCTTTACTGGCATGGCAGCAGCGCCAGCCGGATGTTGCGCAACCAGTCCGACGGCCAGCGCGCCTGCCTCACCGTCGCGCATCTCGACAGCCTGGTGCTGGCCCGATGCGGTTTCAACCACTCGGCCGATTACCGTGCCGTGATGGCGTTCGGCACCGCGCGTCTGGTCGACGACCCGGCCGAGAAGGAGCGGGCGCTGGTCGCCATGGTCGATCGTTTCTTTCCCGACCGCACCGCGGGCTTGCGGCAGAGCACCGCGCAGGAGATCAAGGCGACGTCGGTGATCGCGATGGACATTGAAGAGGCGTCGGCAAAAATTCGCGCCAAGGGCGTCGGCGACGACGAGGAGGACTATGCCTTGCCGATCTATGCCGAGCGCATTCCGGTGCACACCGTGCTGGGTGCGCCCGAACCGTGTCTGCGGCTGCTCGACGGCGTCGAACGGCCGGCGACGCTAAGCGGTTACTCGGAAGGCCGACTTCTCGAAGACGCATTGCGGGATGCGCATTTTACGCATTACGCCGGCGGCTGAGATCGGGCTAGGGTGCGCTCCAGAACACGCCATTGGAGCAGCCGCATGAACGCCGATACGCAACAAAGTATCCTCGACGCCGTCGATGCGGGCTTCGACGCCCAATTGGCGACGACAAGGGATTTCGTTGCGATTCCCTCGACCCGCGGCGCCGAAGGGCCGTGCCAGGACATGATCGGCGACCTGCTGCGGCAGCGCGGCTATGAGGTCGACGACTGGCATATCGATGTCGGGGATTTGAAGGATCTGCGCGGTTTTGGCCCGATCGAACATGATTTCTCGAAGGCGCGGAGCGTGGTCGGCACCTACCGGCCGACGAACAATGCCGGCAGATCGCTGATCCTGCAGGGCCACTGCGATGTGGTTCCGACCGGGCCCCTCGACATGTGGGAGACGCCGCCGTTCGCGCCGGTCATCAAGGACGGCAAAATGTATGGCCGCGGCGCCTGCGACATGAAGTCGGGCACCATCGGCGCGCTCTACGCGCTGGACGCGATCAAGGCCGCAGGGCTGAAGCCCACGGCGCGCATTCACTTCCAGTCCGTGATCGAGGAAGAGTCCACCGGCGTCGGCGCGCTCTCGACCCTGCAGCGCGGCTACCGCGCGGACGCCTGCTTCATACCGGAGCCGACCGGCGAGACCATGATACGCTCGCAGGTTGGCGTGATCTGGTTTCGCCTGAAGGTGCGCGGCTTCCCGGTGCATGTGTTCGAGGCCGGCGCCGGCGCCAACGCCATCATGGCGGCGTACCACCTGATCCATTCGCTGCAGAAGCTCGAGGCCGACTGGAACGAGCGCGCCAAGGCGGATCGTCATTTCAAGGCGGTCGCCCATCCGCTCAACTTCAACCCCGGCATCATCAAGGGCGGCGACTGGGCTTCCAGCGTGCCGGCCTGGTGCGACGTCGATTGCCGGATCGCGATCCTGCCGGGCTGGTCGACCGCCGAATGCCAGAAGGAGATTTTGGCCTGTGTGTCGGCCGCCGCTCGCGACCATCGTTTTCTCTCCAACAATCCGCCGCAGGTGGAATGGTCGGGCTTCCTGTCGGAGGGCTATGAGCTGACGAATTCCGCCGAACCGGAAGCCGCATTCGCAAAAGCGTTCGGCGCCGTCTATGGCGGCACGGTGCCGGACCGCGCCTTCACCGCGCTGACCGACACCCGCTTCTACGGATTGAACTACAACATCCCGAGCCTCTGCTTCGGCGCGACTGGCGCGGCGATGCATGGCTTCAACGAATATGTCGATCTGGACTCGCTGCGGAAGTCGACCAAGGCGACTGCGCTGTTCATCGCGGAATGGTGCGGGGTGGAGAAGGTGTGAACTTCGGTCCGCGCTCTATCCGCGTCATTGCGAGGAGCGAAGCGACGAAGCAATCCATAGCGCGTCAGCGGGACTATGGATTGCTTCGCTTCGCTCGCAATGACGACGGAGAGTTCACGGCTGGTCCGGCCACAACGCCTTCACAATCGCGTCCAGCCCATCGGTCAGCGCCGCCGGTCCCGGCTGCAGGATGATCGGCGACTTGATCTCCACAATGCGGTTGTCGCGCACCGCCGGAATATCGCTCCAGCCCGGACGCTGCCGGATGCGATCCGGCACCACCTTCTTGCCGCACCAGGACGCGAGGATCACATCGGGAGCGGCTTCGCGCACCACATCGGGCGCAATGATCCGGTCCTTGGCCGCCTGCTGAAGCCGCAACTTGGGCAGCGCGTCCTCGCCGCCGGCGATCGCGATCAGTTCGGATACCCAGCCGATGCCGGAAATCAGCGGATCGTCCCATTCCTCGAAATAGACTTTTGGTTTTGGAAAGGTCCGGGGCGTCGCCGCAACACGCGCGAGGCGCTGTTCAAGGTCGCCCGCGAGTTGATCTGCGCGCTCGGCGGCACCCACGATCGCGCCTAGCGTGCGGATCATCGCAAAGATGCCGGCAATGTCGCGCTGGTTGAAGACGTGGATGGCGATACCCGCGCGCACCAGATCGGCGACAATGCCGGCCTGCAGGTCGGAAAAGGCGAGCACGAGATCGGGCTCGAGCGCCAGAATTTTCGGGATGTCCGCGGAGATGAAGGCCGAAACCCGCGGCTTTTCGCGGCGGACCTGCGGCGGCCGCACGGCATAGCCGGAGACGCCGACGATGCGGTCCTGCTCGCCGAGCAGATACAGCGTCTCGACGGTCTCTTCGGTCAGACAAACGATCCGGCGGGGTGGGAACTGGCGCATACCGACGATATGCCGAATTCCGGACGCCATGTCACGGCAGCCATTACCTCGGAGGTCATTGCCTCATTTACCGGCACCATCCATTCTGTCCGAGAAATCGCTTCAAAGAAAAGCCGGAGGACGAATGACGCCGCTCGAAAAAATCCAGTCGATGAAGATGCCGTTTGCCGAACTGAAGGGGGTGACCTTCACGGAGGCCGGAATGGACCGGGTGGTGGCGAAGATGCTGGTGCGGCCGGATCTGTGCACGCTGCGGAACACGATTCACGGCGGCGCGATCATGGCGTTCGCGGACTCGGTCGGCGCTGCGGCGACCGTCATCAACCTGCCGGCGGACGCCAAGGGCACCACCACGATCGAGAGCAAGACCAATTTCATCGGCGGCGCCAAGGAGGGATCGACCGTGATTGCGACTGCCACGCCCGTGCATCGGGGCCGCCGCACCCAGGTCTGGCAGACGCGATTGGAGACCGAGGAAGGCAAACTCGTGGCGATTGTGACCCAGACCCAGATGGTGCTGTAGCTTCAGGCCGCCTCCACCGTCTGCACGGCGTTCAGCATCCCGGTTTGCGGGTGACAATCGACATATTCGAACAGCTGTTCGTTGGCGCGGGCGACGGTGACCTCGTGATAGAGCCGCAGCTTAGCGGCCGGGCCGAGCGTCGATAGATACTTCATGGCGGCGCCGAATATCCTGACATGGGTCGGATGCGATTCAGCCCAGCGCTCCAGCGCCGACAAGCTTTTCCACCAGCTCATGCCGTAGGACTTTTCGGTTGTCGCGCCGTCGGGGCCGACGACGGTCATGTAGCGGTTGGCGTAGCAGCCGATCGAACGTCCCTGGTCGCGCAGGAAATCCATGCCCTCGCGCAGCACCGGCTCGACATCGCCAAGGTACATCTGGCGTTCGGTCGCTTCGGTGTCGCCCCAATCCTGGCCGGACCGGATCAGGCAGAGGTTGTCATGCGGGATGATGCGGATGCGCGCGCCATCGCGGATGGCGCGGGCAGAGCCGACAGGCGCCATCTCGCTGGTTTGCGACAACGGGATGCGGTCGCGCATGCCGCCCCAATAGGCGTGCTCCAAAACCTCGCCACTCATGCCGTCGGCGAGAACCGCGACGCCTTCGGGCCTTCCGAGGGACGAGAACAAGGTCTCATAGCCCTCCACGGATGGGTAAAGCGCCTCGATGAAGGTGCCGAATCCGTTGTTGGTCCGCCGCTCGCCGGTCCAGCGCTCGCGTGCGGACGGAAACCAGCGATCGAATGTCTGCCGATCGTCCCAGTACGCCACCGTGACGACGTTGGTAAAACCGGCCTCGTCGACGTAGCTCGCACGGTCCCAATGCGTTGGACGATCCGACGCGGCGAAATCCGAAGCGAGCCGCGCCAACGCCTGTTCCGCGGCTGGCGGTGGTGCGCCGCGGGTCTGGAGGCCGAAATAGGCCATCACCACCCGCGTGACGCTTGGTTTGTGCCGCGCCACGAAGGACGGGTAGGGCGGCGCATAATCGTCGCCGACCCGGCGGTGGCGCGTGCGTGCGGTTTGCAGATGCTCCGGGATCGCGGATTCCATCGGCCTGCTCCTGTCCGAATTGAAACGCCTCAGGCCTGCAGCCTGATTTCGCTCATGACCTCGGCATCGACGGGAAGCGAGAAATGCTCGACGCGGTTGGCGCGCGTGGTGTTGAGCAACAGCCGCGTGACGTCGGGCCGCGAATAGTGCCCGGCCGGATCGGCGGCATTCTTTGCCACCCCGATCATGCCGAGATCGATGTCGGCATACAGAATGCCTTCCTGATCGGGCGGGAGTTTTTCGGCCAGCGAACTGCCGTCCGGCCCGTAGATCACCGCATGGCCGCCGCCGGTATGCAGGAAGGCGTGCTTTTCAGGGGAGTCGCAGAGTTCGTCGATCATCGCCTGTGAGACGACGGCGCAGGGGCCGAGGAAGAAGCACGAGCCTTCGACTGCATAGATCTTGCTGGCGGCGTTGTTGACCTCATGGCCGAGCGCATGCGCGAACGGATCGTACAGCGAAAAGCTTGGCCAGGCGCCGACATGCACCTGTTCGTTCTGAGCATACATGGCGTATTTTGTCAGTGGCTGCAGGTGCTCCCAGCAGCACAGCGCGCCGAGCCGCCCGACGTCGGCGCGATCATGCACCGCGAGGTCGCTGCCGTCGCCTTCGCCGAACACGGTGCGCTCGGCATGGGTCGGACGTAGCTTGCGGCGCTTGGCGATGGTTTCGCCGTCGGGGCCGATCAGCCATTGCGCGATATAAAGACTGCCGCCGTCGCGCTCGGACAGCCCGAGCACGGCGGTCAGCTTGGCGCGCTTCACGGCGTTGCGGATCTTCTCCGCCTCCGGGCTGTTCAACGCGAGCGAATTATCAAAATAGCGCTGCACAAAGCCGCGGCCGATCGCCCAGGCCGGCGCACCGAGCCAGATCTGCCACGGATATCCGGGAATGAAGGTCTCGGGAAACGCGATCAGCTTGGCGCCTTTTGCGGATGCTTCCTCGATCAGCGCGATGGTCTTGTCGATGGTGGCATCGAGATCGAGAAAGACCGGCGCCGCCTGAACTACCGCCACCTTGTATTTCTGATGAACCAGACCCATCGCATCGTCCCTTTCGCGTTGAAAGCCGATAATCGCTGGGCCGCAAGCCTACAGCCATGGCAACGCGCGCCGCTTGTCTGCAGCGGAACGAAAACTTGTCTTAACTGGCAGATGGACGCCGGATGCCTGTGGCGTGTCAGGAAGGGAGGGGCGGGTGGAAAGCGTTATTGGCGCAGTTGCTCGCGCCATTCGCGCGGCGAGACACCGAACCGCTGCTTGAAGATGCGGCTGAAATGCGCGAGGTCGTTAAAACCCCAGGCGAAGGCGATTTCGCCGATATGCCGGGCCTGGTAGGCGGGGTCGGCCAGATCGCGCTTGCAGCGCTCCAGCCGTTGCGTCTGCACGTAACCGCGGAACGAGGTCTGCTCGGCGGCCATCAGATCGCTGGCGTAGCGCGGCGAGATTCCGGTCGCCGCCGCGGCGCGCGGCAATGATAATTCGGGATCGGCAAGATGCGTCAGGATATGGTTCTTGAGGCGATATAGCAGTGCCGACCGGTGCGCCGACTGGTCCGGGAGGCGCGCGTTCAGCCTGTCGGCCAGCGTCATCGCGAGCAGGTCGAGCGCCTGATCGAGCAGGCGGCTTGCGGTCGCGGGATCGACCAGTTCGATCGTCCGGCTCACATTGCGCGCGAAATCATAGGTCAGTCGTTCGAGCGGGCGATCGCCTGCAAACGTCGTCGCCGTCAAACCATCGAACGAGCCGACGCGCTGTTGCAGCAGCTTGCGCGGCATCTGGAAAATCGTCTGCGAAAAACTGTCGTCGAAGCGCAGCTCATAGGGGCGGGTGGTGTCGTAGATAACGAATTGACCGGCGGAGACGATCGCCTCGCGTCCGTCCTGGAAGACGCCGTTCACGCCGCTGTTGCCCAGCGCCATCAGCACGTAGTCCTCGCTGGCGCGGGCTATCCGCGACGGCGTGCGGAATACCCGCTGCGCCGTGGAATCGACCTGCGTGAGTGCCAACGGTCCGACTCTGGACTGAGATACCGCGCCCCAGAACGCTCCGCGCATGTCCGATTTGCAGTCGAGGCCAACGAACGTGTCGCAGACGATGTCCTGCCACGCCGCAAGTCGGCGCTCCGGAAGGCAAGAACTGGTGTCGAGCACGACAGCCACGACGGACCTCCACGAACCATCCGAGTGTCTGAAACCAGACCTTTTGTTCAGGAATAAGCAATCCCCGTGCCCAGTCTGCGCTGGGTCGCCAACCTTAACAATTGGTTAATAAGAGTGCTGCTAACCCGCTGCTAATACTGCCGTTATTTGAGGCAGGATACGGACAAGCCGGGCCTTGAATTTTATGTTGCGTCGCACAATATTGCGGGTCTAGGGATTCGACGCCTCCTTGAGGGCTTCTCTCAGAGGAGTTTAAGACATGTATCTCACCCATATTGCGGCCGCGCTCGCCAACTCCAGCGTGCGCACGCTGAGCCAGCAGGAAGAATTGCCGCTGTTGCGCGATCACCTGCTGCGGCTCGACCGCAACAGCCGGCGCGACCGGTTCCATGGCTTCATGGACGACAGCTTCATCGAGCGCTACGCCGAGAAATGCGCCAATGACGGCACGACCATCATCGCCTTCTTTGAAAACGGCGTGGTTCGTGGCGCTGCGGAACTGCATCCGGCGGACCAGTCGCCGGACTCGCTGCCCGAGATCGCGTTCAGCGTCGAAGCGTCGGTGCGTCGGCGCGGTGTTGGCAGCATCCTGTTCCGCAAGCTGATCACCGAGGCGCGCGCCAAGGGGTACAAGAGCCTGCGGATCACCACCGGTGCGCAGAACGAAGCGATGCGGGCGCTGGCCAACAAGTTCGGCGCGCAACTGGTGTTCCGCCACGGCGAATTTACCGGCACAATTGACCTGACGAAACAGGATGACGCGGAACTCGCGCCCACCTGGGCAGATAGCACGCTGAATGCCGCGCGCACGGTCGCGAATTTCAATCGCGCCTACTGGCGGATGTTGATGCGGATGTATGGCGGTAGCCGCGCCGCCTGAGCGGCGCGCTCAGTCAGGGCAATTCGCAGACGTTTGATCCAGCGAATTGCCCAAAACGTTTAGAGCCCGGTTCTGGTTGAATCAGAATCGGGCTCTCGTTTTGTGTTTTGACGCATTTTAGCCACGCGAGCCGGTATCCGGTTCGCTCAACACGCTACCGGCTTCAGGTGCCGGTGCGCTTGTCGTTGCCGAATCGCCTGACGACGCGGCGCTCGACCACGACGGCGCGCTGTGCGCCTTGCTCGCCCGCGATGATGCGGGTGGCCGATCGCGCGACCGCGCGGCCGGTCTTCTTCACTTCAGCCAGTACTTCCTCAAAGGGCAGGCCCATCAGCGCGGCGGCGATTTCAGCCTGCTGCTGCTGATCGTCGGTAATCCCGACCGCGGCGAAGATTGCCTCCTCCAGCGTCGGCGGATCCCGCCGGACGCGCCGTGTGCCGTATTTCGTGTTCCAGTCTTCGCTCATAGGGGCCTCGCATCTGATTGCGGAGATACCTAGGTGTCCTCATGCTGCATTGCAATATGAAATCCGCACGGCAATACAGCCATGCACCTACAATTTATCCAGCCTGGTAGCGTCATACAGTTCGATGGTGGTGGCGCTCTCTGCCAGCGCGCTTCTCGCCGTCACGGCGCGGAATTACCGGCGGCGCCGAGGTCCAGCGGCTGCTGCGGCCAGCGCTTCAGCGCGGCATGTCCGGCATCGGTCAGCGCATAGATGCCGCGCTCGGCGCGGTCGAACCAGCCATACACGTTGTGCAGCAGGATCTTTCCGGCGTCGGGGATATCGACCCGCAAGTCCTTCACGCGGCGCGGCCCGCCTGACAGCGCCGAGGCGCAGGCCAGCGCCTGCTGCCGATAGGCCGTCATGATCGGTGCGCGCGTCGAGCCGCCCATGGCAGGATCGCCCTTGCGCTTCTGATGCTCGGCGACCAGCCGCGATCGCTTCTTTGGATTGCGGCGAGGGGCTGCCGTTGCGGGCTGAACGATCACCTCGACATCGCCCGTATTGGTGACGGCCAGCATGCCGAAACCGAGCCGGCGGCAGAGATTGCGATACCGTGCGTCGCTCTCGCGACCCTTGCCGCGGGCAGACAATCTGGCCGCGAGCCAGACCTCGTCGGCGGCGGCGGCGCGATCCACCGCCTGCAGGATCAGTTCCAGGTTGAAGGCAAGTTTCAGTTCGCCGATCACCACGATCGGCGGATCGTCGCCGCTCAGCGCCACAAGATCGCAGCCCCCGATCTCGCCCTTGACGGTGAAGCCGAGCTTTTCGAGGAAGCATTTGACGGGAAGATAAAGCGCGGTTTCCAAAATTCGCTCCGGCGGCGCGTGTGGCCGCGACTCATTCCCGTAGACTTTAGCTGAATTCCGGCGAAGCGTTTGATCGGGCCGCACCTCAGCGGCTATTGGCCAAACGGCAATTCAGGGAACCTGCGATCGAGCTTTCGCGGGCGCACCACCGCGCGAGCCGGCAAGCCCAGCATCCGCTTCAAGGCGGTGTTGCGCAAGCTGGTGGAGATCGAGGGGCAGCCGATCAAGCGATCGTAATCGGGCGCTTGGCAATTGGAACTAGTATTCCAGTGGAAGCGGCGGCTTCGGCGGATTCAAAATCCTGTTAAGCTCGCCCGAGAAAACGAGGCAGATAATCATTACTGAGACTGAGGCGATGCATTGTCCACGTCAAACGCCGGCTCCGGGGCTGACAATTGCGCAATGGCTTCTTGAATGTCCGCAACGGTTGTCATTACTAAATATAACACCGATGGGCGAAGGCGAAAAGGGTGCATAGCCCGCGTCGCGCTTCGTTCAAGGCGGTGCTGCGAAGCTTAGCTAAACCCGCCCGTTCACCGGCAGCAATGCGCCGGTGACGGCGCTTGCGGCATCGCTGGCGAGGAACAGGATGACATCGGCCAACTCCTTCGACGTCACCCATTTTGCAAAATCGGCTTTCGGCATGCTGGCGCGGTTGGCCGCGGTGTCGATGGTCGAGGGCAGCACGGCGTTGACCGTGATCTTGCCCTTGAGTTCGGCGGCAAGCGCTTCGGTGAGGCGGTGCACGCCGGCCTTGGAGGCGGCGTAGGCGCCCATGCCACTTCCTGCCTGCAACGCGCCCATCGCGCCGACATTGACGATGCGGCCACTGCCCGAAGCGACGAGATGCGGGATCGCCGCGCGCGAGGCGTTCAGCGCGGTCGCGACGTTGAGCGCGTACATCCGTTGCCAGGTTTTGGGATCGCCATCCGCCACGGTCTCGAAGGCGAAGCCGCCGGCGATGTTGATCAGCGCGTCAATCTTGCCGAAATGCGACGCTGCGGCCTCGATGGCCTTTCTGGCCTGGGCCGCATCCGTGAGGTCGACGCCGCCGAGCTCGAACAGGTCAGCGGTTGCCGGGACCTGCGTCGGCGCATGATCGACGCTCGCAATCCGGGCGCCGCGCGCCAGTGCCTCCTCAACGACCACGCTGCCGAGCGCGCCGAGAGCCCCCGTTACGACAATGACCTTTCCGTCCATGATGGGCCTCCGTACGCCAGAGATCAGGCAGTGCAGCGTAGCGCCGGGGGCTTTTGATTTGCAATGCGAATATCTGCAAGTCGCGTCTCTGAGCCCATCCCGACCGGCGTTGTGGATAATGGACTCGCAATGTACTCCCGGTGTTGTCGGCGGCGGGAAGCTGGAATTATCCGTGGAACTCGTAGCGAGGATCGCGAAGGCGGCCGATGACGCCGGCATCGACATATTTCGCGGTTTCGCGCTGATGCGGGAATGGGCCGACCATCGGGTTCCGACGGAAGAATTGGTCCGCAAGGACTCCACATGAGCGATTGGCCACCAATTGCCTCTAGGACGCGCTCTTTCGATCGATCAGGCGGGTCGTGGAAGCTGCAGGCGTTACGTAGGACTACGGGAAGGGGCGGAATCGATAAAATTTGCCGGAGTTCTGTAAGCCGTTTTCAGAATCCGTTCGGTACAACCGGCTGCCAACGAAAGGTAGGGGACTTGTCATGGGTTTGCCGGATCATGGTTTACCGCTTATTCAGCTTAAGGAGCAGCGACGCGACCTCGTCGTCGCGTTGCAAAATCGCAGCGGTCCGGTCTCGAGCTGGGAATTGATGCAGATCGCGGCGATCCAGCAGGCGATCTCGGCGTTCGAGGACGTCATCGCCGATCTCGATGCCGAAATGGAAATGGAAGCGGCGGCCTGAGCCGATAGCGCTGACTTTCCGGGCCGCCCAAGGCTTGTTTTTGGGTGCTTTACTCGCGCATGGCGGGTAGGGTGGCGGTATGCACCGCGCTCGGGCCTTCACACTCGTTCTCATCGCACTCTATGTGCAGCAAGCCGCTGCCGCGCATGCGCAGGCCTGTGTTGACGATCGGCAAGGCGGCCTCGTCTGCGGCGAGGGGAAGGCTGCGATGCGTGTCGTTGCCGACACCACTTCGCCATCGAAGGAATACGCATTCGCCTGGCGCAGCGAGCAAGGCCTGCCGTCAGGCCGCGATGAGCCGCCATCCGGCGTCGAAAATCTCCTGATCCGCATCAGTGATGGCGCCGTGCTGGCCAAGCTCGGCGGCGGCTATTGGGCGACCGGAGAAATGCGCGCCAACCGCGCCGATCTGCTGGCGGCCTGGTCGCCGGACAGCCGGGCCGTCATCGAGGTCGCAAACAGCCGCTGGGACAGCGACTCCTTTGCCTATTACCGGATTGATGGTGCAACCGCGACCAAGCTTGATCTGCGTGCGCTGGTCGAGCCTGTCATGACGGCGAGACTGCCGCCGCGAAATCGCCAGGGCAATTCCTTCCGCGTGCGCGAGGATCTGCCGGTGACGCTGGACGCGCGCGGTCGCTTGCGCTTTACGGCGATGCTCTATGTGCCCAAGGGCGAGACCAGCAACGACTACAAGGTGGCGGTCAACGTCAGGACGCAAGGCGGCAAACCGTCTGCGCAGGTCGTGTCGGTGCGGCGGGCGAGATCGGATTAGGTCAGCGCTGCAGATAGCGCGCTTCGAGATGGGCGCGTTCGGCTTTGCCGAGACCGAGGCCATCGCGGAGATAGGTTTCGAGATCGCCGTAGTCGGCTTCGATGGCCTCGAACGCAGCGGCGAGGAAAGATGTCTGCACAGAACCCAGCACCTGTTTGATGTCGTCCGGCAGGTCGCTGCTGTGATTGGGATCCCTGCGGTAGAAGCGGTTGGTCAGGAGATAGTCTTCCGAAATGACGTCCTCGGAAACGCCCAGCGTATGCAGGATCAGTGCGCAGGCGAAACCGGTACGGTCCTTGCCGGCGGTACAGTGGATTACCAGCGGCGCGCTGTCTTCCAGCAGATGCGCAAACAGCGTGCGGTAACGCTGCGTGTTGTTCTGGACATAGCCGCTGTAGGACTCGCGCATCACCTCGACGGCGTGGTCTGTCGACAGCGGCGTGCCCGCTGCCGCGATCGCGCGCAGCGCCGCGACCACGGTGGGTTCGACCGGCAGCGAATGGACTGATATTTCAGGCATGCCGCACAGGGCGGCGGTGCGCTCCTCGGTACCGCGAAAGTCGAACGCGCTGCGGACGCCGAGCTCCCGCAGGACGGCGGCGTCGTCATCGGTGAGATGGCCGAGATGGTTGGAGCGGAAGATCTGCCGCCAGCGCACGCTGCGGCCGTCGCTCGTGGGATAGCCACCGAGATCGCGGAAATTGCTGGCGCCGGAGAGATTGAGATGGCGGGCGGGGGAGGCTGACATTTGGCTGGTTCGGATGACCTTGAGTGACGGGCGGGGGAAGGGCATATCGTCCGCTCCCGTCTCGTCTATACTGAACTCTGCAAGGGGCGAAATATGAATTGTTGGCGAAACACGATTTTTGGTGCGGCGCTATGCGTTGCGGCGGCGGCAGCCGCGCCGTCGGTCGCCTTGGCGCAGTCGAGCTTCCGGAACTATCGCTGCGCCGACGGGGCGCAATTCATCGTAGGCTTTTTCCAGTACGATTCCCGCGCCCATCTGCAGCTCGACGGCAAGGCGCTGACATTGCCCAAGCGCGTGGCGCTGTCGGGATCGCGCTATCAGGGCAAGGGCGTGACCCTGAGGATCACAAAGGCCGGGGTCACGACGCTCAAGCACGCCAAACGGCCGGTCACCACGTGCGAACAGACATGAAAAAGGGCCGAAACCTCGTTGTTCCGACCCTTTTTTAGTTCACCGTCCGCGCCCTGCTGATCGGGCGCGTCCCTGTCAAACGTCTCCCGGACATCAGTGGTCACGCCCGCTTTTGTCGTCCTCGATGGCGGCGGCGTGGTACCAGCTACCGCTGCAATCCGCGAGGTTGGTCGGCGGGGCGGCAAACTCGGTCTTGGCCTCGCCATAGCGACGTCCCCCAAGGGCCGCGCGGCCGCCGGTCGGGAATTGGTAGATCCTTGCGGATCCCTGATTCAAACCTGTATTCATCATGTCAGTCTCTCCTTGCGTCGAAGCAACAGCCTCCATGGTGCGCCCGACTCGTTTTGTACTCGTTACATAAGTCGATATTGTCGGTGCTTCGAGTGGGGGCAAGGTGACCAAGAGCGCATCACTTTCTGTCTAATTCGTAGGCATTGTTGGCGTTGCTTCCTGCGAGGCAGCGAGCGGATGACTAACGCGTGAGCCGGCTAGATGGTTGCCCGGATGGGCCGGCGTCTCCCGCCTATGCCACGAAGGGGTGCCGCAGCATTAATCGCCAAGCGGTCCGGAAGCGTAAATGCCGGAGAAATAGGCTGGATTCGGACAGCCAACCTGCCGCTGCGTTGCCCGATTTGCAGGCCAGCCGCGCTCCTATGTCGCAGCTTTTATTTTTGCGGGCAGGCAATTCACCCTGTGGATAGCCTCTCCCGCAGTGCAGCGACTGGCACGTTAAATGCTTAGTAACGCGTGGCCTGACGTGGCCGGGTACACGTATGCGGGGACCTCCAGGGGGCTGGACGTCAAAATCCAGATTTCAAGGCTTCGGTTTTCCGCATTCCACTAGCAAATCAAGAGAGGCTCAATGACCAAGTACAAGCTCGAGTATATTTGGCTCGACGGGTATACGCCGACACCGAACCTGCGCGGCAAAACGCAGATCAAGGAATTCGCTTCATTCCCGACGCTGGAACAGCTTCCACTGTGGGGTTTTGACGGCTCGTCGACCATGCAGGCGGAAGGCAGGAGCTCGGACTGCGTGCTCAAGCCGGTCGCGGTCTATCCGGACGGCGCGCGCACCGACGGCGTTCTGGTGATGTGCGAAGTCATGATGCCGGATGGCGTCACCCCGCACGCGACCAACAAGCGCGCCACCATTCTTGACGACGAAGGCGCCTGGTTCGGCTTCGAGCAGGAATACTTCATGTACAAGGACGGCCGTCCGCTCGGCTTCCCGACCGCAGGTTACCCGGCGCCGCAGGGCCCGTATTACACCGGCGTCGGCTACAGCAATGTCGGTGCGGTCGCGCGCGAGATCGTCGAGAAGCATCTCGACCTCTGCCTCGCTGCCGGCATCAACCACGAAGGCATCAACGCCGAAGTGGCGAAGGGCCAGTGGGAATTCCAGATCTTCGGCAAGGGCTCGAAAAAAGCCGCCGACGAAATGTGGATGGCCCGCTATTTGTTGCAGCGGCTGACCGAAACCTACGGCATCGACATCGAGTATCACTGCAAGCCGCTCGGCGACACCGACTGGAACGGCTCGGGCATGCACGCCAACTTCTCGACCACCTTCCTGCGCGAGACCGGCGGCAAAGCCTACTTCGAGGCGCTGATGGCGGCCTTTGAGAAGAATCTCATGGACCACATTGCCGTCTACGGACCTGACAACGACAAGCGCCTGACCGGCAAGCACGAGACCGCGCCCTGGAACAAGTTCAGCTATGGCGTGGCCGACCGCGGCGCTTCGATCCGCGTGCCGCACTCGTTCATGAAGAACGACTACAAGGGCTATCTCGAAGACCGTCGTCCGAACTCGCAAGGCGACCCCTACGCCATCGCTTCGCAGATCCTCAAGACCGTCGCTGAAGTTCCGACCGCCGCCAAGTCGGCGGCCGCCTAAGGGACTGATTCCACGACCCGGGCGGGCCCCGGGTACGAATGATCCGCCAGGCGAAACCGCCTTGGCGGATCATTGCGTTTATGACGCGGCGTCTTGATGAGATTGGTTCAATGCCGTCTGTTCAAGGCCGTTTCCCTGCGTTGTAAACCGCGCTAGACAGCGGCCGTGCGCTTGCCGGGGACGCGGCATTGTTTGAGGGATTTTACAAAGTCAGGTTCCAGCTTGGCGCTGCGGTCGGCCGCAGCGTCATGTATGCGCGCGACGGCAGGATGCTGGGCGGCAATTCGGCCTTTGCCCATATCGGCACCTACGAAAAGCGGGACGATAGCGTCGAGATCGTGATCCAGACCGTCCGCCACAACCCGGACCCGAACTATCGCGCGATGGCCGGCACCGACGATGCCACCCTGCTGGCCAAGGGCAGGGCTGACGGCGATCTCTACCGTTTTGAAGGCGGCTTGAAGGAATTGCCCGGTGTCGCGTTCCACTCGGTGATGACGCCGATCGAGCAGGACACCGTACCGATCGCCGGTGGCGTCGGCGAGGGGGGTATCGCCAATGGCCTCTATTCGATTCACATCCGCATGCTTGACGGTATCGAGGGCGGCCTGACCGGCGTCATGTTGCTCAATGAAGGCTGCATCCTGGGCGGCGACGCCTCGTTCTATTATCTCGGCACCTATACTTCGGAGAATGGTCGCTGGAAGGGCCAGATCCTCAATCAGGAGCACACGCCGGCCATGGGCGAGAACCCCATCTTCGGCGGCCATGAAGTCGGCATCGGCTTTTCCGGCACCTGCGACGCGGAGGGTGCGCTGCTGGAGGCGACCGCGCTCGCCGGCAAGCGCAGTCTTCGCATGACCGCCGTGCTCAAACTGATGCACCGGGTGTAGCGGGCGATGAGCCATCCCATCCGCGTGCTCTCGACGCTGGCGATGAAGGGCGCCTTCCACAGCCTGGCCGGCCAGTATCAAGCCGCCGGCGGCGCTGCTATCGATGCCGATTTCGCTCCGACATTGGCGCTGCTGGAGCGGTTGCGGGCGGGCGAGGCGGCTGACGTCGTGATCCTGACCCGCGAGGGGCTGGAGGAAGTCGTGCGCGAGGGGCGCGTGGTCGCCGAGAGTTGCGCCGACCTCGCGCGCTCCTGGGTCGGCATCGCCGTGAAGGCGGGAGCGATCCATCCGGATATCTTAACCGAGGCTGCTCTGCGCACCGCGTTGCTCGATGCGCGTTCGGTAGCCTACTCGCGGCTCGGCGCCAGCGGCATTCTGTTTGCAGAACTGATCGAGCGGCTCGGCATCGCTTCAGACATCAACGCCCGGGCGGTGATCATCCCGCAAGGCTTTACCGCCGAGCGGCTCGTCACCGGCGAGGCTGATCTCGCGGTTCAGCAGATCAGCGAGCTGAAGCAGATCGAAGGGATCGAGGTGGTCGGACCCATTCCATACGCGCTACAAACGCCTGCGGTGTTTTCCGCGGGACGAATGACGGCCACGAACAAGCCGGCCGAAGCGGACCGGTTGCTGCGGTTTCTTGCGTCGTCCGAGGTCGCGCCAGCGTTGCGCGAGAGCGGGCTGGAACCTTGAATTTATCGGCACGCCGACGCAACCTGCGCTGATGAAGAGGGCGCTCCAAAGTCTCTTGATCGTCGTCGCCGCTGCCGCTCTAGGGCAGGGCCCGGCCCATGCGCAGTCGGCCGACCTCGTGCTGTGCGACCGCGTTGCGGCCGATCCCGCCGACCCCGACAAGCCGGCCGACGCGAAGGGCGTGGCCGATATTGCGGCTTCCGACGTGGCCACCGCCATCAAGTTCTGCAGGAACGCCGCGAATTCGTCGCGCCGCGCGATGTACCAACTCGGACGGGCCTACGCCGCCAACCGGCTGATGCCGGAAGCGATGGCGGCCTGGCGCAAGGCGGCCGACAAGGGCTCGAGCTCGGCCATGGTCGAGCTCGGCGTACTCTACGGGACCGGCGCGGGCGTCGCGCGCGACGAGGCGCAGGCGCGCAAACTGTTCGAGCGCGCAGCCCAGGCCGGCAATCCGCGCGGCGTCAGCAACCTTGCCGCGCTCGGCGGCGGAGCATCATCCGATCCGGCGCGTGGGCGCGAACTGCTGTCGAAGGCCGCCGAGACCAATTCCGAAGCACAGTACCAACTCGGCATGATGCTGGCCGAAGGCAATGGCGGCGCCAAGGACGACACGGCGGCCCGTGCGCTATTCGAGAAGGCGGCGGCGCAAAATCATCCTGGCGCGCTGGAACGGATGGGCGCGTTCGCGCAGGAAGGCCGCGGTGGGCCGAAGGATTCCGACGCCGCCAAGGCCTACTATCAGCGTGCCGCCGCACTTGGCGACGAAGACGCCAAGAAGGCGCTGGAGCGGCTGCGCTGTCCCTATGTGATCAAGGACAAGCGCGGCAACGTGGTGACGAACTTGTGCTTCTGAGACGCCCGACGATCATTCCCTGAATAGAACCGCATCGGCACCGCTTCCATCGGCGACCTGATACAAGGAACAACAAAGCAGCGATCTCGATTGGTAGGGCAATCGAGAGGCTCTATCCATGATCCGAAAATTGCAGTCAGGCGAATACCGGCTCTATTCCCGCAAAATCAACCTGAAAACGGGCAAGCGCCGCAACCTTGGGACCTTCAAGTCACGTGCAGCGGCGGAAAAGCACGAGCGGGCCGTGCAGTATTTCAAACGGCATTGAGCCTGCGCCAAAACGCGGCTGGTTCGGCGCTTCCGACGGTGCTATGCCCCCGCGAAATGGTGGGATAGTACGGGACATCTTCGTTGCTCAACGGGCTCTACAGGGTCGAGTATGGCGTGAACGACGCGTTCGGCCGCAGCATCATGTGCATGCACAATGGTAAGCTGCTGGGCGGCAATTCGGCCTTTGCCCATCTCGGCACCTATCAGGAGAGCGACGGGGAAATTGTCGGCGAGGTCATCACCCAGCGCCACAATGACGATCCCTACTACAAGCCGCTGATGGACACCGACGTCGCCGCCATCAGCGTGCGAGGCAAGCTGCAGGGCAACAGGATTCGTTTCGAAGGTATTGCCGCGCCGCGGCCGGGCGCCTTGTTCTGGGCCGAGCTGACGCGGCTCGGCGACGAAGGATTGCCGCCGGTCGGCACCGTCGGGCAGGGCGGCATTATCAACGGGTTGTATTCCATCCAGCTTCACGCGCTCGACGGGGTCAAGGCCGGCCTGTCGGGCGTGATGCTGTTATTGAACGGCCGAATCCTCGGCGGCGATGCTTTTTTCTACTATCTCGGCGCCTATTCCTCGGCCGATGGCCGCTGGAAGGGCGAGATCCTCAATCAGGAGCACACGTCGGCGAGAGGGGAAAACCCCGTGTTCGGCGGCCATGAGGTCGGCATCGGCTTTACCGGTACCTGCAACGAGGCCGGGGCTGAACTCGAAGCTATTGCGCTGGCGGGCAAGCGCAGCCTGCGGCTATCAGCCACGCTGAAGCTGATGCGGCCGGCCTAAGCCCGCTTGCGCCGCGCGAAAAACCACGCGGTGAGGGCGACGGGCGCACCGACGCCGATCCAGGAAAAATAACGGCCGGCGCCTTCGGAGAGCAGCGCCGTCAACAAACCCGCAACCGAGAGCACGCCGAGCAGGAGCGGACCGCCATACACGGCACGCCAGTTGCCGCCAGATCGTGATTTACGCGGAGCGGTCATTCGGAAGGCTGCAACAAGGGCTGCCCCGCAATGGCGTGGCTGCGGTGCTTGCGGCGTTTGGCGATCCACAGATACAGCCCGCTGCCGATCACGACGATGGTCATGACATCGAGCAGCGCCCAGATGATCTTCAGCGGCATACCGCCATAGTCGCCGAAATGCAGCGGCTGGGAGACCAGCAGCGCC
The DNA here is from genome assembly GCA_963816815.1 of uncultured Alphaproteobacteria bacterium. Classification (GTDB taxonomy): domain Bacteria; phylum Pseudomonadota; class Alphaproteobacteria; order Rhizobiales; family Xanthobacteraceae; genus Bradyrhizobium. Next base: position 118,152 of record CAWFMW010000046.1, read on the forward strand.
TTGAGATAGACGGGAAGGTCGCGCGCATCGGACACCTCGCCGGTTTCGCCATCCAGCAGCACCGGCTTGAGCAGCCGCGACGTCAGCGGCGTGTGGCCGCGCATGAACACCGCGAAATGATGCGAGCTGGTGAACGGCGTGCCCGGAAAGGCGACGAACGAGACATTCATGTCGGGCGCGGTGGTCCGGGCTTTCTCGAGCATAGCGTCAAGCGAGGCCAGGTGCACCGGCGGCGGCTTGCCGGCATAGGGCTTGACCATGTCAGCGAGCTCGTTGGCTTTCCACTGGCTCAGCATCACTTCGGCGAGCGTATTGATGACGCCGGTGGCGCCGACCACCAGCGCCCAGGCGATGGTGATGGCGCCGAGCAGATTGTGCCAGTCGAACCAGGCAATGCGGCGCGACTTGTCCCGTAGCGTGCCAAAGCGCAGGCGGCGCGTGAACGGCCAGTACAGCACGACGCCGGAGACGATCGCGACCAGGAACAAAAATCCCATTGCGCCGAGGAACAGCTTGCCGGGCTGGCCCGCAAACATGTCGACGTGGAGCTTTAAGAAGATCAGCATCGGGCCGCCACCGACCGAGCCGAGCGGCTTGGCGGTGTTGGCATCGTATGCCCGCAGCGTCGTCGCGTCCGGATCGCCGTCCACCTTGCTGTTGGTAAAGGTAATCACCGTGTTCGGTTCGTCCTTGTCCCACAGGATATACTGCAGGACGCGGCCAGGATCGTGCGCCAGCGCCGTGCGGGCGATCTCATCGATGCTCCGCTTCATCGCCCCCGGCTGGGCAATCTCCGGCTTCGGATCGTAACCAAGCAGCTCGTCGATCTCGTGATGGAAGATCAGCGGCAGGCCGGTGACGCACAGCAGCAGCAGGAACAGCGTCGATATCAGGCTGCTCCAGGTGTGAACCACCGACCAGATGCGCACGGTTCGGGCTTTCAGTGCGGCCTCCCTCGCGTCGGCGCTACCATTTGTAGGCGAGACTCGCTGTAACGCGGCGTCGGTCACCATAGAAGCACGACGTATCCGACGCACAGCTTGCGACATAGATCGTATCGGCAATATTGATGACGTTCAGCGCCGCACGCCAGTTGTGCCATTCGTAGTGAACCGCCGCGTCGCCAAGCACAACCGAGGGAACCACCAGCGTGTTCGCGATATCGGCAAAGGATTTTCCCACATAACGCACGCCGCCGCCAAAGCCAAAGCCGCGCAGCGGTCCCTCCTGGAACGTGTAGTCAGCCCAGAGCGACGCGGTCTGCTGCGGCGTGTTGGTCGGCGTCAGGCCGATCAGGGCCGGATTTGCGTCCTTGCTGGTGAAGAGGTCGTAAGTAGTGAACGCGCCAACCATCTTCAGGCCAGGCGCGAGATTAGCCACGGCCTCGAGTTCGAGACCGCGCGAGCTGATTTCACCGGTCTGGTTCTGAAGGTTTGTGATGCCAGGCACTGTCGTCGGCACGTTTTGCCGTTTCAGGTCGAATACGGCGACGCTGAAATGGCCGTCGAAGCCGGCAGGTTGGTACTTTAATCCGATCTCAGCCTGTTCACCGGTTTCCGGCAGGAACAGCTGGTTCGACGCGTTGAGACCGATGATCGGATTGTAGCTGGTCGCGTAGGCGACGTAGGGCGCGAGGCCGTTGGCGAAATTGTAGATCAGGCCGGCGCGGCCGCTGAACTTGCTGTCTTCGCGGTTGTACAGCGTGGCGCCGCTCGAACGATCGCCCTGGTTGGTCGAGACCCAGTCATTGCGGCCGCTCAAGACAAGCGTGAAGCCGCCGAATTTGATCTGGTCCTGGAGATAGACGCCGAGCTGGTTCTGGGTGAGGAGGAAATTACGGAACGGCGCAGAGCCGGTGAAGGGTATGTCGCCGGTGCCGTAAACCGGGTTGAGCGCGTTGATCGAGGGCACGCCGCCGAACGCGAAGATCTGATAGTCGTCGATCCGGTAGCTTTTCAGATCGAGGCCGAACAGCATCGTGTGCTGCACCGGGCCGGTATCGACACGATACTCCAGCTGGTTGTCCAGATTGCCCTGGTTGGCGGTGTTCTTCGCGTACCAATTATAGCGGCCGATGTCGCCTGCGGCGAGGTTGGTATAGTTGTTGCCGATCAGGCCCCGATAGGTGAGGTCGACATGGGCATAGCGGGCGTTCTGACGGAATGTGAGGCTGTCGGTGAGATTCTTCTCGAACTGATAGCCGAGCATCTCCTGCTCACGAGTGAACTTATCGACGCTGGGGTCGCCAACGAATAATTTTGTCGGGATGCGGCCAAACGGTGCGTTAACCACTGTTCCCACATAGGGCAGGAAATTGATGCCCCGGGTGTCGGTTTTCGACGCTGACGCCAGCACGGTGAACGTCGTGTCTGCGTCCGGTTTGTAGGTGACCGATGGTGCGATGAAATAATTGTTGTCGGGCGTGAAATTGACCTGGGTGCCGCCATTCTGGACCTAGCCGACCACGCGGTAGAACAGTTGCCCGTTTCCGGGGGCAGTGGCGACCGGGCCGCCGACATCGAACGAAAGATAGGCATTGCCGAAATTGTTGACGCCGGTCTCGAGATAGCGGATCGGCTCGGTCGGCGGCATCTTGCTCACGGCATTGACGATGCCGCTCGGACTGGAGCCGCCATACAATACAGCCGAGGGACCGCGGAGCACTTCGACGCGGGCGAGGTTGAACGGATGCAGTTTCCAGCTCGCATAGGACGTGTAAAAGAGCTGGAGGCCATCGAGGAACAGGCCAACATCGTCTGACTTGAACCCGCGGATCAGGAACCAGTCGTTGCGCGTGTCGGCGCCGAATGTTCCGGCGAGAACGCCGGGCGTGTAGCGCAGGATCTCGTCGAACTTGGCGGGTTTCTGGTCGCGGATCTGTTCGCTGCCGATCACCGACAATGACTGCGGCGTCTGCATGATCGGCGTGTTGGTCTTGGTGCCCGCCATCGAGCGGCCGGAGACGTAACCCTGGACCGCGCCGCGCGGGTTCTCGACGACCGTCGCCGCCGCCTCGCGTTTCGGTTGGGGCCGCCGGGAAGCGGCCGCGCTTTGCGCCGCCGGGCGCCGGCTACGCTGCGTCGTCGTCGTTGCCGCAGCGCGCTTCTCGGGCGAAGTCACCACAACCGACGGGAGTGATTGCGGCGCGGAGCCAGAACTCGACTGCGCGAACATCGCCTGTGGCCACAACACCAATACGGAAGCGGTCGCCGACGCGGCGACCCTCAACACATCACGAGACTTCAAAGCGTCACCTCAACCTGCAAGCACTTGTCGCGCTTTCAGGAAACTTGGCAGCGCAACCCCGGTGGGACGCATAACGCGAGGGACGACGATTCCTCTAATGGAAAGGTTCTTAGAGTAACTCTTAGAAAGGCTTGAAGAATGAATGCAGAAAATTGCCGATCGTCACAACAACACGCGATAGATGAGAAGCCGGTACAGCTCGGTGATGCCGGTTTCGTTGTGATGCGCTCGTCGTCAAATCATCCGCGCCTCCCCATCAGGCTAGTTCCGGAACGCGATCGGAACTCCCAGATTGGATCAAACAATCCAGGAGTTCCTGTTATGACCGATCCGAGTAAAGCCGTCCTTTCCTCGTTCTCCTCCGCCCTTGCCGAACTCGTCGCCCGAACAAAGCCGGCGATCGTCTCGGTGCATTCCCACCGCTTGCAGGCCACGGGCTTTATCTGGAAACCCGGTTTGATCGTGACAGCCGACGAGGCGTTGGCCGACGAGGGCGAAGTCTCGGTCAGGCTTGCTGACGGAACGATCCGGCCAGCCAGCATCGCGGGACGCGATCACACGACTGACATCGCGCTGTTGCGATTTGATGCCCGGAATATTGCGCCGGTTGCGCTTGCATCCGTCGTTCCGGATCTCGGCTCGCTGTCGGTCGTGGTCGCCGCCGAACACGGCGCTCCCACCGCCGCCCTGGGTACCGTATCGCTGGTTGGCGGCCGCTGGCGAAGCATGCGTGGTGGTGAGATAGACGCTAGAATCGAACTCGGCGTGCGGCTGCGATCCAGCCACGAGGGGGGCCTCGCGCTCACTGCTTCCGGCGAAGCGATCGGCATGGCTGTCCAGGGAGTGCGACGTATTCTTGTCATTCCGAGTGCGACGATCGGCCGGGTCGCCGGAAGACTTGAAACCCATGGCCGGATCGCGCGGGGCTATCTCGGGGTTGGGCTACAGCCCGTCAAACTCGACGATGGGATTGGCGCGATGGTGATGAGTGTCGATGGATCGGGCCCATCGGCCGCCGCCGGCATCCGGCAAGGCGATATTATCGTCGGCTGGAACGACGAGAAGCTCTCCTGCGTGCGTTCGCTGTTAAGGGGGCTCGGGCCGGACAGCGTCGGCTCGGTGGTCGACGTCACGATTCGGCGCGGCGGCGAACCGGTGCGGATCAAGCTCACGATCGGCGAAAGGGCGGATACGTGAGCGAGGAAGGTGCACCGGCCGTTGTCGTCGCCATCGAGATTTCCGATCCGGCGCTAGCGGACCGGCTTGCATCGCTGCTCGGCGGCGTTACCGGCATCCGCCTGGCGACACCGGGGGAGGCCGCCGCGGTTGCGCTCGTGTCACGAGAGGCACAATCGGTCCTCGAACCTGACGACATCGAGCTTACACCGCGCGAACGCGACGTGCTGGTACTGATGGCCGAAGGCGCATCGAACAAGGCTATTGCGAGACGGCTTGGAATATCCGTTCATACTGCCAAATTCCACGTCGGATCGTTGCTCGACAAGCTCGACGCCACCGGCCGCACCGACGCCGTGGCGCACGCGGCGCGTCGCGGCGTGATCCACCTGTAATGTCGCGCCTGGCGTCGAGGGAGCCGTTGGAGACCCTTGGCATATAATCCTAGGGGGAGTGCAAATCTGCTCCGGAAGAGCGGTCCGGAACCGCTTCCACTGGCGCGCCGGATGTCCTAAGCAGCGGGCCACAGCGCTTTTCTCCATTCAGGCCCCAATGATTCGTCTCGATAACGTCAGCAAGCAAGTCGGCCACCAGATCCTCTTCATCGAAGCCTCCGCGGCCCTCCAGAAGGGCGAGAAGATCGGCCTCGTCGGCCCCAACGGGGCCGGCAAGACCACGCTTTTCCGGATGATTTCGGGCCAGGAGCTTCCCGACGAGGGCCAGGTCTCCCTCGATCGCGGCATCACGATTGGCTATTTCAGTCAGGACGTCGGCGAGATGTCAGGCCGCAGCGCCGTGGCCGAGGTCATGGACGGGGCAGGGCCCGTGAGCGTCGTGGCGGGCGAGTTGAGGGAACTCGAGGCTGCGATGGCCGATCCGGCCCGTGCTGATGACATGGAAGAGATCATCGCGCGCTATGGCGAGGTCCAGCACCGCTTCGAGGAGCTCGATGGGTATGCCCTCGATGGCCGCGCGCGCGAGGCGCTGTCGGGTCTCGGCTTCAGCCAGGAGATGATGGAAGGCGACGTCGGCGCGCTGTCGGGCGGCTGGAAGATGCGGGTGGCGCTGGCGCGCATTCTCCTGATGCGGCCCGACGTGATGCTGCTGGACGAGCCGAGCAACCATCTCGACCTGGAAAGCCTGATCTGGCTGGAGCAATTTTTGAAGGGGTACGAAGGCGCGCTGTTGATGACCTCGCATGACCGCGAGTTCATCAACCGCATCATCAACAAGGTGGTCGAGATCGACGGCGGTACGCTTTCGACCTATTCCGGCAATTACGAATTCTACGAGCAGCAGCGTGCGCTGAGCGAAAAGCAGCAGCAGGCCCAGTTCGAGCGCCAGCAGGCGATGCTGGCCAAGGAAATCAAGTTCATCGAACGCTTCAAGGCGCGCGCTTCGCATGCCGCCCAGGTGCAGAGCCGGGTCAAGAAACTCGACAAGATCGAGCGCGTCGAGCCGCCGAAGCGGCGCCAGACGGTGGCGTTCGAATTCCTGCCGGCGCCGCGCTCGGGCGAGGATGTCGTCAGCCTGAAGAACGTCCACAAGGGATATGGCAGCCGCACCATCTATCAGGGGCTTGATTTCATGATCCGCCGCAAGGAGCGGTGGTGCGTGATGGGCGTCAACGGTGCCGGCAAGTCGACGCTGTTGAAGCTGGTGGCCGGCTCGACCGCGCCCGACGACGGCACGGTTGCCGTCGGCGGCAGCGTCAAGATGGGCTATTTCGCCCAGCACGCCATGGATCTGCTCGACGGCGAGCGCACGGTGTTCCAGTGGCTGGAGGATTCGTTTCCGCAGGCCGGCCAGGGCTCGCTGCGCGCGCTCGCCGGCTGCTTCGGCTTCTCCGGCGACGACGTCGAGAAGAAATGCCGGGTGCTCTCGGGTGGCGAGAAGGCGCGGCTGGTGATGGCGCAGATGCTGTTCGATCCGCCGAATTTTCTGGTGCTGGACGAGCCGACCAACCATCTGGACCTCGCGACCAAGGAAATGCTGATCAATGCGCTCTCCGAGTTCGAGGGTACCATGCTGTTCGTCTCCCATGACCGGCATTTCCTGGCCGCGCTCTCCAATCGCTTGCTCGAGCTGACACCCGACGGCATTCACCAGTTCGGCGGGGGCTACACCGAATATGTTGCGCGCACCGGGCAGGAAGCGCCGGGACTGCGGAGTTAACGGGCTAGTTTCGCTTGCTGGCGAGCGGTGCGATCGCCTCGATCTCGTTGGTCCAGATGCCGCCGGAATAGTTTTTCGGCAGCCGTGCAAACTGTTCAGGCGTATCTATGCCGGTCGAGAATTCGCCGCCGCGGTACGGGCCGAGCACGAAGACCTCGCTGTTGGCCGCCATCATGCGGTTGAGGAAACGGTCCGGCCAGCCCCACATCCACGGGGCGGCGTTGATCGGCAGCATCACCATCGCGTTGCGGCAGGCCTTTGGCACCACACCGCTCCAGCCATAGCCGATATAGCCGAGCAGGCAGCTCTTGATCGCTGCGCGCGAGATCGTTCGGACATCTGGCATGCGCGTTCGCACAATCTCGATTGGTTCATCGCCGCCATAGACCATGATCCGTGCCCGGCGCTCAGCGGCAAGCTTGTTCAGCGCGGCGGCGAGTTTCTCTCCCTCGGAAGGGTCGCGGCTCTTCACGTTGATCAGAAGCCGTTGTGCCGGAAAGGCCTCCAGTACCTCCGCGAGCGTCGGCATCAGCCCGATGGCCTTGCCGCGAAACGGAAAGCTCTTGCCGCCATCGGCGGTATAGCCATGGCCGATGTCGAGCTTCTTCAGATAGGCCATGGAGTGCTCGCGTGTGACGCCATGGCCGTCAGTGCGGCAATCCAGCGTCCAGTCGTGAAACACCGCGAACTCGCCGTCGGTGGTCGGATGTACGTCGAACTCGACGATGTCAGCGCCGGCCGCAAACCCGGCCCGCATCGAGTCGATTGTATTCTCCAGGTACTTGTGCGTCGGTGGCAACATCCGCGCCGCCGTGCAGGTGTCATTCTTCATGTCGCGTTCGTCGAAGCGCTGCGCCATTCCGCGATGGGCGAGAAGGGCAGGTTGGCCGTCGTGATGTCTGGCGAGAAGATTGGTGTTGTTGAGGTAGATCGCGGCCGAGAGAACGGCAATTGCCACCGCGGTATATTTGAGCTTCTTGTTCAAGGCCTGCCCCGCGCACGAGGTGCATTCGCTAGGCAGTATTTCTGTTCGATTTGCGGCGGAGAACACGGCCGAAACGACGGCGGTGACGTCCTTCCGCGCCGCTAATCCCTTAATCTCTCCACAAATGCGATCGCGCGCTTCAGTGCATCCTCGAGTGCAGTGCGGTTGCCTGGAATGGATTGGTGGCTTCGTCCGGGGTCGTCAAAACCATGTGTCGCGCCGGGATAGAGCACGACATCGATCTTGCTGCCCGCGGCGATGGATCGCTGGGCCATGTCCTGGCACCTCGCAGGCGAGACCTCTTCGTCGTCTGAGCCGAGCAATAAGGCGACCGGCGCAGTCGTCGTGAGGTCGGGTGCAAGCAGGGCTTTCGGCCCGCAGCCGGGATAGAGCGCCAGCACGGCGCGATAGCCCGAAGTCTTCGCGCCCTGCCGTTGCATCACATTCAGCGCAGTGCTGCCGCCATTTGACCAGCCCTGCAGGAAAATACGATTTGGAATGACGTCGCGCTGAGTGCGCAGCCAGCTCAGCGCGCCCTCGGCATCGAGCGGCCGTACGGTCTTTTCATTGACGTCGGCGCGATCGGGATCGTCGTGGGTGAAGCGCTCGAAGCCGTGCGCCTTGCCGCGTGGTCCAAAACTGTCCGGAAGCAGCGCAACGTAGCCGTGTTCCGCCCAATACTGGCCCCACATCATGTGCCGCTTCGACAGGCTGCTCGCATCGCACGCCGACGGACTGGCACGCGATACCAGCGTGCAACCCTGGTTGACGTTCGCCGAGTAGGGTCCGCCACGACCGTGCAGCATGACGATGGCGGGGTGAGGGCCCCGTGTTTGCGGCTTGAAGAGATAGGCGACGATTTCGGTCGAGCCATCGGCGCTCGGAAAGAACACCGTGTCGGGGGCAGCGAAGGCCGGCGTCGGCAGCATTGCAAGCATCAGGAGGACGACAAGCTTTGTCGGTCGGTTAGCCATCTGCGCAGTATTAGAAACACTTCGGACGGGCAATGCAAGGACGCATGGCAAGGCATGCCGTACTCGGCTTGTGGAGCTTGAGGCTCGCAGCTACGCTTTTGAAAATTGGGGAGCGTAACAGCCATGAAGCAGCTCAGGATCGGGGACATCACCATCGATGCCGTCATCGAACGGGAGGGGCCATGGCGCCGGCCGCAGGATTTCTTTCCGGCCTATGACGATGCCGTCTTCAAGCATCATCTGCCCGGCATGGAGCCCGAAGTGTACGACGCCGCGCTCGGGATGATGGTGATCACCTATCAGACGTTCGTCGTCCGCACGCCACGCTACACCATCCTGGTCGATACCTGCACCGGCGAGGACAAGGGCCATCCGCCGCCGTTCGATTTCCCCGGCAAGGAGCGCTGGCGCAACGAGCTGTTCGCGCTTGGCATATCCTACGAGCAGGTCGATTACGTGTTCTGCACCCATCTGCACATCGACCATACCGGCTGGAATACCACGCTGCGCGACGGGCGCTGGGTGCCGACGTTTCCCAACGCCAAGTACATATTTCACAAGAAGGAATATGCGGTCTGGGAGGCGGAGAATGCCAAGGGCGCCAACCCGCCTGGCACGGTATTCCGCGACAATTGCCTGCCGATCGTCGAGGCTGGACAAGCTCTGCTGGTTGACGACGATTACGCGCTCGACGATACCGTTACGCTGACGCCGACGCCGGGGCATTCGCCCTGTCACTGCTGCGTCAATGTCTTTTCGAAGGGCAAGCGCGCGGTGGTAGCCGGCGACCTCATGCACCACGCAATCCAGTGCCGCGAGCCGGACTGGTCGGCGAAGCCTGATTGGGACCCGAAGCAATCGGCGATCTCGCGTCGAAAATTCTTTGCTTCCGTCGCCGGCACCGACACGCTGATCCTCCCCGTTCATTTCCCGGCGCCGACCGTCGGCCTGATCACTGCGGACGGGGACCGCTTCGATTACCGTTTCAAGCGGGATTAGCGGCGATGTCCGACAACGCCGCCTATGATTATATCGTCGTCGGCGCCGGCTCAGCCGGCGCCGTGGTCGCAAGCCGGCTGAGCGAGAACGGCAGCTATCGCGTGCTGCTGCTGGAGGCCGGCACCAAGGGATCGAGCCATTTCTGGGCGCGCGTGCCGGTCGGCACCTCCAAGATGATCGACGATCCCAGCGTGAACTGGTGCTACAAATCCGAGCCCGACGAAGGCTCGGGCGGACGTCGCATCGACGTGCCGCGCGGCAAGATGATGGGCGGCTCGAGTTCGATCAACGGCATGGTCTACATGCGCGGCCAGGCGCAGGATTACGACCATTGGGCCCAGCTCGGCAATCGCGGCTGGAGCTACCAGGACGTGTTGCCGATCTTCCAGCGAATGGAGCGCTATGAAGGCGGCTCCGACAAATTTCGCGGCCGCAACGGATTGCTGCGCGTCAACGATACCCCGCGCAACAAGGTGCCGCTGCTCGAGAAGATCATCGAGGCCGCCGAGAGGATTGGGCTTCCATTCAATCCGGACCAGAATGGCGAGAGCCAGGAAGGCATCGGCATGTCGCAGGTCACCATATCAGGTGGCAAGCGCCAGAGCACCGCGGTCTGTTATCTCGATCCGGCGCGCGGACGGCAAAACCTCGTCATCGAGCAGGGCGCGATGGCGGAGGCGCTGATCCTGGAAGGCAAGCGCTGCGTCGGCGTACGATATTTGGTTGCCGGTGCGCGTCGTGAGGCGAGGGCCGCGCGCGAGGTGATTGTCTCCGGGGGTTCGATCAATTCGCCGAAGCTCTTGGAATTGTCCGGCATCGGCCAGCCCGAATTGCTGCGGTCGGTCGGCATCGCGCCGCTGCATGAGCTGCGCGGCGTCGGCGAGAATCTGCGCGATCATTACTCGCCGCGCCTGAAATTTGCGATCGCCGCCCGCAACATGACCTTCAATGACAATGCGCGGGGCTGGCGGCTCGCCCGCGAAGCGATGAAATACGCGCTGTTCGGCACCGGCTTTCTGGCCTCGACCGCTGTCCCCATCCGCATGTATTTCCGCACCCGCGAGGGACTGGAAACGCCGGACGCGACGATTTCCATCCTGCCGTTTCTGTACGAGATGGTCGGACGCCAGCGCCGCGTCGCCAAGCGCCAGGGCATCACGATGAATGCCAACGTGTTGCGTTCGGAAAGCACCGGTTCGATCCATATCAAATCGGCGGATCCCGAAGTGCCTCCCGCGATCCGCTTCAACTTCCTGTCGACCGAGCATGACCGCGCCGGCATCGTGGCGGTGATCCGCAAGGGCCGCGAACTGATGGCAACGTCGCCGCTGCGGGAGATTACCGGCGAGGAGATCGCGCCCGGCGCGAAATTGCAGAGCGATGCGGAGCTGCTCGATTGGGCCCGCAACAATGCCGAGACGACCTATCATCCGGTCGGGACCTGCAAGATGGGGGCGGATCCGCTGGCCGTCGTCGACCGCGAACTGCGCGTGCATGGCATCGAGGGTTTACGCGTTGCCGATGCTTCGATCATGCCGACGCTGACCAGCGGCAACACCAACGCGCCTGCGATCATGATCGGCGAGAAGTGCGCCGAGATGGTGCTGGCCTCGGCGGCGGCCCGTAAGGCCGCCGCGTAACAATTTGGAATTTGGAGAAACCATGGGCACGGAACGGATAAACCGAATGCAACGGATGGATTTCGAGACGCTGGTTCAGACCCGCAAGAGCGTGCGCGGATTCAAGAAGCAGCCGGTCGCCCGCACTGTCATCGAGGACATCATTGAAGTCGCCAAGCGCGCACCGTCGTCGATGAACACGCAGCCCTGGCACATCCACGTCCTGACCGGCGAACCGCTTGAGGAGGTGCGCCGGCGCAACATGGAGGAGATGATTGCGGGCGCCAAGGCGAAGCGCGACATCGTCAGCCACGGCGAATATCAGGGCGTGCACCGCGGTCGCCAGGTCGACATCGCCAAGAAACTGTTCGCCGTGATGGGCATCGCGCGCGACGACAAGCCGATGCGGCAGGATTGGGTGCTGCGCGGCTTCCGGCAATTTGACGCGCCGGTGTCGCTGGTCCTGACCTATGACAAGGTGCTTGATCCCGGCGCGGTATGCCATTTCGATCTCGGCGCGCTCTGCTACGGCATCGTGCTCGCCGCCTGGGATCGCGGACTTGGCAGCGTCATCAACGGGCAGGGCATCATGCGCTCGGACATCGTGCGCGAGGTCGCTCACATCCCCGAGGACGAGGTCATCATGACCTGCGTCGCCATGGGCTATCCCGACGACAGCTTTCCGGCCAATACAGTTCGCTCCGATCGCGAGCCCAATGGCGATTTCGTGCGTTATGTCGGGTTTGCCGACTGAGAGGTTTTTCGATGAGCAGCGATGAAGAGACTGCGATGATCCGCGAGACGGTCGCGAAATTCGTCGACCGCGAACTGATCCCGCTCGAGCCGCATTACCTGAAATCCAGGCTGCCGGGCTCCGACCATCCGGAACTGACCGTCGAGCAGAAGCAGCGGCTGCGGACGGTATCGAAGGATCTGGGATTGTGGGGCCTCGACGCCCCCGAAGACCTCGGCGGTCACGACCTGCCGACCCGTACCATGGCCGCGGTCCACGAGGAACTCGGCCGGACCTGCGTTCCGTTCGTGCTGCCGCCGGACTCGCCGAACCTGCGCATGCTGCAGGCGGTCGGCACCGAGGGCCAGAAACGGAAATACATGCAGCCCTATATCGAAGGCCGGATGAGTTCGGCGATTGCGATCTCCGAGCCCGGCGCGGGCGGCGATCCCGCTTCCATGAAGACCCGTGCGGTGCTGGACGGTGACCAGTGGGTGATTAACGGCCGCAAGATCTGGATCAGCAATGCGCGCGCCGCCGATTTCATCATCGTCATGGCCCGCGTCGGCAACGATGCACGGCAGGGCGGCATTACTTCCTTTATTGTCGAAAAAGGCACGCCAGGATTCATTATCGAACGCGAGATCCCGATGCTTGGCGGCGGTGCGACCTACGAAATCGTGTTCGAAGATTGCCGTATCCCCAAGGACTCGGTGCTCGGCGAGGTCGGCAAGGGCTATGCGCCGATGCAGCTGCGGCTGCGCACGCGGCGGCTCGAGATGGGATCGACCTGCATCGGCATCGCCCGGCGCGCGCTCGACATGTTGTGCGAACACGCCAGGCAGCGCGAGACGTTCGGTGTCAAGCTCGCCGACCGCCAGGCGATCCAGTGGTGGGTCGCCGATATCTCGACGCGCATGCATGCGTGCCGGCTGATGGTGCACGATGCCGCCGACAAGACCGACCGCGGCGAGGACGTCCGCCAGGAAGCCTCGATGATCAAGGTGTTCGCGACTGAAATGGCCTATGAGGCCTGCGATCATGCCATGCAGACGCTCGGCGCGCTCGGCATGACGCTGGAGCTGCCGCTTAACGCGCTCTCGCAGAAGGCACGGCTGATGCGGATGTACGAAGGACCGAGCGAGGTGCACCGCCAGTCGATCGCGCGTCGCGTGCTCGGGCTGCGCGGTTAGCTTTCATCGCCGGTCATCTCGATGATGCGGCGGGCCAGCGTTTCCATGACGAAGGGCTTGGTCAGCACCCCCATGTTTGGCGCGAGATGGCCGTTGCCGATGATGGCATTCTCGGCATAGCCGGTGATGAACAGGACCTTGAGGTCCGGACGCGTGGTCCGCGCGGCGTCGGCAAGCTGGCGGCCATTGATGCCGCCGGGCAGGCCGACGTCGGTGACAAGCAGATCGACCCGCATGTCCGATTGCAGCATCCTTAGCCCGGCCGGCCCGTCTGAAGCCTCGACCGGGACGTAACCGAGCTCTTCCAGAACTTCCGTCACCAGCATGCGAACGCTCGGTTCGTCATCGACGACCAGCACCGTCTTGCCTGAGCGAGCGTGGGCAGATGTTGCGGGCGCAGCCGCGGCGACGGTCTCTGCCGAGTCGCCGTAATGGCGCGGCAGATAGAGGCACATCGTGGTGCCATGCCCGACTTCCGAATAGATGCGCACCTGTCCGCCGGATTGCCGTACGAAGCCATAGACCATCGACAGGCCGAGGCCGGTGCCCTGGCCGATCGGCTTGGTGGTGAAAAATGGATCGAAGGCGCGCGCGATCACGTCGGGCGTCATGCCTGTGCCGTTGTCGGTGACGCAGAGCGACAGATACTGGCCGGGCGGCAGGTCGCGGTCCTTGGCTGCGCGTTCGTCGAGCCATTTGTTGGCGGTCTCGATCGTGATACGGCCGCCTTCCGGCATGGCGTCGCGCGCATTGATGCACAGATTGAGCAGTGCGTTCTCGAGCTGGGATGGATCGATCAGCGTCGACCACAATCCGCCCGCCGTCACGACTTCGACCGTGATCTGCGGGCCGACCGTGCGCCGGATCAGCTCCTCCATGCCGATGACCAGCCGGTTCACATCGGTCTGCTTGGGGTCAAGCGTCTGTCGCCGCGAGAAGGCGAGCAGGCGATGGGTGAGGGCGGCGGCGCGTTTGGACGCGCCTTGCGCGGCGGCAACATAGCGGTCGATTTCGGTGGTACGGCCCTGACGCAGCCTGACCTGCAGCAGGTCCAGCGAGCCGATGATGCCGGTGAGGAGATTGTTGAAGTCGTGCGCGATGCCGCCGGTGAGCTGGCCGACGGCTTCCATCTTTTGCGACTGGCGCAAGGCTTCTTCGGCGTGTTTGCGTTCGGCGATGGCCTCGGCCACGCGCGCTTCCAGCGTTTCGTTCATGCGCTGCATGGCCTCATCAGCCCTCTTGCGCGAGGTGATATCCTGAAACAGCACCGCGACCTGGCGCCGGCTGGCAGGTTTGATCCGGAACGCCGCGAGTTCGAGATAGCGTCCGGTAGCGACGAGTTCGCGCTCGAAGCGAATCGGCACGCCCGTCCGCAACACCGAGCCGTAGAGCTCGGCCCAGCCGTCGGCCTCGTCGGGCACCATCTCGCGCAGCTTCTGCCCGACCACGTTGGGGATGCCGGCGTGCAGCGCGTAGGCCGGGTTGGCTTCGATGTGGACGTAGTCGCTTAGGGGACCGTGGGGGCCGTCGAAGAATTCGATGATGCAAAATCCTTCATCGATCGAATTGAACAGGGTCCGGTAGCGCTGTTCGCTGTCGGCAAGCGCAGTTTCGGCGCGCTCCAGCTCGCGATTGTCGGAGGCCGCGAGGGCATTGAGCCGCGCATTCTCCGCCTCGAGCGCTGCAATCCGGCGATGCAATTGTTCAATATCGACGGTCACGGATACCCGCCCAAGGGCAACCGCGGAAAAGGCGGTCGTATGTGGAATAATATAGGCACGCTGGCGATATCAAGCGCCGCGGGGACCGAAAGTTCCCGCTTCCAGCGCACCTTTCCGGGCAAAAGCCGCCAGCAGAGGCTGGCCGAACCCGGCCTACGCGGCCCGGACCTCCGACAGGAAGCGGTTGACCTGACCGGCAAGATCCTTGGACTGCGAGGACAGCTGCTCCGCAGCGCCAAGCACCTGATTGGCGGCGGAACCGGTGTCGTCGGCGGCTTTCTGGACGCCCGTGATGTTGGAATTAACCTCCTGGGTGCCGCGTGCGGCTTCCTGCACGCTGCGCGAGATTTCCTTGGTCGCGGAGCCCTGTTCCTCGATCGCGGCCGCAATCGCGGTGCCGATCTGGTCGATCTCGGCGATCACGTTGGCGACGTTCTGGATCGCCGTCACGGTCTGGTCGCTCGCCGCCTGGATCGCGGCGATCTGTTCGGAGATTTCGGTGGTGGCCTTCGCGGTCTGGCCGGCCAGCGATTTGACCTCGGACGCGACGACAGCAAAGCCGCGGCCGGCATCGCCGGCGCGCGCGGCTTCGATGGTCGCGTTCAGTGCCAGCAGGTTGGTCTGCGCGGCAATGCTCTGGATCAGCGTCACGACGTCGCCGATCTTCTGCGCGCCGTCGGCGAGCGAGCGGGCGGTGTCGCCAGTGCGCCGCGCATTGTCGACCGCGCGAGCGGCGATCTCGGTCGATTGCGCGACCTGACGACCGATTTCCGAGATCGAGGAAGCCAGTTCCTCGGTGGCGCTCGCCACCATCTGCACGTTGGCGGAAGTCTGTTCGGAAGCAGCGGCGACGATGGCCGCCTGACGGTTGGTGAGGGTGGCGGTCGACGACATCGACTGCGCGGTGTCTTCCATGACGGATGACGCCGACGACAGCCCGCCGACCAGTTCGGTGACCTTGGCTTCGAACACGCGGGTGAGTTCGTCGAGCACCTGGGCGCGGCGCATCTTGCCATCGCTCTCGACGGCCTTTTCGGCGGCGAGACGTTCGGCCTCGATCATGCTGTCCTTGAAGACGCCAACGGCCGCAGCCATCGCGCCGATCTCGTCCCCGCGTCCGGCGCCGGCGATTTCGCCGGAGACGTCGCCACCGGCGAGCCGCGTCATCGAGGCGGTGAGGTCGACGATCGGGCCGCAGACCCGGCGGCGCACCATCGCGATCAGGCCGGCGCTGGCGGTGGCAACTGCGATAAGGACCGCGAGCGCGATCAGAAAGCTGAAGCGCGCGGCGGAATAATTGGCGCCGAGGATTTGCTCGGCGTTGTCGTAGAAGGCGTTACGAACATCGACGACGGCACCGAGGGCGGCCTGGGATTCGACATAGAAGAAGTCGACATTGTGTTCGTATTTGCCTGAAACCGCGCCGTCCTTGACGAGCTTCAGTTCCTTGCCGAATTTCGTGACGAAGATGTCGTTCATCTTCTCCAGCGCAGCGGCCACGTTGGCAGGCGTTGCCGGGTTGCCGCGCAATTCCATCAGCGACATCTGGATCTGGTCGGCACGGCCCTGCGAGCGCGAATACTCCATTTTTTCCGCTTCAGTGGCGGCGCGATTGGCGCCAACGAGGTTCTTGTGAAGGCTGGAGTTAAAACCGCCGACGTCGCGCAAATTCCAGGCGATGTTGGCGTAGATCGCCTGCCGGTAGGCATCGCCGTCGAGTTGCGCCATGCGGCGCACCTGCTCGTCGAGCAGCTTGGTGGCCGCCACGTTGAACACAGCATTGTCGGAGACGAGCTTCCTGGCGGCGTCCTTGCGCGTTTCGGCCGGGCCGTCGATCGCCTTGTCCATCGCCTCGCGTAGCGCGTTGAACTTCACGTTCAGATCGTCGATGCCGGTGCCTATCGCCGTGGCGTCGTCGAGGCCGCCCGACAGGTTCTTGCGTACCGCATTCATCTTGTCGCGTGCGCCATCAGTATTTTTGCGAACCTTCTCATTGAGCTCCTTGCGGATCGCGGGGTCCACCGCCGGCGGTCCATAGAGGATGTTGGTGGCAAAGCCACGCTCGGAATTCATATAGCGCGGGATGTCGCCGACCGCGCGCACCACTTCCAGCCGGCTCTGCGCCACCGAGACCTTGTCCATGGTCTGATATTTGGAAGCCGCCACATAGACGGCGAGTCCGCCGCCGACGGCGGAAAGCGAGACGATGGCAGCGGTGAGGAGGGTGCCGATTTTCATAGGATTTCAAGCCATTTGCGCTGGTGCGGGCATGCGGACCACCAGTATAAGTGGTGCTAATTAATCCGGAGTTTACAGGGGGGCGTGTCACAGCGGCACCTTGCCGCTCGTCTTGGTATGCTGCGCTGGGTTTGCTGCAGCTTTCGGTGGAGGGCGAGGACATGAAGATCGTTATTGTCGGCGGAACGGGCCTGATCGGCTCGAAATCGGCGCCGTTGCTCCGGTCGCGCGGCCATGAGGTGCTGCAGGCGTCGCCAAGCAGGGGCGTCAACGCCGTGACCGGAGAGGGCCTGCAAGCCGCGCTCGCGGGCGCCGCCATTGTCGTCGACGTGTCGAATTCCCCCTCGTTCGAGGACAAGCCGGTGCTGGACTTCTTCGAGACGGGGACACGTAACCTGATCGCGGCTGCGAAGCAGGCCGGCGTGCGGAACTACGTCGCGCTGTCGGTCGTCGGAACCGACCGGCTCGAAAGCAGCGGCTATTTCCGCGCCAAGCTGGCCCAGGAGCGGCTGATCGCGGCTTCCGGACTTGCCTACACGATCCTGCGCGCCACCCAGTTCTTCGAATTCGTCGGGGCGGTCGCGGATTCCGGCCGCAGGGATGGCGAGGTTCATGTCTCCAGCCAGTTGATGCAGCCGCTGCTTTCCGACGATGTCGCTGTTGCGCTCGCCGATGCAACCTTGGGCGAGCCCGCTAACGGCATCCTCGAGGTCGCAGGTCCCGAGGCGGCGCCGCTGGCGGACTTCGTCGGCCGCTGGCTCCGCAAGCACGGCGATAGCAGCAGAATCGTGTCGGGCGCCGACGTGCCGTATTTCGGCGCGCCGCTCGCACTGCGCACGCTGGTGCCGGACGATGGCGCGCGGATCATGCCGACGCGTTTCGACGATTGGCTGAACAGAGCGCCGGCCTAGCCTAGAGCTTCGCGATTCCGGTTAATGCGTTTCTTCGGTCGCGCTCTTTGCGGCGGAGCGAGGCTGCGTTGACGTCCTGGAACCCATCTCCTGACAGGGCAATGGTGTCCACGAGCCGTCGGCCGCCTGCTGATAGGCTTGGCAGGAGGTGGGCGCTGGCGCCTCAACGGCCTTCGACGTGTGCGAATTTGCGCTGGAATTTTTGGCGAGCGTCGGCGCTGCCAAAGTGAGGAGCGCGGCTGCCGAACCGAAGAACAGTGCTTGCCCTAACCGCATGGGAAATTCTCCTTTTCTCGAAAGCGAATGCCTTCTTCCTAAAGATCATTGTGGAGATTTTTGGAAATGCCGACTGGTGTTGGCAGCGCGTGCTTAACGCTTTGCAAACGACCGGGGCCGCCGAGGCATCGCAACAGTGACGAATTCTGTTCTCTGATGAGGAACCAGTTCCATCGGTCGTGCGTTGCCTTTGCCTCATGCCGAGGGCACGGCGTCATGCGTCCAAAAAAATCACTCTTCAATGCGCTATTGAGCCATTTCCTGATGGGCGTGGCGCTTGGGTTATCGCTGGTCCTGTTGCTCAGCCTGATCGATTTCTTTCATGTCAGGGACCTCGTTGCAAAAAGTGACGCGCCTGTTCAGACCACGGTGATGCTGGTCACGACCTACGGGTTGATGTTCGGCATCGGCGCGGTGCTGACGGGCCTGGTGCTGACGCTGGAGGAAGATCGCTGACGGCGAATGCGGGGATACCTGCCGCCGATCAACGGCGCAGTCGGGCGATCGTGCCGGCGATGATCTGCATGGCGACGCCGACCACCCATCCGGCCATGATCGTCCATATCCATCCCAAATGCGGATTGTGGCGCAGCACGATCACGCCGACGGATGCGAACGCCGAGAATGCCGCGAGGAAGGTGCCGATCGCGCTGAGCAGCTCCGGCGTATCGATCTTGCCGACCCAGCTGCCGTCGGCGGGCCGGCCGTTCGATGTGGTGAAGGGCAATGGCGGCGTATCGATGCCGAGATAAAAGCCGACCGCGCCGCCGATCATCATCAGGAGCAGGAAGGCCTGGTTGGTGAGTGCGGAATGGCTCGTTCCCACCAGGGCCGCCACAAACAACCCGCTCGCCGCGCCTGCCATGGCAAGCCCTAGGCGTTCCAGAACGTGAGCAACTTTTCGAACGCGGGTTTGCATGGTGGTGAGCCCGCCGGTTACGGAGGAAAGATTAGGACGGTTTCCAAAAAGGTGAAAGCAACCTAGCGGTGCAGATGGTGCGCCGGATTGATTCAGCGCAAGATGTGGAACGCGCCTCGTGCGGGGCGGTACGGTGGTGCGCAAATATCATGTGCTGGTCAGCAGGCACCCCAGCGCGCATACGCTGTCGTGACCGTGTCGTGCCTGTCGATGCTGAGACCGTGAAGAGCCAGCAAGCGATTGCCGATTGCTTTGCGAAGCTCAGCCTGATTCCAAAGCCGGTCAACGTGTCTGATATCATCTGGAAATGGTCGCCGGGGTCCTGAGTCCGGGCGCATCAATTCCGGATATCCGGGCACGTATGGGGCGGACATGGCGGGGCCGCCCGTTTCTGGATGGAGCGTTGCGGGCCGAAGACGGGTTGCGCCTAGCCGCAATTGATGGCGGACTGCGGGCCGCTGACAACGTCTTCGGGAGCCGACCGGCATGAGTATCTTCGACAATCCATTCGACCCTGCGCGCGAGGCGGCGCTCGTCACCGGCGCGGGCAACGGGATCGGCCGCGCGATCGCGCAAGCCTTGGTCGGCGAGGGCGTGCGCACGGTGTTTGCCGACGTGAACCGGGAGACGGTGACGGCGGCCATCAAGGCATCGCCGCGTCCGGAACTCGCGGTGCCTTGGGTCGGCGATCTTGCCGATCCTGCCGCGCGCGATGCGCTGCTGGCGGAAGCAGCCAGCGCGCTCAAGCGCGTGACGCATTTCGTGCACAGCGCCTCGCCGCCGCGGCGCGAAGCCGATCACGCGCTTGGCGTCACCACGGAGACCTGGGCGCGGATGCATGCGGTGAATCTTGAAGCCGGATTCCATCTCTCGCGCGAACTGGCGCGCAAGCTGATTGCCGGCAAACAGCCCGGCTCGTTCCTGCTGCTGACCTCGCTGCATGCCGGCACCCCGCGCAACCTGCCGCATTACTCGACGTCGAAGGCGGGGCTTTCGATGCTGGTGAAGGAGTTGGCCAAGACGTTTGGCCGCTTCGACATCCGCGTCAACGCGCTGGTGCCCGGCGCGATCGCGGCCGGCGGCTTCGTCGCCGATCCCGCGCTCGCCAAACACATTCCGCTCGGCCGGCTTGGCCAGGCCAATGACCTTGCGCCGCTGGCGTTGGCGGTGTTGTCGAACCGGATATCGTCTTACGTCACGGGCGCCGCGATCGTGATCGATGGCGGGCTGTCGCTAACGAATTGGTTCGAGCCGCCGGAGTTGAGTGAATTGTAGGATATATCGACAGCGTCCTGCTTATCGCAGAAGACGCACTTCAACTCAGTGCGTCCAGTATAGCTGGGAGCCGGTACCATCCTCTTGCCGCAGTGCAAACAGCGGGTGACACGGTCCATCGTCCCCTCCTATCGTTTTGCCCTCAACGATCATCAGGAACCGAAGTTCCATCGGGGAGTTGCGTATCTCACCGCGTCACCGAGGAGTTGTACTAATGCAGGCGGCGATCGATCGCGATACAAAAACTTACGTGATGATGGCCGATTTCACGTCGAACCGGCAGACAAACGCCCGAGCAAAGTCTTCCGAAATTTGCAGGACAGAAGCGCTGACGAGCAGATGTTGGCCGTTGATGGAGTCAAGCTGTCAGGTCACGCCACGAAGCGTCGTCGTGCAGCTTCAGCGCAGCACTGCGTCGAGCAGCTCCCGTGTCCGATAGGGCTTCATGAGGAAGCGAGCGTCCTGCGGCAAGTAGGGTGGATCGCGGCCGGAGACGATGACGACATTCAGGTTCGGGAATTGGATCTTGGCGTATTGCGCCAGCTCCAGGCCAGAGATCCCCTCGCCAAGCTCGACGTCGGTCACCAACGCTCGGAGTTCGGTGCCGGTTGAAACCAGTACCAGTTCCGCGACCGCTCCAGTGGCACACTCCACCACCTCCATCCCTTCGCTTCGGAGCAGTTCGGTAAGGGCCTCCCGTTGAAAGGCATCGTCTTCCACGACAAGGGCTACAAAATTCGACATTCCAATTCCTCCGGGGAGCCAATCCCGAAATGTCGCTTTTGTTCATTTTCGGCGAGCTTCGAACTATTGCTGCTGGGCTGCTCCATCGACCGGTTCAGCCCGGGGCGAAGCGGTCATTCGCTTCGGTTAAGTCATGCCACGGAGGGTTTGAGTACGCGGACTAGATCGCGCGACCGTGATGCTTCGCCTGCCATTTCGGGCCGGGGCCGCGCATGTAGTGGAGCTCGGGGCGGTAGGGGTTGCGGGCAAGGCCAAGCAGCCGGTGACAATGGATCACGATCTCTGTCAGGCGTCGCAGCAGCAGTTGCATGACCAGCATGGCGGCCTCAGTGCGGCTTGCCGAGCACCGACGAAAACGGCAGGGCGAAGATTTCGTCGTCGAGATCGTCACTGACATGCAGCGTCCAGTCGCGCCAGTCTTCCGGGCACTCCGTCGCGATCAGCGAATGCACGACGCGGGTGGCGTGCTCGCGGACCTCGGTCAGGTTTCCGGCGGCGGTGCCGCGCTGGTCGACGCAGATACCCTCCGAATTGGAGTAGTGAAAATAGACTCTGGTCATGCCTGACTCCCGCGATCGCGAATCACGCAGAAAAATAACAGTCGGAAGACCAAGTTGATATTCGGGGAGACTACGGGGCTGCGAGTGGAACCGCGATCTGTAATCTTGTCCGAAAATTATCTGTTGCCACGGAAGGAACGAGACTTTCGATTCGGCCGTTTCACGAGGAAGCCGCAGGTAGTCAAAACGCTGCGGCGGGGCTGGTGGAACCCTGGGAGAGCGACATGATGTCGGAAATGCAGATCCACACGATTGCACGCCAGATGATGGAGAAGCACGGCCTCACCGCAATCGCGCAAGCGGCCCATAATGCGTTGGCCTGCGAGAGCAAGGGCGATGCCGAGGAAGCCACGGAGTGGCGTCATATCGAGGACGCCATGAAGATGATGCGGGGACCGCACCAGAGCTGAGTTCCGTGTAATCCGAAGAGCTGGAACGAGCAATGCCGGTCGCGCGAATGCGCGACCGGCAGGCTTGGTGTAATCCGGCTAGTTACCGCAGCGGCATCGGCGGGCGGACCACTGGCTCGCCGTCATCGGCGATCGTTTGCTTCGGCGGTGCGGGCGGCAACGGCGCGGCAGCCTGCGCCGGCGGGAGCGGCGCCGCGGGCGCCGCCGCAATCGGCGCGGGCGAATAGGAATAGGCCGCCGGCTTGGGCTTGCGCACGGGCGGCGGCGCGGCGGGCCGCTGCGGAGGCGGCGGCGTCAGCGCGGACACCCTGGGCCGCAGATTCTGCTCGGCAGGCCTGGTCTCGGTCGTTTTGGCCTCTGAGGCTTTGGCAAGCTCGCGCGTCATTTGCGCCTGGCTGGCCTTGAGTTGCGCGATGGTGGCTTTCAGTTCCTCGACCTGCTGGCCCATCGTGGCGAGATCTTGCGCCATCGATTGCAATTGGCCCGATTCCGCGGAAGGGGCGGCCGCAACTGTGGCGGCGGGGGCGAGCTGAGTCGGTGCTGCTGCTGCCGCCACCGGTTGTTGCGCGGTGGCTTGATCCGATACGGCGGCTTCGGCGGTTTGCGCGCTCGGCTGCTCCGCAACAGCTGGCTTGGTTGCCAATGCAGCCAGCACGAAGGGCGGCGCCCATTCGGAGGCCATCGCCGTGGCCTGATCGCCATAATGCTGCCAGGCGGCGGCAGCCGTGGCGCCGCACAGGCCGAGCAGCGCCATCACCACGCGTTTCACCCATTTGGACGTTGGCTGTGCGCCTGGAGGCTTGAGACCATCTACCTTGATCTCGCTTGGCCTGGCGTTCTCAAGCTGGATGTCGTGCACATCGGGGTCGCGAAACGCTGGTTCGACCTGCGGAACGGGCGCGCTGACCGAAATCGGTGGCGCAACGTGGACTTCCGGCGCCGCCGGCAGGACGGCCGGATCGTGCGCCAGCGTTGGCGCCTTTTCGGCATGGGCGTGCAACAGCGATTCGATCGCAAAGACGTCGTGCGGATCGGTATCTTTCAGCGTGGATTGCATTGGCTGTCCCTTGCTCAGTCCCGCATCGGGCGGCGAGCATGCTTTGCGGCGTGGAAAACCCTCTGCCCAGAAAGCCTTGTCCAAGCCTTTACACGGCCTGCGAGGTTTGACCAAAGCAAGGCGATCTCGTGAAGAGGTTGGGGCCACGGGTTCCGGATGCTGGAACCCGGCGCGCCAACGAGCACGGGGAGAATAAGGGATTTTTCTGGTTTTGCGCGGAGCGCACCGCGTGCACGGTCGGCAGCGTCCTAGAGGGCAACGCCTGCAATGTCAGCGCGATGTCTGGCGTGCCATTTCGGGCCGGGGCCGCGCATGTAATGCCGCTCGGGACGATAAGGATCGCGGGCGCGCTCGATCAGCCGGTGGCAGCGCGCCATGATCGCATCGAGGCGGCGAAGCAGCGGCATGAAAGGCGGTCGCGCCGGCAGCATGACAACCTCTCAGTGCGGTTTGCCGAGGACGAAGGCGAATGGCAGCACGAAGATCTCATCGTCGAAATCGTCGCTGACATGCACGACCCAGTCGCGCCAGTCTTCCGCGTCGCGTCCCATGATCAGCGAGCGGACGATGCCGGCTGCGCGGTCGCGCGCCTCGGCGAGGTCGCTCACCGCTTCGCCGGAACGATCGATCCGGACTTCCCGGGAGTTGGAGCAGTGGAAATAGACTTGCGTCATGTTGGCCTCCTGTAAGCGCAGCTACTCCTATTGGTACGAAGTTAGCGCCAGAAGGTTTTGCCCATCCGTGATGCATCTCACAGTTGATCGTTAGGATTTTATTAATGCTGCGGTGGTGAAATTTTAGGCATGGAAGTGCAGCGGAACCGGACCTCCCGAGCCGGCAGTTGCAAGAGAAGGCCGGCGGCGTAATGCCCGCCGGCCTTTTCTCTTGCCGGTGGGAGGCCGTCGTCTCCGACAATCACGGCGCTGTGAATCGAGCTCTGGAACAAGCATCTCGTCTCGTCCGTTCGCTCTGCATATGCACATGGAGGGTGAGCGATGACGAAACTGACACTGCTTGGCGCGGCCGCGATCCTTGCGACGGCGCTTGCGACGCCAGCGACGGCGCAGGAAGCGACCCAGGAGCCCGGCATGATCGGATTCAACTACCCGAACTCCGACTATCTGCGCGGCGGATACGGCGTGCGTACGCCGAGTCGCCATGATTATAGCTACTACGGCTACGAGCGGCCTCGCGTGTATTACGGGCCGGGGCCCGTTGGGCTTGCGGCCGGCGTAGCGGTGGGAACGGCGGCCGCCATTGCAGGCGCACCGTACCGAGAATCCTACGGCTATTATGAGGGTCCCGGTTATTGGTAGAGCCGGACGCGTAACTGCAACGAAGCGGCCGCAAGGCCGCTTTTTTGTTGGCTGCAAGGATCATTGGCCGTAGGCGGGGCCTTGCATGGCTAGCGCCCGCATGGTTCGACTCGCATCAACCAATGTCTCAAGGGGCAGGCGTCATGGGCAACCGCATTCTCGTCTTTTACGGCTCCTACCGGTCCGACCGCATGGGTATCCGGCTCGCGCAATTCGTCGTCGAGGGATTTGCTGCGCGCGGCGACGATGTCGAACTGATCGACGCCAAGGCGATCGGGCTGCCGATGCTGGACCGGATGTACAAGGAACATCCGAAAGGCGGCGCGCCGGACGTGCTCGAAAAACTTGCGGAGAAGATCCGCACCGCCGACGGCTTTGTGTTCGTCACCGGCGAATATAATTGGGGCATGCAGCCGGGGCTGAAAAACCTCACCGACCACTTTCTCGAAGAATGGTTCTGGCGGCCTGCCGCGATTGCGAGCTATTCGGCCGGCCGCTTCTCCGGCGCACGCGCAGCCCTCGCATGGCACGGCACGCTTTCGGAAATGGGCATGGTAGTGATTTCGAGCTCGATCGCCGTCGGGCCGATCGCGCAGACGCTGACCGAAGATGGCAAGCCGACCGGCGAGGGCGGCAAGGCGCTGTCGCATACGTTTCCGCGCTTTGCCGATGATCTCGCGTGGTGGATGGAGGCGGCGAGGGCGCAGCGGGAGAAGAGAAAGCCGCCGTACTAGAAGGGATTTGCGTAATCCGGGCTACTGCTTCATGCCGCGATTGAAACGCAATAATGGCGGAAGCGCACCCATTTTTCGCCACGCCTGGACAGCAGATTGGGCCGCATCTGCGATCTTCCGCCTTCTTCCCAGGCGGCTTATCCGCTCCGTAAACCGGAAAAACTGATGTCGCCAATCAAAGCGCGCTGCGGTCTGTTTGTTCTTGCCGCGATAGTCGCGCTGGGCGGATCGGTGGCCGTCGCGCAGAATCTCGACCAGGGCAAACCGGCGCCAAAACTGTTCGCTGAAAGTTGCGCATCCTGCCATCGCAGCCCGCGCGGACTCGCCAAAGACCGCTTTCACCTCACGCTCTATCTGTTTCTGCAAAAACACTATTCCAGCAGTTCAAGCTCGGCCTGGGCGCTGACGTCCTACCTGGAATCCATCGACAGCGGAAAGCGCGTCGCGGCGAAGCGGCCGGCTGCGAAAGGCGCGGCGCGGTCAGGCTTGTTGCGGCCGCCGGCCCCGGTGCCGGCGCGCTAGGGGCCGGCTTTGCGCGATCAGTCACGACTTGCTCACCGGTGCGCTACGAAATCTCCTCAGCTCCGCCATCTTTTCGACCTTTGCCGGCCTAGCATCCTATGCGTGTGCGTGGCGGGGAGTGCTGACGATGGTGGTGGCTGAGCTTAAGACCAAGGTGGAAAAGTACGAGACAAAAGCCTCGCGCTGCGAGCAGCAGGCGCGGGAAGCGACCGACAAGGCCGCCAAGAGCTTTTACGAGGTGCTGGCCGGTTACTACGGCAGCCTGGCAACCGATTTCCGCAAAATTCTCGAGAAGCGATTGGTCGCATAAGGCGCCGTCCGGCAGTCGCGGACGAATGCCGGACTGCGCCTTCGAATATGCGTCCTGCGCGCTACTCGCTTTTGCCGGGCCGTGGCAATTCCTTGCTTCGTTGCACCAGCTTCACCATTACCTGCAGGGCCTGATTGGTCGGCGTGGCAATG
Source organism: uncultured Alphaproteobacteria bacterium (assembly GCA_963816815.1). Classification (GTDB taxonomy): domain Bacteria; phylum Pseudomonadota; class Alphaproteobacteria; order Rhizobiales; family Xanthobacteraceae; genus Bradyrhizobium. Next base: position 144,397 of record CAWFMW010000046.1, read on the forward strand.
CCGAGTTCGGCGCCCTTGCGCACCACATAGCCGTTGAGAAAGTCGATCTCGCTGGGCTTGCCGCGCGCAAGGTCTTGGGCGGTGGATGACATCTGGTTCGGCATCATGGTGGGGATTTTCAGGATCTGCTCGAGGAGGTCTTCGGGCATCGATACGCCGCAGGCACGGGCAACTTCTATCGCTTCCTGCACCGCGCGGGTGACGACATCTTTTGTACCCTCGACCTCCAGCATCGGTCCGTAGGAAATGCCTGCCACCGCTGAAAGCGCATTGAACGCACTTGATGACCAGCTTGCTCCATAGCGTCCTGTCGATGTCGTCGGCGATCGTGATGCCGATGCCGGCGGCCGCAAGCGTTTGCGCCAGCGTTTTGCTTGCGGCAGAGGGGCCGATGGCGAGATCGCCGCCGCCGTGATGCCTGACGTGGCCGGGCCCGGCCATCTCGCTGCCGACATAGACCACCACGGGAATGACGGCGTGGCCGATGACGGCGGCAAGACGCGGCGCATTGTCGACGCCGTTCTGCAGGCTGAGAACGGATGTTTCCGCCTGCACGTGTCCGGCGAGCGATCGGCCGGCCTGCTCGGTGTCGGCCGACTTCACGCAAACCAGCACCAGGTCGGGCGCGGCAAGCGCGGTTGTGTCGGTCGCGGCTTTGGCGGGCAGGCGGCCGTTGAAGGTCTTGGTGTCGAGCAGCAGGCCATGGGCGTTGATGGCGTCGACATGCGGCTGCCGGCCGATGAATGTCACGTCATGGCCGGCACGGAGCAGCAGTCCCCCATAGTAGCACCCGACCGCTCCAGCACCGATGACCGCGACTTGCATGCTTTTCTCCCGTTGGGGCAGGCTCTGCTGGTAACTGGTTAAAATATCAACATTAATTGAGCGCATGGAACTGCATTGTTGCATTGCGATATCGTGATGTCGCACTGCAGCAAAAGAGGTGTAGCTTTCTGCTTCGAATCCTACCCCGGAGAATTGAAGTGCAGAAGACCTACCTCACCATCGCAGCCGTCGTGATCTCGATTGCAGGTGCCAACGCCGGTTTTGCGGCGGAGTTGCCGAGCTATGAAGCCAAGGGGCTGCCGATATCGGCCGTGCAGGTTCGTGTGCTGGGAGCCGCTGATGTCAGTCAGCAATCACCGGCGCTGACCTCCACAGCCACGGCGCATCAGCTCAGCGTCCTGACACCGCGGAAGACACGGACGGCTGAGACCGCCGCGCCAACTCCGACCACCGGTCGCGCCATTCGCTGACCGACATCTGCATCACCGTCTGAGCAAAAAGCCCGCGATTTCGTCGCGGGCTTTTTGTCTTGATGGCTCAACGAACTCGCACGGGATGGGTTAGCGGGTGTTCGCGCTGCCTTCTTTCAGGTAGCATTGTCGCATGAGCGAAACCGAGACCTTGTTTGCGGCCCTGCGTCAGTCGTCCGACGAGGCCGTTGTCGACATGCTCGAGCGTATGGTGCGGGATGCCCCGGATCATGCCTTGAACAAGATGAACGCGCTTGATCTCGCGCGCACGTCAGGCATCGACGAAGAGCGGGTTATCGCGGCGTTCCTGAATGCGGTCGGGCTCGGCATGTTCGAGATGACGTGGAACGTGATGTGCCCGAGCTGCGCCGGGGTTCTTTCCGCCAACAAGAGTCTGAAGACGCTGAATAGCGCGCAGTATAATTGCGCTTTCTGCGCCGCGGGCTATGAGACGACGCTCGACAATCTGGTCGAGGTGACTTTTACGGTAAGCCCGCGCGTACGGAAGATCGCGGCCCATAGTCCGGACGAGCTGTCTGCGGCCGAATATTATCGCCAGATCTTCTGGAGTTCGGCGATCGATCTCCCCGCCGATCTGGAGAAGCTGCTGGACGACGTTACGCTCGAAATCGTCGACCTGCCGGCAGGCGAGCGGGCCATCCTTTCCCTGCAGGTGCCTCAGGGCACCTTGATCGTGTTCGACCCCGTGACGCATACGGCCCAGTTCCTCGAGGTCAGCGGCGAAGAAACCGGCGAGCGCCAGAACCTGTCGGTGATCTTCAACAAGATCCAGGTTCCCGTCGACACCGTTACCTTGCGCCCCGGGCCGCTGCGCCTCGCCCTGGACAACCGTACCGACGGCCGCGTGTTGCCGGCAGTGTGGGTCGCGAACCCGGCGCTGGACGACCTGCTGAAGCGACGAAAGTCCGTTCTCACGGCAACGCGTCTGCTCACCAATCAGACGTTTCGCGATATCTACCGGACCGACACGCTCGCCATCGGCCAGCGCCTCAAGATCCTGAGCCTGACGTTCCTGTTCAGCGATCTCAAGGATTCCACCGAGCTCTACGAACGGGTCGGCGATCTCACGGCATTCGATCTCGTCAACGAGCATTTCAGGCTGCTGCAGGAGATCATCGCGTCCGAACGAGGGGCGGTCGTGAAGACCATCGGCGATGCCATCATGGCGACCTTCGAGACGCCCGACCGCGCCATTGCAGCAGCGATCCGCATGCGCGAGGCGATGAGCGATCTTGGCGCCGAGCGTCAGCATCAGAGCCTGCGCCTGAAGATGGGCATCCATGAAGGTTCATGCCTCGCGGTCACGCTCAACGGCCAGCAGGATTATTTTGGCCAGACGGTGAATATCGCCTCGCGCGTCCAGGGCCTTGCGGCCTCACGCTCTATCGTGGTGACGGAACAGGTGGTGGAGAACGCGCATGCCCGCGCCCTGCTCGAGACCAGCGGACTGAAGCCAACGCCGCGGCGCGTGGCGTTGAGCGGCATCGCGGACAAGGTGTCGGTCTACGAGATTTCTTGACGCAGCGGTGCAACAGTTGTCGGAGAAGAAGCCATGAACAAGCCTTTGCCCGTCAACCCGCCCGAACTCCGATCGACCTTCGTTGCCGCCTCGTCGATGCCCTGGCAGCGAACGGAATTCGACGGCATTGAGATGAAGATCCTGTACAAGGACGACGAAGGGCGTTCGACCATATTGTTCAAGATGGCGCCCGGCGCGGTCGTACCGCTGCACGAGCACACCGCGCTCGAACAGACCTTCATGCTCGAAGGATCGCTGGAAGATGCGGAGGGCAGCTGCGGCGCGGGTGACTTCGTGTGGCGGCCGGGCGGCAATATCCATGTCGCGCAGGCTCCAAACGGCGCGATGTTCCTCTCCGTGTTCAATCGTCCGAACCGCTTCTTCGATGGAACGAAATTCTTTACTGCTGAAGAGCGCACGTAGAGATAAGGCGGATGAGCCGAGGCGTAATCCGCCGCCTTGAATGCCTCGACGGCGGATTACGCTCCGCCAATCCACCCTACATCCTGCGAGCTGTGACACAATCAGCACACCCGAACGGAATTGTGCTGGGAAAACCGTGCCTGATCGCATCTGGCCACGCTTCCGCCCGGATTCGGGCACGCCATTGCCCGGTGTTGGTTTTCGGCTTGGGCTGGGGCACGAGCGGGGGATTGCAACATGTCTTCCATTGGCTGCACCACCAGTACTTCGTGCGTCGACGTCAGAGCTGGCCGTACTCAATTTGACGCGTTGTTGATTCCGGCCGTGCGTGCAGGGAAAGTCATCCGGTTGCTGGCTGTCACGCTCGCTGCCGCATCGCTGGCGGCCTGCGCGCAGTCCTCGGTCGTTACCCATAAATCCGAGCTTCGCGCTGTCAGGCAGGCGTCGCTGGACCGCGATCGAACGACATCGTCCATGATGAAGAGGCGCGTGGCCGCCGTGAGAAGGCATACGCCTTCCGCGCCGCACAAGGATGCGGGCGACGTCAAAACGGCGTCGCATGGGGTTGCGAGCTACTACACCGAGGGAACGAAGACGGCGAGCGGCGAAAGGTTCAACACGCTCGAAATGACCGCCGCCCATCCGACGTTGCCGTTCGGCACCAAGCTGCGGGTGACGAACGTCGCCAGCGGCCGCTCGGTGACGGTGCGGGTCAATGACCGCGGTCCCTATGTCCAGGGCCGTGTTGTCGACGTCTCCTATTCCGCGGCCGACGCGCTGGGAATGGTGGGGAAGGGTGTTGCCAAGGTCAAACTCGACGTCGTGGAGTAGCTGACGAGGCCGCTGTACGGGCTACTGGTTATGCGCTGCCAGGATTTCCGACAGGGCCGACAGCAGCCGGTCGATCTGCCCGTCGGTGCCGACGGTGATCCGCAGATAGTCGGAGATGCGCGGCGCGGAAAAGTGGCGGACGATGACCGAGCGCTGGCGCAGCGCGGCGGCCAGCGCCGTGCCTTCGCGTGCCGGATGCCGCGCGAAGACGAAGTTGGCGGCGGAGGGCAGCACTTCGAAGCCGAGCGTGACCAGACCCCGATTCAGCTGCTCGCGTCCCTCGATCACGCGGGCGCGGCTCTGCTGAAACCAGGCTTCGTCCCCCAGCGAGGCGATGGCGCCGGCTTGGGCGGGGCGGCCAAGCGGATAGGAGTTAAAACTGTCTTTTACGCGGGTGAGCGCGTCGATCAGGTCGGCGTCGCCGATCGCATAGCCAACTCGCAAACCTGCTAGCGCCCGCGACTTCGACATGGTCTGAACGACCAGAAGGTTCGGGTGGGAAGCGACCAGCGGGATCGCGGTCTCGGCGCCGAAATCGACATAGGCCTCGTCGATCACTACGGGCGCGTCGGGATGTTCCTTCAGCACGGTCGCGATCTCGGCCCGCGACAGCGCAACGCCGGTCGGCGCATTCGGATTGGGGATGATGATCGCGCCGGCCGGGCGGCGATAGTCGGCGACGCGGATCTGCATGGCCTGATCGAGCGGCACGGCTTCGTACGCGATGCCGAACAGGCGGCAATAGACCGGGTAGAAGCTGTAGGTGACGTCGGGGAACAGCAATGGCGCATCGTGCTTCAGCAGCGCGGCGAAGGCGTGGGCCAGCACTTCGTCCGAGCCGTTGCCGACGAATACTTGTTCGGGGCGCACTTCGTGGTAGGCGGCCAAGGCGGCGCGCAATGCTGACGCCTGTGGGTCCGGATAGAGACGCAGCGTATCCGTCGCCTCGGCGCGAATGGCTTCCAATGCGCGCGGCGAAGGACCGTAGGGGCTCTCATTGGTGTTGAGCTTGACCAGCTCCGCGATGCGCGGCTGTTCGCCCGGCACGTACGGTTTCAGATCGTGCGTCAGGCTGCTCCAGAAGCGGCTCATTTTTCTCTCCGGCGAGTAGGGCGGATTAGCGAAGCGTAATCCGCCGGCAGGTCGCGGATGAATGGCGGATTACGCCTTCGACTAATCTTACTGCGTCATGGGCATCGACGACCCTTCGATGCGGCACCGTCGCCACAGCAGGGACATCGCGGCAAGGTTTTGATTAGCGCGCGGATCAATCGGGCGTGCATGGTTGCGATCGAGTTCGGGATGTGGCGTTCAGGCCGCACGGGCAGAGCCTCTGGGTCGATAATCGTCGGGTAAGCGAGGTACCGGGACTGGCGCGGCGGAACGAGGTCCTGAGGGGGGAATCGTCGCCTGCTCGGCGATCAGGAAGCCGTAGGCCGCGATGCACAGGGTTGCGTGGTGATGGAAGCCACGCCAGCCGCGCCCTTCGTAGTGACCGAGCCCGACCTCCTGCTTGAGGTCCTGATAGTCGCGCTCGATGCGCCAGCGCAGCTTGGCCAGATCGACGAACTGCGTGAAGCTGATGTTCTCCGGCAGCGTGGCGAGCCAGTATTTGGTTGGCTCTGCTTCGCCCTCCGGCCATTCGATCAACAGCCACTCAGGCGACAGTTTTTCGGGGATCAGTTTGTCGTAGCCGACGCGGACACGCACACGCGCGAAGCGCGAGGATAGCTGGTCGACCGAGCCTTCCCGCCACGTCACCGTGCGCCAGGCCTGCTTCGGTAGACCGAGTGCCACTTTTTTGGCCGAGACCAGGTCGGGCTCGTCGCGGCGGCCGGTGTTGTTCATCGGCTTGTCCATCCGCCGTGGGCCGCTGCCAGGGGCCCACATCAAGATGGTCGGCACGATGCCGACCACGTAAGGCACCTCCAATTCCGTCATGCCTGCACGCAGCCGCGCGTCCCTGCCGTAGGCCGCATCCATCAACGCGACGCCGCGTGGCAGACCGCTCTCGCAGGCCCAGCGGATTTGCTCCAGCGCGATCTGCAGCTTGGTCTCGAACTTGATCTGCTTCGGCACGCCTGCCTTCTGCCGCCGGGCACGATCCTTTGTCCAGGCTTCCGGCAGGTACAGCCGATAGGCCACCGGAAGGCTGGCGGCATGATTGGCGATCGACAGCGACACCGCGACCTGGCAATTGGCCTGCTTGCCGAGCTGCCCGCAATATTGGTGGTGCACGCCGACCGAATGCTTGCCTTGCTTGGGGAACGAGGTGTCATCGATGATCCACGCCTCGATCGGCCCGCTCTTCTCCATCGCCGGCAGCACCATCTCGCGCACCTTGGCCAGAACAGCCTCGTCCGACCAGGCCGCGTTGGCGACAAAATGCAGCAACGACTGGTGCTGTGCCGCCGTCCGCGCTGGCGCTGTCCGCGCCGCCATCGGCTCAACGCTCTTGCGTTCCCCAGGCAGCATCAGGCCCGTGCAATAGTCGCGCAGCGGTCTCGTCCGCTCCACATGACCGATCACGCTTCCAAGACCGGCTACATACTCCGCAAACCGCGTTTCGCTATCTACACTCCGATCGAGATTCATCTGGCCCTCCGCACGCCAAATATGGAATCTCCTCAATTACTTGATTCTCAGCCTCAAATGACTGCGACCGTCTGACTCAGTAGTGCTAATCCGCCCTACGGGTTTATCGCGATACATTCGAACTTGCGCTCCGGATGGACGAGCTGCGCCGCGCTCTCGACGATGCGCATTTCCTCAGTGCCCCGCGCTGCCGTGTGTTCCAATACGGCGAAGATGGCGGAGGCGGCGTGGCTGAGCGCATCGGGCGTGGCGGAGCCGCCGACGCGGGCGGCAACCAACAGCGCGGCGAACAGGTCGCCGGTGCCGTTCGGGCTGATCGGCAGTTTTGGCGTGCGCACGCGCCAGGCGTTGGCGCGCTCGACCGCCAGGCTGTCGATCTCGCCTTCAGGCGTATCGGCAAGCTCGGCGCTGGTGATGACGACGGTGCCACGCGCCATGAAGGCGCGCGCCGCCTTGAGCAGCTGATCGATCGTGGTGGCTTTCGCGCCACTCAGCCATTCGAATTCGAAATGATTGGGCGTGACGATATCGGCCAGCGGGCACAGCAGATCGCGCACCAGCGGCGGTATGTCGGCATGGACGAACAGGCCGCGGTCGCGATCGCCGAGCACGGGATCGCAGCAATACAGCAGCGTGGGATTTTTCGCCTTGGCGCGCGCGACGAAATCCGCGACCACCTTGGCGTTGTCGGCCGAGCCGAGATAACCCGACAGGATCATCTGCGCGGCATCGGCCGCGCCGCGCTCCTCGATCCCGAGCAGCAGATCGGCCAGCAGTTGCGCATCGAGCACCCGGCCGCGGATGGTCGGATAGCCCGGCCGGTTGCTCAACAGCGTGGTCGGCACGGCGACCACGTCGATGCCGTGCATCTGCATCGGAAAGACCGCGGCGCTGTTGCCGACATGGCCGAAAGCGACCTGCGATTGAATCGAAATGACGTTCATGTTTCGTCTGGGGATTATCTGGATTTAGCGGGGCGGGAACCTTCCGAGGTTAACACATTGGTTATTTGTTTGCGGGCATTTTCACAACCTCACTAAACAGGGAGGCACCATGTCTGACGTCACCATTCCCGGCGGCAAGATCCGCTCTTTCGTCGAGCGGGTCGAGAACATCGACGGCGAACTGGCCGAGCTGAGCGAGCAGAAGAAGGAAGTGTTCGCGGAGGCCAAGGGCGAAGGGTTCGATGTGAAGATCCTCAAGGAGATCATCAAGCTGCGCAAGCAGGACCAGGACGAGCGTGACGAGCGCGAGAGCCTGCTCGATCTCTACATGCGCGCGATGGAAACCGCGCAGCCGGAGAAGACCGCCAAGGCGGCCTGAGCTTCGGCGAGTAGGGTGGGTTAGCGCAAGCGTAACCCACCGACTTCCCGCGACAGCGGCGGATTACGCTACCGCTAATCCGCCCTACGCCTGCCATCACCCGAAGAGCGCGATGTAGATCACGTAGAGCCAGCCGAAAATGCCGTGAATGATCGCCCACAGGATCGAGTGGTTGTTGGTGTAGGAGATCGCGATGGCGAGTGCGGAGCCGAAGCCTACGCCGTATTTTGCGCCCTCGACCCGAACGCCGTAATATCGATTTTCGTTCATGGTGATCCTTTCGAGGTGAGTGGGTTAGCGTAACGTAACTTAACCCACCGATCGGTGGCGAGTGAATGGCGGATTACGCTTCCGCCTTCGCTCGCTGAGCTGCGGCGGACAAGCCGCGAATCCACCCTACGAGGCCTGCATGGGTGTGGGTTGAACCGCTTTGCGGCCTGACGTAAGCCTCGGCGATGAACGAGCCGACCGGCGGCGCTGAATCTCCACCTCGAAAATCCGATGCGAAGCCGGCCCTGCTCGGGGTTGCGTGCGGCGCGGGAGCGGCGCTGTGCTGGGCGCTCGGCTTCGTAGCGACGCGGCACGGGCTGAAGATTGGCTTCACGCCGCCCGATTTGCTGATGCACCGCTTCCTGTGGTCGGGCATCGTGTTCCTGCCGCTGGTGCTGCGCGCCGGCATCGGCAATCTCGGCGGCATCGGTTGGGGCCACGGGCTGGTGCTGATGGTGCTGGGCGGGCCGGTGATGTCGCTCATCAGCTATACCGGCTTCCTGTTCGTGCCGCTCGGCCATGGCAGCGTGATCCAGCCGTCCAGCGCGACGCTCGGCGGCGTGCTGCTCGCCGCGCTGTTCCTGCGCGAACGGGTGCCGGCCTCGCGCGTGCTGGGCGCGGTCGTCATCGTCGGCGGGCTTGCGGTGATCGGTGCCGAGTTCGATCGGCCATATCGGTTCGCACGGCGTGCTCGGCGATCTGCTGTTCGTGCTGACCGGGTTGATGTTCGCGGTGTTCGGCACGCTGCTGCGGCATTGGCGCGTCAACGCGTTCTCCGCGGCCACCATCATCAGCGTGCTGTCGCTTGCGCTGCTGCCGCTCTATGCGGCCACCGGTGGCTTCGCCCGCGTCGCGGCGCTCGGCCTCGGCGAGAACGCTTTGCAGGCGCTTGGGCAGGGCATTTTGGCCGGCCCCGCCGCGATGTACCTGTTCGTGTTTTCGATCCAGACCATCGGCGTAGCACGCGCCGCGGTGTTTCCGGCGACGGTGCCGGCGCTGACGATCCTCGCGGGCTGGTTGCTGCTCGGCGAACCGCCGACGGCCCTGCAGGCGACGGGGCTGATGACGGTGCTGGCGGGATTCTATCTGGCGCAGCGGCAACGGTAGTGTGTGCTCCTGCCGTCATTACGAGCGCAGCGAAGCAGTCCACGTCTCGGCGCGGGGATAGATGGATTGCTTCGCTGCGCTCGCAATGACGTGGATACGCCTTCGCGATCACGCAGGCTGCGCGCGCTGCGCAAGCACGGAGCGAACGTGTTGTTAAGATTTGGCTCGCGCCGATTTGTACGACTCCGATTCGTTCTTTGCGAACAAAGTAGAGTCGGATGGAGAACAAAGCTGCGGTGCTTCTTGTTTCTCTATTTCGGTCGCGTATCGGCTCGGATATTCATTTCACCCGGCCCGGAGATGGCGTCATCCAGCAAGTATTTTCCATCCGGCAGAAAGCCATGATGGCCTCGCGGGCTTTTGTCGCGAAAAGCGGGCTATGCAGTCTCGCTTGCACCTCATAAGCTGAGGCCAGTCGAGCGCGCCCCACCTGCGGTCTTCAATCGAACGCCGGAGGTAAGGAGATAAGAACAGCAGCAAAGCTGCGATGCGGCGCGTGGCATTCAAGGGGAGGACACCAATGCCGCTTTTCATCGGCCGCCGTCGCGCGCTTGCGCTCCTTGGCACTTTCGTCGCCGCGCCGTTTCTGGCGCCACGTGTCGGCCGCACCGCGGAGGCCTGGCCGATCCGGTCGGTAAAATATGTCAACGGCTTTCCGGCCGGCGGCGCCACCGACACGCTTTCGCGCGTGCTCTGCCAGAAGCTGAGCGAACTGTCCGGGCAATCTTTTGTGGTCGAGAACAAGGCCGGCGCCGGCGGCGTGCTGGGCGCGGATGCGATCGCAAAAGCGCCGCCGGACGGCTACACGGTCGGGCTCGGCGGCATCGCCAGCAACGTGCTCGCGATCGGCTCCTACGCCAAACTGCCGTATCGTCCGCGCGAGGACTTCACCTTCATCTCCGGCATGTGGCAATTGCCGAACATCCTGACTGCGAAGAAGGGCCTGTTCTCCGCCGACCTTAAGGAATTGCTCGAGGCGTTCAAGAGGGAGCCGGGTAAATACACCTACGCCTCCGCCGGCTTCGGCACCACGCTGCACCTCTCCGGCGAGATGATGAACAGCATGGCCGGTGTTCAGGTCCGGCACGTGCCTTACCGGGGCGGCGCGCCGGCGTTGAACGACCTGCTCGGCGGCAATGTCGATATGCTATTCGACAATTTGCCGGGCTCGCTGCCGAGTGTGCGTTCCGGCGCGATCAGGCCGGTCGCGGTCACCTCCAGGAAACGGCTGGCGGAGCTTCCCGATGTGCCCGCGATGGCCGAGCTGTTGCCCGGCTACGAACTCACCTCATGGACCGCCCTGATGGGCCCGGCGAACATGCCGCCCGATCTCGTCGCGCAGATCAACGCGCTCACTGTGAAGGCGCTGAACGACCCCTGGGTGCAACAGCGCTACGCCGATTTGGGCGCCACCGCCTGGCCGACCACGCCGCAGGAAATCCTGGCCTATCGCGACAGCGAGGAAGGCCGGCTGCTGCCGATCATGAAAGCGGCCGGGATCAAGCCGGAGGGCGGCGGGTAGAGGTGCGCGTAGCCCGCATGAGCGCAGCGATATGCGGGAGCGAGTTATATTCGGCCGATAGAGCGGCCCCGGATATCGCTGCGCTCATCCGGGCTACTTGCTTTCAAGCGCTGTGCAAGCACGAAGCAAACGCGTTGTTAAGAACTGGCTCGCGCTGATTTGCGCGATTCCAATTCGTTCTTTACGAACAAAATGGAGTCGGATGGAGAACAAAACTGTGGTGCTGTTCGTTTCTCTCCCTCGGTAGCGTTTCGTCCGGCAGCGCGGGGCGTGAATTCATGGCGAAGAAGACGAGCAGGAAAAAATCCGGCAAGCGTGCATCGCGACAGACGATCCTGGCGATCGACATCGGCGGCTCGCGCGTAAAATTCATGACTGACAAGGCGCGAACCAAACGCGCGTTTGCGTCCGGTCCCGGTCTTTCCGCGAAGGCGATGGTGAGGAAGATCAAGGCGCTGACGAAGGACTGGTCCTATGATTTCGTCTCGATCGGATATCCGGGGCCTGTGATCAACAACCGGCCGTTGTCGGAGCCTCACAATCTTGGTGGGGGATGGGCCGGCTTCAATTTCGAAAAGGCGTTCGGCCGCCCGGTGAAGGTCGTCAACGATGCGCTGATGCAGGGGGTCGGCAGCTACCAGGGCGGCCGGATGCTGTTCCTGGGCCTGGGGACCGGTCTTGGCTCCGCAATGATCGTGGACGGCATCCTGGAGCCGATGGAGCTGGCTCACTTGCCGTACCGCAACGGCAGGACGTTCGAGCAATGGGTCGGCGCCGCAGCCCTCAAGCGCGACGGCAGGAAGAAATGGCAACGCACCGTCGATGACGTCCTGAAGCGTCTGCTGGCCGCATTGGAGCCGGATTACGTCATGCTGGGCGGTGGAAACGCCGGCAAGATCGATCATTTGCCACGCAAGGTCCGGCGCGGCGACAACGTTGACGCGTTCGAGGGCGGATTTCGGCTTTGGAAGAAGGGGGCATTCAAGCCGCCCGGCGTTTGACCAGTAGGGCGGGTTAGCGGAGCGTAACCCGCCGACGCTCGCGAGAACGGCGGATTACGCCTGCGGCTAATCCGCCCGACGTTTGCGTCCTCTTGACATGTCGGCGCTCCGCCGCCCGAATGTCTGACAGCGCATAAGCGCAACGTCGTGGTGTCGCACCCGGCGCATCAAAAAACACAGGGGGAGGATTTGCGAATGTTTCGCCAGGTGGTTCGCCATGTCAGAAATTTTGCGCTGTTCGCGCTTGCGGCCGCAAGCCTGCTCGGCGCCGGGATGGCCCAGGCGGCCTTTCCGGAGCGGCCGGTCACGCTGATCGTGCCGTGGGCGGCCGGCGGCGGCACCGACGCGGTCGCGCGCCAGATCGCTCAACTGCTGGAACGCGATCTCAAGCAGCCGGTGAACGTCGTGAACCGCACCGGCGGATCGGGCGTGGTCGGTCACCAGGCGATCGCGACCGCCACGCCGGATGGCTACACGTTCGGCCTCATCACGCTCGAGATCACCCTGATGCACTGGGCGGGGCTCACCGATCTCACCTATGAGAAGTTCACGCCGCTCGGGCTGGTCAACCAGGATTTTGCCGCGATCCACGTCAAGGCGGACGCGCCCTACAAGAACGTCAAGGAGTTGTTCGCGCATATCAAGGCGAACCCGAACAAGCTCACAGCCTCGGGCACGGGGCAGGGCGGAAGCTGGCATGTCGCGCTCGCCGGACTGATGCAGGCCGAAGGCGTGTCGCCGACCTCGATCCGCTGGGTGCCGTCCACGGGGGCTGCAACCGCGCTGACGGATCTCGCGGCCGGCGGCATCGACTTCGTCGCCTGCTCAATGCCGGAAGCTGAAGCGCTGATCAAGGCGGGGCGTATCCGCAGCCTGGTGTTCTTCTCACCCAACCGCGCGCCGAACTTCCCTGACGTGCCGACCACCGACGAGGCGACGGGTCACAAGTTTTTCAAGGGCGTGTGGCGCGGCTTTGCGGCGCCCAAGGGCCTGCCGCCGGAGATTGCCAAGACGTACGAGACCGCGATCAAGAAGGCCTGGGACAGCGACGAGTTCAAGGAGTTCATGACCCGGCGCGGTTTTGACATGATCTATCAGGATGCGGCGAAGTACGGCGAGTTCATGAAGGCGGACGACGAGGACAACGGCAAGGCGCTGAAGTCGCTCGGGCTGGCGAAGTGAGGGGATGGAGCGAGCAATCGTAGCCCGGATGAGCGAAGCGACATCCGGGGCGGTGTCAGAGTTGTCCCGGATGTCGCTGCGCTCATCCGGGCTACTTGTCGTGCCCGTGTCTACCTATCGGCAAGAACGCATCTGGCCGTCGTAGCCCCGGTACGTCCCGGACGACGCATTGTAGGTGCGGAAGCGGGTGCAGAGCATGACCATGGTCCGCTCGCGCGGCTTGTTGGCTATGCTGGCCGTTCGCACCGGTTTACTGGGCTCTGCCGCCTTGCTGCGCGCAGCGCTTCTTGATGGCCTGGCGACAGACTTCTGCTTCACGGCGGGCTTGCCGTGCATGACTGCCGGTTTTTCCCCGGCTGGCGCGGCCTTCTGCTCGATGACCGCGGGCTTCGCGTCCGGGATGGCCGACGTCTGCTCCACGATGGCAGGCTTGTCGATCGCGGCAGCCGGCTTCGCCTCGACGGCTGCCGGCTTGTCCTGCGCAACCGCGGGCTTCTCCTCCGCAGGCGGCGGCTTCTGCTCGACGATGGCAGGCTTGTCGTCCGTGGCAGCCGGTTTCTCTTCCACCGCTGCGGGCTTGTCCTGCGCGACGACTGGTTTCTCCTCCGCGGGCGCCGGCTTCTGCTCGGCGCTGGCGGGCTTGTCGTCAACGGCCGGCGGTTTCTCTTCCGTCACGACCGCGGGCTTTTCCTCCGCGGCTACTGAAGGTTGTGCTGCAGCCGGGCCCGGATTGTCCGTGGCCGAATTCTGCGCCAGCGCTTGCGCGCTGATCATCATAAACAAGACACAGCAAAGCACGCCGGCGCGCTCGGCGGCGGCGGTCGATAGAACTGACAAACGCATGGATTGATACTCAGCTAATGGTCCCCACCAACCAATCCTCCACACGCATTTGCGGCAAGTCTGTGAACAGCGCGACTCTTTCGCGAGCGCCGACGCGTTTAAGATCGAGCGTGTGTGCCGGCTGCCACACCACGCGTGAGGGCTTGCCGCCAAGGCAGCGACAGCGTTTTGGTAACTGCAACTGAGAAGAGAAGATTGTCCATATGCAATCAAACGAAAGCGAAGCCATCCATCGAGCCCGCAAGGGGAGGCATGGATTGCGTCGCGGAGCCTGTCATCGGGCGCGCATTCGCGCGACCCGTTGGCTTGCAATGATTTGGGCATGCTTTCGCGATCTCGCGGCATCTTTCACCCGAGGTTTGACCGTTTCGTTGCCCTCCACTTGAAAAGAGGGCGCAGGGAAGACCGGGCGCTTGCCGCACCCGCGGTCTCGCGTGCCAATGCACATGGCAAAAGCGCACACGAGCATACAGGTTCGGCAGGAGCATCCCGGCCTTCCCTGCGCAATGGCTTTACGGCTTACTTCGCGCTCTTCCCGGAGAACGGCTCTTTTGCCTCCGTCGCCTGCGCTTCTTATCGCAAGCTTAGCGCCAGCACCGCGGCGCCCGAACCACGCGACTTCACCGTACGCATCAGGCGCGTGCGTCTCGCGCGCCTTCTGCGTCCACCGCATCCCACCGCGCGTTCGTGACGTGCGCAACGCCCCTCTCATCGGGTGAGACGGGCGGAGTCAAACCACTGATTTGCCCGACAACGAAAGCGAAATATTTTTAGCAAGGGCACTGGACAGGTTTTGGGTGATTTGCCCGTCGTGTCGTTTTGCCGCATGTGACGCGGCGAGATTTGAGTTGCGCGCCAGGCAAATCAGCCGGCAGCGGAGGCGGGTCACGGAATCAAGTGCACCATCACCGCAATCTGACGGTCCCTTCCATGACAGGGGACCAGGCAGTGGAGATGGCGCGCACATCGGCGGGTGGAAAGAGAAGTTCTGAAACTGACGGGATAGCGCGCGCCGTCATCGGGGCGAAAGTCATGGCGACTTGGTCGGAGGACGAAAAGTCACGCGGGCCAGGCTGTCGAGCCATTCGTCGGCATCACCGGCATCACCGGCACATTGGATGCACTGGCAGAGTAATTTCGAGTCGGCGGATCTCGATGATAATGCTTGACTTAGAGTGTGCTCGAACCTGTAGCTTCCCTGGCGTCGTGACGAAAGACAGGTTTGCATGAAGATTGGCGAGTTGGCGAAGCGTTCGGGATTGTCGGCCCACACCATCCGCTACTACGAGCGGATCGGGCTGCTTCCCTATGCCGACCGGGACCAATCGGGCCAGCGTGATTACGACGCATCAATTCTGGTTTGGATCGAATTTCTCCACCGAATGAAGACAACGGGAATGCCGATCCGGGAAATGTTGCGCTACGCTGCCCTTCGAGAAGGCGGCGTAGAGACGGAAGCGGAACGTCGCGCGCTGCTGGAACAGCAGCGCGTGCGTGTACGCACTCATCTTGGCGAACTGCAAGTCTGTCTTCTCGTCCTCGACGCCAAGATCGCCGGATACTCCGGCGTGAGAAAGAGGATGAAGGTATATGACGCAATCGCACTTGGACGCGAACGAAAGCCGGCTGGAACGCGGCAAGCGGGCACTCGCTCGGATTGACGGCGAGGCAGGTCAAAATGTCATTTCAGCCCTGGCCGACATTGCCCCGGACTTCGCGACCTATGTGTTCGAGTTTCCGTTCGGCGACATCTATTCACGGCCAGGACTGAGTGTGCGCGACCGGGAGATCGCAGCGATCGCGTCGCTTGCGGCAATGGGAAATGCGACGCCGCAGTTGAAGATCCACATCGAGGCGGGCCTCAATGTCGGTCTCACCCGTGAAGAGATCACGGAAATATTGATGCAAATGGCCGTCTATGCGGGGTTTCCCGCGGCGTTGAATGGTCTTTTCGCGGCCAAGGAAGTCTTCGTTGCCAAGCGGGATTTTGCGCCGGCATGACATCGTTTATGACGGTGACAGCGAGTAGGGCGGGTTAGT
>CAWFMW010000047.1:0-21993 GCA_963816815.1 uncultured Alphaproteobacteria bacterium
CTTCATCGCGATGGATCAGCCGCGGCACTCTTCGCAGCGCAAGACGGTGTCGCCGATGTTCACGCCGACGCATCTGGATGAGCTGGCAAAGCTGATCCGCGAGCGCGCCATCAAGGTGCTCGACAATCTGCCGCGCAACGAGACCTTCAACTTCGTCGAGCGGGTCTCGATCGAACTCACGACGCAGATGCTGGCGACGCTGTTCGATTTTCCGTGGGAAGAACGCCGCAAGCTGACGCGCTGGTCCGACGTCTCGACCGCGCTGCCCAAGAGCGGCGTCGTCGAATCGCCGGAGCAGCGGCGCCAGGAGATGGACGAGTGCTACGCTTATTTCTCAAAGCTCTGGAACGAGCGCGTCAACGCGCCGCCGCGCAACGATTTGCTGTCGATGATGGCGCATAGCGACGCGACGCGGCACCTGGACCCCGACAATCTGATGGGCAACATCATCCTGTTGATCGTCGGCGGCAACGACACCACCCGCAACACCATGAGCGGCTCGGTGCTGGCGCTCAACGAACACCCCGACCAATACCAGAAGCTGCGCGAAAATCCCGCGCTGATCGATTCCATGGTGCCGGAGGTGATCCGCTGGCAGACGCCGCTGGCGCATATGCGCCGCACCGCCTTGGTCGACACCGAGATCGGCGGCAAGAAGATCAAGAAGGGTGACCGCGTCGTGATGTGGTACGTCTCTGGCAACCGCGACGAGGAAGGCATCGAGCGTCCCGACGAATTCATCATCGACCGCGCCCGCCCGCGCACCCATCTGTCGTTCGGCTTCGGCATCCACCGCTGCGTCGGCATGCGGCTCGCCGAACTGCAATTGAAGATCGTGTGGCAGGAAATGCTCAAGCGATTCGACCGCATCGAGGTGGTCGGCGAGCCGAAGCGGGTCTATTCCAGTTTCGTGCGCGGCATCGAGCAGTTGCCGGTTCGCATTCCCGGATGAGCGGCGAGCTCAATCCGCCCGATCTTGCGGAAGCGATCAATGCCAAAGGCTTCATGGGCGCGGCGGGCTTCCGCATCGTCGCTATCACGCCCGGGCATGCCGAGGTCGCGCTGGCGCGCCGTGACGACCTCCTGCAGTTCTTCGGCCATTTTCACGGCGGCATCATCTCAGCCCTCGCCGATCACGCCGCCGGAATCGCCGTCACGTCCGCGCTCCCCAAAGGCAAGATCGGCGTCACCGTTGAGATCAAGGTCAATTTTCTCAGCCCCGCCGACGGCATCGAACTGATCGCCCGCGCCAAAACACTGAAGATGTCGGGCTCGATCGGCGTTGCGACCGTCGAAGTATTTTCCAAAAATGAGAACGCCGAGACGCTCTGCGCCTTCGGCACCGCCACGATGCGCGCCATGGATTTGCCGGGCGAGCTGCGGCGGCCGCAGGCGTGACGAATCATCTTGAGTGATCTCCCGTTTTTGCGCGCTTGCTGAGTCCGAAAAGCCAATGTCGGAATCGCCCTACCCTTGCGACGACCAGAATGCTCAATCGCGACGCTTGGCGATTTCCCGGTATAGAGCTTCAGGGCTGACGCCGATCTGGTTGGCGACAATCTTCCATTCGCCCTTCTGCGAGAAACTGCCGCCATTCCACGCGATCCAGGCATCGAGCCTCTCGGACACGGTTCTCAACGATAGAATCTCCGAGCGCAGCCTCGATCTCTGCAGTTCCTGCGCAAGATAGTTCGCCCAGACATTGCTGAATTCGGGGTTCCTCGCGAGCAACCTTTTGAGGCTGACTTTCGTATACACACAGGTATCGGCAGCGCCGAATGCAACCGCATCGCAGTGATATGTTCGGGAGTATCGAGACGCCTCGGCTAGCATCGCTCCCGGCCCCGCCCTTTGCAGGGTCAGCGCGGATCCATCGCTCTGATGCCGCAGCAGATGGATCGATCCCTTAATCACGAAATGCATGTCCGTGACGGGGTCGCCGCGGAGGAACAGGGAGCGACCGTTTTCGAAGTGCAACTGTCGACCCCGCAGATTGCCCAAAAATGGTTCGATGGATTGCGACATGATACCTATCATGTGTCACAAATTGGTTGTGTGGCAAGAAGCAGTCTGCGGCCGGGCCGCCAGGCCTGACAGTGGCTGCCGGGGTGAAGGTCGGCGAGCCCCCGGGCGGCTGCATTGCCGGAATACAGGAGGAGCACATGCGGGTTTGGATAGCCGTCGTTGCCACTGTCTTGGCTGGCAGCAGCGCGACATTTGCTGTCGCCCAGCATCGGCAGCACCATGATGCATCTGCACCGCCTGCGCATGACGACCGGGAGCTCGTGAGGTTTCCTCCGGCGTTGGTCAAACACACGTTCGCCAACATGCGCGACCATCTCCAGGCCCTGCACGAGATTCAACTGCATCTCGGCATGGGCCATACGGACATTGCTGCCGACATCGCAGAAAAGCGGCTTGGAATGTCATCGCTGGGACTGCACGGCGCTGCTGAAGTTTCCAAATACATGCCGCAGGGAATGCAGGATGCCGGAACGGCGATGCACCACGCGGCGAGTCGCTTTTCTATTACCGCACAGGAAGCGGGTGTTACCGGCGATCTAAAGCCTGTGCTTACGGGACTTGCGGAAATATCGGCTCAGTGCGTGGGCTGTCACGCAGCGTACAGGCTAAAATAGCACGCAAAATTCGTACACGAGCATCGCACCAGACCTGCCGTCGGACGCGAGACTGCGGACGTCCGCGGTCGAGAATTGGGGTACCTATGTAGGGACACCCGCTGACATACCTGCTTGAATCCGGCGTCCCTTGCTCGGTCCGCCCGTCTGCGAACCACCGACAAGGGACGACCGAAGACAACAGGAGAGCTGCATGGCCGGATCTTTGCAGACGAATGTCAGATTCTCGACGGAATACTGGATGCGGCTCGCGGTCATCGCGATGTTTGGATGGACGACGACGGCCGAGCCTCTCTTCGCGCAAACGCCCCCGGCACCGGATCCGGCGCAACAGGCGCCGGGCGCCGCCGGCACGCCGGCGCCAGCCGACCAGGCCGCCGACGTCTATTCGATGTCAGATCTCGAATATCTCCTGGGACCCATCGCCCTCTACCCGGATCCGCTTCTGGCGTTGATATTGCCGGCGAGCACACACCCCGATCAGATTATCGAGGCCGCACGCTGGCTCGAGAACAATGCGGCAGCCGCCGCGCGCAACGATTTCACCGAAGTCGACGCCAAGCCCTGGGATCCATCCGTCCAGGCGCTGACACGTTTTCCCGACACCATCAAAATGCTGGCCGACCATCCCGACTGGACTGAGTCGCTGGGATGGGCGTTTTCGGTTCAAGACGCCGATGTCGCGGCCGTCATCCAGATGCTGCGGGCGAAAGCGGAGAGCGCAGGCAATCTCAAGACGACGCCCGAGCAGGTCGTGACGATGCGGGAAGAAGGCGGCTCCAGGGTCATCTACATCGCGCCGACCAACCCCGAGCGGATCTATGTTCCGCTGTACGATTCCTCCGTCGTGTTTGACACCGTCGTCACCGGGGCATTGGTGTTCGGCACCGCCGTTCTGGTTGGCTCGGCCTGGAACAATCAATGGGGCTGGAACAACCGGAGCTGGAACCAGGTGTGGATCCGTCCGCCGGGCCCCGGCTGGCGTCCTCCGGTCCGGCCCATCAGGCCGCCTCCCGGCGCGTGGCGTCCGGGTGGCCCGGGTCGCCCCCCCGGCGTTCGTCCGGATCGGCCCGGCATACGTCCTCCGGGCCAACGTCCCGATCGTCCCGGTACAGGCGTGCGGCCTGACCGCCCGGGCGTTCGGCCTGACCGACCAACGCTTCCCGGCAACCGGCCGGAGCGCCCCGGCGCACGTCCTGACCGTCCCGGCGCGCGTCCTGACCGTCCCGCGATTCGGCCTCCCGCTGCCCGTCCGGAACGTCCAGCCGCTCGTCCGCAGCGTCCCGAGACGCGGCCATCCCGGCCCGCAGCGCGGCCACAACAACGACCTGCATCCCGCCCAAGCGTCCAGCCCTCGCGACCGCAGGCACGACCGAGCCGACCGCAACAGCGCCCGCAGGTACAGCGGCCAGCCAACCGTCCGAACGTGCAGCGTCCTCAGGCCAATCGATCCAGACCGCAGGCGGGGGCACGGTCTCAGGCGCAACGCCCGCGCCCGCAAGGAGGAGGACGCCTGCGTCAATAGAGAGGCACGGCATCCGCTCGCAGCTTCAGTCGGTGCGAGCAGATGTCGCAACAAGCGACGCCGTCATGGCGCGGTATTGCACGACCGTTGCCGCGACATCGCATCGCCTCGTTCGATTGGGTACAGGCGCATCATTCGGACGACTTCGGCCGCTGCAACGCAGGCATTCGCTTCGTCAGTTCGCGGTTCGGATATTCGCGGTGCACTTGGGTGACCAGTTCGTTGACGAAGTGCTGGGCGAAGGACGGAAAGAACCGTCGGCGGTCCCAGGCGACCAAAACCCAACGCCCGATCGGTGTCCCGCGATAGGTTACGGACATGGCCTTGACGCCCTTGCGCGGAATACTGACATTCGACGGCACAATCGCCACACCTTCGCCGCTGGCCGCGAGTGCCATCAAGGTATGTGGAGCGGCGCTTTCCAGAACGATCGGCGGTCTGATATCCGCATTGTAACAAGCGGCATCGAACCAGCCGCGCGAGCCGAACCCGCGGTGCAAGAGCAGCAAAGGCTCATCCGAGAGCTCACTAACATCGACAGTGCCAAGCCGCCCAAGCGGATGCGATGGCGCGACTACGGCCAACACATAAGCCGGATAGAGCAAGCGGCTGAAGAACAGCTCATTGCCGGCGGTGGTAAGTACGATCTGCACGTCGCCCTGAACGAGGCGTTCGCTGATGCGTGCTCCGCCATCCTCGACGAAATGCACCTCGATACCGGGATGTTTGCGGCGGAAGCGAGTGACGAAGGGCGCCAGCACGGTCTCGATATGCTGCGGGCTGGCGCCGACCCGCAGCGTCCCGGTGAGCCCGCCCTTGAGCGCGTCGGCGCGGTCGCGCAGTGAATCCGCTTCCTGTAGCAGCCGGCGCCCGCGGCGCACGATGTCCTCACCCTCCGAGGTAAGTTGAAGGCGGCGGCCAATGCGGTCGAACAGCAGCACGCCAAGCTCGGCCTCCAGCGCCTGGATCTGGCGCGAGGCCGCCGGTTGGCTCAGATGCAGCCGCCCGGTGGCGCTGGCGAAACCGCCGGCGTCGGCGACGGTGATCAAAGTTTGCAGTTGCCGGAGGTTCATCGCGGCTCAACTATTCATGCAAGATCGACATGAATAGATTGGACATCAATGCATTGGACAATCAAGCCCATCGAAGCTTAAATCACCCCACTCGAACACGTGGAATGCCAACCCGGAGGCACACACGATGTCAGATCTCGATCGATTTATTGCCGATTGCCGTGCAGCGCGTACCGCTGATCGTTCATCAAGGAACATCTGCGAGGTCGTCAAACGGGCGGTATCCGACCCGGCCGGCCTGCTCAGGTCGCTGGGCGAGCCGGACCGTGCGGGAATCAAGGAGATCTATCGCTCGCCGGACTTGAGCATCCTCAATGTGGTTTGGGCGCCGCGCATGATGGTCATGCCACACAACCATCATATGTGGGCGGTCATCGGCGTCTATGGCGGACGCGAGGACAACATCTTCTGGCGTCGCATCGCCGAGACTGGAGAGAGGCAGCTCGAAGCCGCCGGCGCCCGCTCGCTGGGCGTGAAAGACGCGATGCCGCTCGGTGAAGACATTGTCCATTCGGTCACCAACCCGACGTCCAAATTCACCGCTGCGATCCACGTTTACGGAGGTGATTTGTTTACCGCTCACCGCAGCGAATGGGAACCCGAGACACTTTCCGAGCAGCGCTGCGATGGCGAGCGGGCGCGCCAGATTTTCGAGGAAGCCAATCGGCGCTATGTTGCGGGTCTGGGCTGATACGCGCAACAGGTTCGGTTGATGACTGCGTTGGGTCATTCGTGACCCAAATTGAACGTTGCAGCCGATGTCCGGATTACCCGTGGTAGCGACCGGATAGCAGACATCGCGTATCGGCAAGTTCAGGCCAAAAGCCATCGTTCCCCCAAGGCTGGCGTCGCCCCTATACAATTGCGGCATGGCAGCTGTAGCCAGATGAGAATGCAGCGCCGCCCCCTTTTGCTCTAAGCCAATCGCAGCGGCCCGGCATCGGCTCAGGCGAGCTTGATGTCCCAGAGGCCGTCTTCGCGACAGGCGCTGAGCTCGTCGCGGATCAGCTCGGTAATGAGCGTAATCGCAGTCGAGCCCGGATGATCGATGGGAGACGCAAGGGTCAGTTCGCGCATCGGCGCAGGTTTTGCGATCGCAGCCGTTTCCAGACGGCCGGTGGCAACCTCGTTGCGCACCGAGGATGGCGGCAGCAGCGTGTATCCCAGCCCTTCTTCGACCAGACTTGTAAGCACCCGAAACGAGTCCGCCTCCAGCTTGACGTCGAGCTTCAGTTTCTTCTTCGCCGCCGCCTGCTCGATCAGCGCCCGGAGCCCGTGCGAATGACTGGGCAGCACCAGGCGCTGCTTCAGCAGCCAGCCGATGTCGACCTGCTTCTTCTGCGCGAGCCCGCTGCCGCGCGGTCCCACGGCTACGACATGGTCGCGGCCGAGACTCTGCACGGTCAGATGCAGGTCGCTCGACGGCCCGTAGATCAGCGCCAGATCCATCTCACCACGATGCAGCCATTCCATCAGGTGCCCGCTGTAACTCTCGACGATGCAAAGCGAAATGCCCGGATATTTGTCGACGGTGCGACGCGCCAGCCGCGCCGAAATCACGCAGCTCACGGTCGGCACCAGCCCGAGCACCACGCGCCCCGACGGCGGACCACCCGCGGACTGGATCTCGTCGCGCACCTGATCGATCTGCCGCACGATGCCGGCGGTGCGCGCCAGCAGCAGCCGCCCGGCATCGGTCAGCACCATGCCGCGGCCGTTCCGGGTAAACAGATCGGCGCGCAGTTCATGCTCGAGCAGCTTGATCTGGCGGCTCAGCGCCGGCTGTGCCACCCGCAGCGTGTCGGAGGCTTTGCTGAGGCTGCCGAGTTCGGCGACGCAACTGAAGGTCCTGAGCTGCCGGATATCCATCGCTTGCCAATCTTCGAAGGCAGGTTCATACGCTATAACAATTCAGCATAGGGACCCAGCGCCAGTTTCACAACGGCCCGCGCCTTAAGCAATTGACATCCCCCACCATCCATCGCCAGAAAAACAAATGACCGCACAAGAACTGCAAGACGAATTCCACGACATCCGCGACGCCGTCGCAAAGCTCTGCGCCCAGTTCCCCGGCGAATACTGGCGCAAGCTCGATCGCCAGATGGCGTATCCGAAGGAGTTCGTCGACGCGCTGACCGAGGCCGGCTATCTCTCGGTCCTGATCCCCGAGGAATATGGCGGCTCGGGGCTGAAACTGTCGGCGGCGGCCGCGATCCTGGAAGAGATCCAGCGCGCCGGCTGCAACGGCGGCGGCTGCCACGCCCAGATGTACACGATGGGCACCGTGCTGCGGCACGGCAACGACGCGCAAAAGGCGCAGTATCTGCCCGGGATCGCCAGCGGCAAATTGCGGCTGCAGGCGTTCGGCGTCACCGAGCCGACCAGCGGCACCGACACCTCTTCGCTGAAGACGGTCGCCAAGCGTGACGGCGACCACTACATCGTCAACGGCCAGAAGATCTGGACCAGCCGCGCCGAGCATTCCGACCTGATGGTGCTGCTCGCACGCACCACGCCAAAGGAACAGGCCAAGAAGCGCACGGATGGTTTGTCGGTGTTCATCGTCGACATGCGCGAGGCCAAGGGCAACGGGCTGGAGATCCGCCCGATCCGCACCATGATGAACCACGCCACGACCGAAGTGTTCTTCACGGACATGCGGGTGCCGGCCGAAAACCTGATCGGCGAAGAGGGCAAGGGCTTTCGCTACATCCTGTCCGGCATGAACGCCGAGCGCATCCTGATCGCTGCCGAATGCATCGGCGACGCAAAATGGTTTATCGCCAAGGCCACCAATTACGCCAAGGAGCGTGCCGTGTTCGGCCGCCCGATCGGCATGAATCAAGGCATCCAGTTCCCGATCGCCAAGGCCTACGCACAGATGCGCGCGGCCGAACTGATGGTGAAGGAAGCCACCCGCAAATACGAGGCTGGGCTGGATTGCGGCGCCGAGGCCAACATGGCCAAGATGCTGGCCGCGGATGCCTCCTGGGAAGCAGCCAATGCCTGCGTGCAGACCCATGGCGGCTTCGGCTTTGCGGAAGAATACGACGTCGAGCGCAAGTTCCGCGAAACACGACTCTATCAAGTCGCACCAATCTCGACCAATCTGATCCTGTCCTACGTCGCCGAGCATGTGCTCGGCCTGCCCCGCTCCTACTGAGAACAGACATGTTGCCGTTAGAGGGATTGATCGTCGTCTCCGTCGAACAGGCGGTCGCAGCGCCATTCTGCAGTTCGAGGCTTGCCGATGCCGGCGCGCATGTCGTCAAGGTCGAGCGCCCCGAGGGCGATTTCGCCCGCGGCTATGACGCCGCCGCCAAGGGCCAGAGCAGCTATTTCGTCTGGCTCAACCGCGGCAAGAATTCCGTGGTGATCGATCTCGCCACCAAGGAAGGCCGCGCCGCGCTCGAAGAGCTGATCGCGAGCGCCGACGTGCTGCTGCAGAATCTCAAGCCCGGCTCGATGGACAAACTCGGCTTCTCGCTGGAGCGGCTGCGAACGGATTATCCGGCGCTGATCTGCTGCACCATCTCCGGCTATGGCGACACGGGCCCTTATGCGGAACGCAAGGCCTACGATCTCCTGATTCAGGCCGAGAGCGGCCTCGCCTCGATCACCGGCGGCCCCGAGGGTCCGTCCCGCGTCGGCATCTCCGTCGTCGATATCGCTACCGGCGCCACCGCGCATGCCTCGATCCTCGAGGCGCTGATCGCGCGCGGCCGCACCGGCAAGGGCGCCGACATCCGCATCTCGATGTTCGACGTGATGGCCGACTGGATGGCGGTGCCGCTGATCAATTCGGAAGCCGGCAACCCGCCAAAGCGGATGGCACTGGCCCATCCCTCGATCGCGCCCTATGGCGTGTTCAATTCCAAGGACGGCAAGGGCATTTTGATCTCGATCCAGAGCGAGCGCGAGTGGAAGAAGCTCTGCGCCGAGGTGCTCGGCCAACCCGATCTGCCCAACGATCCGCGCTTTGCCAACATGGTCGAGCGGGTGCGGAACCGCCAGCTCACGGACAAGACGGTGGCCGACAGTTTCGCCTCGATGACGCGCGTCGAATTGCTGAAGCGCCTCGACGACGCAGATATCGCTTTCGCCGAGGTCAACACCATGGCCGACCTCGCCGTACATCCGCATCTTCGCAGGATTGAGGTCGATACGCCGAACGGCAAGGTGAGCTATGCCGCACCCGCCGCGATCTTCGTCGGCGAGGAGCGCCACTACGGCGCCGTGCCCGACATCGGCGACCACGTCGAACTGCCCAAAGCTCCCCGTGCCAAGAGCCTGAAGTCATGACCCAGACCGCCGAAAAGCTCGACCTCGACCATCTGCGCCAGTGGATCGGCCGCAGCACGGAGGCGACCGACATCGTCACCGCGCAACTCGTCAAGGGCTTACGCGCGACATTGTTTCAGGACATCGGCGAGCCCAAGACCGGCGACGCCGCGCCGTGGACCACGCATTGGTGCCTGGCGCAGCCGGTGTTTCCGATGTCGATGCTCGGCCCCGACGGCCATCCCACCCGCGGCGGCTTCCTGCCGCCGGTGCCGCTGCCGCGCCGGATGTGGGCCGGCGGCGAGATCCAATTTCTCGAACCCCTGCGCGTCGGCGATGAATCGACGCGCACCTCGCGGATCTCTGATGTAACGATGAAGACCGGCTCGACCGGCGTGCTCTGCTTCGTCTCGGTCGAACACACCATCACGACGCCGCGCGGCGTTGCGATCCGCGAACGGCAGGACATCGTCTATCGCGACATGGGCGGCGCGGCCCCGGCTTCGCCGCCAAAAGCCCCACCGCCGCCCCCGGTCGCAAAACACCGCGAAACCCATGTCAGCGATCCCGTGCTGCTGTTTCGCTATTCCGCGCTGACCTTCAACGGCCACCGCATCCATTACGACCGTGATTACGTCACGAAGGTCGAGGGCTATCCGGGCCTGATCTTCCATGGACCGTTGCAGGCCGCGCTGATCGTGGAGTTCGCCGCAAAGCTTCACGGCGGCATCGCGCCGAAGAAGTTCAGCTACCGCGGCGTACAGCCCTTGTTCGAAGGCACCGAGTTCTCGATCAACGCCAGCGAGACCAGCGCCGGCCTGGAACTGTGGATCGCGAACGCCGAGGGCCAGCCGACCATGAAGGGCACGGCGAACTGGTAAGGGCCGCAATACGGGGAGATCGGCAAGCCCATCAGCTCACACGTTGACCGTTCGCAGCCTATATACAGACGCCGCAGGGAATATCGACGGTCACGGCCATTGCGATCAAAACTATCTTCTTCATGCCAGCACGCTTCGGATGCAGAAACGCACCTCCGAAAATCGACCAGATCGTGCTGGTTTGCTTTGCCGCGATCTCGCCCGTCAGTTCTCCGACGGCCGAGCCGAACGCGGCTCCTGCCGGACCGCCCATCAGAAATCCGGCCGTTCCACCGACAAGCCGCAGAATATTGCCTGGCAACGATATTTCGCGCTTCAGCTCACCGGACTTGCCCTCTCCCGCCTGGACGTCGGCAAGCGGCGCGAGGATTGCAGCCTTCTGCGAAATTACGGTCATCGCTGCGATTTCGGCTGTGGCAGCCGATATCTGCTTCTCGTTTTCCTCGGGAGCTTGATTCGCCATGAACCCGCCTCCTGTTCGGCTCCTGCGTCGGCGGCGCCGACGAGATTGCTACAGGGGTCACGCTAGCGCTGACGTCTTCCGGGCGTCCTTAGGGCGCCCTTACATTTCGCTTAGCTTTCTCTTAGGATCGGCAGGATCAGGACCGTGAGGGTGCTGCCGTGAGTACAGGCGAGCTTGCCTTTGGCCAATTTCGGCTCGATCGGGCCAATGCCATGCTGCGGCGGGGACAAGACCGCGTCGTCCTCGCGCCGAAACCTTTCGAAGTATTGTGTTGTCTCGTCGAGCGCCCAGGGGAATTGGTCACCAAGGACGAATTGCTGGCCGCCGTCTGGTCCGATCTCCACGTCAGCGAGTTCGAGCCTGACAGTAGCGATAAACGCGCTTCGCTCCGCATTAGGCGATGACAGACAGGCCCCCCACTACATCGAGACTGTAACGCGGCGTGGATACCGCTTCATCGCATCCGTCGGGGCGGTTCAATCCTCAAATGACGAGCAGCCGCTCGAGGAGAGAATTGACGTCTCGGAAGGTCCGACCGATCAACGCCGGCGTTGGCGGGTTGGGCGGGCCCGTCCGCTGGAGGTACTGGAAGGTGTGCTGCAGCAAGTACAGGCCGGACAACGTCAGATCGTTTTCGTCACTGGTGAGGCTGGGATAGGCAAGACAACGTTTGTCCAAATGGCCCTGGAGCTGATGGAGCAGCGCGGAGTTGGTGTGCTGCATAGCGGCTGCAGTGAACTGTTCGGAACCCATGAGGCCTTCCTGCCGCTGATCGAGGCGTTGCACGAACAGTGTCGTGGCGCTGATGGCACATTCCTGCTCAAGTCTCTTCGCGATTACGCGCCGACATGGTTGGCGCAGATGCCGGGCTTGCTTCGCGACGAAGATCGTGCCGCATTCCAACACGAGGTCTTCGGTGCGACGCGAGAACGCATGCTTCGCGAGTTCGCTGACCTCATGGAACGCCTGGCAGCCAAACGGCCCTGGGTTATTATTCTCGAAGACCTGCATTGGAGCGATTTTGCGACGGTGGACGCGCTATCGCGCATTGCGCGGCGGGATCGCAAAGCTGCGATCCTTGTTCTTGCGACCTATCGGCCGGTGGATGTTGCAGCCGAAGGGCATCCGATTCGGACCGTTCACCAGGATCTGCAAATCCACGGGCAATGTACGGAGCTCGCTCTCGATCGGCTGACACGTACTGAAGTGGAACGCTACCTTGCCCTGCGGTTCAACTCGACCACGCTCGCCAGCGCATTGGTGGGCCGCATCTTTGCGCGGACCGGGGGACAACCACTGTTTGTGGCCTCCCTCGTCGATCATCTCATTGCGCAGCGGACGATCGTCGCGATCGACGGACAGTGGCAAGTGGAATCTGAAGAGGCCATTTCGCAATTCAGCATGCCGCGCGATTTGCGGGAAATGATCATGCGGCAGGTTGATCAGCTGACCGCCGAGGAGCGGGGCTTGCTCGAAGTCGCAGGCACTGCGGGCGCCGAGTTCTCGGCGTTGCTGGTCGCGGGGGCGATGGATCGCAACGTCCTGGACGTCGAACAACTTTGCGAGGAGTTGGCCCGCACAGGCCGCGTTGTGGTATCGGCCGGCGTGACCGAATGGCCGAATGATGCGGTCTCGGGTAGCTATGCCTTCCAGCACGCGCTTTACCAGGAAGTTCTGTATCAAAGACTTGCGCCCGCACGTCGAGTCGACACGCATCGCCGCATAGGAGAAAGTCTCGAGTGCGGATATGGAGATAGGGCGCCCGAGGTCGCTTCAGTGCTTGCGCTCCATTTCGAGCTTGGACACGACTTCGCAAAGGCGATGCGCTACCTGGGGCTGGCTGCCGAAAGTTCGGCGCGGCGGTTCAGCACGCGCGAAGCCGTGAGCTACCTGAGCCGGGCTCTGGACCTCGTGTCCCACCTGCCTGCCGGGCTGCAGCCACCAGTGCGCTTGAAGCTTCTGCTTCAGAGGGCGTGGGCGTGGCGCGCCGGGGGAGATTTTGCCCGCTCGCTTGAAGATCTTTTGACGATGGTTGCCCATGCAGTCGAAACAGGGCATCTGCGAGAGGAAGTCAGCGGGCTTGTCGATCTCAGCCGGTTTTGCCTCTACGTCGACCGACGGCAGTGCTTACCATTCGCAGCGCAGGCGTTGGAAAAATGCCGCGCGATCGAAGACCCTGCATTCAGGGCGCTGGTTCAGGGCAACTTCGCCAACTTGAACATGATGCTGCCCGGCTGGCGGGCGGAAGACGCGGCCTTTTGCCGACAGGCGGCGAGCCTGATTGGCGACTCGCAGGACGTCAGCATGCGGTTGCGCCGCTGCTCGATTGAGATGGTACTCGAATTCCTGAGTTCAAATTACCCTGCATGTAGCGACGCGACCAAAAGGGGCAAAGATCTTGCCCGCATGGTGGGGGATGTCTATCTGTTCACCGTCTACAACACCGTTGAAGCATTTGCGCTGCTCTATCTCGGAGAATGGGGCAAGGTGCAGGAAAGCGTGACCTCCACGCTCGCGATAGCCGAGCGAAACGTCAATCCGCAGGCTAGCGCGTTGTGCCGTCTGACTTTGGGATTTCTGTACGCCGAGGCCCAGGAGTTCGAGAGCGCCGCAGGCCATGCGGAGGATGCCCACAATCCGATGATCGAGGCGAACCCTTTCAGCTTTTTTCTCGTTAGGACTCTGCTGGCGAAGGCCTATATCGGGTTAGGCGATCTACCCCTCGCGCGCCAGCATCTGGACGCGATTGAGCGACGGACGGAAGCCGACGGCGTGCCGTTGGATTCGCTGATCGTTCCTCAGCATCTGATGAATCGTTGTGCCTACTGGCTTGCGGCCGGAGACCTCGGTCAAGCGCAAACTACGGCCTCGCGACTTCATGAGGTTACGATGAGCGCGCCGGACCGTCCCTTCCTCGCGCTTTCTTTAAGCACGAAGGCAAAAATCGAGGTGCTGACGGGCAATCCTCAGGCGGCCGGATCTCAACTGCTTGAGGCCATCTCGATCGTCCGCCATGCCAGGCTTCCGCTCGCGGCGAGGCATGTTTACGCCACGGTGGCCGACCTCTATGAGAACCTTGGCGATGCAGCAAGAGCCACCAAATGGCGATGTCGTTCGCAGCAGATCGTGGAATCGCTGTCAAATTCGCTCCAGCCCGGTGATCCTCTGCGATCAGCGGCGCTTTTTAGCGGCGCCGGAAACGGGCGGCCGACCATCAAGGCGGTGGGAATGCGGTATCCGAAGCAGACCTAGTCCGGAAATTCGGAGATGTCCCGCGGCTCCTTCATGGCGTGGTGGTTCTTTTCATTGCGAAAAGCGCTGGATGCCGCGTAAGCCTCCTTGCGAAGGCGCATGATGGAGCCCAGCGGTCGATGTTCGGCGAGGCATCGCCATGGATCGAACGACAGGACATCGTCCGAATAGGCGCGACGGGCCGGGCTGTCGGCCGCCTGGGGCGGAAGCGTAATTCTTGCCAGGGGCAATTGTGGCGAAATGTCTTCGGGCCAGTCGATCGAAGTATCCTCGATAGGGGTGCGTTTCAGATCTGTACAGAGCTGCGCGCGAAGCTCGTATTCCGCCGAATTCTTGCTGAAATAGGCGACGACCGATTTCAGCACGGCACCGTCATCGTCGTGGCAGGGCTGGCCGCTGAGCCTGATAAGCGGTTCAGAGATGGGGGCCGCCGAGAGTCTCGCAACGTAGTCGCCAAAGCGTATCGCGCCTTCGGAATAAAAAGTCTCCCCCAGGATGTTGTTACCTGCCTCACCAAGCGCGTTGAACACCATTGGAATACCGATGCCAGTACGGCTGGAGAAATTGACGAAACTTCGCCCCACGAAGCCCAGGAATCTCAGTGCAAAATCCGGCGTCCGCGGCTCCCACTCGAAACTGCGCTGTGCGCTCAAATAAGCCGCAGCATCCGCAAAATAGCTCTTGTGGTTGACAAGGAGAAAATCCTGATTGGTCGAAGTATCCCCCGGCAGCGCTTTACGACCGCTCACGCCCAAGACCTTGATCGCCATACCGCGCGGAACGCGGATGCGGTCACTGCGGATATCGCCGAACGCAGTGGAGAGACGCACGATGATCGGATGGGTGCCGGGTGATGCAAACATCCCCTGACGCAGGTGAGCCGGCAAATTATCATAAATCTTCAGCTCGCCTCTGAGGTATCCTTGACCTTTGGCATGTTGCTGGCGAATGCCACGGTGGTACTTGTCGAAGCTGGATTTGTTGGTCCTTTGGATCGAAGCGACAATTGCCTTGATTGTTTGCGCTTCATCCGACCGTGGTTGTTCTACGGAAGGCTCATAGCGTAGATACCCATTGTCTGGCATGGCGTTCTTCCTCCGGCCGCGCAGACTTGTCCTCGGCCCCCATTCGCGCGGCGAGGTCGATATTAGATGCACGCAAGCCGCGCGGGCAACAGCATCGCACGTCGCGCGAGCTCCATGCTTGGCATTTTGCGAAGGACAGTCTTGCTTACTTAATATGGATGGAGCGTGGATCAGCGCTTCGGTCATTTCCCCGAACCCCTGCGGGTCAGCGATGAATTGACACGCACCCCGCGGATCTCGGACGTAACGATGAAGACCAGCTCGGCCGGCCCCACGCAAACGCTTTGCGTTTGTCGCAGATAATGACGGAATAAACGCCTGGCGACCTGTTCGTGTCCCCCAACCCTTGGGTACCCGGCTCCAGGCGCCCGCGCAGCATAGGTGCCATTCGTGACGCGGCGACCGTCGTGCTTGCCGACCTCCGTGCACCCGCCCTAATCTTGCCAGCGGAAACGCGACAAGAAAAACAGAGGGACAGGCATGGCTCAGGCGAGTGCAGCGGCGCGCGCTCCCGAAACGGGGACTTTTGATGCGATCGTGGTCGGCGCGGGCTTTGCCGGCCTCTACATGCTGCACCGGTTGCGGGGGCTCGGCTTCACGGCACGGGTCTACGAAGCCGGTAGAGGCGTCGGCGGAACCTGGTATTGGAATCGCTACCCCGGCGCCCGCTGCGACGTCGAAAGCCTGCAGTATTCGTTCTCGTTCTCCGAAGAACTGGACCAGGAATGGAACTGGTCGGAGAAGTACTCGCCGCAGCCGGAAATCCTCGCTTACGCCAACCACGTCGCCGACCGCTTCGACCTGCGCAGCCAGATCGTGTTCGAGACCCGCGTCACGGCGGCGACCTTCAATGAGGATACTGATAGCTGGCTAATCGAGACCGATCGCGGCGACAGGGTCACGGCAAAATTCTGCATCATGGCGGTCGGCTGTCTGTCGGCGCCGAACCGCCCGGCCTTCCCCGGCATGGATGATTTCAAAGGGCCGATCTTCCACACCGGCGAATGGCCGCACGACAGCGTCGACTTCACCGGCCTGCGCGTCGGCGTCATCGGCACCGGCTCGTCCGCGATCCAGTCGATCCCGATTATCGCGCAGCAGGCCGCGCAGCTCACCGTGTTCCAGCGCACCGCAACCTGGTCGGTGCCGGCGTGGAACGAGGCGCTGTCGGAAGATTATCTGAAGGAAGCCAAGGCGCACTATCCGGAACTGCGCGCAAAGGCACGCGCGCGGCCGACCGGCTTCTACTTCCCGTTCAATATGCAGCCGGCGCTGCAGGCCAGTCCGGAGCAGCGGAAGGAGCAATATGAAGCGGCGTGGGAGCGCGGCGGACTTCCGTTCCTCGGCGCCTACGGCGACCTGCTGTTCGAAAAGTCGGCGAACGACACCATCGCCGAATTCGCGCGGCAGAAGATCCGCAGTGTGGTCAAGGATCCCGCGACCGCCGAACTGCTGTGTCCGCAGAACGTATTCGGCTGCAAGCGGCTCTGTGTCGATACCAGCTACTTCGAGACCTATAATTTACCGCATGTGAAGCTGGTGGATGTATCCAAAACGCCGATCGAGCGTTTCACCAACGACGGCATCGTGGTTGACGGCACCGAATACAACGTCGACGCCATCGTTTCCGCGACCGGTTTTGCCGCCATGACCGGCTCATTCGACAAGATCAGGATCACCGGCCGCGGCGGCCGCACGCTCGCCGAGAAATGGCGCGCCGGCCCGCGCGCCTATCTCGGCCTCGCCTCGGTGGGCTTTCCTAATCTTTTCATGATCACCGGTCCCGGCAGCCCGTCGGTGCTGGCGAGCATGATCCAGGCGATCGAGCAGCATGTCGACTGGCTGGCCGATTGCCTCGGCCACATGCGCGAGAC
This sequence comes from uncultured Alphaproteobacteria bacterium, assembly GCA_963816815.1. Lineage (GTDB taxonomy): Bacteria > Pseudomonadota > Alphaproteobacteria > Rhizobiales > Xanthobacteraceae > Bradyrhizobium. The sequence continues at coordinate 17,074 of CAWFMW010000047.1, forward strand.
CGGCGCCCGGAGCATCGAGCCGCTGCAGGCCGACGAGGACGCCTGGGTGGAGCACGTCAACGACGTCTCGACGGTTTCGCTGCGCTCGACCTGCAGCTCCTGGTATGTCGGCACCAACATTCCCGGACGCCCGCGCGTGTTCATGCCCTATATCGGCGGCTTTCCGGTCTATGTGCAGAAGTGCAACGAGGTGATGAACAACGCCTATGAAGGCTTTGTGCTGAAGGGCGCGCGCGCCAACAACGCGCCGCCGCAGGTGCACTTCACCGAACGCTGGCAAGTGCCGCTCGATATCGAAGTGATTTCGCCGGCCGCCGTGGCTGCGAAGCGCGTACCCGTCGTTTGAACCTGAGGAGACGAGACATGAGCCGCCATTCTGACTTCGTGCCGCAGGGCGTCATTCCGGCGGTACTGCTGCCGTTCCACAACGATCTCTCGATCGACGAGGCGAGCTTCCGGGCACATCTGCGCGATGTCGCCGCGGTGCAGGGACTGTCCGCCATCACCGTCAACGCACATTCCACCGAAGTCGCCTCGTGCACGTCGGACGAACAGCGTCGCGTCATGGAGATCGCAGGCGAGGAAGTCGGCAGCAAATTGCCGGTCATTCACGGCGTCTGGGCGGACGGCAGTCTGGAGGCGGCGCGGATCGCCAGGCAGGCCCAGGCCGGCGGCGCATCGGCGCTGCTGGTGTTCCCGCCGGGACCGTTCACCATGGGCCAGTCGGCCGAGATGGCGTTGGCCCATTTCAAGAGCATCGCCGATGCCAGCGATCTGCCGATCATCCTGTTTCAATATCCGCTCGCAACAGGCCAGGGCTACCCGTCGGCGACGCTGGAACGGCTGTTCGACGAAGTGCCGGCCATCCGCGCAATCAAGGACTGGACCCAGACGGTGCCGCACCACGAGGCCCAGATTCGCGCCCTGCAGGGGCGCACGCGTCCCATCAACGTGCTGTCCACCAACAGCGCGTGGCTCCTGAGCTCGCTGGTGCTCGGCTGCAACGGGCTACTCTCGGGCAGCGGCAGCGTCATCGCCGACCTCCAGGCCAGGCTGTTCCGCGCCGTGAAGGCCAACGATCTCGCGGAAGCCCGCCGGCTGAACGACCGGATTTATCCGACGGCGCGCGTGTTCTACGCCGATCCCTTTGTCGACATGCACAACCGCATGAAGGAAGCGCTGGTGCTGCGCGGCAAGCTGCCGCGCGCCGTGGTGCGTCCGCCGCTGGTCAAGATATCGGATGCGGAAATTGCGCGGATCAGGAGTGCGCTGATCGAGGCAGGGTTGCTCGAAACTCGAACCGAGTTGGGGCGCAGCGCGGCATAATCAGGGCTGAAAGATAATTGCAACCATCACGACCGGGCATCGCGGCTGTCGTCCGCCTCCACCGGAAGCGGACAACGCGGGCCAGAGTTGTTCGTATTCGTCAAGTAGCCTTACTGCGTTCGACATGCTGCGCCAGTTTCTCGAGGGTCTGATAACCGAATTCGACCGCGCCGAATCCGATCCCCGCATCGCGCTGAGCCTTCGTCGGATGCAACTGCCGCAAAGTGATGACGGTCTTGCCGTCGCTCTGCTCATCGAACGTGATGGTGGTGCGGAACATGCCAGGATCGCTGTCTTTGTCGGCGCCATGATCGATTTCGATCAAATGCGGCCTTTCGATGCGCCGGAATTGCATCCGATTGGTATATCGCTTGCCGTCGGGAGCGATCATATCGAAACGCCATTCGCCGTTGACGCGAACATCCATTGACTTTGTCTCGACCCTGAAACCGGCCGGACCAAACCATTGGGGGAGATGGCGCGGATCAGCCCAGGCGGAGAAAACCAGCTCTCGTGGCGCGTTGATCACGCGCGAGAGGACGATCTCTCGATCGAGCGCCCAAGTGGACAGGGGCGTTTCATTTTGACTTGCGTTTGCGGGCATTGGACTTCTCCTCTTTCTTCAGTTTCTCGACGTACATTTCCAGTCGATCCAGTCGTTGCTCCCAGATCTCCCGTTGGGCCGCCAACCAGACCTCGACGGTTGCGAGAGCTTCCGTCCGCAATGAGCACGTCCTGACGCGACCGGTCTTCTCGGACGCAACGAGGCCGCTGCTCTCCAGAATGCGGATGTGCTTCATCAGGCTCGGCAGCGCCATTTCGAATGGCTTCGCCAGCTCTCCGACGGATGCCTCGCCAGCACATAGTCGCATGACGATCGCACGACGGGTCGCGTCTGACAGGGCCCCGAAAACGTGGTCGAGTTGCATTGATTGGTTAGCCATAAAGCTAACTATAGTGGAGGCACAAACGCGTGTCAACAAAAGTTAGCCAGACGGCTAACTAATATGTAGTGAGCACATTGGAGAACCGAGTTTATGAGTTCATGGCCTAGTCGTCGCGCAGCCTGAGTTGCTCGACCATGGACGCTATCTCTCCCTCGAACTTCGCAAGGCGGTCGCCCTGTTCCCTGAGGCGGTCGGATAGCTTCTGCATCTCGTCGCGCTCAAGCGACTGCGTCAGCCGCTGAATGATCTCGTCGTTGAGCGAGCGCCCATTCGCCGCTTTGACGAGTTTGTCTCGCATCCCCTCTGGCAGACGGATCTGAACTCGATCCGGAGTCCTGCCAACCCCCGTTGCTTTCTTCGCGTCCGTGGCTGATTTCGGTAAGGTTGCCTTTTTCTTGGCCACGCTCGTCTCTCCAAAGGCCAAGCCGCAAGGAATTGCGCCTCGATGCAGCTTGCGAAACAATCCGACAATTCAGGCGCGATTGAGGACGTTGACCAGAGATCAGGCGCCCTGCATTCGACCTGACCCCACAAAACTCCCCACCCGTCTCGACTCGCGGCCCCGGCGTCTTTAAACGTTGCCGGCATAGTAACGGGGGCGAGAAATGGCAAAGAAGACCGTCAACAAGCGGAAGAGCGGCGCGAAGGCAGCCAAGAAATCAACGAAGAAATCGGCGAAAAAGTCCGCCGTTCGCGTAGCCACAAAAACACGGAAGAAAGCGGTCTCACAAAAACCCGCCAAGGCGCGCCCGCCCAAGGGACCGGTCTGGCAATGGTCTGCGCTGCAGACCGCAGCCGCCATTCGCTCCGGGGCGATTTCCTCGGTTGAAGTTGTCGAAGCGCATATCGCGCGCATGCGCGACGTCAATCCAAAGCTCAACGCGGTCGTCGTCGACTTGTCGGAGGACGCACTCAAGGCGGCCAAAGCCGCGGACAAAGCCCTGACGAGACGAACCGAGCTCGGCCCGCTGCACGGCGTACCGATCACGATCAAGGAAAACGTCGACTATGCGGGGCGGCCCAACCCCAACGGCGTGGCCGCGCAGATGAATATCATCGCGCCCTCCGACGCGCCTGTGGTGCGCAATCTCAAGAAGGCCGGCGCCATCGTGCTCGGCCTGACCAATACGCCCGAGTTCTCGTTCCGCGGCTTCACGGACAACCCGCTGCACGGGCTGACGCTGAACCCTTGGGATCCCGATATCACCTGCGGCGGCTCATCGGGCGGCGCCGGAGCTGCGGTGGCGGCCGGCATCGGCACCATCGCGCACGGCAACGACATCGGCGGTTCGCTGCGCTGGCCGGCGCACTGCAACGGTGTCGTCACCATCAAGCCGACGCAGGGCCGCGTCCCCGCCTATAATGAGAGCGCCGCGGCCGAGCGGCCGATGCTCGCGCATCTGATGTCGGCGCAAGGGCCGCTGGCGCGCAGCGTCGCCGACGTCAGGGCCGCGTTGGAAGTGATGAGCCAGCGCGATCCGCGCGATCCCTGGTGGGTGCCCGCGCCGCTGGTCGGGCCAAAACCAAAAGGCCCGATCAAGGTCGCGCTGGCAAAGCTGCCCGACGACATGGACGTGGCGCCCTCGGTGCGTGACGCGCTCCGGCAGGCCGCGGACCATCTCGAGCGTTCGGGCTATCGCGTCAGCGAAATCGACGTTCCCGACATCAACGGTGTCTGGCAGATCTGGTGCGACATCATCGCGAACGAGACCGCGATGCTGCAGGAAGCCGCGATGCTGAAAGTGACGTCGCCGGATTTCCATGCCGCCTGGGGCGGCATCAAGGCGAAGGCAAACACGCTCGATCTGCTGGGCTGGATGCGCGCCACGGCGGCGCGCAACAGCCATATCCGGGCCTGGCAGCTGTTCGTCGAGGATTTCCCTGTCGTGCTTGCGCCGACGACGGTGAAGCCGACGCCCGGCCCGCGCGAGGACGCCATCAGCCCGGAGCGCACGCGCGAACTGTTCTGGAACGATTTGCGTTTCATTTCCGCCATCAACGTGCTCGGCCTGCCCGGCGCCGTTGTGCCGGTAGCCCTGCATGAAGGCCAGCCGATCGGCGTGCAGTTGATTGCGGGACGCTACCGCGAGGACCTTGCCCTCGATGCGGCGGCGGCCATCGAGAAGCGCGCGGGAGCATTGGTTCCCCAGCTGTGGGAGAAGATGGCCTGAACCCGGGTCGTCAACGCGCGCCATTGGCTTGACTTCACGAGGCAATCCATCGAGAGGTGGATCGCCTTCGCTCGAAGCCATCTCGCTTGGAAGTCATGGCGGAGCAAAGAAAATTCAAAAGAGAGCCGCCCGATGTCGTCCCGCAAGTCAGCCAAAACCGCGAGCGCTGCGCTCACCGTCAAGGAAGCCACCTTCGGCCTGCTGCGCGCGTTCGGCATCAAGCGCGTGTTCGGCAATCCCGGCTCGACCGAACTGACGTTCCTGAGCAACTGGCCCGACGACTTGGTGCCGCCGAGGCTCACCACCAGCTTGAGGATTTGCAGCGCGTTCAGGAATTTGAATACGGCAGCCTGGCCGCCAACGATGTCGACGAGAACGTGGAGCCCGCGCCGGTGCAGTGCCTCGCGAACAGACGGCCGGCCGGAGAAGCCCAATGACTGCGCAGCGGGGATTGACGCGGCGACGAAGCCTCGCGG
>CAWFMW010000048.1:0-14481 GCA_963816815.1 uncultured Alphaproteobacteria bacterium
TGCAGGGGCATCAGGTTTAATGGGCAAGATCACAGGTTTTCTGGAAATCGACCGGCATGACCGCAAGTATGCGCCGGTCGCGGACCGTTTGAAGAATTATCGCGAATTCGTCATTCCCTTGAGCGAGAAGGACACCCGCGATCAGGCGGCGCGCTGCATGAATTGCGGCATCCCGTATTGCCACGGCACCGGCTCGGTGGCGCCGGGTACGCCCGGCTGCCCGGTCAACAACCAGATCCCCGATTTCAATGACCTCGTCTATCAGGCCAACTGGGAAGAGGCTTCGCGCAACCTGCACTCGACCAACAATTTCCCCGAATTCACCGGCCGCATCTGCCCCGCGCCGTGCGAGGCGTCCTGCACGCTCAACATCGACGACAACCCGGTCACCATCAAGACCATCGAATGCGCCATCGTCGACCGCGCCTGGGACAATGGCTGGCTGAAGCCGGAGATTGCGCCTGTCAGGACCGGCAAAAAGGTCGCGATCATCGGCGCGGGCCCTGCGGGACTTGCGGCGGCGCAGCAGCTCGCGCGCGCCGGCCACGACGTTCATGTCTACGAAAAGTTCGCCAAGGCCGGCGGATTGCTTCGTTACGGGATTCCCGACTTCAAGATGGAAAAGCACGTCATCGACCGTCGCGTGGCGCAGATGGAGGCCGAGGGCGTGACGTTCCATTACGGCGCCCATGTCGGCGGCACCGCGCAAGGCGCGATCGATCCGGGCGAACTGCTCAGCCAGCATGACGCGGTCGCGCTGACCGGCGGCGCCGAAGCCGGCCGCGATCTGCCGATCCCCGGCCGCGACCTCGACGGCATCCACTTTGCGATGGATTTCCTGCCGCAGCAAAACCGCCGCGTCTCTTCCGAGCCGCTCGGCGATGCCAAGGACATTCTCGCCGAAGGCAAGCATGTCGTCGTGATCGGCGGCGGCGACACCGGTTCGGACTGCATTGGCACTTCGTTCCGACAGGGCGCGAAATCCGTCACCCAGCTTGAGATCATGCCGGCGCCGCCCGAGCACGAAAACAAAGGCATCACTTGGCCGAATTGGCCGTTGAAGATGCGGACCTCATCAAGCCAGGCCGAAGGCGCCAAGCGCGAATTCGCGGTGCTGACGCAGAAGTTCTCGGGCGAGGACGGCAAGGTGCAGAAGCTGCACTGCGTCCAGGTCGACGACAAGTTCAAGCCGATCGCGGGCACCGAATTCGACCTCGACGCGCAGCTGGTGCTGCTCGCCATGGGCTTCGTGCATCCGGTGCACGAAGGCTTGCTCAAGCACCTCGGCGTCGATCTCGACCAGCGCGGCAACGTCCGCGCCAACACGCATGACTACCAGACCTCGCTGCCCAACGTGTTCTCCGCCGGCGACATGCGCCGCGGGCAATCACTCGTGGTGTGGGCGATCCGTGAGGGCCGGCTGTGCGCGCGGGCGATCGACCAGTATCTGATGGGGACGACGACGCTGCCGCGGTGAGCGGCAGCCTTCTGCGGGCGCTTCCCGAGCACGGACGGCCTTCTTCGCGCGACCCTTGAACGAGCATCCCATGGAGATGCAGGGATGCGCGGGTCAGCCCACCTATTCCGCAATGTGCATGGACACCTCGTCACATTGCCCGCAATTTGATGCGGGGCCAAGGCTCGCCGTTCCTGCGGTGGGCTTCATTTTTGGAAGTACAGAAAGGCGACAATATGAGAACTCAGGGAGCGGGCAATTCCGTGCGCCAGCGTGTCACACGCATTTTGGCGGCCGGTGCCCTGCTATTCATGTACGCATTCGGCATGGTTGCCACGACCGGCGCCTTTGTCGCAGCGGGCGTCTCTCCGGCCTTCGCGCAGCGCGGCCGGGGTCGAGGCCGGGGCGGCGGCTGGGGGCGAGGTGACGGCGTCGGCGCGGCCATCGGCATCGGGGTCGGCGCGGCCATCATCGGCGGCGCGATCGCGGCGAGCGCCGCCGAGCAGCAGCGGCGTGACGCGGTCAGCTATTGCATGCAGCGCTATCGCTCGTACGATCCCAATAGCATGACCTATCTGGGTCGCGACGGCATGCGTCGTTCCTGCCCGTAGAGAGCGAATAGCTTCAGGATATCTTTGGACCCCGGCCGTAGTGCCGGGGTTTTCTGTTTTGTAGCCGACGTGGACCCGAGCCCGCTGCCCGGAATCGGCAAGGACTATGCGTCCTCAGTGCTGCAGCCTGACCCCCAGCATCACCACCGTCGACGCCGTGCTGTTGCCCGGCAGGTTCGAATCCAGCCAGTCGCGCCGCAGGGTGCCCCTGAGCCAGACGTTGCGGTTCATCTTGTAGATCGCTTCGCCCGACACCGTGTAGATCTTGTCGCGCCGGGGATTGCCCTGATAGTCGAGATCGCCCCAGGTGAACTTGCCGATCGCGGTCAGCCAGCGGCGGAAGTCGTGATCGACTTCGACGGTGTAGATGTGCGTCAGCACGCCCGACGTGCCCGGCAGCGTGGTCTCCGTGATCGTGGTGTCGGAAAAGAACTTTGCCGTCGTCAACGGCGTCGCGGTCCAGACCAGCGAGGACGAGACGAGCAGGCCCTCGAGGCGATTGAGCCGCGGATCGACATAATCGCGCGCGGCGTAACCGACGCCGATTTCGCCGGTCAACAGCCGGGAGAATTCGAAGCTGGTGCCGCCCTTGACGTAGCCGCCGGTGGAATCGCGCGCAAAGCCGCCGCGGTCCAGCCTGAGGTCATGCACGCGGTTGTCGGCCTGCACTTCCACGAACGGCTTCAGGCCGGGCCGCAAATCATAGCTGACGCGGCCGATGCCGCCGTACTGGCTGAAGTTGCGGTCGTCGTTGGTGCTCGAGGTGCCGTCGGTGAGCTTTGAGTTGGTATAGTCGGTGCGGTCGACGGTGGCGCCGGCGGAAACCTGCAGCCGGTTGAAGTTTTGATCGATGCCCAGAGTGCCACCGAGCGTGGTGTAGATCGGGTATCGGGCGAGGCCCGCCTGCACGTTCGGGCTGCCGGGATTGTCGGTCGAAACAAACAGTCGCCCCTGCGCCAGCATCCTGGTGTCGCGGCTGACGTCGAGCCGGCCGTCGACATGGCCGATGAAGTTCGGCCGGTCGATATCGAGCGGCGCCGACAGCGGCGTACCGTCGGCGTTCGGCGTGAGATTGCTGCCGTAGCCGGTGAAGGAGCCGCGCAAATCGGCCACCAGCGCATGACGTTCCCAGTCGGAGACCGCCAAAAACTCCGGCGCGATCACGTAGAACGGCTTGCCTTTCGCCGGCACGAGCCGGCCGGGATTGGTGTCGTAACCGCCGGAGAGTTCGACCGCGGATTTGATCAGGAAACTGCCGGCGTAATCGCCGACCGCGCCGAACGGATCGTCGTCGAGCCGCAGGCGCTTGCGCGGCGGCTGCCCCAAAACCGTGCCCGCCATCGCGGGCGGGATCGGCGTTTTGTGCGCCGAACTCGACGGAGGAATCGAAAGCCGCAGCCCCGTGTTCGACGCGATTGGCGGCGGTGGACTGCCAGGACCGACCGGCGGCTTCGGCTTCGCCTGCCCCGGATAGTATTTCGGTTTCTTGCGCTTGCGGTTGAGCGAGTCGTAGCCGGAATCGGCCGCGCCGCTCGCCGCCGGCAGACCGTATTTCGGAATCCGACCGATCCGCGACGGCGCGGGCTTGCTTTTGTCGTTGTCCTGCAGCTTCGGACTGTTGGGCGGATCGTTCGCCTCCGCCGCGGTCCGGCGCAGCGGCGAATCCGGCGAGGTCACCTGGCTGGTGCGCGTTGAGCTGAACAGGTCCGACGTGACGGTTTGCGCGCTCGCGGCGGTTCCCGATAGCACCATCAGCGCAAGGCACGGCAAGGCTGCGCGAGAGAGGCGCGCGCGACTGTTCCGGCCCGTTGCTGGCCTGGCCCTCACGTCAGAAATACTCCAACAAAAACAAACGCTTGATGGCACCCCGAGCGCCCGCAAGATCACGTGGTTAATGGAGTTAAAACAATTATGGTTAATGAGCCGTTGAGAGCGCCGCCGTGCGCGTCGCATCGCGGAACGGGCCATGCTAAGGAAGGGCCCGGGGCCCACGCCCCCTCTTCCCTGGAAACAGACATGGCTAATCCGAAACCGCTGATGGCAAATTCATCCGGCACTGACTCCGCTGATGCTGCCGTCCAGTCGGCCCTGCGCACGCTTGACGCCGAGGCTGGCGGCATCGCCGCCATCTCGGCAGCGCTGCAATCCGATCTCCGCGCGCCCTTTGTCGCCGCCGCCGACCTGATCCGGAATGCCAAAGGACGGCTGATCGTCACCGGGCTCGGCAAGTCAGGCCATATCGGCCGCAAGGTCGCTGCGACCTTTGCCTCCACCGGCACGCCGGCGTTCTTCGTTCACGCCGCCGAAGCCAGCCATGGCGATCTCGGCATGATCACGGCCGACGACGTCATCCTGGCGCTGTCCTGGTCCGGCGAGCAGCCGGAGATGAAGAACCTGATCAGCTACGCCGCGCGATTCCGGATTTCCGTGATCGCGATGACGTCGGAGCGGGAATCCTCGCTCAGCAAGGCGGCCGACGTCGCGCTGACGCTGCCGAAGGCGCGCGAGGCCTGCCCGCACAATCTGGCGCCCACCACCTCCTCGCTGATGATGCTGGCGCTGGGCGACGCACTGGCGATCGCGTTGCTGGAAGGCCGCGGATTTACGTCGATCGATTTCAGCGTGCTGCATCCGGGCGGCAAGCTCGGCGCGATGCTGAAATACACCCGCGACCTCATGCATTCCGGCGACGCCGTGCCGCTGAAGCCGCTGGGGACCAAAATGTCCGACGCGCTGGTCGAGATGACGTCGAAGGGTTTTGGCTGCGTCGGCATCGTCGATGCACGTGGGCAGATTGTCGGCATCGTCACCGACGGCGATTTGCGCCGCCACATGGACATGGGGCCCGGTCTGATGGCGGCGACCGTCGACGAGGTGATGACGAAGAACCCGAAGACGATCGACCGCGACGTGCTGGCCGGCGAGGCGCTGGAGATCCTCAACTCCTCGAAGATCACGACGCTGATCGTCACCGACGCCGGCAAGCCGGTCGGCATCGTGCATCTGCACGATTTTTTACGCGCGGGCGTGGCGTAGCTGCGTCATTCCGGGGCGATGCGCAGCATCGAACCCGGAATCTCGAGGTTCCGGGTTCGCTTCGCGCCCCGGAACGACGCCGCCGCTCACTCCGGAAATCTCGCCGCCTTCGCCTCCAGCGGCAGCGCCAGTCCGTTCGCGAGATACGATACGGTGCGATAGAATCCGCACAGCAGGATGATCTCGAATATCTGCGCCTCGTCGTAATGCGCCGACAGGCCAGCGAATTCGGCTTCGCTCAGCGTGGCGCGGTCGTGCAGCGCGTCGACGGTTGCGATCAACGCCTGCTCGGCCTCCGACCAGCAGGCCTCCGTGGCGGCGCCGCGCACGGTGGCGCGGACCTGCGCTTCGGTCAGGTGTGCGGCCGCCGCGAACGTCGCGACATGCACGCCCCATTCGTACTCGCAACCGGTTCGCGCGCAGGTGCGGTCGATGACGATCTCGCGCTCGCGCAACGACAGCGGCCCGCGATCCAAGAGGCTGCCGGCGCGGAATTTTTCCCAGGCACGGGCGTTGCCGGCCATGACGCGAAATAGCAGCAGCGGCGGCGCACCGCGCATGATGCGGTCGAACTGCGCGGCAATGTCAGGGGCATAAGGCGGTTCAAGCGGCGCGATACGCGCTGCGGTCTGTGACATCGGCGGACTCCTGTGCTACTAATTACGTAGCAATACGCTACATTATCTGTAGCGACATGCAAGAGGGCTTTCGATGCCGAAACCGGTCGCCGTCACCAGGAAAACTGCCGTTCGCGGCTCCCGAACGGGCCGGCCGATCATGGCCCTGCTCGATCTGCTCGGTCGCCGCTGGACTTTGCGGATCATCTGGGAGCTGCGCGACGGTCCGCTGACCTCGCGCGCGCTGCGCACCGCCTGCGATGACGCCTCGCCGACGGTGATGCAGGCCCGGCTATCTGAGCTGCGCGAGGCCGGCCTCGTCGAACTCCTGGCCGGCGACGGTTACCGCCTCACGCCGCTCGGCAGAGAACTGATGGAGAGTTTTCAGCCCCTGCATCATTTCGCCGAGCGGTGGAGCAAGCGAGTTGCCAGCTAAGCCACCGCCACCGTCAGGCTTGCGCCATCGGCCTGCACCACCTTGACGCGGCTGCCGGCCGGCGTGTCGGGGCCGGCGACGCGCCAGATCGTGTCGTCGATCCGCACTGTGCCGCTGCCGTCGACGATCGGCCTTTCCAGGGTGAATTCGCGGCCGATCAAGCGCCTCGGTCCGCTTGTTGAGAAACGGGTTGCTCAGGCTGCGGCTGCTCTCGCTGCGCGCAAAATGCCGCCACGCCGGCACGGCTGCGACTGCAAACACCGCAAACATCAGGAGCTGCGTCTGCCAGGACAGGTTGATCGCAAACGACAATAGCCCGACCAGAAGCGCCGCGAGCCCGAGCCAGAACATGAAGACACCGGGCGCCAGGAGCTCCAGCGCCATCAGGATGAAGCCGAAGATCAGCCAGTTCCAGGTGCCCAGGGTAGTAAACATCTCGGCCATGACACGAACCTCTCATCAACCAGAACGATCTTCCGGATCGACCCTCACCGCTGCGGCGCGACCGGCGGCGGGTTGGGACCGGTGTTCGGCACCGAGGACGTCCGCCGTGCGGCAGCTGCCGCAGAGGCAGCACTTTCGCCGAAGGTCGCCTTGGCGATCTCGCCGATGCCGGCCAGCGATCCCAAAATGCTCACCGCTTCGATCGGCAACATGACGATCTTCTGGTTCGGCGAATCCGCAAGCTGCCCGAACGCCTTGATGTATTTGTCGGCGATGAAATAGTTCAGCGCGGCGACATCGCCCTTGGCGATGGCCTCGGAGACCATCTGCGTCGCCTTGGCTTCGGCTTCGGCGGAGCGCTCGCGCGCTTCGGCGTCGCGGAACGCGGCCTCCTTGCGGCCTTCGGCCTGCAGGATCTGGCCCTGCTTGGCGCCTTCGGCGCGCAGGATTTCCGACTGCCGCTGGCCCTCGGCCTGCAGGATGTCGGCGCGCTTGACGCGCTCGGCCTTCATCTGCCGGCCCATCGCCTCGACCAGATCGGCCGGCGGCACAATGTCCTTGATCTCGATGCGGTTGACCTTCAGCCCCCACGGCGACACCGCGGCGTCGACCACGCGCAGCAGCCGCTCGTTGATCTCGTCGCGATGCGACAGCACCTGGTCGAGATCCATCGATCCCATCACCGAACGGATGTTGGTCATGGTCAGTACGATGATCGCCTGATCGAGATTGGATACTTCGTAACTCGCCTTGGCGGCATCGAACACTTGATAGAAGGCGACGCCGTCCACCGTCACGGTGGCGTTGTCCTTGGTAATCACCTCCTGCTCAGGAATGCTGATCACCTGCTCCATCATGTTCATCTTGCGGCCGACGCGATCGAAATAGGGAATGATGAGGTTCAGCCCCGGCGACAGCGTGCGGGTGTACTTGCCGAACCGCTCGATGGTCCAGTCATAACCCTGCGGCACGGTCTTGACGCCCGCGAACAGCGTGGCAATGACGAGCAGAACAAACGCGATCGCGAAGATGTCAAAACCGCTCATAAAATCCCTCCAAAGCCGGCAGGGGCCTGCCGGACGCGCTATCGGTTTGTCAGCACGACCACGGCGCCGGTTCAGCCAACGCTCTCGAGTTCTGATTATATAGCTAGGGAAAGGTTCGGCGGCCACCAGATGTTCTTGCGTCCGAATGGCGGCAAGCTGCAGGCAAAATTTTCAGGCCGCTATATCCAGCCTTGAAGCTCGCGCAAAACCAGCTGGCGGATGACGTCCATGCCGGGATCGCTGTCGTTGAGGCAGGGAATGGCGGAAAATTGCTCGCCGCCGTTGTGCTTGAAGATTTCGGCGTTCTCCTGCGCGATCTCCTCCAGCGTCTCCAGGCAGTCGGCAGAGAAGCCGGGGGTCACGACGGCAATGCACTTCACGCCATCCTTCGCCAGCTTTTCGATGGTCTTGTCCGTATAGGGCTGCAGCCACGCGTCGAAGCCGAAGCGCGATTGAAAGGTAAGGATCAGTTTGGAGGCATCAAGGCCCATGCGCTTGCGCAAGCTCTCGGTTGTTGCAACGCACTGCGCCTGGTAGGGATCGCCCTTGTCGACATATTTCTGCGGCATGCCGTGAAACGACGCCACGATCAGTTCGGGCTGAAACGGCAACGTCGCCAGATGCGCGTTGATCGAGACGGCGAGCGCCTCGATATAATCAGGATCATCGTAATAGGGTGGCGTCACGCGCAGCGTCGGCTGTGCGCGCATGCCCGCCAGCACGCGGAAGACCTCGTCGCTGACGGTCGCCGAGGTCGCCGCGGAATATTGCGGATAGAGCGGCACAACCAGCAGGCGGTCGCAGCCCTGCGCAGCCAGCGCATCGATGCGCGAGCGGATCGACGGGTTGCCGTAGCGCATCGCCCAATCGACCACGACGTGGTCGTGATCGGAAATTGCCTGCGCCAGCTTTTCAGCCTGGGCGCGCGTAATCGTCTTGAGCGGGGATTCGTCTCTCTCGGTATTCCAGATCTTCTGATAGTCGCGCGCCTTGCGGGCAGGACGCACGCGCAGGATGATGCCGTTGAGGATCAGCTTCCAGAGCAGCCCCTGATCCTCGATCACGCGCGGATCGGAGAGGAATTCCTTGAGGTAAACCCGCACGCCCCGGGCGTCCGATGTGTCGGGGGTGCCGAGATTGACCAGCAGCACGCCGACACGCTCCGGCATGGCTTCCGGCGCAGGCTTCGCATTTCCAATGGGGACGACCACGGTCATGATTTCGATGGCTTCGCGCGTTGCACCATCCTTGTCAAGCTGGCCGTCGGTTCGGTACGATTGCCGTGGGCGGGAGGAACCATGACGATCGCCGAATGGTGCGTTTTCGGAACGCTGATGCTCTATTTGCTGACGATCGCTTCGGTCAAATGGGCCGGGCATCGCCATTTCGACAACGCCCGGCCGCGCGATCCCGCGTTCTACGAGGACGCGATCCGGGCCCGCGCGCTCGGCGCCCACCAGAACGGCATCGAGGCGTTTCCGTTCTTTGCGGTCGCCGTCCTGCTGGCGGAATTCCGCCTGGGGCCCCAGCACCTGATCGACGAGCTCGCGGTTCTGTTTTTGATCGTGCGGATCGCCTATGTCTTCACCTATCTCGGCGACCGCCCGACGCTGCGCTCGATTCTCTGGAGCATCGGGTTCGCGATCAACATCGCGATTTTCTTCCTGCCGGCGATCAAGGCGCATCTGCCGGCGTAGGGAGGGCTTGGTCGTCATCTCCTGCTCTCTCGACGTCATTGCGAGCGCAGCGAAGCAATCCATAGCGCCGCAAGTGGAGAGGTGGATTGCTTCGCTGCGCTCGCAATGACGGCCGAACGAGCATTCGCATTCTCGCGATGTGATACGCCCGACGCTTAAGAAATCATACACCCAGATGCTTCTCCCGCGCCGCGATGCGCTCCCGGATCGCCCTGGATATCGGGACCGGGCGATGGGTTTGCTGGTTGGTATTGACCCAGACAATTTCACCGGTCACCAGCGCCTCGTCGCCGCCCTTCCCGAAGATCGCGAGTTCGAAAGTAAGGCTTGAATTGCCGATCCGCGCCACGCGCGCGCCGATGTCCAATTCCCAGTCGAACCGAACCGGCGCCTTGTATTCGATGAGCGATTTGACGACGTGGAAATCCTCACCCGTCTGCTTGGCGTCGGCATATTGATCGTAGCCGAGCGCGCGGAAATACTCGGTGATGGTGGTGTCGAAATAGGTCAAATAATGCGCGTTGAAGACGACGCCCTGGCCGTCGATTTCGGAATAGCGCACCCGGAATGGGTGGAAGAACCAGAATTGCTCGCGTGACATGGGATTCCCGGTTGTGCCGTTGGGTTGCCGCTACATATTCTATCGCACCGCTTCGTCAAAGCGGCGCCTCAATAACTCGTAGCATTTCGAAAACAAACCTGCCTCGCGCTTTTAGGGCCTCCGGTCCTGCATCTCGAATTTGCGGCACACGCAGCGCCGCGCGCGCTCTGGAAAATCGCGCTCAGCAACCGCGATTAACCTTGTGTTAAGAGATCGTCAGCCCGCACCGAATCAAAACGCGATTTCTGAGGTAGTCTCGCTTTGTAGGGGATCCGGCGAGTGGGGGCTCAATGTGATCAGGACTATTTGGCTAGGCTTTACTTTTCTAATTATTTTGGCGGGCGCAGGTTCATTCAGGTTTGCATTCGGTCATTTCGACACCGCCAATGCTTCCGGTATCGCCATGTCAGAGGTCGACCGCACCGTCGGCACAAAGACAATTCAAGACACTTTGACGAAAGCTGAACGGCTACCTGTCGCCTACGCTCCTCCAGCAACCGATGCTGCGGAATTGGCGAAGGCCGCGTACCTCGCAGCAGAATTGCTACCTCGAACGTCGCCAGCGGTTGTTACGCCAACTGTCGTTGACCAACAGACGGTAGTTGACCAACAGGCGGCTGTTGATCGACAGACAGTTGTTGATCGACGGTCGCAGGAGGCCGCTCCTCCCGTCGTCCGGCAGACAAAAACTATAGTCCGGCAGACGAGAATTCAAAACCCGCAGCGCAAGCAGCCGAAGCCTGATGACGTCGCCAGCAAATCACAGCCGGCCGCGGAGCCGAAGGCCTGCCAGTTGGAAGAGTTCGATGCATTTCGCTGGGCGTTCAGTCTGCCAACTGGCTGCCACAGCTAGCCGAACCGGCCAGGAAAAACGACGGCGAAACCGACGGCGAAACTGCAATGCGCTTGCCGTTTTTGGTGAGGGCCAGTCAAAGGGAGATCCACGCTTGAGAGCAGCGAAGGGATCGCTGATTCCGCTATGAACCAGTTGCTGCGGCCCCATCCCGGCGCAGGCCTCGCTACAAACACGTCGCGCGTTCGGCGGCGAGGTAGCCGAACAACAGGCCGAGGCCGAACAGCAGCACCAGCCCGGCCGCGCCGAATTCGATGCCGCGCATGATCAGTGTGCCGCCGCCTTCGCTTCCTGCGCTGAGCCTGCGGGCGAGCCCCTTTGCGGACACCGCAACGACAGCAATGGTCGCGACCGTGATCGCGGTCCCGAGCCCCATCACGAAGGTCGCGGCAATGCCGACCAGAAAGAGGCCCTGCGCCAGCGAAAACACCAGCACCAGGATCGCGCCCGAACAGGGTCGCATGCCGACGGCGAAGATCGCGCCCAGACCGCGTCGCCAGCCGCCGGGGCCGGCGAGTTGATCCGGTGTCGGGCCGTGGGAATGACCGCAATGCTCGTCGTGAACGTGACCGTGGTCGTGGGAATGGTCATGGCCATGATGATGATCATTAAGGCCGTGATCGTGATCATGGTGCGCCGCCGCCTTCGCCGGGGCCGGCTTCGCCTGCAACGCGCGCATAAATCCGCCGCCCTTGGTCCAGACCAGCCGGGCGCCGAAAGCCGCGATCAGGGCATAGCTTGCGATCTCGATCGCTTTCTCCGCGGAGCACATCGTCTTGGCGGTGGAAGAAAGCAGCCAGGCGAGAACCGCAACCAGCGCCACCGCCACCAGCGCCTGCAGCATCGCCGAGGCGAACGACAGCACGATGCCGCGCCGCGCGGTTTCCTCGTTGGCGACCAGATAGGACGAGATCACCGCCTTGCCGTGGCCAGGACCGGCGGCGTGGAAGATGCCGTAGGCAAAGGAAATTCCAAGCAGCGTCCAGACCGCGCTTCCGTCCGACTTTGCGGCACGTATCGTCGCCGACATTTCGCGATAGAATTCGGATTGCCTGGCGAGGATCCATCCGATGATGCCGCCGACCTGCGGCTCGGCGGCCGGCCGCGGCCCGCCGAATGGATTCTGCGCCATCAGCGCGTGCAAGGCGGCGTCGAAGATGATGACGGCCGCGAACGCCGCGGCCGTCATTGCGATGCCCCGCGCGAGACCTGCGGATAACCTCACGGGCAATCAACCATGATCTTGTTGGCGAACATCGCGCCATAGTTGGAATTGTCGCCGTTCATGAAATTCTGCTCGTTGAGGCGCTGGGCATTGGCGGTGCCGTCATTCGGCCGTTGGAATTGCATCTTGCAGGTGGCGGGCGCGCCGTTGAGCTTGATCGGATCCTTGTCGTCGAACTTGAAGTCGATGAAGTAGGACGGGTCGAAGACTTCGAGTGCGGTCTGCTTTGCCTTGAACGGTGTCTTCAGCGGCAGCATGAAGTGCAGCGTCAGCTCGCTATCCCTGTATTCGAGGAAGTAATCGACCGGCTCAACGAACTTCTCCTTCTTGCCGTCGGCCTTGGCGAAGGTGAAGAAGTTGAACTCCTTCAGCGATTCGACATTGGTCTGCGCCAGCGGCGCCAGCTCTTCGCGGGTGTAGACGCCCTTGGCCTTGCTCGCGAGACCCTGCAGCGCGTAGGTCGTGAACATCTCGTCGAAGGTCCAGGCGTGGCGGACGCCCGTGATCGTGCCGTCGGGGGCGTAGACCACTTCGCTCTTGGCGGTGATCCAGACGTGCGGATGCGCCGCTGCGGGCGAGGCGCCGAGCGACCACGCGAGGATGAAGCCCATCAATGCGAACAGCACGCGCCGCACGTCGTCCCTGCGAACGCAGGGACCCATAACCCCGGGCGTTGGTTGAGAAGGAAGGCGTCTGCCAACTTGCCAAAAAGCTACGGCACGGCGTATGGGTCCCTGCGTTCGCAGGGACGACTCGTCGAAACAGGGGTTACTCACGCCGCCTCCGGGGTTTCGAGCAGGCCACGCCGGCGCAACAGCGCGTCCGCCTCCGGCTCGCGGCCGCGGAAGGCGACATAGGCATCCTCCGGCTCGCGTGAGCCGCCCGACGAGTAGATGTCGTCATGCAGGCGTTTGGCGGTGGCGGGATCGAAGATGTCGCCGGCCTCCTCAAACGCGCCAAAGGCGTCGGCGTCCATCACCTCCGACCACATGTAGCTGTAATAACCGGACGCATAGTGGTCGCCGGAGAAGATATGGCCAAACTGCGTGGGCCGGTGCCGCAACGCGATTTCCGCGGGCATGCCGATCTTTTCCAGCTCCGCCTTCTCGAAGGCTGAGACGTCGCGGCTGGCCGCGGCCGGCTGGGTATGGAATTCGAGGTCGATCAGCGCCGAGGAGACGAACTCCACAGTGGCAAAGCCCTGGTTGAATTTTCGCGCGGCGAGGAAACGCTGCAGCAGCTCGTCCGGCAGCGGCTCGCCAGTCTGATAGTGCTTTGCGAACTGCCGCAGCACCTGCGGCTGCTCCTGCCAGTGCTCGTAGAGCTGCGACGGCAGCTCGACGAAGTCAGTGAACACGGACGTCCCCGACAGCGAGGGATAGGTCACGTTGGACAGCATGCCGTGCAGGCCGTGGCCGAACTCATGGAACAGCGTCCGTGCATCGTCCGGCGACAGCAGCGACGGCTCGCCACCCGCGCCCCTGGCGAAGTTGCAGACATTGATGATCAAGGGCGCAATCCCGCCGTCGAGCTTCTGCTGGTCGCGCAGCGAGGTCATCCAGGCGCCGGAGCGTTTTGAGGGCCTGGCAAAGTAATCGCCATAGAACAGCGCCTTGTGCTTGCCGTCGGCATCCTTGACCTCCCAGACCCGGACGTCCGGATGCCAGACCGGGACATCCTTCCGCTCCGAGAAGGTGATCCCGAACAGGCGGGTGGCGCAGTCGAAGGCGGCCTCGATCATGTGGTCGAGGACGAGATAGGGCTTGATCGCGGCATCGTCGAAATTGGCGCGGCGCTGGCGCAGGATCTCGGCGTAGTAGCGCCAGTCCCACGGGGCCAGGGTGAAATTGCCGCCCTCCTCCGCGATCAGCGCCTGCAGGGCGTCGCGGTCGGCGAGCGCCCGGGCGCGGGCCGGCTTCCAGACCCGCTCCAGCAGGCCGCGCACCGCTTCCGGCGTCTTGGCCATGGAATCCTCCAGCCGGTAGGCGGCGTAGGTCGGGAAGCCCATGATCTTGGCGGCCTCCTCGCGGAGGGCCAGAATCTCCACGATGGTGGCGTTGTTGTCGTTGGCGTTGCCATTGTCGCCGCGCGCGGTGAAGGCCTTGAACACCTTCTCGCGCAGGTCGCGGCGCGACGAGCTCTTCAGGAACGGCTCCACCGACGAGCGCGACAGCGTCACGATCGCCTTGCCTTCCATGCCCCGCTCTTCGGCAGTCGCCTTGGCCGCGGCGACAAAGGCCTCGGGAAGGCCGGCGCGGTCGTCCTCGCCGAGCTCCATGAACCAGTCCTGCTCGTCACCGAGCAGATGGTGGCTGAACGAGGTGCCGAGCTGGGCCAGCCGCTCGTTGATCTCGGCCCGCCGCTTCTTGGCGGCCTCGTCCAGGCCGGCGCCGGCGCGGTGGAAGTTGGTGTAGGTGCGCTCCAAAAGGCGCATCTGTTCGCCGGTCAGGCCGAGCTTG
>CAWFMW010000049.1:0-24875 GCA_963816815.1 uncultured Alphaproteobacteria bacterium
TCTGCAACCGCGCGTGCTGATCGTGCTGCTGCTCGGCTTTTCCTCCGGGCTGCCGCTGGCGCTTTCGGGATCGACGCTGCTGGTCTGGATGCGCGAGTCCGGCGTCGATCTCGGCACCATCGGGCTGTTTGCGCTGGTCGGCACGCCCTACACGCTGAAATTCCTGTGGGCGCCGCTGGTCGATGCGCTGCATGTGCCGTTCTTCACCCGCGCGTTCGGCCGCAGGCGCGGCTGGCTGGTGTTTTCGCAACTGCTCCTGATCGGCGCGATCCTGCTGCTGGCGCTGACCGACCCGGCGCGCTCGCCGCTGTTCGTCGCGCTCGGCGCGCTGCTGGTCGCCACCGATGTCCTCGACGCAGGACATCGTGGTCGACGCGTTCCGCGTCGAAAGCCTGCCCGAGAGCGAGCAGGCCGCCGGCATGGCGTCCTATGTCGCGGCCTATCGCATCGGCATGCTGATCTCGACCGCGGGCGCGCTGTTCATCGTCAGCGGCTTCGAAGGCACCGGCATCGACGCGCAGCGCGGCCTGGATGTGGGGCTATGTGGTGATGGCGGCGCTGGTGCTGATCGGCACCGTCACCGCGCTTGTCGCGACCGAGCCCGAACAATCCGCGCGCGCCGAAGCCGCGACGCGCACCGAGAGCGCGCTGTCCGCGGGTGCTGCATGCCGCGGTCGGCGCGTTCTCCGAATTCCTGACCCGGCGCGACGCGTTCGCGGCGCTCGCCTTCGTCGTGCTGTTCAAGTTCACCGACGCGTTTTCCGGCACCATGACCGCGCCGTTCGTGATCGATCTCGGCTTTACCCGCAACGACTACGCCGCCATCGTCAAGGGCGTCGGCCTCGCCGCGACCCTGATCGGCGGCTTTGCCGGCGGGTTCGTGGCGCGGCGCTATTCGCTGGCCGCGAGCCTGTGGATCGGCGGCGTGCTGCAGGCGGTCGCCAATCTGTCGTTCTCGTGGCTGGCGCTGGTCGGCGTCAACCAATGGGCGCTGGCGTTCGCGATCACGGCGGAGAATTTCACCAGCGCGATCGGCACCGTGATCTTCGTCGCCTATCTGTCGGCGCTGTGCCGCAATCCGCTGCACACCGCGACCCAATACGCGCTGCTGACGGCGCTCGCCGCGGTCGGGCGAACCTATCTCTCCTCCGGCGCGGGCTATGTGGCCAAGGCGACCGGCTGGCCGCTGTTCTTCGTCATCTGCATGCTGGTCGCGATCCCGAGCCTGATCCTGCTGGCCTGGCTGCAGCGCCGCGGACATTTTGAGGCGCTGGGGCCGGTGAAGGTTTGGCACCACTCGTCGTCCCCCGCGAAGGCGGGGGATCCAGTATTCCAGAGCAGCTGCGACAGAATCGATAAGGCGCGGCGTACTGGATCGTCCGGTCAAGCCGGACGATGACAGCAATGTGTGGCAACGACGACCCACCTCAATGCTTCGTCACCACGCTCCACTTCGTGATGACGGCTTCGCTCATCTGCCCGGCGTCCTGCGCGCAGGCGACTTCGTCGACCTTGACCGAGATTGCCTTGCCGATGAAATTCTTCAGCTGCGCGGCCTGGGCGTCGCTTGAGGTGACGAGCTGGAACGTCTCGGGGCCGGTTTCGAGATTGCACAGCCCGTTCGGCGGCGGCAGCCGGCGCGGCTCGCTGGTGATCTGGTAGGTGGCGACGCGCTTGCCCTTCTTGCTGCCCTTCATGGCGTTGAGTTCGCCGGACAGGACGTCGCCGGCATTGATCGGCTTGCCGGGCTTCGGCGCCGGCTCGGCCTGCTGCGCCCATGCGGAAGGCGCGGCCAAGGCCACCGCCATGATGATGACCGCAAAGCAGGAGCGTTTGCCGAATCGTCGTTTCGTCATGTCGATCAGTTCCGTCTGTGGGTTAGAACAACGTTCGCTGCCGCATGGCAGCCGATAGCGTACCTTCGTCGAGATAATCAAGCTCGCCGCCGACCGGCACGCCGTGCGCCAGCCGGGTCACCTTGACGTTGGCGTCCTGCAGGAGATCGGTGATGTAATGGGCGGTGGTCTGGCCATCAACCGTTGCGTTCAGCGCCAGAACGATCTCGCTCGACTTGTGGTTCGTGCGCGCGGGCCACCAGCGCGTCGATGGTGAGATCCTGCGGACCGACGCCGTCGAGTGGCGACAATGTGGCGCCGAGCACGTGATAGCGGCCGTTGGTCGCATTCGCCCGTTCCAGCGCCCAGAGATCGGCGACGTCGGCGACCACGACGATGGTCGAGGGATCGCGCCGCGGATCGGTGCACACCGTGCAGGGATTTTGCGTGTCGATATTGCCGCAGGTCTTGCAGACCTGGATCTTGTCGATCGCGACCTGCAGCGCGCCGGCAAGCGGCGTCATCAGCGCTTCGCGCTTCTTGATCAGATGCAGCGCCGCGCGCCGCGCCGAGCGCGGCCCGAGCCCCGGCAGCCGCGCCAGCAACTGGATCAGGCGTTCGATTTCAGGGCCGGCAACGCTGGCTGCCATTTCAGCCGAGACCAAGCCCGGGCGGCAGGCCGAGCCCGCCGGTCAGCGCCTGCATCTTTTCCTGCATCGCCAGTTCCGCCTTGCGCCGCGCGTCGTTATGCGCGGTGACCAGAAGGTCTTCGAGAACCTCGCGCTCCTCGGCCTTCATCAGCGACGGATCGATCTTGACGCCCTTCACTTCCATCTTTGCGGTCATGCGTACGGCCACCAGCCCGCCGCCGGAAATGCCCTCGACCTCGACATTACCGAGTTCTTCCTGCATCGCCTGCATCTTGGACTGCAGCTGTGCTGCCTGCTTCATCATGCCGAGAAAATCAGCCATCGTTCGTCCTCTTGAGAGTTCGATCAGTCGTCGTCACCGTCGGAACTCTCGTTCAGCTCGTCAGCGTTAATATTGGATTCCGGCGGCTCGGCGGCAAGCCGGCGCACTTCGACCACTTTGGCGCCGGGAAATCGCGCCAGCACCTCCTGCACGCGCGGATCGGCCTCCGCGGCGCGGGCGTGCTCGTTCCGCGCCTGCTCGTTCTGCGAGCGTAATGTCGGCTGACCGGCCTCGTTGGAGACGATCACAGTCCAGCGCCGCCCGGTCCAGGCCTCCAGCTTGCGGGAGAGGTCGTTGACCAGCCCCCGCGCCGCGTTGCGCTCCAGCGCCACTTCCAGCCGCCCGTCCTCGAAGCGGACCAGGCGCATGTCGGATTCCAGCGCCTGCTTGGTCAGGATATCGCGCTTCTCGCCGGCAAGGGCCACGAGCTGCGGGAAGGTAGTGAGCCGCAGGACGGGCGCGGACTCGGTCTGGGCCGACGGCACCACCATTTGCGGCCGCGCGGATGCCTCCGCGCCGGAGCGGGGAGAAGAGGGCGTCCGCATCGGCGAGGGGGCCGACATCGACGATACCGGCGCGGCGGGCGCAGCCCGTGACGGCGCCGCGCCACCGGAGGCGATTTGCGCGCCGCCGCCGTTCTGGTCGAGCATTTTTATCGCCTCGTCCGGCGTCGGCAGGTCGGCGACATAGGCGATGCGGACCAGCACCATTTCGGCGGCCGCCGCCGGCCGGGTCGCGGTCTGAACTTCTGCGATGCCCTTGAGCAGCATCTGCCACATCCGCGACAGCACCCGCATCGAAAGCTTGGCGGCGAATTCGCGGGCGCGAACCCGCTCGGTCTCGCCGAATGCGACGTTGTCGGCGGTGGCGGGGACGATCTTCACCCGGGTAACGAAATTGACGAATTCGGCGAGGTCGGACAGCACCACGACCGGATCGGCACCGACGTCATATTGCGCGCGGAATTCGCCGAAGGCGCTGGCGATATCGCCGCGCGCCAGATGCTCGAACAGATCGATCACCCGCGTGCGGTCCGCAAGTCCCAGCATCTGCCGCACCGCGTCAGCCTTGACCAGGCCAGCCGCATGCGCGATCGCCTGGTCGAACAAAGAGAGCGAATTGCGCACCGAGCCTTCCGCGGCGCGCGCGATGATACCGAGCGCCTCGGGCTCGACTTCGACGCCTTCCTTTTTCGCGATGTTGGAAAGGTGCTTCATCAGCACGTCCGCCTCGACCCGGCGAAGATCAAACCGCTGGCAGCGCGACAGCACCGTGACCGGGACCTTGCGGATTTCGGTGGTGGCGAACACGAATTTGGCGTGCTCGGGCGGCTCCTCCAGCGTCTTCAGGAAGGCGTTGAAGGCCGCCGTCGACAGCATGTGGACTTCGTCGATGATGTAGACCTTGTAGCGGGCGCTGGCCGGCGCATAGCGCACGCTGTCATTGATCTGGCGGACGTCGTCGACGCCGGTGTGGGACGCGGCGTCCATTTCCAGCACGTCCATGTGCCGGCTTTCCATGATCGCCTGGCAGTGCACGCCGAGGTCGGGCATGTGAATGGTTGGGCCCTTCACCGACCCATCAGGCTTTTCGTAATTCAGCGCACGGGCGAGAATCCGTGCCGTGGTGGTTTTGCCGACGCCGCGGACGCCGGTCAGGATCCAGGCCTGCGGAATCCGGCCCGTCTCGAAAGCATTCGAGACGGTGCGGACCATGGCCTCCTGGCCGATCAAATCGTCAAAACTAGACGGGCGGTATTTGCGTGCCAGCACCCGGTAGGGCTTGGCAGCCTCACTTTGGCTGCCAAGGTCGAGGCCGGCGCCGTCTGATTTGTCGGGGGGAGCGCCAGCATCACTCATCGGTCGATCCGCAATTGATTGTCTCTCGGCGCCGGCTTGCGGAAAGGAACGAAATCGGGCGCAAGGCGCGAACTTTGCCGCCACCTCGCGCGATTCGCTCGAAAAACAGGTAGGAGACTGACGAGCGACCCGATCCGGACCTCGTTAGGGCTGCTTCCTTCCGGACCTGACCCGGTTGGCGAGTGGCTCGTCCACCGCCAATCTCCCGGTCCTTATTTGGGGCCAAAAGGGCCGGAAAGCAAGCGGGCTTGGTGCGTGCCATGCGCCGAAACCACCCCTGTTTCGTCATGGCCGGGCTTGACCCGGCCATCTACGTCTTGCTTCTTCCAATCCAGCGCAAAAAAGACGCTGATGCCCGACGCAAGGCCGGGCATGACGAAGGAACGAGCATGCCCTCTGACGCCTGGTCGCTGCATTCCCAGCTCAAAAAGGACACCATCGACATCGGCGACCTGCCGCTGTGCAAGGTGCTGGTCATCAAGGACGCGCATTACCCGTGGCTGCTGCTGGTGCCGCGCCGGGAGGGCGCGGTGGAAATCATCGACCTCGACGAGGTCGCGCAGGCGCAGCTGATGACCGAAATTTCGCGGGTCTCGCGCGCCCTGAAAGAGATCACCAAGTGTGACAAGCTCAACGTAGCGGCACTGGGCAACCTGGTGCCGCAGTTGCATGTCCACGTCATAGCGCGGCGCACCAGCGACGTGGCGTGGCCGCGACCGGTCTGGGGCGTGATGCCGCCGCTGGCGCATGACGCCGAGGAAGTACAGAATTTCATCAACGCGCTTCGCCGCAAGATCTGGTTGGGTTGAACAAATGTCCGCATTCGACAAGTATCCATTAGGCAAGCCCGCTTTCGTTACCCACACAATTGATCGGGCTGCGCATTTCCGCACCAACGACGAGAAGCTTTTTGCGCTGGAAGGCCAGGGCAATGCGCGGGCCTATGTGGTCTATCGCGACTCGCTGGTCATGAAGCAGGAGGAGAGCGGCCCCCGCGCGCTGCTCTCGATCAAGGAAGCGCTTGGCTACGGCGCCAATCCCGGCACGATCTTCCTGGGGCTGGCCGACGGCGCACCGATCTTCGGCATGGGCATTTCGCCGGCCGCCACCGAAAAACTGATCGGCCGCGACGACGTCGCGGTAACGGAATTGCGCGGCATGGCGATGCAGGGCCTGGTGCCGATCGAGCAATTGTCGTCGATCGCGATGGCGAAATCGCTGGTGAGCTGGCATCAGCGCCACGGCTTTTGCGCCAATTGCGGCGCGCGCACCTCGATGAAGGAAGGCGGCTGGAAGCGCGAATGCGCCAGCTGCAAGGCCGAGCATTTCCCGCGCACCGATCCGGTCGTGATCATGTTCGTCAGCCTGGGCGACAAGGCGCTGCTCGGTCGGCAGAAGCAGTTCATGCCCGGCATGTATTCGTGCCTCGCCGGCTTTGTCGAAGCCGCCGAGACCATCGAGGACGCCGTACGCCGCGAGATTTTCGAGGAATCCGGCATTCGCGTCACCGACGTGAATTACTACATGACGCAGCCGTGGCCGTATCCGTCGTCGCTGATGATCGGCTGCACCGCGCGCGCGATCAGCGAGGACATCGTGGTCGACCATGTCGAGCTTGAGGATGCGCGCTGGTTCGACCGCGCCGAACTGGCGCTCATGCACAAGCGTCAGCATCCCGATGGCCTGTTTGCCGCGCATCCGTTCGCCATCGCGCATCATTTGATCGGACAATGGTTGCATGGCGACGGCAACAACGGCGCATAGCAGGGAACCGACATCTGCCTGCCCGATTGACCTTGTTCGATGCGCTTGGGGCTTGAACGGACATAACGGGTCCACGCATGAATTTTCAAAATAAGGCGCCGAAAATGCCACCCCGGATTTTCTGCATCGGCATGCCGGTGCGCGACCTCACCTTCCATACGCCGGGTGTTCCCGGACGCGGTTCCAAGGAGAACGCCACCGCATTCGACGAAATCTGCGGCGGCAACGCACTCAATGGCGCGATCGGTATCGCCCGGCTCGGCGGCCGCGCCTCGATCTGCGGTCCGATGGGCGATGCCAAGGAAACATCGAGCCGGTTCATTTTCGAGCAGATGGCGCACGAGGGCATCGAGACGAAACATCTCATCCACATGCCGGGACTGGTGACACCGATCTCGGCGGTGATGATCGATCCTACCGGCGAGCGCACCATCGTGACCTTTCGCGATCCAAAGCTGTGGCATGTGAAACTGCCCGACTTCGACACGCTGCTGGATGATTGCGCCGCCATCCTCACCGAGAGCCGCTGCGCCGAATTCTGCACCGAGCTTTGCGCCGAGGCGGTCCGGCGCGGCATTCCCGTGATCGTCGACGTCGATCGCGCCATGTCGCTGCGCGAAGGCCTGTTGAACGCCTCGACGCATCTGGTGTTCTCGAGCGAGCCGCTGCAGGAGACGGCAGATGTCACCGACGACGCCCAGGCGCTGAAAAAGATCGCCAAACTGACCCCGTCATTCCTGGCGGGAACCCGGGGCCCGAGGGGCACGATCTGGCTCGACGAGAAGGGCGAGATTCAGGAAACGCCGGCCTTTCCGGTGCATACCGTGGACACCCTCGGCGCCGGCGACGTCTTCCACGGCGCGTTGGCGCTGGCGATCACCGAGAAGCAGGAATTGCGGCAGGCGCTGCGATTCGCCTCCGCCGCCGCAGCGCTGAAATGCACCCGCTTCGGCGGCGCTTTCGCCGCCCCGCAACGTGCTGAAGTTGAACAGCTTTTGAGGGATGGCAAGGTTGCGGGCAGGGCCCCTGCTGGTCAATAAGCGGGCTTGCTATAGAAGATTTTTCTATATATGAGGGTATCAAACCTCATCTATGGAACATTCTTCTCATGACCGATCTAGCCGTTCAGCTCCCGGAAGCCAACCGCCGTCTGGATGCCATCGACCGCAAGATCCTGACCGTGCTGCAGGAGGACGCCTCTCTCTCGGTCGCCGAGATCGGCGACCGGGTCGGGTTGTCGTCGACACCGTGCTGGAAGCGGATCCAGCGGCTGGAAGCCGACGGCGTGATCCTGCGCCGGGTCGCGCTGGTCGACCAGAACAAGATCGGGCTCGGCATTTCCGTGTTCGTCTCGGTCGAGAGCTCCGATCACTCCGAGGCGTGGCTGAAGACCTTTGCCGGCGCGGTCAGCGCCATGCCCGAGGTGATGGAATTCTACCGCATGGCCGGCGACGTCGATTACATGCTGCGCGTCGTGGTCGCCGACATGGCGAGCTATGACGTGTTCTACAAAAAACTGATCAGCGCCGTGCCGCTGAAGAACGTCACCTCGCGTTTTGCGATGGAGAAGATCAAGTCGGTGACCGCGCTGCCGGTGCCCGCGGCCTGAGTTACCACCGGAATACTACGGAGCGGATGCTTCACGGAACATTAGCCCTGCGTCCATAGACACGGGGGATGGGACGGAATGTCACACTCAGCCTCCGGTGGCCCGCATGGCTCAACGCCGTGCTGTTGCTGATCGCCAGCTTCATCGGCATCGCGGGACTATCCTTTCAAGCCCGCCCTGGCGCTGAAGTCGTGGCGGTCGCATTTCCCGTTTGGTGGGATTCTCAGCAGGCCTTTTCGGCCGCTGCTTCAGCCAATGCTGCCATTGTCCGCGTGACCGCCGTTCCATCGTTGCTGGTGGTGCGGCCCGGCGGCGCTGAGGGATTGTCACGGCTGCACGAGGCCGGGGCCTGGTTCGCGATCGATCCGCAAGCGATCGTAGCCTGTTTCACAAATCGAGCGGCCAGTTAGTGAATGGATTGGGGATCCGGAAATGACCATTGAGAGCGAAGATCTCGCCGCTTTGCGCGAAACCACTAGCAAAGCCCTGCTCGGACTGCTTTGGCTTCACGTCCCCCTCGCGCTCGCGATCGGCATGATGCGCGATAATGGCTGGCTGGCGCCAACCGCATTGATGGCGGCGATGGCGATTGCGGCGACCGTGTCATGGGCCAGTTCGGGTAACGGTCTATCGACCCGTCTGACCTTTGCTATCGCGCTGATGGGCGGCGTTTCGGTGTTCGCCTATCAGCTTGCCGGACATCCCTGGCAGATCGACATGCATATGTACTTCTTCGCCGCGCTGGCATTTCTGGTCGCTTATTGCGACTACCGCCCGATCCTCGCCGGCACCGTCGCGGTCGCCCTGCATCACCTGGCGCTGAATTTTCTGCTGCCGGCGGCGATCTATCCCGGTGGCGCCGATCTCGGCCGCGTGGTGCTTCACGCCGTCATCCTGCTGATGGAGGCCGGCGTCCTGGTCTGGCTGTCGTTCAAACTTTCGCATCTGTTCGAGGCGACGGCCGAGAAGACCGCCGAGGCCGAGGCTGCGAACGCCGCTGAAGCCCGCGCGAATCGCGAGCGCATGGACGTCGAAAACAAGGCCAAGCAGGATCGCGACGATGCGCGACGTGAACTCGCGGCCGGCTTCGAACGCAAGGTCGGAAGCATCGTCGAGGCGGTTGCGATTGCCGCAACGAAAATGCAGGGCCTGTCATCAACCATGAGCGGCAGCAATGCGGAAACGACACGCCAGACGGCGGCCGCTGCCACGGCTTCTAACCAGGCTTCCACCAATGTCGAAACGGTCGCATCCGCGACGGAAGAACTCACCGCGTCGATCAACAGCATCGCCCAGCAAGTGACCCGGTCGGCGGAAATCGCGGCCAAGGCCGCAGACGAAGCCCGCCGCACCAATACGGTGGTCGAGGGACTCGCGTCCGGAACGCAAAAGATCGGCGAGGTGGTGACACTGATCCAGAATATCGCCAGCCAGACCAACCTGCTCGCCCTCAACGCCACGATCGAGGCGGCGCGCGCGGGCGAGCATGGCAGGGGATTCGCCGTGGTCGCGAGTGAAGTAAAGGCGTTGGCCAACCAGACCGCCAAGGCGACGGAAGAAATCTCCGCGCAGGTACAGGATATTCAGAACGCCACGGGCGAAGCCGTCAACGCCATCCAGATCATCGGCGGCACGATTGCCGAGATCGACCAGATATCAAGCCAGATCGCCGCCGCGGTCGAGCAGCAAGGCGCCGCGACGCAGGAGATCGCCGGCAACGTGCTGCAGGCAGCGAACGGGACCAAGGAAGTCAACGCCAACATCCACAGCGTGACCCAAGCTTCCGAGCAATCCGGCAGGGCGGCAGCGACCCTGCAGGAAGCTGCGAACGGATTGTCGTCGCAGTCCGATCACCTCAAGGCCGAAGTCGACAGCTTCCTCAATTCGCTGCGCGTTGCGTAAGCGTTCGAGTTGTCATCCCCGCGCAGGCGGGGATCCAGTACGCCGCGGCTTCTCGGCGAGATCATTGACGTCTCTGAATACTGGATCCCCGCCTGCGCGGGGATGACGGGCGCGCTGTACGAACGTCGCGCGATTAAATCTTCTGATTGTACGCGCCGACTTCGGGGTGCGTGCGCAGCACGGAATCCATCGCCTCGAACATGTCGCGCATCCGCTGCTCGCTCACCGGGCTCTCGACCACCACGACAAGCTCCGGCTTGTTGGATGACGCCCGCACCAGGCCCCAGCTGCCATCCTCGACCGTGACCCGCACGCCATTGACGGTGACGAGATCGCGGATGTTCTGGCCCGCGACTTTCTCGCCCTTCTTCTGCAATGCTTCGAAATGCTTCACCACGGCGTCCGCGACGCCGTATTTGGTTTCGTCGGCGCAATGCGGCGACATCGTCGGCGACGACCAGGTTTTGGGCAGCGCGTCCTTCAGATCAGCCATCGACTTGCCGGACGCGCGATCGAGCATTTCGCAGATTGCGATCGCCGAAACGAGGCCGTCGTCATAGCCGCGGCCGGTTGGCTTGTTGAAGAAGAAGTGGCCGGATTTCTCGAAGCCGGCCAGCGCGCCCATCTCGTTGGTGCGGCGCTTCATGTAGGAATGGCCGGTCTTCCAGTATTCGACCTTCGCGCCCTGCTTTTGCAGCACCGGGTCCGTCACGAACAATCCGGTCGATTTGACGTCGACGACGAACTGCGCGTCCTTGTGGATTGCCGACATGTCGCGCGCCAGCATCACGCCGACCTTGTCGGCGAAGATTTCCTCACCGGTATTGTCGACCACGCCGCAGCGATCGCCGTCGCCATCGAAGCCGAGGCCCACATCGGCCTTGTGCGAAAGCACCGCGTCGCGGATCGCGTGCAGCATCTCCATGTCTTCGGGGTTTGGATTGTATTTCGGAAATGTGTGGTCAAGCTCGGTGTCGAGCGGAATGACCTCGCAACCGATCGCTTCCATGACTTGCGGGGCAAACGCGCCCGCGGTGCCGTTGCCGCAGGCGACCACGACCTTCAGCTTGCGCTTCAGCTTCGGACGCTTGGTGAGATCGGCGATGTAGCGCGCCGGGAAATTCTCGTGGAATTGATAGGAACCGCCGGCCTTGTTGTCGAACTTGGCGTTGAGCACGATTTCTTTCAGCCGCGTCATCTCGTCGGGGCCGAAGGTGAGCGGGCGATTGGCCCCCATCTTGACGCCGGTCCAGCCATTGTCGTTGTGCGACGCGGTCACCATCGCCACACAGGGCACGTCGAGATCGAACTGCGCGAAATACGCCATCGGCGTCACCGCCAGCCCGATGTCATGCACCTTGCAGCCCGCCGCCATCAGGCCGGAAATCAGTGCGTATTTGATCGAGGCCGAATAGCCGCGGAAATCGTGACCGGTGACGATCTCCTGTTTGACGCCGAGTTCCTTGATCAGCGCGCCGAGCCCCATGCCCAGCGCCTGGACGCCCATCAGGTTGATTTCCTTCTCGAACAGCCAGCGCGCGTCGTATTCGCGAAAGCCGGTTGCCTTCACCATGGGTCCGGATTCGAACGCATAGGTATTCGGAACCAGCACGGATTTGGGCTTTGGGAACATGGCCTGCCTTGTCGTGGAAATGCATAAGGAAACACCGCAGCCTTAGCGAATACCCGGGCCGGGCGATAGGCGGGATGGGCGCCTTGTGGCAACAAATTAACGCAGATTGGTAACCGGTAAACCTTACTGTTCGAGCACCAGCCGCCCGTTGGCGTATTCGAAGCGCTTCAGCTTCGACAGGAACGACAGGCCGAGCAGGTTCTCCGACAGTGCTTCATCCGGCAGCACCACGGCGTCGACGTCGCGCACCACGAGGCCGCCGAGCTCGATCATGGCAAGCCGCGTGCGCGCCGCCTTGATGGTGCCGTTGGCGGTGGTGACGGTTGAATTGTAGTCGCTGCGCGAGGGACGCAGGCCGAACCGCGCCGCACTCTTTTCGTTCAGCGCCACCAGCGAGGCGCCGGTGTCGATCATGAAGTCGATGCGCTGGCCGTCGATGCGGCCGCCGGTCTGGAAATGGCCGCGGGCGTCGCGGGGAATGTCGAGGCTGCGGCCGGAGGCCTGCGCGACCGTTTGCGCGGGCACTTTGGCCGGCGCTGCGCTGGCGGAGGCCGGCGCCGCCGACATCTTGTCCGCCATCTGCGCCATGTAGGTGCCGAGGCCGACCAGGACCGCGGCAATAATCATCAGGTTACGCATTACGCCACACTCGATTGCCAGACCGCCGATAACACCACGGCAGGGGCCAAGCCGCGGCTTAACGGACGCGGCCAAGGCGGCCATTTTGACGAAAAGGATGAGCGAAGGGTTAACACCGGTGTCGTCATACGCGGGCTTGACCCGCGTATCCATCAATCTTCGACAAGAGGCGCTTTCAAAGGGATGGATTGCCGGGTCAAGCCCGGCAATGACAGCTGTGCTGCCCTCACGTCCCGCGCGGCTTGACCCGCCTCGTCGGCAGCGCGGTTGCCGGGTCTTCCGGCCAGGGGTGTCGCGGATAACGGCCGCGCAGGTCGGAGCGCACGGCCGCATAGCTGCCGCGCCAGAAGCCGGGAAGATCGCGCGTCACCTGCACCGGGCGCTGCGCGGGCGACAACAATTCCAGCACCAGCGGCACCGCCCCCTTGGCGATCGAGGGATGGGTGTTTAGCCCGAACAACTCCTGCAAGCGGACCGCAATGGTGGGACCCTGCTCGGCCTCGTAATCGATCGCCAGCATGGTACCGGTCGGCGCTTCGAAATGCGTCGGCGCTTCGCGCTCCAGCCGCGCGCGCAATTCCCACGGCAATAGTCCGATCAGCGCGTCGGTGAGATCGCCGGGCGAAAGCTCCTTCAACGAGGTCTTGTCGTAGAGAACAGGCACCAGCCAGTTCTCGCCATCGGCGGCGAGCGCTGTGTCCGACAGATCGGGCCAGCTATCGCCTTCCGCCTTGCGCAGGAACATCACGCGGTCGCGCCATTGCTTCAGGGATTTCGACCATGGCAGCTTGTCGAGCCCGGCGGCGACCAATCCCGCGGCGAAGATGCGCGCGGTCTCTGCCGAGGGCGACAGCGCGACCGGCGCTTCCGACAGCGTGATCGCGTGCAGCGTCCTCTTGCGGCGCGCGCGCAGCGCCATCGCACCGCGATCGAACGAAATCTCTTCCCTGTCCTCGATCTGATCGGCAAAGCGCGTTTCGATCTCTTCTTGCGCGATCGGCGCTGCCAGCAGGATGCGTCCCTGGGCCGCGGTGCCGGTCAGTTCGGCGACCGCGATGTAAGGCGCGCGGGCCAGTGACGAGGTCTGATCGACGGCTGCGCCACGGCCGTTTGCCAGCACGAAGCTGCCATTGCCGCGATTGCGGGCGACGCGGTCGGGGAAGGCCAGCGCCAGCATGATGCCAGTGGAGGGCGAGATATCTTCGCCAGGTGGCCGTTCCGTCGTCGCCACCTGGCGCGCCCAGCGTTGCGCGAGACTGCGGGCGCTGGAAGCGCGCGGCGAGCGGTCGCGGCGGAACTGGTCGAGCCTGACATCAAGATCGACGCTGTCGCCACCGAGACCGCGCTCGGTGAGGATGGCAGCAATGTCGGCCGCCTCCTCGCCCGCTCCCAGCCGATGCGAATCCACGATCATGCGCGCCAGCCGAGGCGGCAGCGCCATCGCGCGGAGACTCTGGCCTTCGGCGGTGATGCGGCCTTCGCTATCCAGCGCGCCGAGTTCGCCGAGCAGGCTGTTGGCTTCCTTCAGCGCGGGCGCCGGCGGCGGATCGAGAAACGCCAGCGTGGCGGGATCGCGGACGCCCCATTGCGCGAGATCGAGCACCAGCGAGGAAAGATCGGCGGAAAGAATTTCGGGCTGGGTATAGGCGGCGAGCGAGGCGGTCTGCGGCTCGTCCCACAGCCGGTAGCACACGCCGGGCTCGGTGCGGCCGGCGCGGCCGCGGCGCTGGTCGACCGCGGCACGCGATGCGCGCACGGTCTCCAGCCGCGTCAGGCCGATATCAGGCTCGTAGCGCGGCACCCGCGCCAGGCCGCAATCGACGACGATGCGCACGCCCTCGATGGTCAGCGAAGTCTCGGCGATCGAGGTTGCCAGCACGACCTTGCGTTGGCCTTTCGGCGCCGGCGCGATGGCGCGGTCCTGTACGGCGGCGTCGAGCGCGCCGAACAGCGGCACGATCTCGACGCTTGCATCATGAACCCGCTCAGAGAGAAAATTCTGCGTGCGGCGGATTTCGGCCGCACCCGGCAGGAACGCCAGCAACGAGCCCGGATCGGCGCGCAGCGCGGCAGCTATCGCATCCGCCATCTGCCGCTCGATCGGCGCATCCGCCTTGCGGCCGAGATAGCGCGTCTCCACCGGAAAGGCGCGGCCTTCGCTCGCCACCACCGGTGCGTCGCCGAGCAATTTGCCGACCCGGGCGCCGTCGAGCGTCGCCGACATCACCAGGATGCGCAAATCCTCGCGCAAGCCGGTTTGCGCATCTCGCGCCAGCGCCAGGCCCAGATCGGCATCGAGCGACCGCTCGTGAAACTCGTCGAACAGCACGGCGGCGACGCCTGACAGTTCGGGATCGTCGAGAATCTGCCGCGAGAAAATTCCTTCGGTGACGACCTCGATCCGCGTCGCGCGCGATATTTTTGAGCCGAAGCGGACGCGATAGCCGACAGTCTCCCCGGTCCGCTCACCGAGCGTCCGCGCCATCCGCTCGGCGCTGGCGCGGGCCGCGATCCGCCGCGGCTCCAGCATGATGATCTTTTTACCCTTCAGCCAGGGCGCGTCGAGCAGCGCCAGCGGCACCCGCGTGGTCTTGCCGGCGCCCGGAGGCGCCACCAGCACGGCGGCGTTGTGATCCGTCAGCGTGCGCCCGAGTTCATCGAGCACCGCGTCGATTGGAAGTGGGGTGTCGAAGCTGCGGGGCAAATATGGCTCGCGTCATTGGTGCTCTTCCCCTCTCCCCTTGTGGGAGAGGGTGGATCAAGCGCGCGGAAGCGCGATTGAGACGGGTGAGGGGTCTGTCTCCACGAGTGAACCTCTCACGTTTGGACTCGTGGATAGAACCGCTCATCCGGCGCTTCGCGCCACCTTCTCTCACAAGGGGAGAAGGGAAGGAAGTGTTCACCTCGCCGACCGCCCGACGCTGTCATACGTAAAGCCGTGGGCCGCCATGTCCTCAGGTCGATAGATGTTGCGCAAGTCCACCACGACGGGCTTCGCCATCTCGCTCTTCAGCCGCGCCAGGTCGAGCGCACGGTATTGCACCCACTCGGTGACAATTACCATGGCGTCCGCCCCCTTCACGCAGTCGTAAGGGTCGTCGCAATATTCGATGTCGGGCAATTCCTTGCGCGCCTGTTCCATGCCGACCGGATCGTGCGCACGCACTTTCGCACCCATGTCGAGCAGGCCGGTGACCAGCGGGATCGACGGCGCCTCGCGCATGTCGTCGGTGTCCGGCTTGAAGGTAAGGCCGAGCACGGCGACGGTCTTGCCGCGCAGGCTGCCGCCCGCTGCGTTAGAAACTTTTCGCGCCATCGCGCGCTTGCGGTTGTCGTTGACGCCGAGCACCGCTTCGACGATCCGCAGTTGCACGTCGTGGTCGAGCGCGACCTTGACCAGCGCGCGGATGTCCTTGGGAAAACAGGAGCCGCCGAAACCCGGGCCGGCATGCAGGAATTTCGTGCCGATGCGGTTGTCGAGGCCGATGCCGCGCGCGACTTCCTGCACGTCGGCGCCGACCTTTTCGGAAAGATCCGCCATCTCGTTGATGAAGGTGATCTTGGTGGCGAGAAACGCGTTCGCCGCGTATTTGATCAGCTCCGCCGTGCGCCGCGCCGTGAACATCAGCGGCGCCTGGTTGAGCGACAGCGGCCGGTAGACGTCGCCGAGCACCTTGCGCCCGCGCTCGTCCGAGGTGCCGACCACGATGCGGTCAGGGAATTTGAAGTCGCGGATCGCGGCGCCCTCGCGCAGGAATTCCGGATTGGAGGCGACCACCACATCGGCCGACGGATTGGCTTCGCGGATCAGGCGCTCGACCTCGTCGCCGGTGCCGACCGGCACCGTCGATTTGGTGATGACCACCGTGAAGCCGGACAGCGCAGCCGCAATCTCGCGCGCGGCGGCGTAGACGTAAGTCAGGTCGGCATGGCCGTCGCCGCGCCGCGACGGGGTGCCGACTGCGATGAACACGGCGTCGGCTTCCGCGACCGGCGCTGTGAGGTCGGTGGTGAAATCCAGCCGCTTGGCCTTGACGTTGGAGGCGACCAGCGCATCGAGCCCGGGCTCGAAGATCGGGATCTCGCCGCGGCGCAGGGCTTCGATCTTGCCGGCGTCCTTGTCCACGCAGGTGACCTGGTGGCCGAAATCGGCGAAGCAGGCGCCGGAGACCAGCCCCACATAGCCCGTGCCAATCATGGCGATTCGCATGAAAACAGTCCGTATCTGATGGTTAACGCCGATCCGATTTGCGGGCGTCTTAGAGCATTTTTCGACAAAGGGGAAACCGGAAAAGCGCCAGATCCCGGCATGTCGTTTGTATGAATAAAGGAGAAAGCAACGTATCCGGCCGAAGATGCGGCCGCGTCGCACCGAAGAGGGACACCGATGACCTTAAACGGCACATCCGCCGGACCTGAGCGTTCTACCCGCATCGACTGGGTGGACTACGCCAAGGGCATCTGCATCGTCATGGTGGTGATGATGCATTCGGTGCTGGGGGTGGAAAAGGCGGCCAGCGACACCGGTTTCATGCATGCGTTCGTCATGTTCGCGCAGCCGTTCCGGATGCCGGATTTCTTCCTGATTTCAGGGCTTTTTCTCGCCGTCGTGATTGACCGCGACTGGCGCACCTATCTCGACCGCAAGGTCGTGCACTTCGCTTACTTCTACGTGCTGTGGATGACGATCCAGTTCGGTTTCAAGGCACCTGGCTTCGCCGCTGAAAACGGCTGGCGCCATGTCGGCTACCTCTATCTGGAATCCTTCGTCGAGCCGTTCGGCACGTTGTGGTTCATTTATCTGCTGCCGATTTTCTTTGTCGTCACAAAACTGTCACGCAGCATCCCCGCCATGGCGGTCTGGCTGGTCGCCGCGGCGCTGGAGACGGCGCAAATCGTGACCGGCTGGACGGTGATCGACGAATTCTGCGCGCGCTTCGTCTATTTCTATTCCGGCTATCTGTTCGCTTCCTACGTGTTCGCGCTGTCGGATCGTTCGCGGGCAAAGCCGGCGCTGGCTTTGGTTGGACTGGCGTTGTGGACGCTCGTCAATGGCGGCCTCGTGATGTCAGGCGTCAGCCATTGGCCGCTGATCTCGTTGGCGCTCGGCTTCGCAGGCGCCGGCGCCATCATCGTGATGGGCACGCTGCTGGCGCGGATGCAGTGGCTCAATTTCCTGCGCACTTGCGGCGAGCATTCCATCGTCATCTATCTCGCCTTTTTCCTGCCGATGGCGATGACCCGAACGCTCCTGCTGAAGACCGGCGTGATCACCGATATCGGGACGATTTCCCTGATCGTGACCGTTGCCGGCGTTGCTGGCGCGATTGTGATCTGGCGACTGGCCTTGGCGCTGCGTGCCGACTTCCTGTTCGAGCGCCCCGCCGCCTTCTGGATCGCGCCGAAAAAGGCCGCGCCTGCGCTGCAGCCGGCGGAGTAGGCCGAGGTCCTGTAGCCCGGATGAGCGAAGCGATATCCGGGGCCGCTCCCTCGGTGAGCGACGGCCGCAACAGCGTTCCCGCATGTCGCTGCGCTCATGCGGGCTACGATACCTTGCCCCAGACGGCAAATTGGCTGTGCGGTAGCGGCCAAAATCCCCCTCCCAAGGCTGTCATTCCGCGCAAAAATCCCTAAATTTCGGCCATGCCGAAATCAGCCCCCAAAGCCGCCGCGAAACCCGTTCCCGCCAAAACTCCTGCCAAGGCTGACGCGAAGGCGCCAGTCAAGCAATCAGGCAAGGGCGACCATGTGTTCCTGGTCGACGGTTCCGGCTACATTTTCCGCGCCTATCACGCGCTGCCGCCGCTGAACCGCAAATCCGACGGGCTGCAGGTCAACGCGGTGCTCGGCTTCTGCAATATGCTGTGGAAGCTGCTCCGCGACATGCCGGAGTATGACCGGCCGACCCATCTGGCGATCATCTTCGACAAGTCCGAGATCACGTTCCGCAACAAGCTCTATCCCGACTACAAGGCGCACCGGCCGCCGGCGCCCGACGACCTGATCCCGCAATTCGCGCTGATCCGCGAGGCGGTGCGCGCGTTCGACCTGCCCTGCCTCGAACAAGTCGGCTTCGAGGCCGACGATCTGATCGCGACCTATGCGCGGCTGGCCGGCGAGCGCGGCGCGACCACCACCATCGTCTCCTCCGACAAGGATCTGATGCAGCTCGTGACCGACAAGGTCACGATGTACGACACCATGAAGGACCGCCGCATCGGCATTCCCGAAGTGATCGAGAAATTCGGCGTGCCGCCGGAGAAGGTCGTCGAGGTGCAGGCGCTGGCCGGCGATTCCACCGACAATGTGCCGGGCGTGCCGGGCATCGGCGTCAAGACCGCCGCACAGTTGATCGTGGAATATGGCGACCTCGAACAGTTGCTGTTCCGCGCCGGCGAGATCAAGCAGCCGAAACGGCGCGAGTCCCTGATCGAGAACGCCGAGAAGGCGCGAATTTCCCGGCAGCTGGTGCTGCTCGACGACAAGGTCGATCTCGAAGTGCCGCTCGACGACCTCGCGGTGCACGAGCCCGATGCACGCAAGCTGATCGCCTTTCTCAAGGCGATGGAGTTCTCCACCCTCACCCGCCGCGTCGCCGAATATTCGCACGTAGATCCGGCCGACGTGGAGGCCGATGCGGGTAACAAGAGCGGCGCCAGCGTGTTCGCGGTGCCACCATCCGGCGAGAGGCCGGAAGGCTATGCCGAGGGCGCGACACTGTTCGATACCCCCGGCTCCTCTTCCGCATCCTCGAGCAAGGGTGGAGCGGCGCAGGGCAAAGGCGCCGACAAGCAGGACAAGGCCGCGAGCCCGAAGGGAACGCCGATCTCGCTTGCTGCGGCACGCGAGGAAGCCGCTCGAAAACTGCCGGTCGACCGCAGCAAGTATCAAGCCATCCGCAACGCCGCCGAACTCAAGGCCTGGATCGCGCGCGCCTATGACGCCGGCCGCTTCGCGATCGACGCCATGGCGAACTCCGACGATCCGATGCAGGCCGACATCTGCGGCATTGCGCTGGCGCTGGCGCCGAACGACGCCTGCTACGTGCCGCTCGCCCACCGGCAGTCCGGCGCCGGCGCCGGCCTGTTCGACGCCGGGCTCGCGCCGGACCAGATCAAGGCAAGCGACGCGCTTGCGGCGCTGAAGCCGCTGCTGGAATCAGCGGGCATCCTCAAGATCGGCTTCAACATCAAGTTCAACGCCGTGATGTTGGCGCAGCACGGCATCACCGTGCGCAATATCGACGACGCGCAGTTGATGTCGTATGCGCTCGACGCCGGGCGCAACTCGCATGCGCTGGAATCGCTGGCCGAACGCTGGTTCGGCCATGCCGTGATCGCCGAAAGCGAGCTGATCGGCAGCGGCAAGAACAAGCTGACCTTCGACCAGGTCGCGATCGACAAGGCGACCGCCTATTCGGCCGAAAGCGCCGACGTGATCCTGCGGCTACAACGCGTGCTGAAGCCGCGGCTCGCCGCCGAACACATGACGACGGTCTATGAAACGCTGGAACGGCCGCTGGTCAGCGTGCTGGCGCGGATGGAACGGCGCGGCATCTCGATCGACCGTCAGGTGCTGTCGCGGCTGTCGGGCGATTTCGCGCAGACCGCGGCGCGGGTCGAGGCCGAGTTACAGGAGATCGCGGGCGAGCCGATCAATGTCGGCAGCCCCAAGCAGATCGGCGACATCATCTTCGGCAAGATGGGAATAACCGGCGGCACCAAGACCAAGACCGGCGCGTGGTCGACCTCGGCGCAGATCCTCGACGAACTCGCCGAACAGGGCCATGAGTTTCCAAAGAAGATTCTGGAATGGCGGCAGGTGTCGAAACTGAAATCGACCTATACCGACGCGCTGCCGGAATATGTCCATCCGCAGACCCACCGCGTCCACACGACCTATGCGCTGGCCGCGACCACCACGGGGCGGCTGTCGTCGAACGAGCCGAATCTGCAGAATATCCCGGTGCGTACCGAGGACGGCCGAAAAATCCGCCGCGCCTTTATCGCCACGCCCGGCCACAAGCTGGTGTCGGCGGATTATTCGCAGATCGAGCTACGGCTCCTGGCCGAGATCGCCGACATCCCCGTGCTGAAGCAGGCCTTCCGCGACGGGCTCGACATTCACGCCATGACGGCCTCCGAAATGTTCGGCGTGCCGATCAAGGACATGCCGGGCGAAGTGCGCCGTCGGGCGAAGGCTATCAATTTCGGCATCATCTACGGCATCTCGGCGTTCGGTCTCGCCAACCAGCTCTGCATCGCCCGCGAGGAAGCCTCCGCCTACATCAAGAAGTATTTTGAGCGCTTCCCCGGCATCCGCGCCTATATGGACGAGACCAGGGAATCATGCCGCAGGAACGGCTATGTCACCACGCTGTTCGGTCGCAAGATGTACTATCCCGACATCAAGGCCTCCAACGCCTCGGTTCGCGCTTTCAACGAGCGCGCATCGATCAACGCACGCCTGCAAGGCACCGCCGCCGACATCATCCGCCGCGCCATGATCCGCATGGAGGACGCGCTGGCCGAGAAGAAGCTCTCGGCGCAGATGCTGTTGCAGGTGCACGACGAACTGATCTTCGAGGTGCCCGACAACGAGGTGGCGGCGACGCTGCCGGTGGTGCAGCACGTGATGCAGGACGCGCCGTTCCCGGCGGTGCTGCTGTCGCTGCCGCTGCAGGTCGACGCGCGGGCGGCGAATAACTGGGACGAGGCGCATTAGTCTCGGGCGATGACGAGTTTGATATTTGGGCCACCAACTCTCGCTATTCCCCCGCCTGCAGCTTGCGTGGCACCGGGAACAGCTCGGGCGTTTCGCTCTTGACGAATCGGGGCACTTCCACCGGCGCATCCGTCTTGCTGAAATCGAGCTCCTCGATCCGCCCGGCGCGCTTTTCGATCTTGTCGGCGGAGATCAGGACCTGCCGTACGTCCTCGTTGACGTCGCCAAAGTGCTTTTGCAGCCTCAGCACGCGTTCGCGCAGGCGGCCGAGGTCGTCGCCGAGATTGAGCACTTCGGTACGGATCTGGTCGGCGGCGTCACGCATCCGTGCGTCTTTCAGAATCTGCTGCATCACCTGGATCGCCAGCATCAATAGCGAGGGCGACACCAGCACGACGCGGGCGCGGTAGGCCTTCTGGATCACGTCGTCAAAGCCGTCATGGATTTCGGCGTAGACCAATTCCGACGGCACGAACATCAGCGCGGTGTCCTGGGTCTCACCGGCGATCAGGTATTTCTCGGCGATGTCGTTGACGTGCTTCATCACGTCGTTGCGCAGGCGTTGCGTGGCGAATTTGCGCTCTTCATCGCTGCGCGCGTCGTGCAGCGCGGTCATCGCCTCAAGCGGGAATTTCGCGTCGATGCAGAGCGGGCGCTGGTCGGGCAGGAACACCACGCAATCCGGCCGCTTGCCGGTCGAGAGCGTGTACTGGAACTCGTAGGCACCCTGCGGCATGCCGTCCTGCACGATCGCTTCCATCCGCGCCTGGCCGAACGCACCGCGGGACTGCTTGTTGGCGAGCACGTCGCGCAAGGTCGTCACCTGCGAGGTCAGGTCGGTGAGGTTCTTGTGCGCGTTGTCGATGATGCCAAGCCGCTCATGCAGCACGCGCAGACTGTCCATGGTGTGGCGGGTGGTCGCTTCCATTGATTGGCCGACGCGGTGCGTCACCGAATCCAGCCGCTCATTGACCGCGCGTGTCATCTCGGTCTGGCGGCCCACCAGCGCCTGCGCCATCGCGTCGACCCGCCCGGTGGACTCGCTCTGCGCCCGCAGCATCTCGCTCAGGCGCTCTTCCAGCTCATCGGCGCGAATCGCCTGCGCCATCGCCTGTTCCGCGCCGCGGCGGCCGGAGCGGGCGATGACGATGGCGATCACCAGCAGCAGCACCAAAGCCAGCGCGCCGAATCCGATCAGCGCCTCTCCCACGTGGATCGGCAGGTCGCCGACAACCAAAAGAATTTCGTTCATGCGCGACTTGTAGCCCGATTCGGCGGCTTTCGTGAACGAAGAGGGAACGTTTATGGTAAATGAAGGCTTAATTTTCGTGGTTAACGCCGTCTTAAAAATCATGGTTAAGGCCGCCTAAACGGGCGCGCCGGCGCATTGACCCCGGCAAATCAGCAGCTTAAATCGCGCACTATGGCCCTCAGAGAAATCATTATCCTGCCGGACAAGCAGCTCCGGCTGGTCTCCAAACCCGTCGAGAAGGTGACGGCGGAGATCCGCAAGCTCGCCGACGACATGTTCGAGACCATGTACGAAGCCCCCGGCATCGGGCTGGCGGCGATCCAGGTAGCGCAACCCGTGCGGCTGATCACCATGGACCTCGCCAAGAAGGACGAGAACGGCGAGACCAAGCCGAGGCCCCGCGTCTTCATCAATCCGGAAATCATCTCCTCGTCGGAGGAGTTCTCGGTCTACGAGGAGGGCTGTCTCTCGATCCCCGAATATTACGAGGAGGTCGAGCGCCCGGCGCAGGTCCGCATCCGCTTCACCGATCTCGACGGCAAGGTGCACGAGGAGGACGCCGACGGGCTGTTCGCGACCTGCATCCAGCACGAGATCGACCACCTCAACGGCGTGCTGTTCGTCGACTATCTGTCAAAACTGAAGCGCGACCGCGTGATGAAGAAGTTTACGAAAGCCGCCAAGCGCGCGGCTGAGTAAGGCCGGCACTCTCTCAACCGTCATGCCCGGACTTGTCCCAGGCATCCACGTCTTTCTTGCTGCACCAAAGACGTGGATGGCCGGGACAAGCCCGGCCATGACGGAGTAAAATCGAACCCCTTTGGGATACTTCGAACCTCATGTCCCTTCGCCTGATCTTCATGGGCACGCCCGATTTCGCGGTGCCGACGCTGCTGGAGCTTGTGGCCCACGGCCATGAGGTCGTGGCCGTCTATACCCGTGCGCCGAAGCCGGCCGGGCGCGGCATGAAGTTGCAGCCGACGCCGGTGGAGCAGGAGGCACGACGGCTCGGTATTCCCGTGCTGACGCCGAGCACACTGAAAAAACCCGAAGCGCTTGCGGAGTTTCGCGCGCACGATGCCGATGCGGCCGTTGTCGTCGCCTATGGCATGATCCTGCCGCAGGCCATTCTCGATGCGCCGCCGCTCGGCTGCTTCAACCTGCACGCTTCACTGTTGCCGCGCTGGCGCGGCGCCGCGCCGATCAACCGCGCGATCATGGCCGGCGACGCCCAGAGCGGCGTGATGGTAATGAAGATGGATGTCGGCCTCGACACCGGCGACGTCGCGATGGCGGAGCGGCTGGCGATCACGGACACCATGACCGCCGCCGACCTGCATGATGCGTTGGCGCCGCTCGGCGCCGATTTGATGGTGCGCGCAATGGGCGGGCTCGAGCGTGGCGGACTGCTGCTCAGCAAACAGAGCGAAGACGGCGTGACCTACGCCGCCAAGATCGAGAAGGCCGAGGCGCGGATCGACTGGCGGCGCCCGGCGCGCGAGGTGCTGCGGCATATTCACGGGCTGTCGCCGTTTCCAGGCGCCTGGTGCGAACTTGCGACCGTCGCCGAGCCGGCTCGCATCAAGATACTGCGTTGCGAACCGGCGAAAGGTTCAGGCGCGCCGGGCGAGGTGCTCGACGATCGCCTCACCATTGCCTGTGGCGACAGCGCGATCAGGATCATCGAACTGCAGCGTGCCGGCAAGGCGCCGATGAAGGCCGCGGACTTCCTGCGCGGGACGCCGCTCAAGCCGCCGGCGCGGCTCGGCTGATGCCCCGCTACAAGCTCATCATCGAATATGACGGCACGCCGTTTTCCGGCTGGCAGATCCAGGACAACGCGCCGACCGTGCAGGGCGCGATGGAAGCTGCAGTAAAGGCGATTTGCGGCGAGCCCGCGCGGGTGCATGGCTCGGGCCGCACCGATGCCGGCGTGCACGCGCTGGCGCAGGTCGCGCATTGCGATATCCAGAAGCCGTTTCCGCCGGGGCGGCTGCGTGACGGATTGAACGCGCATTTGCGTCCGCACCCGATCGGCGTGCTCTCGGCGGAAATCGTCGCCGATGATTTCGAAGCGCGCTTCTCCGCGAAGAAGCGGCATTATCGCTATCGCATCACCAACCACCGCGCCAACCTCGCGCTCGATATCAAGCGAAGCTGGCGCGTGCCGCGCCATCTCGATACGGAAGCGATGCACGTCGCCGCGCAACATCTGCTCGGCAAGCACGATTTCACGACCTTTCGCGATACCGAATGCCAGGCGAAATCGCCGGAGAAGACACTCGACCAGCTCGACGTCATCAGGGAGGGCGACGAGGTTTCGATTCTTACTTCCGCGCGCTCGTTCCTGCACAGCCAGGTGCGTTCGATGGTGGGCTCGCTAGTCTGGGTCGGCGAAGGCCGCTGGACGGCCCGCGACCTCGCCGCCGCACTCGCCGCCCGCAACCGCGCCGCCTGCGGCCCGGTCGCGCCGCCGGATGGATTGTATCTGGTGCGGGTGGAGTATTAGGGCGGGACTGCTTCCGTATACTCATCGTCATACCCCGCGAAGGCGGGGTATCCAGTACGCCGCGGCTGTAGTTGATTGATCGAAACTTCACGGCATACTGGATCGTCCGCCTTCGCGGACGATGACGCCGGTGGGTTACCTAAAATACCTGTCCAATACCCCGCGATAGATCCGTGT
>CAWFMW010000050.1:0-72454 GCA_963816815.1 uncultured Alphaproteobacteria bacterium
GGGCTGAGGGTTCGGCCTTTTGAGGCCGGGCCAAATGTCGAGCCCTTCAATGGGCGCAGCCGCACATTGTTGTGCCCGCCAAACCGATTCTGTGAGAGGCCCCGCAATTCGACGGGCAGGTCCTGCATGATGCGGGGGATGGAAGTCCGTTTATTCGGCTTTGCCCATTTCATGACCGCTCTCCAGAGCGAGCGGCATTCTTGATAAAGGCGAGGATATCCTCTGTGCGCCAAGCGGTGATTTTAGGCCCGAGCTTTACCGGTTTTGGAAACCGGCCAGCCTTGATTCCAGCCCACCAAGTAGACCGCGAAACGGGGATGAGGGCCAATATGTCAGGCAGCCGGAGAAATCCGACCCTGGTTTCCGGGGCGATCTGAATTTTCGTTTCCATTATTCTCACTCCTTTGTTGTTAGGACTGAGACCCTAATGAATGTTCTGAGACCCGAAGTCGAGGAATGCCAAGTCTCAGAAACTCACGACTTTTCGAGACTAGTTTTCCTCGCTCTTATGGCTTGGGACCTCTTGCATGATTGCTGAGGTCAGCCGAATTCACCAGAGAAAGGATTACGCTCGG
The DNA here is from genome assembly GCA_963816815.1 of uncultured Alphaproteobacteria bacterium. Lineage (GTDB taxonomy): Bacteria > Pseudomonadota > Alphaproteobacteria > Rhizobiales > Xanthobacteraceae > Bradyrhizobium. Next base: position 576 of record CAWFMW010000050.1, read on the forward strand.
GAAGACTGCTGATTGCGGCACTCGCTCGGTCGATCATTCTATTGCACACAGATGGAGGCCGGAGAGCAAATGCATCCCGGGGTGTCGTGAGCACAACCTGCACAAATGAATAAGGCCGACCCGAGCTATGTCGACTTCTTGTCCTGGCTCAGGGCGTCATGTCCGGGTGAAATGTCTCCAACCTCAAACGCAATGAATTTCGCATCCTGACAAAAGTGCTAACCGGCACTTGTTGCACATCCGAGTTGCTGTGTTGCCCATCCCCTCGCTTGTGCAAGCTGTGATGGACCTCTGCTTAAGCACCCCGTGCGGCAAATCAAACTGAGCCCATCTCATTTCCGGGACTTCACCGCCGCCCAGGCCTTCATTACGGTTGGCCGGGATAGGCCGGTGCGGGTCATGACATGTTGAACGGCTGCCTCCAGCTTCCCAAACTTCAGCTTGGCGAAAAGCACTTGCATGCCGAGAGCCAAAACTTCCTTCCTCTCAAGTCGAGGGCGACCGGTTGACCGTATCTGTTCAAACCTAAGTGCCGGCCCGTCCGCCTTGGTTAGGTTATGAGCGATGTAATCGAGGATGACTCCGCCTTCGTCCAAAAAGTCAGCCGCAAGTTGGTCTTTACCCCCATGCAACACATCGCTGGCAGTCACAAAGTATGGCTTAGGTTGGTTCGCCCTCTGTCGGGCAGCCCACCGAGAGATCACTAGCTGCCGTTCTTGTGCTGGAGCAATCTTGCGAGCGGTCGAGTGGAGCACTTGGGCGAGTTGCCTCAGATATGCAGCAAGGGGTTCTGCAAGCTGCAACTCCAGAGCCTCCTGAGCATAAAAGAAGCTGGTATGCTGGGGTGGAGGCCAATCCGTTCCGTCCCTTGGGCGGCCCTGCTTAACCCGTGTGCGCGTCCCTTTGCGCTTCAGTGTCTTCATGACCCAAGCCCAATTTTAAGCATTTTGCCTCGGCCCGTTTGGGGACCAATTTGGGGTCTATCACGAAAAATATCAAAAATAAGATTTATATATCAATAACTTATTTCATTGTCATGGCGGAGAGAGTGGGATTCGAACCCACGGTACGGTTTCCCGCACACACGCTTTCCAAGCGTGCGCCTTAAGCCACTCGGCCATCTCTCCGGAGGCCCTCTCTTGAAGGGGCAGGAGTGATTTTGCAAGGGAGCCCGCGCTCAGCGGCTGAAATTTCCCCAATTCATTGAATTTATTCGATAATCTTGGTCGCCTCGGCATCGCATAATTGGCGCGCTATCAACCCTTGAACCGGAATCCGGCCACGATCGACGACGATAAGTGGCAACCTATCGGTCGAGGACGGCATGATGATCACGCGGACGCTTCAATTCTCCATCCTGGTATCGGCGCTCGCGTTGGGCACCGCTGGTCCGGTACTGGCGCAGTCCTGCACCCGCCAGGGCGTGGATGTGACCTGCGATGACGGCAGGCGCGGGGTTTTCGCCGGCGAGTCTCTCATCTGGGCGGATGGCACGCGCTCGAACCTGGTCTCGCCGCATCCGAGCGTCATCATCGGCAACAAGTCGTCGGTCGTGATCGGTCCCGGCGTGTTCGCCGGCAATGGCAAGGGCGGCTACGTACCGATGGAAAATCCGAGCGCGCCGAGCAAGGCGCGATGCCCGGTGCTGGATGGCGTGTCGTATTGCTACTAGGCGCGATCGTTTAGGTCGGCGGCACCATTATCTCAATCCCGTGGGGAGGAGTTGCAGCGCGACTTCGGATGATGCTGCGCATTGCTGCGAGAACCATGAGGCTACAGCCGGGCCTTCATCCTTCGAGACGCCGCTTGCGCGGCTCCTCAGGATGAGGTTGGAAGTTCCGCTTGCGGATTAGTGATATCGAATCCCGCCAGTGGTGGCAGGGTGAAGCGGCCATATCACGGGATCGGCGATCCCGGGCGCCAACTCGCCCCTGTCGAGCCGGCACTCGCCCAAGGCTTCGGTGAAGTCGGCGAACCAGGTCTGGATGGTTTGGCCGCGCAGCTTCGCCATCATCGCTTCCCAGCGCATCCGGCGTTCGGTCAGCGGCATCGACAGCGCGGTTGCAATGGTGCGCGCCATGCCGTCGATATCGTGCGGATTGACGATCAACGCAGTATCAAGTTCGTTGGCGGCGCCGGCGAATTTCGACAGCACCAGCACACCGGGGTCGACCGGGTTTTGCGCGGCGACATATTCCTTGGCGACGAGATTCATGCCGTCCTGCAAAGGCGTCACCACGCCGACCTGCGCAGTTCGATAGAGGCCCGCGAGCACCGCCTGGCCGTAGCCCTTGTTGAGATAGCGGATCGGCGTCCAGTCTACCTCGCCATGCTGGCCATTGACGTCGCTGACGAGCCTGGCGACCTCGCTCTGCAGATTGCCATAGGCCTCAATCGCGCCACGCGAGGGCGTTGCGATCTGCAGCAGCGACGCCGCGCGCTTAAGCTGCGGATACAGCGTCCACATCCGGTCGAACGCCTTGATGCGGTTGATCAGTCCCTTGGAATAGTCCAGCCGGTCGACGCCGATCGCGAGCTTCTCGCCGTTCAGGCTGCGGCGCAGCCGCGAAACGTCAGGATGGGTGGACGCCTTCGCCGCCAACTGCGCGAATTGCCCGGGATCGATTCCGATCGGAAATACCTCGGCACGGGTCCGGCCATGGCGAGAAGTGACGACGCCGTCATGCACGACGAGCCCGAGATCGGACTGCGCGTAGGACAGGAAGTTCTCGCAATCCTCCTCGGTCTGGAAGCCGATCAGGTCATAGGCCAGCATCGCCTCGATCAGCTCGCGATGATGCGGCACGCCCGATATCACCGCGCGTGACGGCCACGGCGTATGCAGGAAGAAGCCAATCGGTTCGGTGACGCCGAGATCGCGCAACTCCGCGCCGAGCGCGAGGAAATGGTAGTCCTGAATCCAGAACGCGGAGTCAGTTTTTCGGAACCGCAGCAGTGCGCGCGCCATGAAGGCGTTCACTTCGCGATAGCTGAGGTAGTCTTGCTGCGTGGCGCGGATCAGATCGGCGCGCGAATGTAGCGCTGGCCACAATGCGGAATTGGCAAATCCTTCGTAATAGCCGCCATAATGTGCCGCCGGCAGGTCCAGCATCGCCAACGCGCCGGTACCCAGTGCTTCGACTTCGGCGAACGGTTCCTTCAGGTTCCCGTCGCGGACCCTTCCGCTGGAACCAACCCAGATAGCACCCGACTTTTCGACGATCGGCAACAACGCCGCAGCCAATCCCCCCGTCATGGGTTCGTTGGGTTTTCCGCGCGAAACTCGGTTAGAAACGACGACGAGGTTCAAAGGTCCCCTCCCGTTGGTACGCCCGGGTTAACAACCATTCATCATTATGGTTCCTGATCACCCTTTCAACGAATTGAAACCAAATTCGGGCTGCGGCGTGGAGGAACTCACCGGAACTCACGAAAAATAAATTTTGTCGTGAACCTCGGCATCAAGCGCGAAAATCTGTGGTCCAAAGCGGTCGAGACGAACAACATTATGGCAGGGTTGCGTCCCTTTCATCATCAAGCAGGTGCGCGAGGAACTCACGCACGTCGCTCGGCGCATCGAAATGTCCGGCCACACCCTGGGCGCGGCGTCCGACAGAGAACGCAAGGCCATCGAGATCAGGCATGATCGCAAAGACGGTCTCGTCGGTAACGTCGTCGCCGATGAAGAACGGGCGGCGGCCCTTGAAAGGTTCGCGTTTCATCAACTCATGCACGCCGCTCGCCTTGCTGAATCCGGAATGCTTGATCTCGCAGACGCATTTGCCGGGCAGCACCTCGATCGGCGCGTTGGGAAGATCGGCCCTGATCAGCGACACCGCGGCATAGATCGCCTTCTCGGCGTGCGGCGCGAGGCGATAATGCAGCGCCAGCGAATAGCCCTTGTCTTCCAGCAATATTCCAGGACTCAGCTTTGCGATCGCGGCCAGCCGGCGCTTCAATTCCTTGTCCAGTGGCGGCGCATGGGCGTCCACCAACTCGCTGTCCGGATCGATCCGCATCTCGGCGCCGTGGCCGCCCACAGCCGGGAATTGATCCGGCGCGAAAATCAGATCGATGTCGTTGAGCGAGCGGCCGCTGACCAGCGCCAGCGCGCCGTTGGTTCGCACCATCAGGCGGTTCAAGGTCTTCACCAGGCCCGGCGGCACCCAGACTTCGCGCGGCGTCGGCATCAGATCGAGCAGCGTACCGTCGATGTCGAGCAGAATCGCAGTCTCGCTCAGATGCGGAATCAGCGAGCGCGGCACCGGAACGGTTTCCGGCGCGTCGTCGTCTTCACGCACGATATCTTCTTCCGCCATGTTTTCTTCCAGTGGCATTTCCAGCAGATCCTCATTCATCTCATCCTACTCCACAAATGCGAGCGGCCGTGCGACAGATTCGAGCGATTTGCGCTCGGCCGCGATGGCATACCGCCACGCGACGGCGGCTGCGATGATCATCAATGCCGACCCGAACAGGTAGCCGGCGAACACACTGTTGCGCGATCCGGTATCGATCAGGGCGCCGAACAGCGCCGGTCCCGCCACGCCGCCAATGCCCGTTCCGATCGCGTAGAACAGCGCAATGGCAAGCGCGCGCACCTCCAGCGGAAACGTCTCGCTGACGGTGAGATAGGCAGCACTCGCCGCCGGCGAGGCAAAGAAAAAGATCACCATCCAGGCGATGGTCTGGGTCTGCGCGGTCAGAACGCCGATCGAGAACAGATAGCCCGACAGCGCAAGCAAGACGCCCGAGACGCCATAGGTCACCGTGATCATCATGCGCCGGCCCAGCGTGTCGAACAGCCGGCCGAGCAGCAGGGGTCCCAGGAAGTTGCCTGCCGCGAACGGCAGGATGTACCAGCCGACATGGTTGGACGGGATGCCGAAGAAATCGGTCAGTATCAGCGCGAAGGTGAAGAAGATGGCATTGTAGAAGAACGCCTGCGCGACCATCAGCACCAATCCCACCAGCGAACGCTGCCGGTAGGTCGTGAGCAACGTATGCGCCACTTCTCCCAGCGGCGTGTGGCTGCGCATCCTCAGCCTGATCTTCGGGAACACCTCATCGGCCGGATGATCCGGATGTCGCGTCGATGCTTTCTCGATGTCGTCGACGATCGCGTGCGCCTCCTCGGGGCGGCCATGGATCATCAGCCAGCGCGGGCTTTCCGGAATCCACATCCGCATCACCAACACGATCAGGCCGAGGCCGGCGCCGATGAAATAGGCCAGCCGCCAGCCGATATCCGGACCCAGCAGGCCCGGATCGAGCAGCACGATGGCGGCGACCGCGCCGATTGCAGCTCCGATCCAGAAGCTGCCGTTGACCACGAGATCAGTCCAGCCGCGATAGCGCGCCGGCACCAGTTCCTGGATCGTCGAATTGATCGCGGTGTATTCACCGCCGATGCCGGCGCCGGTCAGGAAGCGAAACAGCGCGTAGCTCGTCACGCTCCACGACAGCGCGGTCGCCGCGGTCGCCGTGAGATACAGCGCGAGCGTGATGAAGAACAGCTTCTTGCGCCCGATCCGGTCGGTCAGCCAGCCAAAACCGAGCGCGCCGAGCACCGCGCCCGCAAGATAAGCGCTGTTGGCGAGCCCGACATCGAAATTCGAAAATTGCAGCGTCGGGCTTTCCTTCAGCGCGCCCGACAGGGCGCCTGCCAGCGTGACTTCCAGCCCGTCCAGAATCCAGGTGATGCCGAGCGCGGCCACGACGCGGGTATGAAAGCCACCCCAGCGCAGGCTATCGAGCCGCGCAGGAATGCTGGTGTCGACGACCCCATCATTATTCGGGCTTGCCGTTGCGGAAATGGACGCGCGCTCACCCACCGCCACACCATGCCGTATTGCTGTTGCACCCATCGTATTGAACCAATGAAAAACACCCCGGAACGCCCCAGCCCCAGGGTTTTCACGTCAAATTGCGGCAAACATGATGCCCGACGGCAAGATAACGCCCGCGGCAGATGGGGGTTCCGGGGCTTTTGGGGTGCCGAAATTGCATAGCTGTTGGCGGTCTCCGCAGCACGCGGTCCCCACCCCTGCGCGGAGCTTTGATCTATCTCAACATATGCACGCACGATCGGCTTGCCTTGACGACTGCATCACGCGCAGGAGCGCGATGCATCAATCTTTGCTGCTGTTGCTGGTCCGGAGGACCCGCGGATGACCCTCGATCCTATCCACCAGTTCAACATCAGCAACATCTTCACGATTGGCCATATCGGCCGCCACACGATCGCCTTCACCAACTCCTCCGTTTACATGTTGCTCACGGTAGCGGTGATCTGTCTGCTGGCGCTTCGAGGCATGAAGGGCCGGCAATTGGTTCCCGGCCGTTTCCAGTCGGCCGCCGAATTGAGCTACGTGTTCGTGGCCACCATGATCCGCTCCACCGCCGGCGAGGACGGAATGAAGTTCTTCGCGCTGGTGTACTGCATCTTCATGTTCATCTTGGTCGCGAACCTGATCAGCATCATTCCCTACACCTTCACGGTAACAAGCCATATCATCGTTACGGCCTCGTTCGCGCTGCTCGTGTTCTTCACGGTGCTGATCTATGGCCTCTACAAAAACGGCTTGAAGTTCTTCAAGATCTTCGTTCCCAGCGGCGTGCCGATGTACATCCTGCCGCTGGTCGTCGCAATCGAGATCATTTCCTTCCTGTCGCGGCCGCTGTCGCATAGCGTCCGTCTGTTTGCCAACATGCTGGCCGGTCACATCACGCTGAAGGTGTTTGCGGGCTTCGTCGCCATGCTCGGCACTTCGCTCGGCGCGGTTGGCTGGATCGGCGGCATGGTGCCGCTGGCATTGACCGTTGCGCTCACCGCCCTCGAGCTGCTGGTGGCGTTTCTGCAGGCTTACGTGTTTGCGATCCTGACCTGCATCTATCTCAACGATGCGCTTCACGCTGGACACTAGGGCATACGCGAGAGCCGCTTGGACGGAGCTGAAGCAGCAATTCGGAAGGGAATGAAAAATCTCCGGCCGTCATGCCCGCGAAGGCGGGCATCCAGTACGCCGCGGCTTCTCGATTTATCACTACCGTCTCTGGAATACTGGATCATCCGCCTTCGCGGATGATGACACCATCTTGTTGCGCGAGTGACAGCGTCTTTTTGCGCGATCAGATTACCAGCTCACGCCGCTCTGATATTCGCCATGAAGCGATCGAGTTCTTCGCGCAGCCGCGTGCTTTCGCTCGACAGGCTGCGCGCCGAATTCAGCACTTCCTCGGAAGCCGTGCCGGTCTCGGTCGCGCCGCGGTTGACATGCATGACGTTGGTGGCGGCCTCGTGCGTGCCCTGCGCGACGTTCTGGACGCTGCGCGCGATCTCCTGCGTCGCCGAGCTTTGCTGCTCGACGGCGCTGGCGATCGTCGAGGCGATCTCGGAGATTTTTCCGATGGTGCCGCCGATCTCCTTGATGGCGGCGACCAATTCCTGGGTCGCGCCCTGCATGCCCGAGATGTGATTGGAAATCTCGTCGGTGGCCTTCGCGGTCTGGCTGGCGAGCGATTTGACCTCGGACGCCACGACCGCAAAGCCGCGCCCGGCATCGCCCGCACGCGCCGCCTCGATGGTCGCGTTCAGCGCCAGCAAATTGGTCTGCTCGGCGATCGCCGTGATCAGCTTGACGACATCGCCGATCTCCTGCGCAGCGCGCGACAGTTTTCCGATCCGGCCATCGGTCTGTTCGGCCTGACGCACCGCGGCTTCCGCGATCTGGCTGCTTTCCTTGACGCGCCGCCCGATATCGTCGACGGACGCCGACAATTGCTCGGTCGCGGATGCCACCGACTGCATGTTGGTGGAGGCCTCTTCCGAGGCGCCCGCAACCTGGCTCGACAGGCTCTGGGTGGTCTCCGCGGTTCGTGTCAGTGTGCCCGCCGCGGCTTCGAGTTGCACGGCCGAAGATGAAACGTTGGCGACGATGGCGCCAACCGCGGCCTCGAAATCGTCGGCAAAACGTATCAGCTCAGTGCGGCGCGCAGCGCTCGCCGCCTTGCTCTGCGCTTCCTGGGTGGCGGCGTCGCGCTCCGCCCGCGTGACGGCTTGCACCTTGAACTCCTCGACCGCGCTCGCCATCTCGCCGACTTCGTCCTTGCGGCCGAGGCCGGGCAGCACCACTTCGAAATTGCCGGCGGCAAGTTCGCGCATCGCGCTGCACATCCTTGTCATGGGCCGGGAAATGCCCTTGCCGAGGAAGAAGGCCCAGACGCCGCCGAGCAGAAAGCCGCCCGCCGCCAGCATCACAATCAGCCGTTCGGTTGCGGCGATTTCGGCATCCGAATCGGCGTCGAGCCGCTTCTGATCCGCCAGCAGATCCGACTTCATCGCCGCCGAGGCCTTGTTGATCTCGGCAGCCGTCTCCGTCATTTCCTGGCTCAGTCCTTCGATCTCCTTGGCATTGCCGACCAGCAAGGCGAGCGACCGGCGGTATTCCTCCAGCATGCCGGAAACTTCCTTGATGCCGTCCAGGATCTTTGTGTTGGTTGTCGAGATCGACTTCAGGGCGTTCTCGACAAATTTCAGGCGCGCCAGTGCGCTGGTGGCGACCGACTGGTCGGAATTGACCACGAAGGTATTGGCAAGGGCGGTGGCCGCCTGAAACTGCTCGGTCACCTTCTTGGCGCCGAGCGTGATCAGGGGCATCTCTTCATCCTCGGCATTGCTCGGGAGGTCGTCGAGCTTGTAGCGCAGCGAGTTGCCGGTGCGCGCAAGCTGGTTCTGCGCGATGCGCGCGCTCTCGTCCTTGGTCTTGAGCATGTCGGCGAAAATCTTGGTGAAGGTACGGAACTCGCGCTCCAGCTTTGCGACCTGCTCGAGCCGCGCCCGGTCGGTGGTGCCCTTCATCGAGGTCAGGATGGCTTCCTTCAGGCGAGCTTCGGCTTCCAGCGCGGCCTTGCCGTCCTCTTCCTTGCCGGTCACCACGAAATAGCGGGCCAGCGCGCGGTAGGAGATCAGCTCGCGATCGATGTCGCGCGCCAGATCGGCCTCCTGCACGCTGCGCCGGTAGGCATCGACCACGTCGGAGACCCGTTCGAAGCCTAGATAGGCGAAGCCCATGCTGGCAGCCGAGATCGCCAGCACCACGGTAAAGCCGAGCATGATCTTGGAGCGAAATCGCAAGGTTGGAAGCCTGACCGACGCGGCGCTAAGCTTTTGGAATCGCACGTTACCCCCCGTTTTCGTTCTGAAAATCAGGCATCGAGGGCCAAACCCCGACGCGGTGCGCAAACTTAAGGCAGAATGGATAAAGGTGCGTAAATACGGGCAAAAGCGGCAAGGGTGCGGGGGCGGCCGCTCTTACCCTCCCCTGGAGGGGTCCGAGACGAGCGAAGCTCGCTCGTGGGTCGACGCGAAGCGGCGGGGTGGGGTGACGGTCTCTCCACATCCAACAGTGCCCGAGTGGAGAGACCGTCACCCCGCCCCGTCTCACATTTCGCTGCGCTCAATGTGAGCCGACTCCCCTCGCCCCTCCAGGGGAGGGTAAGCAAAGTTCGCATCGCGAGTTTCCGCGCGCCCTTCCCTTTGCTGTCATCACAAAGATCCGGCCGACCAAAATCCTAGTTGCAAGTTGCTGCTCCGCTGTTTCTAATTGGAATAATTATAAAACATCGGGGAGGTACCACGCGTGTCTACAGTCAAACTGACCGTGAACGGCAAAGCCGTCTCGGTCGAAGTCGAGGACCGGACGCTTCTGGTCCATCTCCTGCGCGAAAATCTCAACCTGACCGGCACCCATGTCGGCTGCGACACCAGCCAATGCGGCGCCTGCGTGGTCCATATCGATGGCCGGGCGGTCAAATCCTGCACCGTGCTGGCCGGCCAGGCGGCGGGCTCGAACGTCACCACCATCGAAGGCATCGCCAAAGGCGACGAACTGCACCCGATGCAGGCGGCGTTCCGCGACAATCACGGCCTGCAGTGCGGCTACTGCACCCCCGGCATGATCATGTCGGCGATCGATATTGTGCACCGCCACAGCGGCCAGCTCGACGAGGAGACCGTCCGGCAGGAACTCGAAGGCAACATCTGCCGCTGCACCGGATACCACAACATCGTCAAATCGGTGCTCGACGCGGCCGGCCGCATGAAGGTCTCGCAGGCGGCGGAATAGACGCCGCAGGCCAGCAATTTCCGAATTCAAGACCGCGTTTCGATGGAAATGGCGGAAACAATAACTCCGGTCGGGAGGACAGGACATGGGCGTTGAAGGCATTGGCGCAAGCGTTGTGCGCAAGGAAGACCGCCGTTTCATTACCGGCAAGGGCCGCTACGTCGACGACATCAAGATCCTGGGTATGACGCACGCGCATTTCGTCCGCAGCCCGCACGCGCATGCCAAGGTCAAGAGCATCGATACATCCGAGGCGATGAAGATGCCGGGCGTGGTCGGCGTGCTGACCGGTCAGGAACTCGTGGACGACAAGATCGGCAATCTGATCTGCGGCTGGGCCATCACCTCCAAGGACGGCACGGGCATGAAGATGGGCGCATGGCCGGCGATGGCGCCGGAAACCGTGCGCTTTGTCGGCCAGGCGGTCGCGGTCGTGGTCGCCGAGACCAAGAACCAGGCCAAGGACGCGGCCGAGGCCGTGGTCGTCAATTACGAGGAACTGCCCGCCGCAGCCGACATTCGCGCCGCGATCAAGCCGGGCGCGCCGCAGTTGCACCCGGAAGCGCCGGGCAACGTGATCTACGACTGGACCATCGGCGAGGAAGCCGCGACCGATGCCGCCTTCAAGGCGGCGGCCAATGTCGTGTCGCTCGACATCACCAACAACCGCCTGGTTCCGAACGCGATGGAGCCGCGCGCGGCGATCGCCGAATATAACGAGCCCGAAGAGCACTTTACGCTCTACACGACCTCGCAGAATCCGCATGTCGCCCGCCTCGTGCTGTCGGCGTTCTACAACATCGCCCAGGAGCACAAGCTGCGGGTGGTGGCGCCCGACGTCGGCGGCGGTTTCGGCTCAAAGATCTTCATTTATCCCGAGGAGATGGTGGCGCTGTGGGCCTCCAAGAAGGTCGGACGTCCGGTGAAGTGGACCGGCGACCGCACCGAGGCCTTCCTGACCGACGCGCATGGCCGCGACCACCTCACCAAGGCGGAGATGGCGTTCGACAAGGACAACAAGGTCACCGCGCTGCGCGTAAAAACCTACGCCAATCTCGGCGCCTATATGTCGCTGTTCTCGTCGTCGGTGCCGACCTATCTCTACGCGACGCTGCTGTCGGGCCAGTACAACATCCCCAACATCTTCGCCGAAGTGATCAGCGTCTACACCAACACGGTGCCGGTCGACGCCTATCGCGGCGCGGGCCGCCCCGAGGCGAGTTTCGTGGTGGAGCGGCTGATGGAGACGGCGGCGCGGCAGTTGAAGGTCGATCCGGCCGAACTGCGCCGCAAGAATTTCATCACGCAGTTCCCGCACCAGACGCCCGTCATCATGGCCTATGACATCGGCGACTTTAATGCCTCGCTCGACTCCGCGATGAAGGCGATCGACTACGCCGGCTTCCCGGCGCGCAAGGCGAAAGCCAAGTCCGAAGGCAAGCTGCGCGGCATCGGCGTGTCCTGCTACATCGAGGCCTGCGGCATCGCGCCGTCGAAGGCGGTCGGCAGTCTCGGCGCCGGCGTGGGCCTGTGGGAATCGGCGGAAGTGCGCGTCAATCCGGTCGGCACCATCGAGGTGCTGACCGGATCGCACAGCCACGGCCAGGGTCATGAGACGACCTTCTGCCAGCTCATCGCCGAACGCCTCGGCATTCCGATCAGCCAGGTGCAGATCGTCCATGGCGACACTGATAAAGTGCAGTTCGGCATGGGCACCTACGGTTCGCGCTCGGCAGCCGTCGGCCTCACCGCCATCCTGAAGGCGATGGAAAAGGTCGAAGCCAAGGCCAAGAAGATCGCGGCCCATCAGCTCGAGGCGTCCGAAAACGACATCGTCATCGAGAATGGCGAGTTCAAGGTCACCGGCACCGACAAGTCGATCGCGCTGCCGATGGTCGCCCTCGCCGCCTACACCGCGCACAATCTGCCTGACGGCATGGAGCCCGGCCTGAAGGAGGGCGCGTTCTACGATCCGACCAACTTCACCTTCCCGGCCGGCGCCTATATCTGCGAAATGGAAGTCGATAGCGCCACCGGCAAATCGACCTTCGTCAACTTCGTGGCGGCGGACGATTTCGGACGGCTGATCAATCCGATGATCGTCGAAGGCCAGGTCCATGGCGGTCTCGCCCAGGGCATCGGGCAGGCGCTGCTGGAGGGTGCGGTTTATGATAGCTCGGGCCAGCTCCTGACGGCATCGTTCATGGACTACGCCATGCCGCGGTCCGACGACCTGCCGTCGTTCAAGTTGTCGCACACCACGACGCTGTGTCCGGGCAATCCGCTCGGCGTCAAGGGTTGCGGCGAGGCGGGCGCGATCGGCGCATCGGCTGCCGTCATCAACGCCATCACGGATGCGATCGGCAACAACCAGCTCGAAATGCCTGCGACGCCCGATCGCGTCTGGCATGCGATCCACGGCAACGCGTAAGAGGGAGCACACACCATGTACCAGACAACCTACCATCGCCCCTCCTCGGTCGACGAAGCTGTGGCACTGTTCGCAAAGGGTTCGGACTCGAAATACCTGGCCGGCGGCCACACCCTCATCCCGGTGATGAAAATGCGGCTGGCCTCGCCATCCGACGTGATCGATCTCGGCAAGATCAAGGAGTTGGTCGGCATCGAGGCATCGGGTGACACGCTGACGATCAAGGGGGCGACGACCTATTTCGACATCATGCAAAGCGCCGACGTGAAAAAGTCGATTCCGGCGATCGCCTACCTCACCTCCGTGCTCGGCGATCCCGCCGTGCGCCATCGCGGCACGATCGGCGGCTCGATCGCCAACAACGACCCGGCCGCGGATTTTCCCGCCGCGCTGGTTTCGCTTGGCGCCACCGTGAAGACCAACAAGCGGTCGATTTCGGCGGACGATTTCTTCAAGGGCCTGTTTACGACGGCCCTTGAGGATGGCGAGATCATTACCGCCGTATCGTTCCCGATCCCGGCAAAGGCGGGCTATGCCAAGTTTCGCCATCCCGCCTCGCGTTTCGCGCTGACCGGCGTGTTCGTGACCAAGACCAAGGCAGGTGACGTCAGGGTCGCGGCGACCGGCGCCTCGCAAGACGGCGTGATGCGGGTGTCGGCGATCGAGGCGGCGCTGAAAGCCAACTGGTCGGCCGCGGCGATCGACAGCGTGAAGGTTTCCGCCAGCGGCCTGATGAGCGACATCCACGGAACTTCGGACTATCGCGCCAATCTGATCAAGGTGATGGCGCAGCGCGCGGTGACGGCCGCGGGTTAGATAGCGCCTGAACACAACTTGCCTGCGAGCGGCGCGCAGCAATGCGCGCCGCTTTCGCATTTTGGTCCGATTCTCGGCAAAAGAACTTGCCATGGTCTCGCTTCGGCGGGACAATTTAGCTAATCAACTAATTAAGACGTTTCCCTGGGAGAAAAAACAAGTGCTCGACAAACCAGCCGCCCAATCCGCTACCCGCGCCTCCGGCCCACTCGCCGGTTTTCGCATCGTCGAATTCGCCGGCATCGGCCCGGGCCCGTTCGCCTGCATGCTGCTCGCCGACATGGGGGCCGAGGTCGTGACGCTCGACCGCGTCGGCGCCGGCAAGAACCTCAAGGCGGTGGCGGTGCGCGGCCGCAAGGTGATCGAACTCGATCTGAAGGACAAGGCCGCTATCGCACAGGTGCTCGACCTGCTCGCCGGTGCGGACGCACTGATCGAAGGTTTTCGCCCCGGCGTGATGGAACGTCTCGGCCTCGGCCCCGACGTCGTGCTCGCGCGCAACCCGAAGCTGGTCTATGGCCGCATGACCGGCTGGGGCCAGGAAGGCCCGCTGGCGAACGCCGCCGGCCATGACATCAATTACATCTCGATCACAGGCGCGCTCGCCGCGATCGGGACCAAGGAGAAGCCGGTGCCGCCGCTCAATCTGGTCGGCGATTTCGGCGGCGGCGCGCTCTATCTCGTGGTCGGCGTGCTCGCCGCCATGCTGGAAGCCTCGAAGTCCGGCAAGGGCCAGGTGGTGGACACCGCGATGTGCGACGGCGCGGCCTCGCTGATGTCGATGTTCTTCGACATGCGCGCGAGCGGGCGCTGGACCGAGGGACGCGACCAGAATTTCCTCGACGGCGGCGCGCATTTCTACGGCGTCTACGAATGCTCCTGCGGCAACTTCATTTCGATCGGCTCGATCGAGCCGCAATTCTACGCGCTGCTGCGCAAACATGCCGACCTGACCGATGCCGATTTCGACGCGCAGATGGACCGCAAGGCGTGGCCGGCGCTGAAGGAGAAGCTGACGAAGGTCTTCAAGAGCAAGATCGCGCGCGGACTGGTGCAAGATCATGGAAGGCACCGACATCTGCTTCGCGCCGATCCTGACCATGGCGGAAGCGCCTGATCATCCGCACATGGCCGCGCGAAAAGTGTTCGTCGAGCGCCACGGCGTGACCCAGCCGGCGCCCGCGCCGCGGTTTTCGCGAACGCCGTCGGCGATCAGGGAGCCGGAGGTGGCGAAGATCGGGGATGTGACGACGGCGTGGAAGCGGTGAGGTAGACTCGGTCGCCGTGCCCCGGACGCAGTGCAGCGCAAGGCGATGCACTGCAGAGCCGGGGCCCACAGCGACTAGGTCCCGGCTCTGCGCAGCAGCGTTGAGCACGCTGCAGCGCGTCCGGGACACGAGCGCTACGAGCTACGCCGCGTTCCCCACCTTCAGCACGCCCCTGCGAATCTGGTCTTCCTCGATCGATTCGAACAGCGCCTTGAAATTGCCCTCGCCGAATCCATCGTCGCCCTTGCGCTGGATGAATTCGAAGAAGATCGGCCCGATCGCGTTCGCCGAAAAAATCTGCAGCAGCACCTTGGTGTGGCCGCCGTCGACGACGCCCTCGCCGTCGATCAGGATGCCGTCGCGCTGCAGGCGGGCGACGTCCTCGCCATGCCGCGGCAGGCGCGCGTCGATCTTCTCGAAATAGGTCTCCGGCGGCGACGGCATGAACGGCAAACCTGCGTCGCGCAGGCTCTCGACGGTGCGGTAGATGTCGCGCGCGCCGCAGGCGATGTGCTGGATGCCCTCGCCGCGATAGATGTTGAGATATTCCTCGATCTGCCCGGAGTCGCCGGCGTCCTCGTTGATCGGAATCCGGATCTTGCCGTCCGGGCTGGTCAGCGCGCGCGAGAACAGGCCGGACGCGCGGCCTTCGATATCGAAGAAACGAATCTGGCGGAAGTTGAACAGCTTTTCGTAGAAGCCGGTCCAGACATCCATGCGGCCGCGATGGACGTTGTGGGTGAGGTGATCGATGTAATAGAGCCCGGCGCCCGCGGGCCGCGGATCTTTCGCGCCCAGCCATTCGAACTCGATGTCATAGGCCGAGCCCTTGGCGCCGTAGCGATCGACGAAATAGAGCAGGCTGCCGCCGATGCCCTTGATGGCGGGAACGTCGAGCGTCTTCTGCGCCGAAGAAACATCCGCGGGCTCGGCGCCGAGCGAGAGCGCGCGCTCATAGGCCTGCTTCGCATCGACCACGCGGAACGCCATCGACGGCGCGCAGGGCCCGTGCGCGGCGACGAAGCCATGGCCATGGGTGCCCGGCTCCTCGTTGACGAGATAATTGATGTCGCCCTGGCGATAGACCGTGATCTTCTTGGTCCTGTGGCGGGCGACCGGCGCATAGCCCATCAGCTTGAACAGCGCGTGCAGTTCTTCCGGCTTCGGGTGGGCATATTCGACGAACTCGAAGCCGTCGGTGCCCATCGGGTTGTCGGCGCTGACGGTGGCGGCCGGCGCGTCGTGCGGAAACGGACCCATGGCGGAATCTCCCAGAATTGATCTGGATCAATATCGGTCGAATCGGGCGCAAAGTGCATGCAAATGGGCCCGCATTCGGCTATAGTAATGCACACTTCGTGCATTAAAATGGCATTTTACGCATGATCTCGGTGGACGCCTTCGATCTCAAAATGCTGGCCGCGCTGCAGGACGACGGCCGGCTGACCAACCAGCAACTCGGCCGATCTCGTCGGCCTGTCGGCCTCGCAATGCTCGCGGCGGCGGATGCGGCTGGAGGAAGAGAAGGTGATCGCGGGCTATCACGCCGACCTCGCCGGCGAGGCGCTCGGCTTCAACCTGATCGCCTTCATCCACATCACGCTGGCGACGCATTCGCCCGACAATGCCAAGAAATTCCGCGCGCTGGTCAACCGCGTCGACGATATCCAGGAAGCCTATTCGCTGACCGGCGACGCCGACTATGTGCTGAAGGTCGTGCTGCGCGACCTCAAGGACCTCTCCGACCTCGTCAACGACGTGCTGATGCCGCACCAGAGCGTGGCGCATGTGCGCTCGTCGATCGTGCTCGACCGGCTGAAGGAGAGCGCGAGGCTGCCGTTGAAGGGTTAGCATCCGGGCCTGCATGGTTCGAGACACGCGGCAGTGCCGCGCTCCTCACCATGAGAGTCTCCAGATCTCATCCTGAGGAGGCGCGCCAGCGCCGTCTCGAAGGATGAAAGCCCCAGCTGCCGCCATGGCCCAATTCGAGGGAAATTTGTCATTCGCGTTTTGCCGGCCGATTTGCGATGATCCGACCGACATCATCCCGCGAGACAACCATGGCGCTGCAACTCCGGCCGAACTGCGAATATTGCGACAAGGACCTGCCGCCGAACGCGACGGACGCGCGGATCTGTTCCTACGAATGCACGTTCTGCGCGGATTGCGTCGAGACAACAAGCTGCACAATGTCTGCCCGAACTGCGGCGGCGGTTTTGAGCCGCGGCCGATCCGGCCGGCGACGGAGCGGCGGCCCGGCGTGTGCGTGACGAAGCAACTGCCGTCGGACAAGCGCGTGCATTTGAAATACAGCATCGAGGATGTCGCGGCGCATTGCGCGCGGCTGAAGGATATTCCGCCGCAGGAGCGGTAAGGCCTTGCGTCATCGCGAGATGCCGTAGGGTGGGCAAAGCGGAGCATGCCCACCATCTCGCAGCGACATCGGCGATAGATGGTGGGCACGTCGCTTCGCTCCTTTGCCCACCCTACAGATGCTCGCGATGACGAAAGAGCGTCACCCCGCCGCCAAAATCGTCCCCTCGACCTCGCCAAAGCCGACGCGGTAGCCGTCGCCCTGGCACCAGCCGCGCATCACCAGCGAATCGCCGTCTTCCAGGAACGTCCGCTTCACGCCGCCGGCCAGTTCGACCGGCTCGGTGCCGTTCCAGCTGATTTCGAGCAGGCTGCCGCGCTGGTCCTTCTCCGGACCCGAGATGGTGCCGCGACCCCAGGAGATCGCCGACATTCATGGCGCAGCCGCGATGAGGCATGGTGCACGAGCTGCTGCACCGACGACCAGTACATGTATTTGAAATTGGTGCGGCAGATGTTCGCCGCCTCGTTCATCTGCGCCGCGCGCAGGCCGACCTCGAGCTCCATGTCGTAATTGTTCGGCTGCGCCTGCTGCAGATAGGGCAGCGGCTTCGGATCCTGCGCAGGCCCGTGCACGCGAAACGGCTCCAGCGCCTCGCGCGTCACGACCCACGGGCTGATCGAGGTGCCGAACGCCTTGGCCTGGAACGGCCCGAGCGGCACATATTCCCATTGCTGGATGTCGCGCGCGCTCCAGTCGTTGAGGATGACGAAGCCGAAGATCATCTCTTCGGCCTGCTTCTCGGTCAGCATTTCGCCCATCGCCGACGGCTGGCCGACCACCACGCCCATTTCGAGTTCGAAATCGAGCCGCTTGCACGGCCCGAAGCTCGGCACGTCGGCGGTCGGCGGCTTCAGCTGCCCGCGCGGCCGGCGCACCGGGGTGCCGCTGACGACCACGGTCGACGCGCGGCCGTTGTAGCCGATCGGCATGTGCAGCCAGTTCGGCTGCAACGCATTGTCCTTGCCGCGGAACATGACGCCGACATTGGTGGCGTGCTCCTTCGACGAATAGAAATCGGTGTAGCCGGAGACGGCGAACGGCAGGTGCAGCTTGACGTCCGCCATCGGCACCAGCGCGCGCTTGCGCAGGCTTTCATTGTCGCGCAGCTCCGGGTGATCGTGCCGCAGCAGCTCGCTGATCCGCGCGCGGGTGCCGGACCAGACTTTTGGTCCCAGCGCCATGAACGGATTGAGCTGTGCGGCGGCGAAGACTCCCGGCTCGACGACGTCGAAACGGCAGTCCTGCGCGAGCTGCCAGAGATCGAGCACGTAATCGCCGATCGCGACACCGACGCGCGGGGCAAGGCCGTCCTTGGCGGAGAAGATGCCGTAGGGGAGATTCTGGATCGGGAAGTCGGAGGTGGGCGCGACGTCGATGAAGGAGCGGAGTTTGGGGTCGTTGGGATGGGGCATGGGATTCCTGCCGAGTTTTTGAGGCTCTATCCGCCCGTCATTCCGGGATGCGCCACTTGGCGCAGGCCCGGAATCCATGGAGCCACCTACTCTGACGGAGAGATGGATTCCGGGTTCGCGCTTCGCGCGCCCCGGAATGACGGCGGATGTTACTTCACGGCTTGTTCGGATCGAACCGTTTCTCCAGTCCCTTCCAGCAATCGGCGTAATCGTCCTGCAGCGTCGCCGATTTCGCGGCATGCTTGGTCACGCGCTGCGGGTATCGCGTCTCGAACATGAAGGCCATGGTGCCGGTCAGCTTCACCGGCTTCAACTCGCTGTTGCTCGCGTGATCGAAGGCTTCGCGGTCGGGGCCGTGCGGCAGCATCATGTTGTGCAGCGAGATGCCGCCGGGGACGAAGCCTTGCGGCTTGGCGTCGTAGACGCCGTAGATCAGCCCCATGAACTCACTCATGATGTTCATGTGATACCAGGGCGGCCGGAAGGTGTTTTCGGCCACCATCCAGCGCTCCGGGAAAATCACGAAGTCGATGTTGGCGGTGCCGGCGGTCTCCGATGGCGCGGTCAGAACCGTGAAGATCGAGGGATCGGGATGATCGAAGCCGATGGCGCCGATCGGCGAGAAGGTGCGCAGGTCGTACTTGTAGGGCGCGTAATTGCCGTGCCACGCCACCACGTCGATCGGCGAATGCGGCAGCGTGGTCTTGAACAGCGCGCCGCCCCACTTCACGTAGAGTTCGGTCGGCGTGTCCTTGTCCTCATAGGCGGCTACAGGCGTGAGGAAGTCGCGCGAATTGGCGAGGCAATTGGCGCCGATCGGCCCACGCTCCGGCAGCGTGAAGGCGCCGCCATAATTCTCGCAGAGATAGCCGCGCGCGGGGCCGTTCGGAATCTCGACGCGGAATTTCACGCCGCGCGGAATCACGGCGATTTCGCCGGGCTCGATATCGATGCGGCCGAATTCGGTGACGAGGCGCAGATTGCCCTGCTGGGCCACGAACATCATCTCGCCGTCGGCATTGTAGAAATGCTGATCGACCATCGACTTGGTGATGAGATAGACGTGCGCGGCCATGCCGGCCTGGGTATTGGCGTCGCCGGCCGTCGTCATGGTCTGCACGCCCTGCAGGAAGGTCATGTCCTCCTTCGGGATCGGCGCCGGATCCCAGCGCAGTTGCGCGATCGAAAAATCGTATTCGTGACACGGCGCGGTGCGCCACAGTCCGGCATCGGCCTTCGCAAAGCGCCCTGAATGCTTCACCGACGGACGGATGCGATAAAGCCATGACCGTTCATTGCTGCCGCGCGGCGCGGTGAAGGGCGAGCCGGAGAGCTGCTCGGCATAGAGCCCGTAGGCGCAGCGCTGCGGCGAGTTGCGTCCCATCGGCAGCGCGCCGGGCAAGGCCTCGGTCTCAAAACTGTTGCCGAAGCCGGACATGTAGCCCGGCGTCAGTTGCGCGGTGCTTCGAACAATCTGATCAGGCGAGGTGTTGATATTCATGGTCATCCTCCTCCTTGCAGGGCGGCCCACATTTCCTGGTCGCGCTTGTCGGTCCAGATTACGGGATCGTCGATCCCCGACGCCTCGTCGAACGCACGCGAGACGTTGAACGGCAGGCAGTGCTCGTAGATCGCGAAGCTGGAGAATTTCGGATCCATCACCTCGCGCGTCGCGGCCATCGATTCCTTCAGGTTGCGGCCTCTCGCGACAGATGTTTCCGCCGCGCCGTAGAGCGAGGTGACGAAATCGCGCGTCATCGCAATCGCGTCGCGCCCGGTCGAAAGCCCCTTCAGCGCATCGCCGCGGCCCGGCGCGATCGCCTTGGGATTGAAGGCGCGGATTTCGTTCAGCGTGGCCGGCCATTCGCGCAAATGCGCGTCGCCGCAATAGCAGGCCGAGTGATATTCGATCAGGTCGCCGGAGAACATCACTTCGGCATCCGGCACCCAGGCGACGATATCGCCCGAGGTGTGCCCGGCGCCGAGCTGCATCAGCCGCACCTCGCGCTTGCCGAGATAGATCGACATCTCGCCCTCGAAGGTCAGCGTCGGCCAGGTCAGGCCCGGAATGCTCTCCGCATCCTGGAACAGGCGCGGGAAGCGGCCGTATTCGGAATCCCAGTCCTGCTGGCCGCGTTCCTCGATCAGCCGATGGGTTTCGGCCGAGGCCACGATGCCC
Source organism: uncultured Alphaproteobacteria bacterium (assembly GCA_963816815.1). Taxonomy (GTDB): domain Bacteria; phylum Pseudomonadota; class Alphaproteobacteria; order Rhizobiales; family Xanthobacteraceae; genus Bradyrhizobium. The sequence continues at coordinate 21,186 of CAWFMW010000050.1, forward strand.
TGCGCCTTGTAGGCGGAGGCGCCCAGCACGCGCACGGCGTGGTAATGCGACAGCACGACATATTTGATCGGCTTGTCGGTGACGGTGCGAACGCGTTCGATCACTTTATTCGCCATCGCCGGCGTCGACTGCGCATCGAACACCAGGCAGCCGTCGTCGCCGACGATGATCGCGGAGTTCGGATCGCCCTCGGCGGTGAACGCGTAGAGATCGGTGCCGATTTCGGAGAAGGTGATCTTCTTCTCCGCCATATCGGTCGTGGATGCAAAACCTTTGGCCATCAATTCGATTCCTGACTTCGTTCGAGACGTGAATTATTGCTGCTGCTGTTGTTGCTGGCTCGCATCGAGCATCCGCCGCTTGGCGAGCGCGATCGCTTCGTGCAACACGGCGATATCGCCGATGTGATTGGCAAGCACGAGAACCAGCGCGGCGTCGAGGTCGGCGCTCTGTTCGTCGCTCAAGCCCCGATGCGCCTCGACGATGGCGCGGAACGCGTCGTCGGGTTTGGCAAAATTCGAAGCGGTCGATAGCGCCATGATGAGACCTCAGTTGATGCCCGCGGCGCGCGCCAGCGCGGCGTCGAGCGCCGGCCGGGTCGGATGCCGGAACCGCGCCGCGACGTAGCCGTCCGGCCGCAACAGATAGGCGGTGCCGGGTTCGGCGTCGTAACGCGAGGCGGCGAGGCCTTCCGAATCGACAAGGCCATCCTTGCCGCCGATCCGGATCGCGCCCAATCCTTCGGGCAGTTCCGGAGCGGCGCCATTGCCGAATTGCAGCAGCGTGAACCGCGCTCCGGCGCCGATGAACGCATCGGTGAGGAACATCGGTTCACCGCGCGCGCCTGCAACCAGCGCATCCGGCATCGAGGTGCCGGGACACGGACCGCTACGCCAGGAATCGCCGTCGGCGGTCGACAGCGGCGTCGCATAATTCGACGGCGTTGACAGCCGTCCTCCATTCACCATGCGCTTGCCGAACTCGGTTTCCTTGGCGAGCGACAGCACCGCCTTGCGCAGCCGCGCCTCCTGATGGGAATTGGGCGCCATGAAGTCGGTCGAGCGGGTGGATTCGCGGATGTTCTCGTCGGCGGCGGCACTGCGCTCGATATGATAGCTCTCGAGCAGCGCCTCGGGCGACGTTCCCCGCAACACGCGATCGAGCTTCCACGCCAGGTTCTCGGCGTCTTCCAGTCCGGAATTGGCGCCGCGGGCGCCGAACGGCGAAACCTGATGCGCGGCATCGCCGGCAAAGATCACGCGGCCATGGATGAACTTGTTCATCCGCCGGCACTGAAATTTGTACAGCGAGATCCATTCGAAATCGAACTTGTCATGCCCGAGCATGCGGGCGATGCGCGGCCGCACATTCTCCGGCAGTTTTTCGACGGTGGGATCGGCAAAGCGATTGAGCTGCAGATCGATCCGCCAGATGTCGTCGGGCTGCTTGTGCAGCAGCGCGGAGCGGCCGGCATGGAACGGCGGATCGAACCAGAACCAGCGCTCGGTCGGAAACGCCGCCGTCATCTTGACGTCGGCGATCAGGAACTGGTCCTCGAACACCTGCCCTGCGAATTCCGCTCCCACCATCCGGCGCAACGAGGATTTGGCGCCGTCGCAGGCGATCACGAAACGGGCGCTCAACCGGTACGGGACCGTCGGGCGTTTCGATCGTCAGCAGCACGTGGTCGTTGCGCTGTTCGAGCGCGGTCACCTTGTTGCGCCAGCGCAGGTCGATGGCAGGGAGTTCCCCGACGCGATCGACCAGATAGGCCTCGGCATAGAATTGCTGCAGGTTGATGAAGGCCGGCCGCTTGTGGCCCTGCTCCGGCAACAGGTTGAACTGATAGAGCTGAGACTCGCCGTGAAAGATCTTGCCGACGCTCCACACCACGCCCTTGTCGACCATGCGCTGGCCGATGCCGAGCCGGTCCCAGAATTCGAGCGAGCGTTTTGAAAAGCAGATCGCCCGCGAGCCCTCGCCGATCCGGTCGGCGTCGTCGAGCAGCACGACGGATTGGCCGCGCTGCGCCAGATCGATCGCCAGCGACAGCCCCACGGGACCGGCGCCGACCACGACGACCGCGTGTTCGGCGAGGTTCGAGCCCGGCCGATCCTGATCGGGATGGCGGCGATAGCCGAACTGGGTTTTGGTCTGCGCCATGGGCTCAACCTTGGGGCTCAACCTTGTGACTAGCCAAGGGCGGGCGATCTTGTTAAATTAGTCGCATCTGCAACTATCTTAAACCCCGAGCCGGGTCCCGCGTCAACTCAAATTGGAGCGATTTTGCCAAAGGCGCCTTCAAGCGAAATGGTTGTCGATGCGCGCGACGAGACCGCGGCGAAGCGAAGCGCCCGGCTGGATCTCTTCAAGTTCGTGCCGTTTCGGCTCAATCGGCTGGCGGCCGAAGTCAGTTCCGCGCTGTCGGTCGAGTATGCGGCGCGCTACGGGCTCGACATTCCGGAATGGCGCGTGCTGGCGACGCTCGGCTTCCGCCACGATGCCTGCAGCGCGCAATACATCGCCCACTGCACCCGCACCCACAAATCCACCATCAGCCGCGCGGTCACGTCGCTGATGAAGCAGCAGATCATCGAACGCGTCGAGAACGAGGACGACCGCCGCGAATTCCGCCTGCGCCTGACGCGCAAGGGCACGACGCTCTACGAGGAACTGATCCCGCGCCTGTTGCGCAAGGAGCAGGAGATCCTGTCATGCCTCTCCGCGCAGGAGCGGCGCGATTTCACGCGGCTGCTCGGCAAGATCGAGCAGAGCCTCGATCTGGTGCAGACCAGCGAAGAGGCGGACGCGAAGGAAGCGTATTAATCTCGGCGTCATTCCGGGGCGACGCGAAGCATCGAACCCGGAATCTCGAGATTCCGGGTCTGGTGCTGGCGCACCATCCCGGAATGACGGACGTTGTCGCTACGCCCGATCCGTGCCGAAGCTCACTTCACAGCCGTGACCACGATCTCCACGATATGCGGCGGTTCGAGATCGACACCCAAACAGGCGCGCATCGGCGGGTTCTTGGTATCGACCCACTCGTCCCAGGCGCGGTTCATCTCGCCCTTCTGCTTGATGTCGGCGACATAGACGATGGCCGAGAGGATCTTGCTCTTGTCCGAGCCGCACAAAGCGAGGCTTTCGTCGATACGGGCGAGCGCCTTTGCTGCTCTGCTCATACATCGACGGGCTGACCGGATCGGGCGCGACCGCCACGGTGAAAACCAGATCGTCGTGGGCGACGGCGCGGCTGCGGGTCGGCGTCAGCCCGGGAAAGCGCGTGATCATCGGGAATCTCCGGTTAGCGGCTATCAATATGCTTCGCGATGACCGGGAAATAATTATCTCCCGAGCCGGCATCGATCGCTTCCTGCAACACGGTACCGATCAACTCCGCACCGCGGATTTTCAATCCGGCATCGGCCGCGAGCTCCAGCGCGTAGGACAGATCCTTCAGCGCATATTCGGTCGAGAACGCACGCTCCGGAAAATTGCCCGGCACGATCGCCTTCATGCCGTGATTGCGCAGCGCAAAACTGTCGGCCGAGCCCTTTGAAAGCGTGTCGAGCAGCAGTTTTGGATCGACGCCATTATGCTTCGCCACCGCAACCGCTTCGGCGAGCGCGTTGACGGTTTCGAACAGCACCATGTTGTTGAGGATTTTTGTGACCTGCCCGGCGCCGACCTCGCCGCAATGGGTGACGTCGGTGGCAAAGCAGCGGATCAATGGCTCGATGTCAGCATAGAGCGCAGGCGTCGCTCCAACCATGACGCTGAGCGTGCCGTCCTGCGCCGCCTGACGCGTGCGCGCGATCGGCGCATCGGCCCAGGCCGCGCCCTTGGCCTGCAACTGCCCGGCAAAATCGCGGGTCTGGCTGACCGAGGAGGTGCCGAGATCGACGACGACCTGCCCGCTCCTGACGTTCTTTAGAATGCCATCGCCTTCGAACACCGCGCGCACATGTTTGGCGCTCGGCAGGCACAGGAACAGCAGATCGCTTTGCGTGATGACATCGGCAACGGAACCCGCAATCTCGGCACCCTCTTCCCGCAGCCGCGCCAGCGGCTCCGGCGACAGATCAAAGGCAAGGACGCGCCTGCCGCTCTTCTTCACGAGATTGCGGCAGATCGGCTCTCCCATCACGCCGAGGCCGATGAAGCCGATCGTCTTGTATTCCGACATCTTGTTTCTTGAACCTATTTGACGAACGAACGCGACGGCGCCAGATGCAGCGCGAACGCATCGACCTTGTCGCTGGCGCGCGGATAGATTTCGCTCACGATCGGATCGTGGCCGGGAATGAAGCGATCGGGATGGCCGGCCAGCCGTTCGACGATTTCCCAGCCCTGCGCCATGTCGCCGACATTGTAGACGATCGGAAACGGGCTGCGCTTCTGCAGATTGGCGTAGTAGTGCGCCGCGTCCGAGGCCAGCACCACCGGCCCGCGCGCGGTTTCGACGCGCACCACCTGCAAACCATCGGAATGGCCGCCGACGCGATGCACCGTCACGCCGGGCGCGATTTCGCCGTCGCCGGAATGGAAGGTGACGCGCTCGCCATAGACATGGCGTACCATCGTGGTGACGTGCTCGACCGAAAACGGATGCCGCAGCATGCCGTTGCACATGCAGCGCCCGGTCGCGTAGCTCATCTCGCGTTCCTGCAGATGAAACCGCGCGTTGGGGAAGCGATCGAGGTTGCCGGCGTGGTCGTAATGCAAATGGGTGACGATGACGTCCTTGATGGTGTCGGCCGAAACGCCAAATTTCTCCAGCGCATCGACCGGATTGAGCGTGAGCTTGCGGGAACGCGCCTTCGCCTCTTCGGCGTTGAAGCCGGTATCGACCAGGATGTCGCGCCCGCCGCCGCGGACCAGCCAGACGAAATAATCGAGGTCCAGCGCCGTGGTCTCATGCGGATCGGGGACCAGGAAATTCATGTTGGGGGTGCGCGGCGACATCGTCGCATAGCGCAGCGCGTAGATTTCGTAGGCATTTCCCATCGGTGTCACTTTTTTCTTGGATGTCTGGATTTGGCCGATCTCCGGCAACAAGCCATTGTCATCCGCAAAGGTCAAACGCGGCGCGCGAATGACAGCCGCGCGCCAGGGCGGAATGCCATGTGAGAGGGATCACATTTGCGCCCGCGAAGGTGGTGGAAAGGCCTTTACGTGCCGCATCGATAGATGCCGGGAGGCTGCGGCGTACTGGATATCCGCTTTTGCGGGCGGTGATGTTGGGACGCGAAGCCGGGTACACGCGCGAAAGCATCGTCGGCTGACCGGGAACCGTTTGCATCGACCAAAGCTGTGGTTCTGCCACCACAGATGATTTTATTCCCTTCGCCTGCCCAGGCCCTGTCGCGGTTAATTGTCGCAATTAGTGACGACATCGCAAGCGGTTGACGGACTGCGGGCGCGGTTTGATAATGCCGAAAGCGTAGAGTAAGGTCGCCGCGGCGCGAGCTGGTATCGGCGCTATTTTGGCTGGACTGCTGTGATCTGGACTGCCGTCATTATGAAAATCCGCCTCGCATTGCTCCTCACTTTGTTTTTTTCAGTCGCGTCGGTAGCCCCGTCGTTCGCAGCCGGTGAGCGCTATGCGCTGGTGATCGGCAACGCGAAATATCCGGACGCCGAGGCGCCGCTGAAGGAGCCGATCAACGATGCGCGCGACATCGCCGAAGAGCTCAAGCGCGACGGTTTCAATGTCGATATCGGCGAAAACCTGACCGCCGAGCAGATGCGCCGCGCCTTCGAGCGCCTGTATGGCAAGATCAAGCCGGGCTCGGTGGCGCTGATCTTCTTCTCCGGCTTTGGCGTGCAGTCGAGCCGCCAGAGCTACATGATCCCCGTCGATGCCCAGATCTGGACCGAGCCGGACGTTCGCCGTGACGGTTTCAGCCTCGAAACCGTGCTGGGGGAGATCAACAGCCGCGGCGCCGGCGTCAAGATCGCGCTGATCGACGCCTCCAGACGCAATCCGTTCGAGCGCCGGTTCCGCAGCTTTTCCGCCGGCCTTGCGCCGGTGATTGCGCCGAACGGCACGCTGGTGATGTATTCGGCCGCGCTCTCCTCCGTCGTTTCCGACAATGGCAGCGACCGCAGCCTGTTCGTGAAAGAGCTGCTGAAGGAAATCCGCACTCCCGATTTGATGGCGGAAGAAACGCTTAATCGCACCCGCGTCGGCGTGACCCGCGCCTCGCGCCAGGAACAGGTGCCGTGGATTTCGTCGTCGCTGGCCGAGGATTTCTCCTTCATCCCCAGCGGCTCTGGCCCGCGGCCGGCGAGCCAGCCTTCGACTCCTGTGGCCACGGCGCCTGCAGCGCCACCCGCTCCTGCTCCCGCACCGCCGCCGCCATCCCCGCCGGTGGCAGCACCGGCACCTCCGCCTCCACCGCCCGCAGCCCAAAAACCGGTTGAAGCCGCGCTTCCGCCGCCGTCGCCGCCGGCCAAGCCGGCTGATCCCCCAAGCTCGACGTTTGCCGACGACCCGACCATCAAGAGCCTGAACGACAAGCTCAAGGACAATCCGGACGATGCGGCCGCGCTGTACCGGCGCGGGCAGGTCTTTGCGAGCAAAGGCGCCTACGAACTCGCCATCAAGGACTTCAACAATTCGCTGCGGCTGAACCCGAAGGATGTCGAAGCCTTCAACAACCGTTGCTGGGCACGCACGGTGATCGGCGACCTGCAGGCGGCCCTGAAGGATTGCAACGAGGCGCTGCGGCTGCGGCCGAATTTCGTCGATGCGCTCGACAGCCGCGGCCTCGTCAATCTGAAGAGCGGCCAGAACAAGAATGCAATTGCTGATTTTGACGCCGCCCTCAAGATCAACCCGAGATTGACGTCGTCGCTGTACGGCCGCGGCCTTGCCAAGAAACGCAACGGCTCGATTCCGGAAGGCGATCTGGATATTAACAACGCGAAGGCGATGGACCCCAATATCGTCAAGGAATTTGCCGATTACGGGGTGCAGTGACGATTTTTTGGATGAAGGCTGGCGGCGCCTCGAACCGAGATGGCCGGCACCCAGACTAAAGCAAAGCAGCCGGCCGCAACCAAGCTCCGGCAGCCCAATTGGATGACATTGAACCGCGCGGGAAGCCCGCAAGAGGGACAGGCAATGGCAATTATCTCAGCGAGAACCTTTGCCGCGATGGTCTCGGTTGCGACGCTCGGCGCCGCAATTGGCTTCGGTACGGGAACCGCCCTGGCCCAGGACAAGAACGTCACCGAGGATCAGATCGTCCGCGCGCTGGCGCCGGAAAAGAAGCCGCTGACCCGCGGCCTTTCGACCGGTCCGCAGACCGTCGTCGACCCGGCAGTGACCGCCGCCGAGGGCAAATTCGTCCAGAAGATCCGTGGCCGCTCCACGCGCTCGCTTTCGAGCGCCGAGCGCGAGGAGATCGCCGCCATCGTCAAGGACAAGCCGAAGATCGATCTGGAGATCAACTTCGACTACAACTCGGCCGATATCAGCGCGAAGTCGCTGCCGTCGGTTCAGGCGCTCGGACGCGCGCTCACCAATAATGATCTCAAAGGCTCGACCTTCGTGGTCGCGGGCCACACCGATGCCGCCGGCGGCGATGCCTATAACCAGGACCTCTCCGAGCGCCGCGCCGACGCGATCAAGCGTTATCTCGTCGACAAGTATGGCATCAACGGCACCGATCTCGTCACCGTCGGATACGGCAAGAGCAAGCTCAAGGATCCGAGCCAGCCGATGGCGGAAGTGAACCGCCGCGTTCAGGTCGTGAACATGGAAAACAAGGCCACGGCGTCGAACACAGCTAAATAAGGCGTGCAGGTAAGGGCGTGGCGCCGACCAATAGTTTCCGGCTACAATACGTCCCGCAGCACCCGTGCGGGACGTATTCGTTTTGGGCTCCATTGCAGGTCTTCGGCCGGCAAATTGCGCCCTGTTTGATTTGACTTCCAGTCTGGATTGATCCGGCGATGAAATTCTCCGAATACCTCAAACCTGCGCTCGGCGTGGTCTTCGTTGCCGCTCTCGCCGTCGGTTATTACTGGTTCGAGCACCGTCCGCGCCCCGAAGAGAAGGAGACGCCGGGCCAGGCGCTGGTGATCGTGACCAAATCCACCAACGCCTGCTTCTCCGACATGGTGCGGGTCACCGGCTTCATCGTGCCGCGCCGCGAGGCGCAGGTCGGTGTCGATCAGGAAGGCTCCCGGGTCACCGACCTGTTCGTCAAGGAAGGCGACACGGTCACCGAAAATCAGGAATTGGCGCGCCTCACCGCGCCGCCGCAAATACCGGGCGCCCCCGCCGGCAGGCCCGGACCGGTCATCGCTGCGCGCCCCCGCCGCCGGCCTCGTCACCGAGGTCAGGACCGCGGTCGGCGCTCCCGCCTCGCCGCAGGCCGGCCCGATGTTCCGCATTTCCGTAAACAATGAAATCGAGCTCGAAGCCGAAGTGCCGAGCGTCCATCTGCTCAAGCTCAATCCGGGTGCGACGGTGCGCATCAGCCGCGACGACGCGCCCGACGTCGTCGGCAAGGTCCGGCAGATCTTGCCGCAGATCGACCGCACCACCCAGCTCGGCAAGGTCCGGATTTCGCTGAACAACAATCCATCGCTCAAGGTCGGCATGTTTGCCCGCGCCAATATCGACGCCAAGCGCTCCTGCGGCGTCGCCGTGCCGCGCACCGCCATCGACCGCCTGACGCTGCAGGTCGTGAAAGGCAACACGATCGAGACGCGAAAGGTGCGCGTCGGCCTGACCTCTGAAACTTCCACCGAAATTCTTGAAGGCCTCGACGTCGGCGAAACCGTCGTGGCCGATGCTGGCACCTCGCTGCATGACGGCGACCAGATCAAGACCATGTTCGCCGATGAACTCGAGCGCACGCGGGCACGCTAATGGCTTTGAATATCTCGGCATGGTCGATCCGGAACCCGCTGCCTTCGATCGTGTTTTCGATCATTCTCTTGGTGCTGGGCTGGGTCAGCTTCACCAAGCTTGCGGTGACACGGCTGCCGAGCGCGGACATTCCCGTGATTTCGGTCGCGGTCGCGCAATTCGGCGCCGCTCCCTCCGAACTGGAATCGCAGGTCACCAAGACCATCGAGGACGGCGTATCCGGCGTCGAGGGCGTGCGGCATATTTCGTCGTCGATCACCGACGGCCTGTCGGTGACCACGATCCAGTTCGCGCTGGAGACCAACACCGATCGCGCGCTCAATGACGTCAAGGACGCCGTCACCCGCGTTCGCTCCAACCTGCCGCAGAACGTCAACGAGCCGCTGATCCAGCGCGTCGACGTGATCGGCCTGCCGATCGTCACCTACGCCGCGATCTCGCCCGGCAAGACGCCGGAGCAGCTTTCCTATTTCGTCGACGACGTCGTCAAGCGCGCGCTGCAGGGCGTGCGCGGCGTGGCGCAGGTCGAGCGCATCGGCGGTGTCGAGCGCGAGATTCTTGTCTCGCTCGATCCGGACCGGCTGCAGGCCGCGGGGCTCACGGCCGTCAATGTCAGCCAGATCCTGCGCGGCACCAATGTCGACGTCGCCGGCGGCCGCGCCCAAATCGGCAAGAACGACCAGGCGATCCGCACGCTGGCCGGCGCCAAGACGCTGAACGAACTCGCCGGCACCATGATCCCGCTGTTCGGCGGCGGCGAAATGCGGCTCGACGATCTCGGTACCGTCACCGATACCATCGCCGATCGCAGCACCTTTGCCCGCTTCAACGGCGAGCCTGTGGTGGCGCTCGGCATCAAGCGCTCCAAGGGCGCCAGCGACGTGAAGGTCGCCGAGGCCGTGGAGAAGCGCATCGATGCGCTGAAAGCGGCCTATCCCGATGTCGACTTGAAGCTGATCGACACCTCGGTCGAATTCACCAAGGGCAATTACCACGCCGCGATCTCGACACTGTTCGAAGGTGCGATCCTCGCGGTCGTCGTCGTCTTGCTGTTTCTGCGCGACATTCGCGCAACCATCATCGCCGCGATCTCGCTGCCGCTGTCGATCTTCCCGGCGTTCTGGGCGATGGACCTGCTCGGCTTCTCGCTGAACCTGGTCTCCTTCCTCGCCATCACGCTGTCGACGGGTATTCTGGTCGACGACGCCATCGTCGAGATCGAGAACATCGTTCGCCACATGCGCATGGGCAAGTCGCCCTATCGCGCCGCGCTCGAAGCCGCCGACGAAATCGGCCTCGCCGTGATCGCGATCTCGCTGACGATCATCGCGATCTTCGCACCCGCCAGCTTCATGTCGGGGATCGCCGGGCAGTTCTTCAAGCAGTTCGGCATCACCGTGTCGGTGCAGGTGTTCTTCTCGCTGCTCGCCGCGCGCTTCGTCACGCCGGTGCTCGCCGCGTACTTCCTGAAGGATCACCCGCACGAGGATCCGCCGCCCGGGCGCATCCTGAAGACCTACACCAGGCTCGTGACCTGGTCGGTGCATCACTACTTCATCACCGTATTGATCGGATTCGGCGTCTTCGCCGCGTCGATCTGGAGCATCACGCTGCTGCCGCAAGGCTTCCTGCCCGCGCAGGACACCGCGCGCTCGCTGCTGGCGATGGAATTGCCGCCGGGCTCGCAGCTTGCCTATACCGAGAAGGTGACGGAGGAAATCGTCGCCCGCCTGCGCAAGCGGCCGGAGGTGAAGAGCATCTTCGTCGACGGCGGACGGGTGCCGCCGGGAACGCTGGAAGTCCGCCGCGCCGCGCTGATCATCAATTACACGCCGAAGGCCGATCGCAAGATCACCCAGCGACAGCTCGAACTCGAGATCAGCCAGGAACTGGAGAACGTTCCGGACATCCGCTTCTGGTTCCTGGACGAGAACGGCCTGCGCGCGATCGCGCTGGTCGTGACCGGGGTCGACAGCAACATCGTCAATAACGTCGCCAGCGAGCTGGCGACGCAGATGAAGCGGATTCCGATCGTCGCCAATGTGATTTCGGAAACCTCGCTCGACCGGCCCGAACTGCGGATCCGGCCGCGGGCTGAACTGGCGGCGCGGCTCGGCGTCTCCACCGAAAGCCTGTCGCAGACCATCCGTGTCGCGACCATCGGCGACGTCGGCCCGGCGTTGGCGAAGTTCGACGCCGGCGACCGCCAGGTGCCGATCCGCGTCCAGCTCGAGGACAGCGCGCGCAGCGACCTGCAGATGCTGCAGCAATTGCGGGTGCCGCTGGGCCAGCGCGGCGAACGCGGCGGCGTGCCGTTGTCTGTCGTCGCCGACATCCAGCTCGATCAGGGCCCGACCAGCATCAACCGCTATGACCGCGAGCGGCAGGCGACGGTGGCCGCCGATCTCGTCGGCAACGCAGCGCTGGGCGACGCTACCAAGAAGATCGACGACCTTCCGGTCATGAAGAGCCTGCCGAAGGGTGTGCAGGGTGAGCCCATCGGGCGATGCCGAAAGCCTGGCCGAATTGTCGGACGGTTTCGCCACCGCCATTACCGCCGGCCTGATGATGGTCTACGCCGTGCTGGTGCTGCTGTTCGGAACGTTCCTGCAGCCGATCACTATCCTGTTCTCGCTGCCGCTTTCGATCGGCGGCGCGATCGTGGCACTGCTGCTGACCGGCAAGCAGCTCACGACGCCGGTGTGGATCGGCATCCTGATGCTGATGGGCATCGTCACCAAGAACGCGATCATGCTGGTGGAATTCGCGGTGGAAGCGATCCGCGAAGGCAAGCCGCGTGACGAGGCCATCATCGACGCCGGCATGAAGCGCGCGCGCCCGATCGTGATGACGACGATCGCGATGGCCGCGGGCATGATGCCGTCAGCACTGGCGTTCGGCGCCGGCGGCGAATTCCGCTCGCCGATGGCGCTCGCCGTGATCGGCGGCCTGATCTTCTCCACCATCCTGTCACTGGTGTTCGTGCCGGCGATGTTCATGGTGATGGACGATCTCGGCGCGCTGTGCTGGCGCTTCGGCAAGAAGCTGCTGGCGTCAAGCGGCGAAGGCGAGCACGCCGACCACGGATCGGACCATCACGCCGAGCCGCCGGCCAAGGGCCCGCCGGCGGTGCCCCCGGCGATGTCGCCTGCGGCGGAGTGAGTAATTGGCTGCGATCGCCTGCTAAAGTGACCTCGACAAGTCATCGATAGATGCTAGATTCCTGATCATGAATTTGGTCAATCGTACACTAGAGATTGATGTCGATACCGACGCCCGTCTTCGCGAGATGGCGCGCGAGCGAGGGCAGGACGTTGCGGCCGTTCTGGCCGAGGCCGTTGCTCTGCTCGATTCTGTGGTGGACCTCTCTGGTCCCGATATCCAAGAAGATCGCGGCCGATATGATGATTTTCGACGGACGCGGCTCGCCGTGCCGTTGGATGACGTCAAGGCTTGGGTTTCGAGCTGGGGATCGGAGAATGAGCTGCCTCGTCCGCAACCTCGTAAGGTCGGATGATCCTTCTTTCGCCCGATGCCATTGATGACGTCGAGCGAGTCAGAGCCTTTCTCGATCATGCAAACCCGGGCGCGGCAAGGCCGCACTGGCGCTTATCTGGACATCGATTGAACGATTGCAGGACTTCCCGGCACTCGGAATGCCAACTGAAGACCCGGACATTCGTCAGATCGTGATTCGCTTCGGCGCTTCGGGCTACATCATTCGCTACGCCATTCTTCACGAGACATCGGACGTTCTGATCACGAGAGTCTGGCATGGTCGCGAAGCACGAGTGTGACCCGCACCCGCTTAGTCGTTCCTTGCCACCGCTGTCAGCTTGGTCATGTTCTGCAGCAATATCCGTCCGCGCTGCAGGTCCAAAATGCCGTCCTTGCGCCAGAGTTGCAGTTGACGGTTGACGCTCTCGCGGGCGGCGCCGACGAAGACGCCGAGTTGTTCCTGCGAGATGTGCACTTCGGAACCGAAATCGGAGGCGAGTGCGCAGAGCCTTCGCGCCAGGCGGACCGGCAACGGCTGCAGCACGGATTCTTCCATCCGCTCGCTCTGCCAGCGGATGCGCTGGCACAACAGCATCATGATCTTGATCGCGACCTTGGGCTCGCGTTCCAGGAAGGCCAGGAAATCTTCGCGCCGCAGCACGAACAGTTCCGACGGCTCGCCGGCGGTGGCGTCCGCGGTGCGGCTCTGGCCGTCGAGGACGGCGACTTCGCCGAACAGATCGCCGGGGCCCATGAAATTCAGCGTCAGGCGGCTGCCGTCGGACGCGCCGGTCTCGATCCGGATCTGGCCGCGCCGGACGCCGTAGAGAGCATCGCCGGCATCGCCCTTCTGGAACAGCATTTCGCCAAGACCGAGCTGCTCGGTGTGGCAAAGGCCGGAGATGCGCTGCAATTCGTCCGCGCCCAAATCCGCAAACATCGGATTCATTTTCAAGATGACCGCAAATTCGGCCTGTTTGCTCATTGTACTACCTTCCAAAATCAGTCTCGACCCGTCCCCTCAGGCCGATAGCAAGATTCCCATGCCTATGAGTGTGTCATAAGTCACATAACTTTACAGTACCCCCGGAATATTTTTGGCTTCATTGGGCCCCACCTCTTTCCGGGATAAGCTCGCCTGACCAGTTGCGCGCGCGTACCGCGTGACCGAAATAAGTACCGTTTGCCGCGGTCTGGAATGTCGATATGAGAGCATTGAAAATTGCCGGCGCCGTCATTGGCGCCGTGGTCGTCGTCATCGCGCTGCTGCTGGTGATCGGCATCCCCTCGGGCTTCCTGACGGCGCAGATCCAGGAGCGGGTCGAGCGCGAGACCGGCTACAATCTCGCGATCAATGGCGGCGCCAGGATCGGCCTGTGGCCGTCGCTCAACATCACGCTGAACGATGTCACGCTGCAGCATCCGAAGGACCGCGACATCAACCGCCACTTCGCGGCCGCAAGCATCGAGGCCGAGGTCACGCTCGCCAGCCTGTGGGCCGGCAAGCCGCATATCACCGAGCTCGCGATCGTACGCCCGGTGGCGAATTTGCCGCTGCGACGCGAGCGCGACAGGGAGGCCAATGCTGCCTCGAAGCCGGCTGCCGGCAAGTCATCCGAGGCCTTTCACGATCGAGCACATCAGCGTCACCGGCGGCACCATCGTGCTCTCCAACGTGCGCGACCGCGTCGAGAACAGGATCGAGACCGTCAACGCCGACATCACCATCGATTCCGACCGCAAGATCGTGCTGACCGGCAGCGCGCGCCGCAGCGGCTATCCGCTGAAATTCGAGATCAAGGCGGCACCGCCCGCAGCCGCCGATCGAGCGGCAGAACATTCCGGCCGAGATCAGGATCGACGCGCCCGACCTGTTGTCCGCCCCGCTGACGGCCAAGGCCGAAGTCCGGCTCAACGGTTCGGTCGTGATGATCAACGGCGTCACCGGCGCGCTCGGCGACGCCGCGTTCAACGGTTGGGCCTCGGTCGATCTGTCGAGCAAGCCGCTGGTGAAGCTCGATCTCGATTTCCAGAAGCTTGCGGTCGCGATGGCGCGCAGCACCGGCAGTACCGCAGGCCAGCCCTGGAGCAGTGCGACGATCGACGTCAACGGCCTCAATTATATCGACGCTGCAGGTGCGCATGTCCGCGGCCGAACTCAAGATCGGCGACGCGCGCTTCACCCCCGCCGCGATCGACGCCACGCTCGCAACCGGCGTGCTGAAGGCCCAGGTTTCCAACCTCGGCGCCTATGACGGCACCGCCACTGGCGATTTGACCGTCGACGTCTCCACCGCCAATCCCACCTACGCGATGCGGGCCGACCTCACCGGCGTGCGCGCGCTGCCGCTGCTGGAGGGCATCGCCGATTTCGACAAGATCGACGGCAGGATGCAGGCGAAGGTCAGCGTGCGCTCCTCCGGCACCAGCCAGCGCGCGATCATGTCGAACATGGCCGGCACTGCCTTCATCGTGTTCCAGGACGGCGCCATCAAGGGGCTCAACGTCGCGCAGATGATCCGCTCGCTGACGGCGAGCACCTTGTCGGGCTGGCAGGAGAGCGAGGAGAAGGCGACCGACCTTTCGCAATTGTCGGCGTCGTTCAAGATCGACAAGGGCCAGGCGCAGACCACCGATCTCAATCTGGTCGGCCCGCTGGTCAAGATGACCGGCGCCGGCACCATCGATCTCGGCACCAAGCAGATCGGGTTCCGCGTCGAGCCGAAACTTGTGATGACCAC
Source organism: uncultured Alphaproteobacteria bacterium (assembly GCA_963816815.1). GTDB lineage: Bacteria > Pseudomonadota > Alphaproteobacteria > Rhizobiales > Xanthobacteraceae > Bradyrhizobium. The sequence continues at coordinate 36,315 of CAWFMW010000050.1, forward strand.
CGAAGGCCAGGGCCGCGCTCAGCGATCCGGTCGGGCTCGGCATCCCCGTGATGATCTCCGGCCCGTGGGGAAGCCCGCGGATCTATCCGGAGATGCAGGGCATCCTCGACAATCCCGACGGCGGCCTATGCCAAGCTGAAGGAGATGGGCAAGGGCCTGTTCGGCGAGAAGGGTGCGGGCATCGGGGCTGCGATCGGCAACCTGCTCGGCGGACAGCAGGGGGCGGCCGGCGGGGAACAAGGTGGCGCCGGCGGGCAAGCTGGAACCCAGCCAAGCGGTCCACTCGGCGGCCAGCTCGGCGAGACCATCGGCAATCTGTTGCAGCAGGGGATGAGCGGCCTCGGCCAGAGCCCAGGCCAGGGCGGCGCGGCCGGGCGGCCAGCGCAGCATCCCGAGCCGCACCTGGCCTGCCGAGGCGCCGACCGAGCCGACCCAGGCCACGCCAACTCAGGACGCTTCGGCCGCCGAGCCCGTCCCTCCCACGCCGCCGGCTGAGGCGACCGCCCAGCAGGACAGTCAGCCAATGAACGACGTGCTGCGGCAGCTTTTCAATCGCTGAGGCCGCCACTCGCTCGCCGCGCAAGCGGGCGAGGTTAGGCAAGCCTGGCCATGACGGATCCCCGGTGATTCCTGCCCATAATTGGGGCTAACCATGTGGGCGGACCCACAATCCCTGCCCCCAATTCGTGCTAAACAGGCCCCGATGCCGGGGCTGCCGACGCAGGCCGGCGCCAGTGAAATGGCGATGCGCGCGCACAGGGCGTGGCGCACGAGGGTCCGGATGAACGAGGTCAAGGACAGAGTCGGGTTCCTGCGCGAAGGGCTGTTCGCCAAATACGTCGTCGCCCTGGTCGGCCTCGTCGTGTTCGTGCTGGCGGTCAACGGCGCGATCGAGACCTGGATCACCTACCGCGGCATCAAGAGCTCGCTCAACGACGGCATGTCGGAAAAGGCGGAGGCGACCGCCAAGCGGATCGAGCAATCGCTGTCCGACCTCGAACGGCAGATCTCCTGGGTGACGCGGGCCTCCTCCGACACGCGCGACAAGCGCCGCGACGATTACGCGCAATTGCTGCGGCAGGTGCCGCAGGTCAGCCAGCTCTCGCTGCTCAACGCCCAGGGCCGCGAACAGCTCCGCATGACGCGCCAGACCGTCACGCTCGACAGCAACGCCGATTTCTCCCGCGACGTCAGGTTGACCGAGACCCTCTCGCGCGGCACCAGCTTTGCGCCGGCCTACTTCCGCGGCGAGCGGCCGTTCACGTCGATCGCGCTGTCGCATGCCGACGGCAGCATCACCATCGCCGAGATCGACCTCGACTTCCTGTCGGAATTCTTGATCGACGCCCAGGTCGGCAAGGTGGCGTTTGCCTATGTCACCGACGCCAAGGGCGACGTGCTGGCCGCCTCCTCGACCGGGCCCGAGGTCGGCAAGAATCTGTCGAAGCTGCCGCAGGTCGCAGGCCGTCAGCAGGCCCGGCGGCGTGGCGCCGGCGTCGGGCACCGATATCAAGGGCAACGCCGTGCTGACGACGTCGAGCCTGGTGCCAAGACTCGGCTGGCACGTGTTCTTCGAACAGGCGACCGCGCAGGCGCTGACGCCGATCCGCGACCAGCTGGTGCGGATCGCGCTGCTGATCGGGCTCGGCCTCGTGGTCGCGATCATCGCCGGCACCATCATGGCGCGGCGCATGCTGGTGCCGATCACGGCGCTGCGGGCCGGCGCGCGGCGTCTCGGCGCCGGCGATTTCGGCCACCGCATCGACGTGAAGACCTCGGACGAACTGGAGGAACTGGCCAATCAGTTCAACGGCATGGCCGGGCAGCTCGCCGAGACCTATTCGAACCTCGAAGCCAAGGTGAACGAGCGGACGCGGGATCTGGCGCAGTCGATCAACGAGCTCAAGGTGCTCGAGGAGGTCGGCCGCGCGGTCGCCTCCTCGCTCGACCTCAACGCGGTGCTGCCCACGGTCGCCGCGCGCGCGCTGGAAATCACCCATGCCGACGCCGTGCTGATCTACGGCTATGACGCCGGCAACCATCAGTTCAACCTCACCGAATCGATCGGCATCGACCAGGCGGCCGAAGGCGGCCACCGCGCCATCGACGCCGACAACTCGCCGCTCGGCGAGGCCGCCAGCACCGGCGAGCCGATCGCGCATTCCCCAGCTCGGCGCGATATCAGAACATCCGCTGCGCGACGTCGCGCTCGAAGCCGGCTTCCACTCGGTGCTGGTGGTGCCGCTGGTCGACCAGACCGGCATCCTGGGTTCGCTGGTGGTGCTGCGGCAGAACGCCGGCGAATTTTCCGGCAATCTGATCGGCCTGATGAAGACGTTTGCGCACCAGGCGGTGCTGGCGATGCGCAATGCGCGGCTGTTCACCGAGGTGGACCACAAGAGCCGCGAGCTTGCAGGACGCCAACAGCATCGTGCGCCAGCAGGCCGACAAGCTGCAGGAACAGACCGACCAGCTCAAGGACTGGAACAAATCGCTGGAGGAGCGCGTCGAGACCCAGCTCGGCGAGATCGAGCGCATCCGCCGGCTCGAGCGTTTCCTGGCGCCGCAGGTGGCGCAACTGATCGCCTCCTCCGACGGCCATGAGGGCCTGCTCGACAGCCACCGCCGCGAGGTCACAGTCGTGTTCTGCGACCTGCGCGGCTTTACGGCGTTCACCGAGACCACCGAGCCGGAAGAGGCGATGAACGTGCTGCGCGAATATCACGCGGCGCTGGGCGAACTGATCTTCAAGTATGAAGGCACGCTCGACCGCTATGCCGGCGACGGCGTGATGATCCTGTTCAACGCGCCGATCCAGTTCGACGACCACACCGCGCGCGCGGTGCGGATGTCGGTGGAGATGCGCGACACCATCGGCGGACTGACCGACAAGTGGCGCAACCGCGGCCACAATCTCGGCTTCGGCATCGGCATCGCGCTCGGCTACGCGACGCTCGGCCAGATCGGCTTCGAGCAGCGGCTGGAATACGCCGCGATCGGCAGCGTCACCAACCTGGCGTCACGGCTGTGCGACGAGGCCAAGGCCAACCAGATCGTGGTGAGCAGGCGCGTCTACGGCATGGTCGAGCCGTGGGTCGAGGGCAAGCCGATCGACGATCTGAACCTGAAGGGATTCAATCATCCGATTCTGGCCGCCGAGATTTTGACGTGGCGCGAGGAGGTCGACAACGTCGTCGATGCCGCCGCGGCGACTAGGCGCATGAAGGGTTCGTAGTTTGTAGGGTGGGCAAAGCGCAGCGTGCCCACCATGCAGCGGCGCGCCGGAGAGAGATGGTGGGCACGCTGCGCTTTGCCCACCCTTGTATTAGCGCGATCGGTTAAAGTGGTCACGTTCCGTGAGGAATGGCCCAGCCTGGGTGGCCACCCGGGCTGGGCCGCCGATCGATCGGATCGATGCCCACCGAAGCCTAGAGGGCTGTCTTACGTAGCAAGATCGCGATCGGCACTTCATCGGGACCCGGATGGTTGAACGAACTTTAGGTTCGCATAACAAGGGAGGGTCGACGAAGATGGCCAAGCGTACCATAATTTGCGCCGGAATCGATACCGGCAAATGGAAGCTGGACGTAGCGATCGATGGCAGCTCCTCGCAGTTGCAGGTCGAGAACACGGCTGAGGGCTACAGGGTGCTGTTGGAGTGGTTACGGCGCCACAAGGTCAAGCGCATTGGGATCGAGGCGAGTGGCGGCTATGAACTTCCGGTCGTCATCGAGCTACGGCGCAAGCGGTTCGTTGTGGTGGTGTTCCAGCCGGCACAGGTGCGCGCCTATGCCAAGTTCCACTCGCAACTGGCCAAGAACGATAAGCTCGATGCGGCGTTGATCGCCGCCTGCACCGCCGCGGTCAAGAAGATCCACGACGCCCCCGATCCGAGGCTGCAGCCGTTTGCCGAACACCTGACGCTGATCGAGCAGATCGGAGAGGACATCAAACTGTACAAAAACCGGATCGAGACCTGCCGCGATCCGCGCATCCAGAAGCTCTGGAAGGAAGAGATTGCCCGCCTGGCCAAGCGCGAGAGAGCCGAACTCAAGGCCCTGGTGGCCGCGATCCGCCAACATCGCGACCTCGCCCAACGGCTCGATCTGATCTACAGCGTCAGCGGCACCGGAATGCCGACCGCAGTCGCGATCCTGGTGCGCATGCCGGAGATCGGCAAACTCAGCCGCGAACAGGTGGCAGCACTCGCCGGGCTAGCGCCCTACGACGATGACAGCGGTGAGCGAAACGGCGCTCGTCACATCGCCGGCGGGCGCAAGCGGCTGCGCCGGGCGCTCTATACCGCAGCGCTGCCGGCATCCTTTTTCTGGAACCCGCATCTCATCGCCCCATTGCGAGCGAAGCGAAGCAATCCATTTCTCCGCGCATTCAATGCTGCATGGATTGCTTCGCTCCGCTCGCAATGAAATTCGCTCATCCACGCACGCGTCGAGTTGCTTCAGCGCTTCGCGAGACGAGCGGATCGCTCCCGACACGTTGACAGTGGGTCCCCCCACCCGCCCCGTCAGTGCCAGCCCGGCTGCTGCATCCGCGCGCGCATCTGGGCCAGTTCTTCGAGCCTGCTGTCGATCTCCGAGCGGGCCATGGCGAGATCCTTGAGCTGGCGGTCGTCGAGCCGGTGCAGGGCCAAGCGCGTGGCGTGACGCTCGTGGCGCGCGATGATCGCTGCGAAGAAGCGGTTGGCGAGACGGCGCCCGCGCGCCAGCCAGATTGCGGTTCGCCGGGCCAGCGGCCTGGTGGCGGAAGTCGGAATGGTGGTCAGCATGGTCATGGCTGTGTTCTTCAATATGTGGCCGAAGCCCGGTTAGCTTGACGCCCAGCCTTTCTATCGAAGGCCTGCTGCCAGCATGGTGTCAGCAGCAGGTTTCGGTGTGTACGTCAGAAGGCGCAAAGGGCACCGGGCATGGGCCGGATGGAAAAATAAATTAGGGACGCAATGCACCGCACTGCCGGCAGGATGCGCCCGCCGACGATGCAAGGCCTGCAGCGCGTCAGGCCACCTTTCGGCCGGCGGCGAGCTCCTTGACGGCTTCGGTGGTCAGCGACTGACCGCCGATGCCCCATTCGCCGCTTGCGACTTCGGAAATCTTGACCCAGGTGACGCCGCGCATGGCCTCGCCTTCGATCGACACCATGGCGTCGGTGAGCTTGGTGATCATCTGGCGCTTCTGCTCGGCATTGAACACGTTCTCGATAACGTGAACCTCTATCAACGGCATGTCGTTCTCCTCGATGACGACCTCGCGGAAGCGAGGGCAGCATCAACATGCGCGTTACGGCCGGCAAAGACTTTCAGACAGCTGTGATTTACTGTCCAGACGTGCTTGAGAATATCGCGGCTGACTATTTCAGGCCGGCGCGCCGAAATCCTTCCACGTAATGCGCCTTGTCGGCGTCGTGCTCGAACGGCAGTTCGCTGGCCAGCCAGGCGAGCGTGAGGTTGGGCTGGGCGCGGCGCAGCCCCGCGAGCGCGGCCTTGGCGGCGTCCTCGCTGCCGGCCATGCCGAGGGCAGCCGTCAGCACGCGATGGGCGCCGACAAAATCGGTGCGCTGCCGCAGCGCTTCGCGCGACAGGCGGATCGCCTCGGCGTAATTGCCGCCGATATACTGGCAATAGGCGGCGACGCCGCAATAGATCGCGGCAAAGGGATCGCGGGGCGAGAGTTTCAGCGCCTCGCGCGCGGCGCGATCGCCTTCCTCCCAGCGCCCGCGATAGGACAGCGCCACGCCGTAAATGCCGCGCGCGGGCGAGAAATTGGGATTGAGCCGCAGCGCCAGTTCGAATTCGGCGAGGCAATCGTCGAAGCGCCGGTAGAACAGATAGACGCTGGCGAGCGCATAATGCGCCCAGGCGTCCTCACTGTCGGCCCGGATCGCCGCCAGCGCCGCGCGTTCGGCCACCGGAACGGCTTTCGACATTTCCTCCCAGCCCATATGGGCGGCGAACGTGTGGCAGGCCGCCAGCAGTGAAAGCGCCTGGCCGTAAGCGGGATCGACGGCGATCGCCTTTTCCAGCAGCGCCTGCGCCACCAGATTGTCCTGCCGCGTCACGCGCCAGTAATGCGACAGCGCGCGCATCACCAGGTCCCACGCATCCATGTTGTCGGGCGTCTTGCGCCGGGCCCTGAAATTCTCGGCGGCGTAGAGCTGCGGCTCGATCGCCGCGACGACGGCCTGGGTGATTTCGTCCTGCACGGCAAACACGTCGGCGAGATCGCGGTCGTAGCGCTCCGCCCAGAGGTGACTGCCGGTGGCGACGTCGACGAGCTGGGCGGTGATGCGGACGTGGTCGCCGTCCTTGCGCACGCTGCCTTCGACGACGTAGCCGACGCCGAGCTCCTCGCCGATCTGCTGGTGATGGACGGATTTCTGCTTGTAGATGAACGAGGAGTTCCGCGCGATCACATAGAACCAGCGCAGCTTCGACAGCGCGGTGATGATGTCCTCGCTGATGCCTTCGGAAAAATATTCCTGCTCCGGCTCGCCGGAGAGATTGGCAAACGGCAGCACCGCAATCGCGGTGCGATCGAGCGCCGGCAGCGGCGGATGCAGCAGCTCGCCGGTGGGATCGAGCGGCTGGAGCGCAGGCGCGCGCGCAGCACTACCGTTGGCGCCTTTCGGCTGCACCTCGCCGACGAAACGAAAACCTTTTCGCGCCAGGGTGCGGATCATGATCTGATCCTTGCCGCTGTCGCCGACCGCCCTGCGCGCGGCGTTGATCCGGCTGGTCAGCGTGGATTCGGAGACGATGCGGCCATCCCACACCGTCTCGATCAGATCGTCCTTGGTGACGACATGGTCGCGGTTTTCGATCAGATGAACCAGCAGATCGAACACCTGCGGCTCGACCGCGACGCTTTCGCCGCCGCGGGTCAGCTCGCGAAGGTCGACATCGAGCACATGGTTGGAAAAGTGAAATTGCACAGCTTCATCCCGGTTAAATCATCGCGGATCACTTAGTCCCGCATACGGAAAAGGTAGAGCGAATTTACCGTCAGGAATGTGTGAGAAATCTCACAGTTTAGAAATCTCACTGAAAAATGAGGGTGGCCTCAAGGCAAAATCAGCGCGGCATCAGAGTCTTTAGGTCCTGACAGGGCCATGTTCGGTTCATCGCGGCCCCATTCCGTGGCCGCATAACACCGAAGGAGACAACGATGGCCGGCCAGACCGCGACCGCAGCGACCACAATCCAAGCCGATTCCGCCCCACCCGCCCCCGACCTCGCAGCCCTCAAGACGCGCCAGCAGGCCGCATGGTCGTCAGGCAATTACGCCATTGTCGGCTCGACGCTGCAGATCGTCGGCGAGGAACTCTGCGAGGCGCTCGATCTCAAGGCCGGATCAAAAGTGCTCGATGTCGCCGCCGGCAATGGCATGGCGAGCCTCGCCGCGGCGCGGCGGTGGTGCGACGTGACCTCGACCGACTACGTGCCGGCGTTGCTGGAACGCGGCCAGGCGCGCGCCGCCGCGGAAGGCTGGCAGATCGAATTCAGGGAAGCCGACGCGGAAAATCTGCCGTTCGACGACAACAGTTTCGACACGGTGCTCTCCACCTTCGGCGTCATGTTCACGCCGAACCAGGACCGCGCGGCCGCCGAGCTGATGCGGGTCTGCAAGCCCAAGGGCAAGATCGGCCTGGCGAACTGGACGCCGGAAGGTTTTATCGGGCAGGTCTTCAAGACGCTCGGCAAATATCTGCCGCCTCCCGCCGGGGCCAAATCGCCGGCGCAGTGGGGAACCGGCGCGCGGCTGACCGAAATGTTCGACGCGGACGCGAGTTCGATCCGAGCCGAATCGCGCCTGTTCAAGTTCCGCTACCGCTCGCCGTCGCACTTCCTCGACGTGTTCAAGACCTATTACGGCCCGGTGCTGAAAGCGTTCGCCGCGCTGGAGCCGGCGAAACAGGAAGATCTGCATAACGATCTGCATGCGCTGATCGTTCGCATGAACCGCTCCGGCGACGGCACCATGGTCGTGCCCAGCGAATATCTCGAGGTCGTCATCACCAAGCGGTGAAACTTCGTGCCGGAAAGATTCTGGCGGGGCCGTTCGCGGCCCCGCTGACGACCTCCTCCTTAAAACCAGGAATATTTCAATGACCAATGTGATTGCGATTTCGCGGGCGGAGCGCGACAGGGAAAGCGACAAGACTTGCGTCGTGGCGCTGCATTGCTCGCTCGGCTCGGGCCGCCAATGGAAGACGCTCGCCGACGAACTCGGGCGCAGCCACCGGTTTTTCGCTCCCGATATCTCGGGCTATGGCGCCAATGAATGCGCGCTGGACCTGCCGCTGACGCTCGCGGAAGAAATCCGGGCGATCAGCGGCACGCTCAACGACGCTGATGGCCCGATCCATCTGGTCGGCCATTCCTATGGCGGCGCGATTGCGTTCGCGATCGCGACCCGTTCGGCGTTTGCGCAGCGGGTGCGCAGCCTGACGCTGATCGAGCCGGTGCTGCCGACGCTATTGTGCGACAACGACGCGGACCGCAGGCTGCACGCGCGCTTCGCGCAGGTCGCGCGCGACGTTTCCGAGGACATCTGGAATGGATCGGTGCTCGAGGCGATCGACCAGTTCATGGCGTTCTGGAACGGGTCCGGTCCGAAGGATCCGCTGCCGGAAAGCGTGCGCCTGCGCATGATCGAACGCGCCCACAAGCTTGCCTTCGATTTCAGGCGGCGTTCGCCGAGGAAAATGTCGCAACCGCGGCGGCCTCGCTTCGCATTCCGACGCTGCTGTTTTCGGGCGGGCTGTCGCCCTATGTCACCCAGCGCATCGTGCAGCGGCTTGGCGAGATCATCGACTGCGCCGAAATCCGGCATCTGCCGGCCGCCGGCCACATGCTCCCGCTCACCCATGCGTCGTCGGTCAATCCCGCAATCGCCGGGCATATCGCCCGCGCGGACGAATTCGCAGCCGTTCCGCTGGCGCTCGAAGCGGCGCTGGCGGCGGCTGGGGCGGAGGGGTGACTTCTTGGCGCTTGGCGCGCCTGCGGGCCTTCTGGTATCGGTGGAGAGACCGAAACCGGAAATGAAATGCAGATGACCATCCGCGCGCGCGACCTTTCGCCCAGACTGGCCCCCCTGATCGCAGCGGGGCTGTTCTGCCTTTTTTCCTGCCTGTTTTCTGGCCCCTCCTCGCCGCCGACGACGAAGCGCCGGCAAAGGGCGCCGCCGTCACTGTGCTCAAGGCCGCAAAGGCCTGTTTCGCCAACATCGTCGAGGTGTCCGGCACCATCATTCCGCGCGAGGAGAACCAGGTGCGCCCCGAACGGATGGGGCTGAAGGTCTCCGAAGTGATGGTGGATGCGGGCGACAGCGTCACCGCGGGCCAGGTGCTGGCGCGGCTGACGCTGCCCGAGGGCGGGCAGATCGCGGTGCAGGCGCCGGTGGGCGGGGTGATCTCGGCCTCGACGGCGTCCGTCGGCGCGATGGCTTCGGGCAAGGGCGAGGCGCTGTTCTCGATCATCGCGCGCGGCGAGTTCGATCTGGTCGGCATGGTGCCGACGCGCGACATCCAGAAGCTTCAGGTCAACCAGACCGCGCGGATCAAGGTGATCGGCGCCGGCGAGGTCGACGGCAAGGTGCGGCGGCTGTCGACCACGGTGGAGCCGAACAGCCAGCTCGCACAGGTGTTCCTCGGCGTCACCACCAACCGCCGCCTGCTGGTGAATTCAAGCGGCCGTGCGCAGATCAAGACCGGGCAGAGCTGCGGCGTCTCGGTGCCGCTCACCGCCATCCTCTATGGCTCCGCCGGCACCGTGGTGCAGGTGGTGCGCCGCGCGCGCGTCGAAACGCGGCGGGTGGAGACCGGGCTGATGTCGGCCGGACAGGTCGAGATCACCTCGGGGCTGACTGAGGGCGACATCGTCGTGGCCCGCGCCGGCGCGCTGCTGCGCGAGGGCGATCCGGTGCGCGCGGTGACGGCGAGCGCGGATCCGAAGTAGGCGGCCGCAGCAACTCTTGCGCCGCCCCTGCGAACGCAGGGGCCCATACGCCGCGGCCTTCGTTGTGTTAAGAATACCTGCTACCGCGCTTCCTCGATAAATCACGCGGTATGGGTCCCTGCGTTCGCAGGGACGACGGCGAGTTTCGCGCATGTATTACGTTTACATCCTCGCGAGCCGGCGGCACGGGACCCTTTATATCGGGGTGACCAATTCCCTTTCGAAACGAATGGAGCAGCATCGCAACGGTGAAGGCTCCTCGTTCGTCAAAGCCTACGGTGTTTACCGGCTGGTCCATGTCGAGGCATTCGAGCGGCCGGATGAAGCGATTGCCCGTGAAAAACAGCTCAAGCGCTGGAAGCGGGACTGGAAGATCGAACTGATCGAACGCGAGAACCTGGAGTGGCGCGATCTCAGCGATCTGATTGTTTGAGGCGAAGCCCACTCTCTCGTCGTCCCTGCGAACGCAGGGACCCATACGCCGCGGCCAGGGTAATGGGCACATTGCAAGACGGCTTCGGTTCAGCAATTCGCAGCAGGTGTAGTTAGCGCAGAGCGTCAACTACCGCGCATCATCGACAGATCACGCGGTATGGGTCCCTGCGTTCGCAGGGACGACCGTGTTGAGAGATCGCGGTTGCGCCTTACCCGCCGATGCGGACGTCTTCCAGCAGCGACGACGACACCTGCGGCACCTGCTCGCCGTCGGAGGCGCGGGAGACGGAGATGCGGGTCTTGTTGAAGGCGCTGGCGGCGCCGGACTGCGAATTCAAATTGTTCAGCAGCTCGGTCACCAGCACGCTGTACTGGCCCTTGCCGTCATCGGCCACCTTGCCCGGCGTCGCCGAGGTCAGGATCAGCGCGTTTTCCGGCGTGGAGATCGGGGCGAGGCCGTGGGAGTAGGAGCGGAAGCGGCGCTCATAGGGGTTGCGGCGGGAGGCGTCGACGACGACGAGCTTGGCCTTGGCGCCCTTCTCGGTCATCGCGTCCAGCACCTGTTCGATCGAGACGCCGTCGCGGCGGACGTCGGCTTCCTTCCAGATCGCGGCATCGACCGGGATCATGAAACTCTCGCGGCCGACCTGGACGCCATAGCCGCCGAAGAACAGCATCACCACGGTGTCCGGCTTGATCTTGGCCTTCAGCCGGACGATGGCGCGGGCCATGTCGTCCTTGGTGGCGTCCTCGACCACGTCGACGTCAAAGCCCTTGGCGCGCAGCGCGGCGGTCAGGCCGCGGGCATCGTTGATCGGCTGGGACAGCGGCGCTGACGCATCCGGGTAATGGCCGTTGCCGATCACGAGCGCAACGCGGCTGGCCGTGGTGCCGATCGAGCCGGTCTGTTCGGTCCCGATCGCCTTGGCGGCGTCGAGCGAGCGCTTGTTCAGCGCGGCATGGGCGCCGATCGCCAGCGACACCAGGCCGGCGAAAGCAACGGCAATGGTGACGGTGCGGCGGGAGATGCGGAGCTTACCAAGGTTCATCGCGTTACCATCCCAAGTTCTGTCCAAAGGCACCAAGCAAGACCGCGCGAGTTAGTCGCGTGAGGGCCGTTCAGGTTTGAAGGGGTTGCAGGGTATGTGCCGTCCAATTGCGCTCAATTTGCGGCACTGCAACAACCGGGCTTTTAGCCTGCCGGTTCTTCCCGAACAACCTCATTTGACGCATGGACCCCCACGCCCGCGGATACTGGTGGAAAGTTAACTTGACTTAAGTGATCTACATCACATTTGTGTTTTTCGCGGATTTGTATAGTTTTCAACGGCTTGCAGGCCCGATCCGGCCGGCGGTGGCCGCCTTTAGCGATTTCATGCTTAACGCGGCCCTTCCTTCACCGTTCCGGCGGAAAGAAACTGCATGGGTTTCCACAACATCGCCGGCGCCGCATTCCGCGCGCTGACCGCGCGGAAAGACGGCCCGTCGCTGTACGACGTCTGCGATCCCGTGCTGCTGAAATACCGCGGCGGCGACCCCCATCTCGGCAAGTTCTATCGGACCGCGCTCGGCAATCCGGCGCTGCGGCCGCTGCTGCGCCGGACCGGGCTACCGGCGCTGCGGGACGAGAAGCGGCTCGGCGCCCTGCGCGAGGCGCTGCGGCGGGCGCGCGACGAGGCCGAGCCGGACTGGGCCGCGGTCGGCGCGCCGATCGCCGAGCTGATGGCCGATATCGAGGTCCACCATCCCGCCCCGCAGCCGGTGGCGGCGGCCGGCCGGGCGGCCGGCGGAAGCGAGATCGACCGGGTGATCCGCCGCTGCGGCGCGCATCTGCTGGGCTCGTTTTCCAAAAACGGCTTCATCCCGACCTATGCCGCCTTCAACCTGATCGGCGACGCCGACATGGGCGGGCGCGAAATGCTGATGGCGCTGACCGGGCTGAACTCGCGCGGCTACAAGAACTCGACATTGCTGTTCAGCCTGGCGCGGATCTTCATCGCGCATTCGCCGGCCCGCGCCCTGATCAACCCGCCCTGGACGGGGATCGCCGAGCCGATGTGGCAGCCGATGCAGATCCGCCACCGCTCGGCCTATTACGACGCCTTCTTCACCGAGGCGCTGCTGAGCTATGTCGAGACCGGACTGGCGTCGGCGGACGAGGCCGCGGCGTCGCGGCGCGCGATCGCGGACATGGTGGATTTCTGCCTGAAGACCTCAGCCGAGGAAGTGCCCTCGCATGACGGCTCGACGGTGCGCGTCGTCACGGCGCTGGCGCCGCTGCCGCATCCGCGCTTCTCGCGCTTCTTCGCCCAGATCAAGCAGGATCTCGGTTTCGGCATCTACGTGCCGGACTGCGACACCACCGCGTGCTCGTTCTCGGCGGCGACGCAGGCCGGCTCGACCGATCCGATCCTCGACCAGCCGCTGCTGGATTTCTACCGCGGCTACCAGGTGCGCGAGGGCGCCAACGAGCCGCGCGTCACCGTGCCCTTGAACGACCACATCGATTACGAGGGCGGCGTCGTCACCTGGATCGACAATCTCGCGGGCGAGCGGCCCTATGGCAACGACCTCGATCCCACGCTCAATCTCGACATTCTCGAAGTGTCGTTCCGCAACCTGAAGCGCTGGAAGATCCTGGAGACGCCGCAGCGGCTGGAGACGGTGCATCGCATCATCGGCTTCCAGCGGCGGCTGGTCGAAAGCGGCGCGTTCAAGAATCCGCGCTCGCACATCTATTATCTGCCGGAACTCTACTCCGCCTATTTCGGCCGCTGCCATGCCGCGTTCATGGCGTTGCCCGATGCGGCGCGGCAGGCGATCGATCCGGACGGCACGTTCGAGTTCATCCGCGGCAAGGTGCTGGCCTATGTCGAAGACGAATTGATCGCGCGCGAGATGAACGCGTTCGACGCCGCGCTGGCGCTGATGGCGCTGGCGCATCTCGGCGCCGACGTCACAACCTTCGCGCCGGCGCTGAACTGCATCACGGCCCATCTCGGCGAAGGCGGCAGGCATGGGCCGTACAAGGCCTATGAATGGAACAAGATGAAGACGCCGACGCGGATTCTGGTCGGCGGACCCGAGGTGACGTCGGCGTTCGTGCTGATGGGATTGGCGCTGGCGCGAAGGGCGATGGCGAAGTCGTAGCAATTTCGTAGGGTGGGCAAAGCGAAGCGTGCCCACCATTCGCGCCAGCGCAAGGAATGGTGGGCACGTCGCTACGCTCCTTTGCCCACCCTACAATTCCGGGGCCTGCGCAATGACGGGAAGTTGAAAGCGATGCGACGTTCCGGCTCTGGCAAGATTGCGCCATTGTCCGCACTATTCGCAGCATTCCGCTGCCGGGACTGCCGATGAATTTACGGAAATTGCTGTCCGCACTTTTCCTGCTGTCGCTCCCCGCCATGGCGCAGGCGGCCGACATCACCGGCGTGCCGAAAATCCGCGAAGGCGATCAGATCCAGATCGGCAGCCACCGCATCCGGCTCGGCGGCATCGACGCGCCGTCGGTGGATCAGCTCTGCCTCAACACCAGCGGCGAACGCTGGACCTGCGGCGTCGCCGCACGCGACGAACTGATCAAGCACTTCGGCGGCAAGAGCTGGACCTGCCAGACCAGAACCACCGACCGCCGCGGCCGCACCGTGGCGCGCTGCAGCGCCGACGGCGAGGACATCCAGAAATGGCTGGTGTCGAACGGCTGGGCGCTGGCGCTACAGGCAGTTCTCGCGCGACTATGAGGCAGATGAAAAGGCCGCGCGCGAAGCCAAGGCCGGGATGTGGCAGGGCGCGTTCATCGCGCCGTGGGACTGGCGCGCCCGCAACAAGAAGACCACCATTCTCGGCGCCGCCAAGCCGCCGGAGAACGCCAGTACGATCCTGCTGGCGTCGGCTTCCGGATCGAGTCGCGCCCTCGCCCGACTGCACCATCAAGGGTAACGTCAACCGCGCCGGCGAATGCATTTTTCACCAGCCGACCAGCCGCTGGTATGCGAAGATCGAGATGAAGATTTCAGCAAGGGCACGCGCTGGTTCTGCTCGGTCGAGGAAGCCGAAGCCGCCGGCTGCCGCGAGACGCGGCGGTAGTTTTCCTTTAACCTCACCGCGCAAGAGCGGGGCGAGGGAGGACGAACGGCAGTGCCGGAAAATCCAACCGATCAACAATTGCGACCGCCGCAAAAACGCGGCGGGGTGCGGCGTGCGACGATGTTCACGCTCGTCATCCTCGGCGGCTATGGCCTGCTCGCTTATCTGGTGCTGCCGGAGTTCTGGACGCATTACGAGCATCAGCGCGGACTTGCCGAGCATGCCGATGGTGACGCGGACCGGGCAGGGCATTCCCGGCGATCCCATGAATGTCGGGCTGATCGGCGATCTCGCGCGACGTGGTCTGCGCGATGCACGCGGCCGGCTGGTATCCGGCCGATCCGATCACGCTGAAATCATCGATCGAGATCGTCGGCAGCGTGCTGCTCGACCGCCCCTACAGGGATGCGCCGGTCAGCAATCTCTATTATCTCGGCCGCCGCGAGGATCTCGCCTATGAAAAGCCGATCGGGGCCAGCGCCGACCGCCGCAACCATGTGCGCTACTGGAAGGTGCTGGAAAGGGCGAGGAAAAGCGCCCGGTCTGGCTCGGGGCGGCGACCGAGGATCGCGGCGTCGGCGTCAGCAAATACACCGCAGCCGTGACGCACCATATCAGCCCCGATCTCGACGCCGAGCGCGCGCTGCTGGCGGCCGATCTGGAAAACGCCGGCATGGTCGAGGCGAAATATCAGGTCACCGGCATCGGGCCGACGATTGCCGGCCATAATGGCGGCGGCGACCTCTATTACACCGACGGCGAGATCTGGGTGCTGCGGCTGGTCGAAGGCCTGCAAGAAAGCGCGAGGGGCCGGCGGTGACGATCCCGAGCCCGCCGGCGACCGAATTGAAGGATCAGATCTGGCGCGCGATCGCGAATGCGGTGGGGAAATAGGCATGCGCTTGTCGTGCATTGCGAGGAGCAATGAGAGCAATTTGACGTTTTTTGCGGCTCTGGATTGCTTCGCTGCGCTCGCAATGACGGTTCCGATCGAATATTATCCCACCCGAACCTCACGCGCTTCAATCCAGCGTGCTTGCCTATAAGGAAAACCAAAAAATGACCGTTCGCGCGGGCCGGGAATTTCTGGCCATCCCGGGACCTACCACCATGCCCGACGAAGTGCTGCAGGCGATGCATCGCCCGGCGCTCGACATCTATTCCGACCAGATGGTGGAACTGACCGAGAGCCTGCTCGCCGATCTCTCAAAGCTGTTCGCCACCAAGGGCCACTCCTACATCTACATCGCCAACGGCCATGGCGCATGGGAAGCGACGCTCTCCAACGTGCTGTCGCGCGGCGACAAGCTGCTGGTGCTGGAAAGCGGACGCTTTGCGATCGGCTGGGGCAATGCGGCCGCCGCGATGGGCGTCGATGTCGAGGTGCTCAAGGGCGACTGGCGCCGCGCGATCCGTCCCGCCGAAGTCGAGGCGCGGCTGAAGCAGGACAAGGATCACAGCATCAAGGCGATCGTCGCGGTGCAGGTCGATACCGCGTCCGGCGCCTATAACGACATCGAAGCGATCGGCAAGGCGATCAAGGCAAGCGGCCATCCGGCGCTGTTCATGGTCGACACCGTGGCTTCGCTCGGCTGCATGCCGTTCGAGATGGACAAATGGGGCATCGATGTCGCGATGTCCGGCTCGCAGAAGGGCCTGATGACGCCGCCGGGCCTCGGCTTCGTCGCCGCCAACGACCGCGCCCGCGAGGTGCACAAGAAGGCGAACTTGCGCACGCCCTATTGGGACTGGACCGAGCGCGAAGGCAGCGAGCACTACCGCAAATATGCCGGCACCGCGCCGGTGCATCTGCTGTTCGCGCTGCGCAAGGCGATCGACATGCTCCATGTCGAGGGACTCGAGAACGCCTTTCTGCGGCATCGCCTGCTCGCCGAAGCGGTGCGCCGCGCGGTGGCGGCGTGGTCCGAGGGCCAGGTGCTCGGCTTCAACATTGCGGAAGCCAATGAGCGCTCCGACACGGTGACGACGGTGACGATGAACGGCGCCGATCCGGCCGCGCTGCAGCGCTACTGCAAGGACAAATGCGGCGTGGTGCTCGGCACCGGCATCGGCGACCTCTCCGGCCAGGCGTTTCGCATCGCCCATATGGGCCATGTCAATGCGCCGATGATTCTCGGCACGCTCGGCGTCATCGAGGTCGGCCTCAACGCGCTGAACATTCCGCACGGCAAGGGCGGAACCGAAGCCGCGATCGAATATCTCGGCGAGAACGTCGGGGCGTAAGGGCACGCTTCGCCGGCAAAGTTGTCGTCCCTGCGAACGCAGGGACCCATACCGCGTGATTTCTCGATGAGGTGCGCTCGCAGACGCTCTGCGTTGGCCCGCCACCGTTGTGAGTGGCTGAAGCAAAGCCGTCTCCGCGCCTGCCCAATCCGACGGGCAGCGGCGTATGGGCCCCTGCGTTCGCAGGGGCGACAGGATCGTCAGGTTCGTTTCCCAACCCAACTCCCTTTCCCAACGCGCAATTGTCCGTATACTGGCATACCAAGCCGGGCGCTGATCCGTGCAGGAACGAAAGCGTGGGAGTGAGCGATTGGCGTCGGTGGATTTGCGTGGCCTGACCAAGCGATTTGGCTCGCTTGCGGTGGTCGATAACGTCTCATTGAAAATCGATCATGGACAACTGGTCTGCCTGCTCGGCCCATCCGGCTGCGGCAAGACCACGACGCTGCGGCTGATCGCGGGTTTCCTGGAACCTTCCGACGGCGAGATCCATGTCGGCGAGCGGCTGGTGTCGTCGAAGGCGCGCACGCTGCCGCCCGAGCAGCGCAGCATGTCGATGATCTTCCAGAGCTACGCGCTGTGGCCGCACATGACGGTGACCGAAAACATCGTCTACGGCCTGCGGCTGCGCAAAATGGACCGCGACACCATCGCGAAGAAACTGGCGGCGATCCTGGCCACGACGAAACTCGAGGCGCTGGCGCAGCGCTATCCCGGCGAACTCTCCGGCGGGCAGCAGCAGCGCGTGGCGCTGGCGCGCGCGCTGATCGTCGAGCCGGAGACGCTGCTGCTCGACGAGCCGCTCTCCAACCTCGACGCCAATCTGCGCGAGGAAATGCGGTTCGAAATCCGACGGCTGCATGACGAATATCGCTACACCACCGTCTATGTCACCCACGACCAGTCCGAGGCCATGACCACGGCCGACCTGATCGCGGTGATGAATGGCGGGCGGATCGACCAGCTCGGCACGCCCGAGGACATCTACGCCCGGCCCGGAGTCGGAATTCGTCGCGCGCTTCATCGGCGCCAGCAACGTCATCAAGGGCACCGCGCTCGATGCCAACCATGTCGCCTTTGCAGGCGCGACGTTGAAGGTGGTCGGCGCGCCGCTGACATCGGGCCAAAGCGCCGTGGTTGCGATCCGCCAGCACGATATCGAACTGTCGACGCAGGCGCCGGCTTCGCCCGCGAACGCCATCAAGGGCGTCGTCACGCGTCAGGTCTATCTCGGCGCCGCGCGCGACTACATGGTGGAGGTGGCCGATGGCACCAGTTTGCGCGCCACCACGCCGACCGAAGTCAGCGTGCAAAAAGGCGGCGAGGTCTGGCTGACGCTGCCGCCCGAGCGCTGCCGGGCGCTGAGCCGGTAACAACAACAAGAAACCGGAGGACGCGATGAAGGGACGAAAACTTTCCAGACGCGACATCCTGCAAGGCGCGGCCGCGCTTGCCGCCGGCGCCGTGTTCGCCTCCCCCGTTCGGGCCCAGGCGCCGGAGCCGGTCGCGATCACGCCGGCGCTGGTCGAGGCGGCGAAGAAGGAAGGCAAGCTGATTTTGTACTCGTCGATGGACCTGCCGGTCGGTGAAAAACTCGGCAAGGCCTTCGAGGCCGCTTATCCTGGCGTCGCCGTGCAGATCGAGCGTTCCGGCTCAGAGCGGCTGTTCCAGCGGATCGACCAGGAATTCGGTTCAGGCATCCGCGCCGCCGATGTGATCACCACCTCCGATGCATCGCACATCATCAGCTGGAAGCGGAACAAATGGCTGGCGCCATTCGTATCGGAAGACATGGTCCGGCATTTTCTCCCGGAGTATCGCGACCTCGACGGCATGTCCGCTACGTCGCGGATCTATCTGTCGTCGATTGCCTACAATACCAATCTGGTAAAGCCCGAAGATGCGCCGAAGAGCTTTGCCGACCTGCTCGATCCCAAATGGTCAGGCAAGATGGTCAAGGGCCACCCGGCCTATAGCGGCACCATCATGACGGCGACCTTCCAGATGGTGCGCGACCTCGGCTGGGCGTACATGGAAAAACTTTCGAAGCAGCGGGTCATGCAGGTGCAGTCCTCGACCGATCCGCCGAAAAAGCTTTCGCTGGGCGAACGCGCCGTGATGGCCGACGGCAATGAATACGGCGTCGTGCTGCTCAAGGAAGCCGGCCAGCCGGTCGAGCCGATCTATCCGGCCGAAGGCGCGCCGACGATCTCTGGGCCGACAGCCATCTTTGCGTCAGCGCCGCACCCGAATGCCGCACGGCTGTTCCAGGCATGGTTTCATACGCGTGAGACGCAGCAATTCTTTTGCGACTTCACCGCACAGTATTCGGTTCATGCGCAGGTGCAGTCGAAGCCGGGGCGGCGGAAGATTTCGGACATCAAGCTGATGAAAGAGGATGCGGAGGGCGTGGAGAAGATGGCTGAAGAGATCAAGACGCGCTATGCGCGGCTGTTCAGGGTTTGAGGATGCGGTCCACCACACCCACCGCCGTCATTCCGGGATGGTCCGAAGGACCAGACCCGGAATCTCGAGATTCCGGGTTCGATGCTTCGCATCGCCCCGGAATGACAGAGAAAGCTTTCGTATGACCACCGTCACCATCACGGCCACCGAAGCCCGAAAATCCCGCATCGACTGGACCAAGCCGGTGCTGTGGCTGTTCGCCGCGTTCATGATCGTACTGATCGTGCTGCCGATGTCGTGGCTGGCGGTGTTCGCGTTCACGGACAAGGCGCGAAGCCCGACGCCGCAGAATTTCGTCACGCTATTCACCGACCCGGCGTTCCTCGATCCGCTGCTGACGACCGCGATCATCGCCACCACCTCCGCGGTGATCTGCTGCCTTGTCGCCGCGCCGATCGGCTGGCTGGTGTCGCGCACCGACATGCCCGGGCGGCAGACCGTCCGCGCGCTGGTGACGGCGTCCTTTGTCACGCCGCCGTTTCTCGGCGCGGTCGCCTGGGAATTGCTGGCGGCGCCGAACAGCGGCCTCTTGAACCAGCTCTATCGCTATCTCACCGGCGCCGAAGATCCGCTGTTCGACATCTATTCGCTGACCGGGCTGATCTTCGTGATCTCCTGCTATACCTTTCCATTCGTCTTCGTGCTGGTGGCCAACGCACTCGACAATATGCCGGGCGAACTGGAAGACGCCTCCGCCATTCTCGGCGGCAAGGCCTGGACCACGGCGCGGCGCGTCACGATTCCCCTGGCGCTGCCAGCACTGGTCGCGGGCGCCTTGATCGCGTTCCTGCAGGCGATGACGCTGTTCGGATCGCCGGCGATCCTGGCGCTGCCGGCCGGCTTCCACACCATGACGACCAAAATCTGGAGCCTGTTCCAGTATCCGCCGAAACTGGAATTGGCCGCAGCCGCCGCCGTGCCGCTGCTGCTGCTGACGATCCTGTTGCTGCAGGGCCAGAAATTTCTGCTCGGCCGCCGCGGCTTTTCGGTGGTCGGCGGCAAATACGGCGCGCCGCGCCAGGTCGAGATGAAGGGATGGCGCTGGGCGGCGCTGGCGTTCTGCCTCATCGTGCTGCTCAATCCGGTGTTCCTGCCCTATTTCGCGCTGCTCAACGCCGCGTTCTCGCCGAACGCCACCACGCTGGTGACGCCGTCGACCGCTACCCTGCACAACATCGTGTTCGTGTTCACCGAATTGTCGTCGACCCAGCTCGCCTTGAAAAACACGGTGATCCTTGGCGCATCGACGGCCACCATCGGCACGATCCTCGCGCTGGTCGTCGCCTATGTGACGACGCGCCGCGTGATCGCGAGCCACCGCATTCTCGGCTTTCTCGCGACCGCGCCGGTCGCGGTGCCCGGCATCGTGCTCGGCGTCGGGCTGTTCCTGAGTTACACGCGGCCACCCTTCGTGCTCTACGGTACGCTGTGGATCCTGCTGCTGGCGTTCCTCACCATCAATCTGCCGTCGGCCTACCAGCAATTGCAGGCGGCGTTTGCGACCATTCATCCCGAGCTGGAAGACGCCAGCCGCATCCTTGGCGCGACGCGCCTGCAATCGCTGTGGCAGATCACCACGCCCTTGCTGCGCACCGGCGTGATCGCAACCTGGTGCTTCATCTTCATCGGCGTGATGCGCGAGTTATCCGCGGCGATCGTGCTGTTCACCTCGCAGACCAAGGTGCTGTCGGTGCTGATCTACGACCTCAACGAAAGCGGCGACCTTGCGGCGATCTCGGTGCTCGGTATCGCCATGCTGGTGATCACGTTTGCGGTGGTGCTGGCAGTGAACCGGATCCCGGTATTCGGCGGCGGCGCCGCGGCGCGGTTAAGGAACAGCTAGGCATATTCAGGCGCCGTAGGGTGGGTAAAGCGAAGCGTGCCCACCATCGCTCAGCTCGCCCGGTGATAGATGGTGGGCACGTCGCTGCGCTCCTCTGCCCACCCTACGGCGTTGTGCATCTGGTAATAGTGCGCATTCTACCCGATATAAGGCCGATCGCCAGACCATACGAGGACCGCGTGACACAACAGCCAGCCCCTATCGCCTCCCGCCGTCCGCATTCCTTCACCACGCACGGTATTCCCGTCACCGACGACTACGCTTGGCTGAAAGATCCCCGCTGGCAGGAGGTGCTGCGCGATCCTTCGATCCTCGATCCGGACATCCGGAAATATCTGGAAGCCGAAAACGACTACACCGAGAGCCTGCTCGGCCATACCGCTGCCCTGCAGAAAAAACTGGTCGCGGAAATGCGCGGGCGGATCAAGGAAGACGATTCCAGCGTGCCGGCGCCGGACGGGCCGTTCGCCTATTTGCGAAAGTTCCGCGAAGGCGGGCAGCATGAACTGTTCGGGCGCACGCCGCGCGATGGCGGCGATGTAAAAATCGTGCTCGACGGCGACGCGCTGGCCAAGGACCATGAATACTTCAAGTTCGGCGGCGCACGGCATTCGCCGGACCACAAACTGCAGGCATGGACCGCAGATACCAAGGGCTCTGAGTATTTCTCGATCCGAGTGCGCGACTGGGAGACCTCCGCAGATCTTGACGACCTCGTCGAGGAAACCGATGGCGGGATCGTCTGGAGCAAAGATTGCAACAGCTTCTTCTACGTCAAGCTCGACGACAACCACCGTCCGATGCAGGTGTGGCGGCATCGACTTGGAACGAAACAGGCGGACGACACGCTTGTCTATGAAGAGCAGGATTCCGGCTGGTTCACCCATCTGCATGAGAGTTCGTCCGGCCGTTTCTGCGTGATCGCCGGCGGCGACCACGAGACATCGGAGCAACGGCTGATCGACCTCGAGCATCCCGAAACGCCGCCGCGCCTCGTCGCCGCGCGCGAGGAAGGTGTGCAGTATTCGCTCGCCGACCGCGACGATGAGTTGTTCATTCTCACTAATGTGGATGGCGCCATCGACTTCAAGGTCGTTGCCGCGCCGCTCGCCGCGCCCGAGCGCGCCAACTGGCGCGACCTGATTCCATATCGCGAGGGCGTCTATGTGCTCGATGTCGAACTCTATGCCGGCCACATGGTCCGGCTGGAGCGCGCCAACGCGCTGCCCGCGATTATCATCCGGGACCTGAAGAGCGGCGAAGAACACGCCATCGCGTTCGACGAAGCCGCCTATTCGCTCGACACCATGGGCGGCTACGAGTTCGCGACCACCAATTTGCGGTTCTCCTATTCGTCGATGACGACGCCGGCCGAAGTCTATGATTACGACATGGCGACGCGTGCGCGCATATTGCGTAAACGCCAGGAGATTCCGTCTGGCCATAATCCTGCCGACTACGTCACCACGCGGATCATGGCGACCGCGCATGACGGCGCGCAGGTGCCGGTCTCGATCCTGCATCGGAAGGACCTGGTGCGCGACGGCAAGGCGCCGCTGCTACTCTACGGCTACGGCTCTTACGGCATGGCGATGCCGGCGTCCTTTGCCGCCAACCGACTGTCGCTGGTCGACCGTGGTTTCGTGTATGCGATCGCGCATATCAGAGGGGGCGCCGACAAGGGCTGGGGCTGGTATCTCGACGGCAAGCGCGAGAAGAAGACGAACACGTTCGATGATTTTGCCGCTGCGGGCCGCGCGCTGATCGAAGCCAAATACACGAATGAAAAACGCATCGTCGGCCATGGTGGCAGCGCCGGCGGCATGCTGATGGGCGCGGTGGCAAACCGGTCGGGCGAATTGTTCGCGGGCATCGTCGCGGAAGTGCCGTTCGTCGACGTGCTGAATACGATGCTCGACGACACGCTGCCGCTGACGCCGCCGGAATGGCCGGAATGGGGCAACCCGATCGAGAGCGAAAAGGATTTTCGCACCATTTTGTCGTACTCGCCCTACGACAACCTTGCGGCCAAGGACTATCCGGCGATCCTGGCGATGGGCGGATTGACCGATCCGCGCGTCACCTATTGGGAGCCGGCGAAATGGATCGCCCGGCTGCGCGCGACCATGAGTGGCGGCGGCCCGGTGCTGCTGCGCACCAACATGGGCGCCGGCCACGGCGGCGCGTCGGGGCGATTCAACCGGCTGGATGAGGTGGCGATCGTCTATGCGTTCGCGCTGTGGGCGGTGGGATTGGCAGAGACGGCGGAGGTATAGCGAAGTCCCTCGCCCCGCTCTTGCGGGGAGAGGGTCGGGGTGAGGGGCATCTATCCGCGAGCACTGCGGTCAATTGATAGGCCTGTACCCCCTCACCCGGATCGCAAGGGCGATCCGACCTCTCCCCGCAAGCGGGGCGAGGTTAAGAGCGAGCACGTTTAGACAACTCACCGCCCGTTCTTCTTCCGCCATTCGGCGAAATCAACCGACGTCTGCGGGTCTGTCGCGGGATACAGCCCCAAAATGCCGCGGCCGCCGCGGACCTGCTCGGTAACGAAATCCTCGAACGCCGTCATCTCGACCGCTTCGTCGGCAATTTCGTCGGCAAGGTGCGCGGGGATCACGATGACGCCGTCGCTGTCGCCGAGAATAACATCCCCAGGAAACACCGGCGCGTCGCCGCAGCCGATCGGGACGTTGATCTCGATGGCCTGATGCAGCGTCAGATTGGTCGGCGCGCTCGGGCGGTGGTGATAGGCCGGGAAGCCGAGAGCTGCGATCTCGGCAGAGTCGCGAAAGCCGCCATCGGTGATCACGCCGGCACAGCCGCGCTGCATCAGCCGCGTGATCAGGATGGCGCCGGCGGACGCGGCGCGCGCGTCCTTGCGGCTGTCCATGACCAACACCGCGCCGACTGGGCAGTCCTCGATCGCCTTGCGCTGCGGATGGGCGCGATCACGAAACACGTCGATCTTGTTGAGGTCCTCGCGCGCCGGCATGTAGCGCAGCGTAAAGGCCTCGCCAACCAGCACCGGCTGATTGGGGCCAAGCGGATGGACGTCCTGGATCATCTGAATGCGAAAACCGCGCTTGAACAGCGCGGTGGCGACGGTGGCGGTGGAGACGGTTTTTAGTTTGTTGCGGGTGGTGTCGCTCAGTTTTGTCATTTTCATTCATCCCAGTTGTTCCGTCATTCCGGGATGGTCCGAAGGACCAGACCCGGAATCTCGAGGTTCTCAGGTGCGCAATTGCGCACCATAGTTCGATGCTTCGCATCGCCCCGGAACGACGGTGACTAGTAGATCGACGGTTCCTCCACCGGCGCCCCAAATCCAGTCTCGAGAAAATCGAAATCGCAGCCTTCATTGGCCTGCTTGATGTGCCTGGTGAACATCCAGCCGTAGCCGCGCTCGTAGCGCGGCTCCGGCGCCTTCCATGCGGCGCGGCGCTTTGCCAGCTCGGCCTCCGATACATCGAGGTTGATGGTGCGGGCATTGACATCGAGCGTGATCTTGTCGCCGTTGCGCACCAGCGCCAGCGGCCCGCCGATGTAGGATTCCGGCGAGACATGCAGGATGCAGGCGCCGTAGCTGGTGCCGCTCATGCGCGCATCCGACAGCCGCACCATGTCGCGGACGCCCTGCTTCACCAGTTTGGTCGGGATCGGCAGCATGCCCCATTCCGGCATGCCCGGCCCGCCCTGCGGCCCGGCGTTGCGCAGGATCAGCACGTGATCGGCGGTGACATCGAGATTCGGATCGTCGATCGCCTTTTTCATCGACGGGTAATCGTCGAACACCAGCGCCGGGCCGGTATGCTTGAGGAAGCGCGGCTCGCAGGCGCTCGGCTTGATCACGCAGCCGTCGGGCGCGAGATTGCCCTTGAGCACGGCGAGCGCGCCCTCGGCGTAGATCGGATCCTTCACGGTGCGGATGACGTCGTCATTGTAGACTTCGGCGCGCGCGATGTTGTCGCCGAGGCTCTCACCCGTCACCGTCATGACGTCGAGATGCAGATGCTCTTTGATGCGGCTCATCAGGCCCGGCAGGCCGCCGGCATAGAAGAAATCTTCCATCAGGTATTTGTCGCCGCTCGGCCGCACATTGGCGATCACAGGCACCTTGCGGCTGGCGATTTCGAAATCGTCGAGCCCGATATCCTGGCCGGCGCGGCGGGCCTGCGCGATCAGGTGGATGATCGCGTTGGTCGAGCAGCCCATCGCCATCGCGACCGTGATCGCGTTCTCGAACGCCTTGCGGGTCTGGATCTTGCTCGGCGTCAAATCCTCCCACACCATCTCGACGATGCGGCGGCCGCATTCGGAGGCCATGCGGATGTGGCCGGCATCGGCGGCGGGAATCGAGGACGCGCCCGGCAGCGTCATGCCGATCGATTCCGCGATCGCCGTCATGGTCGACGCGGTGCCCATGGTCATGCAGGTGCCGTAGCTGCGGGCGATGCCGGCCTCGACATCGACCCAGTCCTTGTCGGAGATCTTTCCGGCGCGCCGCTCGTCCCAGTATTTCCAGGCATCCGAGCCCGAGCCCAGCGTCTTGCCCTTCCAGTTGCCGCGCAGCATCGGCCCGGCCGGCAGATAGATCGTCGGCAGGTTCATGCTGGTGGCGCCCAACAACAGGCCCGGCGTGGTCTTGTCGCAGCCGCCCATCAGCACCACGCCGTCGACGGGATGGCCGCGCAGCAATTCCTCGGCGTCCATCGCCAGCATGTTGCGATAGAGCATGGTGGTCGGCTTCAGGAACGATTCCGACAGCGACAGCGCCGGCAGCTCCATCGGAAAACCGCCGGCCATCAGGATGCCGCGCTTGACGTCATCGACGCGGCTCTTGAAATGCATGTGGCAGGGTTGCGCATCCGACCAGGTGTTGAGGATCGCAATGACCGGCCGGCCTTTCCACTCTTCCGGCGCGTAGCCCATCTGCATCGCGCGCGAGCGATGGCCGAAGGCGCGTAGATCGTCGGGCGCGAACCAGCGCGCGCTGCGGAGATCGTCGGGGTTCTTCTTGGTGCTCATGACTGCGTGCCCCATTTCTGGACGGTGTTGCGCTCGATGGTGCGGAAGATCAGGTTTTCGACGATCAGGCCGATGACGATGACGGTCAACAATCCGGCGAACACGGCCGGAATGTCCAGCAGATTGCGGTTTTCGAAGATGAACCAGCCGAGACCGCCCTGCCCCGACGACACGCCGAACACGAGTTCGGCGGCGATCAGCGTGCGCCAGGCAAACGCCCAGCCGATCTTCAGGCCGGTCAGGATCGAGCCGAACGCCGCCGGAATCAGAATACGCGCGACGTAAGGCAGGCCGCGCAGGCCGTAATTGCGGCCGACCATGCGCAGCGTGTTGGACACGCTCTTGAAGCCGGAATGGGTGTTGAGCGCGACCGGCCACAGCACCGAATGGATCAGCACGAAAACCAGGCTGCCGTTGCCGAGCCCGAACCAGATCAGCGCCAGCGGCAGCAGCGCAATCGCCGGGAGCGGATTGAACATCGCAGTGATGGTTTCGAGAAAATCCGTGCCGATCCGGGTCGAGATCGCGAGAATGGTGAAGATGGCCGCGAGGATGATGCCGGCGGCATAACCCATGAACAGCACCTTCAACGACGCCCAGGCGCGCAGGGGAATGGTGCCGTCGCGCACCTTGTCGAACATGGTCAGAATGGTGTCGTGAAAGGTCGGAAACAGCAGTGGGTTATCGAGGATGGTGCCGTAGATCTCCCAGGCCGCCGCAAGAAAGATGATGATCACGGATTTGCGGACGAAGCCGTCGTTCCACAACAGCTCCGGCACGGTGAGCTTGCGCTCGACTTCGGCCGGCACGGAAGCGTTCAGGTCAGCGGCATCGCGCAGCAGGATTCTTGCTTCACCCATGATGCGCTCCCCTAATGTGCCGTCACGGCGTCGGCGAATAGCAAATCGTGGATCTGCTTCTCCAGCCGCGCGGCGCTGCCGTCTTCGCCGGAAACCTTGTCGACATCGACGACCTCAGCCTTGACCCGGCCGGGATGCGGCGACAGCAGCAGGATGCGGTTGCCGATCTTGATCGCTTCGGCGATCGAATGGGTGACGAACAGGACGGTGAACTTTGTCTCAGCCCAGAGCTGCAGCAGCTCGTCCTGGCAGGTGCGCCGCGTCAGCGCGTCCAGTGCAGCGAACGGTTCGTCCATCAGCAGAATATCCGGCTCCATCGCCATGCCGCGCGCGATCGCCACGCGCTGCTTCATGCCGCCGGACAGCGTGTGGGGATAGGAGTCGAGAACGCGGGTGAGGCTGACCTTCTCGATATAGGCGCGCGCCCGCGCCTCGGCGTCCTTGCGCGGCAGGCGGCGCGTCATCAGCAGCGGAAACATCACGTTTTCCAGCACCGTTTTCCACGGCAGCAACTGGTCGAACTCCTGGAAGATCATCATCCGGTCGGCGCCGGGCTCGGATATTTCGCGGCCGCTGATGCGCATCTTGCCTTCGCTCGGCTTCATGTAGCCGCCGACCGCCTTCAACAGCGTCGACTTGCCGCAACCGGAAGGGCCGAGCAGCACGAAGCGATCGGAACGATCGACCGAGAAGCTGACCCGCTCGGTCGCGGTCACCACCGCGCTCGAAGTCTTGTAGCGCAGCGTTACGTCACTGACATCGAGAAGCGCGGTCATGTCGATCAATTACCCTTCAGATCGTGCGCGACCGGCAGGTAGTAATCGGTGAAGGCTTTTGGCATGGTCTTTAGCGTACCGGTCTTGAACAGATGGGCGGCGAACTTCATGGTGCCTTGCGGCTGCAGGTTCCACTCCATCATGCCGGGTTCCTTGAGCCACGCCAGCAGATCCTCGACGCTGGTCTTGTCGCCGGTGACTTCCTTGTAGATTTCGACCGCGGCCTTGGTGTCGCTGCGGATCAGGTCATGCGCCTCCTTGGTGGCGTCGCGCACCGCCTGCACGATCTTCGGATTGGCGTCGGCGAATTTGGTGGTGGTGAAGAACTGCGCCTGGCTGAGCGGACCGCCCATCACGTCGGGCGACGACAGCACCACATGCGCACCGGGAACGTTCTTCAGCTCGAGGAACGTGAACGGAGGGATCGCGAAATGATTGCGCACCTCGTGCTGGCTGTTGGTCAACGCCACATAGGCGTCGGGATGGCCGAGCTGCACGGTGTTGACGTCGAGCTTCGACCACTGATCGGCGCCGAAGGCCTCGCTCGCCGCGATCTGCAGCACGATCGCCTGGGTCGAAACTTTCACCGTCGGCACCGCGATCTTGTCGTTCGGGCCGAAATCCTTGATCGATTTGATATTGGCGTCGCGGCTGATCAGCGTCATCGGCTGCGCCGAGGTGGCGACGATGCCCTTGACGCCGCCGCGGGTGCGATCCCACAGCAGCAGCAGATTGCCGGTTCCGGTATTGAGGATGTCGACGCTGCCGGCCAGCAAGGCATCGGTCTGCGCGCCGCCGCCGCTCAAGTTGATCCATTTGGTGGCGACGCCGGGAACGCCGAGGGAAGCCGCGTGCTTCTCGATCAGCTTGTTCTTTTCCATGATGTGCGAGGGCATGTAGAAAATGCCCGGCTGCCGTGACAGCGTGACCTCCGCCTTCTGCTGGGCCGAAGCCGGCGCGCCCTGCAGCGACATCAGCATCGCGACGGCGCCCGCGCAGGCGCTCCACATCCTGTTTTTCATCGTGCATCTCCTCCCGGCGTCTCGTTGACGCTTCTGACGAGATGCACTAATGTATTAGTGCATCTGAAGCAAGTCCCTTCTGAAACGGCCGGTCGCCCGATGGCTCTCCCACACACTGCCTCCCGCCGCGCGGCCCCGCGTTCCGCCGACCGGCTCGATCGCGATCGTCAGGCCGCGCCGCAGGTGTTCGAGCGCCTGCGCGGCATGATCATTTCGCTGGAACTGCCGCCGGGATCGCCGTTGTCGCGCGCCGCGCTCGCCGGCCAGTTCGGCGTCAGCTCGACGCCGATCCGCGATGCGCTGATGCGACTTGAGGAAGAAGGACTCGTCGACGTCTTCCCGCAATATGCAACCGTGGTCAGCCGGGTCGACGTGCGGCTGGCGCAGCAGGCGCATTTCCTCCGGCAGGCGGTCGAGCTCGAGATCGTGCGGGCGCTGGCAATCCGGCACGACAAAGCGCTCGCCGCCGAACTTCACGCGACGATTGCCCGCCAGCAGCAATATGCCAAGGACGGCGACTTCGAAAAATTCATGGCCGCCGACAACGAATTCCACAGCCAGCTCTATACGGCCGCCGACAAGCAGGACATCTGGGCGCTGGTGCGCAGCCGCAGCGGGCATATCGACCGGCTGCGCCGGATGCATCTGCCCTCGCCCGGCAAAGCGCAGGATATCGTGCGGCATCACAGACTGATCGCGAAGGCGATCGATGCCGGGGAGCCCGACGAGGCGCAGAAGCACCTGCGCACCCATCTGTCGGGCACGCTCAGCGAACTCGCCCGGATTCGATCGCGCCATCCGGAATATCTCAGTAATTGAGCCCCGCGGCCTCGCCGCATGCGCCACCTGGCGCGAGCGAATCACGCACACGCGCAGCGCTTCGTATCCGTCTGCCCGGCAACATGCGGATAGCCGCGTTTTTATCCGCTTCTTGACGCCGCGGCCGCCACATTCCTGCCGAGGAAGTAGTTGCGGCAACAGGACAATTCGGCATAACTCGCAACCTGCCGTTGATTTGATTCCTGCAGAGCCCGGAGAACATTTTACTTTGGCGAGAATACTGGTCGTGGATGACGATGCTGCGGTCCAGCTGACCGTCCGCCTGTTGCTCGAGCGCGCCGGCCATAGCGTGGTCACTGCCGGC
Organism: uncultured Alphaproteobacteria bacterium; assembly: GCA_963816815.1. Taxonomy (GTDB): domain Bacteria; phylum Pseudomonadota; class Alphaproteobacteria; order Rhizobiales; family Xanthobacteraceae; genus Bradyrhizobium. The sequence continues at coordinate 66,192 of CAWFMW010000050.1, forward strand.
GACGGGCGAAAGGGTCTGGCAGCGTGCCGGACAGAAGATTTCGATCTGTTGTTCCTGGACATCTTCATGCCGGGAATGGATGGATTTGAAACCATGCGACTGGTTCGCCAGCACCGGCCGCAGGTTCCGATCATCGTCATCTCCGGCCGTCCGATCTCTCCGGAGGGGGACACCGGCCCGGACTTCCTGACAATGGCGACCAAGCTGGGGGCGATCTCCAGCCTGCAGAAGCCGTTCCGGCCGGCGGATCTGCTGGCAGCCGTCGCGGGCTGCCTGGAAGCCGCCGGGCGCGGCTCTCCGCGACCGGCCAGCGGTGTTGCTTCCTCCCGGTAATGCGCCATAGCATCCGATTCGTCCGGCGGCTTCCCAGGCCGGCGCGGGAGGGCGAGCGAGCACCGACATGACGCTCACAACCAGGCTTGCCATCGCGATGATTGCACTGGTCGCGATCGCGGTTTCCGCGGTCGGATGGCTGAGCTATCGCAACCTGGAACAGGCGCTGCTGCAGCGAGCCCGCGACCGCATCGAGACGCATTCGCGGCAGATCGCGACCGACCTCGAATACTATGCGTCCAGTGCGACCGGCGACATTGCGGGGTTTCGTTCGGCGGTGGCGCTGCAAGGACTGATCCGCGCCCGTCAGGCGGGCGGCACCGATCCGATCGACAGCGTCTCCGAAAAGACCTGGCGCGACCGGATCGCGTCCCGACTTGCGGCCGAGCTCGAAGCCAAACCCAGCTATGCCATGTTCAGGATCATCGGCGTCGAAGACGGGGGCCGCGAGTTGGTCCGCGCCGACCGCAATGGCCCGAACGGCGCGGTTCGGATCGTCCCGGAAGAGGGCTTGCGGAAGCGAAGCGATCGCGACTACTTCCAGGAAGCGATCCGGCTCGGTCCCACACAAATCTACGTCTCGCCGCTCGACCTCGGTCACTTCAACGGACACATCGAGGAACCGCACCGGCCGACGGTCCGCGTCGCGACGCCGATCTTCGCAAGCGACGGAAAGCCGTTCGGCATTTTCATGGTCAATGTCGATATGCGGCGCGCGTTCGACCGCGTCCGTTCATCGGTGTGGCCGGGCGAGAGTATCTATCTCGTCAACCAGTCCGGCGACTATCTCATTCATCCGGATCGTTCGCGCGAATTCGGCGCGCTGCTCGGCAAGCCCAATGATTGGAAGGCCGACTTCCCGCATCTGGCGGCGCAGGTTGGGGCAAAGCAAGGCAGCGCAGACATCGTTCTGGACCAGGCCGCCGGGCCGGGCGGGTTAGCTTTCGCCCCTGCCCTACTGGCCGGGGCCGAATGGGTCGGCGTCATCGAAACAACCCCTTACGCCGTGATCATGGCGCCGGCTGCGAGCATCAGAAACACCTCGCTTCTGGTCGGAGCGATCGCGGTGTTGTCGGCGGCGGTGCTGGCGCTGTTGATCGCGCGGTCGCTGACCCGGCCGATCGTCCGGCTGACCGAAGCCGTTCAGGGGGTGGTCAGCAAGGGGAAGGTCGCCATTCCGGTCGATGCTCGCGGCGAGACCGGCGTGCTGGCGCGCGCATTTGCGCAGGCGATCGAGGAGGTGAATGCGAAGACGGTTGCGCTTCAGCGAAGAGGTTGCAGGAGCATCGCCGCACTGAGGCGGCGCGCGACCATCATGCCGAGCGGGAACGGCTGTTTAGCGCGGCGGTCGAATCCTCCGGCGACGCCATCATCACGATGTCGCTCGACGGCACCATCACCGGCTGGAACTCGGCGGCGGAGCGGCTGTTCGGATACAGCGCGGCGGAAGCCGTGGGCGAGAACATCACGCTGCTCATGCCCGACGACCGGCTGCCGGAGATCCAGGACGCGTTGCGCCGGATCGGCTGGGGCGAAAGCTTTGAACAAAACGAAACGGTGCGCCTGCGGAAGGATGGCAGCCGGATCGAGGTCTCGCTCAGCATCTCCCCGATCAAGTCCTCCTCGGGTACGACCATCGGCATCTCGAAGGTGGTGCGCGACATCACCGAAACCAACAAGACCAGGCAGGCGCTGCGGCAGCAGACCGAGGAGCTTCGACGTATCTTCGAGACCTCGCAGGATCTGATCATGGTGATGAATGGCAGAGGATTTCTGGTTCAGATCAGCCCGAGCTGCGAAACTGTACTGGGCTATCGGCCAGAGGAAATGATCGGCCGCAGCGGCGAGGACTTCATTCATCCCGACCATCTGGAGAAATCCCGCAAGGAAATGCGCGCGGCGCGGCGCGGGCAGCGCCCGAAGATTTCCGATACGCGCTGCATTCACAAGAACGGGCGGGAGGTGTGGCTGTCATGGCTGGGGACTTCGTCCGAGCCGGCCAGGCGCTTCTTCTTCGTCGGCCGCGACATGACCGAGAGCCGGCTGGCGCAGGAGACGCTGCGCGAAAGCGAGCAGCTCGCACGCGGCATCATCGACACCGCGCTCGACGCCTTCGTCCAGGTCGACGAGCAGGGCTTCATCCGGGCCTGGAACAAGCAGGCCGAAAATATCTTCGGTTGGTCGAGTGATGAAGCGCTCGGCAACAATGTATTCGATCTGATGGGCCGGCCGGACGGGCAAGGCCCCCTCAAGAAAGCGCTGCAAGCCTTCCTGCTTTCCGGCGATGAGGTCGTCCGTCAGCCCCGCCGCGAACTCCAGGTCAGGCGGCAGGACGGCAAGGAAATCACCGCTGGAACTGAGCATCGCCGCGCTGAAGACGCGCAGGGGCTTCGTGTTCAACGCATTCGTCCGCGACCTCACCGACAAGATCGCGGCCGAGGACAGGATCCGGCAGGCCGAGAAGATGGAGGCGGTCGGCCAACTCACCGGCGGCATCGCACACGATTTCAACAATATCCTGACCGTGATCACGGGAACGATCGAAATCCTCGCCGACGCGGTCAAGGACGAACCGCAGCTTGCCGCCATCACGCGAATGATCGACGAGGCCGCGTCGCGCGGCGCCGACCTCACCCAGCATCTGCTCGCTTTCGCGCGCAAGCAGCCGCTCGAACCAAAGGTGACGGACGTCAACACGCTGATCATCGACACGGCGAAACTGCTGCAGCGTACGCTCGGCGAGCATGTCGAGATCGAATCCGTGTTCGAAGACGAGACCTGTCCGGCGATCGTCGATCCCAATCAACTCGCCACCGCGATCCTCAATCTGGCTCTCAACGCCCGCGACGCCATGCCTGATGGAGGCAAGCTGATCATCGAGACCGGGTTCGTCATCCTGGATGACCAATATGCGAGAATACAACCCGACGTCCGGCCCGGCCGCTATGCCATGATCGCGGTGAGCGATACCGGAACCGGCATCCCGGCCGCGATGCGCGACAAGGTATTCGATCCGTTCTTCACCTCAAAGGGCCCCGGCAAGGGCACCGGCCTCGGGCTGAGCATGGTGTACGGCTTCGTCAAGCAATCGGCCGGGCACATCATGATCTACAGCGAGGAAGGCCACGGCACGACGATCAAGATGTATCTGCCGCCGGCCACGGGCGCCCTGCCGGCGGCCGAGCCGGCACCGCCGGCGACCGTCGAAGGCGGCCACGAAACAATCCTGGTCGTCGAAGACGACACGCTGGTGCGCAACTATGTGCTGACACAATTGCACTCGCTCGGTTACGTCACGCTGGATGCGGCAAACGCGACCGACGCAATGGTGCTCGCCCACACCAGTCATCGGTTCGACCTGCTGTTCACCGACGTGATCATGCCCGGCATGAACGGCCGCCAGCTTGCCGACGAAATGGTGAAGGTCAGGCCCGGCCTAAGGGTGCTGTTCACTTCGGGCTATACCGAGAATGCCATCATTCATCACGGCCGGCTCGACGAAGGCGTATTGCTGCTCGCCAAGCCCTATCGGAAATCGGATATGGCGATCATGATCCGCAAAGCGCTCGCCGATTGATCGCCGCCGCGGCGCCCGCACCCGGCTACCTGCGATCAGACCGATCAGTCAGACCCACACAATCGGACCTGCAATCAATCAGGCTCGTCGTCAGGCCTGACGCTGCGTGGTCATCACGATCCGGACCAGGTCGAGCCGCATTCCGCCGCGCCGAGCTTCTTCATGATATTGGCGCGGTGATCCTCGATCGTGCGCGGGGCTGATCCCGAGATGCCGCCCCGCTTCCTTGTTGGATGCGCCGGCGGTGAACTGCTCCAGCACCTCGCGTTCGCGCCGCGTGAGTGGCTCGCGTCCGGAAGATGCAGGGCCGCAATGCGCGATGGCGCATTTTGCGCCTGCCGGCGCGCGTACGCCTCGATCGCCTCATCCAGCCTCGCCACGATCTTCACTGCCGCGAAACGGCTTTTCGATGAAATCCAGCGCGCCATTCTTGATGGCGCTGACCGCCATGGCGATATCGCCCTTGCCCGAGGGTGACGTCACGAGATCACCGCGCAGGGATCGTCCTCGCCATGAAGCTCTCTCAGAATATCGAGGGCCGGACTTACCGGGGATATGCACCGTATCGCAGCAGGATGCAGGCTGGCGTCGCGTTCGCGCAATCGCCAACAATGCGGCGCCGTGGGCGGGCGAAACAGATAACCTGATAGCCGCCTGCCGACAGGACCATCGAAAGCGTGTCGCGAACGGCAGGGTCGTCATCGACGGCTACAAAGATCTCCCATGGGAGGGGGCTTTCTCAGTCATGTTCCATCGTCCATGCGTGGTTGAATGTGACGCACATCGGCGATAATGGTATCGAACGCCATACCGGACGGTATTTTACGGGACCACAGCTAACGCACAAGTAGCAACGCACCCCCAAAAAAATAACTCAGGAGTCGCAGTTATGCGGAATGCAGTAGGCGACGGCGCCGCACAGCCGCCGACGACCAGACTGCGGCCTATCGCGCGGTGGTTTCGAACTTCGTCGGCCTGGTCAGCACGTCCAGAACAGCCTGCAGCTGATCGAACAGACGATCGCAAGGGAAACTTCGCCGGAAACGTCGCCCGGCGGCCCCGAAGGTTCCACCGACATCATCGTGCTCGACGACGCATCTCTCCGCTACATCAAGGCTACTACCGCACTGCAGGCCTGCGACGCCGGTCTTGGCATCGCCCTGCGCTTTCGATACATCGGCGCGTAAGGCCGACGCGGCGCTGGCCCGCTGGAGCGCACGATGTTGCTCCACCGCCGAATTTCTCCCGAATGAAGAGCGAGGGCATGCTTCGCCGGAAAACGCGTCAGGTGGTACCGCCGCGCCGGTGTCCGGCCCCGCGGCCGGATCGACCTCAGTGCATTGCCTCTTCTTTTTTCGGCGAGCCGCCCGACTTCTTCTTGGCGTGCTTGCCTCTCAGGAAGCGGATGTCCATTTCGGTGCCGTTGACGCGAACGAGTTCGCACCGGCGATAGGCGAGGCCGGTAAACGAGCCGAGCAGCAGGAAGAACTTGCTTGAGATTGAGGCCTTGAATAGAACCTTCAACGGTCAGCGTGGCGTCGGTGTCCGAGATCGCGTTGAGCTGGCAGTCCCTGCGCCAGGTCCCGTCGATCGCCATGAGGCAGACGTCATAGCCCCGGCTGAACGTAACCCGCTTTTGCCGTCCTCTGTCATCGCTCACCGTCCCGCCATCGCGGCGATTTTTGGCATCGACCCTAGCGGAGACCCGGCACGCACGCCGCTCGGCCGATAGAGACCGCTGGCCTTGTCCGGGAACTGCACGCTTGAACACATCCGTCAGGCCGACGACCATTTCCGCCGCACCCAGCACCAGGAAGCCATCGCCTTCCATTGCCTTGGCGAGACGGCCAAAGATATTGATCTTGGTGTCCTGATCGAAATAGATCAGGACGTTGCGGCAGAAGATGATGTCAAAAGCGCCACGCTGGGAGAAATCGTGCAGCAGGTTCAGCTGCCGGTGCTGAACCATGGCGCGCAGCTCCGGGTTGATCTGCCAAAGCTCGCCGTTCTGCTTGAAATATTTGACGAGCAACTGAATCGGAAGGCCACGCTGGACCTCGAATTGGCTGTAGACCCCCGATTTCGATTTCTCGAGCACTTCCGTGGACAGGTCGGTCGCGACGATTTCGACGCGCCAGCCGGCAAGCGCCGCCCATTTCCTTCAGCGACATGGCAAACGAATACGGCTCCTGGCCGGTCGAACCGGCAGCGCACCAGATCTTGATGCTCTTTCGGTTGGCGCGCGCCTTCAACATCTCCGGCATGATCGTATCGCGGAAGTGTTCGAACGGCACCTTGTCGCGGAAGAAGAAGGTCTCGTTGGTGGTCATGGCTTCGACCACCTGGGAGATGA
>CAWFMW010000051.1:0-41597 GCA_963816815.1 uncultured Alphaproteobacteria bacterium
ACGCCGTTGCCGCGATGAATATCATCACCAGCAATCCATTGTAGGAGCTGCGGCTCTCCGCAATCGGCACGATCGAAAGCCAGGGTTGCCCTGCCTGCGCCGGCATGCGGCTGCCGAGAATCTCGGTAGCGACTGGTGCAAGGGCGTCGATCGCCAGCCCCGGCAGGATTCCGGACAGCAGGCAGAGCACGGCGAGGATCGACATGGCCGCGAGCGAGAAACGATCGACTTCAAGCGCGGTTTCGGCCGCCGTACCGCGCGGCCGGCCGAGAAAGGTCACGCCGTAGGTCTTGACGAAACAGGCTGCAGCCAGCGCCGCCGCCAGAGCGAGCATCGCGCCGACCGCAGGCACCATGATCTTCAGCGCCCATTGCGGCAGTTCCGGGCTCTGCAGCACGGCCTGGAAGATCAGCCACTCCGACACGAAGCCGTTGAACGGCGGCAGTGCCGATATCGCGACGCAGCCGACGAGGACGACGAAGCTCGTGAACGGCATGCGGTGGATGAGGCCGCCGAGCTTGTCCATGTCGCGCTCGCCCGTCGCGGTCAACACGGCGCCGGCGCCGAAGAACAGCAGGCTCTTGAAGAAGGAGTGGTTGAGGGCGTGAAACAACGCGGCGGTGAAGGCGAGCGCCGCTGCCGCCTTCAGCCCGTTGGCCTGGAATGCCATGGCAAGGCCGAGGCTGACGAAGATAATGCCGATGTTCTCGATGGTGCTGTAGGCCAGCAGGCGCTTCAGGTCCTTCTCCATCATGGCGTAAAGAATGCCCATGACGGCGGTGATGCTGCCGAGGAACAGCACGATCACGCTGGCCGGCCAGCTCGGTTGTCCCAGCAGATCGAACATGACGCGAATGAAGCCGTAGATCGCGACCTTGGTCATGACGCCACTCATCAGCGCGGACACGTGGCTCGGAGCCGCGGGATGGGCGAGCGGCAGCCAGACATGCAGCGGCACCAGGCCGGCCTTGGAGCCGGCGCCGAGCAGCATCAGGATCAGCACCAGCGTCGCGGCATAGGGCGTGTGCTGCGCGGCGCGAATGGCGGCAAAGCCGTAATCTCCCGCCGGTCCCGCCAGCAGGCCGAAGGCGAGCAGCAGCGCGAGCGTGCCGAAGCTTGCCATCACGAGATAGACGTAACCGGCCTTAGCGTTGCCCCTTTCGCGATGGTGGGCCATGACAAGCGCCCACGACGCCAGCGACATGAATTCCCAGCACAGCAGATAGGAGAAGGCGTCGTCCGCCAGCACCACAAGGTTCATGCCGGCGAGAAAGGCCGGGAAAAACGGCAGCACGCGATGCGGCGCGGGATCGTGATGGCCGTAACCGAGGCCGTACAGACTTGCCGAAGCCCCGCCCAGGTTGATGACAACGAGGAAGAACGAGGCCAATGCGTCGAGGCGGAAATGCGCGCCAAGCCAGGGCAATCCGACCGGCAGGATGAGCGCGGTGGCATCGGCGCCGCCGAGCAGGCTGCGCAACGCGCCGGCCAGTGCAATCGCCGATACGGCCAGCGTCGCGCCGTAGATGACGGCCGTGGCGACCTTCGAGCGGCTCAGAACGATCGCCAGCACGGCCAGTCCGAGCAGTCCGGCGATACAGATCATTTGCAGGGCGACGGCCGGCATTATCTGCGCGCCCTCGCTCCGCTCGAAACCTTGCTTTGCTCGCGATCTCCGGAGCCGGTCTTGAGCCGCACGCCGCGTCCCCCGCCATCGCTGTTGGCCCCGTCGTCGATCAATTCAATGCCGGAGGCTTCGAGCGCGGTGATCAGCTTCACCAGCGAATTGACATTGCCCCGGACCATGGTCTCACTCGCTTCCATGCGCTGGATGGTCGGCACCGAAAGCCCCGACAGTTCCGCGAGCCGACGCTGATCGATGCCGAGAAGCACCCTGGCAGCCCGCAATTGAGCTGCAGTGATCATCAGTCTGTCTCGCTGGCGGGGCGTGGGCCGATTTTGGACGTCATTCCTGTATCCTAAGTATTGATGTTAATATGTCAACAAGTGATATTTCAGATATCTGTTCTGAGGGGTGCTGTCTGCGGATCAGCTGTGTCGGCGCGGGGTCAGGATGCGCGCGGGCGTGGTCGCGCCCGCGGGATCGGCGTTGCGTGCCTCGGCAACAGGGATGCGCGATGGGTGCGGCTGCGGCCGCTCCCTCACCCGGGGCGGGAGCGCGCCTGCGGAGCGGTTAGACCGGGGAAGCGTCGCAGGCGTGGGCGGCAGTTATTCCTGAGCGGGCGGCTTGGTCGCAAACTGCGGAAACATCGCGGCCACGACCGGTCCGTCGGTGCGCCAGGAATGGCAGCCGCCGATGAAGAACGGCCGTTCGCCGAGTTGCTGCTGGTTCTCCAGCGAATCGCGGCCATCCGGCTTCTCGCCGTGCGACATGGTCTGGTACAGCGTGGTCACGGCGGGACCGAGCAATTCCATCAGGTGCGTGCAGGTCTCGAGCCGGCCGATCTTGCGCCGTATCGCGTCGCGCCAGCCGGGGCCGATGCGCTCGCCGATCAGGCGCGCAAGGATCGGCTCGACCTCGATGCAGGTGGGGTAGGGCGTGGCGCGCATCATCGCTTCCGCCTCGCGGATGGTCATGGTCTCGTCGATCGCGAGCCGCAGGCCGATATCGTGCACGGGATCGCCCGGCTTCAGTTCGTCGCGAAAACGATCGGCGCGCTGGGTGAAGGGCTTTGTATCCCGCAGCCACGCCTCGACTTCCCAGAGCCCATCGTCGCGCAAAAAGCCTTGGCATTCGATCGACCGCGTATGCATCAGGCGGCGCGATTTGCTGCTATTTTCAGGAGGCATCAGTTCATATCCTGCATCGATCCGTCACGTCAGCCGAACTTGATGATCATCTTGCCGAGCGCCGATCGCGACTGCATGGTCTTGAACGCCTCACGGAAGTTCTCGAACGGCACGACCTTGCCGACCACGGGCTGCAATTTGCCGGACGCTAGCCAGTCGAACAATTGCGCGATCAGGCGGGTATGCGTCTCCGGCTCGCGCTTCTGGATCTGGGCGAGGTCGACGCCGAGCAGGGCGCCGCCTTTCAAGAGCGGCAGGTTGAACGCCAGCGCCGGAATGGTGCCCGAGGCAAAGCCGACCACTAGATGCCTCCCGCGCCACGCAATCGAGCGGAATGCCTGCAGCGCGACTTCGCCACCGACGGGGTCGAAAATCACGTCCGGGCCATGCCCGCCGGTCAATTCCTTGAGCGTGTCGCGCCAATCCGCCCTCGTGTAGTCGATGGTCTGATCGGCGCCGAACCGTACCGCGAAGGCGCGCTTCTCCGCCGTCGAGGCGGCAGCGATCACTCGCGCGCCCATCAATTTGCCGATCTGAACGGCGGCGATGCCGACGCCGCCGGCAGCACCCAGCACCAGCAGGATCTCGCCCGTGCGCAGCGACGCACGGGCATCCAGCGCGTAAAGCCCGGTCAGATAATTGGCCTGAAACGATGCGCCGGCCTCGAAGGGAACTTGCGGCGGCAGGTGCTTGAGCGCGGCTGACGGCACCGAGATGTATTCGGCCAGCGCTCCGGCACGGGTCATGCCGATGACAGGCATGCCAGGCCTGAATGCGGTGACGTCGTCGCCCACGGCATCGACGATGCCGGCAAACTCCGTGCCCGGCACGAACGGCAGGGGATCCTTGGTCTGGTAGAGGCCTTGCACCTTCAATCCGTCGACGAAGCCAACCGCCGCCGCGCCGACCTTGACGCGGACTTCGCCCTTGGAAAGGCCGGGCGTATCGATCTCCTTGATCAAGATGCCGTCGATCTTGTCGTAGTTCTCGACAACCACGGCCTTCATGCAATTTCTTTCATGCGTTTTCTTCTTATGCTGCAATGCATTACGCCGGAATCCTTGAGGCGCCTGCGAATTCGACGGGTGAAGTTTACTCGGCCGCTTCGGCCTGCTGGTCGATCGCCAGCGCGCCCTGCTTGATGAGCGGAATCAAGTCGCGGCCGATTGCCATCGTGTCGTGCGGATTCTCAAAGCCGCGCAGCAGGAAAGAATGAATGCCGAGCCGGTAATACTCCAGCACCGCCGCTGCGATCTGCTCGGGCGTTCCGACCAGGCATGACGTGTTGCCCGGCGCGCCGGTGGCGCGCGCGATCCCCATCCACAGCCGCTCGTCATGGACGTCGCCGCGGGCGGCGTAGCCGAGCAGGCGTTCGGCGGAATGGTTGGTCGGCTGCGGCGCGGCGCCGGTCTTGCGCTCGACATCCGCGAGCAGGGCGTTCGCCTTGTCCCACGCCGCGCCCTCGGTTTCCGCCATGATCGGCCGCAGCGACATGTTGAAGCCGACGCAGCGCCCAAAGGCCGAAGCGCGCCGGCGGAAATCCTGGACCCGCTCCCGCGTCTCCTTCAGTGGCTCGCCGAAGACCGCGAATACGTCGCAATGCTTTGCGCCCATCTCCAGCGCGCCTTCGGATGAGCCACCGAAGAACAGGGAGGGGTAGGGCTGCTGATACGGCTTGATGTCGGTATAGCCGCCCTCGATGCGGTAGAACTCGCCCTTGTGATCGATCGGGCTGTCGCTGGTCCAGAGCTTCCGCATCACGTCCAGATACTCGCCGGCGCGGCGGTAGCGGTCGCTCTTGGGCAGGAAGTCGCCTTCGCTGGCCTGGTCCGCATCGCTGGTGCCGGCGATGATATGCAGCGCCATCCGGCCTTGCGTGAGCTGGTCGAAGGTCGCGACCTGCCGCGCCGCGAGCGCCGGCGCCACCGAGCCCGGCCGGTGGGCGATCAGGAACTTGATCCGCTCGGTGTGGTCGGCGGCATAAAGTGCAATCGCAAAGCCTTCGGCGGCCGAGGCGTAATATCCAACCAGGACGGAATCATAGTTCCACTGCTCATGCAGGCGGGTGAAATCGATCACCCACTGGCGCGATATCTGTCCCTTGATGAGGTGAACGGCGATGCCTTCCTGCTGGGTGCCGATCATTCCGATGATTCTTGCGGGCATGGGCGTTTCCTGAGGTCATCCGATGTTTGACTGGAATGAAACGCACAACAGCAAGGGAAAGCAAGCGCTCCATAGCGCTTTCGAGCGAAGTGGATACCGGTTTGGGTGAAGAAAACGCGTCAATAACAAGACTCTACGGCCGTTCCGCGCGCGCCGCAGGCCTGCGTCGCGCGCGGCTTGAAGGGGTTGATGGCGTCGCGATGATCAGGCACCAACTGCCGCTGCAAACCGCATTTTGGCGTGGTGACACATGAACCCGGACAGCCATACGCTGCAGAGCGAAGCAATCTCGGCCACCATCAAGGGCGCCGGCGCCGAACTATGCTCGCTCAGAAATGCCGAAGGCCTCGAGCTGCTATGGCAGGCAGGACCGGCATGGCCGCGCCATTCACCCCTGCTGTTTCCGATCGTCGGCCGCCTCAAGAACGACCAACTCCGGCATCGGGGAAAGACCTACCCGATGACGCAGCACGGTTTTGCGCGCGATCTTCGATTTTCCTGGCTTCGGCGTGAGCCGAATGTGTGCCAGTTGGTTCTTGGCGATGAGCCGGATACCCGCTCGCGCTACCCATTCGCATTTCGCCTGGAAGTCACCTATGTGGTGAGCGGTGCCGAACTGGAAGTCACGCTGCGAATTGACAACCTTGGCGATGAAGTCTTGCCGGCTTCGATCGGTGCGCACCCGGCATTCAACTGGCCGCTCTCGCCAGATCTGGCCAAGGACGAATACACACTCACATTTTCCGATGACGAGATCGCGTCGATCCGCCGCCTGAAAGAGGGGCTGATGCAGCCAGCGCCGGAACCGACCCCGATCCACGGCAAGACGCTGGCGCTGTCCGAACGGTTGTTCGACGATGATGCGGTCATTCTGGACGTGCTGGCGAGTTCATCGGTCCGCTATGCGGGGCCGTGCGGACCGTCGATCGAAATGTCATGGGAGGGATTCCGTGAACTCGGAATCTGGTCAAAGCCCGGCGGCGCGCCATTCCTTTGCATCGAACCGTGGCGCGGTTTCGCGAGTCCTGCGGACTTCGATGGCGAATTCGCCGACAAGCCGGGGCTGATGCACATTCCGCCCGCGGAACAGCAGGTGCTTCGGTATCGCATCCGCGTCGGTTGAGGCGCGAGGTCGGCAGAGGCAAAGTTTCCTGTTCCCGACGCTCGCGTTGAAGGCTCCCGCGGGCCGGAATCGTTCTTGCTTCCGCTTGTTTCGGCTGCAATGGATACGGCTGAACCACATCCTTACCTATGTCCAGAAGAAGAGATCGATGAGCCAACTGATTGTCCGTGCCGGTGAATTCACCTTTCAGGCCCGCTTCGAGGAGCAACTGGCGCCCAAGACCGTGGCGGCGTTTCGCAAGGCGATGCCGTTCGAAAGCCAGGCGATTCACGTGCGCTGGAGCGGCGAGGGTGTCTGGATGCCGCTCGGCGATCTCGATTTCGGCGTCTCCTACGAGAACCACACCAGCTATCCCGCGCCCGGCCAGATCATTCTTTATCCGGGCGGCATCAGCGAAACCGAAATCCTGCTGGCCTATGGCGGTGTACATTTTGCGAGCAAGATGGGTCAGCTCGCCGGCAATCATTTCATCACCCTGACCTCGGGGCTGGAAAACCTGACCGCGTTCGGCAAGACCGTGCTGTGGCAGGGCGCGCAGAAGATCCGCTTCGAGGAAATATAGACGTGGCCGCGCCGTCCTACCCGCGCGATTTCCGCGGCTACGGGCGCAACCCGCCCGATCCCAAATGGCCGGGCAACGCCCGCGTTGCCGTCCAGTTCGTGGTGAATTTCGAGGAAGGCGGCGAGAACAATATTCTGGACGGCGATCGCGCCTCGGAAGCCTTCCTGTCCGACGTATTGGGTGCGCAGCCCTGGCCCGGCCAGCGCCACGCCAATATCGAGTCGATGTTCGAATATGGCTCGCGCGCCGGCTTCTGGCGGCTGTGGCGGGCGTTCACCGAACGCAATTTGCCGGCGACCGTGTTCGGCGTCGCGATGGCGTTGAAGCGAAACCCTGACGTGGTCGACGCCATGAAGGAGGCCGGCTGGGACATCGCCAGCCACAGCCTGAAATGGATCGAACACAAGGACATGGCGGAGTCCGAGGAGCGGGTTGAGATCGCGGCGGCGATGCGCATCCACACCGAGGCGACCGGCGAGCGTCCGCTCGGCTGGTACACCGGACGCACCTCGATCAATACGCTAAGGCTTCTGATGGAAGCCGGCGGCCTGCTTTATCTCTGCGATTCCTACGCCGACGACCTGCCATACTGGATCAAGTCGCGCGGCTTCAAGCCGCATCTGATCATTCCCTATACGCTCGACGCCAATGACATGCGGTTTGTGAATGCGCAGGGCTTTGGCGGCGGGGATGAATTCTTCACCTATCTCAAGGACAGTTTTGACGTCCTTTACCGGGAAGGCGAAACCGCGCCGAAGATGATGTCGGTCGGCCTGCATTGCCGGGTCGTCGGCCGCCCTGGCCGCGCGGCGGCGCTGATGCGGTTTCTCGACTATATCGGGCAGCACGAGCGGGTCTGGGTGCCGACGCGGCTGCAGATCGCGCAGCACTGGCACGCCAATCTGGCGCATCTCGCCGACAACGCATTCGACATTGGATAGGCGTGGGCCACGATGCTGAACAAGCTTTCCGACCTCAACATTTGCAGCAAGGACGATTTCGTCGCCGCACTGGCAAATGTCTTTGAATACTCGCCATGGATCGCCGAACAGGCCGCCACGCTGCGGCCGTTTGCCGGTGTCAGTGAGCTGTTTGCCGCAATGAGGTCGGTGGTCGATCGCGCGCCCGAGGAACTACGGCTGGCGCTGATCAGGGCGCATCCCGATCTCGCCAACAAGACCCAGCGCGCGGCGGGCCTCACCGCGGAATCGCACGCCGAACAGAACAGCGCCGGGCTGGACCGGCTTTCAGACGCCGAATTTACAGCGTTCGAGCGCGTCAACAACGCTTACCGTGCGAAATTCGGCTTTCCCTATGTGGTCTGCGTTCGGCGCCACACCCGCGATTCCATCCTGCGCGATTTCGAACGCCGGCTGCCCAACGATGCCAAAGCCGAGGTGCAAACCTCGGTCGGGGAAATCTGCCGGATCGCGGCGCTGCGTCTCGACCAACTCGTCGCGTCCGACGACAAGCTTCCGGTGCACGGCCGCCTGTCGACCCATGTGCTGGATACCCACAGCGGCCGGCCCGCGTCGGGGATATCAGTCGAATTGACCGAACTGTCCGATCTCGGCCAATCCCGCGTGGTCGCGCGCGCCATTACCAACAGCGACGGCCGCACCGATCAGGCGCTGATCGGCGGCCGGCCGGTGCCGATCGGTCGCTACGAACTGACATTTCACGTCGGCGCCTATTTTGCCGATCGCGGCGTGCCGCTGTCCGATCCGCCGTTTCTTGACCGCATTCCCCTGCAGTTTGCGGTGAGCGACCCGGAAAGCCATCTCCACGTGCCGTTGCTGGTCACGCCGTGGAGTTATGCGACCTATCGCGGAAGCTGATCGCCCTTCCAACCTAATGCGTGGCCGAGGCCGCGGCCGACGCGGCGTCGGCTTCCGCCGTCTTGCCGCTGACGCCGTTGAAGAAGGCGTTGAGCGTCACCGCGACCAGCGCGCATAGCAGAATGCCGGATTCCAGCAACGGGTGCAGGTCGTGCGGCAAGTTCTTGAAGAAGTTGGGCGAAACCAGCGGGATCATGCCGAAGCCAACCGATATGGCGACCACGAACAGATTGTAGCGGTTGTTCTTGAAGTCGACCGCGGTGAGGATGCGCGCGCCGGTGGCTGCCACCATGCCGAACATCACGAGGCCGGCGCCGCCGAGCACCACCAGCGGCACGGCTTCGACCAGTGCCGCCATCTTTGGCACCAGCCCGAGCAGCAGCAGGATGCCGCCGCCGGCGATTGTGACCCAGCGCGAGCGCACGCCGGTGATGCCGACCAGGCCGACATTCTGCGAGAACGACGTATAGGGAAAGGTGTTGAACAGCCCGCCCAGCAGCGTGCCGACGCCGTCGGCCCGCAAACCACGGGTCAGCGCGTCGCGGCTGATCGCCTTGCCGGTGATCTCGCCCAGCGCCAGGAACATGCCGAGGGATTCGATCATGACCACGATCATCACGATGCACATGGTGATGATGGGCACGAGCTGAAATTTCGGCATCCCGAAATGCAGCGGCAGCACGATCGCGGCCCATGGCGCCGCCGCCACCTTCTCGAAATGCATGACGCCGAGGGCCGCCGCAAGGACGGCGCCGGCGACGATGCCGAGCAGCACCGCGACATTGGCGACGAAGCCGGCGCCCCATTTGATCAGGCCGAGGATCACCAGCAGCACGAACAGCGCAATGCCGAGCCCCTGTAACTGGCCGTAGGCTGGATTTGGAAAGGCGCCGGGCACGCCGTCGACGACCTTGGTCAAAGTCGGCAAGCCGCCGCCGGCCCAGTTGATGCCGACCCGCATCAGGGAAATGCCGATCACCAGGATGATGGTTCCGGTGACGACCGGAGGAAACAGTGGCAGCAACCGGCTGACAAAAGGCGCGGCAACAATGGCAAACAGCCCGGCCGCGATCACCGAGCCGTAGATGCCGAGCAGGCCGATATCGGGGGCCGCCGCCATCGACAGCATGGGCCCGACCGAGGCAAACGTCACGCCCATCATCACTGGCAACCGGATACCGACGCCGGGGAAGCCGATACATTGCACCAGCGTGGCGATGCCGCAGGCGAACAGGTCGGCGCTGATCAGGAAGGCCACGTCTTCCGGCGGCAATTTCAGCGCCCGGCCGATGATCAGCGGAACGGCAACCGCGCCGGCATACATCACCAAAACATGCTGCAGGCCGAGCGCCAGCAGCCGCGGCGTCGGCAGTATCTGGTCGACCGGATGGATTTCGGTGGCTGTGGTCATGGATTTCCCCCAGGTAGCGGGCCTTCGGGCCCGCTCAAGCCGATACAAGGCGCGTGCCAGAAGCTTGTCCCCGAACGACCCTGTCCCCCAGGATCTTGCCCCTTGGCACGAACGTTGCTCCAATATTGGATCAGAGCGGGCAGCCGAAGTCCCGAAAAATCAACGGTTGAACTGGAGGTCTGACGTGGCGCTGATCAAGAACAGATATGGGAAGGGCCGGGTCCGGGTGATGCGGATTCATCGGGACGGCGATCGCCACGAAGTCAGCCAGCTCAGCGTCAAGGCGATGCTCGAGGGCGACTTTGCCCGGGCCTATACCCACGCCGACAATTCCACCTCGGTGGCGACGGATACGATCAAGAACATCGTCAATATCGTCGCCCGCGAGAACACCGGCCTCAGCACCGAAGAATTCTGCCAGGTGCTGGCCAAGCGATATCTCGACGCCTATCCGCAGATCGCCTCGGTTGCTATCACAGCGCATGAGACCAAATGGAGCCGCCTGAGTTTCGGCGGCAAGCCGCATCCCCACAGTTTTGTGCTCGACAGCAACGGCAAGCCGTTCGTCGAGGCCGCCGTCACGCGCGGGGGGCAGGCGGCATTGACGTCCGGGATCGACGGCTTTGCCTTCATGAAGTCGACGCAGTCCGGCTGGGAGAATTATCCGCACGACCGCTACACCACGCTGCCCGAGACCGCCGACCGGATGTGCGCCACCAGCATGGTGGCCTCCTGGAAGTGGTCGGCGAAGCCTTCGAGCTATCCCGCGGCCAATGCACGGATTCTCGACACCTTGCTCGAGGTGTTCGGCACCACCTACAGCATGAGCGTGCAGGACAGCCTGTACCGGATGGGCGAGGCGGCGCTGGCGGCGGTGCCGGAGATTTCCGAAATCAGCATGGCCTGCCCGAACATGCACTTCATTCCGATGAACCTGTCGGCATTCGGGCTGGATAACAACAATGACGTCTTCCTGCCGACCGACGAGCCCCACGGCCAGATTGAGTGCACGGTGGGAAGGGGCTAAAACGCACGCCCATATATCGAGAAGCGCCGATCGAAGCGCGCTTACTGGAACGGCATGAGCGAGACCAAGACGGCCAGCGGCGCGACGGCACGATCACGGCTTGGCGATGAAATCGTCAGCCGGATCAATCAGCTCGGGGCGATTTCCGAGACGCCGGAGAATCTGGCGCGGGTTTTCCTTTCGCCCGAGCACCGCATCGCGGCCGATCTCCTGATGTCGTGGATGAGGGATGCCGGCATGGCCGCGCATCTCGACGCCATCGGCAATGTCTGCGGCCGTTACGAAGGCGACCGTCCGGGGCTGCCGTGCCTGATGCTGGGATCGCATTACGACACCGTGCGCGACGCCGGCAAATGGGACGGCCCGCTCGGCGTGATCACGGCGATTGCCTGCGTCGCCGATCTGAACCGGCGGGGCGTGCGGTTGCCCTTTGCGATCGAGGTCGTCGGTTTCGCCGACGAGGAGGGCGTGCGGTTTGCCTCCACCTTGCTCGGCAGCCGGGCGGTCGCCGGCACCTTTGTCGAGAGCGTGCTCAATGTGCGCGATGCTGATGGACTCACCATGCGCGAGGCGATGGTGCAGTTCGGGCTCGATCCCGAGCATATCGGCGCGGCGGCGCGGGCCCGCCGCGAGCTGCATGCCTATGTCGAGCTGCATATCGAGCAGGGGCCGGTGCTGGAGCAGCAGAATCTTCCCGTCGGCGTGGTCACGGCCATATCAGGCGCCACGCGGCTGGCGGCGAATCTCTCCGGCATGGCCGGTCACGCCGGCACGGTGCCGATGGCGCTGCGGCGCGATGCGCTGGCGGGCGCCGCCGAATGCATCGTCGCGGTCGAGGAATTTTGCAAGACGGACGATGCAGGCCTGGTCGGCACCGTCGGTGCCATCACCGCGCTGCCGGGTGCGACCAACGTCATTCCGGGACGGGTCTCGTTTACGCTGGACATTCGCGCGCCGGCGGACGCCCATCGCAAGCTTGCGGTGGCCGAGATCGTGCGGCGGATCGAAGCGATCGCAAAGCGGCGCGACCTGTCGCTGCAGATCGACGTCACCCACGAGAACCGCAGCGTGCCCTGCGCGCCATGGCTGAAAACGCAAGTCGCGGAAGCGGTTGCCGCGGAAGGTTATGGCGCCTTCGAACTGCCGAGCGGGGCAGGGCACGACGGCATGGCGATGATCGACATTGCCGACGTCGCCATGCTGTTCGTGCGCTGTCGCGGCGGCATCAGCCATCACCCGGCCGAGCATGTCGAGCCCGCCGACGCCGATGCCGGCGCGCGGGTCTTGCTGCGGCTGATCGAGAATTTCAGGCCAAAAGAAGCGGGCGGCGTCGTCTGATCCTGCGCACCGTCCAATTGTGACAGTGCGATGACATCACGATTCATCTGACAGAAAGACAAATCTATGATGTCTGGGGTAACCACTGATACCCATCATCATCGGACATTGTTCATCCAGGCACATGAATTGTCACATTCCAATTTCACCACACCGCGAATACCGATTTTACCAGGGTACGTTTGCCACCGGTGTCGCCAACGGTATTCAGGCCTTGAATTTTCTCGGTGACCGGTTTCTGAGAAAATCCCATTTGTCGGCCGGGATCGATGAGCTGTACCGGCACTCGGTCAACAGCGCCTTTGCTCCGGAGGAGGCCTTTCTGGTCACGGGGGCACCGCACGCCTCCGCCTATTATCCCCGGGACTTTGCCTGGTTTTATCCCGATGTTCTCGATCCCGAGACCATCATGGATTCCGAGGATGCGGTTCGCCGGGTTCGATTGCTCGAAAAAAGCGTCCGGCTGATGCTGGAGGCCGTTCGCTCCAATGTCGTCACGACGACCATCGTTCCCGCCGGAACCGACCGGTACATCGGCGTCAATTACTTTTCGCAGCCCTCGGACACGCTGTTGGGCATCCTCGCCGGTCTGGAACAGATCATGCGGGCGGACCAGAGGGCATCTTCGTATCTGGCGATGTCGCAGGGCGCTCACGCCGGCCGCTTGCTGCTTGCCGAGTATCGCGACGACCTGAAGCGGGCGATATCTGAACTCGCCGGTGCGTTGCAGCCATTCGATGACAATGGCCTCTCGGCCTTGCTGTGCGACGTGACCGCCCCGCGTTCCGCGGCCACCGATACCCGCGCCGAGCGCAGACGCTTCGTTACCAATGCTTGCGTCTATGCGACTTTCGTACGTGGCATACGATTAGGGGTGATCGACCGGACCGAGCTGGAAGGGCGGCTCGGGCGCGAGCTTTCGCAATATAAGAAGGAGCTGCTCAGGCTGTTCGGCAGGCAGGGCTATATCAGGCATGCCCTGGATTCCAGCAGTGAGCCGCCAGCGTCTGCCGTTGCCCTGGATTTCGTCAACGTGCATCAGGGATTTTGGGACCTGAGCGAGGCGAGCGAACGCGCGTTATTCGCGGCCACGACCGACCTGATCCTTGGCGAACCGCGGTTTCGTATCCCGGATACGTCCCATTTCCTGGTATCCGCGGATAACCCGCTGAACAAGATGATCCACAAAATCGCCGCTCCCGCCTATCAGGGGCGTTCTTCCTGGCCGACCTTCAACGTCGAATTCGCCGATCGCATGCTGGACTACGATGAATGTTCCGGCACCGATACCTATCGGTCCTGCGCGCGGGATATCTTGCGTGACATTCGCACTGCCACGGAAACCCACGGCGGATATCAGGAGCTGCTGTCGGAGAAGGGCCTCAAATACCGGACCTGGGCCTATCAAAGCGCTGTCGCCCACTCCTGGTTTCCTCGTTTCCTCTCCGTGTGGAAGCGAGCGTTAGGGACGTCGCTGCTGGATCGGAATAGCTCGTAGCAATCATAAAGAGCCAAGCCGGCCGTTCAAGCCACGGGCATCCAGGCTGGAGGGGGTTTGCGTGGCGACGGCTTCCCGGGCATGGCTGCGCAAACCAAGTGCAACATCAATATCAGCCCAGCCATTGTGCAAATGCACGCCGCGAAAGCTCCGCACAGGGAATGAGCAGGCGCGGGCGTTTCACTCAATGAATTGAAAACACGTTGGATTTGGTTTCGGCCAGAGACCAAACGGCATTGTACACAATGGCACGCGCCTTGCTTTGATTGTCCCGGGAACTCTCGTTCGGGGCGGCACGCACCATGGCGAACTCAAAGGGTCCATTTATCAGCACGGTCACAGCGGAGCCGGAGCCTGTCGCGCTCGATTGGTCCGCCACCGCGCTTCTCATCATCGACATGCAGCGCGATTTCATGGAGCCGGGCGGCTTCGGCGAAACGCTCGGTAATGATGTCAGCCAGCTTGCGCGAGCGGTGAAGCCAATTGCGGCCGTGCTGGATGCGGCGCGCGCGACCGGGATGCTGGTCGTTCACACCCGCGAGGGCCATCTGCCCGATCTTTCCGACGCGCCGCCGGCCAAGGTCGAGCGCGGCGCGCCGTCGTTGCGTATCGGCGATCCCGGGCCGATGGGGCGCATTCTCATTCGCGGCGAGGCCGGCCACGACATCATTCCCGAATTGTATCCGCTCGACAGCGAGATCGTGATCGACAAGCCGGGCAAGGGCGCGTTTTACGCCACCGAACTCGGTGAGGTGCTGCAGCGCTACGGCATCGAGAACCTTCTCGTCTGCGGCGTCACCACCGAGGTCTGCGTCAACACCACCGTGCGCGAAGCCAATGACCGCGGCTATCGCTGCGTGGTGCTGGCCGATGGCTGCGCATCCTATTTCCCCGAATTTCACGAGATGGGCCTGAAGATGATCAAGGCCCAGGGAGGCATCTTCGGCTGGGTCTCCGACTCGGCCGCGGTGCTGGAGGCACTTTCACCGGAGATTCCAACAACGGCAGTAGCGGGGGCATCACGATGAGCACGAGCACGACGGGGACTGCAGCAACGTCTGATTTCAAGCCGGCATTGTGGACGCCGGGCGACTGGAACGCACTGTTTGGGTTCGGCACCAACATTCTCGTCAACATGCTGGTGCTGACCGGGCTGTTGCGCTTCGTGCTGAAGATGCCTGACAGCCTCGTGTTCGGCCGCATCCTGCCGGCGCTCGGCCTGATGATGTGCCTCTCCACCTTCTACTACGCGTATCTTGCCTACAAGCTCGCGCAGAAGACCGGCCGCAGCGACGTCTGCGCGCTTCCGTCGGGCGTCAGCGTGCCGCACATGTTCATCGTCACCTTCGTGATCATGCTGCCGATCACGCTCAAGACCGGCGACCCCCTCAAGGGCTGGTCGGCCGGACTGGTCTGGGTGTTCTTCCAGAGTTTTATCTTGATGATCGGCGGCTTCGTCGCGCCGTACATCCGAAAGATCACCCCGCGCGCGGCGCTGCTCGGCACGCTTGCCGGCGTCTCCGTCACCTTCATCTCGATGCGGCCGGCGCTGGAAATGTACATGACGCCGCAGATCGGGCTGGTGTGCTTTGCCATAATCCTGGCGAGCTGGTTCGGTGGCGTGAAATACTGGAAGGGCATGCCGGCCGGCCTCGTCGCCATTGCGGTCGGCATGATCATCGCATGGGGATCGAACCTGTTCGGCCTTGGGCTCGGCGGCTTGAGCGTCAAGGGCGTCGGCGATGCGTTTGCGAACTTCGGCTTCTCGGTGCCGTTGCCCGCCATCGGCCACGTCTTCTCCGGCTTCGAATTCCTAGGGATCATTTTGGTGACCGCGATCCCGTTCGGCATCTACGACCTCGTCGAGGCCATGGACAACGTTGAAAGCGCGGAGGCGGCCGGCGACGAATATCCGACCACGCGCGTGTTGACTGCCGATGGCGTCATCAGCCTGATCGGTTGCCTGATGGGAAATCCCTTCATCAACGCGGTTTATATCGGCCATCCCGGCTGGAAGGCGATGGGGGGCCGGATCGGCTATTCGGCCGCGACCGGAATTATGGTGGTGGTGCTGTCATGGTTTGGCATCATCGCGGTGCTGCTGGCGCTGGTGCCTGTGGTCGCGATCTCGCCGATCCTGCTCTATATCGGCATGCTGATCGGCGCACAGGCGTTCCAAACCACGCCGGTCAAGCACGCGCCCGCCGTCGTGCTGGCGCTGACGCCGCATTTGGCCGCCTGGGCCAAGCTGCAGATCGACACCATGCTTGGTGCGACTATGGCCGCGGCTCAAACCGTCGGTGGTCTCGCGGCTGACAAAGTCGACGCGGTGAAGACCGCAGCCATCGCCTCACTGCCGCAGCAGGGCGTGATCTATCATGGGCTGGAAGTGATGGGCGGTGGCGCGATCCTGGCTGGCCTCGTGCTCGGTGCGATCGGCGTGTTTGTGATCGAGCGCGATTTTCTCAAAGCCTCGGCCTTTGCACTCGCCGGCGCGGTGATGACCTATTTCGGCTTCATGCACGGCGAAGCCGTCGGCATCGGCGGCGGCCTCGGCGTCACGCCGGGTGTGGCGCTGGCCTACGCGGCAATGGCAGCAGGCCTGTTCGCGCTGGCGAAGACCAGCGGCAGCGTAGCCTACAACTCGCATTCGGAAGTGCCTATGGCGGTGCCGGCGGAGTAAGTGCGTCCCCGCCGACAGCCTGCATAGCCCCGTTGCGCGGTACTTTGGCACGAGTGCCGCCGCGAACGACCCAGCGCGAACATAGGATTGGTAGTTTACGAACCAGTCCAAACAGGTTTAGCGTCGCCCAACTTCTAAAGTCTGCATCATCGACTGCGGCCAGACTGCAGCGAGGGAAGACAGATTGGCGTTCTTGGGGAGTAGCGACTATGCCGGAATTTTCGCGCCGTCAGCACTTGAAACAGCTCGGTGCGCTGGCTGGGACCGCTGCAATGTCCAGCCTGTCTGCGCCCGCCTTCGCTGCCGATACCGAAATTCCTCCGCAAGGAATCGGGAAGGGCATCAAGCACATTTCCTACAGCGACATCGGTGGACGGCCCGACAGCGTTCAGGTGATGGTCAACAAAAAGCACGTTTACGTCGGGCACATGTTCAGCGACGGCGTCACCATTCTGGACGCGTCGGACCCGCGCAACCTGAAGCCCACAGGCTTCTTCACCGCCGGCCAGTACACGCGCACCCATCACCTGCAGGTGTCGGACGATCTGATGCTGCTCGCCAACGGCGCCAACATCGTGGCGATGCAATCCTATGACAGCATGCGCGGCTACTTCGAGAACAACCTTGCCGACAGCATCACCAACCGCAAGAAATTCCGGTCCGGCCTGTCCATCCACGACATCTCCAAGCCAAACGAGATGCGCGAAATTGCATTCCTCGAAATGCCCGGCTTCGGGATCAACCGCCTATGGTGGCCGGGAGGACGCTACGCCTATGTCTCGGCGCACTTCGACGGCTTCACCGACCACATCCTGTGCATTGTCGACCTGCAGAACCCTGCCAAGCCGGAGATCGTCTCCAAATGGTGGCTGCCCGGCATGAACCGCGCCGCCGGCGAACCGGACTTGCCCAAAGGCAAGCGCGTCGCCCTGCATCACATGATCACAGCCGGTAACCGCGGCTATGCGGCGTGGCGTGATGGCGGATTCACCATCCATGACATCAGCGATCCCGCAAAGCCCACACTGATTTCGCGCATCAACTGGTCGCCGCCTTTCCCCGGGGGAACGCATACGCCGCTGCCTTTGCCCAAGCGGGGATTGGCTGTCGTGGCCGACGAGGCGAATGCCGAAAAATGCGCCAAAGGCTTGTTCTACACATTCATTGTCGATGTCCGCGCTCCCGAAAATCCGGTGCCGATATCGACGCTGCCGACACCACGCGAACGCAATTTCTGCAGCATCGGGACATTCGGGCCGCACAATTTGCACGAAAATCGGCCCGGTTCGTTCCAAAGCGAAGAGACGGTGTTCGCTACCTACAATACGGCAGGGGTGCGGGTGTTCGACATCAGGGATGCGTTCGTGCCGAAGGAGATTGCCTATTGGGTGCCGCCGGTGCCCGGCAATCTGGTGGATCCGCGGCCCAATATTTCTCTGGCCGCAAAGACCTGCGACACCTACGTCACCCCGGAGGGGCTGATGTATGTCAGCGACTGGAACGCCGGCATGCATGTGCTGCAATACGAAGGCTAAGCCGACTGCGCACAGGGTGCCGTTGCCGGCGGCGGGTGGGGCGACAACGCCGCCCGTGCTGCGACGACACAATAACGCGGTTGCAAGCCAATCTAAATAATGTACTATTGGTACAATAATTGGTTGCGCCCGTTAGCGCGCCGAAAGATAACGCGGATAACGCATGACGACCAACGGTGACCATGACAACTTCGACGCAGGGGACGTCGTGCTGCAGTCGGGCGTCGTCTTCCCTTCCATGCATCTCGCCTATAAGACCTACGGCACGCTGAACGCGCGGAAGGACAATGTGATTGTCTACCCGACATCGTTCGGCGCCCAGCATTACGACACCGAATGGCTGATCCAGCGTGGCGGCGCGCTGGATCCCGATCGCTATTTCATCGTCATCCCGAACCTGTTCGGCAATGGTCTGTCTTCCTCACCGTCGAATTCCGACGTCACGCCGTTTCCCGATATCAGCTATCACGATGCGGTCGCTATCCAGCGCCGCCTTCTGGTCGAGCAGCTCGGGATTTCACGCATTGCGCTGGTCTACGGCTGGTCGATGGGCGGGATGCAGGCCTATCACTGGGCGGCCTGCCATTCCGACATGGTGGAACGGGCCGCAATCGTCTGCGGCAGTGCCAGATGTTCGCCCTACAATCACGTGTTCCTCGAAGGCGTGAAGGCGGCGCTGACCGCGGACCCGATGTTCAGGGATGGCCGTTTCGTCGGCAAGCCTTCCGTCGGGCTGCGCGCGATGGGGCGCGTCTATGCCGGATGGGCGATGTCGCACGCCTTCTATCGGGATGAGGTGTGGCGCGAGGCGGGCTTCCAGTCGCTGGAAGATTATCTCGCACGCGCCTGGGACGATGCTTTTTCGCGGCGTGACGCCAACAATCTGCTGGCGCAGATCGGGATCTGGCAGCGGGGCGATATCAGCCAATGTGCCGAATTCGGCGGCGACATCGGCCGCGCGCTCGCCGCCATCAAGGCGCGGGTGCTGCTGATGCCGGGGCAGACCGATCGTTACTTCGACATGCGCGACAACGAGGCGGAGATCGGCGGCCTCGTCAATGCAAAGTCGGCCGAGCTCCATCCAATTCCCTCGGTCCACGGACACCGCGCCGGAAATCCCATCAACATTCCCGCAGACCGCGCCTTCATCAACGCTGAGATCTCGGCATTGCTGCAGCGCTGAAGTCATCCCAGGAGGCGATTGCGACCATGAGCACAGCGATTACCGCGACGGGAGAGAAGCCGCTGACGTCGGCCGCGCTGCGCGAACTGTCGGTGCGATCGAACCTTCCGGGCGCCGTTCGCGCGGTCAGCCACTACGGCGCCATCGGCGTTTTCGGTACGCTGATCTGGCTGGTGTCCTCGACCTACGGCCTGGCCTGGGCGTTGCCGCTGATCGTCGTGCAGGGTTACTTCGTGGCCTTCCTGTTCATGGTCGTGCACGAGACCGCCCACAAGACAGCGTTTCGGAGCCGTGCGCTCAACCTTGCACTCGGCCATCTGTCTTCATTCGCGATCGGACTGCCTTACGAATATTATTGCCTGTTCCACTGGGACCATCATCGCTACACGCAGGATCCGGACAGGGATCCGGAACTGCTGGTTGGTCCGATCCCCGCCTCGGATACGCAACTCGCATTCGCCTATACCGGTCTTCGGCAGGTTGCGTTCCGGGTAGGGCTGATGCTCCGCCATGCCTTCACCGGCAACGCTTCCGCGCCATGGATCCCCGAAGGCAAGCGCCACATCGTCGTGAAGGAAGCGCGCCTCTATGTCGCCTTCTATGTCGCGCTGCTGCTGGCCTCGCTGGGGCTCCATACGGCGCTTCTGCTCTGGGTCTGGATCGTTCCGCTGATCGTCGGCCAGCTATTCCTGCGGCCCTATCTCTATGCGGAACACACCGGCTGTGATCGGACGCGAAGCGCCTTTCAGAACACCCGCACCACCTACACCGGCATGGTCACGAGATGGTTTGCGTGGAACATGCCCTATCACGTCGAGCATCACGCTTACCCCTCGATCCCGTTTCATGCGCTGCCGAAGTTGAACGAGATCGTCGATGACCAGATCGTTTTTCGGGGACGGGGATATCGGGCCGTGACGCGGGAGACGTGGGCGTGGTTCCGCCGCGCGCGAACTGACGCGGCCGGCGGCGTCAGCGGCTCCTGATCATCAGCAGGGTGTCGACGAGATTGCGGGCCTGCGCCGGCGAGATCGGTTTGATTCCGAAGATGTAGCGGTAGAACAGGCTGCCGTAGATCGCATCATACAGGTCTTCCGGCGTTCCGGCGGCGCCAATGCTTCCGTCCTGCTGGCCGGCGGCGATCAATTCGACCAAAGCGGTTCTTCGATAGCTGAGATAGCGCTCGTAGAAAATCTCGGCAGACCCGGTGTTCGAGATGCATTCGGAGATCACCGCGAGCTGCACCCTGCCGAACTCGCCGAGCAGCGCCTTCGCATAAGCCGCGGCGTGGCTTCGCAGGCGTTCCGCCGGTGTGCCTGATGTCGGCAGCGGCAGCATCAGCGAGGCATGGTTGAGGAATGCGTCGATCAGCAGCGCCTCGCGCGACGGCCACCATTTGTAGATGGTCATCTTCGAGACGTTGGAGTGCCGCGCAACCGCATCGATACTGGTGGTGGCGAGACCCGTCGTTGCCATCAGCGTGTAGGCGCTTTGCAGAATGGCGTTGGTGGTTTCGGCAGAACGAGGGCGACCACGGCGGGTTGCCGTATCGCCATCCGCTTCGATTTTGCCCTTCGCCATGTTCCGGCTTTCCGATGCAGCGCGAGTGGCTCTGCCGGCTACGCCCCGACGAACGCGAGCATCGTGCCGTTGCCGGAAGCCGGCGGCACGACAACGCCGCCCGCGCTTTTCACGCCGACGGCGCCCAGCGCCTTCTCTGCCGCTGCCACATCGGCCACGATCACGAGGCCCGCGCCGCCGCGCTCAGGCAGACCCGCCAGCGACACGCCGGGATAGCGCTTGCCGAGCTGATCTTTCGTCAAGAACACGAAATCGGCACGGTCGCCACCCGAGGGCACGGCGATCGCGCCGTCCGCCTCGTTGCGCGTCTCACGGTCGATCATCTTGGACAGATGCGCAGCTTCCTTGGCCGGCTCGGGCGCGACCATCAGCACCTGCTTCAGCCGCCTGGCGCCGTTGGCGTGCTTCATCAATTCGGGAATCCACACCGTCTCGCGCGTCTTGTGCTGGCAGGCGAAGATGCGCACGCCGCCCGGCGCTTCAGCCGTTGGCCATTGAAATGTCCGGAATTTGGCGGCGGACACCGTTCCGTCGGGCATCGTCACCGGCCGCTCGAAATCGGTGGGCCCGACCGGCGGATAGCCGCGCGCGCGAATTTCCTCCGCGCCATCAGCCGAATCAACCGCGGTGAAAGCGATGCGCTCGATACCTTCGCCGTTCTTTTCAAGATTCGCCCGCGCCGGAGCATTATGTTCCGTCGGCGTCAGCACGCCGAGCAATTCCATATAGTCGGGGTCGAACATGATGGTGTAGTTGCCCGATCCCATATGCGCGCTGTGGGTGCCGCGCGGTGACACGGTGAAGCCGAGCCGCTTGTAGTTCTCGGCCGCCTTGTCGAGATCCTTCACCATGACCACGGCGTGATCGATTCCGATGACGTTTTTGAGTGCCACTCTGTTGTTCCTTGAGGCTGAATTGCGGGCTAAACTAAGCAGAACGATCAGTTGCCTGCAAGAATGGATCCCGATGAGCGCTCTTCTTCTCCCTCGCCCCGCTCTTCGCGGGGAGAGGGTCGGGGTGAGGGGCTCTCTCCGCGAATCCGAATGAGAGCGAGAGTACGCTGAGGCAGCCCCTCACCCCAACCCTCTCCCCGCGAAAGAGCGGGGAGAGGGAGCTGCTACACCGCCGTCGTGTCATAAAGCTACACCGCCGCCGTATCGTGCTCGCGCGCGAATGCGCCGCCCGGTATCGAATCCAGCAGCGCGCGCGTATAAGCGTGCTGCGGATTGCCGAATACGTCGCCCGCCAGCCCGTGCTCCACGACCTCGCCATCCTTCATCACAGCGACGAGATCGCAGATTTGCGCGGCCACGCGCAGGTCATGCGTGATGAAGACGATCGAGAGCCCGAGCCGCGCCCGCAGTTCGGCAAGCAGCTTCAGCACCTGCGCCTGAACCGACACGTCGAGCGCCGAGACCGGCTCGTCCGCCACCAGCACGTCCGGCTTCAGCGCCAGCGCGCGGGCGAGGCCAATCCGCTGGCGCTGGCCGCCGGAGAATTCGTGCGGATAGCGGTCGGCGGAGGAGGGATCGAGACCGACCAGCGCGAACAGCTCCTTCGCGTCCGCAATCGCCTGCGTGCGCGGCGTGCCATGCACGATCGGGCCCTGCGCCACCAGTTCGGCCGCCTTGCGGCGCGGATTGAGGGAGCCGAACGGGTCCTGAAACACCATCTGGATGTGGCGCGTCTCGCGGCGAACGTTTTCGCGCGTCATCTTCGCCCAGTCGCGGCCCTCGAGCACGATCGAGCCAGCATCCGGGTCGATCAGCCGCACGATGCAGCGCGCCAGTGTCGATTTGCCGGAGCCGGATTCGCCGACGATGCCGAGGGTCGCGCCCCGCGGCAGGTTGAGCGAGACGTTCCTGACGGCCGGCGTCACCCGCGCGCCACGACCCAGGAAGCCGCCGGTGCGATAGGTCTTCGAGACGTCCGTGATCGTCAGGATGTTATCGGTCGCAAGGGCTCGCGGCGGCGGCGCTTTCAGCGGCGGCACGGCGGCGATGAGTTGCCTGGTATAGGCATGCTGCGGCCGGTTCAGCACGTCGGTGGCCGTGCCCTGTTCGACGATGACGCCATGCTGCATCACCACGACGCGGTCGGCGATCTCGGCGACGACGCCGAAATCATGGGTGATGAACATCACGGCCGTCTTGCGGCGCTGCTGCAGGTCACGGATCAGTTTTAGAATTTGCGCCTGCGTGGTGACGTCGAGCGCGGTGGTCGGCTCGTCGGCAATCAGCAGCTTTGGATCGAGCGCCAGCGCCATCGCGATCATGGCGCGCTGCCGCTGGCCGCCGGATAGTTCGTGCGGATAGGCCTTCGCTGCGACCTTGGGATCGGGGATGCGAACGTCGGCGAGCAGAGCGAGCACCTTGTCGCTGATCTCGGCCTTCGACAAATCAGTGTGGATCGAGAACATTTCCGCGATCTGGTCGCCGATGGTGCGCAGTGGATTGAGCGCCGTCATCGGCTCCTGAAAAATCATCGCAATGCCGGCACCGCGCACTTCTCGCATTTGGGCGACGGTGGCCGCACAGAGATCGCGGCCCTCGAACATCACCCGCCCGCCGTCGATCGTCACCTCATTGGGCAACAGCCGCATCACGGCGTTGGCCATCATCGACTTGCCGGAGCCGGACTCGCCGACCACGCAGAGGATTTCGTTGGAGGCAATCTCCAGCGACACATCCTGGAGTGCATGCGTCCGGTCTGCGCCGCGGGGCAGGCGGACGCTCAGGCGATCGAGCGAGAGGATGGTCTCGTGCGCGCTCATCGACTCTTGAGCCTCGGATTGAGCGCATCGTTCAGACCCTGGCCGACCAGCGACACCGCCAGAACCGTAACGAGGATCGCGATGCCGGGGATCGCCGAGACGTACCACTGCACCCGCAGCACATCGCGCCCCAGCCCGATCAGATTACCCCACGATGCGACGTTGGGATCGGATAGCCGCAGGAAGGCCAGCGCGCTTTCCAGCAGGATCGCGACCGCCATAACAACGCTGGCGTAGACGATGACCGGCGGTAGCGCATTGGGCAGGATTTCGCCGAGGATGAGCTGGATATCCTTCATGCCGAGCGTCCGGCCGGCCTGGACGAATTCGCGGTTGCGCAGCGACAAGAATTCCGCGCGGGTCAGCCGCGCCGGCGCCGGCCACGACACGACGCCGACCGCGATGGTGACGGTGGTCAGCGTCGAGCCGAACACCGCGACCAGCACCAGCAGCAGCACGAAATTCGGCAGCGTTTGGAAGGCCTCGGTGATCCGCATCAGCACATTGTCGACCCAGCCGCCATAATATCCGGCGAAGGCGCCGACCATGATACCGATCAGGACCGCAATCGCGGTAGCGACGCCGCCGATCAACAGCGAGATCCGCGCGCCATAGAAAATCTGCGCCGCGATATCGCGCCCCGAATTGTCGGTGCCGAGCAGGAAGCGCGGATTGGAGAACGGCCAGATCAGCGGGCGGCCGGCCAGCGCCAGCGGATCGCGCGGATAGAGAAAGCCGGCCGAGATCGCCATCGCGATAACGACCAGCAGCAGGATCAGGCCTGCGACAGCGGCGGGACTTCGGAAGTAGCGCTTGACCGCGTCCATTTCGCTAGCCCTCGGCCGTGATGCGTGGATCGAGCCGCGCATAGATCAGGTCGACGGCGAAGTTGACCGAGATCACCAGCAGCGCCGAGACGAACACGATGCCGAGCAGGGTATTGAGGTCGCGCTGCACCACCGATTCGTACGCGAGCCTGCCGAGGCCGGGCAGCGAGAACACGCTTTCGACCACCACGGATCCGCCCAGCATGGTACCGGCCTGCAGCCCGATCAGCGTCACCATCGGCAGCAGCGCGTTGCGCAGCACGTGCCGCGTCACCACGCGGGTTTCGTCGAGCCCTTTGGCGCGCGCGGTCCGGACGTAATCTAGGTTGAGCACTTCCAGCATCGAGGCGCGCATGATGCGTAGATAGATTGCAAGGAAGATCAGCCCGAGCGTCAGCGTCGGCAGCACCAGATGGCTTGCGATATCGAACACGCGCCAGATGCCGGTCCGGACCGTGCCGATGTCCTCAAAACCGCCGGGCGGCAGCCATTGCAGATAAACCGAGAACAGGACGATGGCCATCAGTCCGAACCAGAACGAGGGCGTTGCGTAAAAGATCAGGCCCAGCGTCGAGATCAGCGTGTCCGGCCAGCGGTTGACGCCGCGGGCGGCGATCACGCCGAACACCAGGCCGAAAAAGAACGCAAAGGACAACGACGCGGTCATCAAGAGAATGGTCGGCGGCAGCCGTTCCAGGATAACTGAGGCTACCGGCTTGCCGTAGATCGAGGAAAAACCGAGATCGAGCCGCACCAGCCGCCACAGATAATTGCCGAGTTGCGCCGGGATCGAGAGGTCTAGCCCGTAGAATTTGCGCAGTTCTTTTGCGGTCGCGGCATCGCCGCCACCCATCTGCGCCATCATGGCGTCAACGGTGTCGCCCGGCGCGAACTGCAGCAGCAGGAACACGCCGATCAGGATCAGAATAAGGGTCGGGATCGAGGCGGCGAGCCGCCGCCCCGCGAGGGCCAGGATACGCATACGCCTATTGTGGCGGATATAGCATCATGCTGAAAGCCAAAGATCGTGCCAGCTCGTCGAGCCCCAGCGCGGCGTATTGGAGTGATTGCGTGCCTTCGCCGTAATCACCGTGACGAAGATCTGCTCGATCGGCATCCAGACCGGCAGCTCCGTATTTGCCTCCTTGACGAACTGCGCATAGAGCGCCTTGCGCTTCACGGGGTCGACCTCAGTTGCGGCATCGTCGATGGTCTTGTCGACGTTCTTGTCCTCCCAGCCCCACTGGTTGGTCCAGGGTGCGCCCTTGGGCTGGCCGGAGCGATACCAGACCGTGGTCGAGACGGCGGGATCGTTGCGGTACTGGTGCCAGCCGGTGGCGATATCGAACGCGTGCTCGTCATAGACCTGCTTGAGGAAGCCGCCGCCGTCGTTGCGCACGATCTCGACGGGGATGCCGATCTCGCCGAGCGACTGCTGGATGAAGGTCGACCACAGCGAGATGTCCTCGCCCCATGGCGCGGGCAGCAGTTTCAGTGAGAAGCGCGTGCCGCCGCGGCCTGCCTTGAAGCCGGCTTCGTCGAGCAGCGCCGCCGCCTTGGCCTTGTCGTAGGGGTATTGCGGCGTGTCCGCGCCCGGATAGAAATCGGTCGAGGTCGAGGGGATCGGTCCGGTCCCGAGCTTGGCGAAATCGCCGAGAAAATTGTCGATGAAGAACGGCACGTTGATCGCATGCGCGATGGCGCGACGAACCTTGATGTCGGACAGTTCCTTGCGGCGGAAGTTGAACTCGAGCGTGTTGGTGCGCGCGTTGCCTTCATTGCCCTTGGTCGAGACGATGAAGCGCTTGTCCTTGCCGAGCCGTGCCATATCGGAAATCGTCAGCCCGGAGAACGGCGAGTAGTGCAGGTCGCCGGCTTCCATCTGCGCCGCGGCGGCGGCGCGGTCGGTGATGACGCGCCAGACGATGCGGTCGAGATAGGGCGCGTTGGGTCGCCAGTAGTTCTCGTTGCGGTCGGCGATGATGTATTGCCCGCGCTCGTACTTCACGAACTTGAACGGGCCGGTGCCGACGGGCGCAAGATTGGTCGGGTTCTGGCGGATATCGCCGCTTTCATAAAGATGCTTGGCCGAGATGTAGCCGAGGTCGGGCAGGGCGCGCAGCAGCAGGTTCAGCGGCATCGGCCGTTCGTATTTGAAGATCGCGGTCTCCGCGTCCGGCGTCTCGACCGCAGTCAGGAACAGCTGCAGCGTCGATCCGTAATTGAGGATCTTCTTCCACATGTTCATGGCGGTGAATTCGACGTCGGCCGAGGTGAACGGCT
Source organism: uncultured Alphaproteobacteria bacterium (assembly GCA_963816815.1). Taxonomy (GTDB): domain Bacteria; phylum Pseudomonadota; class Alphaproteobacteria; order Rhizobiales; family Xanthobacteraceae; genus Bradyrhizobium. The sequence continues at coordinate 26,640 of CAWFMW010000051.1, forward strand.
TGCCGTCGTGCCAGGTGACGCCCTTGCGCAGCTTGAAGGTCACGGTCTTGCCGTCGGGCGAGGCTTCCCAGCTTTCGGCGAGCACGCCGACCGGCTGGCCGTTGGCGTCGAGATCGACCAGGTTTTCCTGGATCTTGCCGCCGATGATGTAGACGCCGGTCGAGGCCTGAATGCTCGGATTGAGCTGGCGCTGCTCGGCGCCGTAGTGGACGTTGAACACGCCGCCCTTGCGCGGCGTTTCCTGCGCGAAGGCCCGCATCGGATTGATCACGTTGGCCGCTATCGCCGCCGATGTCAGCAGTGCGGTGCGGCGATTGATCTCAAGGCGCGTCAAATCCATGCGAAGTCTCCAGACACATATTAAGTGGCGGACCGTTCACGCGTCCGCCTTGGGTTCGATGTTACGATGGAACGGGAACGCGAGTCATTTTCTTATCGCGGTGCGAAGCGGAAAATCCTCCCTGAAAACAACGTGCTCAGCGCGTCATCGGCCTGCTCGTTTTTGCGCTGGCGGGCGTAGTCAAGGCGCGTCTGAATAGAGGCGCGGGCCGGGCGGCAGTCCGGGATTGTCCGGAAATGGGGCAACTGGAGCCGCGGATTCCCCCTAAAAATAGGCTTCTCACAGCTTCGAAGGCCTAAAAACCAGCCAAAATTGGACGAATCAGTACAACTCGATTAGCGAGATAGCTGTGCAGAATGTCGGAAACCCTGTTTTTTAGGCTGTTTCCGCCATATCGTCGCCGGTGCCAGAATCAAATGGAGCAATCATGGCCACCCAAATGTCTAAGTCGCAGCTGATCGAGAAGATCGCGACCACCACTGAAGTTTCGAAGAAAGAGGTCAAGGGCGTGATGGAAGCGCTCGTTGACGTTGGCCACAAGGAGCTCAAGAAGAACGGGGTATTCCTCGTCCCCGGCTTCGCCAAGTTCGTCGTGGTCAAGAAGCCCGCGACCAAGGCTCGCAAGGGTACCAACCCCTTCACGGGCGAGGAAATGATGTTCAAGGCCAAGCCGGCCCGCAAGATCGTTCGGGCCCGCCCGGTCAAGGCCGCCAAGGACGCGGTCTAAGACAAGGGCCGCCAAGGCGGCTTGAGAAAACGGAAAGGCCCCCGGCGACGGGGGCCTTTTTGTTTTTCCAACCTCGCCCCGCTTGCGGGGGTCGAGACGAGCGAAGCTCGCTCTTAGGTCGCCGCGCGCTTGCGCGGCGGGTGAGGGGGTACAGGTCTATCGATAGATCACGCTCGCGGAGAGAGTCCCTCACCCCAACCCTCTAAGAGCGAGCTTCGCTCGTCTCGACCCCGCAAGAGCGGGGCGAGGGAGCAGATGCAGGTGCGCAAGTCTCCTCCTACACCACCGGCGACCGTCCGCCGTCGACATTGATCGCGGTGCCGGTGATGTACGAACCCTGATCGGAGGCGAGGAAGCAGGCGAGGTTGGCGAATTCCTCCGCCGTGCCGATGCGCCCGAGCGGAGTGCCCTTGGCGAGGTTGCTGGCAAACACCTCGAAATCCATGTCGGGCGCCTGTTTGGCATGCCGCTGCACCCATTGATCGCTCATGATCAGGCCGACCAGCATGGCATTGACCAGGATGTTGTGCTCGCCGCCTTCGCTCGCCATCACCTTGGTCAGCGCCATGCCGGCCGCGCGCGATACCGAGGTAGGGGCCGAGGACGCCGCCGGCGCCTTGGCGTAAGTGTTGAGCACGTTGATGATGCGACCCCATTTGCGGGCCTTCATGCCCGGCCAGACCAGCCTGGAGAAGCGGATCGCGGCAAACAGTTTGAGGTCGAGGTCTTCCTGCCAGGCTTCGTCACTGATGTTCTCAAACGCCAACGTCCGCGCCGTGCCGGCGTTGTTGACGAGGATGTCGACCGGGCCGAGATCGGCAACGATCTTGTCATGTGCCTTCGCAATGTCCGCCGCCTTCGAGACGTCGCAGACATAGTCGCGGACCTTGATGCTCTCCTTGGCGAGCAGCTCCCGCGCGGCCTTCAGGTCGGCCGCACCGCGCGCGAGGATCGCGACCTTGGCGCCGGAGGCCGCGAATTGCCGCGCCATTGCCAGCCCAAGGCCTTTGCTGCCGCCGGTGACGACGGCGACGCGATCTTTCATGGTGACTTGCATGTTGTTCTCCCGGTCGCGGTCTTCTGTGCCGCTGGTTGGGCCGACGGATGGATCGGCTGGAAAGGCATCATGGTTCCGCGCGCTGTCATGATCAAGCACGCTCTCAATGCCGCAGACGCCATCGACCGTTCGTTTTTGAGATCGTCGGCAAGCGGGCAGGCCGTAACGTGCGCTCGCATCCCATGACGGACACGTGAACGCCAGAGATTCTGTCCGGTGCGGCCGCCGCTTCGGACAAGAACTTTCTCCGTTTGCCGCGGCCGGGAACGACAAATTTTCTATTTTCGAAAGCGGCTTGTGGGGGCCGGCAGCCGGGCCAAGATCAAACAGAACCAACAATGGAGTCCAGCACCATGGGCCTGCAACAAGCCAAACTCGAATCGCTCCCCTTCGTTACCGCCGAGCTGAACTATCTCGCACCCACGTCCGGAAAGCCCCGCACCTACGCGTTCGATCCGCCGCCAGGCGCACCCAAATCCACCGCGCTGCCCGAACCGCACAACGTCCCGATCTTCGACGCGCGCCCGATCGCCGGCAATCTCGCCTTGAACCGCGAAGGCTTCGCGCTGGTCAACCATCCCACCTTCGTCAGGGATTTCTACGACGACAAGGAAGTGAGAAACGTCTATTACCCCGCCGTGGAGGCCTTCCTGAAGGCGACGCTGAAGGCCGACCGCGTCTTCATCTTCGACCACACGGTGCGCAAGCGCGTCGCGGGCGTTGCAGATGTCAGGGGCGCCGGTCCGCGCCAGCCGGCGACGCGCGTCCATGTCGACCAGACCGATAAATCGGGCGCCAACCGCGTTCGCGAGCATCTTCCCGATGAAGCCGAAGAACTGCTGAAAGGGCGCGTGCAGGTCATCAACGTCTGGCGGCCGATCCGGGGACCGTTGCGCGATGCGCCGCTTGCGATGGCGGACGGCCAGACCGTCGAGCCCGGCGATCTCGTCGCCTCCGATCTGATCTATCCGAACCGCAGCGGCGAAACCTACTCCGTCAAATACAATCCGAACCATCGCTGGTACTACATCCCGGAAATGCGGACCGACGAGGCGCTGCTGCTGAAGTGCTACGATTCTGCAACCGACGGCCGCACGCGGTTCGGGCCGCATACCGCCTTTATCGATCCAACCACGCCCGCCGACGCTGCGCCGCGTGAGAGTATCGAGCTGCGGACGCTGGTGTTCCACAAGAGCTGATCGGGCAACCGGGCCGGATTCGCGTTTCCACCATAATGGTGATACCTCGCCCCGAACAATTTTGGGGCGAGACGGTTCATGGACGGCAAGGCCGATGGCGCGGATAGCAGCATCCGCGCGCTGATTTTTGCGCTTCTGGCGCTGGCCTGCGGCCACATGCTGTCGACGCTGTTGCGGACAATTCCGGCCATCAGCCTCGACGTGATGGCCGCCGACTTCCGCACGCCGCCGCAAACGTTGGCGAGCCTGACCTCGATCTATCATTTCGCCTTCGCCGCCTCGCAGATTCCAGTCGGCGCCGCGATGGATCGCTTCGGCGTCCGGCCGGTTTCCTTAAGTCTCCTGTGCGGAACCATTGTCGGCGCGCTGGCCTCCGGATTGGCGACGGGGCCTGAGAGTTTTCTGTTCGGCCAGTTCCTGCTCGGGGTCGCTACTTCTGGCATGCTGATGTGCCCGATGACGCTGGCCGCCAAGCAGATGTCGGCGGCGCGGTTCGGCCTGTGGTCCGGGATCATCCTGTCGATCGGCAATATAGGCATGCTGTTGTCGGCGAGCCCGCTGGCGTTCGTCGTCGAACTCTGGGGCTGGCGCGCGGGATTCTGGATCTCCGCAGGCTTCGGCGCGGTGGTGGCGGTCGCCGTGTTCCTGCTGGTCCCGAAACAGCCGGCCGCGCAGGCCGACCGGTCTTCGCCGCTGTCGCAAATGGCCGAGGTGCTGCGCATCGGCCTGTCGCGACCGTTGCGCGGGTTGATCGCGCTATCCTTGGTGTCGCTCGCGGCCTCGCTGGTGCTGCGGGGATTGTGGGGCGGCCCGTGGCTGATGGAGATCAAGGCGCTCAGCCGCATCGAGGCGGGAAACATGCTCGGCCTGTTCACGCTCGCCTTGATCGCGGGGCCCGTACTGATGGGAGTTCTCGATCGCGGCATCGGCCATCGCCGCGAAGTGCTGGCCGCCACGCATTCGTTCGCCGCGTTGTTGCTGGCGCTGATGGCGGCCGGCGCGCCGCATTATCCGCTGGCCGAACTGCTCGGCGTGTCGGCGGTGCCGGCCCGGATCGACGGCGCGCTGTTCGTCCTGATCGGCATCGCCATATCGACGCAGCCATTGCTCTACGGCATGACCCGGCAACTGGTAGACGCGCAAAACGCCGGCAAGGCGCTGTCCGCCATCAACCTCGCATTCTTCCTCGGCGCGGCGCTGATGCAATCGGCGACCGGCGTGGTCGCGACGCTGTACGGATTGCCGGCGGTCCTGCTGTTCATGGCCGCGACCCTGATCGTCGGAACCGTCGTCTTTTTGGTCTGCACCCAGCCGTCGAAATCCTAGATCGTACGCGCCTGCCTGCGGACCTCGTTGGCGATCGGTTTGAGGGATTCGGCCGCGGCCTGTCCGACCAGGCTGTAGCCCATCCCGCCATCGGCCCAGGCAAAGCCCGAGACGTCGCCGCCCGAATGCGGCGCCATCGGCGCGTTCTGCTCCGAGATCATCGGGCGCGTCAACACCACCAGCCGATTGCCACGATCGTCGTCATACATGAACATCGCGGCGGGACCGTGCGACGTCGCGATCAACCGCCCGCCCATCAGGCGATAGCCCGAACCCGTCAGGTCCGGCAGCGTCACCGGCTGCTTCAGGCGGTTCGATACCCACTGCACCAGTTGCGCGCTGTCGGATGCCCGCATCTCGACCGGCTGGACGCGATCCGGCGCGTAGACGCTGTAGGTGTAGGCAGCTTCCTGCGCAAGCGCGGCAAGCCCGCCCGGGGAACCCTGCAGGCTGCCCCGCATCACCCAACCGCCGACACCTCCGATGCTCAGCATCAGCATCGCCGCGACCGCCCACCAGAGGGGAGAGGGCCGTCGTCGCTGGTTCTTGATGATCCGCGACAGATCGAACTGCGGCGGTAGCGCCTCGTCCGCGATCGGCGCCAGCGCCTTGCGCAGCAGGTCGCGCTGATCGGAGAAAACCGAGACGCGTCGGGCGACGTCGGGGTGGCCTTCCAGATAGATGGCGACTTCCGCCTCCCGCGCGGGTTCGAGAGCGCCGTCCACATAGGCGTGGAGATCGTCTTCCGTGATCGGCCGGTTGGTCATTTCATGCTCCGCAATGGCACTACGTTTTTCGGCGCGCCGTCCGCGGTCCCTTCGATTTCCTGCTGCAATTTTTCGCGCGCCCGCGACAGGCGCGACATCACGGTGCCGACGGGAATATCGAGCACCCTGGCGGCGTCGGCATAGGACAGGTCCTCCACCGCGACCAGAAGCAATACGGCGCGCTGGTCTTCCGGCAGTCGCGCAAGCTTGTCGAGGACGTCCTGGTACATCAGTTTCTGCTCCTGCACGGCGTCCTGCCTGAAATCATCTTCATTGGCCTCGTCGATGGCGATGTGCTTGCCCCGGTACGCCGAGCGGCGGAACTGGTTGACCGCGAGGTTGTGCAGGATCGTGAACAGCCACGGGCGCGGATCGCCTTCGCGCCGCTGCCCCCAATGGCTGACGGCCCGCTCCAGGCAGTCCTGCACCAGGTCGTCGGCGGTGGCGCGATTGCGGACCAGCGCCCGCGCATAGCGGCGCAGCGCTGGAATCACCGGTTCGATCAGGCGCAGCATGTCGTTCATGGGGTCTGGACCTGCACGGCATCGCCGAATTTTGCGGGCTCGCCGGGCGCGATCACCAGATATCGCCGTTCGGCCGCGGCGGAATTCTGGACGATCTGCCGGATCGGCCCGACCGCATTGACGATAGCCGAACCTGCCGGGTTGGTCATGAAGGCCGCTAGCGGCTGCACTGATCCGGTTCCGTCGTGCTTGTCGGCCAGCGCCAGCACGTAGCGCTGTTTCGGCTGCAGGCCGGTCACTGCCGCCTGCAAGACCTGGATCAAACCCTGATCGAACAGCGAGACGCTGGTCGGCGGCTTTTCGCCCTTTGCTTCAGCCTTCGCGCCGAGGGTGAGGTGTGCGACCTGGCCGGTAAGGCCGAGGCTCTGCAAATTCTGCCGGTCGTCCGGATTGGGCGCAGCGCCCGGCACATAAACGATGGCCTGCGGCGCCTGTCCGACCGGAATGTTCGCCACCACCATATTGGTGGCGGTGTCGATTGCGGCAAGCGCATCGGCGTTTTCGAGGCCGACATACATGCGCGTGCCATCGCCGGACGGCCAGATGCCGTGCGGCAGATTGCCGACCGGAATGGTCGCTACTTGCGAGAAGTTGTCGGTGCGAAACACCTTGACCTCGTTGGTGCCGCCGATCGTGACATAGGCGAACGTTCCCTTCGCGGTGCGGGCGAAGTTGACGTGGTTGGTGATCGGGCCGGTATCCATGGTCCTGATCGGGTTGAACGGCGGCTTTGCGTTGAACACCTGCGTCTTGCCGATGTCCTTCAGCGTGAACCACACCTGTTCGCCGTCAGGCGTGGCGGCGATGTTTGGGCAGAACGGGCTTTCCTGCTTCACGCGCGCGACGATGGCGTGGTCGGCGACCGACACCACGACGGTTTCCGGGTTGAAGGACGAACAGATGTAGCCGTATTTGCCGTCGGGCGAGAAGATCTGCATGCCGGGGCCGGCCGGCACCTCGATACGCTTCTTCTCGGCATAACTCGCGGCGTCGATGACGCTGATGTAGTTCTCGCCGCGCACGGTGACCCAGACTTCCTTGCCGTCCGGCGTGAAGAACGCTTCGTGCGGCGAACGGCCGACATAAGTGACGTGCCTGATCGCGTTCGTCGCGGTGTCGATGAACGTCACGGAATTCGATCCGATCGAAACGACGGCAAGCGTCTTGTGGTCGAGCGAAAAGCCCATGCCGTGGACCAGCACCTGTCCCTTGTAGAGCGGGCTGAAATTGCCTGGCTGGGGATCGCCGAGGCGGATCACGCCGAGCAGCTTGTTGTCGACGGGATCGGTGACGGAGACCGTGTTCGAAAACTGTTCCGCCGCGTAGACGCGGTCGCGATGGCTGATCGGAATGTCTGGGGCGGACGCGGCGCCGGGGGCCTGGCCGGCCAAGGCCGTCGCGGCCAATATCAGGGCTGAAGCCGAGGTGACAACCAGCAGGCCGCTTCTCAAGGTCGAATAGTTCATCTGTCGTTCCTATTTCTTTGAGCTTTCGGACTTGCTCGTGTGATCGTGCGCCGGCGTCCGGCCGGCTTGCGTTGGTGCGGGAACGGAAGCGGTGACCTGCTCGCCGATCGCGAGCTTCATCGCCGCGATCTCCTGCGTCTGGCTGATGATGATTTCCTGCGCGAGGCGCCGAAGCTGTTCGTTCTTGCCGTAGCGCAGTTCGAGAACGGCCATGTCGATCCCGCCCTGATGGTGCGGCGCCATCATGGCCACGAAGTCGCGATCGACGTCGCCGGTCGGCTTTACATCCATGGCGCTCATCATCCTGGTCATGGCGGCCTCGTTCTCGGCGAGGAACGCGCTTTCATCCGGTGTCATGGCCTGTGTCGCCGGCGGATGAGCTTCATGCGCGAACGCCGCAAACGACAGAGGCGGTGCGGCGAAAGCGATGAGGAGGCGCACGCCGAACACCGCCGCGCCCAGGCCGGGCTTGAGAAATCGCAGCATCGTCGCAGTACCTTCCGGGGTTCGATTCCGAATGCTTTACAAGCAGCGTGTATGGGGTGGTGACGCGTGGCGGCACGTTCTATTCCGTCGGGGATCGAAGAATTTGCGCGCTATTCGATACACGTAAGCGTGAGCCCTCGGTCCACGTCGTTTCCGCGCTGTCGCAGGCCAGCCGCGACAAAGCGTGGGTTTGCGGGCAGAAATCCAGCGGCTATAAGGGCTTGCCCCACCACGCTCGGAAGCCGCATGTACCCGGATTCAAATTCTTCTTCGCAAAAAATGTACGACCGCGCGCTGGCGAGCCTGCCCGGCGGCAACACCCGCACCACCGTGTTCATGAAGCCCTATCCGATCTACGCCGCGCGCGGCGAGGGTTGCCGGGTCTGGGATCTTGACGGCAACGCCTATATCGACTGCATCAACAATTTCACCTCGCAGATTCACGGCCACGCCCATCCCGCACTGATCAAGGCGGCGACCGCGCAGCTCGCGCTGGGGTCAGCCTTCGGCCTGCCGACGGAATCCGAGGTCGATCTCGCCGAGCTGCTGGTCTCGCGGCTGCCGTCGGTCGATCAGGTACGTTTTGCCAATTCCGGTACCGAAGCCGTGATGATGGCGCTGAAGGCGGCGCGGGCGCATACCGGCCGCCCCAAGATCGCCAAATGCGAGGGCGCCTATCACGGCTCCTATGATTACGCGGAGGTGAGCCTCGATCCGACCCCGGAAGCCTGGGGCCGCAATGCGCCGGTATCGGTCGCCTATGCCAGGGGCACGCCCGACAACGTGCTGGCTGACGTCGTCACCATTCCCTTCAACGACACCGAGGCCGCCGTCAGCCTGATCCGCGAGCACGGGCCCGAGCTCGCCTGCGTGCTGGTCGATCCCATGCCCAATCGTGCTGGTCTGGCGCCGGCTGACCGGGCCTATCTGGAGGCGCTGCGCAAGGTGACGCGTGAGGTCGGCGCACTATTGATTTTCGACGAGGTCATCACGTTTCGCCTCGGCTATCGCGGCGCGCAGGGAATTTGGGATATCGATCCGGACCTGACCACGCTCGGAAAGATCATCGGCGGCGGCTTTCCGGTCGGCGCTATCGGCGGGCATCGAGATGTCATGGCGGTGTTCGATCCGCGCGCGGGCAAGCCGGCGCTGCCGCACGGCGGCACGTTCTCCGCCAATCCGGTAACGATGCGTGCAGGGATCGCCGCGATGGAACTGCTCGACGACGCGACCTTTGCGCGTCTCGATGCGATAGGGCAGGCGGTTCGCGCCGGCATCGACGCCGCGTTCAAGCGCTACGGCGTGCCCGGCGGTACGGTGGGCCTGGGATCGCTGCTCAAGATTTATTTCGCCGACCGGCCGGTCCGCGATTATCGCTCGGCTTATTTGAGCGAGGAGGAGACGCAGCGTCAGGCGGTGTTTACCCGCGCCTTTCTCAATCGTGGCGTGCTGGCGGCGCGGGCAACGGGTTGATGGCATTGTCGACCCCGATGACCGATGCCGATGTCCATGCGATCATCGATGCGGCCTCGGGCGCGCTCGAGGAAGTTGCCGGACGCGTTGAGCGTACAAAAGAACGGGTAAGAATGTCCGCCAAGATCGATCCCATCACGCGCTCCGTTGTCCAGCATCGCCTCAGTTCGATCGTGAAGGAGATGGGCGAGGCCATGCTTCGCACCTCCTATTCGCAGATCCTCAATTCCAGCCGCGATTTTTCGCTGGCGATCTGCGATCCGACGCCCGCCTGATCGCGCAGGCCGATCATCTGCCGGTTCATGTCGGCGCGCTGCCGTGGGCGACGATCGCGGTCGAGGAGCGGTTCAAGGACGTCAAGCCCGGCGACGTCATCCTGCTCAACGATCCCTATCACGGCGGCAGCCATCTGCCCGATGTGACGGTGTTCGTGCCGGTATTTTTCGCTGACGGCAAGCGTCTGCTCTGGACCATCGTGCGCGCGCATCAGAGCGATATCGGCGGCGGCACCCATGTGCCTATCCGCGGCGACCGAGATCTGGCAGGAGGGGCTGCGTATCCGGCCGATCAAACTCTACGAGCGGCAAGCTGCGCGACGATCTGTTCGATTTGCTGGCGCTCAACGTCCGCAACCCCCGCGAATTCCGCGGCGACCTTGCCGCGATGCTGGGCGCGGCGCATCTCGGCGAGCGGCGCGTATCGAAACTGTTCAGCGAATTTGGCGCGCCCGTCGTCGAAGCCGCGATCGGGGCGATCCTCGATGCAACGGAGCAGCAGACGCGCGCGGTCGTTTCGACCTGGAAAGACGGCGTCTTCCACGGCGAGGCGTTTCTCGACGATGACGGCCACGGCCGCACGGACATTCGGATCGCGGCGAAAGTCACCAAGAAAGGCAGTGACGTCGAGGTCGATCTTTCCGACTTCCGATCCGCAATCGACCAGTTTTGTGAATTCTTCGCACGCCAACATGCAGGCCGCGGTGGCGATGGCGTTTGCCTATCTGATCGACGCCGAGATTCCGAGAAAGCGGCACGCCGGCGCGCTGCGGCCGCTCAAGGTGATCGCAAGGCAGGGCACCATTGTATGGGCCGTCTGGGCGGCCGGTGACGCTGTGCACCAGCCATCCCTCGAACGAGATCGTCGAAGGTCATCGTCAAGGCGCTGTCGGCGTCGTGCCCGGAGCGCGCGATGGCCGGCTGGAGCTGCCGATTCCGGATTGCTATCGAGGGCGAAGACCCACGTACCGGGAAGAGTTTTATCTGGCACCTGTTCAGGCGCGGCCGGGCGGCGGCGCGTCGTCCGGCGGCGACGGCTGGTCGTCGATCGGCGAATGGCACTCGGTCGGCGGGCTCAAGTTCGGCAGTCTGGAAGGTCGCCGAGGTGCGCTTTCCCCTGCATTTCCGTACCATGAATTCCGCCCCGGCTCCGGCGGCGACGGCCAGTTTCGCGGCGGCCTCGGCGTTGCGCTCGATCTGGTGCTGGAGACGGAGAAGATCGCGAATGGCAACACCGCGGGCGACGGCGCGCGGCACGGCCCCTGCGGCATGCTCGGCGGCGAGGACGGCGAGCCGCATCACTATCGACTGCTGTCCGAAGGTCGCGAGCCGCGCGTGCTGCGCACCAAGGAAGTCGGCATCGAACTGCACCCCGGCGATTGCCTCGAGATTCGTTCCTCCGGCGGCGGCGGCTGGGGGCCGCCTGACAAGCGATCGGCTGACGCGCGCCGCCGCGACCGCGAACAGGGCCTGACGGACCCGCGCGGAGCGACGTCCTAATGATGTTTAGGATAGGCGTTGACGTCGGCGGGACCTACACCGACCTGGTGGCCACGGATGAGACCGGGCGGACTGTGTTTGCAAAATCGCCGTCCACGCCGGCGGATCAGTCGATCGGCGTGATGGCGGGGCTGGACGAACTGGCGCGGCGCCTGAGCGTGTCGCGCGCGGAAATGCTGGCTGCGACCGATCGGCTGGTTCACGGCACCACGGTTGCGACCAACGCGCTGCTGGAGCGCAAGGGCGCAAAAGTCGCGCTGCTGACCACCGAAGGCCATCGCGACGTCATCGAAATGCGCGAGGGCCTCAAGCCCGACCGCTACGACCTGCGCTCGCCGCCGCCGGAGCCGCTGGTGCCGCGCGAACGGCGCTTTGGCGTGAACGAGCGGCTTAAGGCCAATGGCGAGGTGTTGATTCCGCCGATGCGAAATCGCTCGACGACGCCATTGCCGGCATCAGGCAATCAGGCGCGACGTCGGTCGCGGTGTGTTTCCTGCATTCCTATCTCAATCCCGTTCACGAACTCTTGGCCGCGGTCGAAAAGCTGCGACAGGCGTTGCCCGGCATCAGCATCTCGCGCTCCAGCGACGTGCTGCCGCAGATCAAGGAATATGAGCGCGTCTCGACCACGATCGTGAACGCCTATGTCGAGCCGATCGTGCGGCGCTATCTGACCAATCTCGAAGCGCGGCTGACCGAGGCGGGCTTCAAGGGCAGCCTGTTCGTCGTGCTGTCGCATGGCGGCATGGCGCCGGTTGAGGAAGCCTCGCGGCTTGCCGCGGGCACGGTGCTGTCAGGCCCCGCGGGCGGCATGTCCGGCGGCCGGCGCTGTGCCGATCTCATCGGCATTCCCGATCTGGTGCCGTTCGACATGGGCGGCACTTCCACCGACATTTCGCTGATAGCAGGCGGTCACGCATCACTGTCCGCCGACGGCATGCTCGCCGGCCAGCGCATCGCGCTGCGCAGCCTCGACATCGCAAGCATCGCCGCCGGCGGCGGTTCGATCGCCAGCGTCGAGCGGCAGCCGCACACCGTGTGGGTCCGGAAAGCGCGGGCTCGGTGCCGGGTCCGGCCTGCTACGGCAATGGCGGCGGCCGCGACCGTCACCGACGCCAATGTCGTGCTCGGCTATCTCGATGCCGCCGCCTTCATGGGCGGCAAGCGTCCGCTCGACCGTGCCGCTTCGGAAGCCGCCGTTGATCGTATCGCTGACGCGATGGAGCTGTCGCGCGTCGAGGCCGCCGCCGGCATCTACCGCATGATCAATTTGAACATGGCCGACGGCATCCGGCTGATGACGTTGCGCCGCGGCGTCGATCCGCGGAAATTCGCGCTGCTGAGTTTCGGCGCGGCGGGGCTGCACGCCGCTGAAGTCGCGCGCGAGCTCGAGATCGAGCGCATCATCGTGCCGACGGTCGCCTCAGTGCTGTCGGCATGGGGCATGCTGACCAGCGATCTCCGCTACGAAGTGAGCCGCACGCACTACGGCGAGGGAGCGCGGATTACCGCGGGCGAGGTCGTGCGGCGCCCGGGGCTGGAGCAGGCGGCCGCCTCGGCCGCGGTTTCGTGGTTCAAGGGACCGGTTTCGATCGAGCGTTCGGCCGAGATGCGCTACGGCGAAGAGATCTTTGAGATCGACGTTTCGCTTGACGGCCTCGACTGGAACGCGGCCGATCTCGTCGATCGGATCAAGGACCGCTTTCACGCGAGCACGAGGAACTCTATACCTACGCCTCGCGGGTCAGGAGGTCGTGTTCGTCAACGCTCGCGTCGCCGCGGTCGGCGCGGTAGCGCCAGGCGAGGACACGCGCCCGGCGGCGGCGTCCGGCGCCTGCTCGCCACGCGGCCGGCGGCAGGCTTCGGCGGCTGGCGCGAAGTTCCGGTTTACGCGCTCGACGAATTGCAGCCCGGCCAATCGCTGACCGGTCCGGCCATCATCGAGGCCGAGACCACGACGGTGCTGATCGATACCGGCGACCGCGTCACCGTCAACCCGTTCGGATGGCTGGATATTTCGCTGCGGTGATGTTTGTAGCCCGGATGAGCGCAGCGACATCCGGACTCTCCGCCAGCTCTCCCGCATATCGCATGCGTTCATGAGGGCTACGTCCCACGCGCTGCAACATTTAATTTTAACAGGACCGGGTCTCTGGCGGTATCATCGAGACCGCTGGGTGGCGTCACGAGCTCTGACAGCTTGGCGTTTAAGGCCACGTTGATGAAAACAAAAGATAAAATGGCTCTACCGGCCGTTTTCGCCACCATGTTGTTGGCGTCGGTTCGCCGCCCTGCAGTGGCCAGGGCGCCGGCGTGACCGGAACCGAAATCCGTATCGGCAATATCATGCCCTATACCGGCCCGCTCGCCGCGTTTGCGTCGATCGGCAGGGCGGAGGCCGCTTATTTCGACATGGTCAACGATCGCGGCGGCATCAACGGCCGTAAGGTCGGATTCATTCCGCGCCGGGGCGACAGTTCCAGTCCGAGGATGGCGGTCGAGCAGACGAGTGAACTGGTCGAGCAGGAGCACGTGCAGCTGATGTTCGGCTCGTTTGGCACGCCGAGCAATCTGGCGACGCGAACCTATCTCAACGAAGAGGAGTATCCCGCAGCTCTTCGTTGCCTCCGGCGACGAGGAGTGGGCGCATCCGAAACGGTTTCCGTGGACGATGGGCTGGCAGCCACGTTTCCGCCGAGGGCCGGATCTGCGCCAATTACATCCAGGTCTCCTATCCGGATCGCAAGATCGCCGTGCTCTGGCAGAACGACCAGTTCGGCCGCGATCTGTTTCGGGGATTGCAGGAAGGGCTTGGCATCACCGCCGACATGATCGTGGCCGACATTGCCATCGAGCCGGATATATGTCGATCGACGCCCAGGTCGACATCCTCAAGAGCTCGGGCGCCCTGAAGTGCTTGTGCTCAATTGCGCTCCGCCGATTTCGGCGCGCGCTATTCGGCGGGCGGTTGAACTCGACTGGCACCCAGAGGTGGTGCTGGTCAAGGTGGGCGTCGTCGATCGCGAACGCGTTGCGCTACCGGCGGGGCTTCAGAACTCCGTTCGCGTGATCTCGACGTCGTTCCTGAAGGACGCCGACGACGCCACGTGGAAGGAAGACCCTGCCATCAAGGCGTGGCTCGCTTTCATGGACAAGTATTATCCTGATGGCGACAAGGATGATGCCTACGCCATGTTCGGCTATGCGGCGGCCGACACCCTGCTGCAGGTGTTGACCCAGTGCGGGGATGATCTATCGCGCGACAACATCATGCGGCAGGCGGCGTCGCTGAAGGACTACCGGAGCGGAACCGTGTTGCCGGGCATTGCGATCAACACCGGACCGGCCGACTTCCACCCGATCAAGCAGATGCGGCTGGAACCGATGGAAACGCCTGGCAGCCGATCGGCGAAGCGATCTACAGCGTGTTCGCGAGAGCGCCGAACGATAATTGAGTGGTAGGGTGGGCAAAGCGCAGCGTGCCCACCATCTATCCGCGTGCATTGTCGGGAATGGCGGGCACGCTCGTTCGCCACCCACGAAGTCGTGCCTACTTCTTCTGCCCGTAGTTCAACAGCCCGCCCTTGTTCTTCGGCGGATGCGCGCGCAAGCCTTCCTCGTTGGGTTCGGTGCCCCAGCCGGGGCGGTCTGGCATCACCAGATGACCGTCGACGATCTCGGGCACGTGCGTGAACAGTTCGTGGTCCCATGCCAGCCGGTCGATGTCGGTTTCCATGATGCGCAAATTCGGCACCGCGGCGGAGAAATGCGCGTTCATCATGGTGCAGAGGTGGCCATAAAAATTATGCGGCGCGACG
>CAWFMW010000052.1:0-12846 GCA_963816815.1 uncultured Alphaproteobacteria bacterium
GAAAGGCCTCGGCCTGTCGCCGCTCCATGCCCAGAAGGTCGGCGGCGCGCGCCATGTCGATATCGAGAAAGGTTCGGCCCATGAGGAAATTGGACGCCTCGGCCGCGACATTCTTGGCAAGCTTCGCCAGCCGCTGGGTCGCGATGATCCCCGCAAGCCCACGTTTACGGCCACGGCACATCAGGTTCGTCATGGCGCCGAGCGAGAGTTTGCGCGCTTCGTCCGTAACCTCGCCGGCGACGGCCGGCGCGAACAGCTGCGCCTCATCCACCACTACCAGCATCGGGTACCAGTGGTCGCGGGCGACGTCGAACAGCCCGCCGAGGAAGGCGGCCGCGCGTCGCATCTGGTTCTCGGCGTCGAGCCCCTCGAGATTGAGCACCGTCGAGACGCGATGGATGCGCGCGCGCTCGCCGGCGACCTGCAGGCCCCGCTCGGTATGGTCCTCGGCATCGATCAAAAGGTGACCGAAACGATCGGCAAGCGCCACGAAGTCGCCTTCGGGGTCGATGATGGTCTGCTGCACCCAGGGCGCACTCTGCTCCAGTAGCCGGCGCAGCAAATGGGACTTGCCGGAACCCGAATTGCCCTGCACCAGCAGGCGGGTTGCCAGCAGTTCCTCAAGGTCCAGAGTAGCCGGAGCGCCTGCCGTCGTGTGTCCCATCTCGATCGCAACGGTCATGGCTCGACTCAAACTCTCCTCAGCGGAGGCGGGCTTAACAACCTGATCGCCGCCCGTCGAGCGCCGATAGCCGGCCGCCGCGCGTTCTCCACGGCTGGTCGCGCGCGATCACTGAAACCCGCTCAGCTTCGCTCGGATTCGGGAACGAAGAAGGGCGTGCTTGCAAGTTCCGGCTCGTTGAAGTCCTCGACCCTGCGGCGCATGCGATCGATATCTTCTTTGAACAGCGAGTTGACGATAGCATTGGCAACCCGCTCGGCCGCGATATTGACGCCCGGGATATCGCTGGCGATGGCGGTATGGCTTGCATGCGCGCCGAAATTGACCAGATGGATCTGGCCAAGAGTTGGATCGCTGCCCGGCGTCTTCTCTGTCAATTCGAGACCGGGATCCAGATAGGGGAATCGCTCCAGATCGCGGCGGCGGAGATCAGGCGCGGGCTGATAGCGATCGTACCAGGTCGCGATGTTGGAGGCATAGTGCGCGAGTTCCGGGATCAGCGCGGGGTCGACATTGAAGCCGGTGCCCACGATCAGAAAATCATGCATCCTGGCTTCTTCCTGACCAGCGATCTTCACCGTAACTTTCCCATCAGCGCGCGCCGCCGATTCGATCGCCGCGCGAAAATGGATATGGAAGCCGGCGAGCCCGATGGTGCGGTTGACGGTTTCGTGCGGCACCGGGGACTGAAGGTCGTTCAGGTAGACCATCGTTGCCCAGCGTTCGGCATCGGGCAGGGAAGACCAGCCGTGCAGAAAGCCGGGAAATGCCGAGCCACGCCCCTTGTTGACCTGCGGCAAGTAAGGACGGCGCACATACATGTCGACGCGCGCGGCACCCCGTTCAAGTGCGGTTGCTGCATTGTCCCAGGCGGAGGCGCCGCCGCCGAGTATGGCAATGGATTTGCCGCGAAGCGCGTCGAAATCGATGTCGTCATTGGTATGGGCGGCAAGGTCGGGCAGCAGTCCGCGATCGACGAAGTCCGGCCAGAAAACGCCACCGGCTCCGGCCCGACCGGTCGCCAGAACGACGCGCCGCGCTAATATTTTTCGACGCGCTCCGCCTTCATTCAGTACGGCTTGCACGAAGCAGCCAGCAGGTTCGAGTGCTTCCACCGCAACCCCATGGCTGACCGGCAACGTCAGCACTTTCTGCAGCCAGGACAGATACTCAACCCAGGTCCGATTATAAATCTTGTAAAGTGCTTGCCAGGCATCGACGCCGTATTTCGCCTCATACCAGGCGCGAAAGGTGAGAGAGGGAACGCCGAGGGCGGGGCCCGTCAGCGTCTTGGGCGAGCGCAGCGTGTCCATGCGCGCGTAGGTCAGCCAGGGTCCTTCCTGACCCGGCCGTGAGCGCTCGACCACGGCGATATTGCGAACGCCCTTGAACATCAGGCTGCCGGCGGCAGCGATGCCGTTCATGCCGGCGCCGACGACCAGGACATCCAGCACTGGTTGGCCGGTAGCGTCCTCGATGTTCGCCGGCCAGTTCGCCGCCGGCACACCCAGCATCTCCAGGTCTCGCGCAACGGCACGTTCGTGCCGCGCGAACCCAGCTAAATCGGCTCGGTCAAGCTCGCGCAAATTTCTCGCCCCATCGTCTACCCGCAAGCAGCAGGTCTTGCGTTCGGTTGCCTTCAGAACGTGCCAGAATGTACCCGAAGCTTCCAGCAAGGTGTCCGTCTAAATTCGGCGGAGGTTCTGTCAAGCTGACCCATTCAGGCGGGGCGTTCCTGCACCGTATCAGCGGGAGATCGGCGCGCGATAATTTTCGATAGCAAAAATTTCGCGATGCGCCTGCGAGCGACGCACGTACGGGACCACAGCAGCGCGTCGAAGTTGCGCTGCATAGGTACCCGGCAAAATAGCTGGACACGTCTGCGCGGACGTAGTCAATGGCACGGAAATTGCTGAATATTTTGCTACAGTTCGTCGGTCAGTGCGTGGAGATTGGAATGCTTGAGGGATCCGAAGTACGGCTTGCCGTCGATATCGGAGGCACGTTCACTGATATCGTCCTGGATGTGGGCCAGGATCGCAGGACACGCAAGGTGCTGACGACGCCCGTGCGACCGGAGCAAGCGGTGCTGGACGGGATGCGTCTCATTCTGGCCGATGCCCGTACCCACATGTCCGATATCGACGTCTTCATTCACGGCACGACGCTTGCGACCAACGCCATCATCGAACGTCGCGGCGCGAAGACGGCGCTCGTCGCCACGCAAGGTTTTCGCGATGTGCTCGATATCGGTACCGAGAGCCGTTACGATCAGTACGACCTTGCGATCGACAAGCCGAAGCCGCTGGCGCCGCGCGCCCTGCGTTTCACGGTCCCCGAGCGCATCGATGCGCAAGGCGCCGTGCGATTGCCGCTCGACGAAGCCGCCGTGCGCGCACTCGTACCCGAGCTGCGCGCGCAGAATGTGGAAAGCGTGGCCTTCGCCTTCCTTCACTCCTATGCCAATCCCGAGCATGAACGGCGCGCCGCCGCGATCCTGAAACAGGAAATGCCTGATGTCTGGGTCACGTTGTCGTCGGCGGTGTGCCCTGAAATCCGCGAATACGAGCGGACCTCGACCGCGGTGGCCAATGCCTATGTGCAGCCGTTGATCGACGGCTATCTCGCGCGCATGGCCGAGGGGCTGCAGGTCGAGCAGTTTCGCGGCGCCATCTATCTCGTGACCTCGGGCGGGGGCGTCACCTCGATCGAGACGGCGCGTCGCTTTCCGGTGCGCCTGGTCGAATCGGGGCCGGCAGGCGGCGCGATTTTTGCGGCGCAGATCGCCGCGCGTCTCGGTGAGAGCAGGGTGCTGTCCTTCGACATGGGTGGCACCACCGCAAAAATCTGCCTGATCGAAAAGTACCAGCCGGAAACCTCGCGCGTGTTCGAGGTCGATCGCGCCGCCCGCTTCCTTAAAGGCTCGGGACTGCCGGTGCGCATTCCCGTGATCGAGATGGTCGAGATCGGCGCCGGCGGCGGTTCGATCGCGCGGGTCGATGCCCTGAAGCGGGTCACGGTCGGCCCGGAGAGCGCGTCGTCCGAGCCGGGGCCGGCCTGCTACGGCCGTGGCGGTCAACGCCCCGCCGTGACCGATGCGGATGTCGCGCTCGGCAAGATCGATCCCGACGCATTCGCAGGCGGTACCATCAAGCTTGACGCCGAACTGTCCAGACAGGCCTTGTTGCGCGACATTGGTGAACCGCTGGGATTGTCGGCGGAAACGTCGGCTTACGCCGTGCATGAAGTCGTGTGCGAGAACATGGCGAGCGCCGCCCGTGTGCATGCGGTCGAGCGTGGCGCCATCGTTGGCCAGCACACCCTGATCGCCTTCGGCGGGGCCGCGCCGCTGCATGCGGCACGGGTCGCCGAGAAGATCGGCGTCTCGCGCGTGATCGTGCCGTCCAATGCCGGGGTCGGCTCGGCCGTCGGATTTCTCGCCGCGCCCATTGCTTATGAGCTGGTGCGCAGCCGTCATACCAGGCTCGATGCGTTCGATGTCGCAGCCGTGTCCGACCTGCTGGACGAGATGGCGACCGAGGCACGCGCTCTGGTCGAGCCCGGCGCCGCCGGTGCGCCAGTGCGCGAACGACGCGCCGCCTTCATGCGCTATGTCGGACAGGGACACGAGATCACGATCGAGCTGCCGAACCGGCGGTTGACGGGCGCGGATCTCGCAGGTCTCCGTCAGACCTTCGAGACGGGTTATGCGGCCTTGTTCGAGCGTTCTATTCCGGGTGCTGCGATCGAGGTGCTGAGCTGGTCGGTGCTGGCGACGACCGAGCCGCGCAACCCGTCGCGCGTTGCCGAGGTGACGCGCAAGCCGGCCGGAAAAGCCGCCGGCAGCCGCCAGTTTTTCGATGGCCGTGCGGGGAAGGTCGTCGAGATTCCACTGTACCACCGCGACCAGATGGCGCCGGGCGCGACCATTGCGGGACCCGCAGTGATCGCGGAAGACGAGACATCGACATTCGTCTCGACGAACTTCGACGCCCATATCGACGGCGCCGGCAGCATCGTCATGGAACGGAAGGCGGCATGACCATGAATGAACCAAGCGGCGCGAGCCTGATCGATATGCAGATCATGTGGCACCGGCTGATCGCCGTGGTCGAAGAGCAGGCGCAGGTGCTGCTGCGCACGGCGTTCAGCCCAATCGTGCGCGAATGCGGCGACCTCTCGGCCGGCGTGTTCGACCTCAAGGGGCGCATGTTGGCACAGGCCGTTACGGGCACGCCGGGCCACGTCAATTCCATGGCCGAGTTGGTCAAACATTTCATCGCGCATTTCCCGCTTGAGACGATGAAGCCCGGCGACGCCTACATCACCAACGATCCCTGGATGGGGACCGGCCATCTCAACGACTTCGTCGTCACCACGCCGTGCTTCAAGGACGGCAAGGCGGTCGCGCTGTTTTCCTGCACCAGCCATTTGATGGATATCGGCGGCATCGGCTTCGGGCCAGATGCCACCGACGTCTTCATGGAGGGGCTCTACATCCCGATGCTGAAGCTGATCGATCAGGGCGACGTCAATGAGACATTGATGGCGATGATCCGCAGCAACACGCGTCTGCCGATCGATACCGAGGGCGACACCTATTCGCTGGCCGGCTGCAACGATGTCGGCTGCCAGCGCCTTGTCGAGATGATGCGCGAATTCGAGATCGATTCTCTCGATACGCTGGGCGATTTCATCTGTGAGCGCTCGCGCGAAGCGGTGCTGGCCGAGATCGGAAAGCTGCCGAAGGGAGTCTGGCGCAACAGCATGGTCGTCGACGGCTACGATGCGCCGGTCACGCTCGCGGCGACGCTGACGATTTCGGATGAAGGCATTCACGTCGACTTCGACGGCACGTCTGGCGCTTCGAAGTTCGGCATCAACGTGCCGCACTCCTACACCACTGCCTACACCGTATTCGGCCTCGGCTGCGTGGTCGCCTCGCAGATCCCGAACAATGCGGGCTCGCTCTCGCCGCTGACCGTTTCGGCGCCCGCAGGCGCGATCCTCAACGCGCCGAAGCCGGCGCCGGTGGCGTCGCGCCATATCATTGGCCAGATGCTGCCCGACGTGGTGTTCGGCTGTCTGCGTCAGATCATTCCGGAGCGGGTGCCGGCCGAAGGCACGTCCTGCCTGTGGAATCTCAATGTGCGCGGACAGACACGCAGCGGCGCCGGCGGCAATTACGGATTCTCGATGGCGGTGACGAGCAACGGCGGCACCGGCGCGCGTTTCGCCAAGGATGGATTGTCGGCCACGGCCTATCCCAGTGGCGTACGCGGTACGCCGGTCGAGATCGCGGAGACGCAGACGCCGTTGATTTTCTGGCGCAAGGAGCTGCGCCCGGATTCGGGCGGTGCTGGCCGCACCCGCGGTGGTCTCGGCCAGATCATCGAAGTCGGCAGCGGCGTCGATGCGCCGTTCGACATTCTGGCCGCCTTCGACCGCATCGATCATCCGCCCCGCGGACGCGACGGCGGCCATAACGGCGAGGCCGGATATGTCGGATTGAAATCGGGAAAGAAGCTGCGCGGCAAGGGCTTTCAGACCGTGCCGCCGGACGATCGTCTGGTGGTGTTGACGCCGGGCGGCGCCGGGATAGGCGACCCGAAGCAGCGCGCGTCGGCGAGCGTGAACGAAGACGTCGAAAGCGGGCTGGTGTCGAGCGCGAATGCGGTTGCGGTTTACGGGTCAACGGGCTGACGCGTCAGGGCGCGTTGCGGTTCAATTTTGGTAACACGGAGAGCACGGATGATTACGCGGCGAACCTTTACGACTGGAGCGGTGACGATGCTTGCCGCCGGCCATCTCTCGACACGCGCCAAGGCCGCGACGGCGAACTGGGACATGTCGACGGTGTGGCCCGATGGCAATTTTCACACCAGCAACGCGATGGCTTTCGCCGATGCGGTCAAGAAGCAGACCAACGGCACCGTCAACATCACGGTGAAGGCCGGCGGCCAGCTCGGCTTCAAGGGGCCTGAACATCTGCGCGCCGTGCGCGATGGCCTGGTTCCGCTGGCCGACGTGCTCAATATCCAGCAGGTTGGCGACGAGCCCTTCATGGGCGTCGAAAGCATTCCGTTTCTCGCCGTCTCCATGGACGAGCTCAAGGTCCTGCACAAATATGTACGACCCGAATACGACAAGATCGCCGAGCGCAATAACCAGAAGATCCTCTACATCGTGCCCTGGCCGACGCAATATCTTCACCTCAAGGTCAAGGTAGCGGGCGTCGACGGGTTGAAGAACATCAAGATCCGCGTGCCCGACAAGAACGCCGTCGACATGCTGAACGCGGTCGGCATGGCGCCGGTGATGATTCCCTGGGGCGAGACGATACCGGCGCTGGCGTCTGGTGCGGTCGCCGGAGTTTCGACCTCGGCGGTATCAGGCGTCGACGGCAAGTTCTGGGAGTTCATGAAGTACATCTATCCGACCAACCATGTCTGGTCGTCGCAGATGCTGACCGTCAATCTCGATTCCTGGAAGGCTTTGAGTGCCGATCAGCAGAAGGCCGTCGCCGAGACCGCCGCGAAGATGGAGCCGGATTTCTGGGCGAAATCGCTCAAGGCTGACGTCGACAGCCTCAACCGCCTCAAGGAGGGCGGCATGGAGGTGGTTCCGGTGTCGGATGCGATGATGACGGATATCCGCACCCGGACCGCGCCGCTGCTCGAGGCCTTCCTTAAGCGCGTGCCGGCGGCGGACAAGCCCGTGCGGGCCTATCTCGCCGAAATCAAGCGCTAGGAGCGGGGCCGTGGCGAGCGTGTTGCCTGGTCCGCCGGAAAGCCTCAACGCGGCGGCGCCAGCGCCGCTGCGTATCCTGCTCGACGCGATCGATCGCCTCGGCCGGCTCGATGGCTGGATCGGCGGTGGATGCCTGCTGACGCTGACGGCCTTGATGCTCGCCGAGGTCGCGACGCGTTTGCTGTCGAATTTCCTGCCTTTCTTTCCTCCGACCATCTCGATCGCCTGGGAGTATTCCTCCTATCTGATGGCGGCCTCCTTCACCTTTGGCGCGGCGATGACGCTGCGTGTCGGCGGCCATATCCGTGTCGTGCTGCTGCTGAAGAACGCGCCGGCGCCGATCCGGCGTGCACTTGAGATCCTCTCGGCATTCGCCGGCTTCGTCTTCATGGCGTTCCTGACCTCGGCGATGGTCAAATTCGCCTGGGGATCGTTCGCGCGCGGGCAACTGTCGACGTCGAGCGACACGCCGCTGTGGTTTCCGCAAGCCGTCGTCACCTTCGGGATGCTGCTGTTGACGCTGCAATTCCTGGCGCGCGCCATCCAGGCGATACTCGGGCTGCCGCTTGAAGATCACCGCATGAAAGCCTCGCCCGTCGAATGACCACGCGTGCAACGAGGGCCGTCGTCACAGCGCCCGCCGTCGGAAGGCAAATTTCATGACCATTGAAGTCGTCAGCCTGTTCGGCATTCTGTTCGCGCTATTGGCCGGGGGCCTCTGGATCGGCCTGACGCTGGCGCTCACCGCGACCTTGCTGCTGGCGACGTTCCGCTCGATTCCGCTCGACAAGCTTCTTCCGCAGTATGCCTGGAACATCCTGACCACGCAGGAGCTGCTGGCGCTGCCGCTGTTCATCCTGATGGGTGAATTGTTGTTTCGCACAAAATTGTCGCGCTCGCTGTTTCAGGGGTTGGCGCCGTGGGCCGGGTTGCTGCCGGGACGTTTGCTGCATGTCAACGTGATCGGTTGTACGATCTTCGCGGCGATCTCCGGTTCGTCGGCGGCAACGACGCAGGTAATCGGCCGCATGTCGCTCAACGAGCTGCTGCGCCGGGGCTATTCCCGGGATATCGCGATCGGATCGCTCGCAGGCGCCGGTACGCTGGGTTTTCTGATCCCGCCGTCGAACATCATGATCATCTACGGCGTGCTCGGCGACGTCTCGATCCTGAAGCTGTTCACCGCCGGAGTGCTGCCGGGCCTGCTGCTGGCCGGGACGTTCATGGGCTGGGTGATGCTGCACACCACGTTGAACCGGACGTTGGTACCGGAGTCCGAGGCAAAGCTCGCGCTGGTTCCCTGGAGCGAGCGCTTCGCTGCCCTGAAGGACCTTGCGCCGGCTCTATTTCTGATCGCGTGTGTGCTCGGCTCGATGTATGGCGGGCTTGCGACGCCGTCGGAGGCGGCGGCGGTCGGCGTGCTCGGCGCCGCTCTGGTCGCCTGGGGCCAGGGATCGCTGTCGCAGCAGGTGATGCGCGATGTGGTCATCGGGTCGGTGGTCACCTGCTCGATGATCGCACTGATCGTGCTCGGCGCGTCGATCCTCGGGAACGCCGCGGCGTTCCTCGGCATTCCGCAATCGGTTGCGGCGTTTGTGAAAGGGCTTGGCCTGTCGCCCTTCATGCTGATCGTCGTGCTGATCGGCTTCTACCTTGTCCTCGGTTGTTTCCTCGATGGCTTTTCGATGATCGTGATGACATTGCCGATCGTGCTGCCGATCGTGAAGGCTTCGGGCTTCGACGACATCTGGTTCGGAATATTTCTCGTGCTTGCCGTCGAGATGGCGCAGATCACGCCGCCGGTCGGCTTCAACCTGTTCGTCATCCAGGGCCTGACGGATGACGGGCTCGGCTATATCGCGCGGGTGACGATGCCCTATTTGATCATCATGGTCGGCTTCGTGCTGCTGCTGACGCTTTTTCCGGGCATCGTCACCATCCTGCCCAGACTTCTCTACGGATAGGCTGCGCTCACGCTGTGGAAGGCTCCATTCGCGAGCCGGTCTCTCAGAGAACGTGCAGTGGAGCGACGGCACTTCAATGGCGTACTTGTAAGTTTCAGAAGAGCAAGAACGCAGTGAAGAACGCGACAATTGAAACTGTCAGCCACGTCGCCGAAAGAGCGCTTCGTGGCGGAGGGGACTTCATCTGTGCTTTCACTGGCATGCAATTGTCGTTTGCGGGGGCCTGCCCTGCTTTAGGAAGCACGTCAGTGATCTTTGGCGACCTGCACATTGGCACGAGAAATCACTCCGGTACGCACGTAACCGCAAGCAATTCCATCATGACCCCAGGCATCCATGATGCAGATCAATCAGTAAACAGTACTGATCGAATTTGACGACAACAGGCTCGTGCAATTGCATACTCCCGCTGCGCCATTGCCCGTCGGAGAACTACCGTCAGCAGGGTTGACCCATTCTAACGACTTGGCCAAAGCTTCTTGGCCCGGCACGAAAGAGCGATTACCGTTCATGACGGTGCATTTCAACGAAAAGGCGGAGCGGAAATGCAAAACTCTGCCGGCGTGGTTCGTGGGAAGCCGGATTTGGCTGGGTAGAATGTTGCGCAGGTCTGACCGTCGTCGGCGCGTTGATCATGGTGGTCGAACGGCCAATCTATCTGCCGCACGTTCAGGTCTGCTGTCTCGCCTCTCGCTTGGAATAATCGCGTTGGTGGTCGGGTTCGCTGATGTCAAAGCTCAGGAGGCCGAGCCACGCTCCTACTCGAATACGCCGATCGGATTGAATTTCCTGATCGCCGGCTACGTCTATGCGCAAGGGAAGCTGGCGTTTGATCCTAATCTTTCGATCGCCGATGCCAAATTCCATTCCAACACCGGGCTGCTGGCTTACGTTCGATCGTTCGATTTCGCCGGGCAGTCGGCCAAGTTCGATGTCATCGTGCCGGGGGCGTCATTCGACGCCCAGGGTTTGGTGAATGGCCAGCCACGAGAGCGCGAAATGGCCGGCCTGGGCGACCCCCGGTTTCGGGTCTCGTTCAATCTGTTCGGAGCCCCCGCGCTGTCCGCAAAAGACTTCGCGAGCTATCAGCAGGATCTTATCGTTGGCGTAAGTTTTCAGGTTTCCGCGCCCCTTGGGCAATACGACAACAGCAAGCTGCTTAACCTCGGCAACAATCGCTGGTCGTTCAAGCCTGAGCTGGGTATCTCCAAGGCTTGGGGTCCGTGGACATTCGAGATCGCTCCCAGCGTGACATTCTTTAGCGACAACACCGATTTCTTCGGCGGCAACAGATTTGCGCAGGCGCCGATGTATGCGGTTCAGGCGCATCTCCTTTATACATTTCAGTCGGGTGTCTGGATGGCCCTGGACGGGATCTATTTTGCCGGTGGCCACACCACGCTGAATGGCGTCAAGAGCGACAACGAGCAACGGAATACGCGGGCCGGATTCACGCTCGCCTTGCCTGTCGACCGGCAAAACTCGCTGAAGCTTTCTGCCAGCACAGGCCTCTCAACCCGCACCGGCAGCGAATTTAGCGCAGTCGGCATCGCGTGGCAGTATCGTTGGGGCGAAGGGTATTGAGATGCGGCCGGCAGGTTGATCGCTCGCGCCCCGGGCCATCGGTCGCCCCATTCGATCAGGGATTTCGAAACTCCCTGCATCGAGACTTTCAATGATCTGGATCAACGGTTTCCCGGCGGCGTCCGATAGGGCAATGGACATAGTTGAGTGGGAGTTCGCTGGCGTGCTCTTCGATGCGACAGAAAAAATCGCGCATACGTTGCTGTTCGGAGCGATAGCCGCGCTCTGCGTGTCGTGCCGAACCGACAATCGGCTTGGTTCAAGCCAGGCCACTCCCATCATGGACTCCAGCGTAATGAGCGCTCGCGAAGATTGCCTGTATCGAGAGGTCGCCCGACTTTTGGAGCCGAAGGGAAGCCCTCCCTCAAGCCTTCATAATATTGCCGCGACCGCCTCCCGTTTTTGTAGCGAAGCCATAGGATCAAGATTCCAGAGGGCTTCAGTTTCCGCTCGCGATGCGCAGGCCCTCACAAAAGATGATCAAGCGAGGACCGAACAGCGTGCCTTCGCGATTGGCCTGGAGCTGCGGGAGAGACGGAATATCGGAGTGGCAGTCAACTAGTGCTCCTGGGTAACTGAAGCAGCGTGTCTGTCCATGAAATCATGCCGTGATCGGAAAGCGATGAGGCAACCTGGTCGGTTGGGCGTTGGCCGAAACCGAGGGCCATCTCATTTACGGCGTCGCGTGGCTTCATACGCACGATCATCAACATATGCGTCGACCGGCTGCTGCCGGTTGCTCTTAAGTGTTGCCATTTTGGCACGGGGGCTGAAGGGCCGCCGCATCTAAACTCGATGCGCGAATTGGATGCGGCCGGATCACGTAATCCGCAACGGCGATAGCTCATCGGCGATTGTTCGGGCGCGCTTGTAAGCGCAATGTCGAAGTCATGGGTGCTAGGTTGATTTGTCAATTGGCGCGGGCGTTTTGTCTAAAGTGGAGGGAAAGTATCGGCTTTGGGAAACCCTCTTTGTATTCTGCAGTCGCTGCTGGAGTTCTTGCAGTTACAGCAGGGGGGATGGTTCCCGCGTCAGGGGAATCCAGCGATACAAAATCCTTCGATCCTGCAGTAGCTAGCAACGATCCATACTATTTCTTTGCCAACCCGTTTGCACTGGCATCCCAGCCCCGCCTGAAGCAGTCGGTATTCGGATTTGCAGGCCGCACAAATTCCGGGAATCTCGGCAGCACGTTCGCCTTCGGCAGCGGCGCTCCGGAAGCGATATTTTTCGATAACTACATACTAGGCGGGGCGTATCAGCGGGACTTTATTCAGTTCAACAGCGGGGTGCTCATTGGCGCCGAAGTTGGCCTCGCGGATCGGTTCGGAAATTATCCGCTTTGTTGTGACACGATGGTCCATTCAAATAGCGTCGCGCATTCGGCGGAGTTATGGGGCGGGATTTCCTTTCGGCACGAAGGTCTCGCCTTGTTCGATGCGATTCGAATTTCACCGGGTTTTGTGTTCGGGTTGAGTGCGGTATCAAATCCAATAGGTCAGGAAGCGTTGCACCAGCTCGATCATCAAGGCAACGCGAAGGTGCTTTTCTACCTGGGCTTTGATCTTGCCTTCGCCTTGGCAAATTCTCCAAACACAGAGCTCGTAATACGCATTCACCACCGGTCGGGTGGCTATGGCACGCTAGGCGGCCTGAAGGAGGGCAACAACGCCAACGTTGTCGGAATACGTCACCGCTTTTGACGCCAATCCGCGCCGCGTCACCGCCATTGAGGGCATGGTGCAGGACGCCGTGGGCAAGGGAGCAAAGCTCGAGACCGGCGGCCACCGCGTCGGCAACAAGGGCTACTTCTACGAACCGACCGTGGTCAGCGACGTGCCAAAGGATGCGCGCGCCATGAAAGAG
>CAWFMW010000053.1:0-273767 GCA_963816815.1 uncultured Alphaproteobacteria bacterium
AATCGACCTTGTCAAATTCGCGCGCAATCTCATTTGCCGTTTGCTCGGCATGAACATTCTTGTTGGCTACGTTAGCATATTGATTGAGCCAGACCGCGTTGGGCTCCGATCGCACTATTTGATCGATTTTCTCTAACCTGCTTCCCAAATATCCCCCAGCGGAGTCGCGATCTTCAACGACTATGACCTTTGCCCCATAGAGTTCCATACCTCTTAAAGTCGCGCGATTGGCGTTTGGATCGGTCACGCAAATAAATTTGTAGCCTTTGATGGCACATATCAAACTAAGCGCTAGCCCGAGATTTCCTGATGACGATTCGACCAATACGGTTTCGTTTGGCCTGGCAATCCCTCGCCGTTCCAAGTCCTCGACAAGCCCTATCGCAGTCTTGACCTTGATCGAGCCCGTTATATTGAATCCTTCCAACTTTAGAAACACGTCGTGTGTTCCGGCAAAAGCCGGAAGACGATAAAACAAATCACGAAAAATCAGCTGTAAGGGCGACTCGATGATCATGGTTCGGCATCCCTTGAGCAGAAGACCTTGTTTCCCCGGGGCCACCGCAGCGGTGCGGCTCATCAGTTTCACCACCGTCACCTGCGGGGCGACCTTGAAGCAGGCTCTTTGAACATCTGCCGATTGTGGTGTTCATCGCCTGTTCATCGCCCTTTCGGGGATGCGTTATCGATCATGCATAGTGCTTGTCAGATAGGCAATGCCAGAATTGGGCATCGTTCCCGGCACGGGCAGTCCGCACTTGTCGGGGGCAAGCTGATGTACGACCCCTCTGCCTTCTGGATGAAGCTATTCGAGCGCGCTGATCCAACGGAAAACACGAGGCCCGCGCAATCAATCGTCTCTTATTCGCCGGTCCCGCGTCTTGTTCGCCGGTCCCGCGTTCTTTGACTTCAACACTTTCAATGCGCGGCTAATCAACGGATCGATGCCGTTTTCAATATCGGTCTTCTTGTTAAGCAGCTTGATGTCGACTGGTACACCCTTACCTTCGTAGCACACCATGTCAGCTGAAAGGTACACTTGGTACGACAAACAGTACTCCCAGCCATTGGGGAGCACCTTCTCGAGTTGATACGAGAATATGCCGTTCGTATGATCGCCTATGATCGTAACATGAGGCAGCTCCTTTATCGCAAGTGCGAAGGCCTCTCCGCCGCTAAAAACGGAATCACAAGTCAAGAGCACGATTGGCCTGGTGAATTGTACGTCACCTTGCGGTTCGAGGTACCAAGTCTTGAGGGGCGTAAAGTCATCTTTGCCTGGGCCAATCTTCGTCTTCCTGTGAAAAGCGACCCGCTTGCGGTCGCAAAAGCGATTGATGATCGCGATCGCAATACTATCCTCCCCGCCGGGGTTGTCGCGAATATCAATGATAATCCCTTTCAGGTCCCTGAAGTCACGGGCAATCTTGTCAAGAGCAGCAGTCAGTCTCCGCTTACTAACGCCTTCCAACTCGAGGATCCGAATGTAGCCGAATTTCTGCGACCTGCAGTAGCGAAGCATCCAGGCCTCAGTCGCCGCAGGCCTCCCGAAACAATTGTCGACAAGAGTTTTTTCGGTCGTTTTGAAGAGCTGCTTAATCTCGCGGGTCGTGAATTCCTGCCTGAATCTGGGCTGTTTTTCCGGGTTGAAGTATCGTTTCTTCCGATGCGCACTTGCTTTGGCCTTCAACTCTACATGCCCGTCATTTAACGGATCGAGCATCTGGCAAAAGATCTCGAAGAGTTCGTCATCGCTGGTCTTGCTTGTGACTCTTGATCTGTAGGTGTCATGCTGCTTTTTCCAATTGACGTTCCTCAATTGGAAAAATGGGTATCTTTTGTTGAAGGTCTCCCACAGGACCTTAAAATTCTTTTCAGGGTCGCGAATGCTCATGCCAATGATCTTAACGCAGCAGCGCCGCTGAGTTTGGACGGTTGGTGGGACATTCGAACCGTTAGGTCGAAGCAAAGCAAGAAGTGCCGTTTTCCGGTCAGGGGGCGAGATCGGGCACCAGCTTTACAAGGAGTTCGGAGCCGGCAAGCTGGATTGCGTAGATTTCCAAAGTG
The DNA here is from genome assembly GCA_963816815.1 of uncultured Alphaproteobacteria bacterium. Lineage (GTDB taxonomy): Bacteria > Pseudomonadota > Alphaproteobacteria > Rhizobiales > Xanthobacteraceae > Bradyrhizobium. Next base: position 2,068 of record CAWFMW010000053.1, read on the forward strand.
TGCCGACCGATGAAGCGCAGGGTGCCGGCTATGGCTTCTGGCGGTTGGATGCGACTTGGGCCGCGCAGGAACAGACACAGGCTCGCGGACCAAACGCCGATGCCGAAAATGAAGACGGCGAACTGGATTTGAGGAAACGAGTATTCACTTTGTTCCTGCCAAACGTAGGCGACCACGGCGGCAAAGCAGGCCAGCAGTCGCATTAGGCCCGTGTTCTCCTTCATCGCGGGCGCGGGCGGTGCCGAGCTTTGGGCTGGGCCATTCACGTCGGTAGCTGATCTGCTGTCGACATACATGCGTTGGCACAAGCCGAACAGGGCCCACAGCCATCCCTCCGAGCCATAATCGACAATCTTGCCCGCTATCGACGATACCGCGAAAAGTGCGGAAACGAGCAAGGCGAAGGCGGCCCAACCGTGACGTTGCAAAAGGATTTGCACGTAGGGCCGTGCACTGCGGACGAGTGCCAAGCTCAAAAGAATGTTCGGTGCTACCCAGGTCCATTTTGCATTCCAGCTTTCGAGCAGGGTCAAGATGACACCGAGCCAGATCCAGTGTAGCGGGACGGTCCTGGTCTGCGCGTAGCCCAAAAGAAAGAAGAACGTTGGAGCCGCGAGGCGTCCGAAAACGCTCCACCAGCGGTCGTCTTCCACGAAGAAATGGCCGAAATGGCCGACCGAGACCGAGATGATTGCGACGGTTTTCAGCCAGTCGGCGTTGTCAACGGCGTGAGGCGTGTGCGGGTTTCGATGAGATGTGCTCGTCGAATGCATGGTGTTTGTGCACCTCTGCGTCCAGACTGGTACTCGTTTAGCGGCACACGAAGGCAGCTGATTATCGAGGCCGTCTCGCATGTTAAGTTCGCACTGACTCTGCCGCAACCGTTTTTATGGATCTTGAAATGGAGACCAAGTTCACACGGTTGCCAGCAGCCTATCGGACTTAACGGGGCAGGATGGCATGGGATGGGAAGCGAACTTACAGATCATCTGCGCTGGCGCAGCCGAGGCATATTGCAATCCGCAAAGTCCGTGGCAGCGCGGCTCGAACGCGAACGCCTGTGCACTTAGGCTTCGTGTGCGCGGCCTCCTATCGGAGCGGATGATGTGATCCTGGAGAAACCGGTGTAAATAGGCTCACTCGCACCGGATTTGCCAGTCGGTCCAATCCCTTATAGGATCGATTGGTGACAAAAAAGCCTAACGAAATGAATGCCTTAGACTATCGCTTTTCCGTTGCCCCGATGATGGACTGGACCGACCGGCACTGCCGGGTATTCCACCGTCTGATGAGCCGGCGCGCGCGGCTTTACACGGAGATGCTGACGACCGGCGCCATTATTCATGGCGACCGCGGGCGGCTGCTTGGCTTCGATCCAAGTGAGCACTCGGTGGCGTTGCAACTCGGCGGCTCGGACCCGGTCGATCTCGCCACGGCTGCGAAGATCGGCGAGGACTTTGGCTATGACGAAATCAATCTCAATGTCGGTTGTCCGTCGGACCGGGTGAAGGACGGCCGCTTCGGCGCCTGCCTGATGGCGGAGCCGGCGCTGGTCGCCGAGGGCGTTGCGGCGATGAAGCGCGCGGTCAAGATTCCCGTCACGGTGAAATGCCGGATCGGCATCGACGACCAGGATCCGGAAGTCGCGCTTGACGTGCTGGCGCGCGGAGTGGTCGCCGCCGGCGCCGATGCGCTGGTCGTGCATGCCCGAAAAGCCTGGCTCAACGGATTGTCGCCGAAGCAAAACCGCGACGTCCCGCCGCTCGATTATGACAGGGTCTACCGGCTCAAGGCGGCGTTGCCGGATGTTCCCGTCATCATCAACGGCGGCATCGGCAGTATTGCGGAGGCTGCGCGGCATCTCGACCATGTCGACGGCGTGATGCTGGGGCGGGCGGCCTATCAGGAGCCGTGGCGTCTGCTCGAGGTCGATCCAAAGCTGTTCGGCGAAGCGGCGCCGTGCGCCACCATGAAGGACGTCTTCGAAGCGATGCTTCCCTACATCGAGGACCAGTTGACGCAGGGCGCGCGGCTGCATTCGATGACGCGGCACTTCGTCGGCGCGTTTCACGGCGTCTCCGGTGCGCGCGCCTTTCGCCGCCATCTGGCGGAGAACGGCGTCAGGCCAGGCGCAGGCGTCGACGTGCTGCGCGATGCCATCGCGCGGGTCGAGGACCGTGCGGCGGCGTTGGTCGCAGCGTGAAGCGCCATGGCGTTTTCAAGCGAAGCATGCCGTCGGACTTGATCCGGGATGGAAAGTTGCACCAAGGCAGGACTTCGGACCTGAAGACAATTCTGGCCGAGATCCACGAGAGCCCAAAGTCGCTCAAACCCGAGATCGAGGAAGCGAACAAGGCGGCAAAGTCAAAAAGGCTGACGTCGCCGCGGACCCAGTCGAGACAATCATGACAGCCGATCTGTGGGCATTGGTTGCGGCCATGCTGCTGGTCGTTGTTCAGCTTACCCTGTCCAGCGTGCTGACACTCCGTCAGCTCGGCGGTGGCTGGGTCGCAGGGCCTCGGGACGATCCGCGCGAGGTTACCGGTATAAGCGGGCGCTTTGTTCGGGCGCACCGTAATCTGCTTGAGATATTCCCGCAATTCGTCGCCGCACTGTTCCTGGTGCACGCAGCTGATGCCGTTGGATCACTGTCGACAATCGGAGCATGGTTGTTCGTGATTGCCCGGCTGCTTTATGTTCCTGCCTACGCCTTCGGCCCGGTAGGGCTACGGCCAATCTGTTGGCTCGCCGCCCAGGCGGGGATTTTCGTGATCGTGGCCGACTTGTTTGTTTGAACACGGCGGGCATGATCAATTCATGAGTTCGCGCTCCGTAGCGTTTTCAAGCGAAGGGGGCGCCGGTTCGCGTGAAGAAAACGCTTCAAGGCAAGCGTCTGGCGTTTCGGTTCTGATTCAATCAGAACCGGCAGTGCTCTAGTTCGCCGCTGCGCGGCGCTTGCTCCGGCCTGCGACGTCGGGATAGCCGTTGAGCTTCAGCTTGTCGGCCTGCACGCCCCAGCTTTCCAGCCGGTCCAGAAAGCTCATGCCGAGCAGATTGGTCTTCATCTGCCCGCGCGGCACCACCAGCGCCGGAATCGATTTTTCGACGAGGCCGCCGACCGCGAGGCGATCCAGCGTCAGCCGCGCCGCCTTGGTATGGCCGCCGGCGGTTTCGACGTCGACATTGTATTCGAGCATCTCGATCGGCAGGCCGATCGCCTTCGCTGTCTCCCAGGTCAGCACCACCGACGTCGCGCCGGTGTCAATCACCATCGGCGCCTTGACGCCGTTGATCTTGGCATGCAGTGCGAATTCGCCGGCCTTGCCGCGCGCGATCTGCACGGCGGGCGCCGGCTCCAGGCTGCGTTGCCGTAGCATTTTCGTGACCGAATTGCTCGCGCGCGCGATCTGGTCCGGATCGCCATAGGCGACGACGGCGCCGGCGGTGGCGGCGAGCATGGCGAGAACGAGCATGACGCGGATCACAGCGCGCCTCCGCCGGTTCGTTCCAGGAACTGTCCCGGGATCAGCCGCGCTCGGCGCGCGGCGGGATCGGCACCAGGCCGGCCTCCGTCATGCGCATCGCAAGCCCTTCCATCACGGCCAATCGCTCCGCGGTCTCCATGCGGTGCCAGCGCGCGATCTCCGGCAACGTTCGTCCGCAGCCGAAGCAGAGTTTGGTTTTGGGGTCCATCATACAGACTGCGATACACGGCGTTTCTTTGCTCATTTGTCGATAGTGAAATGGTTTGCGTCGTTAGCGCAAGCGCTCCGGTCACAACCCGGTTCCTGCACTCATGATCGGTTTGTGACGCGCCCGCCGCTTGTCGTCGGCGGTCGCGGTTAAGGTGGGGTCCGGCTGCAGGGGCGGGGCCTCCTCGGCCATCGGCGCCAGCGCGCTCATCACGCGCTCCGGCGGGAAGGTCACGATCACTTCGGTGCCGATGCGCAGCTTCGATTTCAGCGTAAAGGTGCCGCCATGCATGTCGATCAGGCTCTTGGCGATCGGCAGGCCCAGGCCTGCGCCCTGTTCGGCCGATTTGATCGAGTTGGAGCCCTGGCCGAAGGAAGCCAGCACGACCGGGATTTCATCCTCGGCAATGCCGGAGCCAGTATCCTTGACGCTGAGATATTGCCCGCCGGAAGCGGTCCAGCCCACCTTCAGCCAGATATCGCCGCCCTGCGGGGTGAACTTGATCGAGTTGGACAGCAGATTGAGTACCACCTGGCGCGTGGCTCGCTCGTCGCCCCAGATCCGGGGCATGCCGTGTTCGAACACCTCGTGGATGGTGATGCCGCGGCTGGTCGCGCGCAGCTTCAACAGATGGTGGCAGTCGGCCACGACGTGCACCAACGACACCGCTTCCTCGTTCAGTTCATAGCGGCCGGCCTCGATCCGCGACAGATCGAGAATCTCGTTGATGAGATTGAGCAGGTGAACGCCCGAATTATGGATGTCGGCGGAATATTCCTTGTACACGGGCACGGCGTGCGCGCCGAAAATTTCGCTCTTCATCACCTCGGAGAAGCCGAGGATCGCGTTCAGCGGCGTTCGCAGCTCATGGCTCATCTGCGCCAGAAAACGCGACTTGGCGACGTTGGCGGATTCGGCGCGGTGCCGCGCTTCGTCCGAGATCGCCTTGGCCTGTTCGAGCTCGCCGATCAGCGCATCCTTTTCGGCGCGCGCTTCCAGCGTCGCCAGCGTGGTCGAATGGAGCTGATGGGCGAGCAGGGCGAAATAGGCTTCGGCGGCAACCGCAAGCAGCGCGAGCGCGTAATTGTCGAAGGTCCCGCCCATGATGAAATTGAGCGCGATCGCCGCCGTCACCGGTGCGGTCGCCGCCATCGCCGCAATGGGCAGCGTCGCCGCCAGCATGCTCGATACCGCGATCACCAGCAGCATCAGGAACATCATCATGGTGTTCGAGACGGTGTCGAGGCCGGCCGGATGCAGCAGGATCGCGGTCCAGCACAGGCCGTAGAGCAGGTCGAGCAGCACGAAGTGGGTTTGCCATTTGCGCGTGGCGGCGAGCGTGGGCTGCTCGCCGAGGAAGCGTCGGCAATTGCGAATGATCGCGGCATGGATGCAGAGCATGCCGACGGTCCAGGCCGTGGCCGGCACGGCGGCTTTCCAGAGGCCGAACAGCACGCCGGTCGAGACCACCAGCAGCATGACGACAAAGGAGGCCGATACCCGGGTCTGGGCGTATTGCCGGAGCAATTCGGTATCGAAGGCCGGGCGGGTGCCGCTCGACGACGTCAACCGGTCCCGCGCTTCGCGCACCCGCTGCGCCGCCACGCGCCGGGTGTTGACCGGCTGCGTGACCGGCGCCTCTGCCGGAAGCTGGACAACCTCAGGCTTTTCTGCGGGGTTACTCATCAAACAACACAAATCCTGCCCGCGAACCGCGCGAGCTTTTTGCATCGTCTATCTGTGGCCCTAAATCATTAAGCGATGACTTAAAGAGCTAAAAATATCCGTTAACCGGAAGTTAAAATTAACCTGTTCCCGAGGCGGAACCCCGTTTCTGATGGGACAAGAAGCGGGGCGTGTTCTCAGATCTTAACCGGCTTTTTTAACTCAGCGCTCCAGCCGGGCCATCAGGCTCGACGTGTCCCAGCGCTTGCCACCCATCTTCTCGACCTCGGCATAGAACTGATCGACCAGCGCGGTCACCGGCAGGTTGGCGCCGTTGCGGCGGGCCTCGGCGATGCAGATCGAGAGGTCCTTGCGCATCCATTCGACCGCAAAGCCGAAATCGAACTTGCCCTCGTTCATCGCCTTGTAGCGGTTCTCCATCTGCCAGGACTGCGCCGCCCCCTTGGAGATGGTCTCGACCACGGCCGTAACGTCGAGCCCCGACTTCTTTGCGAAATGAAGCCCCTCGGACAGGCCCTGGACCAGGCCTGCGATGCAGATCTGGTTGACCATCTTGGTGAGCTGGCCGGCGCCGGCGGGCCCGAGCAGCTTGCACATCCGCGCGTAGGAGCCGGCGATGATCGGCTCGGCCGCGACATAGACGTCCTCCTTGCCGCCGCACATCACCGTCAGCACGCCGTTTTCCGCGCCCGCCTGGCCGCCGGACACCGGCGCGTCGATGAACTTGAAGCCTGCCTTGGTAGCGGCGGCGTCGAGTTCGCGGGCCACTTCGGCGGAGGCGGTGGTGTGGTCGACGAAGGTGGCGCCCTTTTTCATTCCGGCGAAGGCGCCATCGGGGCCGATCGTGACCGCGCGCAGGTCATTGTCGTTGCCGACGCAGCACATCACGAAATCCTGGCCTTCGGCGGCAGCCTTCGGCGTCGCGGCGGTCTTGCCACCGAACTTGTCTGCCCATTCCTTGGCCTTGGCGCCGGTCCGGTTGTACACGGTCACTTCGTGGCCGCCTTTTTTCACCAGATGTCCTGCCATGGGGAAACCCATGACGCCGAGACCGAGAAAAGCGACTTTAGCCATGTGTAATACCTTGAAGTTTTGCCGGCGACATTGGGCTGGCCGGACGGGTGTTCTTGAGGGAGCCGCACCATACAAGCTGCGCAGGGCAGGGCAACGCCTTCGTTTGGCGGGCGGGGCCGGATTTGTGCTAGAGTGAGGGTCTGAAGAACCTCACAAAAAAGGGAGTGACATCGCATGGGCATGAGCGTGGGCGTGCTTGACCATTTCAACATCCGGACCCGTAACCTTGCCGATACGGTCCGGTTCTACGAAGACGTTCTGGGCCTGGAAAAGGGCGCCCGGCCGAACTTCGCCTTTCCGGGGGCGTGGATGTACAGCGAGGGCAAGGCGGTGGTGCACCTCGTCGATATCTCCAAGACCGAGGAACCGCAGAAGCCAGATTCAGGCGTCGTCCATCATGTCGCGTTTGCCAGCCACGGCTTTGACGGCATGAAGCAACGGCTGGAGAAGAAGGGCATGGCCTACGACTCCCGGCAGGTGCCGGGCGGCGACCTCTGGCAGATCTTCGTCAATGACCCCAACGGTGTCATGATCGAGCTGAATTACGAGGCCGCCAAGGAGCAGGGCACCTCTGCGCCAACCATGCGCACGGACGACGTCGGAGCGAGGTAGCCTTTTGCGCTGAACCGCTCTATGGGTCGCATCGGACTGACGTAGTGGTTTTCGGACGAGCTCCCGCCTCGGACAAGCGCCGAGGTGGAGCAGGAAGCGTCAAGAAAGCGCGTCGATACAAGAGAGCAGAGCCCGGTTCTCACTCAGAACCGAAACGGCTTTAAGGAGATGCGCGAGTGAGCGTTACGCAGCAACAGGTTCTCGATTCCCTCAAGCAGGTGGCCTCGCCTCGTGGCGTGCCCTTGACCAATGCCAACGTGCTGTCGGCGATCTCGGTCACCGACGGCAAAGTGTTCTTCTCCATCAATGTCGATGCCGCGGAAGCCCGCGCCTGGGAAAGCGTGCGCGCGCAGGCCGAGACCGCCGTGCGCGCGATTCCGGGCGTCACCGCGGCGATGATCGCATTGACGGCCGAGCGCAAGCCCGGCTCGACGCCACCCGCACCCGCGCCGCATCGGCATGCGCACTCACATTCTCCCGGTGTGCAGCCCGTCGCCGCGCACCGCCCGCCGCAAGGCGCGGCGTCGCCGATGTCGAAACAGGCGGAGATCCCGGGCGTTGCCGCCGTGATCGCGGTGGCCTCGGGCAAGGGCGGCGTCGGCAAGTCGACCACTGCGCTCAATTTGGCGCTCGGTCTGCGCGACCTCGGCCTGCGCGTCGGCCTGCTCGATGCCGACATTTACGGCCCGTCGGTGCCGCGGCTGACCGGCATCCATGAGAAACCGCAACTCGACGACAACAGGAAGATGATTCCGATCCAGCGTTTTGGGCTTGCGATCATGTCGATCGGCTTCCTGGTCGAGGAAGACACTGCGATGATCTGGCGCGGGCCGATGGTGATGTCGGCGATCACCCAGATGCTGCGCGACGTGGCATGGGGCACACTCGATATTCTCGTCGTCGACATGCCGCCCGGCACGGGCGATGCGCAGTTGACGCTGGCGCAAAATGTGCCGCTGAAGGGCGCGGTGATCATCTCGACCCCGCAGGATCTCTCGTTGATCGACGCGCGGCGTGGGCTTGCGATGTTCAAGAAGGTCAACGTGCCGGTGCTCGGCATCGTCGAGAACATGAGCTACTTTCAGTGTCCCGAATGCGGCACGCGCTCGGACATCTTCGGTCATGGCGGCGCGCGGCACGAGGCGGAGCGGCTGGGTGTGCCGTTCCTGGGCGAAATCCCGCTGCACATGTCGATCAGGACCACTTCCGACGACGGTAACCCGGTGGTGGCAAGCGACCCGGACGGTCCGCATGCCGCGATCTATCGGGCCATCGGAACCAGGGTCCGCGACCAGCTCCAGGGCGCCATCGCCGCGGCCTGACGGGCCTTTATCCCGGCTCTCTAAGACTTTGGTTTAATCAGTGCAGTCATGCCTTTGTCGCGTTTTCGACAGCCGACTTCCGTGTTAAAGCCGCCCCGCCAGAGCCCCCCGGATGACATGGATTCGCCCGCCGGAGGACGTGCTCGAGGAATTGGGAAACGCCCGTCTTAAGGAGACTTGAATGAAGCGTCGTGATTTTTTGAAGGTTTCAGCGGCCGGTGCTGCCGCGACAGCCGTAGCCTCGCCGGCGATCGCGCAATCATCGCCCGAGATCAAATGGCGCCTGACGTCGAGCTTCCCGAAGTCGCTCGACACCATCTATGGCGGCGCTGAGCAGCTGTCGAAATACGTCGCCGAGATGACCGACAACAAGTTCCAGATCCAGGTGTTCGCGGCCGGCGAACTCGCGCCCGGTCTGCAGGCGCTCGAACTCGACCTCGAACGGCACGGTCGAGATGTGCCACACCGTTTCCTATTATTACGTCGGCAAGGACCCGACCTTTGCGATCTACGCCTCGGTCCCGTTCGGCCTCAATGCCCGCCAGCAGAATTCCTGGTGGTATCAGGGCGGCGGTGAGGCGCTCGGCAACGAGTTCTTCAAGAAGTTCGGCGTCATCGGCTTCCCCTGCGGCAACACTGGCACACAGATGGGCGGCTGGTTCCGCAAGGAGATCAAGACGGTTGCCGATCTCTCGGGCCTCAAGATGCGCATCGGCGGCATCGCCGGACAGGTCTTGCAGAAAGTCGGCGTCGTGCCGCAGCAGCTCGCCGGCGGCGACATCTACCCGGCGCTCGAAAAGGGCACCATCGATGCGGCCGAGTGGGTCGGTCCGTATGACGACGAAAAGCTCGGCTTCGCCAAGGTCGCGAAGTACTACTACTATCCGGGCTTCTGGGAAGGCGGTCCGACCGTGCATGCTTTTGCCAATCTGGAAAAGTGGAATGCGCTGCCGAAGAGCTACCAGGCGATTTTGACCAACGCATGCGCCAACGCCAATACGTGGATGAATGCGCGATACGACATGCAGAATCCGGCTGCGCTGAAGCGTCTGGTGGCCGGCGGCACGCAGCTGCGTCCGTTCACCAATGAAGTGCTGGAAGCCTGCCTGAAGTCGACCAACGAATTGTGGGGCGAAATCTCGGCCAAGAACGCCGACTTCAAGAAGTCGATCGACGCGATGCAGGCCTATCGCTCCGACCAGTATCTTTGGTGGCAGGTTGCCGAATACACCTATGACAGCTTCATGATCCGCTCGCGCACGCGCGGCTGATTAGGTCGTAGAGCTAAAGCAAGCCCGGCCTTCGCAAGGAGGCCCGGCTTTTCGCGCGCCGGTGTGGTTGGGGACGGCGGGACGTGCGCCGCTACTGCTTCGGTTGTCCAAAATCCAGCGGCGGCATCTCGATCTGCGGTACCTCGATCTTGATGGTGTTCGGGTCGACCGTCGATGCGGTGCCCTTGTAGTGCATCACCATTTGCGGGAACGCGATTACCAGCAGCACCATGATGACCTGGATCACGACGAACGGCACGGCGCCCCAATAGATCTGGCCGGTCGTGACAGGATCCATGCGCTTGCCGGTCACACGATCGAGGTACGATTCCTTTGGTGCCACTGAGCGCAAATAGAACAGCGCGAACCCGAACGGCGGATGCATGAATGACGTCTGCATGTTGACGCCGAGGATCACGCCGAACCAGATCAGGTCGATGCCGAGCTTTTCCGCCACCGGTCCGAGCAGCGGGATGATGATGAAGGCGAGTTCGAAGAAATCGAGGAAGAAGGCAAGAACGAAGACAAGCGCGTTGACGAAAACGAGAAAGCCGATCTGGCCGCCGGGCAGGGAAGTCAGCAGATGCTCTACCCATACGTGGCCGTTCACGCCGTAGAAAGTCAGCGAGAACACCCGCGCGCCGATCAGGATGAATACGACGAAGGCGGAAAGCTTCGCGGTCGACTCCGTGGCTTGCCGGATCAGGTCCCAGCTGAGCCGTCGCTTGGCGGCGCCGAGAATGATCGCGCCGGCAGCGCCCATCGCGCCGCCCTCGGTGGGGGTCGCGATGCCGATGAAGATCGTACCGAGCACCAGGAAGATCAGGAACAGTGGCGGCACCATGACAAACGTCGTTTGCTGCGCCATCGCCGACAGGAAGCGGAACCCGGTGAATTTGTCGATCAGCCAGTTCACGACCGCGACGAAGAAGGCGAACAGGATGCCGTAGAACATGCTGAGCACGACGTAGTCGGCGCCGTGGACCTCCGAACTGCGCATCATGAACCAGCCGAACACGCAACTGGCGATGAAGAGCGCGCCGAGTGACCATAGTCCGCGGCTACCGTCCTTCTCGCGGAAGCCGATCGCCTCCGGCGGCAGTCCCGGAGCCGCCTTCGGGAAGATCAACGTCACGAGAAAGGCATACAGGGCATACAGGCCCGCAAGCACGATGCCCGGGATGAAGGCGCCTTCGTACATGTCGCCGACCGACTTGCCGAGCTGGTCGGCCATCACGATGAGCACCAGCGAAGGCGGAATGATTTGCGCCAACGTGCCCGATGCCGCGATGATGCCGGTCGCCATCCGGCGGTCGTAACCGTAGCGCAACATGATCGGTAGTGAGATCAGGCCCATCGAGATCACGGAAGCGGCAACGACGCCGGTCGTCGCCGCGAGCAGGGCGCCGACGAACACGACGGCGTAGGCGAGACCGCCGCGGATGGTGCCGAACAACTGCCCGATGGTATCGAGCAAGTCCTCGGCCATGCCGGACCGTTCCAGCACCAATCCCATGAACGTAAAGAACGGGATCGCGAGCAGCGTGTCATTGTTCATCACGCCGTAGACGCGCTCGGGAAGCGCTTGCAGGAAGTCCGGGCGGAACTCTCCCAGTTGAATGCCCACGATGGCGTAAAGCAGGCCGACCGCACCGAGCGAAAACGCCGCCGGATAACCAAGCAGCAGCATAATCACCAGCGACGCGAACATGATTGGCGCCATGTTGGCGATAAGAAAGGCTGTCATCTCTTGTCCTCTGCCACCGGCCTGTGGCGCTCAGCGCTTTTCGATCGCCTCGACCAGATGTTCCACCTCGGCCTCAAGCGCGTGCACCTGAGATGCATGTGGATCTGGAATAAGGCCGCGCATTACGGCGATGCGCTTGATCAGTTCGGAAATGCCCTGAACCAGCAGGAACACGAATCCGATGATGACCAGCGATTTGGCTGGCCATTGTGGAAGGCCGCCTGCATTGCCCGATTGCTCGTTGACCTCGAACGAGCGCATGAAGAATGGCCCGCCGGTGATGATCATGACGATGCATAGCGGTATCAGAAAGAATGTGTGTCCAATGACATCGATCACGTTACGTGCGGTCTTCGGCAGTGCGTTGCTAACGATGTCGATCCGGATGTGCTCGTTATCCAGCAACGTCCATGGCGAGCATAAGAGAAAGACGATGCTGAAAAGCACCCATTGAAGCTCAAGCCACGAGTTGGATGAAATGTCGAACGTCTTGCGCAAAATGGCATTGACGGCCGATATCACGACGGCAACCAGAATTAGCCACGCCAGGCGCTTGCCCGTCCACCTTGTGAAGGCGTCAATTCCACGGCTCAGTTTCAAGAGCGCTTGCAACGTTAACCCTCCCCAATTCGCATCTGCTGTCTTGACGGCGCCCTGAGGGCGCAGCGGCCTGTCCAGCCGGGCTAGCATGAAGCCTTCGCACCAAACCAGCGGGCGTGGCCCTCGTCAATTGGAAGTTTGTTGATATTGAAAGGGAATTATCTCTGTGAGTCAGCTGTGTCCGGCGCCCGGAGCGCCGGCCTGCCTGTGCCTGCGCTCGCTATTGCTGCCGAGGACCGAAATCCAGCGGCGGCAGTTCGATTTCCGGCACCACGATCTTGACCTTGCTGAGATCCAGATCGGGCGGCCTGTCGAGCAGAGCCGTCACCGTGATGGGGAAGGCGATCACGATCGCCACCATGATCGCCTGCAGGCCGATCCAGGGCAGCGCGCCCCAATAGATGTCGGAGCTCTTCACTTCCTTGGGCGCGACGCCGCGCAGATAGAACAGCGCGAAGCCGAACGGCGGATGCAGGAACGAAGTCTGCATGTTGACGCAGAGCATGACGCCGAACCAGATCAGCGCTGCATCCGGCCCCACTACGGGCGCCAGCACCTTCTGCGCGATCGGCGCCACCATCGGCAGGATGATGAAGGCGATCTCGAAGAAGTCGAGGAAGAACGCCAGGAAGAAGATGAAGAGGTTGATGAAGATCAGGAAGCCCCAGACGCCGCCGGGCAGCGAAGTCAGATGGTGCTCGAGCCAGACCCCGCCGGAGACGCCGAGGAACACCACCGAGAAGCAGGTCGAACCGATCAGGATGAAGACCACCATGGTCGAGAGGCGCATGGTCGAACTCGTAGCCCTGCTTGATCAGGTCGCGCAGGTCCGGAATGCGGACGGCTTCGAGGCAAATCCAGACGACGGCGATGTAAAGCACCGCGAACGTCAGTTTCAGGAGCTTGCCTTCGCCGATCAGCATTCCGATGATCACGGCGACGCCGGTGGCGGCGATGCCGAGGAGGAGCATCTTGTGCCCCTTGCTGCTCAGATCCTTGTGGTGGATTGCGGCGAGAACGATCGCGCCGATCGCGCCCATCGCGCCGGCTTCCGTCGGCGTCGCGAGGCCAAGCATCATCGTGCCCAGCACCACGAAGATCAGCACGGCTGAGGGAATGATGCCCATCAGGCATTTGCGCCAGAGCGCCCAGCCTGTCAGCGTCCGCGCGTCCTTTGGCACGGCCGGCACGTGATGGGGAAAAAACAGTCCCAGAAAGAACGTGTAGCCGGCGAACAGGGCGATCTGGAGTACCGATGGTCCCCAAGCGCCGAGATACATGTCGCCGACCGACTTGCCGAGCTGGTCGGCCATCACGATCAGCACCAGTGAGGGCGGCACCAATTGCGTGATGGTGCCGGAGGCCGCGAGCACGCCGGTGATATAGCGCACGTTATAGCCATAGCGCAGCATCACCGGCATCGAGATCAGTGCCATGGCGATGACCTGCGCCGCCACCGTGCCGGTGATCGCACCGAGGATGAAGCCGACGATGATGACGGAATAGCCGAGGCCGCCACGGATCGGGCCGAACAACTGACCCATCGAGTCCAGCATATCCTCGGCGAGGCCGCAGCGCTCGAGAATAGCGCCCATGAAGGTGAAGAAGGGGATAGCCAGCAGCAATTCGTTGGACAGCACGCTGCCGAAGATGCGGCCCGGGATGGCCTGCAGGAAGTTCATGTCGAAGAAGCCGAGATAGATCGACAGGAAGCCGAACGACAGCCCGAGCGCGGCCAGCGTGAAGGCCACCGGAAAGCCGATCAGCATGGCCAGAATCAGGCCGCCGAACATTAGCGGCGGCATCATCTCCAGCGTGATCATTGGGTAGGCCTCTCGTACTTCGCATCGATCACGACATAACCCTTCAGTGCAGCGATGCGCTTGATCACCTCGGAGACGCCCTGCAGCGCCAGGAAAACGAAGCCGACGGGAACGACGAGCTTGATCGGCCAGCGCAGCAGGCCGCCGGCATTGCTCGAGGTTTCACCGACGACGAAGGCCTGCATGAAGAACGGCCATGACAGATAGCTGAGCAGCAGGCAGGACGGGATCAGGAAGAACAGCGTGCCGATCAGGTCGAGCTTGAGCTGGCCACGCTCGGACAGCATCAGGTAGAGAATTTCAACCCGAACATGCTCGTTCTTCTTGAAAGTATAGGAGGCGCCGAACATCACGAAGACGGCGAACATGTACCATTGCAGTTCAAGCCAGGCGTTGGAACTGTACCCGAAAGCGTAACGGATCATTGCGTTGCCGGCGCTTACCACGCAGGCCGCGAGCACGAGCCAGTTGCAGACGCCGCCTATTTTCTCATTGAGCCAATCGATTGAATTACTCAGTGCCAGCAATGGGCGCATTACGCTCTCCTCGGCCGCGTCATCGACGCGCCGGATTTTTCGTGGACATTGCGTCGCTTCCCCCGCCAGGCACGCGGAGCCGTCGCCGCACGGGCGCGCGCGGCTTCATTCCGGCGCAAAACGCGCGCGAATCCAGAGCTCATTCGCTGGAGCGATTGCAACGATAGTCCTCCCCCATCTCGTGCTACCGCCGTCTGACTGCACTTTGAAGATGCAGCGGCCTGTCCCGGCCGGGCTGGCGTGAAAGCAGCCGCACCATTTCAGCGCGGCGGGGCGGCGTCAATTGGGGAATGGAAAATTGGGGCGCAGGGTCAATTTGCTGCGTGAAAAGCTTAACACGGCGCCGAAATTTCAACCGCCAGTAACGCTCATGTGGCGGCTAACACTGGGGCGGTTATGCCGGCGGTCGATGATGAAGTCGTGGCCCTTCGGCTTCAGACCGATGGCGCGATCGATCGCAGCCGACAGCAGGTCGTCGTCCGCGGAGGCCCGCAACGGCCTGCGCAAATCGGAGGCATCCTCGTGGCCGAGGCAGGTGTGCAGCGTGCCGGTGCAGGTGATCCGTACCCGGTTACAGGACTCGCAGAAATTATGCGTCATCGGCGTGATGAAGCCGAGCTTGCCGCCGGTCTCGGCAACGCGGACATAGCGGGCGGGGCCGCCGGTATCGTCGTCGAGGTCGGTCAGCGTGTAGTGCTTGGCGAGGCGGGCGCGCAAAAGCGACAGCGGTACGTACTGATCGATCCTGCCTTCGCCGATGTCGCCCATCGGCATCACTTCGATCAGCGTCAGCGCCATGCCCTTGCCGTGTGCCCATTCCATCAGCGAAGGGATTTCCTCCTCGTTCATGTTCTTCAACGCCACGGCGTTGATCTTGACGGCGAGACCTGCAGCGCGCGCGGCCTCGATGCCGGCCAGAACCTTGTCGAGATCGCCCCAGCGTGTGATGGCGCGGAATTTTGGCGCATTGAGCGTGTCGAGCGAGACGTTGACGCGGCGAACGCCGCAGTCGCGCAATTCGCCGGCGAAGCGCGCAAGTTGCGAGGCGTTGGTGGTCAGCGTCAGCTCATCGAGCGCGCCGCTCGAAAGATGCCGCGACAGCGAGCGCACCAGCGACATCACGTTGCGCCGGACCAGCGGTTCGCCGCCGGTGAGGCGGATTTTCCGCACGCCCTTGGCGATGAAGGCCGAGCACAGCCGGTCGAGTTCTTCCAGCGTCAGCAGATCGGCTTTCGGCAGGAAGGTCATGTCCTCGGACATGCAGTAGAAGCAGCGCAGGTCGCAGCGATCGGTCACCGACACGCGCAGGTACCGGATGGTCCGGCCGAACGGATCGACCATCGGCTGGAGCTGCTGATCGGATGAAGTCAACGAGGAACCGCTCATAACCTGCCTTGCTGGTTTCGGCACGGGGCTGCCCGCGACGCAGGCACAATCTAGGCACCTTCCTGGGCGCCTACAATCCGCAACGTGGCCCGGAGCGGGATCAGCGCGTGGCGGGCTCCGCGGGGGCGGGGGCCGGCGCCGCGGCCGCCTTGGGTGGATTCGGCTTCTTCGGACGCATCGGCTTGCCCTTCGGCGGCGGCGTCGCCGGCTGGAGTTCCGCGAACACCGGGCTGGGCTCGATGATGGTCGTCGCCGGTGAGGCAAAATCGCCGGGACTGCGGATCACCTGGACCGGAACCGTGACCGGCTGGAATTTGGGCATCGCGAAAGTGACGGAGAAGCCGGCGTCGGGTGCGGGCACGTCGATCGCGCAGGGGGTTTTGCAGGCTGGTCCCAGTGACGTCGTGGCATCGGCACCCGGCGGCGCCGATTCCAGCGCAACCTTCACCAGCGGTGGCGCCGATTTGAAGGAATCAAGCGAAAAGGCTGAGCACCCAGCAAGGCTCGCTCCCGTAACGGCAATCGCGATGACACGACGCATGATCGTTCACTCTGACTTGCGGCAATCCGCCACAGTCCCCAACGGCGGACCATAGGAGCGCAAGAACAAAGCTGCAACCAATCAGGGCAAGATCGTTAACGGATGGTTAACGTCAGACAGCAGCGTTCCCAGAACATCCGATAAATCATATGGTTATGATCGAAGCCCGGCCTTGCTGAGGCTTTCGACCGCCATCGGCAAATCGTTCATATGGCCGATCAGCCGATCGGGCTTCAGCTCGGCGATCGGCACGTCGGTGTAGCCGAACTCGACCCCGATTACGGGAATGCCGGCCCGTCGCGCCACGCCGACGTCCGGGCCGGCGTCGCCGACCATGATGGTCGCCGCCATGTTGCCGCCCGCCTGCGCCACCGTCTGCTGCAGGATGATGGGGTCGGGCTTGGAGACGCCGAACGTGTCGGCGCCGCAGATGGCGGCAAAGCGTCCGCTCAGGCCCAATTGGTCGAGCAGCCGTTTCGACAGCCATTCCAGCTTGTTGGTGCAGACCGCGAAGCGGCAGCCCTGCGCCGCGAGCTCGTCAAGGGCTGCTTCCAGCCCCTCGAACGGCCGCGAGGCGTCGGCGATGTGGGCGGCGTAATAGTCGATGAAAACCTTGGTCAGGCGGTCGACATCGCCGACGCTCGTTATGCGGCCTTCCAGCTCCAGCCCGCGCTCGATCAGCTTGCGGGCGCCGGCGCCGATCATGTTGCGCGCCGATTGCAGGGGCACCGGCGGCAGGCCTTCCTGGTCGAGCACGAAATTAAGCGCGGCGATCAGGTCGGGCGCGGTGTCGACGAGGGTGCCGTCGAGATCGAAGACAATTGTGCGGGCAAAGGTCATGGGAATTCGCTAGCGGCAGGCACGGCATCATGCAAGTAGGGAAGTTCAAATCCCGGGAGGAACCGCCATGCGAGAGTTCGCCGGCAAAACAGCATTTGTGACCGGCGGAGCCGCAGGCATCGGGCTTGCGCTGGGCCGGGCGTTTGCCCGGTCTGGCATGAAAGTGATGCTGGCCGATATCGAGACCGATGCGCTGCAGGCCGCCGTCAAAAGCCTGCAGGAGATCTCGCCGGATATCCGCGGCACCGTCTGCGATGTGGCCGACGCGGAAAGCGTCGAGCGCGCGGCGCAGGCCACGTTCGATGCGTTCGGCCGCGTGCATGTCGTGTGCAACAATGCAGGCGTGGCTGCCGGCGGCGGCATCGACCACATCTCGCTGGATAATTGGCGATGGGTCATCGACGTCAACCTGATGGGCGTGCTCCACGGCATCAAGAGCTTCCTGCCGCACATCCGCGCGCATGGCGAAGGCGGCCATATCGTCAACACCGCGTCGATGGCGGGAATGCAGACCGGATTGGGATTCAGCCCCTACGGGGCGAGCAAGTTTGCGGTGGTCAGCATGTCGGAGGGCCTTTGCCATAAACTCAAGCCGTTCGGCATCGGCGTCAGCGTGTTGTGTCCGAGTTTTGTCCGCACCCGTATCGGCGAGAGCGGCCGCAACCGGCCCGGGCGCTACGGCCAGTCGCAGCCGCTCGATCCCGCCAGTCCGGCGGCCGCTATGGTGGCCGAGATCGCAAGACAGCTGGAGGCGGGGCTTGAGCCCGACGCCGTCGCCGCGCGCGTGCTCGCTGCGATCCGGGACGATGAGCTCTATATTTTCACCCATCCCGGCATGCGGGCCGAGGTCGAGGCGCGTTTCGACGCCATTTTGGCCGCGATGGACAAGGTTTCACCCCCATAATCCTGCTCACCCAAGACCTTAAGTGCTGTTCCCAAGGCCCAAACGACGCTAGATATGCGCCCGCGGATCGGCGGATTTCAGAAGGCTCTCGGCGCGTGGATATGGACCAGTTGAAGCGGCAGGCGGCAGCGCAGGCGCTGGCGCATGTGCAGGATGGCATGAAGCTCGGGCTCGGCACCGGCTCGACCGCCAAGCATTTTGTCGACCTGCTCGGCGAGAAGGTTGCGGGCGGGATGAAAGTAGTGGGCGTGCCCACCTCGGAAGCGACCCGCGCCCAGGCCGAAGCGTGCAAAATTCCGCTGACCACGCTCGATGCGATCGACCGGCTCGATCTCACCGTGGATGGCGCCGACGAGATCGATGGTGCGCTCAACCTGATCAAGGGCGGCGGCGGTGCGCTGTTGCGGGAGAAGATCGTGGCGGCGGCGTCGGATCGCATGATCGTGATTGCCGACGAGACCAAATGGGTCGATGTTCTCGGCCGTTTCCCCCTACCTGTAGAGGTGGTTCCGTTCGGATTGGCCGCCACCCAGCGGGCCATTGTCACCGCATTTGCCCAAAGCGGCGTTTCCGGGCAAATGGGGCTCCGCAAGGGCAAGGACGGCCACGTTTTTGTCACCGATGGCGGCCACTGGATTGTCGATGCCCGTCTGGAACGCATCACGGATGCGCCGCGTCTGGCGGGCCTGTTGAGCCTGATCCCGGGTGTTGTCGAACACGGGTTGTTCATTGGCCTGGCTACCACCGCCATTCTGGCAGGTGCGCAGGGAATTCGCGTAGTTGAGCGGCGGTAACGCCGGTAATCGAGGAGAAATCGGAATGAAGAGCCTTTCACGGATTTTGTCGGCGGCCGGCCTTGCAATGGGACTGGCCCTGACCGCCATTCCGGCTGACGCACAGCAGAAGAACGCGCCCGCTGCACCCGCGACCACGCCGCTCAAGCCGGCTTCGCCGGCGGCGATCGCCGCCGCCAAGGAAATCCTGACGATGAAGAACGCGGCGGCGATGTACGCCAACGCCGTTCCCAATCTCGTCGAGCAGACCAAGAACGTGCTGATGCAGAGCAATCTGAACTATCAGAAGGATCTCAACGAGGTCGCCATCATCGTTGCCAAGAATCTCGCCGGCCGCGAAAAGGAAATCGGCGACGGCATGGCGCAGGTCTACGCCAACGAGTTCACCGAGCAGGAGCTGAAGGATCTCGTCAACTTCTACAAGTCGCCGCTCGGCCAGAAGCTGCTCGCGAGCGAGCCCCGCGCCATCCAGTTCAGCATGTCCTATATGAACCAGTGGGCGCAGCAATTTGCCGAAACCATCAACGGCCAGTTCCGCGCCGAGATGAAGAAGCGCGGCAAGGAAATCTGATAGCGTTTTCAAGCGAAGTGGACTTCCGGTTCGCATAGCAATCAAGTTTACGCAGATTGCGTAGACTTATCTGCGTAGAAAACGCGTCAAACAAGAAGCCAAACCAGAGGCGACTTCGGGCGGGGTTGATATGGCTGAGTTCGACGTCGATCTGTTCGTCATCGGCGGTGGTTCGGGCGGCGTTCGCGCCGCCCGCATCGCGGCCGGCTACGGCGCTAAAGTGATGGTCGCCGAAGAATACCGGATGGGCGGCACCTGCGTGATCCGCGGTTGCGTGCCGAAAAAGTTGTTCGTGATCGGATCGCACGTTCGCCACGACATCGAGGACGCCGCCGGCTTCGGCTGGACCGTTTCGAACGTCTCCTTCGACTGGCCGACGCTGGTCGCCAATAAGGACAAGGAGATCGCGCGTCTCGAAGGCATCTACGCCGCCAATGTCGAGAAATCAGGCGCGCGCATCGCAAAGACCCGCGCGGTGCTGGAAGACGCGCACACGCTGCGTCTGATGACCGGCGAAAAAGTCACCGCCAAATATATCCTGATCGCGACCGGCGGCGCGCCCAACCACGGGCGGGAAATCCCCGGCATCGAGCACGTGATTTCCTCCAACGAGGCGTTTCATCTCACCGAATTGCCGAAGCGCATCGTGATCCAGGGCGGCGGCTATATCGCGCTGGAGTTCGCCGGCATCTTCGCCGGCTTCGGCTCCGACGTGACCGTGGTCTATCGCGGCGACAACATTTTGCGCGGCTTCGACGAGGACGTCCGCAAGCACGTACGCGCCGAGATGGAGAAGCAGGGCATCACCATCATCACCGGCTGTACCATCGACAAGGTCGACCGGCACGGCAACGAATTCACCACGCACCTTTCGAGCGGTTCGAGCATCGCCTCGGAGAAGGTGATGTTCGCGATCGGACGGCACCCGAACGTCGCCAATCTCGGGCTCGAGAAGGCCGGCGTCGCCATCAACCCGGCGAACGGCGGCATCGCCGTCGACGGCTGGTCGAAGACCTCGGTCGACAACATCTACGCGATCGGCGATGTCACCCACCGCATCAATTTGACGCCGGTGGCGATCCGCGAGGGCCATGCCTTCGCCGATACCGTGTTCGGCAAGCGCCCCGTGCAGGTCGACCACGCCACCATCCCGACCGCGGTGTTCTCGCAGCCTGAAGTCGGCACCGTCGGCCTGACGGAAGCTGAAGCCCGCGCCGAATTCAGCCATGTCGACATCTACAAGGCCGATTTCCGTCCGATCAAGGCGACGATGTCCGGCCGCGACACCCGCGTGCTGATGAAACTCGTGGTCGACGGCACGACGGACCGTGTGCTTGGCTGTCATATCGTCGGCGACGCCGCCGCCGAAATCGTCCAGGCGGTCGCCATCGCCGTGAAGATGAAGGCGACCAAGGCCGATTTCGACGCGACGATTGCGCTGCATCCGACGGCGGCCGAAGAGCTTGTGACGATGCGGACGCCGACGGCACGCCACGTGAGGCAGGCGGCGGAGTAGGGACACTTCAGTTCCGTAGCCCGGATGAGCCCAGCGATATCCGGGTTGTCCCCTCCGGCTATCCGTTTGAACAAATTGCCCCTGGGCGCGTTGATGGGGATGGCGAAACCTGGATCATCATCTGCCGGACCGATGCGAACCCAACCGCTTCAGCTTGGCTCGATGCAACCCACGCTGCCGCTGATGCCGTCAGCAACCCCGGAAATGAAGGTTCAAAAACGCTTACCGCAAAAAGGCCGGTCGAGAGCGGAAAAAGTTGATGCGGCAAAAGCGAAAATCTCTCGCCGGAACTCGCTACGCAAGCAGCGTGCGGCGTTGAAAGAGCTTGCGTGATTTCCGTCATTGCCGGGCTTGTCACGGCATTCACGTCTTACCGCGCGATCAGATTCGAAGTTTCGGACAGGAATGAACGGCCGTAACCAGCCGGTCTGATCTACAGCCTAGGTCGAGCGTGGTACTCAATTTCGCGAGTCGATTTGCCGGTCGAAATTGCGCAGATATGACAGCCCGTGCACCGTCAGCCGGTGCGGGTCTTTTTCACCTTCAAGATAGATCTTCATCAGGTGCTTCGAGAGGCGCTCCCTGGTACCCTTGATCGCGGAACGATCGGCGAGGGTTTCGTAGATGCTCAGCGCGCGGTCAACGGGAAGCGTGTTCATGGCGTGTCTCGTCGGCTGTTTTTTGGAATGTTCAAAGAGGTAAAGCTGCCTCTCCTTGATTGTTCCGATATTAAGTTCGGGGCCGTGCTGCAATTTTGAGCGCGCGACCGACCAGGCCCGAGCTTGTGCCTGTTTGGGGTTGAGGTCGGCCGGCACGGGCGCGCAGGGTTTGGGACCCTGACGGACTACCGATACCCGCCGCGCTCTGCTAACGATGTAACCCCAGCCCTCAGGAACGGAGTTATGTGAGCAATGATTGAGCAGATTGGTATCGTGGGCGCGGGCACGATGGGCAACGGGATCGCGCAGGTGTGTGCCGCCGCCGGTCTTCCGGTCGTCATGACCGACATCTCCGATGCCGCGCTCACCCGCGGCATGTCGGTGGTCTCCAACAGCCTGGAGCGGCTGGTCAACAAGCAGAAGATGACGGATGCCGACCGGCAGGCCGCGCTGGCGCGGATCACGACGAGCACGGACACCGCCAGGTTTTCCACCTGCGATCTCGTGATCGAGGCGGCGACCGAGAACGAAGAGCTGAAGGTCAAGATCCTAAAGGATCTCTGCGCAAAACTGCAGCCGCGGACTCTGCTCGCCACCAACACCTCCTCGATCTCGATCACCAAGCTCGCCGCCGCCACCGACCGGCCGGACCGCTTCATCGGCCTGCACTTCTTCAATCCGGTGCCGCTGATGGCGCTGCTGGAATTGATCCGCGGCTTGCAGACGTCGGACGATACGCATGCCAAGGCGGAAGCATTTTCGAAAAAGATCGGCAAGGTATCCATCACGGCGAAGAACAGCCCCGGCTTTGCGGTCAACCGCATCCTGTGCCCGATGATCAACGAGGCGATCTTTGCGCTTCAGGAAGGCATCGCCACGGCGGAAGACCTCGACGCCGGCATGAAGCTTGGCTGCAACCATCCGATCGGCCCGCTGGCGCTGGCCGACATGATCGGTCTGGATACGATGCTGTCGGTGATGGAGGTCTTCTACGAAGGCTTCAACGATCCGAAATACCGCCCCGCGCCGCTCTTGAAGGAAATGGTCGCCGCCGGCCATCTCGGCCGCAAGACCGGGCAGGGGTTTTATAGTTACGGCAAATAACCCTGCGTAGGGTGGGTTAGCCGCAGGCGTAACCCACCTTTTCTCGCCCCGAAAAATGGCGGATTACGCTTCGCTAATCCGCCCTACCTTCTAGTCAGTCTGGAAAAGCCCCATGCGGATTGCAGTTGTCGGCGCCGGCGGTGTCGGAGGAGGATTTGGTGCGGCGCTGGCCAAGGCGGGCGCCGATGTCACTTTCATTGTGCGTGGCGCGCATCTTGCGGCCATGAAGCGCGACGGTCTGAAAGTTCAGAGCCCGCGCGGCGACACCCATCTGATGCCGACCCAGGCAACCGATAATCCCGCCGAGATCGGCACGGTCGATATCGTGCTATTCTGTGTGAAACTGTGGGACGTCGAAAGCGCCGGCGAGGCCATCAAGCCTCTGGTCGGCGCCAGCACCGCTGTGATCCCGCTGCAGAACGGCATCGACGCCGCCGAGCGGCTGATCCCGATCCTCGGGGAAAAGGCCGTGATGGGCGGCGTGGCGCAGATCAGCGCGTCCATTGTCGCGCCCGGCGTGATCCAGCAGGTCGGCACCTTCATGCGCATGGTGTTCGGCGAACTCGACGGCAAGCGCAGCAAGCGGGCCGAGGAATTTCTCGCGCTGTGCCAGAAGGCCGGTTTCGACGCGACCTTGAGCGATCAGATTCTCACCGAGCTCTGGATGAAGTTCATCCTGCTTGCCACCAATGCCGGGATCACGGCGGCGACGCGCCAGCCGATCGGCAAGCTGCGGGACGACGCCGATATCCGCCTCGTCATGACCGCAGCCCTCGGGGAAGTGTTCGCGGTCGGCAAGGCCAAGGGAGTGGCGCTGCCGGCCGACGCGGTGGACAAGATTCTCGATTTCATCGGCCATGCACCGCCGGCCATGAAGGCGTCGATGGCGCTCGATCTCGATCGCGGCAACCGCCTCGAATTGCCCTGGCTCAACGGCAAGGTCGTGGAGCTCGGGCGCCAGCTTGGTGTGCCTACGCCCACGCACAGCATGATGTACGCGATGCTGAAGCCCTACATCATGGGTACGCCTGCCTGAGCGCGTAACGGCGCGCAGGTTGGGTTAGTCAGGCGACCTGTTCGCCGTGGCTCGGAGAGCAAAGGCGGAAGCCGTAACCCACCTCGCTGTGCAGCCGTTGCTCCCCCGAGACGATGGGCATATCTTAGGCGTGAATTTTCCGTAGGGTGCGAGATGCATATGATCGTTTATGCCATCTTGGCAATTGTCTTGTCTTTTACGTCCTCAGCAGCGCAACCGGTCTTCTTGGCGGGGCGTTATGTGCTGCCGATCACCCAGCATGATTTATACGTATCCGCTCCAGGACCTCTTGGAACAACTGTGACCGTCAATTTTCGGTTCAAGCCAATCGAAAACTGTACCAATACACTCGACACTGTCTTGGAGTACCAGTTGCCGCCTGGTTACAACGATACGCCAATCAACGAGGTAAAGGCGACTTGCAACAAAACGATTCGGTGCAGCGGAATCGAATTCAAGTGCGTTGGCGCGAGGCAGCCGTATCCAATGTCCTTTCGACACGTGCCGGAGCGTGAAATCAAGGCGAGTGGTGAATCATTTTCCGGAACGTATCGATACGTTTCATCGTCGATTGCACGTACCCGTGAAGCGCTGCTAAGGCGCGCGTCAGTGGGGAATTTTGAAATAGTCGAAGAATCCGTGGACAAGAAGACCAGGACGGTCCGATTTCGGATCGAAAAGTAACTTGCTCCCAGAGTGAGTTATTGGCTTGGACCTCTCATTTCGAGGGTAACAAGCCTTGCTAAAAGCGTCGCCGGATAAAGTTGTCCAATTACGCTTTCGATGTTGCATAAACTCCGCGCCAACGGATGCAGTGGAACGATGTCGCCGTAGCCAGTCGATGTCAGCGTAACAAAGCTCATATAGAACAGCGCGCTGGCGAGTGACTGATCGTCGTCAAATGTTATTCCCTTGATGGCGTCATGATCTGACAGGCCGACAATAAGAAACAGTGTTGCAAACGCCACCGCGATCAACAGGTACAAAAGGATCGCTCCAATAATTCTGTGATAAGTGACACGGCCTCCCCTGAATACGGCCTGAGTGACCACGACCCCCAGGGTGCCGGCGATGATCAGCCACGCGCCTGCCAATATGTGAAGGTGGAAGGGTACGGGGTAATAGAGTCGCAGCAGAAATACGGCAATATTGGCAACAAGCGCAGCCGACATCAGAATGAGGGCTATGGGACTGTCGGAAATGATCACCATGCTCCCGATGATCACGAGCAACAGGCCGATGGCAAATAGGTGAAAGGCGGTAATACCAATCGCCTGGAGTGGGGCGAAGACAAATATCAACAGTATCAGCACTCCGGTCAGCACCGTGAGCAGCCAGTCGCTTCGTTCGTTGCGCAGGCGGCGCAAGTCGCTGATGGGATCCAGAATCATCGATCGCTGCTCCGATGTGAAGAATGTCGGCTCAGAGTCAAAGGACAACGTCACGACAAAGCCACCGGGGGTCCTGCCGAAGCCCCGGTAATCGACATCGGATAATTTCCACTCGAGGCCAAATTCCTCGGGGATCTGGTCAGTACCAATGCGCATGCGATTGCAATTGGCCTTATTGATTTAAATCAACGAGCGACAGCGGCCTCCCGTACCCGCTCGGCGGCAAGCGCAGCATGCGGGCTGAGGAATTTCTCGCGCTGTGCCAGATCCGCCTGCCTGATTGTGTAGCGGTGCGGCCGCGATCCTTGAGGGTATTTGCCATCGCGCATTCCAGCGTAAATTATGCATGGTCCGGTGCACATGGCGTGCGCGATGTGGGCGGATAACGTGATGGACGTGCACCTCCAACGGTTTATGCCTCGCGTCCCATCAAGCGCTGAACCTTTCTTCCGTCGCCAAGACTCATAGTTGTGTCCGAGCCTGCGCGCTGGACGATCCCGAAAACTTCAGCCGCTGGCGGGCACGGCAAGCACTCCAAATTTTAATTCCAGCAAGCGGAGGAGAAGCCTATGCGCAAGTCTCTCGCCGTTTTCCTTTCTGGTGCGGCACTGGTCGTTGCGGCGTCGACCGCTCTCGCCGGAGAGCAGGTGCTAGAGTTCAAGCTCATCACCAAGCCCATCGACGTTAAGGTAATTGAGGCAGCAAACGTCGAAGGACAGACGGTTGTGTCCGGAAAATTTTTCGGCGTCGCCGTCTTCAAGGACGGCCGTATCGGCGTGAAAGAGTTCGTCCATTCCGGGGACATGTTCAAAGGCTCGGGGCCCTTCTACGGCTACAGCACCTACACCTTCGAGGATGGCTCGATCACGACGCGTTACACCGGCGCGGCCAAAGACGGTCGGTCAAAGGGCGAATATACGATCCTCTCGGGCACGGGTGCCTATGCCAACGCTACGGGCACGGGTGGCTTCGAAAGCGTGCCGAACCCGTTCAAGGGCGTCAATCTCATGGACGTAAAACTGGCCGTCAAAACGCCCGGTACGTAAGCGGCCCTGCACGCAGACGCGCCTCAGCAACTCTAATGCAGTGAGGCGCGGTTTGCCCCATGCAGAACGCAACGCGAGCACGCTAAGTCGGTCCAGCTTCGTAGATCCTCCGGGTGGTTGGGTGGTCGCAAACTCAGCTTACCCCTGACCACCTGCCACCCCATAGGATCTACGGGCTTTAATCTTCGCTCGCCATGCGATGAAACCTATTCCTCCGCCTCGATCCATTCCGCTGCCCCACGCCACAGCGTGTCGCGATGTTCGGGCCTGAAGAATCCCATGTGCCCGATCCGGCTCGCGCCGGCATCGGCGGGCGTCACTGTGACGATCTCAGGCGTGATCGAGGTAAATCCCGAGCACAGCAGTTCGACCGCGGGCCGCGTCGCCCAGGGATCGTCGGACATGCAGAGCGCGCGCAACGCGCCCTGGTATTCCGGAAAATTCTGCAATTCGTCGAGCCTGGAATCGAACAGATAGCCCGGGCTCGTCACCCAGCCGACCCATTGCAGGAACGCGTCCTTTGGCAGGTCCATGCCGAGGCCGGCCTTGCCCGGCATGTAGCCGAGCGCGCGGGTGAGCGGGAGGCCCACGAAATTCAACATGGCGTAGACGCGGTAGCGCTCCGGCGCCGTCATCAGTTTCCAGTAGCCGGCCTGAGCTGCAATAAAGAGCGCGCGCGAAACTTCCGAATTGTTCGGCAGCAGGCCGAACGCCTGGCCGCCAAACGAATGTCCGACATAGGCGAAGGGAAGCGCGTTGTAGCGCTCGCGCATCCAGCTGACCGCCGCCGTGATATCCAGTGCGGCCCAGTCCGACATCGAGGCCTTGAAGCCGGCCAGCGATTTCGGCTTGGAGCCGGTCCGCGCCTGCGGCCGGCTGTCGCCGGTGCCGCGGTAGTCGTAGGTCAGGACGGCGCAGCCGCGCTGGGCGAGATAGCCGGCAAAGCCCCGGTAGAACTTGCGGGGAACGGCGGTCGCTGAATTGATCAGGACGGCATGGCACTTGGCCCCACGGGGCAGAAACAGCGTCGCGGCAAGAGGATATCCGTCGGTCGCTGGCACTGTGATATCGTCAATGAAAACGTCGTCCAGCCCCGGGTCGGCCACCGCTTGCTCCATCTAAGGTTTAGTGGACGGCCTAACAGAAGCGAATTCGGATTTTGCCGCAAGGGCTTGTCGGGGCTACCGGAAATCTAACTGGCGGTCGGGCCGCGGCCTGTGTATAACGCGGCCTTCATAACCGCCGGTAAGTTGCGGTTTTTGCTCAGGAGTTAACGTCATGTCCGAGCGGTGGACGCCCGATAGCTGGCGCACCAGGCCGGTGCTGCAGGTGCCCGATTATCCCGATGCCAAGGCATTGGCCGATGTCGAGGCGCAGCTCGCCACCTTTCCGCCGCTGGTGTTTGCCGGCGAGGCGCGCAACTTGAAGAAAGCGCTGGCGCGCGTTGCCGCGGGCGAAGCTTTCCTGCTGCAGGGCGGCGATTGCGCCGAGAGCTTTGCCGAGCATGGCGCCAACAACATCCGCGACTTCTTCCGCGTGCTGCTGCAGATGGCCGTGGTGCTGACCTATGCCGGCGCGCTGCCTGTCGTGAAGGTCGGCCGCATCGCCGGGCAATTTGCAAAACCGCGTTCGTCGAACACGGAAAAGATCAACGGTGTCGAGCTGCCGAGCTACCGCGGCGACATCATCAACGACATCGCCTTCACGCCGGAAGCGCGGATTCCCGATCCGCAGCGCCAGTTGAACGCCTATCGGCAGTCGGCCGCGACGCTCAATCTGCTCCGCGCATTCGCGACCGGCGGTTTTGCAAATCTCGGCAGCGTGCACCAATGGATGCTCGGCTTCCTCAAGGATTCGCCGCAGTCGCGCCGCTACAAGGAACTGGCCGATCGTATCTCGGACGCGCTGAATTTCATGCGCGCCTGCGGGCTCGATCTCGAAAGCCATCCCGAACTGCGCGCCACCGATTTCTACACCAGCCATGAGGCGCTGCTGCTGGGCTATGAACAGGCCTTCACCCGGGTCGATTCCACCACCGGCGACTGGTACGCGACCTCGGGCCACATGATCTGGATCGGCGACCGCACTCGCCAGCTCGACCATGGTCATGTCGAATATTTCCGCGGCATCAAGAACCCGATCGGCCTGAAATGCGGCCCGTCGCTGAAGCCGGACGAACTCCTGAAGCTGATCGACATCCTCAATCCCGACAATGAGCCCGGCCGGCTGACGCTGATCAACCGCTTCGGCTCCGACAAGGTCGGCGATCATCTGGCGCCGCTGATCCGCGCCGTGCAGCGGGAAGGGCGCGTCGTCGTCTGGTCCTGCGATCCGATGCACGGCAACACCATCACTTCGACCTCGGGCTACAAGACCCGTCCGTTCGACCGCGTGCTGTCGGAGGTGAAGTCGTTCTTCGCCATCCACGCCGCCGAAGGCACCCATGCCGGCGGCGTGCATCTGGAAATGACCGGGCAGGACGTCACCGAATGCATCGGCGGCGCCCGGGCGATCTCCGACGAGGACCTCAACGACCGCTATCACACGGTCTGCGATCCCCGTCTCAACGCCGAACAATCGATCGACATGGCCTTCCTGATTGCCGAACTGCTCAAGCAGGAACGCGTGGGCAAGGAAAAGCCGATGCCGGCTGCAGCGGGACTTCTGATTTGCTGCGACTCTGGCGGGCCACGATCAACACGCGTAACGGGCTCGCTTTTGCGATCCGCTCGGAGCAGGCTGTCCGCGAGGAGATTATCGCGCTTGCGCTGTCGGTGCCGCTGGCCTGGCTGGTCGGCGCAAGCGTGATGCGCCGTGTGGAACTGGTCGCGGCGGTCGCCTTTGTCCTGGTGGTCGAGCTGCTCAACACCGCGATCGAAAAGCTCGCCGACCGGCTCACCACCGACCACGATCCGAAGATCGGCCAGGTCAAGGACATGGGCTCGGCCGCCGTCGGGGTGGCGCTGCTGATGGCGGGTGCTTTCTGGCTGTTCGCCCTCGCTGAACGCATGGGCGCAATTTAAAGCGAGCATTTGCAGTTTGCTCTTGTGCGAGGCACCATCGCCCCATGACCGAACCCAAGTTCACAATTTCGCTGGCCCAGCTGAACCCGACCGTCGGCGATGTCACCGGCAACGCCGCCAAGGCGCGCGCCGCGCGTGACAAGGCCACGGCCGACGGCGCCGATCTCTTGGTGCTGCCGGAATTGTTCATCTGCGGCTATCCGCCGGAAGACCTGGTGTTGAAGCCCGCCTTCCAGGCGGCCTGCCGCGCTGCCGTCGAAGAACTGGCGCGCGAGACCGCGGGCGGCGGGCCCGCGGTGCTGATCGGCACGCCCTGGGTCGAGGACGGCAAGCTCTATAACGCCTGCGCGCTGCTCGATCAGGGCCGCATCACAGCGCTGCGCTTCAAGGCGAACCTGCCGAATTACGGCGTGTTCGACGAGAAGCGGCTGTTCGCACGTGGTCCCGCCGCGGGTCCGGTGACCGTCCGCGGCATCCGCGTCGGCGTTCCCATCTGCGAGGACATCTGGCTCGAAGAGTCCGAGGAATACGAAAACATCGTCGAATGCCTCGCCGAGACCGGCGCGGAAATCCTTGTCGTGCCGAACGGCTCGCCCTATGCGCGCGACAAAAACGATCTGCGGCTGTCGATCGCGGTTGCCCGCGTCACCGAGAGCGGTCTGCCGCTTGTCTATCTCAACCAGATCGGCGGGCAGGATGAGCTGGTGTTCGATGGCGCGTCTTTCGCGCTCAACGCCGATCTTTCGGTCGCAGCGCAACTGCCCGCGTTCGAAGAGAGCATCGTCACGCTGCAATGGACCAAGAGCGCTGACGGCTGGCGCTGCTCTGGTCCCGTGGTGCCGCTGGTCGAGGGCGACAAGGGCGATTACGCGGCCTGCGTGCTGGGCTTGCGCGATTACGTCCGCAAGAACGGATTTCCCGGCGTGCTGCTCGGCGTCTCCGGCGGCATCGATTCCGCGCTGTGCGCGGCGATTGCGGTCGATGCGCTCGGCGCCGAACAGGTTCGCGGCGTGATGCTGCCGTTCCGTTTCACCGCGCAGGTATCGCTCGACGATGCCGCAAAACTCGCGAAGGCGCTCGGCTTTCCCTACGAGGTGCTGCCGATCGCGGACGCCGTCAACGGTTTCGAAAAGATCCTGTCAAAACCCTTCGCCGGGCTGCCGCGCGATATCACCGAAGAGAATCTGCAGGCGCGTACCCGCGGCACGCTGTTGATGGCGATTTCCAACAAGACCGGCGCGATGGTGGTCACGACCGGCAACAAGTCGGAAATGTCGGTCGGCTACGCCACCATCTATGGCGACATGAACGGCGGCTTCAATCCGATCAAGGACATCTACAAGACCGAAGTGTTCCGGCTCTCGAGCCTGCGCAATGAATGGAAGCCGGATGGCGCGCTCGGGCCTTCTGGCGAGGTCATTCCGGTCAACATCATCACACGGCCGCCGACGGCGGAGTTGCGCGAGAACCAGACCGACCAGGATTCGCTGCCGCCCTACGAGATGCTCGACGGCATCCTCGAACGGCTGGTCGAGCGCGAGGAGCCGCTGGCCACGATCATCGCGGCCGGCTTCCCGGCCGACGTGGTGACGCGGATCGACCGGCTGCTCAACGTCGCCGAATACAAGCGCCGGCAGGCCGCACCAGGCGTCAAGGTGACGGAAAAGAACTTTGGCCGCGACCGCCGCTATCCCATCACCAACCGTTTTCGCGATAACGGCAAGGCGTTGCCCGAGCCCGACGAAAAGCTGGTCGCGCGCGCCGGCCGCGCTTCGGCGGAAGCGTTCGAAGGCTAATTCTACTGCGTAAGTCCTCATGGTGAGGAGGCGCGTCAGCGCCGTCTCGAACCATGTAGCTCCGCTGTTGCGCCAGCCGGGCTTTCATCCTTCGAGACGCCCGCTTTGCGGGCTCCTCAGGATGAGGGTTTGACGGTGATGACGCAGTGAGACTAAGCGCGCTTATTGCTTCGGCGGGATGAAGGTCGGGCCCACCGTGCGGACCTTGTCCTTGTCGGCGGCGACAGCGGTCGTTTCGGCCGGCGCGGCTGTTGCAGCCGGCGCGGCGGCGGTGCCGCGGGCGCTGCGCCTTTCTTGGGCGGCGGCGTCGCGCCCTTCGGCTGCGTACGCTGCTGCATCCGCCTCGCACTCTCTTCGGTGACGATGATGTCGCCCTGTTCGACGCCGGCCCTGTCGTCGACCGACTTCAGCGCTTCCGACCAGGTCTGGCCCGCGGCCTTGCAGGCGCAGGACGGGTTGAACTCGGTGCGGAATTTGAACGCGTTCGGCAGCGACGAATAAGGCTGGCCGCTGATCGAGACCGCCTGGTTGATGTCCTCGCCGGGATTGCGGTAGGTGAACAGCGTCGCTTCCGTGGCCGGGCACAGCGCCTTGCAGGTCCTCTCGTCGTCCTGAAACCGCGCCTGGTAGGTGGCGAACGACACCGGGAAATAACCGCCGTCGCAGGTGCGGACGCAGACGGTGCGGA
The DNA here is from genome assembly GCA_963816815.1 of uncultured Alphaproteobacteria bacterium. Lineage (GTDB taxonomy): Bacteria > Pseudomonadota > Alphaproteobacteria > Rhizobiales > Xanthobacteraceae > Bradyrhizobium. Next base: position 33,727 of record CAWFMW010000053.1, read on the forward strand.
AGGTGCCGGACGGCGCGCCGAGTTCGGCGCTCGGCGGCGGCAGCGTCTGGTTGTTGCCGAACAGACTGTCGATGAAGTTGCCGGGACCGCGCGCGGCGGCGGCATATTGCGGCCCGCAATTGTTCTGCGCCAGCGCCGTCAGCACCGAGCGGCGCTGGTTTTCGCGGTCGGCGCCACCGATGCCGCCGCTGCGCAGGCGCTCCAGGCTGGAGGTGATCTGGTCGAGATTGCCGCGCATCTGCTGGATCTGGTTGTTGACCGGACCGCACTGCGCCGAGCGGCCGTTGAACAGCGAGAAGAAGCCAGAGCTTTCGCAGCCCATCCGCTTGGCCTGCTGCGTGACCCGATCGAGTTCGGCCTGCTGCTTGGCTTGGGCTTCCTGGTAGCGGCGGATCTGTTCATCCTTGGCGGGGTCGCCGGTGCCGGCGCCACGGTCGATCGTCGCCAATTGCCCCTCAAGCCGGATGCAGATCGGGTTGCCCTGCGCGCCCTGCTGGGGCGGGCCGTCCTGGTTCATCTGCGCCATGGCATCTTCGTTCGATTGCGCCAAGGCCGGCGCGCCCGGGGCGGCGATACCGAGCAGGACGGCGCAGGTCAAAATCCGAAGGGCGAGCGCGTTGCGAATTTCCAGCATATCCGGCCATTGAGGGCTTTTCCGCGCGGCTCGAAAGCCCAATCGCGCGGCCAAGGCGGCATTCTGCGGCCAAGGCCGCATCCAATAGCTGCTTCTCGGGGCAGCGTCACGTCGTTTCCGGGGCGCAGGTGTGGCAACCGGCCCCCTGGTATTTTGGTATCCGGTTCTAACGCTGGCAGGTAATGGCGACGTATTCGCCGCAGCCGGGGCCGGCGCATTTGTCGCCGACACCGCTCGGAACCGCGCCGGTGATCTCGTCGGGATCGACGCGGCGATAGGCGGTGGCCTGTGCAAATTCCCGTGACTGGCAATAGGAGCGGGCGGCATGGGCGCCGCATTTCTCGCCCCTGGCCAGGCACTCGTCGACGCCATAGCCATCCGCCTGGTTGGCAACGATGAAGACGCGGCTGTCGGCGGAAGCGGCCGAGGCGGCAAGCAGGAAGGCACTGGCAAGAAGTGCGGAGGAAAGTCGCATGGCGGACACCGGCAAGGGAAGAAACCGCCGTCAAGAATAGGCCCAAAGGGTTAAAAATGATTAACCATGAGCTCCTCGGAGCGGCAGCGGTTGGTGAGGGTTCGCGGCCTGATCGGCCCCAAATCGGGCACAAGCAAGGCCTCAAGGCCTTGACGACTTCCGCCCGATACCGCAATGGTGGAACCATGAACGGTCTCCTCGCCATCTGCAGCATTTGCCGCGAGATTATTAGCTAGCAATTCGCTGGCTGAGGCCGTCTTTTCTCAAAAATGAGATCACTGGACGCCCGGCCGCAACGGATGGGTTTCCTATGGAACTGCGCCTCTACGATACGTTGACGAAGGAGAAGCGGCCGTTTGTGCCGCTCGATCCGAACAATGTCCGCATGTATGCCTGCGGACCGACGGTCTATGACTTCGCCCATATCGGCAACGGTCGCGCGGCCATCGTGTTCGACGTGCTGTTCCGCGCGCTGCGCCATCGCTACGGCGCCGACCACGTGACCTACGTCCGCAACATCACCGACGTCGACGACAAGATCAACGTGCGCGCCGCGCGCGACTATCCCGGCGTGCCCTTGAACGAGGCGATCCGCAAGGTCACCGAAGAAACCTACCGGCAGTATCAGGACGACGTCACCGCGCTCGGCTGCCTGGCCCCGACGGTGCAGCCGCGCGCGACCGAACATATTCCGGAGATGCGCGCGATCATCGAGAAGCTGGTGGCCGGCGGCTTTGCCTATGTCGCGGAAGACCATGTGCTGTTCTCGCCGCAGGCGATGAACGAAGCCAACTCCGTGATGCCGCGCTATGGCGCGTTGTCGAAACGCTCGCTCGACGAGATGATCGCCGGCGCCCGCGTCGACGTCGCCCCCTACAAGCGCGACAACACCGACTTCGTGCTGTGGAAGCCGTCGAAGCCGGGCGAGCCGTCATGGCCGTCGCCGGCGGGCATCAAGGTGGAAGGCCGGCCCGGCTGGCACATCGAATGCTCGGCGATGGCCTGGAAGCATCTCGGCGAAAAGTTCGACATTCATGGTGGCGGCATCGATCTGGTGTTCCCGCACCATGAGAACGAACTCGCGCAGACCTGCTGCGCCTTCCACACCGACCGCATGGCGAATGTCTGGATGCACAACGGCTTCCTGCAGCTCGAGAGCGAGAAGATGTCGAAATCGCTCGGCAACTTCTTCACGATCCGGGACCTGCTGGCCGATTGGCCGGGCGAGGTGCTGCGCCTCAATATGCTGAAGACGCACTACCGCTCGCCGCTCGACTGGACCGTGAAGGGTGCGGAAGAAAGCGCCAAGACGCTGGACGATTGGTATGCGGTCGCAGCCGACGCCGAGGGCGGCGAGCCGTCGGCGGCGATGGTCGAGGCGCTCTATGACGATCTCAACACGGCGCAGGCCATGGCTGTCCTGCACGGCCTGCGCAATGCGGCGGCGTCCGGTGGAGAACGCGAGCGCGGCGAGTTCGCGGCCTCGCTCCGGCTGCTCGGCTTCCTCTCGACGAGTGCTGCCGCATGGAAGGGACGCAAGCAGCAGGCGAGCGGCATCGATCCGCAACAGGTCGACCGCCTGATTGCGGAACGCGCAGCGGCGCGCGCGCGAAAGGATTTCAAGGAGTCCGATCGGATCCGCGACGAACTCGTTGCGATGGGCGTCGCCATCAAGGACGGCAAGGACGCCGACGGCAAGCCTGTGACCACATGGGAGGTCGCATGATGACCAAACCCGATACGCCTTTCCCGAAACACTGGCTCTATTATATCGTGCTCAAGATCGTGCTGATTGCCGGCGCGGTGGCGCTGGCGACGAAGTTGTACGGATTGTGGTGACGACGATGGGACAGGCATTGCCCAAACCCGGCTTGCGGCCGTTTTTGCCGGCGGACATTCCGATGCTGGCGGCGATCTTCGTTGCCGCGATCGAAGGGTTGACTGGCGACGATTACAGCGAGGCGCAGCAGGAAGCCTGGGTGGCGGCCGCCGAGGACGAGGAAGCGTTCGGCAAGAAGCTAGCCGGACAGTTGACGCTGATCGCGACCATCCAGAACGCACCGGTCGGCTTTGCCTCGCTGAAGGGCGCTGACCACATCGACATGCTGTTCGTCCATCCAAGCGTGGCCGGGCAGGGCATCGCCTCGATGCTGGTCGACGCGCTGGAAAAACTGGCGGGCGCGCGCGGGGCGAAAACCCTCACCGTCGACGCCAGCGACACCGCGGAGCCGCTGTTTCGCAAGCGCGGCTACACCGCAAAACAGCGCAACACCGTCACCGTCAACGGCGAATGGCTCGCCAACACCACGATGCAGAAGACGCTGGCCGATGGCGCAGCGCCGGGAGCGCCGACATGAGCCGCGAACGCCTTTATCTGTTCGACACCACGCTGCGCGACGGCGCGCAGACCAACGGCGTCGATTTCACGCTGCACGACAAGCAGATCATCGCGCAGATGCTGGATGAACTCGGCATCGACTATGTCGAAGGCGGCTATCCCGGCGCCAATCCGACCGACACTGAATTCTTCGCCGAAAAGCCGAAGCTCGAACACGCCAGGTTCACCGCATTCGGCATGACGCGCCGTCCGGGCCGTTCGGCTTCGAACGATCCGGGGCTGGCGGCGCTGATCGAGGCCAAGGCCGATGCGATCTGCTTCGTCGCGAAATCCTCTGCCTATCAGGTGCGGGTAGCGCTGGAGACCACCAACGAGGAAAACCTCGCCTCGATCCGGGACAGCGTCGTTGCGGCGAAGGCGGCGGGACGCGAGGTGATGGTCGATTGCGAGCACTTCTTCGACGGCTACAAGGAAAACGCCGATTTCGCGCTGGCCTGCGCCAGGGCGGCCCATGATTCCGGGGCGCGCTGGGTGGTGCTGTGCGACACCAATGGCGGCACCATGCCGCACGAGATCGAGACCATCGTCGGCCACGTCGTGACGCAGATCCCGGGCAGCCATGTCGGCATCCACGCCCATAACGATACCGAGCAGGCGGTTGCCAATTCACTGGCCGCGGTTCGTGCCGGCGCGCGGCAAATTCAGGGCACGCTCAACGGGCTCGGCGAGCGCTGCGGCAATGCCAACCTCTGTTCGCTGATCCCGACATTGAGTCTGAAGAACGAATTCTCCGAAGCCTTCGAGATCGGCGTCACCGCGGAGAAGATGGCGACGCTGATGAAGGTTTCGCGCACGCTGGATGACATGCTTAACCGCGCGCCGAACCGCCATGCGGCTTACGTCGGCGAGAGTGCCTTCGTGACCAAGACCGGCATTCATGCCTCCGCGGTCATGAAGGATCCGCACACCTACGAGCACGTGCTGCCCGAATCCGTCGGCAATCACCGCAAGGTGCTGGTGTCCGATCAGGCCGGCCGCTCCAACGTGATGGCTGAGCTCGACCGCGCCGGCATCGCTTACGAGAAGAGCGACCCAAAACTGGCGCGCTTGGTCGAGGAGCTGAAGGAGCGCGAGGCCGCGGGCTACGCCTATGAATCCGCCAACGCCTCGTTCGACCTGCTGGCGCGGCGCACGCTCGGTCGGGTGCCGGAATATTTCAAGGTCGAGCAGTTCGACGTCAATGTCGAGCAGCGCTACAATTCCAACGGCCAGCGCGTCACGGTGGCACTCGCGGTGGTCAAGGTCGATGTCGCCGGCGAACGGCTGATCTCGGCGGCGGAAGGCAACGGCCCTGTCAACGCGCTCGACGTCGCCTTGCGCAAGGACCTCGGCAAGTACCAGAAATACATCGAAGGCCTGAAGCTGATCGATTACCGCGTGCGTATCCTCAATGGCGGCACGGAGGCGGTGACGCGGGTCCTGATCGAGAGCGAGGATGAGAACGGCGAGAGCTGGACCACGGTCGGCGTCTCGCCCAATATCATCGACGCCTCGTTCCAGGCGCTGATGGATTCGGTGATCTACAAGCTGGTGAAATCAGGCGCACCGGCGTGAGGTAATTGAACCGTCGTTCCGGGGCGATGCGAAGCATCGAACCCGGAACCTCGAGATTCTCAGGTGCGCAATTGCGCACCATAGTTCGCGTCTTCGACGCGCCCCGGAATGACGGGCTAACATTGAGCTGTTTCGATGATCGACCACATCTCCGTCGGCGTCGCCGACCTCGAACGCGCCGCGCGGTTCTATGAAGCCACCTTGGCCCCGCTCGGCCTGTCACGCCTCGTCACCCGTCCAGCCACGATCGGCTTCGGCAAATCCTATCCCGAATTCTGGATCAACCTGCGCGCCGGCATGGCGCCCGTGCCGCCCGAGAGCGGCACGCACATCTGTCTGCGCGCCAAGACGACCGCCGATGTCGATGCGTTCCACGCCGCAGCGCTCACCTCCGGCGGCCACTCTGACGGCGCGCCGGGCCTGCGTCCGCACGATCGCGTCAAATATTACGCCGCCTTTGTCATCGACCCCGACGGCAACCGCATCGAGGCCGTGACGTTTCCCAGCGAATGAAGCCTACAGCTTCCGCGCCAATTCCGGCATTTCCTTGCTGGCTTCGGGAGCGTGGGCCGCGGCGGCGGCGCGCAGACGCGGCACGATGTCTTCGACCCGTTCAGCCTTGAGAACGTCGATATTCAATGACGGGCGGATGAACTCGGTTTCGCGCATATGCGCCAGCAGCGCGATCAGCGGCTCCCAGAAGCCGTCGATGTTGGCGAGCAGCACCGGCTTGGTGTGACGGCCGAGCTGCTGCCAGGTCATCTGCTCGACAAGTTCCTCCAGCGTGCCGACGCCGCCGGGCAGTGCCACGAACGCATCGGAATGTTCGAACATCAGCCGCTTGCGCTCGTGCATGTCGGGCGTGACGATCATTTCCTGAACGCGTGACAGCATGTTTTCGCGGGATCGCAAAAAATCCGGAATGATCCCGGTGACCAGGCCGCCGTGATCCAGCGTGGATTTGGCGATCGCCCCCATCAGTCCGACCGACCCGCCGCCATAGACGAGCCGGATACTGTTCTCGGCGAAAATCTTTCCCAGGGCGAGGGCAGCTTCGACAAAGCGGGGGCTGGAGCCGGCGCCGGAGCCGCAATAGACACAGACGGTTTTGATTTGATCCATAGATATTATGTGGCACTGCACCAAGAAAAGCTCAAGTCTGCTGACTTCGCCGATCCAGCACAAATAGGCCCGAAATCAAACCAAACGGGGGAAAGATTTATCTTTCAAGGCTGTACGGGGGAGTTAAACGCTCTATATGACGGGCCTATGCAGACTACCGAAAATTCCCTGACGGCGACCGGTGCGCCACCTTGCTCTGGGCGCGAAGCCGATGGCTGATCCTGATTCGCACGCCCAAGCTGGTGCTGCCGCTCCGGCCGGCGACGCTCTCGAAAAAGCGACCCTGACCGGGACGCTGGTGCATCTGTGGCCCTATATCTGGCCCGGCGACCGCGCGGACCTGAAGATGCGCGTGGTCTGGTCGATGGTGCTGCTGCTGGTCGCCAAGCTCGCAACGCTGACGGTGCCGTTCACCTTCAAATGGGCGATCGATGCGCTCAACGGCGTCGGCACCGCGCCGGTCGAAGCGTCGAACTGGATGCTGTGGCTGTTTGCCTCGCCGCTTCTGATAACGATCGGCTATGGCGGCATGCGCGTGCTGATGGCGCTATTCACGCAGTGGCGCGACGGCATTTTTGCCCGCGTCGCCATGCACGCGGTGCGCAAGCTCGCCTACATCACCTTCGTCCATATGCACGAGCTGTCGCTGCGCTTTCACCTCGAGCGCAAGACCGGCGGATTGACCCGCATCCTCGAGCGCGGCCGCACCGGCATCGAGATTATCGTGCGCAACGTGCTGCTGCAGCTCGTCCCGACCATCGTCGAACTGGCGTTGATCTTCGGCGTGCTGTTCTGGCAGTTCGACTGGCGCTATGTGCTGGCAGTCGCGAGCATGATCAGCGCCTATTTGTGGTTCACCTATGTCGCGACCGAGTGGCGGATCGAGATCCGCCGCAAGATGAATGACTCCGACACCGAGGCGAACACCAAGGCGATCAACTCGCTGCTCAATTATGAGACCGTGAAGTATTTTGGCGCGGAGGAGCGCGAAGCCCAGCGCTATGACCACTCAATGGAGCGCTACGAAGAGGCGAGCATCCGCACCTACACTTCGCTTGCGATCCTCAACGCCGGTCAGGCCGTGATCTTCACCGCCGGCTTGACGACGACCATGCTGATGTGTGCTTTCGCGATCCGTAACGGCACCCACACGGTCGGCGACTTCGTGATGATCAACGCCATGATGATCCAGCTCTTTGTGCCGCTCAACTTCATGGGATTCGTCTATCGCGAGATCAGACAGGCGGTCATCGACATCGAGAAGATGTTCGATGTGCTGGCGCGTCCTGCCGAAATCAAGGACGCGCCCGGCGCGAAGCCGCTCGCGGTTTCCTCGGGCAATGTACGCTTCGACGACGTGCGCTTTTCCTATGATCCGGAGCGGCCTATCCTCAAGGGTCTCAGTTTCGAAGTGCCCGCCGGCAAGACGGTGGCGATCGTCGGTCCCTCCGGCGCCGGCAAGTCGACGATTTCGCGGCTGCTGTTTCGTCTTTACGACGTCTCCAGCGGAAAAATCCTGATCGACGGCCAGGACATCCGGAGCGTCACGCAGAACTCGCTGCGTGCCTCGATCGGCATGGTGCCACAAGATACCGTGCTGTTCAACGACACCATCCGCTACAACATCCGCTATGGCCGCTGGGACGCCAGCGATGCCGAGGTGGAGCAGGCGGCGCGGCTGGCGCAGATCGACGCGTTCATCCGCATATCGCCAAAGGGCTACGAAACCCAGGTCGGCGAACGCGGCCTGAAACTCTCCGGCGGCGAGAAGCAGCGCGTGGCAATTGCGCGCACGGTGCTGAAAGCCCCGCCGATCCTGGTGCTGGATGAGGCGACGTCCGCGCTCGACAGCCACACCGAGCATGAAATCCAGGAAGCGCTGGAGCGCGTCTCGCGCGGCCGCACCTCGCTGGTGATCGCACACCGGCTGTCGACCATCGTCGGCGCCGATGAAATTATCGTGCTGGATCAAGGGCGCATCGCCGAGCGCGGCACCCACGGCGGGCTTTTGGCGGCCGGCGGGCTCTATGCCAGCATGTGGAACAGGCAGCGCGAAGCCGAGGAGGCGCGGGAGAAACTCGCCCAGATCGACGACGGCAACGAGGCGCCGAACCGCGCGCCGCCGCCGGTCGACGATCCGCTCAGCGATCCGCCCAACGGGCCGGCCCCAGCCAAAGATCCCTTGTCCAAAGATCCCTTGGCAACTGCCGCGGAATAATCCAAATACCCGGCTACTTCCAAAGGAAGTCGGCCAGATAACAGCGAGCCCTAATGTCGATTGCGAATTCCATCCGCGCGCAGATTCCGCCGATTCATCCCGAGGGCTATCCCTTCATCGGCGGCTTTGCGCTGATCAGCCTGATCCTGTTCTGGATCTGGACGCCGCTCGGCTGGATCGGCACCGCCTTGACCGTCTGGTGCGCGCTGTTCTTCCGCGATCCCGTCCGCGTCACGCCGGTGCGCGAAGGCATCGTGGTATCGCCGGCCGACGGCCGCGTATCGATGATCGCGCAGGTGCTGCCGCCGGCCGAACTCGGCCTCGGCGACCGGCCGCTACCGCGCATTTCAGTCTTCATGAGCGTGTTCAACTGCCACGTGAACCGCAGCCCGGTGGCGGGCCGCATCGACCGCATCGCCTACCGGCCCGGCACCTTCATCAACGCCGAACTCGACAAGGCCAGCGAAGACAATGAGCGCAATTCGCTGGTCATCTCGACGACGCAGGGTCGGATCGGCGTGGTCCAGATCGCCGGTTTGGTGGCGCGGCGTATTGTCTCATTCGTGCGCGAAGGCCAGTCGATCGGCGCCGGCGAACGGTTCGGCCTGATCCGTTTCGGCTCGCGCCTGGACGTTTATCTGCCCGAAGGCACGCGCGCGCTGGTTTCCGAAGGCCAGACGGCGGTTGCAGGCGAGACGATTTTGGCCGATTTCGGGTCGAGCGAGCAGGGCCGCACGTTTCGGGCTGATTAACCACCCTTGGTCCCTAAACCCGTGGCCGCCTAAAGGCTAGGCCGTCGTCAATGGTGAACCGGACCGGCGCCTGCTATATAATGGCGGGCATGTTGCCCCCGGATCCCAAATACCCTGAACTGCGCCGCCGCCGGTTTCGCCCGATCCCGGTGCGGATGCTGGTGCCCAACGTCATCACCTTGCTTGCGATCTGCGCCGGGTTGACGGCGATCCGCCTGTCCATCGAAGGACGGATGGAACTCGCGGTCGCCGCGATCGTATTCGCCGCGATACTCGACGGGGTCGACGGCCGGGTCGCGCGCATGATCAAGGGCCAGTCGAAATTCGGCGCCGAACTCGACAGCCTTGCGGATTTCGTCAATTTCGGCGTTGCGCCCGGACTGATGCTGTATTTCTGGCAGCTGCATGAGCTGAACAATGGCGGCTGGATCGCGGCCATGGTGTTTGCGATCGCGGGCGGCCTGCGGCTGGCGCGCTTCAACGCCAGCATCGACGATCCGAACAAGCCTGCCTTTGCGGCGAATTACTTCACCGGCGTGCCGGCGCCGGCCGGCGCCATCCTTGCGATGCTGCCGTTCTATCTGGCGTTCCTGGGCGTCTCGAAGCCGCCGGCCATGTTGACCGCGGCCTACACGCTGCTGATCGCGTTCCTGATGGTGTCGCGCCTGCCGGTATTTTCCGGCAAGACGGTGCGGATGCGGGTGCCGCCGGAAATGGTGCTGCCGGTTTTCGTCTCGGTGGTGTTCTTCGTCGCGCTGCTGATCGGCTATCCCTGGCACATCCTGTCGATTGGCTCGGTGATCTATCTCGCAAGCCTGCCTTGGGGGTGGAAGACCTATCGCGATCACGAGCGCAATGCCGCTGCAGCCGCGGCCGCCCAGCCGCCTGCCACGGCTGACGCCGCTGCGCCCTCGGCTTCGGCGGCGGCGTTTTCGCCCGCTGCCGAAGAGCCAGAGGACGAACGGCCGGCACGGCTGAACTGAGCGCTCCGCGCCGCTTCCGATATATCTGCCATGAGCTGCCGCCGAGTTGGGTTCGACGCCAATCTCGGCTATAGGGCTTGATGACGTACGGCCTTAAAGAGCCGGGCCGAAAAATCAGGAGAGAACGCCGTGAACAAAGCCATTACCGCCCCGCTGCCTGCTTCCGTCCTCGAAGCGCTGGCGCGCTATGACACCCCGACGATCTGCAATGCGATGGAAATCGTCGCCCCCGAGCGTCGCCTGATCGGTTACACCACCAAGCCGCTGGTCTGCCCGTTCCCCGATCTGCCGCCCATCGTCGGTTATGCCCGCACCGTGACAATCCGCTCGGTGCTCAAATCCACCCTTCCGGCCGATGAGCAGAGCAAGCGTCGCATCGCCTATTACGAATATGTCGGCACCGGCTTCGGTCCGCGTATCACCGTGATCCAGGATATCGACGGCGCCGACGTCGGCTACGGCGCGTTCTGGGGCGAGGTGCAGAGCAACGTGCACAAGGCGCTCGGCTGTCTCGGCGTCATCACCGACGGTTCGATCCGCGACATCCCGCAATGGGCGCCGGGTTTTCAGGCGCTGGCCGGTTCGATCGGCCCGTCGCACGCCTGGGTTCACGCCGAAAACTGGGGCGGCGAAGTGCGCGTCGCCGGCATGACCGTGCATTCCGACGACCTCATCCATGCCGACCAGCACGGCGCCATCGTGATCCCGGTCGATATCGCGGCGAAGATTCCGGAAGCCGCCGAACTCTGCGGCCGGCGCGAGACGCCGATCCTCGAGATCGCCCGCAGTCCCGACTTCACGCTGGAAAAACTGAAAGAGGCGCTGAAGCGCTCGTCCGAGATCCACTGACAAAAAGTCGGGGTTCATCAAACAGGGGGAGCGTCATGAAGGGGTTCTGGACGGCGCTGTCATTCTTGATCCTCTTCGGTGCCGCGCCAGCGCAGGCACAAACCTATCCCTCCCGTCCCATCACGCTGGTGGTGCCGTTCCCGCCGGGCGGCTCTACCGATGCGGCGGCGCGGATCATGGCCGAGCGGATGCGCGCAACGCTCGGCCAGTCCGTCGTGATCGAAAATGTCGGCGGCGCCGGCGGCAGCATCGGTGTCGGGCGCGTCGCCCGCGCCGCGCCCGATGGTTACACCTTCGACATCGGCCAGTGGGACACCCATGTCGGCAGCATCATCTACAAGCTCGACTACGACCTCGAGAAAGACTTTGAGCCGATCGCGGTGGTTTCGAACAATCCCCAGCTCCTGGTCGCCAAGAACGACCTGCCGGCGAAAACGCTGGCCGAGCTGGTCGCGTGGATCAAAGAAAATCCCGGCAAGATCAACTTCGTCAACCAGAACGCGGCGGCGAATGTCACCGGCGTGCTGTTCGAGAACCTGACCAAACAGAAGGTGCAGTTCATTCCCTATCGCGGCGCGGGGCCTGCGATGACCGACCTGATGTCCGGTACGGTGGATCTACTGGTGGTGCAGGGTGCGGTGGCGCTGCCGCAAATCCGCGGCGGCATGATCAAGGCGCTCGCCAACCTCTCGGCGACGCGCTCGGCCTCGATGCCGGATATTCCGACCGCGGACGAGACCGGCGTGCCCGGCCTTTATATGTCCGGCTGGTTCGGCTTCTGGGCGCCAAAGGGCACGCCGAAGGATATCGTCGCAAAACTCAACGCCGCGACGGTGGAGGCATTGGCCGATCCCGCGATCCAGAAGCGCTTCACCGAACTGGGACTCGACGTCGCGCCGCGCGCGCAGCAGACGCCGGAAGGACTGGCCGCTTTCCAGAAGGCCGAGATCGAAAAATGGTGGCCGATCATCAAGGATGCCGGGATCGGCGCGCAGGCGCAGTAAGCGCCGGCCGGTCCGGCAAACGCGAGGCGTTTGCGCAAGGGAACGAAGCGACGACTTGTCCGCCGTGGCTCGAAGAGCGAAGGCGGAAGCAATCGATCCGTCCGTGTATGCCGGCCGATGGATTGCTTCGCCGAGCCTGTCATCACTGCGCGAGCGCCATTGCGCTCGTCGTCGGGCGCGCATTCGCGCGACCCGGTGGCTCGCAATGAGAGGCCACGTTGCCCAACGGCTGCTCCCCATTGGTTAGCGAATCCTTGAGATCGGGCGGATGCAAGCCCGCAATTCTACGGCCGGGCTTTAGGTTTATCCTTTACGGCTCTTTAATGGCGCGGTCGTAGGGTGCCATTTGTGCGGCTCCGGATGAGCTGCGCGACCGTCCAGGACGGCCGGTAGTTCGCGTAAGCGTCGGAGTTCAGAATGGATATCACAACGCTGCTTGGCCTGGTCGCCGGCGCCATCGTCCTGTGTACGCTGATCCTGATGGGCGGTGACTTCCGGATGTTTTATGACATCCATGCCGTCATCATCATCTTTGGCGGGTCGTTCGCCGCCACCCTTATCCGGTTTCCGCTCAGCGCGATCCTGCACGGCATGCCGCTCGGGGCAAAATTCGCCTTCACCATGAGCCGTCTGTCGGCGCGCGATCTGGTCGACGAACTGGCCCGCATCGCAGAAATCGCCCGCAAGCAGGGGCCGGTGGGACTGGAAAAGGTCGAGACCGACGAGCCGTTTCTCGCCAAGGGCATTCGCTACGTCGCCGACGGTTACGATCTCGAATTCATCCGCGACAATATGGAGCGTGACCGCGACAACTTCCTGATGCACCTGAACGAGGGTTCGAAGATCTATCGCGCCATCGGCGACTGCGCCCCGGCGTTCGGCATGATCGGCACGCTGCTCGGCATGGTGCAAATGTTCTCCAACATGTCGGACCCTTCGAAACTCGGTCCCTTCATGGCCGTAGCCCTGCTGGCGACGCTTTACGGTGCGCTGGTTGCGAACCTGATCTGCCTGCCGATTGCCGACAAGCTGCACGGCAAGCTGCTCGACGAGGAAACCAATCGTACGCTGATCATCGACGGCATCCTGATGATCCGCAACTCCAAGAGCCCGGCGCTGGTGCGTGAAATGCTGCTGGCCTACCTGCCTGAAAAACATCGCCACGACGAAGGCGAATTGGTTCCTGCCTGATCGGCGGCGGCATCGGGGCGGGGAGATAGAGCATGGCCAAGAAAAAACGCGAAGAGGCACATGGCGGCCACGGCTGGTTCGTGACCTTTGCCGATCTGATGGCGCTGCTGCTGGCCTTTTTCGTGATGCTGGTTGCGTTCTCGAGCCAGGATAAGGACAAGCTGAAAATCGTCGCCGGCTCGATGCGTGAAGCCTTCGGCGTGCAGACCGACTCCCGGTATTCGGGCATCGTCGAAGCCGACGGCCTGCCGACGCGTCCGAAGCTGAAGAACCTCGAGCATATTTCGCCCGAGGATTCCTCCAATACGCCGACGCCCGACGAGAACGACCGCCAGCGCGAATCCGGCGCCCGCCTGAAGGTCGATCGCGAGTTCGCGCTCGCTTCGGCCTCATTGCGCCAGGCGCTGCAGGACATGCCGGAACTGACCGAAATGTCCAAGCACATCATCTTCGAGGAGACCAGCCAGGGTCTCAATCTCGAAATCGTCGACCAGGACGGCCGCTCGATGTTCGCCGACGGCTCCAAGGTCCCCTACGACCGCACCCGCCGGCTGATCCAGAAACTGGCCGTGCCGTTGAAGGCGACGCCATTGCGCGTCAACATTGTCGGCCACACCTCGGCCGGCTTCGTGCCGGCGCGCAGCGAATATGGCGCGTTCGATCTGTCGGCAGACCGCGCCAACGTCGTGCGCCAGATCCTCGAACGCGAGGGACTGCCGGCATCCCACGTCTTCGCCGTCGGTGGCAGGGCCGACAGCCAGCCATTGTTTCCCGACGATCCGACATTGCCGGCAAACCGTCGCGTCACCATCACATTGATGCGCGAAAATCCGCCGCTTCCGCCCAACCTAAAGCCGTAATCCGGCGAAACTACCATTATACCATCTTGCCGTCGAGTAAATTTGCGCGGCGTCAACTTCGCATCGCGCGCGGTGATATGCTTGTTCGATGATTGACAGGCAACGCGGAAGCGTTGATAGCCCGGATCAATTCAACGACGAGAACGTTCCCCTCCATCATGACTGTCAGCGTCACATCTACCGAAGCCCATGAGGGGCAGGCCACTTCCGGCTTTTGGGCTCTGACGCTGGGTAGTATCGGCGTGGTATTCGGCGATATCGGCACCTCGCCATTGTATGCGTTTCGCGAGGCCGTCACCCACGCTGCGAATGGGGCCCCGGTGTCCCGTGCCATCGTTCTCGGCGTGCTCTCGCTGATCCTGTGGTCGCTGTTCATCGTCGTCACCGCGAAATATGTGCTGCTGCTGTTGCGCGCCGATAACAACGGCGAAGGCGGCACCTTGTCCCTGATGGCGCTGGGGCAGCGGGCACTGGGCCGGCGCAGCCTGCCGCTGCTGGCGCTCGGCGTCGTCGGCGCCTCGATGTTCATCGGCGACTCCATGATCACGCCAGCGATTTCGGTGTTGTCGGCGGTCGAAGGTCTCAAGCTGGTCACGCCCGGGCTCGAACATTATGTGGTGCCGCTGACGATCTTCATTCTGGTTGTCCTGTTCTCGGTGCAGAGCAGCGGCACCGCGCGCGTCGCCTCCGCGTTCGGGCCAGTCATGGTGGTTTGGTTCGCGTCGCTGGCGGTGATGGGCCTCGTCCACATCTCGGACGATCCCACGGTCATGGCGGCGATCAATCCCTGGTATGCGATCCAATTCATGCTTTCCCACGGCACCATCGGGCTGGTGACGATGGGTCTGGTGTTTCTGGCCGTGACCGGCGGCGAGGCGCTCTACGCCGACCTCGGCCATTTCGGGCGCAAGCCGATTCAGGCCGGATGGTTCTATCTCGTGATGCCGGCGCTCCTGATCAATTATTTCGGGCAGGGCGCGCTGGTGTTGTCCGATCCGGCGGCGATCGAAAATCCGTTCTACCGGCTGGTCCCCGAAATCCTGTTGCTGCCGCTGGTGGTGCTGGCGACGGCGGCGACCGTGATCGCGAGCCAGGCGGTGATCACAGGCGCCTTTTCGCTGATCCGCCAGGCCGTGCAGCTCGGCCTGCTGCCGCGCTTCGAGGTGCGCTATACTTCGGAAACCCATGCCGGCCAGATCTATTTGCCGCGCGTCAACCGGCTGCTGCTGATCGGGGTCGTGCTGCTGGTGCTGTTGTTCCGCACCTCGAGCGGCCTGGCTTCGGCCTACGGCATCGCCGTTTCCACGACCATGGTGGTCGACGGCATCATGGGCTTTGTCGTGGTCTGGAAATTGTGGAACTGGCGTGCGGCGACCGCTGCGGCGGTGATCCTGCCTTTCGTCGTCGTCGACATGAGTTTCTTTGCCGCCAACCTCCTGAAACTGTTCGAAGGCGCCTGGGTGCCGTTGCTGTTCGGCGTTGCCGTGGCGGTGATGATCTGGACCTGGCGCCGCGGCGCCACGATCCTGGTCGCCAAGACCCGGCGGATCGAGGTGCCGTTGATGGACCTGATCAAGAGCCTCGAAAAGCGGCCGCCGCATATCGTCAAGGGAACGGCGGTGTTTCTGACTTCCGACCCGAGCTTCGTGCCGACGGCGCTGATGCACAATCTCAAGCACAACAAGGTACTGCACGAGCACAACGTGATCCTGACCATCGAAACCGCCCAGACGCCACGCGTCGATCCCTCCGAGCGCGTCAAGATGGAATCCATCAGCGAGAAGTTCTCCACCGTGCGGCTGCGGTTCGGCTTCATGGAATCGCCGAACGTGCCCAAGGCGCTGGTGATCGCCCGCAAGCTCGGCTGGCAGTTCGACATCATGGCGACCTCGTTCTTCGTGTCGCGGCGGTCGCTCAAACCCTCGGCGCAGTCGGGTATGCCGCTATGGCAGGATCATCTGTTCATCGCCATGAGCCGCTCGGCCAACGATGCCACCGACTATTTCCAGATCCCCACGGGGCGGGTGGTCGAAGTTGGAACTCAGGTAACTATCTGATCGGCGAAGAGATTTCTCACGTAAGTCTCCCCGATCTATGCGTTTAGCGCATAGCAACGGCCCAAATACAGCCTAACCTATGCGTTCGCGGCGGGAGTATAGCCCTGCCGGTCTGAATTGTGCGTTGCAATAAGCAATCGAGGCGCAAGTCCCATGTCATTTGGAAGTGCGGTCACCGCGGCGGAAACGCCCGCGGCAAACGGTCATGGGGAAGTGCATTCCACCGCCGGCTTTAAGGCCCTCATGCTGGGCAGCATCGGTGTCGTCTATGGCGACATCGGCACCAGCCCACTCTACGCGCTGCGCGAGGCCGTCGTTGCCGCCAGCGGCGGTGCGGCCGCCGCCACGCCGCAGGCCGTGCTCGGCGTGCTCTCGCTGATCCTGTGGGCGCTGATCGTGGTGGTGACACTTAAATACGTCGTCATCCTGCTGCGTGCCGACAATAACGGCGAGGGCGGAACGCTGGCGCTGATGGCGCTGGCGCAGCGGGCGGTGACCAAGGGCGGGGCCGCGATCGTGCTGCTCGGCATCATCTCCGGCGCGCTGTTTTACGGCGACGCGGTGATTACGCCGGCGCTGTCGGTGTTGTCGGCGATCGAGGGCATCAAGCTCGTCACCGTCACCTTCGAACATTATGTCGTGCCGCTGACGGTGATCATCCTGGTGGTGCTGTTCGCGGTGCAGTCCCGCGGTACCGCGCGCGTCGCTGCGTTCTTCGGACCGGTGATGTGCGTCTGGTTCGCCGTCATCGCGGTCGCGGCCGTGCCGCAGATTGCACGCCATCCCGAAGTGCTGCTGGCGCTCAACCCGTTCCATGCCGTTTCCTTCATGCTCCATCATGGCATGATCGGCTTCGTGACGCTCGGCGCGGTGTTTCTCGCCGTCACCGGCGCGGAGGCGCTCTATGCCGACCTCGGCCATTTCGGCAAGCGGCCGATCCAGACCGCGTGGCTCTTCATCGTGCTACCGTCGCTGGCGGTGAACTATCTGGGGCAGGGTGCGCTGCTGATCGCCGATCCCAAGGCGATCGAGAATCCGTTTTTCCTGATGTTCCCGGACTGGGCGCTGATCCCGATGGTGGCGCTGGCGACGGCGGCGACCGTGATTGCGAGCCAGGCCGTCATCACCGGCGCCTATTCGCTGACGCGCCAGGCGATCCAGCTCGGCCTGATGCCGCGGTTCGAAATTCGTCATACGTCGGAAGCCCATTCCGGCCAGATCTACATCCCACGCATCAACATGCTGCTGCTCATTGCGGTGATTCTGCTGGTGGTCCTGTTCCGCTCGTCGAGCGCGCTGGCTTCGGCCTACGGAATCTCCGTGACCGGGACCATGGTGGTCACGGCCATGATGGGCTTTGTCGTGATCTGGCGGGTCTGGAAATGGTCGCCGATTGCTGCCGCAGCCCTCATCGCACCGTTCCTGTTCCTCGACCTCACCTTCCTCGCCGCCAATCTGTTGAAGGTGTTCGATGGCGGCTGGGTGCCGCTGGCGCTCGGCGGAATCGTGATGCTGTTGATGTACACGTGGCGGCGCGGCAGCCGGCTGTTGTTCGAGAAGTCGCGCAAGCTGGAATTCCCGCTGGTCGATCTAGTAGCCATGCTGGAGAAACGCCCGCCGCAGCGGGTCTCCGGCACCGCCGTGTTCCTGACCTCCGATCCCGACAGCGCGCCGACAGCGCTGATGCACAGCCTGAAGCACTACAAGGTGCTGCACGAGAAGAACGTCATCCTCACCATCGAGACCGCGCCGACGCCCCGGATCGATCCGGCCGAGCGGGTGCGAATGGAGCAGCTCAGCGAGACCTTCTCCAAGGTCACGCTGAAGTTCGGCTTCATGGAATCGCCCAACGTGCCGAAGACGCTGGCGGTCGCCCGCAAGCTCGGCTGGCAGTTCGACATCATGTCGACGTCGTTCTTCCTGTCCCGCCGCGCGCTGAAGCCGGCCGCGCATTCGGGCATGCCGCGCTGGCAGGATTTGCTGTTCATCCGCCTCAGCCGCTCCGCCAACGACGCCACGGATTATTTCCAGATCCCGACCGGACGGGTGGTGGAAGTGGGAACGCAGGTCACGATCTAGGGGCGTTAACCCACAAATTCCGATCGGAGGCCGGTGTCCGCCTGCAAGCCGGCGCCTGTTGGAAAAGCGCCGATAACCGAAGTCACGTCTGCGCGGTTGCCAATAGAAAAGCCGCCCGAAGGCGGCTCTTGGATATAAATCCGGTGATCGTGGATCAGGCGGGTATCAATGCGGATTTCGACTTGCGTCGATACGCCATGAAGCCGACGCCAACGAAGCCAAGGATCATCATGGCCCATGTCGAGGGTTCGGGGACAGCGGTTGTGATCGTCGCGGAGAAGGTGGCGTCCCGAGAATTATTTATCGCTGAATTCCAAACAGGCCCGTCGGCAAGAACATTAGCCCAGACCAGATTGCCAAGATTGGGGATAGAGTTAGAGTTGCAGCCGACAAAAGCCAGGCAATCCCCAACGGTCGCTGAGCCGTGGTTTGAACTGCCGTTCTGATCGATCCCGTAAGTGCTCAAGAACGCCACATAGGCCTGGCCTTGCGTGAGGTTGACACCAACGGGCGAGAAGACGAGAAGACCAGCACCTGCGGACACCACTGGGCTCTGCCAGAGCAGTGTGGTCGGCTGCGAGCCATTCCACGCGTATACTGCCCCATACAATGAAGGGAGAGCCGAGCTATTCAGAGTAAACTGAAAATCGGTAAGCGCCCCGGTGATGGGAGCGGTGAACGTCTCTCCGACGAATTGCGTTTGCTGACCGCCACCAGTCCCAGCGCCAGAAAGATAAGAAAAGCTGTCGGTGTTTGTTGGATTGCTGACAACAGCAGCTGATGCGGGGGCTGCGCTCAGCGCTGCTAGACAGGTTATCACGGCCGCTGCGGCGGCCGTCTGGATACTGTTCATAACACGTCCTTCATATACTTAGCCTCGTCTCAGAAGGCTTTCCGGCCGCAAATTGGGTAGCGACATTTTGTTATCGGTTACCGTTGTAAAACCATTGTGACGGCTGCTTAACATTTCCGGCTTTTGTCGATGCCCACGCGTGATCGCGCTTTTGTGCGCACAATGAAGCGGCCGTGGTTCGCTTTGGGTCACTAGATTAGCGGCCGTCATTGCGCAGTGGACGATGTCTGCTCCACCCGCCTGACAGAAATCGCCGAGAGGGAACTTGAAGGTCGGCAAGTCAAGCCGCAGACAAACCCTCGTACACGTGACAATGTGACATCGCGGAAACCCGCAGCCCGGATCCGCGTTACGAAATCGCCCGGAGCCTGCGAATAAGCCCCGGAATGTTTGCTGCGCGGATCCCGGCAACGTTACCGGTGCATTGGATGCCGTCGCATCCATTTCTCCTGACCGCCTTGCCATTGGATGCAAATGCAGGACGATTCCGATTCAGACAGCGAGACAAAGCCATGGTGAAACCGTTTCCGTCGAAGACCCATATCGGCAATCACATGCTCCATCCCGAAACGCTGATGCTGAACTACGGCTACGATCCGCAATTGTCGGAAGGCGCCGTCAAACCGCCGGTCTTCCTGACGTCGACCTTCGTGTTCAGGACCGCCGAAGACGGGCAGGACTTCTTCGATTTCGTCTCGGGACGGCGCGAGCCTCCCGACGGGATGGGCGCAGGCCTGGTCTATTCGCGGTTCAATCATCCCAACAGCGAGATCGTCGAGGACAGGCTCGCTGTCTATGAGCGCACCGAGAAATGCGCGCTGTTCTCGTCCGGCATGTCTGCGATTTCCACCACGATCCTCGCCTTCGTCCGCCCTGGCGACGTCATTCTGCACTCTCAGCCGCTTTATGGCGGGACGGAAACCCTGTTCACGAAGACGCTTGCCGGTCTCTCGATCGGCGCGGTGGGTTTTGCTGACGGCATCGACGAAGCCGCCGTCAAGCTGGCGGCGGAGGAGGCCATGCGCCAGGGCCGGGTTGCGATGATCTTCATCGAAACCCCGGCCAATCCCACCAACGGCCTGGTCGATATCGCGATGGTCCGCCGCGTCGCCGGATTGATCGGGCAGGCTCAGGGGCGCACGCCAATCGTCGCATGCGACAATACGTTGCTCGGCCCGGTGTTTCAGCGGCCGATCGAACACGGCGCGGATCTGTCGTTGTACTCGCTGACCAAATATATCGGCGGTCATTCGGACCTGATCGCGGGCGCCGCACTCGGCTCAAAGGCCCTCATGAAGGACGTCAAGGCGTTGCGAGGCGCCATCGGCACCCAACTCGATCCCCATTCCTGCTGGATGCTCTCCAGGTCGCTCGAAACACTGAGCATCCGCATGGAGAAAGCCGACAAAAACGCACTGCTTGTGGCCGATTATCTCCGCGACCACGACAAGGTGGCGAAGGTTCATTACCTCGGTCACCACGAAGCGGCTTCGCCGGCCGGCCAACTGTTCGCGCGGCAATGCACCGGCGCAGGCTCCACATTCTCGTTCGACATCGTCGGCGGCCAGGCCGCCGCATTCAAATTCCTGAACGCGCTGCAAATCTTCAAGCTGGCAGTGAGCCTCGGCGGCACCGAGTTGCTTGCCAGCCTGCCGGCCAGCATGACCCATTCCGGCGTTCCGGCTGACATCCGCCAAAAAATAGGCGTTCTCGACTCCACGATCCGGCTGTCGATCGGCATCGAGCATCCATCGGATCTGATCGCTGATATCGCGCAGGCGTTGCATGAGAGTTGAGCAGGTGCGCCACCGGCTACCTCCGGTCCCGACCGGGCGGGTGGTAGAAGCGGGGAAGGCAGGTAACGACCCAGGGGCGCGAACCCCACAAAAGGTCGCCTGAGTTGTCTCCGGGCAGCAACAGCTTGACTGTTTCTCAGGCGGGACAGAACATCTGACTCCACAGACATCGCGGTTTGGATCAATCTGTTGGACTAGGGCGGCATGTCGAGGTTTATCCGGCTGGCTGCTGCACGCAGGGCGCGAATGCCTGCAGCATATTGTGTGGGACTAAGCTCGAAGGCCGGGCTAAAGCCTTGAATTGCAAAGATTTCGATGCAATGGTCCGGATATTGTAAGGAGTAGCGCAAATGAGTTTCGTCGGCGCGAACGACCATCCTGATCCCGTCAGTCCGCAGGATCCGCTGTACTACGCACCGCGCTCGGCGCGCGGCATGGACCCGCGATCTCAGGCGACAACGCAGACGGGCTCAGCGGATTTGAATCCGATTGCCTCTTCTCGTTTTGACGAGATGCGCGAGGAAGCCTTCGCCAAATTCGCCCGCCCGCTGGAGTCCCAGTTCGCGTATGAGGGCCGTCGATCGCGCGGACTGCTCGCCACTGCGGGCGCAATTGCCGTAGCGATCGGTGCCATCGTGATCCTGACGCTGGTTGTGCTTAACGTTTCTCCAAAGTCGAAAAGCGATCCCTCGGAGCTCGCCGTTTCGATTTCGACGCCCGCATTGGCCACACCGACGCAAGCGGCACCATCCGAAGATTCACAGGCGCTGCTCGAAGGGTTCAAGCAGTTTCAAAGGGTACAAGGCGGCGTAGACCCGGCTGTTTCCGAACCCGCTTCCGCGGCCAAGGAAGCGTCCGACAAGGCGATGCTTGGTAAGTTCATGCAGTGGCAGCAACGGAAATAGCGTCGAGAACGGCGCACGCCGGTCGCTTGTCGAAAGCCGGCAACGGCTAACACGGACGCCACTGGCGCGACGCTTCGCTTCCGAAAAGCGCCGACGATATCGCGAGACCGGCCGCCGAGCGACGCGGCCTTACTTCTCCGGGAGCGAATGCTCGAGGAAGAAGCGCAGCATTTCCCGTGTTGCGTTCGGTCCTCGCGGATCGGTATAGGAGCCCGCGGGGCTGCCTCCGGACCATGCGTGTCCGGCTCCGTGGATATTCCAGTGCTCCAGCATTCCGCGTCCGCTCGCGTCGCTCAGGATCGTTCTGGTATAGGCATGCCCTCCGGGTACTTGCCCGCGATGCACCTTCTTTTGTGTGTCCATCGTTTCCAAGGACTGCTCAAGAATTTGACTGCCGTTGTGCGGATGCACGGTGGTGTCGCGGTCGCCGTGAAAAACAATGGCCGGGACAGCCGGTCGGTCACCTGAAACTGCCTTGGTCTCGGACCCGCCCTGTCGCATCGCGATCAGCGCGGAGGGAAGGTCGGTGGCAACCCCGCATGCGAGGCCGGAATGGATACCGATGGCCGCGTACACATCGTTGTATGTTGCGCCCATGATGGCCGCAGCGGCCGCTCCGGCCGACAGCCCGCCCACGTAGACGCGCTTTCGATCGACCGAATAGTCATCGATGATCTGGCGCGTGATGCCCGCGATAAGCGAGGGTTCGCCTCGGCCGCGCTGCTGGTCGCCTTTGCGAAACCAGTTCCAGCATTTCGCCTGATTTGCCTGGCTGGGCTGAGCCGGATAGGCCACGAAACAATTTTGCTCTTCCGCGAGAAAATTCATCCTCGTGCCGGCGGCGAAATCATCCGGCGATTGGGTACAGCCGTGAAGCATCACGACCAGGGGAAGCGGCTGCTCCCGGTAGCGGCTGGGGACGAAGAGCCGGTAAGTACGGCTGCCCGCCGCACTGCTGAACGTCCTATCGATGAACCGGGCGCCCTTCGGCACGATGTCCGGTGTGGACAGCGGCGCACGCTTCATCGCGCCTCGCAGTCCCGCGGAGCGGCCGTCTTTGCGATCCAGTAACGCGCGCAGCATGTTCGGTTGTACGGAAGAGGCCGGCTCCGATAGCGGAGGATTATCCGTCTCCTCAACAGCGTTGACCTTCGCGTCGATGATGAGCGGTGCTGCAAGAGCGATGCGGCCGCCGGTACGCGATGGCCCGTCTGGCGCGCTTTCACCGTGAAGCATGCGCTGAAGCAGCGCGGTGGCCTCAACGAGCTGGCCGGCACGCGTGAGGCGTGTCGCTTCCCGAATGATGTCCTGGTTGAGCATTGGCTTCACCTTGTTCTGTCGGCGAGGGCGGCCTTGACCGCCGGACTGGCATGCAGCGCGCCCAGCACGGAAACTGAGGCGATGGTGGCGCGGGCAAGCTCGGGCGTGACGTCCTGGGAGATGCTGGCAAGGCCCAGCACGTTGATGTGCAGCATTTCGCCCGCGCGCTGCACCGCTTCGAGATCCTCGCGGTTGTAGTTTCGCAGTCCGAGGTCCAGACTTTTTCGCGCCGTTGACTGCTTGACGACGTCGGCGTGACGTTCGAGCTGGTTCCGGATTGCCGTCCGGATGAAGTCGGTACGGTTCGAGTAGAACCCTTCCTGAACCATCAGATCGACGTGACCCAGGTCGACATAACCGAGATTGATCGTGATTTTTTCGGTTTCGGGCGGCTTGGGTCGAAATTCCCGGACATTGCTCATCATCGGTATTATCATCCTTCAACCATCTGTATGGATGGTATATGGATGTATTGGACGCCGATGCAAGGGTGCGCGCCGAACGAAATGGAGCGATCCGCTTTCGCGCGTTCGAATTGGTGCACGTCTGCCAGTGCGGCATGGCGGGCACAGGGGTGCTATGCGGCCCGGCCGCTAGTGAGCTCCTTCACAGAGCTTGCGCTCGAAATGCGATAGACCGCTCCGGCAAAGCGGGACCTGATCGGAAACAGCGGGTGAAACGCGAGCTGTCAACGTTGGAAAAGCAAGCTGCCGACGCACTGCGCCGGGCAAGACGGTTGCCTGTCGGTGCGGCCCGCAATGATTTGCGGCAGCTTGCCATGGGGCTTCTCTGGCTGCACGGGAACGGCATGGACGCGCTCATGAAGCAGCGGCCGCTCTTGCAGTTGCCTGCAGACGACGCCGAGAGCGTCAGTCGCTGAAGTTGGCCGGCCGGCTCGAGCGGCCAACGTCACATTTTGTTCAAGAACTGCGTGCTAGATAGAGGTATGAGCGCTATGGCCGGATGTACGCCATGGCTTTCAGGCCCCGGCTTTATGCTGGGGTTTTTTGTTGGGCTTGCTCGCTACGCGCTCCGGCCCGGCGGGAGGACGACGACAATCGCTCCCGGCTTCACCCGGGTCACCAGATCGATGACGTCTTCGTTGGTCATGCGGATGCAGCCCGACGAGATGGCTTGACCGATATATTCCGGCTGGTTGGTGCCGTGGATGCGGTACAGCGTGTCCTTGTTGCCCTCGTAGAGGTAGAGCGCCCGCGCGCCGAGCGGATTGGCCGGACCTCCGGCAACGCGCTTCGGGTAGGGGCCGAGCCGCGCCTGGATCTCCGCCGTCGGAATCCAGTCGGGCCATTCGGCGACTTTGCCAACGGTCGCGACGCCGGACCAGGCCTGCGCCTCCTCGCCCACCGTCACGCCGTAGCGGACCGCCTTGCCTCCCGGCAGGACGTAATAGAGATATTTCGAATTGGTATCGACCAGGATCGTGCCCGGCTGCTCCCTGCGCGTGTAGTCGACAACATGCCGGCGATACGTCTCCGGAATGCTCGCCTGCGCATAGGGCGGGTGGGCGAGCAACTGCCGGTCCCTTGGGGTCAAACTGGCATTCGACGACGGCGCAAGCGTCGCTTGCATGCAGCCGCCCAGCAGTCCGACCAATCCTATGAGTGAGAACGCTATTCCGGTCCTTGGCATTGCCAGTCCCCCCGAAGCGCTAGATCGGTTCATTTGCTGCTCAAAAAGTGCGGAAATAAAGGCACTGATGGAAAGAACCCGACGATAACGTGGTCGCCTCAGCGGCTGGGCTCGGCTCGCCGGAGCCGCATTGCGCTGGTCGCAGGCGCCTTGACCGATTCGCGGCTAACGGACTGGCGGGGAAAACCAGAGCCTGAGCTTGAGACCCGGCGCGTTATCGAGCATTTCGATTCGCGCGCCGTGAAGATGTGCGACGGCCGCGACCAGGCTGAGCCCCAGACCGTTTCCCGGCGTGTAGCGGCTGTGTTCGAGCCGGTAAAACCGCTTGAAAACCTGCTCGTATTCGTGAGCGGGAATTCCGGGTCCGTCATCCGCGATCGAGATGACCGGCTTGCCATCGATGTTTTCGTTCGCGACCACGACTTGCCCTCCGGCGCGGCCATGCTTGATCGCATTGTCGACGAGATTGGCGATGGCATCGAAGATCAGATCGCGATCGCCGGTCACGAGCGCTTCGCGATCGCCGACGACGGTTAGACGGGTGCCCACCTGTTCGGCCGCGGCATCGTACAGCTCCGCAACCTCGCCGGCGATTTCTACCAGGTTCACGGTGCGGAAAGCGCCCTTACGTGCCCGGGTCTCGATTTGCGCAATGCGCGTGAGCGACGAGAATATCCGCAACACGGCATCGAGGTCGGTGATCGTGTCGCCGATCAACGCCTGATCGTCCGCGCTGATGCGCTGGCCGTGATAGGCCTTCTCCAGCCGTCCGCGCATGCGCGTCAGCGGCGTCCGGAGGTCGTGCGCGACATTGTCGCTCACCTGCCTGACCTCTCCCATCAAGGTTTCGATGCGGTTCAGCATCAAGTTAAGGTTCTCCGCGACGCGATCCCATTCGTCATGGGTGCCGCGGAGCGGGATGCGCTGATCGAGGCCGCTCTGCATGATGGCCCGGCTGGTGGCGTTGATCGATTCGATCCGCCCCACCGTCCGGCGCGTCACGAGGATGCTCGCGACCCCCGCAAGCAAGAATATCAGTAC
Source organism: uncultured Alphaproteobacteria bacterium (assembly GCA_963816815.1). GTDB lineage: Bacteria > Pseudomonadota > Alphaproteobacteria > Rhizobiales > Xanthobacteraceae > Bradyrhizobium. The sequence continues at coordinate 59,468 of CAWFMW010000053.1, forward strand.
GATGCCCGAGATCACGGCCGTCTTGATCTGGTCGGCAAAGCCGTCGAGCTCGCTGATATCCCTTCCCACCAGCAGACGATCGCGGCTCGGAAATGTTCCGAGCATCGCCCGCAGCAGCGGCCGGTTTGCCGCATTGGGCAACGGCTCGCCCGCGCGAAACTCTATCCATCCTTCGGCAGCCGTGGCCGTCGATGGCCATATCTTCAGATTGCCGGCCAGTATGACCGAGGAAGGATCGGCCAGGATGTACACGTTGTCCGCAAAACTGCTGTCGGCGATGCGTTCCTGGATCAAGGCGATCAGCCCATCGCGCCCCGACCGCTCGTAGGCGCTCTTCAGGCTCAAATACTCGGTCACGATGGCGCGATCCGACCGGCTGCGCACATAGGCGGAGGTGGACAGGTAGACGTAGCTGAAAATGGCCGACACGATCATCCCGAAGGTCCCGATCGCGATCAGCGCCAGCCTGAACGTCGATGACGTTAAGGTCTTAGCCAGGAGCACGGAGACAGTACCCTGTGCCGCGAACCGTATGGATCAGCGGATAGGCCTGCTGGCCGTCGACCTTGCGACGGACGCGCCCGACATAGACGTCGATGATATTCGTGGAGGGATCGAAGTGAAGATCCCAGACGTGCTGCAGCAACATTGCCCTCGATACGATGCGGCCTTCGTTGCGAACCAGATACTCGAGAAGCTGGAACTCGCGGGGAAAAAGCACAATGTCCTTGCCACGCCGGCTGGCGGTCCGCGACACCAGGTCGAGTGCGAGATCGCCGACACGCAAGATGGTCTCCTTGACAATGGTGTCACTGCGCCGGCCAAGCGCCTCGACCCGCGCCAGGAGTTCGACGAACGAAAAAGGCTTGACCAGATAGTCGTCGCCTCCGGCACGCAGGCCGCGCACCCGATCGTCGACTTCTCCGAGTGCACTGACAATCAGGACGGGTGCGGCGACGCCATCGTCGCGCAACTGGCGCATGACGGCGATGCCGTCGATATCGGGCAGCATGCGGTCGATCGTGATGACGGCATAGTCGCCGGCGGCGCCGCGGCTCAGCGCGTCGCTGCCGTTGGTGGCCAAATCCACCTCGTAACCGTTGCTCGTGAGCTGCTCCACAAGCTGACCGGCGGTTTCCGGGTCATCCTCGACGACCAGAATGCGCCGATGACCTCCCGTCATGGTCTTCCGTCTCCGAACCACTGCCCAGGCCGCTGGAGACTCGCTCATCTAGTCTGAAGGTAACGTGAACAAGGTGACGGTCGCCACCCACGGGGACCGGATCCCTTTTCGGGGATCATGCGCCAGTGGCGACCATCACCATGTCTGGATCCCAGCGAACGGACGGCAAGAACGCGCTGGGACCCGGACTCAGCAAGACCAATATGGCAGCTTCATTGCCTCAATCAGTAATAGCTGTAGGCGCCACAGACGTTGACCCATCGCAGTCCGTATGGCGTCCACGTCCTGCGCCAGCAGCCGTCGTAGGCGGCATAGGCGTAGGGCACACCCACACCAATGAACGCAAAGCGATGGTGGCGGTGATGGAAGAATCGGCCGTGATGGGTGAATCCTGCATGCGCAAAACGCGGACCCGCGAAGCGGCTACCTGCGAAGGCGACCCGGCCACCTCCAAAGCCGACGCGGCTGCCAGCGAAACCCATGCCGCCGGCACGCATGCCGCCGCCCATGCCACCAAAATGCATTCCACCTCCACCTCCATGCATGCCGCCACCACCATGACCGCCACCGCCGCCGCCATGGCCGCCACCACCACCGCCACCGCGAGCGAGCACGGGTGACGCAAGCGCCAGCGCCGCAACCATCGCACCTGCAGTGAGGAATTTAAGGAGCTTGTTGTTCATCCCAACCTCCGTGTCGAATTGCAGCGACCGATACGATCGCAAAATGGAAGACGATCAACAGACCCAAATAATCCAGTGATTTCAAATGAATAATGCGACAGTTTCTGACACGGAAGTTAGTTTCGCCGCTTCGCGGTACGGAGCATGGCACAGGCTGCGTCGCTCTGCCGTTCCGTGAAAACGGCGTCCGCAACTCTTACGCCAAACTCAATACCCGCGGCCCGTGCGGGATTGTCCGGAATGGATTTCACCACCTCTGCGAAGGCGGCATCGATCCGCTCCTTCTGGCCGGGATATTGGCGTATGAGAATTTCGCGGGCAGCCGCCGCGGCCGCCGCCTCGGCCGAGGCGTTCGGATCGGCTGGAAGCTCCGGTATGTAACGCGAATGTCGGTTCTGCACCGAATTGACCGCGTCGGACATGGAGACGTTCACCAGCGCCATGCTGCGCGTCCACGGATTACCGGCGACGTTGGCCGCCTTCATCACGTCCATGGCGGTGTTGGTCCAGTCGGCGATGACGTCGGCGCGGACCGGCGTATTGGCTGAAATCAGAACCGGGCCAACGATTGCAGCTTTCAGTGCGTTAATCGTTGCCTCGTTCGAAAAGTTGGATTTTCCGAACGACTGCCAATGTGGTGTGGATGTACCTCTGTAAGCATGTTGTCGTGCGTGTAGCCGCATCCGCGCCGCGTGACGCGAAAGCGTCGCCCAACCACCAGGGATTCATTGCAATTTCTGCCAAGTCCGACTGCGGCGGCACTTGGCGAAGGTCGAGCCTATTGCTCAGGCGTGCCTGTTTTCGAAGCTGACATCGCGGACCAGCGCTCGTCAAAACTGGCAGTCGGGGTGTTGGCGTCGTCCGTCAGGCCCTTCGACGTAGTCGTTCCGTCGGTCGAAGGCGCGTGCGTCCTTACGTTGGCGGCGGTTGCGGCAACAGCGAGCAGAGCGACAGCGACAAACCCGGTAATCGTTCGATGCTTCGTCATCAGGACCTCCTACGGTGGTCCCCCCGTAGTGTGGGTCACGGGAATTTTGCGAAGGTTCAACAGCGATGCGACAATTATGGATTGCGCGAATCCGAGGACGGACAATGAAGCTGTCTCAAATGCAAATCGCGGCTCAGGCCGAGCTCGTTGCGCGTATCTATAAATTCAAAGTAGTCGGCCAACATCCGCGTTGGCGCGCATTTCCTGACTCAGATTGGACATCGCGTGAGGCGCGTCATGGTTGGTCTCTCTTCTTAGGGCGCCTCTAGCTCATAGACGCACGCGTTGCGCGTAGATGTGACCCTCTTCATAGACCAGCGCCAAACCCCGATAGTTCCCAAAACAGGTGTCGGTGCTGCGCGGTCACTCCTCAACGGCGGCTTGAGAAAAGGAACTTAGCAGGACGTGGGGGATTGCCCCACACAATTACCTTACCGGAGACGATCATGGCCAAGATGAAGAAGCTCGAAGACCTGTTTCACGACACGCTCAAGGACGTCTATTTCGCCGAAAAGAAGATCCTCGTAAGCCTGCCGAAGATGGCGAAGGCCGCCCAGCATTCCGGACTTAAAGCAGCCTTCCAGAAACACCTCGGCGAGACCGAAGGTCAGATCGACCGTCTGGAGCAGGTGTTCGCGGAAATCGACAAGAAGCCTCAAGGCAAGACTTGCGACGCCATCGTGGGCATCGCCAAGGAAGGCCAGGAGATCATGGAGGAATACAAGGGCATGCCGGCTCACGACGCAGGCTTGCTCGCCGCAGCGCAGGCTGTCGAGCATTACGAAATGACCCGCTACGGCACGCTTCGCACCTGGGCCGAAGAACTCGGCTACACGAAGGCGGTGAAGTTGCTGCAGCAGACCCTCGATGAGGAACGTGCGACCGACGCCGCGCTGACCAAACTTGCGAAATCGGTCATTAATCTGGACGCTGAAAAAGACCAGGCCGCATAACCGCCGCCCGATCAACGGAGCGGTCTCCACGAGCGCGCCTCCAGCAGGGGGCGCGCTGGCTTGGCAGGCGCAATTGCGGCTAGCTGACGCGCGGGGCGGGACGGAACCAATCCGTACCGCGCGCGTGATGTTCAAATGAAAACATCGAAGATGACGCGCGATAACTCTCCTTCCGAACGAGTTCCGTCTGCGTTGATACGGATGCCCGCAACACTGATGGCCGAGGTGGAAGCCTGGGCGACCGCCAACGACGTTAACCGCTCGGACGCTATCTGCCGGCTGATAGAGTTGGGGCTGAAGGCAAGGGTGAAGCCAACCCAGCTAAATGCGACGCGAGCCAAGGAATTGGCTGGCACAGTCATCGACAATCTGGCCGACAGTGCAGCAAGCGCCGGCGATCGGGCTAGCCGCAAAAGCCGGTTGCTGAAAGGACCCGAAGAGTTCAGAGAGGCACGTGTCGATCGGCCAAAGGCAAGAAAATGAAGACACCTCGCGGCCATGAACCACCGAAGCAGATCAGCAGCGCCGAGCGGGAAGCGCGGAAGGCATTCCGCGAAGTAGGGGCCAAGACGGCCATGAGCGATCACGAGATCGCCCAGGCCGCATTCTCGCAGAACCGCGAGCGTTTGAAAGCCGAGCGGCTCGCACGAGAGGCCGCGGCGACGCCATTCGCAAAAGACAACCCCAAGCCCAAGCCCAAGCCCAAGCCCAAGTCGAAAAAATGAAGACGGGGCCGTTGATCGGACTGTGGAACGAACGCATCTGCCCGGAGAGTCACCGGAGGTCGGCAAAAGACCGTGGTCCGGCCAATACCTGTTATGCGCGCATCTTCGCACTGGGTTATACTCCGCTCGACGCAACTCCAATCGTCAGATCGCTCATCTCCTAAACGTTAACTGCTGCGCTGGTCCTGCAGCGTTCGTCTGGCTCGGAGCAGGTGGCAATGGCTGCCGTCTACCGTTTGGCGATGCGCGAGGATGCAAGCCGCCTCTACGACATTCGCCGGCGATCGATCCTTGAACTCGCGCCGCCAACAATGCCGGCCACCGAGGCGTGGGCAGCGCGGCTCACGCTGTCGGGGATGGAGCGAAAGCTGCATGAGCTGGAAATATGGGTTACCGAACTCAATGGCATCGTCGCCGGGTGGGGGCCCATTCGTGGCGACATGCTGGAGGGCCTGTATACGGCGCCGGAATTTGCCGGGCAGGGCGTAGGCGCCGGACTGCTCGACCGGCTGGAAGGGCTGATGCGTGAGCGCGAGTTCCCGTCAGTGCGCCTTGAGGCAAGCGCAAACGCCCGCGGTTTCTACCCTCGCCGCGGCTACCGTGCGACCGGCCCGCAAATATCTGATGGCGCCTGGCCCATGGTGAAAGAACATCTCGCCTGAAAACAGCGGCAGGAGGGGAATAAATGCGATGGGCGGCGGCCTGGTTTTGGCGGCCGTTTAAACCGTTCGCGGCGCTTGATTTTCGTCCCGCGAGGGGCGACTTTGGCGCCCGCTGGGCCGGGCTGATCTGAGCCCTCGCGGCGGGTTGTCAGGAGGATTTTGCGTGGCGGACCATCAGGTGCACGATTTGACCCCGGAAGACGTTTCCAGGGGGATAGCGGAAGGGCGCTATCTTCTGGTCGATGTTCGCGAGCCCAACGAGGTCGCGGTGGAAGCCTATCCGGACGGCGTGGTCGTTCCGCTGCAGACCTTCGATCCGGCGGCCATTCCCGACCCTAAGGGCAAGCAGGTGGTTTTCGCCTGCCGTTCCGGCAAGCGCTCGGTGACGGCCTCGCTGGCGGCGCAGGCGGCAGGCCTGCCCTACGACAAGCATCTGGCCGGCGGCATCATCGGCTGGAAGGCAGCCGGCTTGCCGACCAGAACCGGCGGCTGATTCCCACCATGACATCCATGAATAAGGTCTTTGCCGACCTTCCGGTCACCGTGTTCGAGGCGATGTCGCAGGCTGCCCGCGACAACAACGCCATCAATCTTGGTCAGGGTTTTCCTGACGATCCCGGGCCGGAGGACATCCGCCGCGCCGCGGCCGACGCGACCGTGAACGGCTACAACCAATACCCGTCGATGATGGGCATTCCCGAACTGCGGCAGGCGATCGCGGCGCATTACGGCCGTTGGCACAAGCTCACGCTCGATCCGATGACGGAGGTGATGGTGACCTCGGGCGGCACGGAGGCGCTGACGTCGTCCATTCTCGCCGTCGTCGAACCCGGCGACGAGGTCGTCTGCTTCCAGCCGGTCTATGACAGCTACCTGCCGATCATCCGCCAGGCCGGCGGTATTCCACGCCTGTTGCGGCTCGAGCCGCCGGACTGGCGGCTGACTGAGGAGATGCTGGCCAGCGTCTTCAACCACAAGACCAAGGCGGTGCTGTTCAACAACCCGCTCAATCCGGCCGCCGTCGTCTATCCCCGCGAGGACCTCGAATTGCTGGCGCGGTTCTGCCAGCAGTTCGATACGATTGCGATCTGCGACGAGGTCTGGGAGCACGTGATCTTCGACGGCCGCGAGCATATCCCGCTGATCACCATCCCGGGCATGCGCGATCGCACCATCAAGGTCGGCAGCGCGGGCAAGATATTTTCGCTGACGGGATGGAAGATCGGATTCGTCTGCGCCGCGCCGCCGCTGTTGCGGGTGGCCGCAAAAGTGCATCAGTTCCTGACCTTCACGACAGCACCGAACCTGCAGGCCGCCGTCGCCTACGGCCTCGGCAAGCCGGACGAATATTTTTACGACATGCGCAAGGAGCTGGCGCGGAGCAGGGACCGTCTGACCAAGGGGCTGGAGAGCATCGGCTTTCCCGTGCTGAAATCGCAGGGCACGTATTTTCTCACCGTCGACCTGTCGCCGCTCGGGCTCAACGAGACCGACGTCGAGTTCTGCAACCGCATCGTGACCGACTATAAGGTCGCCGCGATTCCGGTATCGGCGTTCTACGAGCAGGACGCGGTGACCTCGGTGGTGCGTTTCTGTTTTTCAAAGAAGGACGAAACGCTGGATACCGCGCTGGAGCGTTTGTCGGACGCGGTGCACGGCCGCCGCAAGAGGTAGAGATGCGCGGTCCAATTCGAGGTTCGCTTCGCCTGATCGGTGCGTTGTCGGTCGCGCTGTCGCTCTCGCCCGCGCAGGCCGAGGGGCGCACCGTGAACTTCTACAACTGGTCCAACTACATGGCGCCGGGGGTGCTGGAAGACTTCACCAAGGAAACCGGCATCAAGGTGGTCTACGACACTTTTGATGCCAACGAGACGCTGGAGACGCGCCTGCTGGCGGGCAAGTCGGGCTACGACGTCGTGGTGCCCACCGGCTATTTCCTGCAGCGCCAGATCACCGCAAAAGTCTTCCTCAAGCTCGACAAGTCAAAACTGCCGAACCTCGCCAACGCCTGGGCGGTCGTGACCGATCAGCTCGCGACCTACGATCCCGGCAACAATTACGCCGCCAATTACATGTGGGGCACCACCGGCATCGGCTACAACGTCAAGGCCGTCCAAAAAATCCTCGGGCCCGATGCGAAGATCGATAGCTGGGACATCGTCTTCAAGCCGGAGAATCTCGCCAAGTTCAAAGACTGCGGCATCCACATGCTGGATTCAGCCGACGACATTCTGCCCGCAGCACTCGGCTATCTCGGCATCGATCCGAATTCGACCAAGCAGGCCGATCTGGAAAAGGCTGCCGAGCTCGTCAGCAAGATCAGGCCCAACGTCCGCAAGTTTCATTCCTCTGAATATCTGGGCGCGCTGGCATCAGGCGAAATTTGCTTCGTGGTCGGATGGTCCGGCGACATCATGCAGGCGCGCAGCCGCGCGGCGGAAGCCAAGAACGGCATCGAGATCGGCTACACGATTCCGAAAGAGGGCGCGCAGATGTTCTTCGACAATCTGGCGATCCCAGCGGATGCGAAGAATGTCACAGAAGCCTATGAGCTGATCAACTATCTCTACCGTCCGGATGTCGCGGCGAAAAATTCCGACTTCCTGTCCTACGCCAACGGCAATCTGGCGAGCCAGAAGCTGGTCGATCCGAAGATTTTGAACGACAAGAATATCTATCCGGACGAGGCGATGCAGAAAAAGCTGTTCGTCATCAACGCCCGCGACCCGGCGAGCCAGCGCATCATCAACCGGCTGTGGACGCGGGTGAAGACAGGGAAGTGATTCCCGCCGTCATTGCCGTGCGGAGCGACGAATATTGTAGGGTGGGCAAAGCGAAGCGTGCCCACCATCTTTCCGAGATCACCGTCAGGAATGGTGGGCACGCTTCGCTTTGCCCATCCTACAAATGGCTTCCCACAAAACTCCTGTTGCCGGAACCTGAGCGAGAAACTATAGCTCCGCCCGGGAGCATCACATGACCAACATCCTAACGTTCTTATCGACGCGCACGCTGCTGCAGATTGTCTTTGTCCTGGGATCGGCCGTCGCGCTAAAGGCGTGGAGCCTCGGCTTGCTGTTCGGATAGGGTGGCGCCTGTAGCCCGGATGAGCGCAGCGACATCCGGGAACGGAGGCGAGAGCCGCCCCGGATGTCGCTGCGCTCATCCGGGCTACGGCATCGCGACCCTACCGCCATCTCCGATGCAGCCACAGCCACTGGTCCGGATATTCCCGCACCCAGCCTTCGATCACATCCGTCACCGCCTGCATCGTGCCTTGAATATCGATCTGGCCGGAGGCGTCGCGTACCGGCTTGACCTGTTCGGACAGTTCGGCACGGAATCTGTGGTTGGGCAGGCGGATGATGCGCACGCCGTGCACGGGGCATTCGACCTGCCGCAACAGCCGGGCCAGAGTCGGGTTGGCCTTGGTCTTGCGGCCGAAGAACGTCACTTCGACGCCGTTGCCCATGTATTGGTCGACCAGCATCGCGACGTGCTGGCCCCGCTGCAGCGCTTCCGCCAGCTTGAGCGGCGCCTCGCGGCCGGCCGGCACCAGCGTGCCCATCTTGACCGCGCGGATCCGTTCGATGGCGCGGTCGGCCGATTCGATGTTCGGCCGGCGGAACAGGATCGCGCAATCGAGACCGTGCGCGACCGCGCCGAGCGCCGGGATTTCCCAATTGCCGAGGTGGCTGGCGAAGATGATGGCGGGCTTACCGTCGTCGCGCAGCGTATCGAAGATCTGCTTGGTGCGCGCGTCGAACTCGACGCGGCTCGGCTTGTCCGGGTGATCGACGTCGTAATCCCAGATGTGATCGAGATGGGCGAACTCGGCGCCGATGCGGCCGAGATTGTCCCAGACGCCGGCCAGAATGGTTTCGATCTCTTCCGGCGTCTTCTCGGGAAAAGCTGCGGTAAGATTCTCGCGCCCGATGCGGTCCTCGCGCAGCCGGCGTCCGATGAAGCGGGTGGCGCGGCCGAAGAAGTTTGCGGTCTTGTCGGGATCGAACAGGCGCGTGGTGCGCAGCAGCGCGATCGTCAGCCCGCCGACGGCGAGTTCAGCCACGGGCTTGGCGGCGTCGCGCAGGCGCGCCTTGGTGCGTAGGAACAGGCGGTTCATTGTCTGCAGTGCTGGCCGCTAGACCGGTTCGCGGGTCAGGATCAGCGAGGCGTTTTGCCCGCCGAAACCGAACGAGTTCGACATCACGGCGGTCACCCTGGCGTCGCGCGCGGTGTTGCCGACCACGTCGAACAAAATCGCCGGATCCGGAATCTCGTAATTGATAGTCGGCGGAATCCGCTGATGCTCCAGCGTCAGCAGCGAGAACACGGCTTCCACCGCACCGGCCGCCGAGATCGTATGTCCGACCATCGACTTGTTCGACGACACCGGGATCTTCGGCAGATGCTCGCCGAACACGACGGCGGTCGTGTTGTACTCCATCTTGTCGTTTTCCGGCGTCGCGGTGCCGTGCGCGTTGATATGGTCGATCTGTTCCGGTTCAAGACCGGCATCCGCCAGCGTCTTGCGCATGCAGCCGATGATCGGCTTGCCGTCCGGGCTGGAGCGGGTGCGGTGGAACGAGTTGGTCAGTTCGCCGCAGCCGGCGACCACGCCGAGGATTTTGGCGCCGCGCGCGGTTGCGGACTCGTAGCTTTCCAGCACCATCGCGCCGGCGCCTTCCGCCATGACAAAACCGTCGCGGTTCTTCGAGAATGGCTTTGAGGCGGCCTGCGGCGGATCGTTCTGTGTCGACAAGGCCGACAGCAGCGAGAACCGCACCAGCGCTTCCGGATTGACCGAGCCGTCGGTCCCCACGCACAGCGCCGCATCCGCGTCGCCGCGGCGGATCGCCTCGACGCCGAGCTGGATCGCGGTCGCGCCGGAGGCGCAAGCGGTGGAGAGCGAGATCGGCGAGCCCTTGGTGCCGAAGGCTTCGGCCAGATGGCTCGCCACCGAGCCGAACATGAAACGGTGATGGTAGGACGCGAACCGGCCGCCGCCGCTGACGCGCAGCATGTCGCCATAGTCGAATTCGGTCTTTCCGATCGCGCGGCCAAGTTCGAGCCGCTGCGGCCATTCCACCTCGACCGGCGCCACCGCCAGAAACAGCGGCCCGGGAAAATCAGCTTTGCTCCCGATCGCGGCCTGTTCGAGCGCTTCTGCGGTGGCCATTTCGGCCAGCCGCTCGGTCAATCCCGTCGAGGTGACGGGATCGACACTGACAAAATCGACCGTGCCCGCCATGGTGGATTTCAGCCCGTCGATCGGAAAGCGCGTCACGGTGCGGATGCCGGATTCGCCGGCGATCAGCTTGCGCCAATTATCCTCTTTGCCGGCGCCAAGCGACGTCACCACGCCCATGCCGGTGACGACGACAATCGGCCTGCCGAACTTATCCGATGGTGCTGACATGGTTCCCCCGATGTTGCGCCGTAACTGAATGCGCTCTCGCGCCGATTACTTGACGGCCTCGACCAGGGCCATGCCTTCGCCCTGCCAGTGACCGGCCCCCACCACCACAATCTGGTCAGGCTGACCTGCCTTTTCAACCTCGAGCCCGGTCGGATCGTTGGGCGGAAACAGCGCGCCGCGGGACAGCGAGAGTGCGGCGAGCGCCAGTCCCAGCGGAAACTGGGTTTCCAGCGTATGGCCGAACATCGTTCCGGTGGCGCGCACCGCAAATCCGGGGTGCTGGCGCAGGAACGCCTTTTCTTCCGACGTCACCGGCTCGACGCCAGTCGCGCCCGTAATCAAATTGCCGCTGTCGCCGGCGACGCCGAGTTTCGGCCACATCGCTTCCAGCGATCGCGTCACCGCGCCCGGCTGCTTGCGCTGCGCGAGGTCGGCGACCACTTTGGTCAGCCTTGCATAGGGCTTGGCGCCGCGGGCTTCGGCGTGCTCGCGGGACTCCAGCACCAGGAAACAGCCGGCGGAGCCGAGCGCAAAGCCGCCGTGGCCTTCGCGCTGCCAAACCGGCGCATATTTCTCTTTCAGATTGAAGTCGCCGAATTCGTAGAGGACGAGCAGATCGGAGCGCTCGCCATTATGGGCGGCGCCGACCAGCGCGATCTCGCTCTGCCCGGACGAGATGCGAGCCAGCGCGATCCGCGCCGCGTCGATCGAGGCGGCTTCCTCGCCCATGAAGGTGCGCGACGTTCCGCACACGCCATGCACGATGGCGATGTTGCCGGCGAGCAGGTTGGAGAGCTGGGCCAGAAACAGCGTCGGCCGCAGATCGTTCATCAGCCGTTCGTTGAGGAATCCAGGGCTCGAATTGCCCTTGGCGTCGGCGGTCATGATGGCGAGGTCGACCGCGAGGTCGCGCTCGCCGCCGCCGGCGGCGACGATCATGTCCGTCCGCCCCAAAATTTCCTTGTTGCCTTTGATGCCCGCCGAATCCAGCGCCAGCCCCGCGGCATAGGTGCCGATGCGCTGCCACGCCTCCATCTGGCGCTGGTCGCCCTTTTTCGGGATCTGGGCGTCGAAGGAGACAGGCGCAAGCGGATGCACGATGTAGGGCGTGAAGCGCTTGTCGTCGACGTTGATCTTGTTCTCGTTCAGCGCATCCCAATGCGCATCCAGCCCCTCGCCGAGCGAGGAGACGATGCCGATGCCGGTAATCCAGACTTCCTTGGCGGGCGCGGATTTTGGCTCAGTCATGCGTTATCGCCTGCAGTGGGAAGCCGATCTCGTTGGCCTTTGCGTCCATGTGCACGCGCAAGGCCGGGTCGGGGAAGGGGATAAGACCGAAGGTCAATTCAGCGCTGCACTTCAGTTCCTTGCCGACACGTCCCTTGACCTTGGTGACGGCAAAACCGGAACCTTCGTGCTCGAGCTTCGCCTCGATCGTCAGCAGCTGACCGGGACTGACGAAACCCCGCATCTTGGCTTCCTTCACGATGGCCAGGAACGGCATGCGCTCGAACTTCAGGACGCCGAGTATCAGCCAGCCGGAACTCTGCGCCATCGCTTCGGTCAGCAGCACGCCGGGCATGATCGGGAAACCCGGAAAATGCCCCTCGAAGATGGTATGCGACGCCGGAACCTGAGCCTCGACCGTAATCGTCTTGGCGTCGAGATCGAGGTCGACGATGCGGTCGATCAGCTGGAAGTAATCAAGGTTCATGGCGGGTGACTAAAGCGTTTTCCAGCGAAGTGGAGGCCGGTCGCGTCAAGAAAACGCGTCAAACCAAGAATCTAGAGCCCCGTTCCGATTTAATCGGAACGGAAATGGCTCTAGGCGCCCGGCGCTGCATTCTTGGCGGCGACCAGTTCGTCGATGCGATCGGCGAGATTCTGCAGCACGAAATACTGCTCGGTCGTGGCCTTGCCGTCGTTGACCTCCTGGGTCCATTTTTCGAGCGGCATCTTGATCCCGAACGCCTTGTCGATGGCAAAGGCGATGTCGAGGAAGTCCAGGCTGTCGATGCCCAGATCGTCGATGGCGTGGCTCTCCGGCTTGATCGTGTCGCGCGGAATGTCGCAGGTCTCCGCGATAATGTTGGCGATCTGATCGAATGTGGCAGACATCATTAAGCCTTTGATATATTGGAGATAATCCGGAACGGCTTGAGGAGGCGGGGGCTTGGCCCCGGAAGGCCCTGTTCCCTCAGCCGGAGTCGAGTGCCCGTATATCGGAGCGGGGCCCTGAGTTCAATGGAGGCGGGCCATTCCTGTCACATTGGATTTGGCGACAAAAATGGGCAGATTCGGGGAGATGCGCGGACGGCGCGGAGGCGTAGAAGCGACATCCTGGACTTCTCCCGCATAGCGCGGAACCTGTTATCGCCGTGCGAGCGCAATTGCGCTCGTCGCGGGCGCGCATTCGCGCGACCCGTTGGCCATGCGGGCTACGCTAACCCCACCCTGTGCATGAACCCGCCGAAATACGCCGCCAACGCCTCATGCGCGTTGAGCGGAAGCACATGCGCGACGTATTGATCCGGCCGCGCCACAACCATACAGCCCTTGTCGCGATCGATGCCGCGCATCGAATAGATATCGTGGCCGCTCCTTAAATCGGGGCAGAACATCTTCTCATAGTCGATCAGCCCGAAGCGACCTTTGCGGGGGAGCAGGAGCGACGGCATCGCCTCGATGAGGACTTCGGCGTGCGCCTGCTGAAATACGGCGCGGACATCGATCACTGAGTCGATATCGGCGCCCGCGGGCGTGTACCGCCTGACAGGTGATTGTGGATTGTTGCTCAGAAAATCGCAGAGTGAGCGGAGCGGGGAGCTTTCGGCCGCAGGATCTCCAGACCCGGCAAAGATAAAGAGACGGAAGCGTCCGTCCGCTTTCGCGACGTGACCGAGGTGAACAGGCTTGGCATCCGAAAGCCGCACGACCGGCGCGGAGTGAAAGCGCGTGCCGATCACGAAGCCCTTCGCAAGATCCTGGTGATCGGCTCCGGCCGTGAGGATCGAGGGGTGGTAACGGGTCGCGGTGCCAGCGGTGTAGCGTCCGTGCCGGACGAAATAGTTCTGCATCTGCGCCGCGTCCGCAGCCTTGTTGTCGCCCTTGGCGGAGGCGAGGATCTCGGCCCATTCGCGGTCGAAGTCGATCAGCTCCTTCGCCACCGCCTGCCGCTCCGCCGAATAGCTGTGCAACAGGCGCGGCGCGCTGCGCCCGCGCAGGACGGCGGCGAGCTTCCATCCGAGATTGAAGGCGTCCTGCATCGAAACGTTCATGCCCTGGCCCGCCTTCGGGCTGTGGGTATGGCAGGCATCGCCCGCGATGAACACGCGGGGCAGGCGGGAGGGGAGTTCGTCCGCTGGCACGTCGTCGAACTTGTCGGTCAGCCGCTGGCCAATCTCGTAGACCGACCACCAGGCGACCTCCTTCACCTCAAGCGTATGCGGGTGGAGAATCCGCCGCGCCTTCGCGATCAGGTCATCTGAGGTGATGTTGCGGTTGGCGACGCGCTCCCCGGCATCGAGGTTGGTGAGTTCGACATAGAGGCGGACGAGATAGCCGCCCTCGCGCGGAATCACGAGGACGCTGCCGTCATTCGCCGACTGGATCAGCACCTTGAAGCGAATGTCGGGAAAGTCGGTGACGGCCAGGATATCCATCACGCCCCAGGCATGATTTGCGGAATCGCCGCGCAGCTCGCGCCCGATCGATTTGCGCACCGCGCTGCGGGCCCCGTCGCAGCCGACGACATGGCGCGCCATGATCGTCTCGATCTCGCCCTCGTGGCCGGCATCGAGCCGTTCGAGCTGCACGATCACCGCGCGATCCTCAAACCGCGCCGACGGTTGCACCTGGAGGTCGAGCATACGCCGCGAATAATACGGTTCGAGCTTCGCAGGCGATTTGCGCATGACGTCGAGATAGCAATCATGCACACGCGCTTGATTGAGGATGACATGCGGCATTTCCGACAGCCCGTCCTCGACGTCCCTGACACGGCCGCTGCGCACGATGTTTTCAGGCTTGCTCTCGTCCGGCTTCCAGAACGTCGTCTCGGTGATCCAGCACGCTTCCTTCAGCACGCGTTCGCTGAAGCCAAAGGCGTCAAACATTTCCATGGTGCGGCACGCGACGCCGTCGGCCTGGCCGAGCAGCAGCCGGCTTGGCTTCTGCTCGACGATGCAGGTCTTGATGTCGGCAAACGCCGCCAGTTGCGCCGCCAGCGTCAGGCCGGCCGGTCCGCAGCCGACGATCAGTACGTCAACCAACGCAGGCACCGGCCCGGCCATTCCCGATGGCAGGACCCGCTCGGCGGGATCGGCGATGTCAGGCTCGCCCGGCTCGAAGCCGTTCAGGTGGAATTGCATGCGTTACTCGCCTCGTGCCGCCCGAAAAGGTGGGCGGATTAGCGATAGCGTAATCCGCCGTGCCGCTCAAAGCGATGCCGGCATCTTCATTCACGGGATATCGTAGCCCGGATGAGCGAAGCGACATCCGGGGTCCGGTGGTCCCGCATATCGCTGCGCTCATGCGGGCTACGTCTCCTCACGGCTTTTTCGCCTCGTCCAGAAACGCCTGCACTGCCTCGAACAGTTTTAGCCGATTGCGCTCCATGATGATGCTGTGTGTGCCTTCGGCGAGCGCGACGTAGCGCTTGTCGGGCGAGTTCACCAGCAGCGGAAACAGCGTCTGCGCCATGTAGGGCGGCGTATCGCGGTCCCATTCGGCGTGGACCAGCAGCGTCGGCACGGTGATCTTGGCGGGATCGTAGTAGGGTTTGCCGGCGCCGAAGAAGTCGGCGCTGTCCTGCACGACGCCGTTGGGCGCGCGCA
This sequence comes from uncultured Alphaproteobacteria bacterium, assembly GCA_963816815.1. Taxonomy (GTDB): domain Bacteria; phylum Pseudomonadota; class Alphaproteobacteria; order Rhizobiales; family Xanthobacteraceae; genus Bradyrhizobium. The sequence continues at coordinate 74,916 of CAWFMW010000053.1, forward strand.
ACACCGGCGGAGTCATCGCCGCGCCAACCGGATCGGTTGCAAACGTCGCGTCGGCCCAGGCGTCGAACCAGCCGGCGGGAATGATGCTGGCTTTCTTGTCCTCGGGCACGCCGGTGTACCAGCGCTCCTTGGCCTGATCGCGGTTGACCATCCGGTACGCGCCAAGCCTGCCGGGACCGGCCTGAACCAGCGAAGCCGTTTGCCGGATCCAGGCCGGCGCGTAGAGGACGAGACGTTCGACCTTCGCGGCGTTTTGCGTGGTGTAGGTCGCCATCAGCGTCGTGCCCCAGGACCAGCCCAGCAGGTTCAGGCGCGGAATGTTGCGGCGCTGCAGGATGAAGTCGACGGCGGTGCCGATGTCCTTGACCGCGGTCTGGCCGGTGACGATGGGTGCATTGGCTTCGGGCTTGTCGGCCATCTCGGCCGGCCGTGTGGATTTGCCGTAGCCGCGCAGGTCCAGCAGCCAGACGTCGTAACCGCGCGCGGCGATGTATTCCATCCAGGATACGCCATCGAGCTTGAGATCGAACGCCGTCTCGGAAGGGTAGGTCGCACCGTGGACGTAGAGCACGGTCTGCTCCGGCCGGAACGAGGTCATGTCGGCCGGGCGTTTGTTGCGGACATATATTTCGATGCCGGGATCGGCCGTCTTCACCATCATCTCTTCAGTCACCAGAGCCCTCGTCTGTGCCAGCGCAGGAATCGAAAACAGCGTTGCGAGTAAAAAGCCTGCGGCAGTGATTAGAAATTTCAATGATGCCTCCCTTGTTTTCTTCGTTTTTGTCGTGATCAACGTAACGGAAATTGCAGCGACGAGTCACCACCCTCGCGTTGGCCGATGCGGACAACAACGTTGCAGCGACGGGATGAGGCTCACATCCGGCGATCAAAGCCTATTCAGGCGCTCCCAACTCTTCCCGGTGTCAGCGCTGACAGACGCGGCGCGAATGCGCGTGACGCGCTTTAACGCTCTTTTTACCATAAGTGTTCATAATAGCCTATATTCCAGCAAAGGTCCTTTCCATGGCTCGCCGAGAAGGAAGGCCTGCCGGTCGCAGGAACGAAAACATATTGAGCTTTGAGCGTCCCCCGGCAAAGGCGGTTGGCGCAGACGCCCTCGACCTGGTTTATCAGGCCGCCGAGATTTTCAACGGCATCGAGCAAAATGCGCGAGAAATCGAAGCTCGCGCTCACGCCATGTGCAAGAGCGCCGCGGAACGTCTGAAGCTGGCGGAGCAACGAACCGAATCCGCCGAGCATTCGTTGCGGGAAGTTGTCGCTAACGCGGATCGCAAGCTTGCCGACGCTTCCAGAGTCTTGACGGAGATCGAGTTTCGCATCACGGCGGCGGAGGACAAGGCGGCAGCCGCGGAAATTCGTGCGCATGTAGCCGAGACGGAAGCGCGCGAGGCAAAACAGAGCCTGGCACTGGTTGAAGACGCCATTCGCAGGCGCCTGCTTTGCGCCAGCCCGGAAGCTTCTCGCAGATTGTGCGATGTAGCCTGACTGTAGCAAGACTTAACAGCCGTTGATCGCCGCCGCCGCACCTTGGCGGTTGGATCGTCGCGGCAGCGTGTAAAGCCTGCGCCATCGCGGCGAGACCCCACGGATGGTTGAGAGCGGCCAAATTGGGCCTGCGCGATGGCGCGATTTTTCGCAGCAAGTTCAACGTGATTTGCCCCGTCCAGTCTCGCGCCCAAAAATATTCCGCTTTCCTTATCCCCCAAATCAGCGGTTATTTGCGCGCGTCCCGCCTCGACAAGAGGGGCGTATCGCGATCGTCACGAACGCGAGGCGGGATGTGGTGGACGCAGCAGCGTCGGCGCGGAAGGTGGATGCAGGGCGAGGCAACTCGTGAGCGGTTCACGTCGCGCAGGACGTACGGCGCTGAGGCGTACGGCAAAACCGTGTGGTTCTGGCACCCGTGGCTGGTGTCAAGCTGCCGGTGGCGATTTCGATCCAACCGGATCGATCCGCCATCAAGCCGGCAGCGATGGAGGCAAAAGGAATTCGTCTCCAGGGAGAGCTCGGCATAAGCCGTCAAACCATTGCGCAGGGAGTGCCGGCGTGCCTCGGCTGTACCTGTATGCTCGTGTGCGCATCTACCACCTACATTGCACACGAGACCGCGGGTGCAGCAAGCACCCGGCATTCCCTGCTCCCTCTCGTTTTGAGGGACGAGTTTCAGCAAACCTCGGGCGCAACGCGTCGCGAGATCGAAGATGTACATTCAGTCGTCATCGTCCGCGAAGGCGGACGATCCAGTATTCCAGAGACAGCAGCGATGGAATCGATAGGCCGCGGCGTACTGGATACCCGCCTGCGCGGGTATGACGATCTGTTTTGGTGCGACGATCGTGCCTCGCTACCCCTGCGGCGTCACCGAAATTCTGGCGCAGTCGCGGCGGCCCATCAGTACGCAGTCCTGGGTCTTGCGGAGATCGGCGATGCTGACGGCAAGCCAGATGCCGATGGCGGTCAGTGCCACCGTGAACGCGAGCGCTGCGACATTGGCGAGCATGCGATGACGGAAATCGTCGCCCTCGTCGCGCGGTCGTTCGTAGCGGGAAAGATCGCTCGCCGCAGGCGGCCTGTTGCTGTTGGGTTTCCCGGCCGAGTCGGGCTCTTCCGTTCCGCCCGGCGGGTGGGCGGAGGTGCGCGGCCTAAACTTGAGCACCACGTGCTCATCGTCCGAGATAATGGGCCGCTGGGTTTTCACTGCCGCCGATCCGCGAAAAATCCTGCGCCTTTCTTAGCACGGCGGCAGCGCTTCCAACATGAAATCTTGCCGGACGCGGGGCAGCCATCCATCCGCGCAGCGTCTGATGGAACCTGCCGCCGTCGATCGAAAGTCCGTGCCGTCAGGCCTTCGGGCAATCCTGGCATGCCTGCCGCCAACCCCCGGGTCGCGGCTATTTGAGGGCTCGCAACATCAGCGACTAGTTCGGAAGCTTGTCCGATGAAACGACAGGTGGCGGTTGCTGTTCGGCGACCTCCTTGCCGCCAAGCCTCGTGTGCAGCCAGCGTTCGATCCGGCCGCCAACGGTCAAGACCGCGAAAGTGATGATCAATGCGATGATTACCACGCGCCATTGTCCGAGGCCGCAGACAATTCCGATACAGGCCGCCAGCCAGGTGCAGGCGGCGCTGGTGAGCCCGCGAACCCTGAAATGACGCCCGGCGTGAACAATGACGCCTGCGCCGAGAAAGCCGATCCCGGTCAGGATTCCCTGCATCACCCGGCTTCCGGCTTCGGAGACGATTTTGGCCTCGTCCGAATGGACCAGCACCAGCAGCATGGCCGTCGCAAGGCTGACCAGCGCCAGCGTCTTCAATCCGATCGGCTTGTCGTGCAGATCGCGGTTGAGACCGATCAAGCCGCCCGCGAGCGTGGCGACACCGAGACGCAGTATAATTTCAGTCCAGTCCAGCAACGCAGGAAACCTCCGGGCTCAGCCCTGTTTCGGCAGCCGCCCCATCATGTAGAACTCGTCGTTCGGGCGCATCGCGGTGACGTTGGCCAGCCGGTTCGACAGCGCAAAGAAGGCCGCGATTGCCGTAATGTCCCAGATGTCGTCGTCGGAAAAGCCGTGGCCGGCAACTTCGGCAAAATCCGCCTCCGAAACCGTGTTGGCCGCCTGGCTCACCTTCATGGCGAAGTCGAGCATGGCGCGCTGCCGCGGCGTGATGTCGGCCTTGCGGTAGTTGACCGCGATCTGGTCGGCGATCTGGGGGTTCTTGGCCCGGATGCGCAGGATCGCGCCATGGGCGATCACACAGTAATGGCACTGGTTGGCGGCGGACGTCGCCACCACGATCATCTCACGCTCGGCCTTGGTCAGCCCGCTGTCCTTTTCCATCAGCGCGTCATGATAGGCAAAGAAGGCGCGAAACTCGTCCGGCCGATACGCCAGCGCCAGGAAGACGTTCGGGACGAAGCCGGATTTTTCCTGCACCGCCAGGATCCGGGTGCGGATATCCTCCGGCAGTCGGTCGATGGCGGGCGGCTGAAATCGTTTGGTGGCGGGCTTGGTCATGAAAGGGTTCCGGCTTAAGGCCGCGAGGCGGCGTTTCCGGAACCATATATCGTATTGCGGCGAAGTGGATACCGGTTCACGCCAAGAATCGGCGCGAACGCTTGCGGTTCTAGCGCAGCGGCTTCTTCAGCAGCGAGAAGCGGTCGGGGTCGAGCCCCATCGAGGGCTGCAGCATCGGCGCTTCCACCGGCGTCATGACGCGGGCCGCAGGCCGCTCGCCACCGCCCGAGGGATCGTTTGGCGTATCGCGATTGGAGGTGGCGCCGCGCCAGCGCTCCAGCACCGCGGAGACGAAGTGCATGTCATGGCCGGCGGTGACCGACGGAACGGACGCAATGGTGGCCTCGCTGCGTGGCAATTGATGGACCGGAACCTCCTTGAAGCGCAGGCGGGTCGGCAGCGCGACGCCTTCGCCGAAAGCCAGCACTTCGCGGGTGCCGAGCGAGGGCACGAACGACAGCAGGTTCGCAGCGGCGTCGGAGACCGCCGAGCGCAGCAGCGCCTGGTCGCGGTCGTTGGCAAGGCGCATCGCGAACAGCGTGTTGCACTGGGAGATGATGGTGGCGTCGAGTTCGGCCGGGCGCTGGGTGACGAGGCCGAGAAAGACGCCGTATTTGCGGCCTTCCTTGGCAATGCGCGAGACCGCCTTCCGTGTCGGGCCGAAGCCGATGTTGCGATCGGCCGCGGCGTAACGGTGCGCTTCCTCGCAGACGAACAACAGCGGCGAGACGCCGTCGCTCCACAGGCCGAAATCGAACGCCATGCGGCACAGCACCGACACTACGGAATCGACGACTTCGGCGGGGAAGCCGGCAAGCTGCATGATGGTCATCGGCCGGCCGTTGGCAGGCAGGCGGAACAGGTGGCTGATGACTTCCGCCATGGTGTCGCCGCCGACATTGGCGTTGTCGAACATGAAAGTGTAGCGCGGATCGTTGCGCACGGTTTCGATGCGCGAAATCAGCTTGTGATAGATGATACGCGAGGAGCGGTTCTCCAGCTTGCCCATCCGTTCGTCGATCAGCGAAATCAGATCGGACAGCCGGTACGGCACCGGCGTATCGACGGTGTAGCCGCCCGACTTGGGCTCCATGCGCTTGAGACCGATCCGGTCGGAGTTCTGGTACTGGGTGTAGATTCCCTTCGCCATCGGAATGATTTCGGAGAGAACGTCGAGTTCTTCCGGAACGCCCGGGCGGCCGCCGAACAGGACGTCGACGATTTCCTCAAAATTGAACAGCCAGAACGGCAGTTTGAGGTTGCGCGGATTGAGCACCAGCGAGCGGTCGCCGAAGCAGCGGCCATACTCGTTATGGACGTCGAGCAGGAATACCCGCAGGTTCGGCCGCGCCTGGAGAATCTCGTTGAGCAGCAGCGATACGCTGGTCGATTTGCCGACGCCGGTGGAGCCGAGCACGGCGAAGTGCTTGGAAAGCATCTCCTCGACGTCGACATAGGCGATCACGGACTTGTCTTGCTGCAGGGTGCCGATATTGATCTGGTCCGATCCGCTCGGCGCATAGACCGTGCGAAGGTCCTCGGCGGTGACGACCTCGACGGCGTCGCCGATCGTCGGATAATTGGTGACGCCGCGCTGGAATTTGGGACGTTCGCCGCCGGATATTTCGCCGAGCAGGTCGACGGATGCGGTCGCCACGTAGTCATCGCCACTCGTCTGGTTCTCGCACGACACCTCGGTGATCATCGCGATGATGGTGGTGGACGCCGCGCAGCGGATGCTGATGAAGCGCCCGACGGTGGCGCGTGCTTCGGTGACGGGCATCGGGCCTGCAGCCAGAAGTCCGACCCGGGCGAGGGAGCCGCGCACGGAAATCACACGTCCAAAGGATGTCACGGTGTTGGGTCTCATGAATTGGGTCTGACCCCATTATGGGCAGCCCCGACTAGCGAAACGGTTAAACAGGTGGAGGTTCGTATCGGCTAAATCCGCGCCATCTCGGTCAGGATTCGTTTTGCGGCGAAGTCCCGTCAGCGCAGTGGGATGTCAGTTGCGCCGGAAAATAGGGGCTTTCTTGCATTTCCGGCCGCGTGCGGTGCCGGCTCCGGATTAATCATTCGTTTACCATCCCGCGCGAGGGCAGCGGCCCACCGGGCGCGTCCCGGTAAACTTCAGTGCCGGGTCGCGGACTGGAGCCGGTACGTTTGGAAGGTAACCGATCGCTAACCGCGAGTTGTAACGCGACTTCCATTAGTGCTGCGTAATACTGCCGCGGGGCGCACGATCAGCGGTCTGGGTTCCATTGCACGGACTTCTGTCGCCATTTCAAAGGCAGATCGAGTGAGCAACGAGGGCGGTCGTCAGATGTCGGGCGGTTCGGCCGGTTCTGCGCAAGGAAGCAGAACGGTCAAACTGCTTGTGCTGGGCGGAATCCTGCTCGCGGCGGTGGTTGCGGCCGACCCCGCGGCGTGGAGCCTTCGCGAAGGCGTGCTGCTTGCGCTCGTCGCCGTCCTGGCCGTGATCGCGGGTCTGCTGGTGAGGCGCGATCGCCTGACCGACCAGCGGCTGGCGGCTGAGCGGCGCCAGCTCTCGATTGCCGTCAACAACATCCCGCAAGGCCTCGTTCTTTATGATGCATCCGCGCGGATCATCATTTGCAACCAGCCCTATCTCGACATGTTCGGACTGTCGCCCGACGTGGTCAAGCCCGGCTGCACCATGCAGCGGCTGATCGCCCACCGGAAGGAAACCGGGTCATTCGACGGCGACGTCGATCAATTCTGCAATGCAATCATCCACAAAGTTTCGCTCGGCAAGGCGACGCGGCAGCTTACGGAGGCGCCGGGTGGCCGCGCGATCGAGATCATCAACCGGCCGCTGAAGAGTGGCGGGTGGGTCGCGACGATCGAGGACATCACCGAGCGTAAGCGTGCGGACGAGCAGATCGCGCATCTGGCGCATTACGACGGGCTGACCGACCTGCCGAACCGGATCCTGTTCCGCGAGCGGCTGGAGCAGGCGCTCAACGCGCTACAGCCGGGCGAGCAACTGGCCGTGCTCTACATCGACATCGACGAGTTCAAGAGCGTCAACGACGCGCTCGGTCATCCGATCGGCGATGAGTTGCTCAGGGTCCTCGCCCAGCGCCTGCGCGGTTGCCTCAAGGAAACCGATGTGGCGGCGCGGCTCGGCGGCGACGAGTTCGCCGTCATTCACACTGCTATCGAGGACCGGTCGGAAACCACCCGGCTGGTTGACCAAATTCATTCGGCGATCAGGCAGCCCCTGGAATGCATGGGGCACCTGATCACCAGCGATGCCAGTATCGGCATCGCGCTGGCGCCCGGCGACGGCGTGGATCTCGACCAGTTGCTGAAGAACGCGGACCTCGCACTCTACGGCGCCAAGGGCGACGGACGACGCACCTATCGCTTCTTCGAGGCCGGCATGGATGAGCGTGCCAGGGCGCGGCGAAGCCTGGAGCTCGATCTGCGCCAGGCGATCAGCGACGGCAGTCTCGAAACCTACTATCAGCCGGTGATCAATCTCGAGGACGGCAAGGTCTCATCCTGCGAGGCGCTGCTGCGGTGGCGGCATCCCGAACGCGGCATGATCTCGCCGGCGGAATTTATCCCGATCGCGGAAGACAGCGGGCTGATCAACCAGCTTGGCCTGTGGGTGCTCAATACCGCCTGCGCCGAGGCCGTCACCTGGCCGGATCATGTTGGCGTCGCGGTCAACGTTTCGCCGGTGCAGTTCAGGAGCCCGTCGCTGGCGTTGCACGTCGCGGCGGCGCTCGCTTCCAGCGGCCTTCAGGCCAGCAGGCTGGAGCTCGAGATCACCGAAGCCGTGCTCATTCGCGACGACGAGGCGGCGCTCGACATGCTGCACCAGCTGCGCAGGCTGGGTGTGCGGATCGCGCTGGACGATTTCGGTACCGGCTATTCCTCGCTCAGCTATTTGCAGCGCTTCCCGTTCGACAAGATCAAGATCGATCGCTCCTTCATCAGGGATATCGCCGGCCCCGGCGCATCCTCGTCGATCGTCCAGGCGGTGGTGAACATCGCGGCCGCCAGCGACATGACGACGACGGCGGAAGGTGTCGAAACCGAGCAGCAGCGGAATCTACTGTATATCCTCGGCTGCACCGAGATGCAGGGCTATCTGTTCAGCCCCGCGATACCCGCCACCGAGGTGAGGCGGCTGCTTTTGACGCATAGGGGCAGGGCGATGTCGGCAGCTTGAAACGCTTGGCTCAGCTTGCTATCGACGGAGAAGGAAAAAACAAGAAACAGGGCAGGGTGGACCGCGATGAATCGCGACGACGCATCTTGAGCGAGCCGGCGCCGCCTTCCGCGCTCGCACCATTCCGTGTCAGGAATTACCGTTTTCAGTGGCCGGCCGATCTGCTCACCTCGTGGGCGTTCGAGATGGAAACGCTGATTCTCGGCTGGTACGTGCTGGTCGAGACCGGATCGGTGCTGCTGCTCACCCTGTTCGCCTCGCTCGGCTATGTCGGTACGCTGGTAGCACCGATGTTCGGTGTCGTCGGCGACCGGATCGGTCATCGCGATCTGCTGGCGATGATGCGCGCGACCTACGCGGTGCTGGCGGCCGTGCTGATGATGCTGGCGCTGTCCGGCCACCTCGCGCCGCTCTATGTCTTCATTATCGCGGCCGTGATGGGCATCGTCCGCCCGTCCGACCTGGGGGTGCGCGGCGCGTTGGTCGCGACCATCATGCCGCACGGCCAGTTGATCGGGGCGATCAGCATCTCGCGCACGACGATGGATACCGCCCGCATCGCCGGCGCACTGAGCGGCGCCGGATTGTTCGCGGCGCTCGGCATGGGTCCGGCCTATGTGGTGATCGTCTGCCTTTACATTATCGCGACCGCGCTGACGCTGTGCATCGTGGCCCCGGCGAAGCCGCACGCTGCGGGTGAGGCTGCCAGCGAGGCATTGCAACGCTCGCCGTTGCGTGACCTCAAGGAAGGGGTGGCCTACGTCTGGACCACGCCGCGGATGCAGGCCGCACTGTGGGTGGCGTTCCTCGCCAACCTGACAGCCTATCCGCTCACCAATGGCCTGCTGCCGTACATCGCCAAGACAATCTACGGCACCAACCAGACCGGGCTCGGATATCTGTCGGCGAGTTTTGCGATCGGCTCGCTGGCCGGCTCGATCGTGTTGAGCCTGATCCGCGATATCCGGGTCGCGCGGCTGATGATCGGCGCTACCGTCGTCTGGTATGCGACCTTGCTGATCTTCGTGCAGATGCAGACGGTGCCGACCGCGATCCTGTGCCTGGTGGTGGCCGGCTTTTCGCAAAGCCTCGCTATGATCTCGATCGCCGTCATCCTGATGCGGACCGCGAGCGAGAATTTCCGCGGCCGGGTGATGGGGGTGCGCATGATGGTGATCTACGGGCTGCCGATCGGCTTGCTGGCCGCTGGCAGCCTGATCGACGAGATCGGATTCGCGGCGACCGGCACGCTCTATGCGGCCGCCGGCCTTGCGCTGATGCTGGCGGTCGTACTGCACTGGCGCGCCGACCTCTGGCACGTGCACGCGCCAGCGAATGCGCGGTGAGCGGCTGGCCTCAGATCACGCACTCCAGTCACTAACGGTGGAACTTCCGATCGCGAGCCTACTTGGTCCGTGGCAGGATCGGGACAGGCCATGGCGAAACGTACACCGGACCGGAAGACCGCAATCACCAGGCACAAGGTCGCCGACGGCATCCACCTGCTTCGGTTCAAGACCCAGTATGAGCTGACGTCGACGTTCCTGCGCGTGCAGGAACATTACGAGTCTCCGCAGTTTCACGGCCGGATATTCACCCTCGAACAATATATGGACTGGTACGTCGCCGAGAACGGAGCCTTTACCTACTTTCAGGATTGGTCGGGCTTCAACGTCCCGTCGACTGCCTTTCAGCGCTTCTACGAGGGCAAATTCGATCCGCTGACCCGCAAGGAAAAGCGGCTGCTCGCCCTGTTCAGAAATCTGCAGAGACGCTTTTACGTCATCGGAATCTACGACGACGGAAAGAAGAGGACCCTTACCCACGAACTCGCTCACGCGCTGTTCTTCGTCGATGACGCTTATCGGCAGGCCGTGCGCGAGGCAATGGGCGACTACGACACCTCGGCACTCGAAGAGCAACTGGCCAAGGCGGGCTATGCCCGCCACGTCATTCCGGATGAAGTGCAAGCCTATATCGTGGCGCCTTCCGGCGAACTGGGGGCGGCCTCGCGGGCGCTGATGCCGTTGCGCAGAAAATTACGCGCACTGTTCAGGCAGCATGCGAAGGGGCTGTCGCTGCCCGCGTTCAATTGAATTTGGCTGCAATGAAACTGATCGTTTGCTGCTGCCTGAAATAATTGCAGTGCCATACGGTTGGTGAGGTCTGAAAGTCGCAGACGTCCTGCACCTTGAGAGGGAAATTGAGTTCGCCCAATTCCGTCATTGACGAAGTATCGACGACGAGATCGTTGTCGCCCGGGAAGACAATGTCGGCGGCGAGGTCGCCCATCCGATCCTTTCGGAAATTTTGCCAGAACTTCCACCCCGGATTTGCGGTCTCGAAGTTCGATTTGACTGCGTAATAGATCGGAGTTACGGCGCAGGGGCCGAGCCGAAGCAAGTTGATCTCATGGTTGTTTGAGACGGCCGACTGGCCGGAAAGCCCGGGGATAAGCGCCACCAATGCATCCAGCAACGGGGTGTTGGCGAGTGCACCCGTCACCGACACGATCACTTCGACCAGCGAACTTGCGACCCAAAGGAACGGATTGGCGCCGCCGGCAAGCATCATGGTCTTCTCGGCGAACGTACCGATGTTTGAGAACAGGCTCATGGCGTGCTGCAGCTTGTCGGGAGCGGCCAGCGACGTACCGTGCAGCGGCGAACCCGCAAAAACCACGCGCACCGGGGTGTCAGGAGAAAGCACAAGCGATCTTCCGAATGCTTCCAGCCACCAGCGCACGATCAGGCCGCCGCGACTGTGCGCGATGACATCGATCTGTCCCGAAGAGCCGGCAAGGAACCGGCCGAGTTCGAGCGCATTGATGACCGGACTTATGGCCAGCGTCGCGTGCTCGAAGAAGACAACGTTGTCATACTTCTTCTCGCCGATGGCAGCCGCATCGAGGAAGTTCTTGCCCTGGGATGTGGCGGCAAACTCTCCGAGCATGTTTTCGGCATTGGAGAAGGTCCCGTGTACAAATACCAGCGTCCGGCCGCTGAACGGCCCTGCAATATCAGTCGCATCGAGAACAAGTTTGTTGTCGGGTTGTCGGCGCAAAGGCCGCAATCGCGAGCGCAGCGTAAGCGGGATCGACGGGTTGAGGTGCAGGTCGATGGTGCCGATGCCGGCGGTTACCTTGTTCGGGGCCAGCACGGGAAACTGCTTGGCAAGTACCAGGGCTCCGTCCGGCGCCGCAGGGCCGTCGGCGCGCGCAGCCCGGCTGCGCCGAAGTGAGGAACCGCTCGCCGGAATGCCGTCGCGCCAGAAGAGAACGCCATCCTCTTCCACCAGCGAGACGGTTTTGATCGGATTCTCCGGCGTATTACCGGCCCGGCGGCGGCGGCGCCGTAGCCCGCTGACCGTTTCCTCGTCTTCGTCGTAATCCACGTAAAGGTCTCGAAAGATATCCTTATGGTCCTCCAGGGCCTTGAGCTGAGACTGAAACCTTGTGGGATCTTCGAATATCTGTTGGGGCATGTTCAATTCCGTCACGTATGGATGATCGGAAGGGGGGTGACCGGCGGCGATGCAACCCGGGCAAGCTGAATGTCGAGCAGGCTGTCGAACTCTTTCCGACTGCGCAGATTCGCTCGGCCCTCCGTCTTGGCGTCGCTGAAACCATTGGCGCCGGTGAGGAAAGTGGCCTCCAGCATCACGAGATCGCCGGACATCACGTAGGCCATCACCTCGGCATAGTTCAGCGCGGTCAGGCGCCATCCGTATCGGTCGACATAGGGCAGCCCTGCGTCGCGCCCGACCTTGTCCCCCACGGCCGGTACCGTGGGCGGCACAGTTTGCACCGTGGCGAAGGCTTCGTCATGAACCGTGTCGGATCTCCAATAACCTACGAAGGCGTGTCCTGTCAGCAGTACGAGGACCGGATATATGCCGATGTATTCGAGGCAAGATGCGAGCAGCAGGGCGAGGTCGATGCATGTGCCCGAGTTGGATCCGATGATCTCGGTCGGCGTACGCAGGCGTTGTGTCTTGTTCGAGTAGGCCGGTGGCGGGTTTACGTACTGAAAGCGGTACTCGTTAACGAGAGCGGTCCACATAGCCTGAACTTGCTTGTCGACGGCAACGGGATCTTCCTGCTGGTAGCCGTCAAAGCCGGCTGCCAGATCGTCGACGATACCGATCAGATACCGCCGTGATGCGTTGATGATTTTGAGGATGGCCGGATCTCGCGGCAGCACGAATGAGGGCAGCCAGGGATTGTTCTTGGTATCGTCGAGCCACTCATCGACCGGGATGAGGGTAACACGTCGGGTCTCCTCGCAGGCCGTGCGCCCCCCACAGGTGACCTTGACATAGACGGTTGACTGCACGCGTTCGCGCAAGGCGCGCGACATGCTCGCAGTCAGTGGCATCATCACTTGAGACGCCAACGCGAGTTGCACTTCGTTGAGCACCTCGATCGTATGTCGATACGGGTAGCTCTCGGCGCCGACGTAAAGCTCCACATGTACGGTGATGTCCTCGAGCGGACCTTCCACCAGTTTGGTCAGGGTGAGTTTGGAAAGCAGTTGCCGGCTATTGTGCAGCAACGAATAATTGACCTCATCCTCGACGGCGAGATCAACCAGGATCAGCTTGTCGATCGCGGTATTCCGGAGCTTTTCCAGATGAGCAAGGCGGCGTTCTCGCTGCTTCTCAACTTCCAGCTTCTTTGTCTTTACCGTCGCTCTCGCCCGGATGTTCTTTGGCGACCGCGCCGTGTGCTCCTGATCGAATATGCTTCGCCCCATCCAGATCACGATGGCCGTACCGTGCAGACGATCACTGCTCCGCATTTTCTCCCACGCCGCCTGAAACGCCTCGGGAATGGTGAGGGGAGTGTTATCCTTTTGCGGCCGGCACCACGCCCAATAGAAGGCCTGAAAGAAAAGCTCACACAGTTCGTCGTCGATTTCGTCGAGAAACCCAAGAGCGGAATAGGCGCCCTTGGCGACCAGTTCGCGGGCGGTGTGGGCTCCCGAATAGAACAGATTCAAGGTAACGACGTATGGCGGCTTCTTTGAACTCACCAGAATGTTTGCCAGTCCGTCAGGACCGTCGTAGCGGACGGGACGTTCGCTTTCGCCCGCATCACGGAGCACCATTCCATCGAGAAGACGGCCGGACGCTGTGGAGATATCGTTCCAGATAGCCGGCTTCTCCTTCTGAAAAACGTCGTAAAATCCATTGACGAACCAGCCTGCCTGATGCGCATCGATGCCAGTGACGTGGATTGCATCCCACTTGTCTTTCTTTACCTCCTCTCTCAGCTCGGTAATCTGCGGCGTTTTCTTGATCAGCATGTCGTCTTCAAACGGGCCGGTCGCCCCCACCGCCGCCCGGATACGATCCTCTTCGTCGCCGAATACGTAAGTGTCCTTCAGCCGGCCCGGCGCGCTCTCGACGAACAATACCTGCTCGGGAGGGCGCGGAATGACGGCCGGCGAACCGTTGCGGAAGAGGCGCGTAATGAGCAGGGATTGAAAACGCCCCTCGCTGCGGGTCGCGGCGCTGATCAGGTACTCCCAGGGGAGTTCGGCGGCGGCTTCGCGAATTCGGGTTGCGTCAGCGTCGCTCCGGTCCCAGTCGTGCAATTCGACTTCGATGCGGTCGACAAGGGCCAGTTGCCGGAGAAAGTCGCGATGGACGCCGATGCCGTTGAGATCTTCGGTCGCCCGGTCGGCGATCGTGGAGCGAAGATCCGGGTCGGAAGCCCATCGCGCCCGGCCGCGCAGGATATAGTTCCACTGCTGCGCCAGACGCGGCAGGCGTTCCGGGTGATCCGGTCTTGCAACCAGCACGCCGCCTTGCGCGCGGATGGTGACGAACCCTTCGCCTGAGTTCACTTGGGTAGCGGGGGGCTTCGACGCTTTCTTCTTCGCGTTGCGCTTGCTCGGACGTTTTGCCATTCGGGTAACTCCCGACAATATGGAAGGCGGCTTCGCGCCCCTAAAATCTTGTAAAAAATAAATGCACGTTAAAGTAGTTTGCTACCTGTAACAAAAATTTCGTGTCTGGCAATGGGGCTTGGCGCCGCAGCGTGCCCAGCCGCAGGCAGCCGTGGCTGCCCGGACGGGCGCGGGCGTCCCACAGGAAGCGGGCGCCCGGTTCGTCCAGCCTTTGGTCGGTTTGGTGCTTGAATGCCGGCTGGTGTCATGGGGTGCGCCGGCGGCCTCCGCTTCACTGCATCTTGATATTCGCCTCCTTCAGCACCGGCTCCCATTTCGCGGCTTCGGCGCGCATGAAGGCGTCGAAATCCTTGGACGAGCTGCCGACCGGCGTGGCGCCCATCTTTTCCAGCGCGGTCAGAACCACCGGATCCTTCAGGGCGGCGGCAAGGTCGGCGTGGATTTTTGCGATCAGGTCAGGCGCCATGCCGGCGGGGCCGAGAAAGCCCCACCACACCGAGGCGTCGTAGCCGGGCATGCCGGCCTCCGCGACGGTGGGAACGTCGGGCAATGCCTTCGAACGCTGCGCCGTCGTCACCGCAAGCGCGCGCACCGCATTGCCTTCGAGCTGGCCGACCACCTCGGGCAGCGGATTGACGCTGATCGGAATCTCGCCGGCGATGACGGCGGTCAGCGCAGGCGCGCCGCCCTTGTACGGGATCGACTGGATCTTGACCTTGGCCATGTAGTTGAGAAGCTCGCCGGCGAGATGGGCTGAGGTGCCGTTGCCGGACATGCCGTACGATAAGGACTCCGGCTTTGCGCGCGCGGTGGCGAGCAACTCCCCGAGATTCTTCATCGGACTGTCCTTCGACACCACGATCGCCAGCGGCGAATAGGCGATCTCGCTGATGGCGGTAAAATCCTTGAAGGTGTCGTAGGGCAGCTTTGGATAGAAGAACTGGTTCAGCGGATGGCCGCTTGCGACCAGGATCAGCGTGTAACCGTCCGGCGCCGATTGCGTGAGCGCCTGCGAGGCGATGATGCCGCCGGCGCCCGGACGGTTTTCGATGACCGGCTGCTGTCCCCAGGTCTTCGACAGCGATTGCCCGAGCGTGCGCGCCAGCACGTCGACCGCGCCGCCGGCGGCATAGGGCACCAGAATGCGCACCGGTTTGGTCGGGAACGCCTCCGCATAAACGTTCGTGCCGGCCAGCGTAAACAGGGCGGTGGCAGCGATGCCGCGGATAATTGTTCTGCGTATTGGCATGAGGCGAAATCCTTCCTTGGTGATCGTATCACTTGAGAAATTCATGCGTCGTTCGTGACGAGGCAGCGTGGACATCGCTACTCCGCAACCGATGTCGTTGCGCCGCGCAATCCAGCGCGCGCGATCGCGGCGCCGATTACGCCTTTCGACTTCATCTCGTTGGTGAACTGGCGGATGAAGGCCATTGCCTGCTCGCGTCCTTTGGGGATGGCGATGGCGTGCCGCTCGATCCCCCAGCGGCCTTCGAGAACTTTCGATCCCGGCAATTTCTCCGCCATTTCGAACAGCGCGGCCTTGTTGGTCGCATAGGCATTGATCGCGCCCGTCGACATCATCTCGATGGCGACATCGAAGGTGGCGGCGCGAACGATTCCGGCATGCTTGAAATCGCGCGAAAGGGTGGCGTCGGAGGAACTGCCCGTGGTCACGCCGACGCGCAATCCCGGCGCATCCACTTCCGCCGGCGTTGTCAGCGCGGACCCGCGCGGGACGAGATAGCCGAGCTCAATTTCGAGAAAGGGCGGGCCAAAGTCCATGTCGCGCGCCCGAACCGCCGTCGCATTGGTAAAGGCGACATCGACCTCGCCGTTTTTCACGGCGGCGAGAACTTCGGCGTTCCTGGCGAACACGACCGGCTCATAGGGAACGCCAAGCCGCCGCGCGAGCTCCTTGCCGAGATCGTAGCCGACGCCACGCGGTTCGCCCGGCCCAGCACTGGGCAGGATCGAGGTTGGCGTGCCCGGATAGAGCCCGGCGCGCAACGTGCCTGAGGGCGCGAGTATCAGCCGCGGTTCCAGATCGACCGCGATGGCGGGGCCTGCGCCGCGCCAGGCAAGCACGCCGGCAAAGATCAGACACGTAATGATGATCCGGTGCATCCGGCGCCTCTCCCTCGTCATTCCGTCCAGTCCCGGGGGCAATGCGCCGCCCAGATGTTTGTTGACTGGACCTGATATTTTGTACAAACGTACAAAAGTCGAGAGCGGAAAGCAAATGCCATGACGCGAAATCCCAACATGCGGGAAGCCATCCTGAGCGCGGCGGAACTGCTGTTCTCGACGCACGGCTTCAACGCCGTATCGATCCGCGACATCGCGCTGGAAGCCGGCGCCAATCCCGGCAGCATTACCTATCATTTCAAGAGCAAGGACGGGCTGCTGCTCGAAATCTACAAGCGCCATTGCGGGCCGATGAACAAGCGCCGCATCGAGTTGCTGGTGGCGGCCAGGCGCGTGCGCGACGTTCAGGACCGGCTGGAAGCGATCGTGCGGGCCTATGTGCAGCCGGCGTTTTCATCTAGCAGCGACCTTGCCGGCGGCGGGGCGCGCTTCACGCGGCTGCGGGCCGTGATGTCCGCCGAAGGCAACGCGGTGGTCGGGCGGATCATCGCGGAGATCTTCGACGACACCACCAGCGCCTTTATCGAGGCCATCGAGGAAAGCTTGCCGCTCCTGCCACGTACGACGATCGTGTGGCGGTCGCAATTCCTGCTCGGCGCACTCTATTATACCCTCGTCAACCCGGAGCGGGTCACGCGGCTGTCGCGCGGCGAAGCCGACGGCGCCGACATGGCGGAAGCGATCGAGCAGCTCGTCGCGGCGACGGTCGCCTCGCTGCAGGCGTCCGACGTCGATCACATCGACAGTCGCGCAAGGCCGGCCCGGCCATCAGCAGCAAAGGGTACCGCGGCAAATCGAAAAGAAGATCCGGCCGACTAGTTTTCGCGGAAATTATCCAGCGCGAGCTCAACACTGCAGAAGGCACCATGGACAAGCCGACAATCCCCGGACCCGAC
Source organism: uncultured Alphaproteobacteria bacterium (assembly GCA_963816815.1). Taxonomy (GTDB): domain Bacteria; phylum Pseudomonadota; class Alphaproteobacteria; order Rhizobiales; family Xanthobacteraceae; genus Bradyrhizobium. Next base: position 92,113 of record CAWFMW010000053.1, read on the forward strand.
CCCGATACGCGAACGCCGAAATTCAAGCTTCCGGCGCTGGCGTGTGACGCGCACACCCACATCTTCGGCCCCGGTGACAAATACCCTTACGCGCCGGGACGGCCCTATACGCCGCCCGATGCGCCGCTGGAAGATTTCCGGGCGCTGCACAAAAAGCTCGGGATCGGCCGCGCCGTCATCGTCAATGCCAGCGTGCACGGCACCGACAACCGGGTGGCGCTGGACGCCATCGCTGTGAGCGGCGGCACCTTCCGCGCCGTCGCCAATATCGACGATAGCATTACCGAGCGTGGTCTTCGCGACTTGCACGAGGGCGGCTTTCGCGGCTGCCGCTTCAACTTCGTGCGCCATCTCGGCGGGGTGCCTGACATGGCCGTCTTCCACCGCATCGTCGCGATGGTGGCGCCGCTCGGCTGGCATATCGACCTGCATTTCGATGCGATCGATCTGCCTGAATATGCCGGGATGCTGGCAAAGCTGCCGGTGCGCTACACCATCGATCACATGGGGCGCGTCAAGGCATCCGACGGTCTCGACCAGCTTCCGTTCCGGACGCTGATCGACCTGATGACGCGCGACGAGAAGTGCTGGGTCAAGGTGTGCGGGTGCGAACGGGTGTCCTCGGGCGGACCGCCGTTCCACGACGCGGTGCCGTTCGCGCGGCGTATTATCGAGACCGCGCCCGATCGCGTGATCTGGGGGACCGACTGGCCGCACCCGAACGTCAAGGTGATGCCCAATGACGGTGATCTGGTTGACCTCATTCCTCTGTTTGCACCGGAGGCCGAACTGCAGCAGAAGATACTGGTCGACAATCCGGCGCGGCTGTTCGAGTTTTGAGGGCGCGGACGATGGCGGACAAACGCAAGCGATGCACAATGAGCCGGCGCTACACCTCGTTCACCGCGATGGCTATACTGGCGGCCGCATTGTTGCTGCCGCAAATCGCCGACGCGCAGAACTATCCGAACAAGCCGGTGCGACTGATCCTGCCGTTTGGCGCGGGCGGGGTGGCCGACGTCACGGCGCGCCTCGTGACCGAAAAGCTCGGCGAAAAGCTTGGCCAGCGCTTCGTCATCGAGAACATGGCGGGTGCCGGCGGCATCAATGCCGCGCGCGCCGTGCTGTCGACGCCTGCCGACGGCTATACGCTGGCGCTGTTTTCCAACGGCACCGCGATCTCGGTATCGTTGTTCAAGAGCCTTGGCTTCAATCCGGTGACCGATTTCGTTCCGGTTTCGAGCATGGGCTATTTCGACTTCATCTTCGTCACCCAAGCCGGCGCGCGATATCCGACGCTGGCCGAGTTCATCAAGGCGGCCAAGGAAAAACCCGGCGCGCTCAATGTCGGCACCATCAATGTCGGATCGACCCAGAATCTGGCGGCGCAATTGTTCAAATCGACCGCCGGGGTCGACGTCACCATCGTGCCATTCCGCAGTTCGCCCGATGTGCTGATCGCGCTCTTGCGCGGCGATATCCAGATGGCGATCGAGAACTACACCGCGGTGCAGTCGCATGTTGCTGACAAGGCGGCCGTTGCGGTCTCGTCTTCGGGCACGATCCGCACCACATTCCTGCCTGAGGTGCCGACGGTGAAGGAAGCCGGCGGCGGCGATTTCGAGGCGCAGTCCTGGAACGCGATCTTTGCACCGAAGGGCACGCCGCCGGATGTGGTCAAGACGCTCAACGCTGCGCTGCGCGAGGTGCTCGAGATGCCGGACTTGAAGAAGCGCGCGCTCGATCTCGGCATCGAGGCCAAGGCCAGTTCGCCCGAGGAAATCCTCGATCGCCTGAAGGCCGATATCGACAAGTGGGCAGCGGTGATCGAGCGGGCAGGAATTGCCAAACAATAGTCGCGCGGCCGGTGCGGCCGGACACGTGCAACACGCGAAGGAGGAAATCCCGATCATGAGCAATGCTGGCAAAACGGGCCTGGTGGTCACGGCACATCCCGGCGATTTCGTCTGGCGCGCGGGTGGCGCGATCGCGCTGCATGTGAAGAAAGGTTATCGCATCAAGATCGCCTGCCTGTCGTTCGGCGAGCGCGGCGAAAGCCAGTTCGCCTGGAAGGAGGCGGGCGCGACGATGGAGAAGGTCAAGGCCGGCCGCCGCGACGAGGCACAGCGCGCGGCGGAAATGCTCGGTGCGGAAATCGAATTCTTCGACGCCGGCGACTATCCGCTGCGGCTGACGGAAGCGCATTTCGACCGCATGGTCGATATCTACCGCGAACTCAATCCGTCCTTCGTGCTGACGCATGCGCTGGAAGACCCCTATAATTTCGATCATCCGAACGCGGCGCACTTCGCCCAGGAAACCCGCGTGGTCGCCCAGGCGATGGGCCACAAGCCCGGCGCCAAATACACCTATTCCGCGCCGCCGGTGTTTCTGTTCGAGCCGCACCAGCCGGAGATGTGCAATTTCAAGCCGCAGGTGATCCTCAACATCGACGAGGTCTGGGAGATCAAGCGCAAGACGTTCGAAATTCTCGCTGCGCAAAAGCATCTGTGGGCCTATTATGAGCGGGTCGCGCTGCAGCGCGGCGTGCAGGGCGGCCGCAATACCGGCAAGCCGATGACCTATGGCGAGGCCTATCAGCGGCTGTTCCCGATGGCGATGGAGGAACTGGCATGAAGACCGTCGTCGTCCGCAACATCAAGCGCACCGATGCCGACCTGGTGAAACGGCTGGGCGCGCTCGGCGTCGCCACCGCGCATGAGGCCTATGGCCGCTTCGGGCTGATGAAGCCCTATCTGCGTCCCGGTCTGGAGCGGGGCTGAGGCCGCCGGCACCGCCGTGACCGTGCTGGCGCAGCCCGGCGACAACTGGATGATCCATGTCGCGGTCGAGCAGTGCCAGCCCGGCGACATCCTGGTGGTCGGCTGCACGACGGACAATACCGACGGCATGTTCGGCGATCTGCTCGCGACCTCGCTGATGGCGCGCGGCGTCAAGGGGCTCGTCATCGACGCCGGCGTTCGCGACGCCAAGTCGCTTCGTGAAATGGGCTTTCCGGTGTGGTCGAAGGCGATCTCGGCCAAGGGCACGGTGAAGGCGACGCTGGGCGCGGTCAACGTGCCGGTGGTCTGCGCCGGGATCAATGTGGTGCCGGGCGATGCGGTTGTTGCCGACGATGACGGCGTCGTGGTGATCGGGCGCAAGGATGCCGCCGACGTCGTCGCCAAGGGCGAGAAACGCGCGGCCGACGAAGACGGCAAGCGCAAACAGTTGGCGGCGGGCGTGCTCGGCCTCGACATGTACAAGATGCGCGAGCCGCTGGCGAAGGCTGGTCTCGTCTATGTCGATCAGCTGGAGGAAGACTGAGGTGGCGATGCGCCTGCGTACCTTGCTCGGCGACCATCCCGGCACGGCCGCGCTGAAGAACGGCTCGATCAAATCGGATCTGGTCGCGTTCGATTTCGTGCCGTATTCGCCGACCAACAAGGGTTTCAAGCCGATGGTCCGCGAAGCGGCGTTCGACGTCTCGGAGATGGCGATCGTCACCTATCTGATGGCGAAGTCTTTTGAGAAGCCGATGGTGCTGCTGCCCAATGTCGTGCTGGCGCGGTTTCAGCATGGGCACGCGCTTTACAATGCGAAGGCGGGGAAGCTCGCGCCGCGCGACCTCAACGGCAAGCGCGTCGGCATTCGCTCCTTCACCACCACGACCGGCGCATGGCTGCGCGGCATTCTCGCCAATGATTATGGCGTCGATCTCAATTCGATCGACTGGGTGACGTTCGAGGACGCCCATGTCGCCGAATTCGTCGATACGACCAAGCGGGCGCCCGCGGGCAAGCAGATCATCCAGATGCTGATCGACGGCGAGCTCGATGCGGTGCTCGGCGAGAAATCGGACCATCCGGATTTGAAGCCGCTGTTTGCCGATGTCGCCGCGGAAGAGAAGGCCTGGTTCGAGAAACACAAGGTGGTGCCGATCAACCATATGGTGGTGGTGAGCCGGACCCTGTCCGAGCAGCATCCGGATGTGGTGCGGGAGGTTCATCGGCTGCTCGCCGAGTCCGCCGCCGCGTCATCCGCAGCGCCGCGCTTTGACCGGGTCGAGATGCAGCGGTCGCTGGAACTGATCATCGATTATTCCGCGCAGCAAAAGCTCATTCCGCGTGCCTTTACGGTCGACGAATTGTTCGACGACGTGACGCGGACGCTGTAATTGCAGGGTGGGCAAAGCGCAGCGTGCCCACCACCGTATCCAGCTTCATTGCTGCCGAATGGTGGGCACGCTGCGCTTTGCCCACCCTACGAGAGAGACCGCCAATGACCCCGGAGCCGATTTTCGATCTCGCCCATCTCGGCCACATGGAACTGCTGACGCCGAAGCCGGACGAGAGCCTGAAATTCTTTGTCGACGTCATGGGCATGACGGTCAGCGGCCAGAAGGGCGAGTCGGTCTATCTGCGCGGCTGGGACGATTACGAGCGCTATTCGCTGAAGCTGACGGCCTCGAACACGTCGGGCATGGAGCACATGGCGTTGCGCGCCCGCAGCCCGCAGGCGCTGGAGCGCCGCGTCGCCGCGCTGAAGGGATCGGGCTTCGACATCGGCTGGGTCGAGGGCGACATGGGGCAGGGGCCGGCATTCCGCTGCCGCGATCCCGACGGCCACATCGTCGAGCTCTATTACGAGACCGAATGGTATCAGGCGCCGCCCGAACTGAAGCCCGCGCTGAAGAACCAGGCGCAGCGGTTTCCGGCGCGCGGCGTCAACGTCCGCAGGCTCGACCACCTCAACTGCCTTGCGGTGGATATCAAGGCCAACCGCCTGTTCTTCGAAAACTACCTCGGCCTCCGCACCACCGAACAGATCGTGCTCAACGACGGCACGGAAGCTGCGATGTGGATGACGATGTCGAACAAGAGCTACGATTTCGCCTACACCCGCGATCACTACGGCAAGGCGGGCCGCTTCCATCACGTCACCTACGCACTCGACAGCCGCGAGGAAATTTTGCGCGCCGCCGACATCTTTCTCGAAAACGGCGTTCATATCGAGACCGGCCCGCACAAGCACGCGATCCAGCAGACCTTCTTCCTCTACGTCTATGAGCCCGGCGGCAACCGCGTCGAAGTCGCCAACGCCGGCGCCCGCCTGATCCTCGCGCCCGACTGGAAGCCGATCGTCTGGACCGAGGAAGAGCGCAAGAAGGGCCAGGCCTGGGGGCTGAAGACGATCGAGTCGTTCCATACGCACGGCACGCCGCCGGTGTGAGACCGCGCTCCGTCGCCAAAGACAGGCTGCTGCCGACAATATCGGTATTGCGCGCGAGACGCGGGCGGCGGGTATGCGCGCCGGCGACTGCCAGGTCATCGTCACGGCCCGGAGGCCATCTGCGCTAAGTTGTCCGGACCGCCCGCCCAAAGCGCGCCGGCAATTGACTCATACGGCGGCAGGATACATCCTATAGTAGCATTGATACTGACCTGAAGATTGCCCGCGGAATTTTCGGCCGCGAATTGATTTTATTTTCATCAGAGGAGGTCGTGATGGACGACAAGATCATCGTCAGCAACCGTGCCGCGTTGACGTCCAAGTATGGCAGCGCCGGTGTTCAGAAAATCAAGCAGGCGGTCACCGCCCTGATCGCGGCCGATGCAAAACGTGGCATCAAGAGCCGCCTGGTGTATCTGGATGATGCGGTCGCGATGAAAAGCTTCAAGGGCAAGGCGGTGACCGATCCCGTCGACCCGCGTCAGAACAAGGAGGCGATCGACGCGATTTTCAAGACCGGCGATCCGGATTACCTGATGATTTTGGGCTCCATCGACGTGGTGCCTCATCAGGACATGGCTAACCCGGTCTTCGCGCCGCCCGATGATCCGGACAAGTTTGCGTATGGCGACTTGCCCTATGCCTGCGATACGCCGTATTCGCGGGACATCGCCACGTTCAAGGGGCCGACCCGCGTCGTGGGGCGGCTGCCGGACCTGACGAACCGGACGAAAGAAATTGGTTCGCCTTCACATCTGATTTCGCTGCTTCGGTTCGCGGAGACGTTTAAATCGCGCCCCGCCGCCGACTATGCGAAGTACTTCGGCTTGTCGACATTCTCCTGGCGCAAGTCGTCCGAATTGAGCCTCACCAACATTTTTGGCAATTCCGCCGCGCTGACGATCGCGCCGCCCGGCAAACCGCCGCATCCAAAAGCGCGGCTCGCGCCGCTCGCCCATTTTATCAACTGTCACGGAGCCCCGGCGGATCCGGAATTCTTCGGCGAGAAGGGCAACTCTCAACCGGTCTCGTTCACCAGCGACGACATCGCCAAGAAGATCAAGCCCGGGACGGTGGCTGCCGTCGAATGCTGCTATGGCGCCGAGCTTTACGACTCGATTTTTTTGGGGCTGCCGCTACCGATCTGTCAGCGATATCTCATCCAGGGCGCGCACGGTTACTTCGGTAGCAGCACGATCGCCTATGGCCCGGCGGACAGCAATGGTGCAGCCGATCTCATCACCCAGTACTTCCTGCTGGCGGTGCTTGGGGGAGCATCGATCGGGCGCGCGGCGCTGACGGCGCGCCAGCAGTTCAGTTCACAGGTCGGTGAGCTCGATCCGATGGATCTCAAGACGCTAGCGCAGTTCAGCCTGCTCGGCGACCCGGCGGTCGTTCCGGCGGTCGTTCCCAGTGCGACCAGCGTCCCGAAAGGCGTCGATACCGAAAGGAGCGAGCGCGAAGGCCGGCACCAGCGTCGCGCCAAGGCCCGCGCCCTAGGCCAGATGCTGCAGGAAACCAAGCCCACGGCGTCGAAAAAGGCCAGCAAGGTTCGCAAATCCGCGACGGTCAGCACGGCGCTTCGCAACATCGCGAAGCAGGCCGGCATCGGAACCAAACGGGACTTCATGGCGTTCAAGGTCAAGACGCCGAAAGGGGCCCGTCCACGCGGCAGTAAGGCGATTTCGGCGGCGTCGCGTTATTATGTTGCTGTATATAAGCCGGAAAAGGATAGACTCCGCGTTGCGGCCGTGGCGAAGGAAGTCAGTGGCCGGATCGTCGGCTATCGAATTTATACGGAGAAATAGTGGAAAGTAGCGACAATCCCGAGAAAGTCGATGGTCTGACCGGCACCGTGGTCCGCGGATCGTTCGGCAAGGGCAGCAAGAGCGAACGTGAGGCGATCTGGCTGGACACCGACGGCCGACGTTTGGTGCTGAGGCGAAAGGGCGGACCGGGCATGGACGATCCCTCGCTCGAAAAATATGTCGGTAAGCGGGTGAAGTGCGATGGCTTTGTTGTCGGCTACTCCCTGCTCGCGGAGCGGATCGAAACGTTGCGCTAAACAAAGCATTCCGCCGGGTCGGCTCGGACGTATCGTGGACGTGGGAGGGGCAGTAGATGGCACGCGCAGTAAAACGCAAGAAGGCCAAAAAATCTTCGCCGGCCAAGGGGCGGGCAAAAAGGGTGGCGACAAAGGCCGCTGCAAAATCCAAAGCCGCTCCGAGTACGGGACCGGTCACCCTCGACGAAGCGAGGGCGCTCGCCCGCGCAAATCAGCCCAAGCTGGCAGCGCAAGCCGTGCGCAAGACGGCCGCTCCGCCGGCCTCGCCCGCGGCCGTCGGGGCCGAGCGCGAAAAGCTGAAGAAAGAGCAGCGCGCGGAACGGGCGCGGCGCGTTAGCGAGTATAAAGCGACGATGGAGATCATGAAGCGGCGCGGCGCCCGGCGGCCGCGATCGCAAAGGCATCAAGGCGGCTGATGGTGAGCCGACGGCGAAAGCGGGCGGATCGTTTGAGCCGCTGCAGATCTTCGCCGAGGGCGATTCCTGGTTCGACTATCCCGTGCCGTTTTTCGGCGGTGGCATCATCCCGCGTCTGGAAGACCGGCTCGGCGTACCCATTCTGAATCTAGCGAAGGCGGGTGATGAGGTTCGCTATATGCTCGGCGTCGAGGAGCGCGAAGTCCTTGCGAAGTACTTGACCGACGGCAGCCCGGCGGGCGGTCCCTGGGACGTGCTGCTGTTTTCGGGCGGCGGCAATGACATCGTGGACAACCCGATGGCGCTGTGGGTCAAGGACTGGAATCCGGCGCTGCCACCGGCTGATCACATCCACAAGGCGCGCTTCGACGCCGCCCTGGCGCTGGTGCAGGCCGGATATGAAGACCTGATCGAATTGCGGGACCAGCTCAGTCCCACCACGCATCTGGTCTTTCATGGCTACGACTTTGCAATCCCGGACGGCCGGGGAATCTGCGGGTTCGGTCCGTGGCTGAAACCCACGTTCCAGCTACGGAAATTTCCGGCGCGCGCGGCGATGGAGGCGGTCGTCAAGGCCATGCTTCAGCAATTTGCGGCGATGTTGACTGCCCTCTCCGGCCCGACCGTCACCTTCATCAACGGACAGGGGACGCTGGTCCCGCAACCCAGTTCCTGGCACAACGAACTTCATCCTGCGCGCGCAGGATTTGGCAAGTTTGCCGACATCTTTCAGGTCGAGCTGAAGGCGCTTTTTCCGGACCGCGTCGCATAGCGGCCTGATCGTCGGGACCTTGCCGTCCGGCCCTTCTGCACCATCTTGATGCGACGACGAGAAGGGCGTTGCGGTGGCGATGGTGCAGCCTATGGATTTCGATTTCACCAGCGAGGCGTTCTTTCGTGATCCGCAGGCCGGTGTCGCGCAGCTGCGCGCGATCGGTCCCGCCGTCCCGACGAAATTCCCGATCATCGGCCGCGTCTGGGTCACGACAACCTATGAGGCGGCGGCGCGGGTGCTGAAGGACGGCACGCTGTACACGCTGCGCAAGGAGGGCGGCGCGCTGGTCGGGCTGCCCTGGTGGATGCCGAAAGTGATCGGAACGGTCGCCAACAACATGTTGACCATGGACGAGCCGGATCACACGCGGCTGCGCAACATTGTCGATGAGGCGTTCCGCCGCCGCGCCGTGCTCGACATGGAGCCGCACATCCGCGCCATCGCCGATCGCCTCGCCGACGAACTGTTCGCGACGGGCACCCCAGCCGATCTGGTGCAACGCTATGCGCGGATGCTGCCGCTTGCGGTGATTTGCGAACTGCTCGGCCTGCCGCCGGCCGACCGGCCGAAATTCATCGCATGGGCCAATTCACTGGCGCATCTCACCAATGCATTCAGCTTTCTGCGCCTGATCGGCGGGTTGTTCGAGATGCGCCGCTATCTGCAGGGGCGGCTGCAAGTTGCCCGCGAGGAAGGCGGCGAAGGCTTGATCGCAGAACTGATGCGAGTCGAGAAGGAAGGCGGGCGCATCACGCCGGACGAGATGGTCGCGATGGTGTTCCTGCTGCTCAACGCCGGCTCCGAGACCACGACGCATCTGATCAGTGGATCGGTGTTCGAACTGCTGAAGGACCCAGTCCGCCGCGATTGGCTTGCTGCCGACTGGAGCCGCGCCGGGCTGGCGGTCGAGGAATTTTTGCGCTTCGTCTCGCCGGTGCAATTTTCAAAGCCGCGCTACGTGCGGCAGGACGTCGATCTCGACGGTGTGAAACTGAAGAAGGGCGACCGGATCATGGCGATGATCGTGGCCGCTAATCTGGACGAGGGGGCCAATGAGTGCCCCGAACGGCTGGATCTGGAGCGGCGGCCGAACCGGCATCTGTCGTTCGGAACAGGAATTCATTTTTGCCTGGGCCACCAGCTCGCGCGCATCGAGGCGATCTGCGCGCTGCAGGCGCTGTTCACGCGCTGGCCCAAGCTTCAACTCGCGGTCAATCCCTCGCAGATTCGCTGGCGAAGGCGGCCCGGCATTCGCATGATCGCGGAACTGCCCGTGGCGGCGGGCATTTGACAGGGGCGGAGGTCGAGGGGGCTGCGAGAAAGCTGGCTGGGGAACTAGGATTCGAACCTAGACAAACAGAGTCAGAGTTTGTTGTGCTACCGTTACACCATTCCCCAAGAATTGCTCAACGACATCAGAAGGTTAGATGGTCATCTGGGCAATTGCTCGCGGCCGGATTTGCAAGATCCGGCGAACTGGCGCCCTTCTACTCGCTACCTCCCGCCCTTGGCAAGCGCGCGGGGATGGCGTTGTTGCAGGAGCGCCCGGCAAATCCGGGGTCATTTGTGGCGGCCGGGCCGCAGTCAGGGCTGGGCGGATGAGCCTTTCTTTCGAAGAGCTGGATTTCCGCCCGACGCCGATGGGCGTGCTCAGCCTGCGGCGCCGCAGGCGGCCGATGTCCGATGTCGATGTCTACGAAATCAAGCTCGGCGACGAGTTCCTGATGTCGAGCCAGTTCACCGCGGCCGAGATCGAACTGGCGCGGCTCGGGCTGGCGGCGCTCGGTCGCGCCGATCTCGACGTGGTGGTCGGCGGCCTCGGGCTCGGCTACACCGCACGCGCGGTGCTCGAGAATGCCGGCGTGCGATCGCTGATCGTGGTCGATGCGCTGGCCGAGGTCATCGAATGGCACGAGCAGGGATTGCTGCCGCTCGGCAAGGAACTGACGGGCGATCCGCGCTGCCGTCTTGTCCATGGCGACTTCTTCGCGATGTCGTCCTCCGCCGAAGGATTCGATCACGTTCACCGGGCCGCCGCTTCGATGCCGTGCTGGTCGATATCGATCACTCGCCGCGCAAGTTGCTGCATCCGCGCCACGCCGCGCTGTACGAGCCGGAAGGGCTGGCCCGGCTTGCCGGTCATCTGCAACCCGGCGGCGTTTTCGCGCTGTGGTCGAACGATCCGCCGGACGATGCGTTCGAGCGCGTGCTGGCCGGCGCCTTTGCAACCCGAGCATCCCATGTCGTGACCTTCGACAATCTGCGCGGGGATCACGATGCCAGCAACACCGTCTACGTCGCGGTGAAAGCCGATCTGCCATGGCCGCGGCAGTCGTCGATGCGACGCCGCACCAATTGATGGTCCGGTGACGCGCACCCGGCCGGGCGCTAACTTGCCGATGCCAACCGGCCATGCAATGCTGATGCGCTACCAATAAGAGAAGCGCCGGGCCGTGATGCCCGGCGTATCCAGGGCTCAAAAGAGCCCGGCACCGGGTGGGACCTTTCGGAGATTTTCAAAATGAAATTCAAGCATATCGTTGGGCTGCTTTCTGCCGCCGCGATGTCGGTTGTGCTGGCGGGCGCGGCCTCGGCCCAGGACAAGACCGTCAAGATCGGCGCGATCTTTCCCTTGAGCGGCAACGCGGCCAGCGCCGGCGTGCACGCCAAGGCGGCGATCGAAACCGCGGTCGAGATCATCAACAACGGCAATCCCGGCGCTCGGCAATCTGCCGGTGACGAAGAATGCCGGCCTCAAGGGTCTCGGCGGCGCCAAGGTCGAGGTGGTGTTCGCCGACAATCAGGGCAGCCCCGCCGTCGGGCAGAACCAGGCGCTTCGCCTGATCACCGAAGAAAAGGTGGTGGCGCTCACCGGCGCCTATCAGTCCGGCATCACGCTGACGGCGAGTGCGATCGCCGAGAAATACGGCATTCCCTTCGTCAACGGCGAGTCGGTCGCGGCCAATCTCACCGAGCGCGGTTTCAAATGGTTCTTCCGGACCACGCCGGTGGCCGGCGATTTCGCCAAAATCTATCTCGACTTCCTCAAGGACATGAAGGCGGGCGGACAGAAGGTCGACAACGTCGCGCTGGTGCACGAGAACACCGAATACGGCACCTCGGTCGCCAACGTCATCACCGGCCTGTTCAAGGAAAACGGGCTCGCCATCGCCCAGGACATCGCCTACTCGGCCAACACCACCGACGTGCAGAGCCAGGTGCTGCAGCTCAAGGACAAGAAGCCCGACGTGGTGATCATGATCAGCTACACGTCGGATGCGATCCTCTACGCCAAGACGTTCCAGGCGCTGGACTACAAGCCGCCGATGATGATCGCCGACAATGCCGGCTTCTCCGATCCGTCGACGCTGAAGGCGGTCGGCAAATCGATCCAGGGCATCTTCAACCGCTCGTCGTTTGCGATCGGCCCGCCGGGATCGCCGACCTTCCTGATCAACGAGATCTACAAGAAGAAGAGCGGCGGCGACGATCTCGACGATACCGCGGCGCGCCAGATGCAGGGCTTCTTCGTGCTGGTCGACGCGATCGATCGCGCCGGCTCGACCGAACCCGCCAAGATCCAGGCGGCGCTGAAGGCCACCGACCTCAAGCCCGATCAGTTGATCATGGGCTACAAGGGCGTGAAGTTCGACGACAAGGGCCAGAACGTGCTGGCCGCCGGCCTCGTGATCCAGCTGCAGGACGGCGAGAACTACGTTCCGGTCTGGCCGAAGCAACTGGCCAAGACCGCGCCGGCATTTCCCTACAAGGGCTGGTAATGATCGGGAAGGGGCGGGACGTCGGTCCCGCCCGTTTTGATTTCACCGCTCGTCACGCTCCCGCTAGCTCAACGGCAAGCCGCTGACATGTCCTCCATCCTCGTTCAGGTGATCGTCGGCGGCCTGTTGCTCGGCGCGGTCTACGCGCTGTTTTCGTCCGGCCTCACGCTTGATCTGGGGCATGATGAACATCGTCAACTTCGCCCATGGCGATTTCGTCATGCTCGGCATGTATGTCGCGTTCGTGGTCTGGACGCTGCTCGGCGTCGGGCCGTTCGTCGGCGCGCCGGTGGCGGCGCTGGTGCTGGCGACGCTCGGCATCATCGTCTATTTCGGGCTGATCCGCAGCGTGATGAAGGGGCCGATGCTGGCCCAGATTCTCGGCACCTTCGGGCTCGCGCTGCTGCTGCGCTATTCCGTGTTCTGGGGCTTTGGCGCCAATTTCCTGACGCTGCCGAGCGATCTCGTCGGCGGCACCTATGACGTGCTCGGCATCAAGCTGCAGGCCTCGCGCCTCCTGGCCGGCGTCGTCGCCTTGCTGGTGACGCTGGGGCTGCATCTGTTGCTGACGCGGACGTCGCTGGGCTCGAAGATGCTGGCGGTGGCCGAGGATGCCACCGCGGCGCAATTGATGGGCATCCGCCCCGACAGCATGCAGGCGATCGCCTGGGCGATCGCGGCGGGCGCCACCGGGCTGGCCGGCGCGCTGATCGCGACGTTCTTCTACATCGCGCCGACGGTCGGCGAGACGCTCGGCATCGTCGCCTTCGTCACGGTATCGCTCGGCGGTTTCGGCAGCGTGCCGGGCGCGCTGGTCGCGGGGCTTCTGATCGGCGTGATCGAGTCGGTGTCGGCCTACTGGATCGGCGCGGTCTACAAGGACATCGTGGTGTATTCGCTGTTCCTGTGTTTTCTCTGGTTCCGGCCGCAAGGCCTGATGGGCAAGATGTGATGCGGCGTTTCATCTGGCCCTCGGTCGCGCTCGCGCTGGTCATCCTCTATCCGCTGGTGTTCACGACGCCGTTCCAGCAGCGGCTCGGCGCGCTGATCCTGCTTTATGCGATCGCGGCTTCGGCCTGGAACATCATCGGCGGCTATGCCGGCCAGGTGTCGGTCGGGCATGTCGTGTTCTTCGGCTGCGGCGCCTATGCCTCGATGGCGGCCTATTCGCATTTCGCGCTGCCGCCGCTGGTCGGCATTCCCGCCGGCATCGCCGCCGCGTGCTGATCGCGGCCGTGATCGGCGTGCCGACGCTGCGGCTGTCCGGGCATTATTTCAGCATGGCGACGATCGCGGTCGCCGAACTGGCGCGCTTGATCGTGACCAACACGGAATTATCTCGGCGCCGCCGTCGGCCTCAGCGGCCCGACCGTGCCGCGCACCGTGTTCGATCTCTCCTTCATCTCGGCGTTGCCGTATTACTATCTGTTCCTCGCCGTGCTCCTGATCACGCTCGGCATCACCTGGTGGATGACCAACAGCCGGATGGGATTTTACCTGCGCGCCATCAAGGATTCCGAACGCGCGGCGCGTTCGCTCGGCGCGCCCGCCAGCCGCACCAAGCTCTATGCCTTCATGCTGAGCGCCGGGCTGACCAGCGTCGCCGGCGCGCTGTATGCGATGATGTTCGGGTTCGTCGATCCCGAATCCGGGCTCGGCATCCTGATCTCGGTGAAGATGCTGATCATGGCGGCGCTCGGCGGCGCCGGGCTGCTGTTCGGGCCGCTGGTGGGCGCGGCGATCCTGGTGCCGCTGGAGGAAATCTCCAACAATCTGCTGGGCGGCAAGGGCGCGGGCCTTACCTTCGTCGTCTATGGCGCCATCATCGTGATCATCGCCCGGTTTCAGCCGGGCGGCATCCTGACCTTGATCAACCGGCTATTGGATCGGCGCAAGCCTGCCGCAGCAGCGAAAGGAGCAGCCGATGCTCCTTGAAGCCCGCGACGTCACAAAAGCCTTTGGCAGCTTCAAGGCGGTCGACGCCGCCAGCGTCACGCTGGAGCAGGGCGACATTCTCGGCCTGATCGGGCCGAACGGCGCCGGCAAGTCGACCTTCTTCAATTGCCTGACCGGCGATCTCGTCTCGACCTCGGGCAAGGTGCTGTTCGAAGGCCACGACATCACCAGCATGACGCCGGAGGCGAGGGCGCAGCTTGGCCTCGCGCGCACCTTCCAGGTGCCGCAGACGTTTGAAGGCATGACGGTGCTGGAGAACGTCATGATCGGCGCGTTCCTGCGCACGCCGCATCGGACGCAGGCCGAGGCGAAAGCCCGCGCCGTGCTGGAGCGCGTCGGCATGAGCCGGCTGGCGGATGCGCCGGCGCGCTCGCTCGGCACGCCCGGCCGCAAGCGGCTGGAGATCGCGCGCGCGCTCGCCACCGAACCCAAGGTGCTGCTGCTCGATGAAGCCATGGCCGGCCTCACCCAGCAGGAGGTGAAACTCGCGATCGATCTGGTGCGCGACATCCATCGCTCCGGCATCACGCTCGTCATCGTCGAGCACATCATGGAAGTCATCATGTCGCTGGCGAGCCGGGTGGTGGTGTTCCACCAGGGCAAGGAGATCGCCCGCGGCAGCCCGCGCGAGGTCACGGCCAATCCGGCGGTCATCGCCGCCTATCTCGGCACCCGCGCCGCCAAGGCGGCGGCGGGCCATACGCCGATCGAGCTGATGGGCGGGCCGGCGACATGAGCGAGCCTTTGCTCAGGATCGAGCATCTCGAGGTGCGCTACGGCGACCTGATCGGCGTCTCCGACGTGTCGCTCGAGGTGCCTGAGGGCAGCGTGGTGGCGCTGCTCGGCTCCAATGGCGGCGGCAAGACCACGGTGCTCAACGCCATCGCCGGTCTCATTCCCGTGCATGCGGGATCGATCCGCTTTGGCGGCGAGGAGATCGGCGGCCAGCACGCGTTTGCGATCGTGCGCAAGGGCCTTGCGCTGTCGCCGGAGGGCTGGCGGCTGTTCGTGCAGCAGAGCGTCGAGAACAATCTCCTGCTCGGCGCCACGCCGCTGCGCGACAAGGCGCGCGCGGCGGCGCTGCTGGAACGCGTCTACGAGATATTTCCGAAATTGAAGGAGCGGCGCAGCCAGCGCGCCGGCACCATGTCCGGCGGCGAGCGGCAGATGCTGGCGGTCGGCCGCGCATTGATGAGCGATCCGAAACTGTTGATGCTGGACGAGCCGTCGCTCGGACTGGCGCCGGCCGTCGTCGAGTCGATGTACGAGACGTTCGGTCGCCTGCACCGCGAAGGGCTGACCATCCTGCTCGCCGAACAGTCGATCGAACTGGCGCTGGAAGTCTCCGACTTCGCGACCGTGCTGCAGGTCGGCAAGAGCGTGCTGTCCGGCACCGCCGCGGCGCTGGCGCAGGACCCGCAGGTGCAGAAGGCCTATCTCGGGGCTTGAAACGCGAAGACCGTGGGGCGGGTTGGCGGAGCGTAACCCGCCGCGTTTCGCGCAAGCATGGTGGGTTACGCCTTCGGCTAACCCACCCGACGAATTCGCTTGCTCTGCTTGCGTGAACCGCTTTCCGCAACCATCTCCACCTGCAGCAACAGCAACAAACAATTCGCCAGCCGTTCCTCCAGTTCGCCATCATGAATGGAGAGCGGTCCGGGATTGTTGAGGATGGCGTTGACCAGCGTCCCCAGCACGACCTGAAAGCCGAAGGCGATGGCGCGGGTTTTCGCCGCCTTGCGACCCGGGCCCATCACCCGGAGCAGGATCGGCGTGGCATTGGCCACATTGGCGCGCGCCAGGTCCTTGAACGTCGACCACCGGTCCGGCCGTGTGTCGTCGTGCTGAAGCGCGGCGCGCAGCACGCCTTCATGGTTTCGCATCCAGCCGATGGTGCCGCGGACGAGGAGGCGGCTGAGCCCGGCGAGATCGGCCTCAGTCAGCCGCTTGTCCTGCTTCATCCGTGACAGCCTGCTTTCGCCGTCGCGAGCGGCAAGCGCCGTCAAGGCATTGAAATAGGCCTCTTTACTTGCGAAGCGGCTGTAGAAGGCGCCAACGGTGGCATCGACCTGCCGGCACAGTGCGTCGATCGACAATTCCGCAAGGCTGTGCGTGCACAACATTTCTGCGCCGGCCTCAAGCAGGGCGGCCGTCGTCTCGCGGCTGCGCTGCTGCCGCGACGGAGTTACGCCGGGAAGGTCGAGTTCAGCCGGTCGTTGCATCGGGAACTTGCGTCTCCATTCGAAATAACCATAATCATAATTCGGATTATGGTTTGTGGCAATGCGCGGGCAGCGCGTTGCCGTGACCCGGCGAACCGGCGGATCAACCGCGGGTCGCATCCAAAAGCGGGAGGAAGGCATGGCGGCAGGCAGCGCAAAACCGTTCGGCGGCACCATCGGCAAGACGGTAGCCGCCTCAAAGCCGTGGTGGCCGCAGGCAGCGAAGCCGCCGGAAGGCGCGCCGAACATCCTGGTCGTGCTGTTCGATGATGTCGGATTCTCCGATTTCGGCTGCTACGGCTCGGCCATCAAAACGCCGACCATCGACAGGCTCGCCGCCGAAGGCCTGCGCTATTCGGGCTTCCATACCACCGCGATGTGCTCGACGACGCGCGCGGCGCTGCTGACCGGGCGCAACCATCATTCGGTCGGCGTCGGCTGCCTTGCCAATTTCGACAGCGGCTATCCCGGATATCGCGGCAAGATCGCGCGCGAGGCGGGGACGCTGGCGGAGATGCTGCGGCCGCACGGCTATCGCAACTACATGGTCGGCAAATGGCACGTCACGCCATTGACCGAAAGCGGCGCCACCGGCCCGTTCGACGGCTGGCCGCTCGGCCGCGGTTTTGATCGCTTCTATGGTTTTCTCGATGCCGAGACCGACCAGTTCGCGCCCGAACTCGTGTCCGACAACACCCATATCGATCCGCCCGGCGTCCATGCGGACGGCTATCACCTCACGTCTGATCTGGTCGATCAGTCGATCCGCTTCATCGCCGATCACACCGCCGACCGGCCCGATATCCCATGGCTGACCTGGGTCGCGCTCGGCGCCTGTCACGCGCCGCACCAGGCGCCGATGGACATCATCAAGAGCTACGACGCGATGTTCGCCCATGGCTGGGACGTCGAGCGCGAGCAGCGGATGGCGCGGCAGAAGGCGATGGGGATCGTGCCACCGGAAACCCGCTTGCCCGCACGCAATGACGGCGTGAAGGCATGGGACGAGTACAGCGCCGATGAAAAGCGCGTCTTCACCCGGCTGCAGGCGGCCTTCGCCGGCATGCTCGACCATGCCGACCGGCATCTGGCGCGGCTGATCGCCTTCCTCGATACCGCCGGCATCCGCGACAACACGCTGGTCCTGGTGCTTGTCCGACAACGGCGCGAGCCAGGAGGGTGGGCCGTGGGGCTTTGTCAACGCGATGGGGCCGTATAATTTCCGTCCCGAACCGATCGCGGAAAAGCTGCGCCGTATCGACGATATCGGCGGGCCGGATTCGCACAGCAACTTTCCGCACGGCTGGGCGATGGCGTCGAACACGCCGCTGCGCCGCTACAAGCAGAACACCCATGGCGGCGGCATCCGCGATCCCTTCGTGATGAATTGGCCGAAGAAGATCGCCGCCAAGGGCGAGGTGCGCCACCAGTTCGTTCACGCCTGCGATCTGACGCCGACCTTGCTCGACCTGATCGGCATCGCGCCGCCGGCCGAAATCGGCGGCGTCGCGCAGATGCCGCTCGAAGGCGAGAGCTTTGCGCGCTCCATCACCGATCCCGCCGCGCCTTCAAAATCCTCTCCGCAATACTTTCGAAATGTTCGGGCATCGCGGGATCTGGCAGGACGGCTGGAAGGCGGTGTCCTTTCATCCCTCGGGCACGCCGTTCGAGAGCGACAAATGGGAGCTGTTTCACCTGGCGCAGGATTTTTCGGAAACCGACGATCTCGCGGCGCAGGAGCCCGAACGGCTGGAGGCGATGATCAGGCTGTGGTGGAGCGAGGCCGAGAAGCACAACGTGCTGCCGCTCGACGATCGCTTCGGCCCGCGCTTTGCGGAAAACGCCGCGCGCTTCCATGGCGCGCGCAACAAGTTCACCTTTCACGCCGGCATGGGACACGTGCCGACCGACGTCGCACCCGACGTGCGCAGCCGCAGCTACACCATCGAGGCGCATGTCGAGATCGGCGAGGACGGCGCCGAGGGCGTGCTGATCGCCCATGGCGACGCGACCTCGGGCTACAGCCTCTACATCAAGGACGGCCTGCTGGTGCACGATCTCAACATCGGCGGCGGCCATGAGATCGTGACGTCGAACCGCAAGGTGCCGGCAGGCGCGCACCGGCTCGGCGTGCATGTCGAACGCCTGATCCGCAAGGAGCCGCCGGCCAAGGGCTCCCGTACCGGCGTGACCGCCTATACGCTGCTGATCGACGGCGAGCCGGCAGGCGCGATCCAGACCCAGCTCGCCTTCAACAATTTCATCTCATGGTCCGGCCTCGACATCGGCCGCGATCGTTCCAGCCCGGTTTCGCATTACGAGGCGCCGTTCGAATTCACCGGCCAATTGCTGAAGGTGACGGTCGACATGCACGACGACCAGAAGCTGGACGGCGAGGGGGTAGGGGCTGCGGAGATGGCGAGGCAGTAGCGAGTCCAGTCCAAGCTGTCATCGCACGGCTGCGCGGGTGATGACAGCTTGTAGCCCGCATGAGCGAAAGCGATATGCGGGGACACCGTTCCCGGGGTCGCTTCGCTCGCCCGGGCTACGATGCCGTAGGGTGGGCTCGCTTCGCTCAGCCCACCCTACGAATTCACTTACTTATTCGGCCGCCTGCTTGACCGAGGCCTGCGTGTCCGGATGCGCCCCGTGATCCGAATCCGCCGATCGCCCCCAACGCGCGAACCAGTTCGAGAGCCGGTCGAGATAGAGATAGACCACCGGCGTCGTGAACAGCGTCAGCGCCTGGCTGACGATCAGGCCGCCGACCATGGCATAACCGAGCGGCTGGCGGATTTCCGATCCGGTGCCGGTGCCCAGCATCAGCGGCACGCCGCCGAGCATCGCTGCCATCGTCGTCATCATGATCGGGCGGAAGCGCAACAGCGCCGCCTTGCGGATCGCCGCTTCAGGCTCGAGGTTTTCGTCGCGCTCGGCCGTGATCGCGAAGTCGACCATCATGATGCCGTTCTTCTTGACGATGCCGATCAGAAGCACGATGCCGATCAGGGCGATCAGGCTGAAATCGAATCCGAACAGCATCAGGATCGCAAGCGCGCCGACGCCGGCGGACGGCAGCGTCGACAGGATCGTGATCGGGTGGATGTAGCTCTCGTAGAGAATGCCGAGGATAAGATACACCACGACGAGGGCCGCAAGGATCAGCAGCGGCACGGTGCCGAGCGATTGCTGGAACGCCTGCGCGGTGCCCTGGAAGCTGGAACTGAGCGTGGTCGGCGCGCCGAGCTCGACCATCGCCTTTTGCACCGCGTTAGTCGCCTGGCCCAGCGCGGCGCCCTGGGCGAGGTTGAAGCTGATGGTGATGGCCGGGAATTGGCCCTGATGGCTGATCGACAGCGGCCGCACCGGCACGCTGGTCCAGGTGGCAAAGGTCGAGAGCGGCACCTGGTCGCCGGTGGTCGGCGACTTCACGTAAATCTTGTTCAGCGTGTCGAGGCTGCCCTGCAGTTCCGGCAGCACTTCGAGCACCACCTTGTAGGTGTTGAGCTGGGTAAAATACTGCGTGACCTGGCGCTGGCCAAAGGCGTCGTACAGCGTGTCGTCGATTAGCTGCGGCTGAATGCCGTAACGCGAGGCGGTGTCGCGGTTGATCTTGAGCTCCAACGTGGTGCCGTTGGTCTGCTGGTCGGTGGCGACGTCGCGCAACTCGGGCAGCGTCTGCATCTTCGCCAGGATCTTTGGCGCCCATTCGTTCAATTCGGCCAGATTAGCGTCCTGCAGCGTGAACTCGAACTGGGTTCGTGTCGGCCGACCACCGAGCCGCACATCCTGCGCGGCCTGCATATAGAGGCGCGCGCCCTCGACCTTCTCCAGCTGGGGACGAAGGCGGGTGATGATCTGTTGAGCGGTTGCCTTGCGCTCGTTGCGCGGCTTCAGCGTGATGAAGAGATTGCCGTTGTTGCCGGCGCGCCCGCTGCCGCCGATCGCCATCGCGACCGAGGCCACGTCTGGATCGGACTGTACGATCTTGCCGAGCGCTTCCTGATGCCGCTTCATGTCGGCAAATGAGATGTCCTGGCTGGCTTCCGAGGTTGCGGTGATCAGGCCGTTGTCCTGCTGCGGAAAGAAGCCTTTTGGGATGATGACGAACAGATAGACTGACAATCCGAGTGTCGCGAAGAAGATCATCAGCGTGGTGAACTTCCAGCGTAGCGCCAGATCGAGACCGCGCTCATAGGCGCGAAGCATGGCATCGAACGCGCTTTCGCTCCATTGATAGAAGCGGCCGTGTTTCGTCTCATGCTGGGCCCGCAGGAAGCGTGAGGCCATCATCGGCGTCAGTGTCAACGACACGATCATCGACACGAAGATGGTCATCGCCAACGTCACCGCGAATTCGCGGAACAGGCGGCCGATGATTCCGCCCATCAATAGCAGCGGGATCAGCACCGCGACCAGCGACACGCTGATCGACACGATCGTGAAACCGATTTCCTTGGCGCCCTTGAAGGCCGCCGCCATCGGTTTTTCGCCTTCCTCGATATAGCGCGTGATGTTTTCCAGCATCACGATGGCGTCGTCGACCACGAAGCCGACGGCGATGGTGAGCGCCATCAGCGAGAGATTGTCGAGCGTGTAGCCGAACACCCACATCAGGGCGCAGGCCCCCAGCAGCGCCAGCGGCACCGTGATGGTCGGAATCACCGTGGCCCAGAAGCTGCGCAGGAAGATGAAGATCACCATCACGACCAGCGCGATGGTCAGGAGCAGGGTGAATTGCACGTCCTCCACCGCGGCGCGGATGGTCTGGGTGCGGTCGCTGATCACCTCGATCTTGATCGTGGGCGGGATGGCGGCGACCAGCCGTGGCAGCGTCGCCTTGATCTTGTCGACGGTCTCGATGACGTTGGCGCCGGGCTGTTTGAACACCACCAGGAACACGCCGCGCTTGCCGTTGGCCCAGGCCGCCTGTTTGGCGTCTTCCGGCCCGGTGACGGCCTTGCCGATATCGCGAATCCGCAACGGGCCGCCGTTGCGGTAGGCGATGATGACGTCGTTCCAGTCCTTGGAATCCAGCAACTGGTCGTTGGCGTAGATGGTGTAGGCGCGGGTGGCGCCGTCGATGTTGCCCTTCGGGCTGTCGACGGTCGTGATCGCAATCTGGCTGCGCACGTCCTCCATCGACAGGCCCTTGGCGACGAGCTTGCCCGGATCGATCTGGATGCGGATCGCGGGTTTTTGTTGCCCGCCGATGACGACCTGCGCGACACCTGAGATCTGGCTGATTTGCTGCGCGAGCTGGGCGTCGACGGCGTCGCTGACCGTGGTCAGCGGCAGCGTGTCCGACGTCGCCGACAACAGCAGGATCGGCGAGTCCGCCGGGTTGACCTTGCGATAGGTCGGCGGCGAGGGCAGGTTTTTGGGCAATTGCCCGCCGGCGGCATTGATCGCGGCCTGCACGTCGTTGGCGGCGGCATCGATCGAGCGGTTGAGATCGAACTGGATCGTGACCGCGGCGGTACCGAGATAGCTGGTCGAGGTCATCTGCGCGATGCCGGGAATCTGCGCGAGCTGCCGCTCTAGCGGCTGCGCCACCGACGAGGCCATGGTCTCCGGGCTGCCGCCGGGCAGGGAGGCGGAGACCTGGATGGTCGGGAAGTCGACCTGCGGCAGCGGCGCCACCGGCAATAGCGGATAGGCGACGAGGCCGACAAACAGGATGCCGGCCATCATCAGCGAGGTGCCGATCGGATAGCGGATGAAGGGCGCCGAGATTCCCTCGCTCATTCCTTGGCAACCTTGGCCTGAGTTTGTTCCGAACTGGCGACGGCCGTCGTCACCAGCGTGCCGGGCTGAACCTTGAACTGACCCGCCGTGATCACCTGCTCGCCGGGCGCCAGCCCCTCGTCGACCACGGAGCGGCCGTCGATCGCGCGCGTCACCTTGATCTTGCGGAGGTCAGCCTTGTTCTCTTTGTTGACCGTGTAGGCGTAAAGGCCATTGGGGCCATGCTGAACCGCATCGTCGGGAACGATGGTCGCGTCCTTGAGCGTCGCGATCAGCAGCCGGGTCGAGACCGACTGGCCCGGCCACAGCGCATGATCCTTGTTGTCGAACTCCCCCTTGAGCCTGACGGTGCCACTCGACGTATCGACCTGGTTGTTGATCAGCGAAAGCTTGCCGGTCGAAAGCACCCGCTTGCCGTCGGTGGACAGCGCGATCGTCTCGGGAGAACCGGCGGCGAGTGCGGCCTTGATATCCGGCAACTGGTCTTCAGGCGCGGTGAAGATCACCGTGATCGGCTCGATCTGCGCAATGGTTACGATGCCGGTCTGCGTCGCGGCGTTGACGATATTGCCGACATCGACCTGCCGCAGGCCAACGATTCCGGAGATCGGCGCCTTGACGGTGGCGTAATCGAGCTGGGTCTGGGCGTTTTCGATTAGCGCCGTATCGGCCTGAATCTGTGCCGTCAACTGCGCGACGGTGGAGCGCTGCGTATCGGTCTGTTGCCGGGTCGCGAACTCGCCGAGCTTGGTATAGCGCTGCAGGTCGAGGTTGGCGTTGGCCAGGTTGGCTTCGTCCTGGGCCTTCTTGGCCTTGGCCTGGTCGAGGGCGGCCTGGAACGGTCGCGGATCGATCTCGACCAGCGTAT
Organism: uncultured Alphaproteobacteria bacterium; assembly: GCA_963816815.1. Classification (GTDB taxonomy): domain Bacteria; phylum Pseudomonadota; class Alphaproteobacteria; order Rhizobiales; family Xanthobacteraceae; genus Bradyrhizobium. Next base: position 115,174 of record CAWFMW010000053.1, read on the forward strand.
CGCCTTCCTTGACGAGCTGACCTTCCTTGAACGCGATCCGGTTGATCTGGCCGTCGACGCGGGTGCGCACCACGACGGTATTGAAGCCCTGCACGGTGCCGAGTCCGGTCAGATAGACCGGAAAATCCGCCTTTTCGACCGCGGCAGTCCGCACCGGTACGGCAGGACGGGCTGGGGCAGGCTTCCCAGCTTCAGCGCGGGCCTGACGATCCTCGCCATGGAATCGCTGCCAGCCCAGATAGCCCAGCGCAGCGACCGCTGCGATCAGCAAAACCCAACGGATGGCGCGTGATCTGGACATGGATGCTCATGGCTTGAAGGAGGTTCCCAGCATTGGGGATATAATGTCCTCGCGCGAAATCTGTACAAACACTAAGGCTTGAGAATTCTAAACAATTGGAAAGGTTTGACGGCGCGTTCCGGTAGAGGGCCGGTGTCGCCAGCAACTCGCTTGCGATCTCCATCTCCGGACCGTCTGTAGCGCGGGGTTGAATGCGGGATCGATGTCGTCCATATCGCGCGCGTCGAGCAGCAAGCAATCGGGGGTGAAGGATGGATGAACTCAACGGACGCATGATGGCGTGCCAGATTCTGATCACGGGATTGATTGCGCGCGTCGCGAACGAGCAGCCCGATCCCTTGCGCTTCCTCACCGACTTCCGCGATGAGATCAAAGCAGTCGTGAGCGGAGTCAATATCACCGGCATGGACAACACCGATCGCGTCCGCCAGGTCGCGCAATCGACGGTCGATGAATTGTTTTCACTGATGAAGGCGCCGAGCACGGATAAATCATCACAAGGCTAATCGATGCAAGCGTGCGTGTTTGCACGGTAGCTCTTGGTATTGTTTAGAACGATTATTAGAACGGTTATAAGTCTAGCTTTAGAACGGTTACAAACTCTAGATTAGAATCTCTTTTAACTCGCTCGATTCAAAGAGGTTGTTGCTGCAATCGCATTGACCCGAATTTCTTCGCTCGATAGCACCGCAATGGGACGGTTTGTCGCGCGACAAAGAACGCGGGCAAGCCCGGATTTATTCAGGGGCGAGCAGCATGAGCAAAGTAAAAGCACCGAAGTCGCTACGTTTGGAAGTAGCGATCAACTCGGTCGGTCAGGTCATTGAAGGCAATTCCGGCAAGACGGTTTCGGCGGTCGCAGGCCTGATCGCCGTCGCATCGTTCTCCGGCGCCGAAGCCCAGCAGCCCAACCTCCCGCCGGTGACGGTCGATGCCCCGGTCGCTCGCCCGCGTCCTGCTGCGTCGAGGCCTTCGCCGGATCAGGTCCGCGCCCGGACCGCGCTGCGTCGCGCCGCCCGTCGCGCGCAGCCGACGCAGGTCGCCGCTGTGCCGTTCCCCAATGCTGGCGGTCTACCCGCCGACCGCGATCCCTACGCCAATCCGAACGCCCCCTACATGGCCACCCGGGTGCAGGCATCGGGCAAATTTCCCGAGCCGATCCTCAACACGCCGAAATCGATCACGGTGCTGACCAAGGATGTGCTGGCGGACCAGAATTCGACCACGCTGAAATCGGCCGTGCTGAACACGGCCGGCGTGACGCTCGGCACCGGCGAAGGCGGCAATGCTTTCGGCGACCGCTTCTTCATCCGCGGTTTCGACGCCCGCAACGACGTCTTCCTCGACGGCATGCGTGATGCCGGCGTCAGCGTTCGAGAAAATTTCTTCACCGAGCAGGTCGAAATCCTGCGTGGCCCGGGCTCGTCGTTTGCAGGCCGCGGCACCACCGGCGGCGCGATCAACATCGTCACCAAGGCGGCGACGACCGAGAAGAGCTTCTACAATATGGACACGACGTTCGCCACCGACCATACCAAGCGGGTCGTGCTCGACGTCAACCAGGTGATCAGCCCGACGCTGGCAATTCGTGCCGGCGGCCTGTTCCAGGACGCAGGCGTCGCCGGCCGCGACTACGTCAAGGACGATCGCGACGGCGGCTTCGTCGCGGCGAAATGGACCCCGCTCGACACCGTGAAGCTCTACGCGAACTACATTCACACCAATCTGCATGGACTGCCTGATTTCGGTGTGCCGTATTATCGCCCCGGCTCGCCTACTGCCCAATACAGGACAACTGCAGGGGGCCCATATCCTGATTTCGGCGTCAGCCGCAACAATTTCTACGGCCTCGTCAACCGCGACTATTACAGCATCAAGCAGGACATCGGCACGGTCGGCGGCGAGGTATCGATCACCCCTGATCTGACGCTGAGCAACAAGACCAGATTCCAGCGTTCGGTGCTCGACTACATCGGAACGCTGCCGGAAGCTCCGGTCGACAATGGCAAGACGCTCAGCCTCAATCCGCAGAGCCGCTATCAGGTCACCGAGAACATCGCCAACCAGACCGAGGCGATCTACAAATCCTATATCGGCGGCTGGAAGAATACGACGACGGGTGGCGTCGAGGTTTCGCGCGAGATCGCCAGCATCAACAGATACTCGGGCCTTAGTTCCGAATCGCTGCCGGGCGGCAATCCCGGCGGTAACATCGTCGGAGCCAGCATCTACTATCCGCAATTCACCTTTGCCAACTCTGGCACCAATCCGCAATGGACCGCCTTCCCGACCAAGATCGCGGTCGATACCACCAGCGCCTATGTGATCAACACGTCGAACTATAACGACTTCGTCATCCTCAATGGCGGCATCCGCTACGACGACTACAACATCAAGACGAGCGGCTTCGGAACGCAGAACAACCGGCCCAATGTCTTCAACTCGCAGGAACAGCAGCACGGCATGCCGAACTTCAACCTCGGCCTGACGCTGAAGCCGCTGCCGAATGGCAGCGTCTATGCTGCTTATGCGACGTCGTCGAACCCGGTCGGCGCCGAATTCGATGGCACCAGCGCGCAATATGGTGGTCTGGCGCCTGCGCTGAACGGAAATCCCAACCAGATCTTCGGACCCGAGAAGAACAAGGCGATCGAAATCGGCACCAAATGGGAGCTGTTCGACCGGCGCCTGCTGCTGACCGCGGCGTTGTTCCAGACCGAGAAGGAAAACGCCCGTGAATCGCAGAACGTGAACAGCGTTGCGGCCGCGAACAACATTCCGGGCTGCTCGTACAACCTGGCTCCGGGGTCGGGCAACGTGTCCTGCATCACCGCTGGCGCAGCCTATCGCATCCGGGGCATCGACCTCGGCGTCGGCGGCAAGATCACCGACAAATGGAGTGTGTTCGGCGGCCTGGTGCTGATGCAGTCCGAGGTGACGAAATCGCTGGTTCCCTCGCCGCAGCCATTGCTCTTCCCGACCAATGTCGGGCTCAAGCTCGCCAACGTCGCGCATCAGTCGTTCAGCATGCTGAGCAAGTATCAGCTCACAGATGTCTGGGAGATCGGCGCTCAGGCCGTGTACCGCTCCGAGATGTTCGGCGGAACGTTCCTCGCCGCGAACCAGGGCACGTCGATCCCGAGCTTCTGGCGCTTCGATACCTTCGTGGAAGCCAAGGTCAACCAGAACTGGACGGCAAAACTGTTCGTCGCCAACATCACCAACAAGCTCTACTACGACGCGCTTTACCAGAGCGCGACCCCGTTCGTGTTCGTCGCGCCGGGCCGCAGTGTGAGCATGGTGATCTCGGCACGGTTCTAGACAAATTCCAGGGATGCAGATGGAATGCTGATTTGCATCCCCGAGGTGCTGAGCAAAGACGATGTGGCGGATTTCCGCCGCATCATGGATGCCTCCGACTGGGAGGACGGCCGCTCCACCGCGGGTGCACAATCTGCGATGGTCAAGCGCAACGAGCAGCTTCCGCCGGACAGCGAGGTCGCGCGAAAGCTCGGCCATCGCGTGCTTTCGGCGCTGACCGCCAGCCCGAGATTCATCTCGGCGGCGATCCCGCTGCAGATCTTTCCGCCGCTATTTAATCGCTACGCGGCCTCCGGCGGGCACCATTTCGGCCTCCATGTCGACAACGCGGTGAGGGGAGATCGTCTCACCGGCCAGCGGATCCGGACCGACCTGTCGGTGACGCTGTTTCTGTCGGAACCGGACGAGTACGACGGCGGCGAACTGGTGGTGGAGGACCTCTATGGCTCACATGAAATCAAGCTCGCGGCCGGAGACCTCGTGCTTTATCCTGCGTCTAGTTTGCATCTGGTCACCCCGGTCACACGTGGTATGCGGGTGGCATCTTTTTTCTGGCTCCAGAGCATGGTACGGGATGCTCACGCCCGCAGCCTGATCTTCGATCTCGATACCTCGATCCAGGCCCTGGTGGAGCGGCTTGGGCGAGACGACCCCGAAACGGTCAAATTGACCGGTATCTATCACAACCTGATCCGCTACTGGGCCGAAGTATGATGAACATGTCTCTTTCTCGCGTAACGGCATTTGCGGTGATCTCGGCGCTGGCGATGCTGTCGCTGGCGGGGCCCTCGTCGGCCCAGCAGAATGCGACCCCTGCAGCGCCGTCCGCGCCCATGGCCCAGCAGGCGCCCGCCGTATCGCAGCCCCCGGCCGCGCTGCCCCAAGCGGCTGCCCCGGACGCGGCCGTCACACCGGCGGAGCGTGAAGCCAAATTGCTGAAGGCCGCCACGGCCGAACTGAAGGAATTGTCGCCCTGGACGATGTTCAAGTCGGCCGACGTGGTGGTCAAGGCGGTCATGATCGGCCTTGCCTTTGCGTCGCTGGTGACGTGGACCATCTTTATCGCCAAGATGATCGAGCTGACCGTGATTCAGCAAAAGGTGCGCTCGGCGCTGGCCAAGATCGCCGACGCGCGCTCGCTGGCGGAAGCGCAATTCGCGCTGGGCGCCAAGGGCAGCGTGCTGGCATCCTTCCTGGCGGCGGCGATGCGCGAGGCGCGGCTGTCGGCGGGCATATCGAGCGATGCCGGTATCAAGGAGCGCGCCGCTTCCAGTTTTGCCGAAATCGTGCGCGCCGAGGCGCGGCGGATCCGGCTCGGCATGGGGCTGTTGGCGACCATCGGCGCGACGTCGCCCTTCGTCGGACTGTTCGGCACCGTCTGGGGCATCATGAACAGCTTCATCGGCATTTCGAAATCGCAGACCACGAACCTTGCCGTGGTGGCGCCCGGCATCGCCGAAGCGCTGCTCGCCACCGCCTTCGGTCTGGTCGCGGCGATCCCCGCCGTCATCATCTACAATCACTTCGCGCGGGTCACCAAGGGCTACCTCGAACTGGTCAACCGGGCGTCAGGCGCGGCAGGACGGCTGTTGTCGCGCGATCTCGATCGTACGCACGTCAGCAGCGGGCAGCGCGGCCGCGGAGCAGCGGAGTAGGCGATGGGTGCGTCACTCGCAGATACCGACGTCGATGACGACAGCGATTTCGCGGAATCGCACGAGATCAACGTCACGCCGTTCATCGACGTCATTCTGGTCCTGCTGATCATCTTCATGGTCGCGGCGCCGCTGTCGACCGTCGACCTGCCGATCGATCTGCCGACCTCGACCGCAACCCCGCAGAAGAAGCCGGATAAGCCGACCTATGTCAGCATCAAGCCGGACCTCTCGGTTGCGATCGGGGAGAACATGGTCAAGCGTGTCGACTTGGTGCGCTCGCTCGATACGATGGCCGACATGAGCAAGGAGCGTTACATCTTCCTGCGCGCGGATCGCGCCGTGCCCTACGGCGAATTGATGGACGTGCTCGAAATCCTGCGTGCCGGCGGCTATTCCAAGCTCAAGCTGGTGGCGCTCGAAGGCGTTCCGGACGCGGCGGCGCAAGCGGCGCCGGCAAAGCCTTGACCGGCCTCGACGAGCAAAAGCCATCCCGACGGCTCTGGATCTTTGCCGCGGCGCTCGCGCTCGCGCTTCACGTCGCCGGCGCTGCGCTGGCGATTGTGCATTTGCAGGCCGAAGAAGCCGACGATGCGCTGGGGGCTTCCGCGATCGAAGTCGGCCTGGAATTGGCGTCAGTGCGTCGTGAAGTAACCGACCTGCCGCCGGGCCCGGACACCGATGCCTCCGCCGCTTCGCCTCAGCTTTCCGAACAGAAGGCCGAGGTCAAGGAAACCGATCTGCCGCAGGACAAGCCGACCGAGCCCGAAGAAGCCGACCGGGTGGTGACGGAGACCGAGTCGAAGAAGCCGAAAGAGGACGAGCCGAAGATCGCAGCGGTGCAGACTTCGGCTTCCACCGAGTCGGTTGCCGCCGAAGCCACCGCGACGCCGAGTTCGGAAGCTATTCCGGAGGGGCCACGTTCGGTCGCGCCTGTCATCGGCACCGGCGAGAGCGTACGGCGTGCCCGCGTAACCTGGCAGAAGGAGCTGGTCGCGCATCTCGACAAGCACAAGCGCTATCCAAAGGAACGGCAGCAGAAATCCGCCGAAATCCAGATTCGCTTCACGCTCGACCGCATGGGCCACGTGCTCTCGACCGATATCGAAAAGGGCTCGGGCGATACCGCCTTCGACGAGGCGGCGCTGGCGATGGTGCGGCGCTCCGATCCGGTGCCGATGCCGCCGCCCGTCATCGCCGACGAAGGCTTGACGTTTACATTGCCGGTGATCTTCCGAGTAAAGACCAAGGGCTGACGGACGCGCGTCGTCCTGAGCAGCTGTAGCCCGGATGAGCGAAGCGATATCCGGGGCGGTGCCAGCCAAATACTATAGCCGTTTGTTGTTGCCTCTGTTTCCCCGGGGTCGCTTCGCTCGCCCGGGCTACGGGGCTGGCTGCATCATGCGCGAGACGGGTCCACAATATACGGCCTCACACCATCCTTTCTCAGCCTGAGGCACGCGATCTCCTTGTCGGAAAGGGGGCGCAAGGCGGTCCTCTTGTCTTCCCGAACGATACCCGGATAGCGCAGGACAGCCTCTTCCGCGTCACCTGCCTCGAGCGTTCCAACCGCAAAGAATCTGGGATCAGCTTCCCGTTCAGCCAAGCGTACTTCGACGAGCCAACCACATTGCGCAAGTCCTTTTAAGCCCGATTCATCTCCGCACGATTGCTCTTCCAGACCAACTTGGCTGGCCATCGGATGTGAGTTTTCGAGGCTCGGTATCGGCACCGGTATGGACTAGCGACGTCCTGATCGCTTGAGGTCGGCGACCTGAAGCTTCTCCCCGGAAAGCTTGCCCGCGGCGTGCAGGCTGCTGTAATACCACCAGACCTCATATTGTCTCCAGGCCAAAAACATTCCGGTCTCCCTGCACTCCTGGTAGGTTTTGAAATTGCGTGCGTTTCTGCACGTTGTCGATAACGTCAAGTCCCCCGACGTGGAGCATCCGTTCCACGGTTGATTGCCGTATTTGGAGCTTGTCTGACAGCCGTCGGTGCAATTGCTGGAGGTCTTCTCAAGCGCGGCAATCCTCGCCATCACAGGACCGGGCGCCGGCTTTTGAGCTGATGTCGGTGGCGTTGGAGGGGCTGGCGATGTCGGGCGCGCTGCAACCGTGTTTGCCCCGGCGGCGCCTGCCCCCGGCCGCTGCGGCCTTGCCACCTGCTTCGGCGCCTGGACCGTGATGCTGGGAAGCTGGTTGGCGGGGCTTGTTGCGGTTTGCGAGGCGGCCGTGCCGTTCAGCAACACGGTCGACAGGACAGCGAGAGCTGAGGGCGCGACAAGGCTCGATGACATTCTCATAACTCGTTCTCCCAAATCCGGAGGTCAATGCCGTCCCCGGTGAAGACAAATGACAGGCTGAGTTCAGCCGTCCGCTATTGAGCCCCGGTACGCATGCGCTACCTGTTTCGACTCTCTGCGGTGGCCCGAAATTTCCCCCCAGCCAGCATGCCGTTGCAATACCACCAGGATCGATTTCGGTCCCAGCCCAGGAACATCTTGGTTTCCACGCATTGCGCGTAGTCCCTGTGAGTGAGTGTGTCTTTGCAGGTTCCTGAGAAAACTGAGTTGTATCCCACCAATTCGCTGCATCCAACCCAAGGGTCCTTGCCGCGTTTGAAGCTTGTTTCGCAACCATCGTTGCAACTGCTGGCCTCTCTTTCGAGCCTAGCAAGCTTCACCATGACAGGCCCGCGCGCAGCCGACGGCGTCCCTCCCGCTGTTTGAGCCGCCGTCCGGGTGGCCGGCCCTCTCCGGAGAGCTGCACCGGTGTTTGCCGTCCGCTCTTGCCTCTGTGGCGGCCTCGCCCTTTGCTCCGGCGCCGTGACCGTGACGCTGGGAAGGGTGGAGCTTGGCGTGGTTTGCGAGGCTGCCGTGCCGCTTAGGCCGCACAACAACGAAGTTGACAGGATCGCGACAGCTGAGGGCGCGACAAGGCTTGACGACATTCTCACAACTCATTCTCCCCAATCCGGAAATAAACGCCGTCCCGGTGCGGACACCGTCTCACGTATTCAACTAGCCGTTCCGTTCGGCCGAAGGCGGCGCGGACAGCATGTTCAGCCCGCCCGATTTGGCCTCGGCCGGCAGCGCGAGCATGTCCTTGTCCCGGTCCGTCGACATCGCCAGCATCACTGGAAGTGTCCGATGTATCCTGCGAATTTCCGCGTGTGCCGGTTTTGAAATTTTCTATGTCGGGGCGGCAGGAAGATACATTACGTTACAAAATGGGATGTCACTGGTCCCGGCGGTTGGGTACTCTGGCGTGTATGGGCAGTCCGGACCACATTCTCGTCGTCGACGATGACCTGGGTTTGCGCGAGCTTTTGGACCGATACTTTGTCGGCAACGGCTATCGGGTCACGACGGTGGCCAACGGCCGGCAGATGCGCGAGGCTCTCGCAGACCACCGGATCGATCTGATCGTACTCGACCTCATGCTGCCGGGGGACGACGGCCTTACGCTCTGCCGCAACTTGCGCGCCAATCAACCCTATGACATTCCGATCCTGATGCTGACGGCGCGGGGCGATGAAGCAGACCGCATCGTCGGCCTTGAGATGGGGGCGGACGACTATCTCACGAAGCCGTTTGCCCCGCGCGAACTGCTTGCACGAATCCGCTCGGTTTTGCGCAGGGTCGAGATGCTGCCCCGCAACCTTGCGGCATCGGAGAAGGCCCGCCTTCTTCGGTTCGGCGAATGGAAGCTCGATACGGTCGGGCGTTTCCTGGTCGAAGCCGACGGGACCGTGGTCTCGTTGAGCGGCGCCGAGTATCGATTGTTGCGCGTGTTTCTCGATCACCCCCAACATGTTCTCAATCGCGATCAACTGCTCAACCTGACGCAAGGCCGTGAGGCCGAAGTCTTCGATCGGTCGATAGACCTTCTTGTCAGCCGCCTTCGCCAGCGATTGCGCGATGACGCGCGGGAGCCGTCATACATCAAGACGGTGCGCAGCGAAGGCTACGTCTTTGCTGTCTCTGTAGAGACGTTGCAGGAGCCGTCGTGAGCGCCCGTTTTCGGCGTATGGCGGCGCGTCTTTGGCCGGACTCCCTGTTCGGCCGGCTGGGGATCATCCTGTTTTCCGGCCTTGTGGCTGCACATGTGCTGGCCTTCGTTTTGATTGTCTTCGACCGCATGGCTATCGAAGACGAACTGGGGAATACGTTTGCGGCCGTGGACATCGCGGACGCGGTCGCGATCCTCGACTACGTCGAGCCTGAAGAAAGACCCGCCTGGCTCGACCGCCTCTCTCGACGCCATTGGCGATACGTTCTCGGAGATGGGGGAGAGATAGAAGCGCAGCCATCATCCAAACGACTACAAGCGAACATCGCGCGTTTGCGGGCCGTGCTGGGGCCCGCCCACGACGCGAACTTTGTCTACTTCGATCCTCCGACGCGATTGCGACGGGGCATACTCATTCACCTGACGGACGGCAGCCCGCTCACGCTCGAGATCTTTTGGCAGGGGGCAAGCATTTCGCCATGGTTGCCGGCGGCGCTCGCCGTTCAACTCTGTATTATCGCATTCTTCGTCTGGGTTGCCGTAAAGCTCGCGACGCAACCGCTGGCGCGCCTCGAGCACGCGGCCAACAGCCTGGGTTCGGATTTGCGCGGTGAGCCTCTCCCGGAAGATGGTCCGCAGGAAGTGGCGCGCGCCGCTACCGCGTTCAACGCCATGCAGCGACGCATTGCCGAGCAGGTCGCGGAACGGGTCCAGATTCTGGCGGCGATCTCGCACGATCTTCAGACGCCGATCACGCGCATGCGGCTGCGCGCTGATTTCCTGGGTGACAGCGACGCCAAGGAAAAGCTGCAGGGCGACCTGCAGGAAATGCAGACGCTCGTCAAACAGGGTCTTGCCCTGGCGCGGGAGTACGACGACATTGGCCCGCCGACCACCGCCCATGTCGCCGTCGAAGCATCGCGCGAGCCGTCATGAGCCCCCGTTTTCGGCGCATGGCGGCGCGTCTTTGGCCGGACTCACTGTTCCGCCGGCTGGCGATCATCCTGTTCGCCGGTCTCCTGGCTGCACATGTGCTATCCTTTGGTCTGGTCGCCCTCAATGTCTTCGGCCCCGGCCACGAGTCATCGGATGACTATTTCATGAGGTGGATCGCGACGGCGGTCGCTATCCTCGACCGGGTCGAGCCCGAAGAAAGACTCGCATGGCTCGACCGCCTCGCTCGATCTACATACCGATACGTTCTCAGAGATGGGGGAGAGATAGAAGCGGCCCCACCCAAACGACGACAAGAGAACCTGGCGCGTTTGAGGGCCATGCTGGGGGCCGACCACGACGCGAAATCTGTCTTCTACCTCGATCCACTGAATCGACGGCGACTGGGCTTGCTCATTCATCTGAAGGACGGCAGCCCGCTGATGCTCGAATTCGTCGCGCAGCGGACGGTGATTTCGCCCTGGTTGCCCGCGGCGCTCGCCGTTCAACTCTGTCTTCTCGCGTTCTTCACCTGGGTTGCGGTGAAGCTCGCGACGCAACCGCTGGCGCGCCTCGAGCACGCGGCCAACAGCCTGGGTTCGGATCTGCGCGGTGAGCCGCTCCCGGAGAATGGTCCGAAGGAAGTGGCGCGCGCCGCCACCGCATTCAACGCCATGCAGCGACGCATTGCCGAGCAGGCTGTGGAACGGATCCAGATTCTGGCGGGAATCGCGCGCCGTCTTCAGAACTCCGATCACGCGCATGCGGCTGCGCGCTGATTTCCTCGGTGACAGCGACGCCAAGGAAAAGCTGCAGGGCGACCTGCAGGAAATGCAGACGCTCGTCCAGCAGGGTCTTGCCCTGGCCCGCGGACGCGACGAACTCGGCGAGCAGCGGTGCCAGACCGACCTGCATGCCCTTATCGACAGCCTCGTCTGCGACTATTCCGACGCCGGAAGATCGCTTCGCTTTTCCGGAGAACGCGGGGTGACCATTCTCACGCACCCGCAGGCCTTGCGCCGCATCATGATCAACTTGATCGATAACGGGCTGAAATTCGGCGAGGATGTCGAAGTCGCCATCGATGCGCAACGGTCGAACCGCGTCGCGATCACCGTATCGGACCGGGGCCCCGGTATTCCCGACGAGCATCTGAAGTCGGTATTCCTGCCGTTCTATCGGGTCGAGGCTTCGCGCAATCGCGAAACCGGCGGCACCGGGCTTGGCTTGGCCATCGCCCAGCAACTTGCCAGCGCGCTTCGCGGCACGCTCACGCTCGCCAATCGCGACGGCGGCGGATTGGAAGCACGGCTGGAATTGTCGAGGTGACGACACGAGGACGTTGACGCGGATGATCTCAAGATTTCGTTGCATCCGATCTCGAGCATCGCCGTCGGGATAGCAGCGCCTGCAACGGTCGGCTTCGACTGTGTGGTCCGCAAGGTGCCTGAACGAGAGCAGTGTTCACATCGGTTTCTGTTGCGGCGGCTGAGCATCTCTTGCCTGGTCAGGCGGCGGTGAAAAGTGCAGCGAGTTCAAACTCATCTCTACTGTGCATGGGGTTGTTTTCGATAATTTATGTTCAGGACATGCAAAAGCCCTCTCCCGACGACGGGAGAGGGCTTCGTGACGTCATCCGGGATCGCGTCCCTCAGGTTTTCTTCAGCATCGGGCAGACGCTCTTCTCGAGCGGGATGAAGGCCTCTGCCGCCGGGATGGTGGCGACGAGGTTGTAATAGTCCCACGGATACTTGGAATCCGCGGGCTTCTTCACCTCGAACAGATAGGCCGGGTGGATCTTGCGGCCGTCGGCGCGGACCGAGCCCTTGCCGAACAGCGGATCGTCGGTCGGCAGTTCCTTCATCTTGGCGACGACGGCGCGGCCGTCATGCGGATTGCCGCCGAGCGCTTCGAGCGCCTTGAAGTAGTGGATCAAGGAGGAGTAGACGCCGGCCTGAACCATGGTCGGCGGCTGCTTCTTGAACTTCTCGTTGAAGCGCTTGGTGAAGGCGCGGGTCTGGTCGTTCATGTCCCAGTAGAAGGTCTCGGTGAAGTTCAGGCCCTGCGCGACCTTCAGCCCGAGCGAATGAACGTCGGTGATGAACATCAGCATGCCCGCGAGCTTTTGGCCGCCCTGGACGATGCCGAACTCCGCCGCCTGCTTGATCGCGTTGGTGGTGTCGCCGCCGGCATTGGCGAGCCCGATGATCTTGGCCTTCGAGCTTTGCGCCTGCAGCAGGAAGGAAGAGAAGTCGGCGTTGTTGAGCGGATGCTTGACGCCGCCGAGCACCTTGCCGCCATTGGCGGTCACGACCGCAGCCGTGTCGCGTTCGAGCGCATGACCGAAGGCATAGTCGGCGGTGAGGAAGAACCAACTGTCGCCGCCGGATTTCACCAGCGCCTTGCCGGTGCCGTTGGCAAGCATCCAGGTGTCGTAGACCCAATGGATGGTGTTCGGCGAGCATTGCGCGCCGGTGAGATCGGATGACGCCGAGCCGGAGTTCAGATTGACGACGTTCTTTTCCTTGGCGAGGTTGGCAATGGCCAGGCCGACACCGGAGCTCGCGAGGTCGACGAACACGTCGACCTTCTCGACGTCGATCCACTGCTTGCCGATATTGGTGCCGACGTCGGGCTTGTTCTGGTGATCGGCTGCGATCACGTCGATCTTCCAGCCCTTGGCGAGCAGGCCGGAATCCTCGACCGCCATCTGCGCGGCGACGGTCGAGCCGGGACCGCCGATATCGGCGTAAAGGCCGGATTGGTCGCCGAGACTTCCCACCTTGACGACCTTGTCGAGCGTTTGCGCAAATGCGCCGGTGGCAAGCACCAGGCTCGTGGTCATGACCAAGGCTGCAATGGATCGCTTCATCTATCCTCCAGAAATATCTCTTTGAACGTTTGTTGGAACAACGGGGCCATTATGTCTGGCCTTCATTCAATCGCCTAGCCGCTGCGATCAAATGTCGTCATTGCCGAATATTCCGCCGTGCGGCGAATTCGCGGGAAAGGGGCTTGGCAATGTGAGAAAATGCGCGTCAGCGCCAGTAATAGCGGATGCCGACATAGACCACGGCGAGGCACGCAAAGATCAGCGCCACCGGAAGCCTTGGTTTTGCGACCGGGCCGGGTCCGGATGCGGCAGCTTTGGGCCGTGGGGGCGGCCGGCGGAATGCGGTGACGTTGCCGGTATCGGTGGCCGGCTCGCTCGCGCGCGACGGAATTTCCGGCGGCGCTCCGGAGCCGCCCATCTCGGCATAATAGCTCTTGTACATGAGCTGGATGGTGGCCTCGGAGGCGTCCGCTTCGGTCATCCTCGCCAGCAACTGCCGGTAGCCTTCCAGAAAGCTCTGGGCCTCGGCGGGCAGGGCGGAGAAGCCGTTGAGTTTGGCAAGCATTTTCCATGTTGCAAAATCTGCCCTGGCGCGCGTATCGGCGCGTCGTGCAATCAACATATCGGCAGCTTTTGTCGGCATGGTGCGGAGTCGGTTCTTCCCTGTGTGCCGCTTCTATTTGAAGTTTAAGCGTTGCCGGTGATGAAGAGAAGTGCGCTGATCACATATCCGGTCAATGTGCGAAGTATCGACGAAATAACATCAAGATTTAGGCCAAGCTGCGCGCCGAGCACCGGGAGCAGGATCAAAAGGCCGAGCAGGATCAGCATGCCGTAGGGTTCCAGCCGCGACAGCGGGTAGCCCAGCACCCGCGGCAGCAGACCGACCGCGACCCGTCCACCGTCCAGCGGCGGGATCGGCATCATGTTGAAGATCGCCAGCACGATATTGATCAGGAAAGCATTTTTGAGGTTGTCGGCCGTCCATTTGGCGGCGTCCGCCGGCACCAGGGGTAGCGCATGGAAGGCAAGCGCCACGAGCGTCGCCAGGACGATATTAATAGCGGGTCCGGCCAGCGCCACCCAGACCATGCCGAGCCGGGGACGGTTCAGTTTCCCAAAATTTACTGGAACCGGCTTGGCGTAGCCGAACAGGAACGGCGAGTGCGCGATCAGCAGCATCCCCGGCAGAATCAAGGTTCCGAACGGATCGATATGCTTGAGCGGATTGAAGCTGACCCGGCCAAGCTGCCAGGCAGTATCGTCGCCAAGCTTGTGTGCCACAAAGGCGTGCGCGGCCTCGTGAAAGGTGATGGCGATGAGGAGGGGGAGAATCCAGACCGAAATATCGTACAATGAGAAATTCAAGCGGTCCGTCCCGGTTTTTGCATCAAGGCCGCCAACCTAGCACGCCCGGGTCACTGGGGAACCGTCTCCTGATATTGCGGTAAACCGTCATCCAGCCGCACCCAGTCCATCTTTTCCGAGACCCAAATGTGCTCGGTCGGCGCAAAGGCGTTGCGGTCGTCGAAGGCGGCCAGCGCGACGCCGACCACGGTACCGTTGGTGCGCCGGGAAAACAGCCGTGTCCCGCAAACCTTGCAGAACACCCGGTCGAGCGCCTCCGAGGACGGATAGCGCGCGGTGTCGCCCTCGACGATAAGCGCCCGCTGGTCGAACAGCGCGCGGGCAAAGAACGGCGAACCCATCGCCTTCTGGCAGTTGCGGCAATGGCAGATACGGACGTTTACCGGTTCGCCCTCGGTCTTGAACCGGACCGCGCCGCAGAAACATCCGCCTTCCCGGATCATGGCCATCTCAATAGGTCGCGCGGCCGCCGGAAATGTCGAACACGGCACCGGTCGAGAACGCGCAGTCCTCCGACGCCAACCACGCCACCATCGCTGCGAGTTCTTCGACGAGGACGAAACGTGCCTTCGGAATTTTCGATAGCATGAAGTCGATATGCTGCTGCGTCATCTGGTCGAAGATCGCAGTCTTTGCCGCGGCCGGTGTCACCGCGTTGACGAGAATGTCGTGCTGCGCGAGCTCCTTGCCGAGCGACTTGGTCAGCGCGATCAGGCCGGCCTTCGAGGCCGAGTAGTGCGCGGCGTTGGGGTTGCCTTCCTTGCCGGCGATGGAAGCGATGTTGACGATGCGGCCGTATTTTTGCTGCAGCATCGCCGGCACCACCGCCTTGCAGCAGATGAAGGGGCCGTCGAGATTGATGCGCAGCACCTTGCGCCATTCGTCGAGGTCGGTTTCCCACACCGGTTTATTGACGCCGGCGATGCCGGCATTGTTGACGAGGATGTCGATCTTGCCGAGCGCCTTCAGCGTCTCGTCACGCGTCTTCTCGACCGCGGCGAGATCCGACACGTCGACCTTGAAGGCCGATACCGCCGGGCCGATTTCCTTCGCCGTCTTTTCCGCGAACGGCAGGTCATGGTCCCAGATCGCGACCTTGGCGCCTGATGCGACGAAGCGTTCGGTAATCGCGCGGCCAAAACCCTGCGCGCCGCCGGTGACGACGGCGCTGCGGCCGTTCAGGTCGATCTTGTTCATCGCAGATTTCCTTTCACTCGATGTTCCTCATGGTGAGGAGCGCTCTTGCGGGTCTCGAACCATGAGGCCACAGACGGGCCCCCATCCTTCGAGACGCCGCTACGCGGCTCCTCAGGATGAGGGTCGCAGTTACAGCGTCCAGCCGCCGTCGATGACGTGCGCGACGCCTGTCGTGAACGCGCTTTCATCGCTGGCGAGATAGACGGCGAGCGAGGCGATCTCCTCGGCGGTGCCGAGCCGTCCCATCGGCTGCCGCGCGATGAACATCTCGCGTCCGTTGGGTCCTGCTGCGGCGGCGCGATCAAGCATGGACGGGGTTTCGACCGTGCCGGGGCAGATGCAGTTGCAGCGCACGCCCTTGCTGATGAAGTCGGTGGCGACCGAACGCGTCAGCGCGGCGACGGCAGCCTTGGTCGCACCGTAGATGTAGCGGTTTGGCGCAGCCTTAAACACGCCCGCGGCCGAGGAAATGTTGACGATCGCGCCGCGGCCTTGTTCCAGCATGCCGGGCAGGAACGCGCGGATCGTGCGATGCATCGACTTGACGTTGAGGTCGAAGGAAAAATCAAAGTCTTCGTCGGAGCAATCCAGCACGGTGCCGTGATGCACGAAACCCGCCGCGTTGAGCAGGATGTTGGTCTGGCCGGCGCGCTGGGCCACGGCGGCGACGGCTGCGCTGTCACGGACATCGAGCCTGGCCACTTCCGCAATGCCCTCGCTCTTGAGGGCGGCAAGCTTGGCTTCGTCGATATCGGTGGCGAACACCGTTGCGCCTTCACGCGCAAAGGCGATGGCGCAGGCGCGGCCGATTCCGACGGCGGCGGCGGTGACGAAGGCGCGCTTGCCTTTCAGGCGGTCTGACATGGTTTTGGTCCTTGAGCGATTTTGGTTTCTTTCTCGGTGTCATACGCGGGCTTGACCCGCGTATCCATTTTCTTCGCAAGAGGATGGATTGCCGGGTCAAGCCCGGCAATGACAGTCCGATTGGCTAGTGATTATCCCGCGCCACGCCGACCGTGCCCGCAATGTTCTGATAGCGCGTGGCGAGTTCCATGCAGGCGCCGGTGGCCTGCTGGCCGACGGTCGAGCGATAGAGTTCCTGCCACGGGGTCTGGTTGGCCGGGTAGGGGAAGCCGCCCTTGTCCTTCAGCTCGGCGCGACGCTTCTTCAATTCATCGCTCGTGATCAGGATGTTGGCGTCGCCGGTGTTGAGGTCGATGCGAACCTTGTCGCCGGTCCTCAAGATCGCCAGCCCGCCGTCGGCGGCGGCTTCCGGCGAGGCGTTGAGGATCGAGGGCGAGCCCGAGGTACCGGACTGTCTTCCGTCGCCGATGCAGGGCAGGGAGAGGATGCCGCGTTTGATCAGCGCCGCCGGCGGCTGCATGTTGACGACCTCGGCGCCGCCGGGATAGCCGATCGGCCCGGCGCCGCGGATGAACAGCACGCAGTGTTCGTCGATATTGAGCGAGGGATCGTCGATGCGGTGGTGATAATCTTCAGGCCCCTCGAACACGATGGCGCGGCCCTCGAACGCATTCAGGTCTTTGGGATTGATCAAATAGCGGTCGCGGAATTCCTTTGAAATCACGCTGGTCTTCATGATCGCGGAATCGAACAAATTGCCGCGCAGCACCAGGAAGCCGGCGTCCTTCACCAGCGGCTTGTCGTAGCTCCAGATCACGTCGCCGTCGGGTTTCGGGGCCTCGCGGCAGTTCTCGCCCATGGTGCGGCCGTTGACCGTCACGGCGTCCTCATGGATGCGCTTGTGCGCCATCAATTCGCGCACCACCGCCGGCACGCCGCCGGCGCGATGATATTCCTCGCCGAGATAGAAGCCGGCCGGCTGCATGTTCACCAGCAGCGGAACGTCGTGGCCGTACTTCTGCCAGTCGTCGATCGAAAGCTCGACGCCGATATGCCGCGCCAGCGCGTTGATGTGGATCGGCGCATTGGTCGAGCCGCCGATCGCCGAATTCACCGCGATGCAGTTCTCGAACGCCTTGCGGGTCAGGATGTCGGACGGCTTGAGGTCCTCCCATACCATCTCGACGATGCGCTTTCCGGTTTCATAGGCGATCTGGCCGCGTTCGCGGTAGGGCGCCGGGATCGCTGCGCATCCCGGCAGCGACATGCCGAGCGCTTCGGCAAGCGAGTTCATGGTCGAAGCGGTGCCCATGGTGTTGCAGTGGCCGACCGAGGGGGCCGAGGATGACACGATTTCGATGAATTCGTTGTAGTCGATCTCGCCGGCGGCAAGCCGTTCGCGTTGCTTCCAGACGATGGTGCCTGATCCGGTGCGCTCACCGTTGAACCAGCCATTGAGCATCGGGCCACCGGAAAGCACGATCGCGGGCAGATTGACGGTCGCCGCCGCCATCAGGCAGGCCGGCGTGGTCTTGTCGCAGCCGGTGGTCAGCACCACGCCATCGAGCGGATAGCCGAACAGGATTTCGACCAGGCCGAGATAGGCGAGGTTGCGGTCCAGCGCCGCGGTCGGCCGCTTGCCGGTTTCCTGGATCGGATGCGTCGGGAATTCCATCGCAATGCCGCCGGCCTCGCGAATACCCTCGCGCACCCGGTGCGCCAGTTCGAGATGGTGGCGATTGCAGGGGGAGAGGTCGTTGCCGGTCTGGGCGATGCCGATGATCGGCTTGCCGGATTGCAATTCCGCCCGGGTCAGGCCGTAGTTCAGGTAGCGCTCGAGATAGAGCGCGGTCATTCCCGGATTGTGCGGGTTATCGAACCATTCGAGGGAACGTAGCCTCCGGCCCTTGCCATTGGTGGCAGTCTTGTTGTCGTTGTTTTTCATGGGTTCCTCCCGCACTGCAAACTCGTGGACGGCTTAAATCACGGCAGCGATGCACCATGCCGAAAATATCATCCGCTGCAACGCGCTTGCCTTTTCCGTTTGAGCGATCCGATCCTAATTCGGCTCAAAAGATAGCGCTACCATTTTCTGGCTGCACGCGATCGCATCCAGAGATCGCGATATCACGTGCTTTCCGGCATCGAGCTTTCGCGGACCATCAACTGAAAGCCAAGGTCGATAATTGGCTCCTGCGGGCGACGGCCCTCGATCGCGTCGATCACCATGGTGACGGCGTGCCGGCCCATCTCATAGCGGTTGGTGCGCACGCTGGAGAGCGAGGGCACCGCGGAAGCCGTGAATTCCAGGTCGTTGAAGCCGACAATAGCCAGATCGCGGGGGACGGCGATCTGCCGGCGCTGGCATTCGAACAGCGCTCCAAGCGCAAGGTCGTCATTGACGCAGAATACCGCATCGATGTCGGGCGCTTGCGCAAGCAGGTCGGCGAACAGGGTCCTGCCGAGCGTCACGGTGGTCGGCACCGACGTGGTAACGACGAGTGTCGGATCGAACAGCGACGCGGCTTTCATGGCATCACGATACCCTTCGAACCGCCGCTGCACGCGAGGATCCATTCGCGCGCCGAGAAATCCGATGCGGCGGCATCCCTGTTCGAGGATGTGCGAAATCGCCGCAAAAGCCGCGTCGTAATGCGAAAAGCCGACCATCATGTCGACCGGACTGTCGCCGATCTCCATGATCTGCGTGACCGGGCAATTCATGGATTCCAGGATGGTGCGCGATTCCGCGGTCTGGTTGATGCCGGTGACGATCAATCCTGCGGGCTTCTGCGCCCGAAACAGCCGCAGCAGCTTTTCTTCCTGCAGGATGCTGTAGCGGGTATTGGCAAGCTGGATGGTGTAGCGGCTGCCTTCGGAAGAATCGTAGATGCCGCGCAACACGTCGGCGAACACGTTGTTGGTGAGGGAAGGGATCACGACGCCGATGACTTCGGTGCGGTGCGAGGCCAGCGCGCGCGCGGCGAGATTGGGCACGTAGCCCAGTTCCTTCACGGCGCTGTCGACGCGTTCGCGTTTGCTCAACGACAGCGCTTCGGGGTTCCTGAAAAAACGCGATGCCGTGATCGGGCTGACGCCGGCGAGCTTGGCGACCTCGGTGAGGCGGATTTTGCCAGACTTTGTCTGTTTTCGTCCCATCTTGCGCTCATATCACAACGGATTAGACGTTTGAACAATTATTGACAGCGCTACCATCGGATTGCTAAAAACCGCGAAACTGCGGATGATGATGACGGTTGAATTCGGCTTCCGGCATTAGAGTCGAAAAGAACAGCAGGGCGTCGCCGTTCGATCTGCGGCGCCACAAAACAGAAAAATGAGGGGAGAGACGATGTCGTCGGTACAGATTCGCGACGTGCGAAAGTCGTTCGGCAATTTTGAAGTTTTGCACGGCGTGTCGATTCCGATCGAGGATGGCGAGTTCGTCGTGCTCGTCGGCCCCTCCGGCTGCGGCAAGTCGACCTTGTTGCGGATGCTCGCCGGCCTCGAAAACATCACCTCGGGAACGATTTCGATCGGTGATCGCGTCGTCAACAATGTCCAGCCGAAAGAGCGCGACATTGCGATGGTGTTCCAGAACTACGCGCTCTATCCGCATATGACGGTCGCCGACAATATGGGCTTCTCGCTCAAGCTGCGCGGCGCGAGTTCCGATGAAATTTCGAAAGGCGTCAATCGCGCCGCGGAAATCCTGGCGCTGACGCCGCTGCTCGAGCGCTATCCACGGCAATTGTCCGGCGGCCAGCGCCAGCGCGTCGCCATGGGCCGCGCCATCGTGCGCGATCCGCAGGTGTTCCTGTTCGACGAGCCGCTTGTCCAACCTCGACGCCAAGCTGCGCGTCGCGATGCGCACCGAAATCAAGGAACTGCATCAGCGGCTGAAGACCACGACGGTCTACGTCACCCACGACCAGATCGAAGCCATGACCATGGCCGACAAGATCGTGGTGATGCATGACGGCATCGTCGAGCAGATGGGCACCCCGCTCGAACTCTACGACACCCCGGCCAACCAGTTCGTGGCGGGCTTCATCGGCTCGCCGGCGATGAACTTCCTCAAGGGCAAGGTCAAGTCGAACGGCAGCGCCGGCTTCGAGGGCCCGAACGGCGTCAAGCTGCCGCTGGCATCGGCGCCGGCCAATTCGGAAGGGCAGCCCGCGGTCTATGGCGTGCGTCCCGAACATTTCACCATCGCCGATGACGGCGCCGAAGCCGAGATCATCGTGGTCGAGCCGACCGGTTCGGAAACGCAGGTGTTCGCCAAGCTCGGCGGCGAGCAGGTCGTCGCCGTGTTCCGCGAACGTCATCAATTCAATCCGGGCGACAAGATCCGGCTGAAGCCAGATCCGGCGCTCGTGCATCTGTTCGACGAGACGACCGGGAAACGACTGAACGCGTAAAAAAATAAATCAAAATCATAAATCAACGGGAGGATGGACCATGCACGACTTTACCCGCCGCTCTCTGCTTCAGGGCGGCACCGCGCTGGCGGCGGCCGGCGCGCTGACCGGACCGGCGTTGCTCGATTTCGCCAAGGCCTGGGCGCAATCGGCGCCGTGGAAGGCCGAGAAGGGCGCCAAGCTCACCGTGATGCGCTGGAAGCGCTTCGTGCCGGCGGAAGATGACGCGTTCAACGCCATGGTCGCCGCATTCAAGACCGCGACCGGTACCGAAATGAACGTGTTCAGCGAGTCCTTCGAGGACGTGCAGCCGAAGGCGTCCGTCGCCGCCAATACCGGTTCGGGCCTCGATCTCGCCTGGGGCCTGCATACGCTGCCGCAGCTGTTCCCGACCAAAGTGCTGAAGATGAACGACGTCGCCGACTATCTCGGCAAGAAGTACGGCGGATGGACCACGGCGGCAGAGATTACCTGCAAGCAGGGCAATGACTGGCTCGGCATTCCCGTCGCGACCATCGGCGGCTACATGACCTACCGCAAATCGGCGGTGGACAAGGCCGGTTTCAGCGAATTCCCGAAGGATTTTCCGGGCTTCCTTGAAATGTGCAAGGCGCTCAAGAAGAACGACACCCCGGCCGGCTTCCCGCTCGGTCACGCCACCGGCGACGCCAATGGCTGGCTGCACTGGGTGCTCTGGGGCCACGGCGCGTACACGGTCGACAAGGACAACAAGGTCATCATCAACTCGCCGGAGACCGTCAAGGCGCTGGAATATGCCAAGGCGCTGTCGGACACGTTCATTCCCGGTGTCGCATCCTGGAACGACTCCTCCAACAACAAGGCGTTCCTCGCGGGCGAACTCTATTGCACCGCCAACGGCATCTCGATCTATGTTGCCGCCAAGGACGATCCGACCAAGAAGGAACTCGCCGAGGATACCTATCACGCGCTTTGGCCGGTCGGGCCGATCGGCAAGCCGACCGAACTGCAGCTCGCGGTTCCGATCCTGGCGTTCAACTTCACCAAGTCGCCGAACGCCGCGAAGGCCTTCGTCGCCTTCATGCTGGAGAAGGAAAACTACGACAAGTGGTTGACGGGTGCGCGGGGTTATCTCACCCACACGCTCAACGCCTACGATAACTCGCCGGTGTGGACGGCCGACCCGAAGAACGCCGTGTTCGCCCAGGCCAGCAAGCGCGCGCTGCCGGCTTCCGGCATCGGCACGCCCGGCGAGAAGGCGGCGACGGCGATCGCCGACTTCCTGGTGGTCGACATGTTCGCCAACTACTGCAGCGGACGCGACGACGCCAAGGGCGCCATCGCGGTGACCGAACGGCAGTTGAAGCGCATCTATCGCTAAGCAAAACGGGGCGGGCCGCAAGCGATTGCGGCCCGCCTCACTCCGATATCGATACGGCAGCAGCGCCGCTCATGAATTTGCAGGATTTCGCCCATGGCTGACATCGCACTGCAACCCCGGGCGGCACGGCCGCCGATCCGCGAGGCCACCTCGTGGGATCAGGTCAAGACCAACCGGAACTGGCTCGGCTTCTGGTTCATGCTGCCGGCGATGGCGTTCCTGATCTTCTTTCTCGCTTATCCGCTCGGCCTCGGCATCTGGATTTCGTTCACCGACGCCAAGATCGGACGGCCCGGCGAATTCATCGGCATCGAGAACTATGAATGGCTGTGGGGCGACAGCATCTTCTGGCTGTCGGTGTTCAATACGCTGCTCTACACCTCCGTCGCGAGCGCCATCAAATTCGCGATCGGTCTCTATCTCGCGCTGCTGTTGAACGAGAACATGCCGTTCAAGGCGATGCTGCGGGCGCTGGTGCTGATCCCCTTCATCGTGCCGACCGTGCTGTCGGCGCTGGCGTTCTGGTGGATCTTCGATTCGCAGTTCTCGATCATCTCCTGGTCGCTGAAGCAGATGGGATTGATCACCCAGAACATCAATTTCCTCGGCGATGTCACCTGGGCGCGGATCATGCGTGATCTTCGCCAATATCTGGCGCGGCGTTCCCTTCGTCGCGATCACGCTGCTGGCCGGCCTGCAGACGGTGCAGCCCTCGCTCTACGAGGCCGCGACGCTCGATGGCGCCAGCAAGTGGGAGATGTTCCGCTACATCACCTATCCGCTGCTGACGCCGATCATCGCGGTCGTGATGACGTTCTCGGTGCTGTTCACCTTCACCGACTTCCAGCTGATCTGGGCGATGACGCGGGGTGGTCCGGTCAACGCCACGCATCTGATGGCGACCTTGTCGTATCAGCGCGCCATCATCGCCGGCCAGCTCGGCGAGGGTGCTGCGATCTCCAGCGCGATGATTCCGTTCCTGCTCGCCGCGATCATGGTTTCATGGTTCGGGCTGCAGCGTCGCAAGTGGCAGCAGGGTGAGAACAATGACTGATCTCCCGACCTCGCGGATCGATCTCAAGGCCGTACTTTCCGGAACCTCGCCGACGGTCGCCAAGGACGATCACAGCGAGGGCATGAGCTATCTGCAGTCGGTGCCGCGCCGGATGGTGACGCTGTATTTGCCGCTGGCGATCATCGTGTTCGTGCTGCTGTTTCCGTTCTACTGGATGGGGCTGACGGCGATCAAACCGGACGAGCAACTGCTCGATCTCGACAAGTTCAATCCGTTCTGGACCTGGAATCCGACCTTCAAGCACATCCACAAGCTGTTGTTCGAAAGCTACTATCCGCGGTGGCTGTGGAACACGATGTATGTGGCGGTCTGCGCCACCATCCTGTCGATCATCGCCAGCGTGCTGGCGGCCTACGCGATCGTGCGGCTGCGCTATCGCGGCGCGCAGTGGGTCGGCGGACTGATCTTCCTGTCCTATCTGGTGCCGCCGTCGATCCTGTTCATTCCGCTCGCGACCGTCGTGTTCCAGTACGGCCTGTTCGACTCGCCGATGGCGCTGATCCTGACCTATCCGACCATCCTGATCCCGTTCTCGACCTGGCTGTTGATGGGTTACTTCAAGACCATCCCGTTCGAGCTGGAAGAATGCGCGCTGATCGACGGCGCCAGCCGCTGGCAGATCCTGATCAAGATCGTGCTGCCGCTGGCGATCCCGGGCCTGATCTCGGCCTTCATCTTCTGCTTCACGCTGTGCTGGAACGAGTTCATCTACGCGCTGACCTTCCTGCAATCGACCTCCAACAAGACGGTGCCGGTCGCGATCGTCAACGAGTTCGTCGACGGCGATATCTATCGCTGGGGCTCGCTGATGGCGGGCGCGCTGGCGGGCTCGCTGCCGCTGGTTATCCTTTACGCCTTCTTCGTCGAGCATTATGTGTCGGCCATGACGGGAGCCGTGAAAGAGTAAGCGCGCAGGCCCGCGTCTGATAACAACGAGTTCAAAAAGGAGACGGGTCTTGCACATTCTGATTCTCGGCGCCGCCGGCATGGTCGGCCGCAAGCTGACCGAACGGCTGCTGCGCGACGGCCGCCTCGGCAAGCACGACATCACCCGCATGACGCTGCAGGACGTGGTGGCGCCCACCAAGCCCGCCAATGCCTCGATCCCGATCAGCGTCGTGGCCTCCGATTTTGCCGATGCCGGCGCGGCGGAACCGCTGATCGCCGCACCGGCCGGAGGTGATCTTTCATCTCGCCGCGATCGTCTCCGGCGAGGCCGAGGCCGAGTTCGACAAGGGCTACCGGATCAATCTCGACGGCACCCGCCACCTGATCGACGCCATCCGCCACGCCGGCGGCGGCTACAAGCCGCGGCTGGTGTTCACGTCCTCGATCGCGGTGTTCGGCGCGCCGTTCCCGGAAAAGATCGGCGACGAATTCTTCCATACGCCGCTGACGAGCTACGGCACGCAGAAATCGATCTGCGAACTCCTGATCAACGACTACACCCGCAAGGGCCTGCTCGACGGCATCAGCATCCGCCTGCCGACGATCTGCGTGCGGCCGGGCAAGCCGAACAAGGCGGCTTCCGGCTTCTTCTCCAACATCATCCGCGAGCCGCTGGCGGGCGAGGAGGCGGTGCTGCCGGTCTCCGAGGACGTGCGGCACTGGCACGCCTCGCCGAAATCGGCGGTCGGCTTTCTGGTCCATGCCGGCACCATGGACCTCAACGCGATGGGGCCGCGGCGCAATCTCAGCATGCCCGGCATGTCGGTGACCGTCGGCGAACAGATCGCAGCGCTCGACCGCGTCGCCGGCAAGAACGTCACCGCGCGCATCAAGCGGGTGCCCGATCCGACCATCATCGGCATCGTCTCCGGCTGGCCGCGCGATTTCGTCACCGACCGCGCGCTCAAGCTCGGCTTCACCACCGCCGAGAAGACGTTCGACGACATCATCCGGATTCACATCGAGGATGAACTCGGCGGCAAGTTCGCAGGCTGACGTGACGTCACGCTTCTCGCGCGGATGCGGTCATGAGCAAGGTAGCCTGCATCGGCGAATGCATGATCGAGCTGAAGCAGGCCCAGGACGAGCCGGCCTGTTTTCGCGCGGCTATGGCGGCGACACGCTCAACACCGCCGTCTATCTCGCCCGGCTCGGCGTCGGCGTCGATTACATCACCGCGCTCGGCGACGATAGCCTCAGCGACGAGATGATCGCCGGCTGGGCGGCGGAGGGCGTCGGGACCAGGCGGGTGGCGCGGCTGCCGGGCAAGCTGCCGGGCCTCTACATGATCCAGACCGACGACAAGGGCGAGCGCCGGTTCTTTCACTGGCGCGACAGCGCCGCGGCGCGCAGCCTGATGGATTTGCCGCGAGACGCCGGAGATTCTGGATTCGCTGGCGGGCTATGACGTGGTCTATCTCTCGGCGATCACGCTCTCGCTTTACGGCGCGGAGGGCCGGGCGCGGCTGTTCGCGGCACTCGAACGCGCGCGCGAGCGCGGGGCGCGGTTTGCCTTCGACACCAATTTCCGCGCCCGCGGCTGGCCCGATCTCGACGTCGCGCGCGCCGTTTTCCGGGAGGCCTTTGCCAGCGGCCGATATCGTGCTGGCCTCGACGGAGGATCTGCTGCCGCTCTATCCCGGCGAAAGCACTGAAAGCCTGCTGGCGCGGATTCGCGGGCGCCGAGGTGGTGTTGAAGCTTTCGGAGCCGGCGAGCATCGTGCGCCTGGAAGGCGTTCCTTATCCGATCAAGGCCGAAGCCGGTGGAGACGCCCGTCGTCGATACCACGGCGGCCGGCGACAGTTTTGCGGCCGCCTACGTGGCCGCACGTCTCGCGGGCGCCGATCCGATCGAGGCCGCGCGTGCCGGGCATCGTCTGGCCGGCGTTGTGGTATGCCATCCCGGCGCGATCATCCCGCGCGCGGCGATGCCGCCCGGCCTGATCCCGAACCACGCCAATTCTCGCAAGGCATCGCCATGACCGCAGCCACAAGGCAGCAACAACTCGCCGCCATCTTCAAGTCCGCTACCGTCATCCCCGTGCTCACCATCGAACGGGTGGAGGATGCGGTGCCGCTGGCGCGCGCGCTGGTCGCAGGCGGCGTGCGCGTGCTGGAAGTCACGCTGCGCACGCCGGTCGCGGTCGAGGCCGCCAAGGCCATGATCGCGGAGGTGCCGGACGCCATCGTCGGCATCGGCACGATCCTGAACGCCGACGATCTGGCGCGGGCCGAGGCGCTCGGCGCCAAATTCGGCATCAGCCCCGGCGCGACGCCGGAGCTGTTGAAGGCCGCCGCCGCCAGCGACCTGCCGTTTGCGCCGGGGATCGCGACGGCTTCCGAACTGATGCAGGCGCTGGCGGCCGGCTTCGATCTCGTCAAATTCTTTCCCGGCCGAGCAGGCCGGCGGTATCAAGGCACTGCGGGCGCTGGCCGGGCCGTTTCCCAATATCCGGGTATGCCCGACCGGCGGCATCGGCGAGGCCAATGCGGCGACCTGGCTGGCCGAGCCGAATGTGGTGGCGGTGGGCGGTTCCTGGCTTTGCCCGGCCGCCGACATCCGGTCCGGCAACTGGGCCGGCATAACCGCCATGTGCGAGCGGACGATGAAATCGCTGAAACCGGCGCCAAGATAGGTTACAAACCGACCGAACCGGAACAGGGAGAACGACCATGACAGCCAGCATCGTGGGGTGGGCGCACACGCCATTCGGCAAGTTCGACGCGGAAACCGTCGAGAGCCTGGTGGTGAAGGTTGCGACCGAAGCGCTGGCCGATGCCGGCATTTCGGCCGAAGACGTCGACGAGATCGTGCTCGGGCATTTCAATGCCGGCTTCTCGCCGCAGGATTTTACGGCCTCGCTGGTGCTGCAGGCCGACCCGAAGCTGCGCTTCAAGCCGGCGACGCGGGTCGAGAACGCCTGCGCCACCGGTTCGGCGGCGGTGCATCAGGGCATCCGGGCGATTGCTGCGGGCGCGGCCAAGATCGTGCTGGTGGTCGGCGTCGAGCAGATGACGCGGACGCCGGGCCCGGAGATCGGACAGCTACCTGCTGAAGGCCTCCTATCTGCCCGAGGACGGCGACACCGTCGGCGGCTTTGCCGGCGTGTTCGGCAAGATCGCGCAGGGCTATTTCCAGAAATATGGCGACCAGTCGGACGCGCTGGCGATGATCGCGGCCAAGAACCACAAGAACGGCGTCGCCAATCCCTATGCGCAGATGCGCAAGGATTTCGGCTACGAGTTCTGCCGCGCCGAGAGCGAGAAGAACCCGTTCGTCGCCGGTCCCCTGAAGCGCACCGATTGCTCGCTGGTGTCGGATGGCGCGGCGGCGCTGGTGCTGACGGATTCGGAAACCGCGAAGACCATGGGCAAGGCGGTGAACTTCCGCGCCACCGCGCATGCGCAGGATTTCCTGCCGATGTCCAAGCGCGACATCCTGCAGTTCGAAGGCTGCACCGTGGCCTGGCAGCGCGCGCTGGCGCAGGCCGGCGTGCAGCTCTCCGATCTGTCCTTTGTCGAAACCCATGACTGCTTCACGGTCGCCGAACTGATCGAATATGAAGCGATGGGCCTGACGCCGCGCGGGCAGGGCGCCCGCGCCATCAAGGAAGGCTGGACCCAGAAGGACGGCAAGCTGCCGGTCAATCCGTCCGGCGGCCTGAAGGCCAAGGGCCATCCGATCGGCGCCACCGGCGTCTCCATGCATGTGATGAGCGCGATGCAGCTCGTCGGCCAGGCGCCCGAGGGCATGCAGCTCAAGAACGCCAAGCTCGCCGGCATCTTCAACATGGGCGGCGCGGCGGTGGCGAACTACGTCTCCGTGCTGGAGCCGGCGAAGTAATACGACCAAGCCGTAGGGTGGGCAAAGGCGCTTGCGCCGTGCCCACCATCTATCACCGATCGAGCTGCTAGATGGTGGGCACGCTTCGCTTTGCCCACCCTACAATTCATCGGAGCGTGCATCATGAGCAACGAAAGTTCGTTGTCATTGGCAGAACTCAACGATCGGATCAGGATTCTGGAAGACAACATCCGGCAGTTGATCGAACAGGCTGCCGCCGCTTCCGGCGAACGGAACGAATCCCGCATCGCCGACCGCCTCAGCCAGCAGAATGAAGAGCTGGAGCGCCTGACCCGGGAACGCGACGCCAGGTCGAAGAACTAGCCGCCTTCACGCGCACAGGCGCATACGCCCATACGCTGGGCGCGCCTTGATCTTCGCAAGTGCCTGCCGTTACTTGGTCCTCACAACAATGCGAGGCCGGTTGGCCGCATATCCGGGAGCAGGCTGATCCATGGGACCATTAGAGGGCATCAAGGTCATCGACATGACGACCGTGCTGATGGGGCCCTATGCCACCCAGATGCTCGGCGATTACGGCGCCGACGTCATCAAGGTGGAATTGCTCGATGGCGACGTCACGCGGCAGATCGGGCCGACGCGCCATCCCGGCATGGGACCGGTGTTCCTCAACACCAACCGCAGCAAGCGCTCGATCTGCCTCGACCTGAAGAAGCCGGCCGGGCGCGACGCCGTGCTGCGGCTGATCAAATCCGCCGACGTGCTGGTCTACAATGTGCGCCCGCAGGCGATGGCGCGGCTGCATCTCGGCTACGACGTGGTGTCGAAAATCAATCCGCGGCTGATCTATGCCGGCGTGTTCGGCTTCGGCCAGGACGGGCCCTATGCGGCAAAGCCCGCCTATGACGATCTGATCCAGGGCGCGACGGCGCTTGCCGGCGCTGATGGCGCAGACCGCCGACGGCGTGCCGCGCTACGTTCCCAATGCGCTGGTCGACCGCATCGTCGGGCTCACGGCGGTGGGCGCGATCTGCGCCAGCCTGGTCGATCGCGACCGCACCGGGCGCGGCCAGCGCGTCGATATCCCGATGTTCGAGACCATGGCCGGTTTCGTGATGGGCGATCACATGGGCGGTCTCACCTACGAGCCGCCGCTCGACAAGGGCGGCTATGCCCGTCATCTGTCGCCGGACCGGCGGCCCTACAAGACCTCGGACGGCTATATCTGCGTGATCGTCTACAACGACAAGCAGTGGCAGAATTTCTTCGATGCCACCGGCCGCGACGATCTTCGCACCAATCCGAAATTTGCGACCTTCGCCGGCCGCGCCACCAATATCGACGTCGTCTATGCCGAACTGGCGCGTATCCTCGAAACCAAAACCACCGCCGAATGGACCGAGATCCTGGAGAAGGCCGACGTGCCGGTCATGCCGATGCACGATCTCGAAAGCCTGCTCGGCGATCCGCACATCGTCGCGACCGATTTCTTCCCGGTCATCGATCATCCGACCGAGGGCCGGATCCGCAACATGCGGCCTTCGGCGCGCTTTTCGGAGACGCCGGTCGAGACCAAGCGGCTGGCGCCGCGCCTGAGCGAGCACAGCGCCGAAATTCTGCAGGAGGCTGGTTTCTCGCCGGATGAGATTGCCGCCCTGGTGCGCGACGGCGTCACCAGGGCCGCATCAAACACATAGGACGGGACATATGGATTTCGCGCTGTCGGCCAACCAGGAATCGATCCGCGACGCGATCGGAAAAATCTGTTCGCGCTTCGACGATGCCTACTGGCTGAAGAAGGACAAGGAGGGCGGCTATCCCGCCGACTTCCACCGCGCGCTGGCGGATGCCGGCTGGCTCGGCATCTGCATCCCCGAGGAATATGGCGGGTCGGGGCTCGGCATCACCGATGCCGCGATCATGATGCGGACGATCGCGGAATCGGGCGCCGGCATGTCCGGCGCGTCCGCCGTGCATATGAACGTGTTCGGGCTCAATCCCGTGGTCGTGTTCGGCACCAAGGAACAGTGCACGCGGATGCTGCCGCCGATCATCGACGGCCGCGACAAATCCTGCTTTGCGGTCACCGAACCCAATACCGGGCTCAACACCACGCAGCTGAAAACCCGCGCGGTGCGCAAGGGCGACAAATACATCGTCAACGGCCAGAAGGTCTGGATTTCCACCGCGCAGGTCGCCAACAAGATCCTGCTGCTGGCGCGCACCACGCCGCTGGAAGAGGTGAAGACGCCGACGCAGGGCTTGAGCCTGTTCTACACGGACTTCGACAAGAAGCGCGTCGCCGTGCACGAGATCGAGAAGATGGGCCGCAAGCCCGTCGACTCCAACGAATTGTTTTTCGAGAATTTCGAAATTCCGGTCGAGGATCGCCTCGGCGAGGAAGGCCGCGGCTTCGAATACATCCTGCACGGCATGAATCCCGAGCGCATCCTGATCGCGGCCGAAGCGGTCGGCCTCGGCCAGATCGCGCTGTCGCGGGCCTCGGCCTACGCGAAAAGCCGCATCGTGTTCAACCGCCCGATCGGCATGAACCAGGGCATCCAGCATCCGCTGGCGAAGAACTGGATGGAGCTGGAAGCCGCGTGGCTGATGGTGCTGTCGGCGGGCTGGCAATACGACCAGGGCATGCCGTGCGGCCCGGCCGCCAATGCCGCAAAGTATCTCGCCGCCGAAGCCGGCTTCCACGCCTGCGAGCAGGCGGTCATGACGCATGGCGGCTTCGGCTACGCCAAGGAATATCACGTCGAGCGCTATTTGCGGGAATCGCTGATCCCGCGCATCGCACCGATCAGCCCGCAGCTCATTCTCAGCTTTATCGCCGAGAAGGTGCTGGGTTTGCCGAAGTCGTATTGAGAAGACGAGGCGAGTCATGAGCTTCATCACCGGCGTCGGCCTGACGTCCTACGGCAAGCACGAGGGCTCGTCCTCGCTCGATCTCATGAGCAAGGCGGCCGAGCTCGCCATTGCCGATGCCGGGCTGAAGCGATCCGAGATCGACGGCATTCTCTGCGGCTACTCGACGGTGTCGCCGCACATCATGCTGGCGACCGTGTTCGCCGAGCATTTCGGCATTCAGCCGTCCTATGCGCACGCCGTGCAGGTCGGCGGCGCCACCGGTCTCGCCATGACCATGCTGGCGCATCATCTGGTCGATGCCGGCGTCGCAAAGCATGTGCTGGTGGTCGGCGGTGAAAACCGTCTCACCGGGCAGAGCCGCGACGCCTCGATCCAGGCGCTGGCGCAGGTCGGTCACCCCGATTACGAGGTGACGCTGGGGCCGACGATCCCGGCCTATTACGGCCTCGTCGCCTCGCGCTACATGCACGAATATGGCGTCACCCAGGAAGATCTCGCCGAGTTCGCGGTGCTGATGCGCGCCCACGCCTTGACCCATCCCGGCGCGCAGTTCCACGAACCGATCACGGTCGCCGACGTGATGGCCTCGAAACCGGTGGCGATGCCGCTCAAACTGCTGGATTGCTGCCCGGTGTCCGACGGCGGCGCGGCGTTCGTGGTCAGCCGCGAGCGGACCGGCGCAACCGGCGTTCGCGTGCGCGGCTGCGCACAGGCGCATACCCATCAGCATGTCACGGCGGCGCCCGCCTTGAGCGAACTCGGCGCCGAGATCGCGATTGCCAAGGCCAAGGCCGCGTCCGGTCTCGCGATATCGGATGTCCGTTACGCCGCGGTCTACGACAGCTTCACGATCACGCTGGCGATGCTGCTGGAAGACCTCGGCCTTGCCGGGCGCGGCGAGGCGGCGGCGCGGGTGCGGGCAGGGCATTTCGGCCGCGACGGCGCCATGCCGCTCAACACCCATGGCGGGCTCTTGAGCTACGGCCATTGCGGCGTCGGCGGCGCGATGGCGCATCTGGTCGAGACGCATTTGCAGATGACGGAGCGCGCCGGCGCCCGGCAGGTCCGCGACGCCTCGATCGCGCTGCTGCACGGCGACGGCGGCGTGCTGTCGTCGCATGTCAGCATGTTCCTGGAGCGGGTGCGATGAGCGACAAACTGGCGGACTGGACCAAGGGCGCCGAGGCCATCGTCTATCAAACCTGCGGTGCGTGCGGGAAGGTGCAGTATTTCGATCGCAGCTTCTGCGCCGCCTGCGGTGCGCCGGATCCGGCACAGAAGCGCGCCAGCGGCGCAGCGACGGTCTACGCGACGTCGCTGGTGTGCCGTGCCGCGACGCCGGAGACGCGCGCGCATGTTCCCTACAATATCGTGCTGGTCGATGCGGACGAAGGCTTTCGCATGATGGCCCACGGCGACAACGATCTTGCGATCGGCGACAAGGTCACCGCGAGCTATCGGCCGTTTGCGGGAAGGTTGGTGCCGTACTTCGAGAAAACATGAATTACCGACACAAAATGCTCACGCTACGAAGCAACCCAGAATTACGCGGAACAGGTTAAAATCTGAGTGCTTCGACGCGTCAACATTCAGTGCCAGTAGAACACGACGCTGGCGATAACGAGCATCGCTGTTACCGCCATCATCTGCGCAAGCGCATCCGAGGCCGCCTTTTTGGTGGCTTCCTTCATGCCTAACTCCCTAGACTTGGGCATGAGTCATCAATGCCCGCGAAGGCTTGATGGCTCAGTTGGTTTTTTACTCGGAACACCCCCGACGAGTATTCGCTCTGTTGAGTCCCCACTCAGCGAATATCGACAGTGCTGAGAATCGACCAGCATTGAGGCCGCAATTTGGCTCGTTCGCAGCCGGTTTGTGCGCGAGAAAGGGAGTTTTTTGGCGCGGCTCGAACCGGCGGAACGCATGCCCGAACCCGCGCCGGCGCCATTTCGGCGGTTGATCGGCCTCCTGCTGCGGTGCATGATCCCACTGTCAACAAATCAGAAAATCTCCAAAACCCCAAGGTGATGAATGGCCCGCGTCGAATACAGCGATCCCGCCAAGCACAATGACCGCACCCGCGAATTGCTGGGCAAAAACCGCAATGCCAACATCTTTCGCATGATGGCGCATTCGCCGAGCTACCTCGAGCAATACTGCCGGCTGGGCGGGGCCATCAGGCACAAGGGCGAACTCGACCCGATCGTGCGCGAACTCGCCATCACGCGCACCGGCATCCTGTGCGAGGCGCCCTACGAAATCGTCGCCCACAAGCGGATCGGCAAGAACGTCGGCGTCACCGACGAGCAGAACGAGGCGCTGGAGAACTGGGAGGCGGCGACATGCTTCAACGATGTGCAGCGCGCCGCGCTTGCCTTCACCGATGAAATCGTCAGGCGTCACAAACCGACCGACGCAACCTTCAACGCCATTGCCTCGAAACTGACGCCGGCGGCGCTGGTCGAACTGCAGCTTTCGGTCGGCTTCTACATCATGACGTCGAAGTTTCTGGAAACGTTTGCCGTCGATCTGCAGCCGGTGACGGAAGTGGTGGGCTGACGGTTTTTCCGCAAACGATGGATCTTACGCCCGCGGTCCGTATCGTCGTAGCGCCTCCAGCGTCAATCCCTTGCCGACCGCGCCGAAGATGTCGCCTTCGACGATGCGGGCCGACGGCACGGCCCTGGTGATCGCGTTGCGGACGTGGGCGAGTTTGACCGAACCGCCGGTCAGGAACACCGCGTCGATATCGCCGGCGGCAAGGCCTGCCTGAGCAAGGCAGTTCTTGATGCGCCCCGCAATGCGATCGGCCAATTGTTTTGTATGGCTGACGAGATCGGGGCGGCCGATGGCCGCGCTGAGACCGGGGGCTAACCCATTCCAGCGGGATATCCGCCCGGCGCTTCTCGGACAGGGCGATCTTGGCGTCTTCGACTTCCATCGCCAGCGTATGGCCGCGCTGTTCGTGAACCACGCGTATCAACCGGTCGAGAAGTTCGGGCTCGCTGGCCTCTTGCCGGACCTGGCGGATATCGGCGATCACGCGCGGCTCATACATGCGGTTGATGCTCGACCAGGTTGCGAAGTCGTGGAAATAGCTCGATGGCACGTCAAGCCCGGGCCGCTTCATGGCGCTGCCGAAGCCGAACAGCGGCATCACCACGCCGAGGCTGAGCTGGCGGTCGAAATCAGTACCGCCGATGCGTACGCCGTCATTGGCGAGAATATCGGTTGCTCGATTGGCCTTGCCGTGGCGCTCGGGCCCGAGACGCACGATCGAAAAGTCGGACGTGCCACCGCCGATATCGGCGATCAGTGCCACTTCCTCGGACGTGATCTGCCGCTCATAGTCCAGGGCTGCGGCGATCGGTTCGAACTGAAACGTGACGTCGTCAAAACCGATCCCTCGCGCAATTGTCCGCAAGGTATCCTCCGCCTTGCGATCGGCGTCCGGCGCATTGTCGACGAAGTGCACCGGCCGGCCATGGACAACGTCGCGCAGCTCGAGACCGGTGGCCTGTTCCGCGCGGCGCTTCACCGCGCCGAGATAATAGGCGATGACGTCGCGAAAGCTCGACCCGTTCGCGCCCGAGCCGGGTGGTTTCGTCGATCAGCGAGGTTCCGAGCACCGATTTGAGGCTCCGCATCAGGCGGCCGGGCGCGCCTTCGACATAGGCCTCCACCGCCCTGCGGCCGATCAGGACGGCGCCGTCGATCTCATAGAAGATTGCGCTGGGAATTGTGGTCTCGGCGGCCTCCAGCGCCACCAGAACCGGCGCCTGGCCCTCGATGGTGCCAAGCGTCGTGTTCGACGTTCCGAAATCAAGGCCGCAGATCGACATGGGCACTCCAGGAGGGAGCGTCCGTTTACACATTACAACGCCATCGATCCACCTTTATCTTGTGTCATCGCAACTGGTTGTTCGCACATATTGAATTGTTCGATTAAGGCCATCCACAGATCAATTTGTTTCTCGCGACGCCTTGATGAAATAATCTGCGATGGTCCATAAGCGGCCTCCGGCGGCGAGGGCGATTCACCCGCCGCCCTGGTTCGGGAAAGATGTGGCCGTGGCAAATATCAATCGACAGATCGCGGAAGAACTTGGCGTTCGCGAGCAGCAGATCTCGGCGACCGTCGAATTGCTCGACGGCGGCGCCACCGTGCCGTTCGTGGCGCGCTACCGCAAGGAAATCACCGGCGGGCTCGACGACGCGCAGCTGCGCACGCTGGAAGAGCGGCTGACTTACTTGCGCGAACTCGAGGAGCGCCGGGTCAGCGATCCTCAATTCGGTCCGCGAGCAGGGCAAGCTCGATGCCGCGCTGGAAGCCGCGATCATGGCGGCCGACAGCAAGGGGCGGCTGGAAGACATCTACCTGCCGTTCAAGCCGAAGCGCCGCACCAAGGCCGAGATCGCCAAGGAAGCCGGGCTCGAACCATTGTCCGAACTGTTGCTGACGCAGCCGCAGAACGATCCGCAGGCGGTCGCCGCGACCTTCGTCGACGCCGAGAAGCAGGTGGCTGATGTCGCCGCAGCCCTCGAAGGCGCGCGCGCGATCCTGGTGGAGCGCTTTGCCGAGGATGCCGATCTGATCGGGCGCTTGCGCGAAGACATGTGGTCGAACGGGGTGATGACATCCGACCGTGCGCAAGGGCAAGAAGATCGAAGGCGAGAAGTTCAAGGACTATTTCGACTACAACGGAGCCCTCCACAAGCTGCCGTCGCATCGCATTCTCGCGCTGTTTCGCGGCGAGAAGGAAGAAATCCTCGAGCTGCAGATGTTGCCCGATGCGCAAGTCCCGGTCGCCAACGTGCCGAGCGCGTATGAATTGAAGATCATGCAGCGCTTTGCGATTTCCGATCAGGGCCGCCCGGGCGACCGCTGGCTGATCGAGACCGCGCGCTGGGCCTGGCGCACCAAGATCCAGGTGCATCTCAATATCGACCTGCGGATGCGGCTGTGGACGGCGGCGGAGACCGAGGGCGTGCGGGTGTTCGCCTCGAATTTGCGCGACCTGCTTGCTGGCCGCGCCGGCCGGCGCGCGCGTGACCATGGGGCTCGATCCCGGCTTCCGCTCCGGCGTCAAGGTCGCGGTCGTCGATGCGACGGGGAAGGTGGTGGCGACCACCGCGATCTATCCGCATGAGCCGCAACGGCAATGGGACGCGGCGCTGGCGACGCTTGGGCAAGCTCGCGGTCGCCCACCGCGTCGACCTGATCGCGATCGGCAACGGCACCGCCTCGCGCGAGACCGACAAGCTGGCGACCGAACTGGTCAAGCTGCTGCCGGACCTGAAAATGTCGAAGATCGTGGTGTCGGAGGCCGGCGCGTCGGTCTATTCCGCCTCGGCCTTCGCGTCCGAGGAATTGCCGGAGCTCGACGTCACCCTGCGCGGCGCGGTGTCGATCGCGCGGCGCCTGCAGGATCCGCTGGCCGAACTCGTCAAGATCGATCCGAAGGCGATCGGCGTCGGGCAGTATCAGCACGACCTCGGCGAATCCAAGCTGGCGCGCTCGCTCGATGCCGTGGTCGAAGACTGCGTCAACGCCGTCGGCGTCGATGCCAACACGGCGTCCGCGCCGCTGCTGGCGCGGGTGTCGGGCATCGGCGCGGGGCTGGCGCAAAGCATCGTGCAGCATCGCGACGCCAACGGGCCGTTCAAATCGCGCAAGGCGCTGAAGGAAGTGCCGCGGCTGGGACCGAAAGCGTTCGAGCAATGCGCCGGCTTCCTGCGCATCAACGACGGCGAGGATCCGCTCGATGCATCCGGCGTGCATCCCGAGGCCTATCCGGTGGTGCGGCGGATTCTCGCCGCATCCAAGAGCGACATCAAGGCGCTGATCGGCAATGCCGAGATCGTGCGCCAGCTGAAGCCGCAGGCCTTTGTCGACGACACGTTCGGTCTGCCCACGGTCACCGACATCCTGCGCGAGCTGGAAAAGCCCGGCCGCGATCCGCGCCCGGCCTTCAAGGCCGCGGTGTTCAAGGAAGGCGTCGAGGAGATCAAGGACCTCAAGCGCGGCATGATCCTCGAAGGCACCGTGACCAACGTCGCGGCGTTCGGCGCCTTTGTCGATATCGGCGTGCACCAGGACGGGCTGGTGCACATCTCGGCGATGTCGAAGAACCTTCATCAAGGATCCGCGCGAGGTGGTGAAGCCGGGCGATATCGTCAAGGTCAAGGTGCTGGAGGTCGAGGTCGCCCGCAAGCGCATCGCGCTGACGCTGCGGCTCGATGACGAAATCGGCGACAAGGGCCCCAAGCTGTCGGAAGGCAAGATGCGCGAATATTCCAAGGCGTCGATGACGTCGTCTGCGCCGCGCAAGCCGCAGGAGCAGGGCGGCGCCTGGCCGAGGCCCTGCGCCGTGCCGCCGAGAAGAACGGACGGGGCAAGTCGGGGTAGGCAGAGCGCCTTGCTGCCGGTGGCTTCATCCTTCGAGACGCATCGCGTTGCGATGGTCCTCAGGATGAGGTCTAACAGAGTGCCCGCAGAAATCGTAGGGTGGGCAAAGGAGCGAAGCGACGTGCCCACCATCTCTCACCGAGTGCACTGTGAGATGGTGGGCACGCTTCCGCCTTCGCTGTTCGAGCTACGGCGGACGTGTCGCTTTGCCCACTCTACGCCTGCGAGACCCTCATGGTGGGGAGCGCGGCAACGCCGGGCGTCTCGAACCATGTGGCCCGAGATCAGCTCGACGTCAGCAGGTTCACCTTGGCATTCGCCAGGATCAGGCGATCGGCCAGCAATTGCGCAAGATTGCGCATGATCCGCTCGCCGGCGTGCGGATGCTGCTTTCGGAAATCGCTCGAAAATCGCGGAGCGAGATTTCGTAGGCGGTCGCCGCCATGTCGGCCAGCACGTCGGCGGAGCGGCGCGGCTCCAGCAGCGCCATCTCGCCGAACGGCATTCCCGCCGTCAGCGTCGCCAGGCGGATGCCGTCGGGCAGGGTGACATGCACCACGCCGCTCCTGAGAAAGAACAGTGAATTGGCGGGATCGCCGGCGGCGATGATCTTTTCGCTCGCCTGATAGGTCCGGATCGAAGCGAGCGAGGTGAGATCGGTCAGTTCCTCGTCCGTCAGCCCCGCCAGCAGCGCCTGTTCGGAGATGTTCGGTCGCCTCGAAGAAATCGATCGCGCCGCCGTAACGATAGACCACCTGATCTTCCGCCCATTCGATGGCGGCATCGAGCAAATAGTAGTTGCGGATGTTGCTGAGCCCTTCCGTCCATTCCCCGATCATCTTCCATTCCGGCGACGATCGCAGGATGCCGGACAGGATCACGGTGACGTGGTGGGCTGCGAGTTCGCGGAATTCCTCGGCGAGCAGGCGGGTGCCGGCGCGGGTCATGGCCGTGACGCGGCGCAGGTCGAAAATGACGAGCTGCGGCCGCGGCTTGGCCGCGAGCTGACGCGAGACGTAATCGACATTGGAGAACGACAGCGTGCCGACCAGCTCGATGACGCGAACGTCCTGGCGATGCGCGGCGAGGATGTTCTGTTCGCGTGCGCGCCGCACGCGCCGCGACGGGCTGTTGCCGATGTCGTAATCGGCGATGATGCTGTTGCGCGCGTCGTCGCTGCGGTTGAGCATATGCAGGTCGTAATGCGACGACAGCGCCTCGCAGACCTTGATGCCGCGCACGCTGTTGCCGTGCTTGTCGAGCTTCGGCGAATAGCTGCCGAGCCCGAGCCGCGCCGGCAGCGCCGCAAGGATGCCGCCGCCGACGCCGCTCTTGGCGGGGATGCCGACCCGGTAGATCCATTCTCCGGCGTAGTCGTACATGCCGGAGCTCGTCATGACGGAGAGCGTCCGCGAGATGGCATAAGCGCTCAGCACCTGTTCGCCGGTCACCGGATTGATGCCGCGGTTGGCGAGGGTGGCGGCCATGACCGCGATATCGCGCGCCGTCACCAGGATGGCGCATTGCCGGAAATAGACCTCCAGCACCGCCGCCACGTTGTCCTTGATCACGGCGTTGGTGCGCAGGAGATAGCCGATCGCCCGGTTGCGGTCGCCGGTCAGAGCTTTCGGAAGAATAGACGGCGTCGTCGACGTCGAGATCGCGCCCGGCAAACCGGCCCAGCGCCTGCCTGATATAGTCGAACGCGGCGTCGCCCTTGGCCTCGTGGATCAGGCCGGAGCAGGCGATCGCGCCGGCATTGACCATCGGATTGAAGGGATGGTTCTCGGCGTTGAGGCGGATCGAGTTGAAGGGATCGCCCGACGGCTCGACGCCGATGACGCTTTCGACCCGCGGCGCACCGAGCGTATCCAGCGCCAGCGCGAACACGAACGGCTTTGACATCGACTGGATGGTGAAGGGAATCTGGGTGTCGCCGACCTCGTAGACGTGACCGTCGAGGGTGGCGAGACTGATGCCGAAATGGGCAGGATCGGCCTTGCCGAGTTCGGGGATGTAGTTGGCGACCGCGCCGCTGGTCTCAGGAGCGAAATCCGCGTGGCACGCATTCAGGAACCGCAGCAAGGGCGGTTTCGAGCTGGTCCAGGCAGCGGGGCCGGCGTTGGGCGGAGGAGGCGACTGTTTCATCGCCTCCTGTTGTGCAACGCAATCAGGGTGCGCGCAACTGGTTCGGCACCAGGGTCTGGCGCCGTATCAGGACGAGCGCGAGCAGGACGGTCGGGATCAGGATCGCCAATCCGAGCGACGTGACCTGCCATTGCGAGAGCGGCATGATCCCGCCGCCAGGCGTCGCGACCACGAATCCGCCGATCACCAGCAATACGCGCAGCGGCCATTCCAGCGCGCCTGCGCCTCTGAGGTCGCCGACAAACGCCTGATAGCCCTGGATGCCCCCGCAGATGAACAGCGTACCGAAGCCTGCCAGCGCCATCAGCCCGAGCCCTTCCAGATACGGGCTTGGTCCCTGCAGCACCAGCGCCGGGTTCAGCACGAAGAAGAACGGAATGAAATAGATGATGCTGCCGACCCACATCGATTCCCATCCCGTCTTCATCGCCGGCGAGCCGGCAATGCCGGCCGCGGCAAAGGAGGCGATAGCGACCGGCGGCGTGATCGAGGACAGCATGCCCCAGTAGAAGATGAACATGTGCACGGCCATGCGGTTGAGGCCGAGCTTTTCCAAAGCGGGCGCCACCAGGATGGCGAGGAAGATGTAGCAGGCCGTCGTGGTCAGCCCGAGCCCGAGAATGAGGCTGGTGAAGGCGCACATGCCGAGCAGCAGGAACGCATTGTCGCCGGCGATGCGCAACAGATCGTTGGCGAGGCTGGAGACCACGCCGGTCATCGAAAACGCGCCGATCAAGAGGCCGCAGCCGGCCAGGATGCCGACCAGCTCGACGAAGGTGCGGCCGTTGACCTCGAGGAACTTGCTGATGGTGGCAAGTGTCCAGCGCGTATCCTTGGAGAAGACCTGGTTCAGTACCAGCAGCAACGCGGTCGCATAAAACGGCGCGTGGCTCTCGCGCTTGAAATACAGCAGCATCACGATCAAAAGCGCGATGACGAAGATGTAGTACCATCCCTCCTTGATGGTGTTCCAGACCTTCGGCAGCTCGGCGCGCGGAATGCCCTTCAGCCCGTGGCGTGCAGCATAGGAATCCACCTGCATGAACAGGCCGACATAATACAGCACAGCCGGAATGATCGCGGCGATGGCCACGTCGGCGTAGCTGATGTTGAGGAACTGCGCGATCACGAACGCGGTCGCGCCCATCACCGGCGGCGCCAGCACCGCGCCGGTCGACGCGCAGGCCTCGATCGCGCCGGCATAGGAGGCGCGGAAGCCGCTCTTCTTCATGACCGGAATGGTCATGGTGCCCGCGGTCAGCACGTTGGAGATGATCGAGCCGGACATCATGCCGAGCAGGCCGGAGGCGAAGATGCAGACCTTCGCGGCGCCGCCCCGGAAGGTGCCGCACATCGCAAAGGCGATGTTGATGAAGAATTTTCCGGCGCCCGTCATCATCAGCGCGGTGCCGAACACCAGAAAGCCGATCACGGTGTCGGCAAAGGCCTGAATCGGGATGCCGAGCAGGCTTTCGCCCGACAGCACGTGATAGGACGTCGCCTGTTCGAGCGTCGATTGCGTGCCGCGGAACGGTC
The DNA here is from genome assembly GCA_963816815.1 of uncultured Alphaproteobacteria bacterium. Taxonomy (GTDB): domain Bacteria; phylum Pseudomonadota; class Alphaproteobacteria; order Rhizobiales; family Xanthobacteraceae; genus Bradyrhizobium. Next base: position 156,238 of record CAWFMW010000053.1, read on the forward strand.
CCAGCCACGTCGCGTCGGCGAACAGGGGATAGACCGTAAACGGCAGCACGCTCAGCAGCAGGCTCCAGCCGCCGGTACGTCGCAGCGCCTCCATCAGCACTACCCACATGATGAGGCCGGCGACGATCACGGGCGTCGGCGCGCCGCCGAATTCCCAGCCGGCTTCGGCCGCCTTGCGGACGCTGCGCATCAGCAGAATGGCGCAGGCGAAAGTGGCGACGAAAAGCAGGATGTCATACCAGGGAATTCGATCGAGCGGCGCGCTCTCGGTTCCCGGAAAGATCAGGAACGTGAACGGCAGCATCAGCGCGATCAGCAGATAGAAATACTCGGTGTTGAGCTGGGTATAGCCGATGAAGAAGCGCAGCGAGAATTGCTGGTTGATGCACAACAGGATGGTGACGGCGGTTGCAATCACCAGCGCCCAGCGCCAGGCGCCACGCAACGATCGCACCCGCGTGACTTCGGCTTCCTGCATGTTGGCATGCGGGTCGTCGAACACAACCGGCTGTGCCGGCGCGACGACGGTATCGCTCGCTGAAGGTGACATTGTTTCCCCCGAGACGGTGTTCGCCTTCGATTTTGTCGAGCGAAGCGGTGTTACTCAAAGCCGTTCGGCATGCTGGCTTTGGTCAGCGCCGCAGCGCGCGCCTTCATCCAGCCGTCGAGGAACGCCTTGTCATCCGATGGCGGATTGGACTTGCCGTAGGCTGCCCAGGCCGCGGCCAGCACTTCCTGGCGCTTGAGCAATACCTTGTTATGGGCGTCCTGTTCGTCGCTCCACTGTCCGGCTTCCTTCAGCGCTTTGGCTGCGCCCGGATGAACCGGAACCACCCAGTTCTTGGTCTGCCGGTCAGCGGCGAGACCGGGCGCGCCCGGCGCGGAATCCTTATAGGCGTCGTAGCCGGTGATCATCGCCTTGGTGATGGCATAGACCTCGTCGGCGGGCAGCGCTCCATAAGACACGAAAATCGGGTAGGGGTAGTTGCCGAGCTCAATCGGCTTGTCCTTGGTGATGCCGGCGCCGCAGGTCGCGGTGTGGGGGAAGAAGAACGAACCAACTTTTTTCACGCGTTCCCAGCCGGCCTTGTCGCTGGCGGGCAAAGGCGGCCAGACGATGCCGCGCGGCGATGTTTCTAGTTCCTTTGCCGGGCCGGTGATGGTGGTGGCGAAGGCGGCATCGACGTCGTTGTTGACCATGCCCTTCCACATCGCGCCATAGCTCGAGAACTCGACGATCTTGACGTCGCTTTGCTTGAGGTCGCCGAACGCCAGCACCGCGAGCGCGTTCTGGTTCAGCGCCGGCGAACCGACCACGAAGCCGACGCGCTTGCCCTTGAGCTGCTTGATCTCGGTCACGCCCGTATCCTTGGCGACGCCGAGCGAACCGGCGTTGCAGTCGACCGAGGACAGCACGAGTTGCAGCGATTGCGGACCCCATTCCTTGGTGCCGAATTCGAACACGCCTTCCTGGGCGAAATAGCGTACCGGAGCCCATGGCGGACATCGCCGCGCGCTTGGCGCGCAGCGGCGCCAGTCGTGCCACGTCGTTGCCGGCCGGCAGCACGCGGACGTCGGTGCCGTATTTGTCCTTCATCATCTTGCCGACGCCGACGGCGATGTTGAAGCCGGCGGTGCCGGTGTCGTAGGCGGTCACCACCATGGTCGGCGGCAGTTTTACGTCTTCGGCGTATGCCGCGGACAAGGCCAGCAGCGAAATGCTTGCAAGGGCGGTTGGCGCGAGCGCCTTCAAGCGATGAATCATAGTTTTCCCCTCAGATGGTTTTCGCGATGCGAATTCACTCGTTGGCATGATCATGTCATCGGCTGCTTGTGATGGCAACGTTAGGTAGGCATACGTCAACATCTGAGTTGGACAGATTGTCGCGGAGTTCGTTCGAAGAGAGCTTATGCCGTGATCCGGTTAAGCTTCGATGATCGCAACGACCTGTCCTTCGGCGATGACGTCGTCGAGTTTGACCAGGATAGCCTTGATTCTTCCTGCCGTCGTCGATGTGACCGGGATTTCCATCTTCATCGCTTCGACGAAAGCGATCTCGTCGCCGTCGCCGACATCGCCGCCGGTTGTGACGGGAAGCGCGCACACGCGTCCGGCGACTTCGGTGATGATCTTGATGTCTGGCATTTTCCGTCCTCCCGGGGACCGTCTGACGGACTGGTGTCCTCGCGAACGGCTTTTTGTTGTGGCGGCAGATTGCCTGAGGTAGTTTGTTCTGCAAGTGGAATTTTATTCCGCAGGGCGGAATGGAGCCTGAAACATGGGACGGCGCTCGGAACGGCTTAGCAAGCAGGGAATGCTCGCCAGCGATCTCGCAGGCGAGGGGGATGTGATCCAGGTGGTGTCGCGGGCGTTCGACGTCCTGCGCTGCTTCGAGGGTCAAGAAGCCAGACTGGGCAATCTGGAGATTTCCAGCCGCTGTGGTCTGCCGCGCTCAACGGTATCGCGGCTCACCCACACGCTGACGCGGATGGGCCAGCTGGTCTATCTGCCGCGCGATCAGAAATACCGGATCGGTCCAAGCGCGGTGGCGATGAGCACCTCGATGATGAAGGGGTTGCAGCTTCGCAACCTGATCCGGCTGCGGCTGCAGGACGTCGCCGATCAATTGCCGGGCACCGTCGGCTTCGTGATTCCCGATCGCTTCCATCTGGTCTATCTCGAATTCGCGCGCGCCGCGAACGCGCTCGGCCTGCACGAAGGTACCGGCAGCCGGATATCGATGACGAACACCGCGGCCGGTTTTGCCTACACCGCCGCGCTTGATGCCGATGTCGGCAACGCCTTGATCGCCGAAATGGAGCGCGATATCCCGGGAAACTCGGGATTGTTGAAGTCGCGCATCGAAGACAACCGCCGCCATTTGCGCGAACACGGCTATGTCGTCGGCTGCGGCACCTGGAGCCCGCATATCAACGGCTGCGCGGTGCCGGTGTGGTCGCCGCAATATCAAACCTTCGTCGTCGCGACGATCGGGCTTCTATCGGCGATGTTCGATGAGAAGCGGTTGCACAAGGAGGTGGCGCCGCAGATGCGCCAGCTTGGTGCGGCGCTCGGCAGCCTGCTCGAAGGCGCCGAGGGCGACATCTTCACCAACCGTATCGAGCGAAAGCCGCTTCCGGTACCGACCCAAAACAACAACAAGATCATCAAGACGGAGGATACGAATGAACTGGAAGCCGGAGCTCGACGAGCTCGCTCGGCGCGAAGCGTTCGCGCGCGAGATGGGAGGCGTTGACAAGGTCAAGCGCCAGCATGACCAGGGCCGGCTCACGGTTCGTGAGCGCATCGACAGACTGACCGACAAGAGTTCCTTCCACGAGATCGGCGCCATTTCCGGGGTCGCCGAATACGACGAGAACAACGAACTCAAGCAATTGACGCCGGCCAACTGCGTGTTCGGCCGTGCCAGGGTCGACGGCCGCACCGTGGTCGTGGTCGGCGACGACTTCACCGTGCGCGGCGGCTCGGCGGATGCCTCGATATCCACCAAGCCGCTGATGGCCGAGGAAATGGCCTACGAGTTCCGCCTCCCGATCATTCGCGTCATCGAAGGGTCGGGCGGCGGCGGTTCCGTGAAGACCATCGAAACCCGGGGCGCGGCCAATCTGCCCGGCGGGGTCGGCGGCACGCGCGCGTACTGGTTCACAACGGGAAACCTCGCCCGCGTGCCCGTGGTCGCGCTCGGGCTCGGTTCGGTTGCGGGCCTCGGCGCGGCGCGACTTGCCGCCAGCCATTATTCGATAATGACCAGAAGCTCCGCGATGTTTGTCGCCGGTCCTCCGGTGGTGAAGCGCCTCGGCCAGGATCTGTCGAAGACGGAACTTGGCGGCGCCGACATCCAGACCCGTGCCGGCGGCGTCGACGATGCCGTTGACAACGAGGAGGAAGCGTTCGAGCGCGCCCGGCGTTTCCTGTCCTATTTGCCGTCGTCGGTCTTCGACCTGCCACCGACGACGCCCTGCAGCGACGATCCCGAGCGCACGGAGGAATCGCTCCTCAAGGCGGTGCCGCGCAATCGCCGCCAAGTCTACAAGATGCGCCCGATCATCGACGCTGTCGTCGACAAGGGCTCGTTCTTCGAGGTCAACGCCAATTTCGGCCGCCCTGTCATCACCGGGCTTGCCCGGCTGGAAGGCCGCGCGGTTCTGCTGCTGGCGAGCGATCCGTTCCACTACGGCGGATCGTGGACGGCGGACGCGTGCGACAAGGTGATCCGCTGGGTCGATTTTGCCGAGACCTTCCATCTGCCGGTCGTCTATCTCATGGATTGTCCGGGCTTCATGATCGGGCTCGAGGCCGAGAAGTCGGCGACCATCCGCCACGGCGTGCGCGCGATGGCGGCGGTCAACCAGTCCACGGTGCCCTGGTGCACCATCATTGTGCGCAACGCGTTCGGTGTCGCCGGCGTCGTGCATCAGCCGGCCAACCGCTATTCGATGCGCTATGCGTGGCCGTCGGCCTATTGGGGCTCGCTGCCGCTGGAAGGCGGCATCGAGGCGGCCTACCGCGCCGACATCGAGGGTTCGGATGACCCAGCCGCGAAGCTGAAGGAGATCGAGGACCGTCTCAACAAGCTGCGCTCGCCGTTCCGCTCCGCCGAAAAATTCTGGGTGGAGGAGGTGATCGATCCCCGCAAGACGCGTTCGCTGTTGTGCGAATTCGCGCGGCTCGCCGAACCGATCCGCAGCGTGGGTCCGCCGGCGAATATGACCACGCGGCCGTAGGGTTTGCACCGAAGCGGTAGGGTGGGCAAAGGAGCGCAAGCGACGTGCCCACCATCCGTCATCGAGCGCGCTGCGGGATGGTGGGCTCGCTTCGCTCAGCCCACCCTACGGCCTCATCACGCCGCGACCGGCTTCGGCCGCGAGATCGCTAGCACGATCAGGGCTGCGACGATGCACAGCGCGCCGGCGACGAAGAACGCCGGCAGGTAGGTCTGCAGCAGCGTGCGCGACAATCCGGCACCGAACGCCGCGACACCCGCACCCAGCTGATGGCCGGCAAAGATCCAGCCGAACACGAGGTTGGCGCGCTCGGGCCCGAACCGCTGGGCGGTGAGCCGCACCGTCGGCGGCACGGTCGCGATCCAGTCGAGCCCGTAGAACATCGCAAACAGCGACAGCCCGTAGAGCGTGAAGTCGGAGAACGGCAGGAACAACAGCGACAGGCCGCGCAGGCCGTAATACCAGAACAACAGCTTGCGATTGTCGTAACGGTCGGACAACCAGCCGGACGCGATGGTGCCGACGAAGTCGAAAATGCCCATCGCCGCGAGCAGGCTCGCCGCCTGCACCTGGGGAATGCCGAAATCGAGGCACATTGGAATCAGATGCACCTGTACGAGGCCGTTGGTCGAAGCGCCGCAGATGAAGAAGGTGGCGAACAGGATCCAGAACACGCTCGATTTCGAGGCGTCACGCAGCGTGCCGAGCGCTGCCGCCATGATCGGCGTGTTGTTCGGCGGCGGCGCCGGCAGCGGCTCGGCGCCTTCGTCGCCGAACGGCCGCAAGCCGACGTCGCTCGGCCGGTCGCGCATGACCATCAGCACGGCGAAGGCGGCGACGCCCAGCATCACGCAGATCAATCCCAGCGCGACCCGCCAGCCGTAGTGATCGGTCAGGCTTGCCAGCAGCGGCAGGAACGCAAGCTGTCCGGTCGCAACGCTCGCGGTGAGGATGCCGACCACGAGCCCACGCCGCGCCGCAAACCAGCGCGCGGCAATCGTAGCCCCGAGTACCAGCGCCGTCATGCCGGTGCCGAGCCCGATCACCACGCCCCACAGCAGCATCAGATGCCAGACTTTTGTCATCGCCAGGGATGCGACGAGGCCGGAGACGACGATCAGCAGCGCTGACAGCGTCACATTGCGCAGGCCGTAGCGGTTCATCAGCGCCGCGGCAAAAGGCGCCATCAGGCCGAACAGGATGAAGCGGATCGACAGCGCCGAGGAAATTTCCGCCGTGGTCCAGCCGAATTCCTTCTGCAGCGGCACGATGAAGACGCCGGGCGCGCCGACCGTGCCGGCCGAGATCAGGGCGGTGAGGAAGGTCACGGCGACCATCACCCAGCCGTAATGGATGTTGCGGCGGGCAAGGGCGGCTGACAGCCAGTTTGAGATCATTGGGCCTCAGAGGATTGGGTTGGCTTACATATTTTGACGTGAAGGGCGTCTGACTTAAATGTCGTACTTCCCTCATTTCAGGACACAGCGCGGATGGTGGCGCCAAAACCGATCCACGAGCGGGATCAACTCCGGAATTGAATTACATCTATAATATTATGCACTGCAACAGATCGCAACCGATGATCCCATGAGAAATTCTTGCCTTTCGCATGAGAGCAATTGATCGATCGGCGCCTTGAGGCAAAAATTATCGCGAAAGGTCGCTATTCCAGCCCCTCAAGCGCGGTCTCGATGGCTTTCCGAAAGGCCGTGACGTCGCCGAGTTCGTGGCCTAGCACGAGCGCAAGCCGGGTCAGGAACAACGCTTCGCGCGCAGGTCCCGCCTGATCGATCGCGATTGCCAGCGTCTCATAGGCGGTCTCGAAATCCTCGAACGGCATCGCGCTCATGGCGTCTCGCTTCCCAGGCAAAGGCCCGCGGTTTTCAGGATCTCGCCGGGAATGACCGCCTTCCATCGCCCGGCAATGTGCAGGTCGGGCCGCAACAGATAAAGCGTGCCGGGCGCTGCCGCGAACAGGCGGGCGATTTCGCCGTCGCTATCCGCGATGGTTTTTGCGTCGGAGGCCGGGCCGCGTGATGTGATCAGCACCGTAACGAAGCGCTTGTCGGTCCGGCCGAGTTGCGCGAGCAGCGCTGCCTGTTCGCGGGTGGGTTGCCCCTCGCAGAACAGGATCGCCGTCATGCCATCGCCGGCACGGTCCAGCAGATAGCTCCCGTCGGCGAGCCCGGCGTTCGGCGCGACGCTGCCGCAAGGAGGCCCGCCGGCAAATTCGGCGTCGCGTCCCGCATAGGGCGTCAACGGACTCTCCGAATAGGTATAAGGCTGCATCTGCCGCGGATTGGCGAGCCCGCGCGGAAATTCGTGCTTCAAACTGAGCGAAAGCGCCGCCTCGCGCGCCAACCGCCAGCCGCGGGTCGGCGGCGTCATGAAGCGCGTGCTCTTGCTGGCATTGGCGAACACATCGAGCGTGGCGCCGCGCCGCTCCGGCGAATAGCTGTCGAGCAGGCGCTCGTCCGCCTCGCCATGGAGCACCAGCGCGAGCTTCCAGCCGATGTTCTCGGCATCCGCCAGGCCATTGTTCAGCCCGCGCACGCCGAAAATCGGTACGATATGCGCGGCATCGCCGATGAAGATGACGCGGCCGTGACGGTAGTCATCGAGGCACAGCGTGTTGGCGGAGTAGACGCTCCACCATTCCAGTTCCCACGGTTTTGTATGACCGACATCGGCAAGGATGGCGCCGACGCGGGCGCGGAGATTTTCCTCCTTCAGGGCATCCGCCTCGCTTTCGCCTTCGCGGAGCTGGTAATCCACGCGCCAGATATTTTCCGGCTGCTTGTGGATCAGCACCGTGCCGCCGGGATTGCCGGCCGGCTCGAAAAAGGCGCGGCGCTCGGTCGGAAAGTCGTGATCCATGCGGATGTCGGCGATCACATAGCGGCCTTCGTAATTATCGCCCTTCAGCCGCAAGCCGAGCATGGAGCGGATCGGCGAGCGCCCCCCGTCGGCGGCAAGCACATAGTCGGCGTTGAGCCGATAATCGCCTGCCGGCGACGAAATTCCAACCGATACGCCGTCATTGTGAGGCTCGATATCAGATAACTCGCTTTGCCAGCGCATGTCGATGAGGTCGCTCGCCGCGACCGCATCGTGCAGGAATTGTTCGATATACTGCTGCTGCAGATTGTACATCGGCAGATATTTTTCGCCCGGCGGTTGCGGCATTTCCAGCCGAAAGATCTGCTCGCCGCGATAGTAGCTGCGGCCGAACCGCCAGCCGAGCGCCTTTTCGACAAACGGCGCGACCGCGCCGATCCGCTCCAGGATGTGCATGCTCGGCCGCGCGATACAGATCGCGCGGCTGCCGTCATTGAAGGTGTCCTTGCGATCGATCAGCACGCTTCCGATGCCGTAGCGCGCCAGTACCAGCGCCGCCGTCATGCCGATCGGCCCGGCGCCCACGATCAGAACGGGGTGCCGTGTCACCGTGCCGTCGAGCTCGGGCACGCGCCGCGCCGCGAACTGCGGATAGTCGAAATAGAGCGATTCCAGCGCGCCCTTGCCGGCGGGTCTCATGCGTTCATCCCTCTATTTCTTGCGGTCGAGAAAACCCTGCATCAGCCGCTGCGGCTCGCCGGTCAGGAAGGATTTTCCGAACACGCCGATGCTCAAATTGACCAACTCCGTCAGCGGCAGTTCCTCCCATTGCCGCATCAATGCCTTCTGCGCGCGCAGCGCTTCAGGACCGCATTCCAGCAGCGCGTTGACCGTACGCTCGACCGCGGCGTCGAGCCCGCCTTCCTTGGCGACCACGTCGACCAGGCCCCAGGCCAGTGCGGTCGGCGCGTCGATATTCTCCGCCGTCATGACAAGCCAGCGGGCGCGGCCCCAGCCGATCAGCCGCGGCAGCAGCGCGGCGTGGATCACCGAGGGAATGCCGACACGCACCTCCGGCATGCCGAATTTGGCATCGTGGGCGGCAATCCGGAAATCGCAGGCAGCGGCGACTTCGAGGCCGCCGCCGAGGCACCAGCCGGGAAGCCGCGCGATCACGGGCGCCGGAAAATGCCGCACGGCCTCGCAGAGGTCGCGCAGCCGCGTAATGAAAGCTTCGGCGGATTTCTGGTCGAGTTTCGCCATTTCCTTGATGTCGGCGCCGCCGATCATGCTCTTTTCGCTCTGGCCGGCGAGGATCACCGCGCGAATGTCGTTGTCGCCGGCGAGCTTCTCGAACCCTTCGCGGACCCCGTCGGTGACGGCGGAGGAGAGGATGTTGAGTGAACCCGCGTTGCAGATCGACAGGCGGACGACGCCTCGATCGTCGCGGTCGATGCCGCAGTGGGGATTGAGCATTTCCATTTTGTTTTCCCGGACTTGTTTCGGCGGTTGGCGCCACTTCCAAGGACATTGCGCCGGCTTGTCAAGGGCAGGCGGGCGAGGGGGCGTTGCACGGCGCGCGCGTCAGTGTAAAATGATGATCATCATTTAAAGGAGCCGGCATGACCACGACCGATACGATCGCTCTGTTTTCGCTCGATACGCGGCGGCACCGGGTGGTGGAGTGGCAGGCGCCGGGGCCGGTGGCGAAAGCGGCTGCCGGCATGTCCGGCCTGCAGACCATGTGCGCGATCCGTGACGGCATCCTGCCACCACCGCCGATGGCGCGGTTGATCGGCTTCGAGATGCGCATCGCAGAATCCGGCCGGATCGTGATGGAACTGGATCCGGACGAAAGCCTCGAAAATACCATCGGACTGCTCCACGGCGCGACCGCCGCGGCGCTGCTGGATACCGCCATGGGTTGCGCCATTGCCACCATGCAGCCGGCAGGACAGACCTCGGTCACGCTGGACCTCAAGCTGACCTACCTGCGGCCGTTGTCGGTACGGTCCGGCAAGGTCTCCGCGGAAGGTAAAGTGGTAAAACTAGGCCGTCAGTCCAGCTATGCCGAAGGGTTCGTTCGCGATGGCGCGGGCAATCTTGCAGTGCACGCGACTGCGACATTTACGATGATCGGCGTTGAAAAAGCGAAATAGATGCAGCTTTTCGTACCCGCAACTGCTATTATATGACTGCAGACATTTAATGGAATGGATTGATGCGTTATTCGAAAGAGCACAAGCAGGAGACCCACGCGCGGATCGTGAAGAAGGCCTCGGTGCGGCTGCGCGAAAAGGGCGCGCACGGCATCGGCGTTGCCGACCTGATGAAAGAGGCCGGCCTGACCCATGGCGGCTTCTACGCGCATTTCGATTCCCGCGAGGCGCTGGTGATCGAGGCGTTTGGCTATGCCATGGATCGCGCTGCCGAGCATTGGCGCAATATGGCGGCTGAAATTCCGCCGGAGAAGCGGCTGTCGACCATCGTCGATTCCTACGTCTCGGCCGCGCATCGCGACGATCCGGGCCGCGGCTGCGCCGTTCCCACGCTGGGTGCCGAAATCGCCCGCGAGAGCGCCAAGACCCGCAAGGCTTTTGCAGCCAAGCTCGACCAGATGATCGATCTCGTCGCCGACCAGATTCCGGACGTGCCGAGGAAGACGGCGCGTCGGCTCGCGATGGGCACGATGGCGACGATGATGGGCGCGCTGGTGATGTCTCGCGTCGCCGGCAGCGGCGAGCTGTCGGACGAAATTCTCGCCTCCGGCCGCGAAGCGGCGCTGGCCCGCGCGGCGAAGCCGGTTGCGAAGAAGGCGCGGGCGAAAGTGAATTGACGACGGCTTCGTAGGGTGGGCAGAGCGTAGCGTGCCCACCATCTTTCCGGTTTCGCTGCGTGAAATGGTGGGCTCGCTTCGCTCAGCCCACCCTACAATTTACCGCCAAACAGCGCGCGTTCACTCTCCACCGTCTCGTGGATGTAATCGGCGACCGCCCTTATCCGCGCCAGATCCTTGCTGTCGGCGTGCATCAGCATCCAGAAAGTGCGCGATATTCTCACCTCATCAGGCAATACCGGCCGCAATTCCCGATGCGCCGTCGCCATGAAGTGCGGCAGCACCGCGATGCCAAAACCGGCGATGGTGGCGTTGAGCTGCGCGATCAGATTGGCGCTGCGGAATTTGGCGGAGATTTTTGGTGAGACCTGCGGCAGGTAATCCAGTTCCGGCGTGAACAGCAGTTCCTCGATGTAGCCGACGAAGCGATGCCCGGGCAGGTCGCCGCGCGACGCGATTTTTGGCGCACGGTCGAGATAGGCCGGCGCGGCATAGAGGCCGAGGCTATAGTCGAGCAGCTTGCGGCCGACGATGCGGCCTTCCTTGGGCATTGTCAGGCTGATCGCGATGTCGGCCTCGCGCTTCGACAGGCTGAACAGGCGCGCGGTGGCGACGAGCTGCAGATCGAGATCGGGGTACCGCTCGGTGAATTTCACCAGCCGCGAGGCCAGGAAGTGGCTGCCGAACCCGTCGGGGGCGCCGATCCGGACGGTGCCGGTGAGCTGGGCGCGCGAGCCGCCGACCGCCTCCTGGTTGGCGACGATGGTGGATTCCATCGCTTCTGCGCTGTCGGCGACGCGCTGGCCGGCTTCGGTGAGGAGATAGCCGGTCTTGCGGCGATCAAACAGTTTTGCGGAGAGATGCCGTTCCAGGCGGTCGACACGACGGATCACTGTGGCATGATCGACCGCAAGCTGCTTGGCGGCAGCGGAAACCGATCCGCCGCGGACGATCGCCAGCACGAAACGGAAGTCATCCCAATCGATCGTCTTGCCGCCTTGATCCAGCATTTCCGCACATCTATGGTGCAATTTATCGGACTTGTATCCTAAGAAATGCAGGTCAAAAAGGTCCCAAACCGATCCAGCGGGACTCTCAGGGAGGTATTCATGCGTTCCATCGGACATTTCATCGGCGGCAAAGAGGTCAAGGGCACGTCCGGACGGACGGCCGACGTGTTCGAGCCGATGACCGGCGACGTCCAGGCCAAGGTGGCGCTGGCCTCCAAGGCCGAGGTTCGCGCCGCCGTCGAGAACGCCAGGGACGCCCAGGTCGAGTGGGCCAACACCAATCCGCAGCGCCGCGCCCGCGTGATGATGAAGTTCGTCGAACTGGTGCAGCGCGATTACGACAAGCTCGCCGACCTCTTGGCGCGCGAGCACGGCAAGACGGTTCCCGACGCCAAGGGCGACATCCAGCGCGGCCTCGAAGTCGTCGAGTTCGCCTGCGGCGTTCCGCATCTGATGAAGGGCGAATACACCGAAGGCGCCGGCCCCGGCATCGACATCTATTCGATGCGGCAGCCGCTGGGCGTGGTCGCCGGCATCACGCCGTTCAATTTCCCGGCGATGATCCCGATGTGGAAATTCGCGCCCGCGATCGCCTGCGGCAACGCCTTCATCCTGAAGCCCTCGGAGCGCGATCCCGGCGTGCCGATGATGCTGGCCGCGTTGATGATCGAGGCCGGCCTGCCGCCCGGCGTTCTCAACGTCGTCAACGGCGACAAGGAAGCCGTCGACGCCATCCTCGACGACCCCGATATCAAGGCGATCGGCTTTGTCGGCTCGACGCCGATTGCGCAGTACATCTATGAGCGCGCCGCGCAGACCGGCAAGCGCTGCCAGTGTTTTGGCGGCGCCAAGAACCACGCCATCGTGATGCCCGACGCCGACATGGACCAGACCGTCGATGCGCTGATCGGCGCCGGCTACGGCTCGGCCGGCGAGCGCTGCATGGCGATTTCGGTCGCGGTGCCCGTCGGCAAGACCGCCGCCGACCGCCTGATGGAAAAGCTGATCCCGCGCGTGGAGTCGCTCAAGATCGGCACCTCGGTCGATCCGTCCGCCGATTACGGCCCGCTGGTGACACGCGAAGCGGTCGAGAAGGTGAAGAACTACATCGATATCGGCGTCAAGGAAGGCGCGACGCTCGCCGTCGACGGCCGTGGCTTCAAGATGCAGGGCTACGAGAACGGCTTCTATCTCGGCGGTTCGCTGTTCGACAACGTCACCAAGGACATGCGGATCTACAAGGAAGAGATCTTTGGCCCGGTGCTGTCGGTGGTGCGCGCCCACGACTACAAGGAAGCGCTGGCGCTGCCGTCGGACCATGACTACGGCAACGGCGTTGCGATCTTCACCCGCGACGGCGATGCCGCGCGCGACTTCGCCGCCAAGGTCAATGTCGGCATGGTCGGCATCAACGTGCCGATCCCGGTGCCGATTGCGTATTACACCTTCGGCGGCTGGAAGAAGTCCGGCTTCGGCGATCTCAACCAGCACGGCCCGGATTCGATCCGCTTCTATACCAAGACCAAGACGGTCACCTCGCGCTGGCCGTCCGGCGTCAAGGAGGGCGCGGAGTTCTCGATCCCGACGATGAACTGACGGTATAGCCCCGGCCGTCATTGCGAGCGCAGCGAAGCAATCCATATTGCCGCAAAAGGAAGAATGGATTGCTTCGTCGCTTCGCTCCTCGCAATGACGTCAAAAATGAGCAGCCCAGAATGCATTTCGCTCTCAACGAGGACCAGATAGCGGTTCGCGACATGGCGCGCGAATTCGCCGCGGAGAAGATCGCGCCGCATGCGCTGCGCTGGGACGAGGAGAAGCATTTTCCGGTCGATGTGATGCGGGAAGCGGCCACGCTCGGCATGGGCGGCATCTACATCAAGGACGACGTCGGCGGCTCGGCCATGACCCGCTTCGACGCCGCGCTGATCTTCGAGGCGCTGGCGACCGGTTGCCCGACGGTGTCGGCTTTCATCTCGATCCACAACATGGCGTCCTGGATGATCGATGCCTATGGCAACGACACCCAGCGGCAAAAGTGGCTGCCGAAGCTTTGCACGATGGAGCTGATCGCGAGCTACTGCCTCACCGAGCCGGGCGCCGGCTCGGATGCCGCGGCGCTGCGGACCCGCGCGGTGCGCGAGGGCGATCATTACGTCCTGAACGGCCAGAAGCAGTTCATTTCAGGCGCCGGTGGCACCGACCTGCTGGTCGCGATGGTGCGGACCGGCGGCGATGGGCCCGGCGGCGTTTCAACGCTCGTCATCGACGGCAAGACGCCGGGCGTGTCGTTCGGCGCCAACGAACGCAAGATGGGCTGGAACGCGCAGCCGACCCGCGCGGTGATTTTCGAGAATGCCCGCGTGCCGGTCGAAAACCGTCTGGGCGACGAGGGCATCGGCTTCAAGATCGCGATGGCCGGGCTCGACGGCGGCCGCATCAATATCGCGGCCTGTTCGCTCGGCGGCGCGCAAAGCGCGCTGGAAAAGTCGCTGGCCTACATGAAGGAACGCAAAGCCTTCGGAAAGCGCCTCGACGAATTCCAGGCGCTGCAGTTTCGCCTCGCCGACATGGCGACCGAACTGGAGGCGGCGCGGACCTTCGTCTGGCGTGCCGCCGCAGCGCTCGACCGCAAGGATGCCGACGCCACCATGCTGTGCGCGATGGCCAAGCGTTTCGGTACCGATGTCGGCTTCGAGGTGGCCAACCAGGCGCTGCAGCTCCATGGCGGCTACGGCTATCTCAGCGAATACGGCATCGAGAAGATCGTGCGCGATCTGCGCGTGCACCAGATCCTGGAAGGGACCAACGAAATCATGCGGCTGATCGTTTCGCGCAAGCTGATCGAGGGCGCGCGATGACGGATGCTTCCGTCGCAGAGGGCGACCTGATCGCGCGCAAGGAAGGCTCGGCCGGCATCATCCGCCTGAACCGGCCGAAGGCCATCAATGCCGTGACGCTGGAGATGTTTCACGACATCGACAAGGCGCTCGATGCGTTCGAGGCGGATCCCGCTGTCGCGGTGATCGTGCTGGAAGGCGCGGGCGAACGCGGTCTGTGCGCCGGGGGCGACATCCGGGCGCTCTGGGAAAGCTCGAAGGTGAAGGGCGATCTCGGCAAGATCCTGTGGCGCGACGAATACATCCTCAACGCCCGGATCAAGAAATTCCCAAAGCCCTATGTCGCCTTCATGGACGGCATCGTGATGGGCGGCGGCGTCGGACTGTCGGCGCATTCCGCGCATCGCGTCGTCACCGACAGGACGAAGCTTGCAATGCCCGAAGTCGGCCTCGGCTTCTTTCCCGACGTCGGCGGCACCTGGCTGCTGGCGCATTCGCCGGGTGAGATCGGGACCTATTTTGGATTGACCGGGCAGACCATGAATGGCCCGGACGCGATCCATGCAAGGTTCGCCGATGCGGTGGTGTCGTCATCGAAACTGCCGGCCTTGCGCGAGGCGCTGACGAAAGTGCCGTCCGGCACGACTTCGGCCGACGTCAGCAAGCTGATCGAGAGCTTTTCGACCGGCGAGACGGCCGGGCCGGTCGCCGCGCAGCAGGCGAAGATCGATGCGTTGTTCTCCCACGATCGCATGGAAGACATCGTCGCGGCGCTGCAGCGCGATGGCTCGGATTTTGCGCAGGCGACGTTGAAGACGCTGAACGAAAAGTCGCCGCGCGGCATGGTGGTGACGCTGAAGCTGCTGCGGTTGGCGCGCACCGCGCGCTCGCTGGAGGAATGCCTGGTGCGGGAATATCGTGCCGCGCTGGAAGTCTTCGCCAGCGACGATTTCCGCGAGGGCGTGCGCGCCGCCGTGATCGACAAGGACCGCAGCCCAAAATGGTCGCCGCCGCGAATTGAAGACGTGACGCCGGCAATGGTCGCGCCTTATTTCGCCGAGATCGGCGCGGACGAACTGAAATTTTCCTGATCAAAACAGAACAATCGCAAGCGGAGGATTCGAGATGGCAAATATCGCATTCATTGGCCTCGGCAACATGGGCGGGCCGATGGCGGCCAATCTGGTCAAGGCCGGCCACAAGGTCACGGCGTTCGATCTGGTCGCTGCCTCGCGCGATCAGGCCAAGGCCGACGGCGCTGATATCGCCGAGAGTTCGGTCGGCTCGGTCAAGGGCGCCGACGTGATCATCACGATGCTGCCCGCGGGCAAGCATGTGCTGTCGGTGTGGAACGAAGTGATCCCTGTCATGACCAAGGGCACACTGATCATCGATTGCTCGACCATCGACGTCGAAAGCGCCAAGCAGGCGCATGCACTGGCGTCCAAGCACGGCGCGCTCTCGGTGGATGCGCCGGTGTCGGGTGGAACCGGCGGCGCCAAGGGCGCGACGCTGACCTTCATGTGCGGCGGCGAGGACAAGGCGTTTGCGGCGGCAAAACCCGCGCTGGAGAACATGGGCAAGAAGATCGTGCATTGCGGGGGCGCCGGCGCGGGGCAGGCGGCCAAGATCTGCAACAATATGATCCTGGGCATTTCCATGATCGGGGTCGGCGAGGCCTTTGCGCTCGCGGAAAAACTGGGCTTGTCGCATCAGGCACTGTTCGACGTCGCCTCGACCTCCTCGGGCCAATGTTGGGCGCTGACGTCCTACTGCCCGGTGCCGGGCCCGGTGCCGGCCTCGCCGGCGAACAACGGCTACAAGCCGGGATTTGCCTCGGCGCTGATGGTGAAGGACCTCACGCTGGCGCAGGATGCGGCGAATGCCGCGGGCGCCGCGACGCCGCTGGGCAAGCACGCGCAGGAGATCTACAAGGCGTTCGATGCAGCCGGCCATGGCGGGGTGGATTTTTCCGGGATTATCCAGCACGTTCGGAGCCTCGCCGGGAAATAACGGAGACCTGATGACGACATTCCAGGACGCGCGCGCCTTTCTGCTCAAGCACCGTGCCGATTACGATGCGGCCGTGAAGGGCTTTCGCTGGCCCGATCCGGTTCCGTTCAACTGGGCGCTCGACTGGTTCGACGCGGAACTCGCGCGCAATCCTGACAGCCGGGACCGCACCGCGCTCTGGATCGTCGATGCCGGCCACAAGGAAACAAAACTTTCCTTCGCGGCGCTCTCGGCCCGCTCCAACCAGGTGGCGAACTTCCTGCGTGCGCAAGGGCTGAAGCGCGGTGATCATTTGCTACTGCTGCTCGGCAATGTCGTGCCGCTGTGGGAAACCATGCTGGCGGCGATGAAACTCGGCGTGGTCGTGATCCCCGCCACCACGCTGCTCACCCCGGACGAACTGCGCGACCGGCTCGATCGGGGCAGGGCGAGGGTGGTGGTGGCCTCGCAGGATCAGGTCGCGAAGTTCGCGGGCCTCGGCAGCGAAAATCTGGTCCGCATCGTGGTCGGCGCGACGTCGAAGCACGACGGCTGGCTGCCGTTCGAAGAGGCGGTGAGCGCGACGGAAGATTTTGTCCCCGATGGGCCGACCAATGCCGACGACCCGATGCTGCTGTATTTCACCTCGGGCACCACAGCAAAACCAAAACTGGTGCGCCACAGCCAGCGCAGCTATCCCGTCGGCGCGTTGTCGACGATGTTCTGGCTCGGCCTGCAGCCCGGCGACGTCCATCTCAACATTTCATCGCCGGGCTGGGCCAAGCATGCCTGGAGTTGCTTGTTCGCGCCGTGGAATGCGGGGGCCACCGTGTTCGTGGTCAACCAGCCGCGCTTCGACGCCAAGGTGCTGCTCGCCACCGTCGGTCGCTGCGGCGTCACCACGCTGTGCGCGCCGCCGACGGTGTGGCGGCTGTTCATCCAGGAACGGCTTGCCGACTTCAAGGTCAGCCTGCGCGAGGTCTGCGGCGCGGGCGAGCCGCTCAACCCGGAGGTGATCGATCAGGTGAAGGCGGCATGGGGCCTCACCATCCGCGACGGTTACGGCCAGACCGAAACCACCGCGCTCGCCGGCAATTCGCCGGGGCAGAAGGTCAAGATCGGCTCGATGGGCCGCCCACTGCCCGGCTATCGCGTGCAGATCACCGACAATGACGGCCACGTCACTAAGGAGGGCGAAGTGACGCTGGTGCTCGGCGCCGATCGCCCGGCGGGTCTGATGCAGGGCTATCAGGGCGAGGATGGCAAACTCTCCGGCGCCGACGGCGATCTCTATCGCAGCGGCGACGTGGTGTTCGCCGACGACGAGGGCTATCTCACCTTCGTCGGCCGCTCCGACGACGTGTTCAAATCGTCCGATTACCGCATCAGCCCGTTCGAGCTGGAAAGCGTGCTGCTGGAGCATGAATCGGTGGCCGAAGCTGCCGTCGTTCCGAGCCCTGATCCGATCAGGCTTGCGATCCCCAAGGCCTATGTGCTGCTGGTCTCTGGCGTCGAACGCACGCCGGATACCGCGCTGTCGATCTTCAAGCACCTGCACACGCGGCTCGCGCCGTTCAAGCGCATCCGAAAAATCGAACTGGTGACGGAATTGCCGAAGACGATTTCCGGAAAAATCCGGCGCGTGCAGTTGCGGCGGCTGGAGCATGACGATAACCGCTCCGACGCGCTGCGCGGTTCTGAATTCCGCGAGGATGAATTCCCGGAGTTGCAGAAGGTACGGACCGCCGGGCTGGAGAGCTGATCGATGAATGAAGTTTGGAAGAAGCCGCCGGTCTCGTTTGAGGCTTATCAGGCCATGGTCGGCAAGGAGATCGGCGTGTCGTCCTGGCACCTGATCGACCAGAACCGGATCAACGTCTATGCCGACGTGATCGAGGACCATCAGTTCATCCATGTCGATCCGGAGCGCGCCAAAAAGGAAACCGCGTTCGGCAACACCATCGCCCACGGTTTCCTCACGATGTCCCTGATGAGCATCATGTCCTACGAGGTGATGCCGGTCATCGAAGGCACCGCGATGGGCGTCAATTACGGTTTTGACAAGCTTCGTTTCCTCTCGCCGGTGCGCGCTGGCTCCCGCGTCCGTGGCCGCTTTACGCTGGTGGAAGCCAAGCTGCGCAAGCCGAAAGAGCTGCAGTCGCGCACCAGCGTCACCGTCGAGATCGAGGGCGAGGAAAAGCCCGCGCTGGTGGCTGACTGGATCGGGCTGATCTATTTCGATTAGAACTGTCTGTCATTGCCGGGCTTGACCCGGCAATCCATCCTTGCTCAAAACGCCTTCAGTTCATGCCGAGGCGCTGGTAACCCTCTCCCCTTGTTGTGGGAGAGGGTGGCGCCGAACGCAGTTCGG
Source organism: uncultured Alphaproteobacteria bacterium (assembly GCA_963816815.1). GTDB lineage: Bacteria > Pseudomonadota > Alphaproteobacteria > Rhizobiales > Xanthobacteraceae > Bradyrhizobium. The sequence goes on from CAWFMW010000053.1 coordinate 174,871, forward strand.
CGACGGGTGAGGGGTTCGCTCCGCAAGCACGCCAGCCGAAAGAACCCTTCATCCGCCTTCGCTGCCGCGAAGGCACCTTCTCCCACAAGGGGAGAAGGGAAGAAACCCAGGATTACTCATGGCAATCAGGTTTGACGGACGCGTCGCTATCGTCACCGGCGCGGGCAATGGTCTGGGACGGGCGCATGCGCTGGGGCTGGCGAGCCGCGGCGCCAAGGTGGTGGTCAATGATTTCGGCGGTGCGCGCGACGGCACCGGCGGCTCGCTGAGCCCGGCCGAAACCGTGGTCGAGGAAATCCGCAAAGCGGGCGGCACGGCGATAGCCGACGGCGCCGATGTTTCGAACTTCGAGCAGGTCACCGCGATGGTCGAGCGCGCCACCAGGGAGTGGGGCAGCGTCGATCTGTTGTGCGCCAATGCCGGCATCCTCCGCGACAAATCCTTCGCCAAGATGGAGGTCGCCGATTTCGCCAAAGTGATCGACGTCCATCTCACCGGCACCTTCTATTGCTGCAAGGCGGTGTGGGCCGGCATGCGCGAGCGCAACTACGGCCGCATCGTCGTCACCACCTCGTCGTCGGGCCTGTTCGGCAATTTCGGCCAGGCCAATTACGGCGCGGCCAAAGCCGGCATGGTCGGCCTGATGAACGTGCTGGCCGAGGAAGGCCGCAAGAACAACATCCGCGTCAACACGATTTCCCCGACGGCGGCAACCCGGATGACCGAAGAGTTGCTGTCACCGCAGGCACTCGCCCTGATGCGCCCCGAGGCGATCACGCCCGCGGTGGAATTTTTGCTGAGCGAGGACGCGCCGACCCGCACCATCATGGGCGCGGGCGCAGGTTCGTTCGCCGTGATCAAGATCATCGAGACCGAGGGCATCAATCTGGCCCAGTCCGACTGGACGCCGGATGCCGTCGCGGCGCATTTTGCCGAGATCGACGATGTCTCGAAGGCAAAGGCGCTGCAGGGCGCATTTGAGCAGACGCAGAAGTATGTAGCGCAAGCTGCTGCGCGGGCCGGGATTAAGCTGTAGACTCGGTCTCGTAGGGTGGGCAAAGGCGCAAAGCGCCGTGCCCACCATGCATCACCGACGCCGGTGAATAATGGTGGGCACGCTTCGCTTTGCCCACCCTACAAACCGTCGATCCGGCTACAGTCTGGCCATGTCTTCACCCGCACAACACGTTGCCGTCATCGGCGCTGGCCCCGCCGGCCTGATGGCGGCGGAAGTGCTCGCGCAGGGCGGTGCCATCGTCACCGTCTATGACGCAATGCCGTCCGCCGGCCGCAAATTCCTGATGGCGGGGCGAGGCGGGTTGAACCTCACGCATAGCGAGCCATTACCGCAATTCCTCGCGCGCTATCGCGAGGCGACGCCGCATCTCGCCGCCGCCATCGAAGCGTTCCCGCCGAGCGCGTTGCGCGACTGGAGCTCAGCGCTCGGGCAGGAAACCTTCGTTGGCTCCAGCGGCCGGGTATTTCCAAAAGCCTTCAAGGCATCGCCCTTACTGCGGGCCTGGCTGCGGCGGCTGGATTCGATGGGCGCGCGACTGGCGCTGCGTCACCGCTGGTCCGGCTGGGACGAGTGGGGGCGTCTACTTTTTCAAACGCCGGATGGACCGCGCGCCATCGAGACGCGCGCAACTGTGCTAGCTCTCGGTGGCGCAAGCTGGCCACGGCTGGGCTCCGACGGCGCGTGGACGGAGATTCTCGCGGCTAGAGGCGTGCAGATATCGCCGCTGCGACCGGCGAATTCCGGCTTCACCGTCGCCTGGTCCGATATTTTTCGCGACCGCTTCGAGGGACAGCCGCTTAAGGGCGTGGCGCTGACATTCGACGAGCACAGCGTGCGCGGCGAAGCCGTCGTTACCCGAGCCGGCATCGAAGGCGGCGCGGTCTATGCGCTGTCGGCCGAGTTGCGCGAGGCGGTCGACAGGGGCAGGGCAACCCTGCACGTGGCGCTGCGGCCCGATCTCGACATGAAGGAGTTAATCGCGAAGCTCTCGGCGCCGAAAGGCAAACAATCCTTGTCGAACTTCCTGCGCAAGGCCGTCAGCCTCTCACCGGTCGCGATCGGATTGCTGCAGGAGGCAGCCAAAACATCCGGCGCTTCGCTGGCGTCGATGTCGCCGGCCGATCTTGCCAACCTGATCAACACTGTCCCGATCGAACTGACCGGTGCCGCGCCGATCGCGCGCGCGATTTCGACCGCGGGCGGGATCGCGTTTAGCGAAATCGAAGCCGATTTTATGATCCGGCGCTTGCCCGGTGTGTTCGCGGCGGGTGAGATGCTCGACTGGGAAGCGCCGACGGGGGGCTATCTGTTGCAGGCGTCATTCGCGACGGGAGTTGCGGCGGGAAGGGGCGCGCTGAAGTGGCTTGGCCGATCGGCCTAATTCCGTCATTGCGAGCGAAGCGAAGCAATCCATCGCGCGGCATACCGGATAGATGGATTGCTTCGTCGCGTTGCTCCTCGCAATGACGTTGGGAGGGCGCGGTAGCTATCTAAGCTTCCCCCGCGCCGCGACCGGCAGTGTGCCGATGATCTCGTCGCCGCGCACCATCACCACCTCGTCCATCATGTTGACGACGACACAGACATGGTTGGGCACGATCCGCACGACGTCGCCGACAACAGGCCGCGTATTGCTGCGGGCCAGATCGAGAAAGCCATGCTCTTCCGCAAAGCGCGCGATCTTCGCCTCGGGGTGCTCCAAAATCAGGCCGTGGCCTTCCAACCCGCCGCCGGTATCCGAGGTCAGCGTCTTGGAGCCGGCATCGAGAATGCCGCGGTCCGGGCCGGCGCGGCTGACGACGGTGGAATAGATGTTGAGCGCGCAATCGTCCCACTCGGCGACGCCGGCCGCGACCTGCATGCGGTCGTTGTAGATATAGGTGCCCGGCCGATGCTCGGTCGCGCCCTTGAGCTTGCCGAGATTCTTCAGGTTCGGCGAGCCACCGGTCGAGACCATCGTCGCATCGAGCCCGAGCGCACGGATGCCGGCCAGCGCCTCGTCGAAGAATTTTTGCGCTTCCGTCCAGCCGGTTTCGGTCGGGTACAGCATGAAGCCCGCGAACTGCAGCCCTTTGGAAGCCGCGATCTCGCGGGCGAGGGCAATCGCCTCGCCGGCCGTTTCGACACCCGCCCGCTTGCGGCCCGTATCGCACTCCACCACGACTGAGAGCGGCCGGCCGGAAGCGGCGGCGGCTTGCGGCAGGCCGGCGATCACGGTCGAATTGTCGGCGGCGACCGTCATATGGGCCTTGGTCTGCAGCGCGGCGAGCCGGGCCATCTTCTCCTCGCCGATTAGGTTGTAGCTGATCAGGATGTTGTCGATCCCGGCTTCTGCCATCACTTCGGCCTCGCCGATCTTCTGGCAGGTGATCCCCTTTGCGCCGGCCGCGACCTGCATCTGTGCCAACAAGGGGCTCTTGTGCGTCTTGATATGCGGGCGGTTGGCGACGCCTGCCGTGTCGCAGGCCACCTGGATACGCGCAATGTTGCGCTCGACGCGGTCCATGTCGATCACGGCGCAGGGCGTGCCGTATTCACGGGCGATCTTGGCGGCGAGGGGGGTGGTCATCAGTTGAACTCCGATTGTGTCTTTCGTCATTGCGAGCGAAGCGAAGCAATCCATCGTGCGGCGCAACGGATGGATGGATTGCTTCGTCGCTTTGCTCCCTTGCGCAAACGCTTCGCGTTTGTCGCAGGCAATGACGTTGAGATGTCTATGCCTGCTCTATCTCTTCTCTCATCACCTCAAGCTCCAGCCATCGATCCTCGGCCGCCGCCAGCTCTTCCTGCGCCTTTGCCATCGCTGCCGACGCCGCGTCGAATTTCTTGCGATCCTTGGCGTAGAGGTCGGGATCGTCAAGCAGCTTTTGCTGTTTGGCAATCTCGGCCTGCAACTTCTTCATCGTCTTCGGCAGCGTTTCCAGCGCGTGCTTCTCGTTGAAGTTCAGCCGGCGCTTTGACGCTGCAGAGGGAGCGGCGACCCTGGTTTCCTTCTTTTCCTCGACGGCCGTTGCACCGGGAGCCTCGCGCGCGAGATCCGCGCCGCGCTGCGCCAGCATGTCGGTGTAGCCGCCGGCATATTCGATCCAGCGGCCGTTGCCTTCGGGCACGATCACGGACGTGACGACGCGGTCGAGGAAGTCGCGGTCGTGGCTGATCAGGATCACCGTGCCCTCGTAGTCGCCAAGCATCTCCTCGAGCACGTCGAGGGTTTCGAGATCGAGGTCGTTGGTCGGTTCGTCCAGCACCAGCAGGTTGGAGGGCTTTGCCAGCGAACGCGCCAGCATCAGCCTGCCGCGCTCGCCGCCGGAGAGCACCTCTAGCGGCGTGCGCATCTGCTCCTGTGCGAACAGAAAGTCTTTCATGTAGCTGACGACGTGCTTCGGCTTGCCGCCGACCATGACGTGGTCGCCGCGTCCGCCGGTCAAGGCATCGGCCAGCGTCGTTTTAGGGTCGAGGCTTTCGCGGTGCTGGTCGAGCGTCGCCATCTCGATATTGGCGCCGAGCCGGATGGTGCCGCTGTCGGGCGGGCTGCCGCCGGTCAGCATCTCGATTAGCGTGGTCTTGCCGGCGCCGTTAGGGCCGACGATGCCGATGCGGTCGCCGCGCTGGACGCGGATCGAAAAGCCGTCGACGATCGTGCGGTCGCCATAGGCCTTGCTGATGTTTTTCGCCTCGATGACCAGCTTGCCGGATTTGTCGGCCTCGGCGGCCGCGAGGCTGGCATTGCCCGTCGCGCCACGATAAGTGCGCCGCTGGTCGCGCAGCGCGTGCAGATTGCCGAGCCGCTTGACGTTGCGCTTGCGGCGGCCGGACACGCCGTAGCGCAGCCAGTGCTCTTCGTTGACGATCTTGCGGTCGAGCTTGTGCTGGTCGCGCTCTTCCTCCGCCAGCACCTCGTCGCGCCATGCCTCGAACGCCGAGAAACCGCGGTCGATCTGCCGGATCTGGCCGCGGTCGAGCCAGGCGGTGGCGCGCGAGAGATTGGAAAGGAAGCGGCGGTCATGGCTGATGATGACCAGCGCGCATCGTCGGCTTTCCAGTTCGCTTTCCAGCCATTCGATGGTCGGCAGATCAAGATGGTTGGTCGGCTCGTCCAGCAGCAGGATATCGGGCGAGGGCGCCAACACCCGCGCCAGCGCGGCACGGCGCGCCTCGCCGCCGGAAACATGCGCGGGGTCTTCTTCGCCTGACAGCCCAAGCTGCTCCACCAGATAGCGCGCCTGATAATGGTCGTCGCCGGGGCCGAGGCCTGACTCGACATAGGCCAGTGTGGTCTTGTGGTCGCCGAAGTCAGGCTCCTGCGGCAGATAGCGGATAGTGGCGCCCGGCTGCACGAAGCGGCTACCGCCGTCGGGTTCGACTGTGCCGGCGGCGATCTTCAGAAGCGTCGATTTGCCCGAGCCATTACGGCCGATCAGGCAGACGCGCTCGCCCGATGACACCGACAGCTCGACGCCCGACAACAGCGGCGTGCCGCCAAAGGTCAGCCTTATATCTTTCAACTGGATCAGCGGTGGCGCCATCGTTCAATCCTGATTTGGCGCAGGCTGTTGCGCCAGTTGGCGCTGGATGCGACGGATGGTCTGGTCAAGCGCCGACAGGAATGCCGAGCGGTCGCGCGGGGAGTATGATTTCGGACCGCCGGTGACTTCGCCCGATGAGCGCAGGTCGGTCATCAAATTGCGCACCGCGAGCGTCATGCCGATCGATTGTTCGGTGAACGGCTTGCCGTTCGGCGCGATCACCTCGGCGCCGGCTTTCACGCAACGGCTGGCGAGCGGGATATCCGAGGTGATGACGATATCGCCTTTTTTCGCGCGCTCCGCGATCCAGTCGTCGGCAGCGTCCATGCCGGAACCGGCGGCGATGCGCTCGATCAGCGGGTCCTGCGGCACGCGGATGAAATTGCCCGCCACCACGCTGACCGGCAGGCCGTGCCGGAGCGCAACGCGATAGATCTCGTCCTTCACCGGGCAGGCGTCGGCATCGACATAGATGCGGGTGGGGGTGTTCAATTCGGGCAATTCAGGTCAGTCAATCGGTTTGGATTCGGGAAGGCTCTCTCATCCGCGCGTGGTACTCCACCGGGCGGAAAAATGCGAGGAAAACAGCTGTTGGAACACGCTTGCCACGGCACTTTCTTCGCGTACGATAACGGGCAGGAAAGAACAAGAAACCAGGGGAAACGGGCATGACAAGCCGCATCGAGCCGCACCGGGTCTCGGCCTACAACACGTCAAAACATTCCGAAAACAAGATGCACGATGACACCGTCGCGAAGCGCTATGGCTTTATCGGCGGGCTGGTGCCCGGCGTCGACGTGATGGCCTATATGATGCACCTGCCGGTCGCAAAATGGGGCCGCGCCTTTCTCGAGCGCGGCCTGATCGAGGCGCGGTTTGTCAAGCCGGTGTATGACGGCGAACTGGCCGATGTCACCGGCGAAGAGCGCAACGGCGTGCTGGCGATCCAGGTCGAGAGCCCGGGAGGCCTTTGCGCGACCGGTACTGCATCGCTGCCAGCGGCGGCACCCTCGTTTTCGCTTTCCGACTTTGTCGAGGTTGCGGCGGTGGCCGAGCGCAAGCCGGTCGATGCGACGTCCTATGCCCTCGGCAAATGGCTGGGCGCGGTGCCGCGCACCTGGGCGGCGGATGCGGCCAAAGAATATCTGGCGGATATTCGCGAGACTGAGCCGATCTACACCCGGGACGGGCTCGGCCACCCCGGCCTGTTGCCGCGGGTGATGAACAAGGTGCTGGTCGACAATGCCATCATGGGTCCGTGGATTCATGTCGGCACCCGGATGCAGCTGCTGTCTGCGGGCCGCATCGGCGATGAATTGACCGCGCGTGCCAAAGTCGTCGGCAATTACGACAAGAAGGGCCATCGTTTCGTCGAACTCGATGCGCTGGTAGTCGCCAACGGCAAGACGCCGCTGGCACATTGCCATCACATTGCGATCTACCAGCCGAGAGAGCAAGCGGCGGCGTAAGAGGCACGTAGGCGGCCCATCTGTCATTCCCCGCGAAGGCGGGGAATCCAGTACGCCGCGGCTTCTCGGTTCTATCGCTAACGCCTCTGGAATACTGGGTCACCCGCCTTCGCGGGTGACGACGGTTTTGTTGTGGCGAACAGCGAAGCCCTCACGCCGCCTTCGCCTTGGCATCCTGGATCGCGCGCCACACGCGCTCCGGCGTCAGCGGCATGTCGATATGGGTGATGCCATATTCCGACAGCGCATCCACTACCGCGTTGACGATGCAGACCAGGCTGCCGGCGCAGCCGGCTTCGCCGCAGCCTTTGGTTCCCAGCGGGTTGGTCTTTGCCGGCGAGGGATGGTCGCCGACTTCCATCGGCGGGATGTCCTCCGCGCGCGGCATGGCGTAATCCATGAACGAACCGGTGATCGGCTGGCCAGAGGAATCGTAGCTGACTTCCTCCATCAGCGCCTGGCCGATGCCTTGCGCCACGCCGCCGTGCAGCTGGCCGGCGACGATCATCGGATTGACGACGGTGCCGAAATCATTGACGGCGAAATAGCGCACGATCCGCGTCACACCGGTCTCGGGATCGATTTCGACTTCCGCGACATGGCAGCCATTGGGGAAGGTGGACGGCGTCTCCTTGGTGGCGTGGTCGACGTCGAGCGAGCGCGGCGCGCCCTCCGGCATCTTGCCTTCGCGCACCCGCTGCGCCAGCTCCATGATGCCGATCGAGCGGTCGGTGCCGGCGATGGTGAAGCGGCCTTGCGCGAATTCGATGTCGCCCTCGGATGCTTCCATCAGATGCGCGGCGGCCTGCTTGCCCTTTTCGACCACGAGTGCGGAGGCTTCCACGATCGCTTGACCGGTCGCGGTGATCGAGCGCGAGCCGCCGGTACCGTTGCCGAAGCGGACGAGGTCGCTGTCGCCTTGCTCCAGCGTGATCTTCTCGAATGGTACGCCAAGCTCGGCGGAAAGCACCTGCGCGAACGGCGTGGCGTGGCCCTGGCCGTAGTCCAGCGTGCCGGTCGTGAGCTTCACCGAACCGTCCGGTTCAAAGGTGATCTTGCCGAGTTCGCCGCTCGGCGGCGCCGTCACTTCCAGATAGGAGCCCACCGCGATGCCGCGCAGCTTGCCGTTCTTCCTGCTCTCCTTCTTGCGCCTGGCAAAATTGACGTGGTCGGAAATCTCCAGCGCCTTGTTGAAGACGCCTGCGAAATCGCCGCTGTCATAGGTGACGCCGGAGGCCGCGGCGAACGGCAGTTGCGACGGCTTGATGAAGTTGCGCTTGCGCAAGGTCAGCCGGTTGATGCCCATCTCGTCGGCGGCGCGGTCGATCAGCCGCTCCATGTAATAGTTGGCCTCGGGCCGGCCGGCGCCGCGATAGGCGCCCATCAGCGTGGTGTTGGTCAAAACCGTCTTGATGTCGACGCCGAGCAGCGGCGTGCGGTAGACGCTCGCGAGATTCTTGCCGGTGTTGAGCGACAGCGGCCCCGGCGCCACACCGGTGATGTAGGCGCCGAGATTGCCGTAACCCTGCAGCCGCACCGCGAGGAACTTGCCTTCGGCATCGAGCGCGAGTTCGGCGTGGATGAGTTGCGCGCGGCCCTGGCTGTCGGACAGGAAGCTGGTCGAGCGTTCGTCGGTCCACTTCACCGGCCGTCCCAGCACCTTCGCTGCGTGCGCGATGCAGGTGTATTCGGGATAGTTCATGTTCTTCATGCCGAAAGAGCCGCCGACATTGGCGGTGAGAATACGAACCTTGTCGGTCGGCACGTTCAGGAGCTTGGCAAAGCCGGCCTTGTTGCCGGCGACGCCCTGGGTCGGCACCTGCAGCGTGAAACGCTCGCTCGCCTTGTCATAGGCCGCAAGCGCCACACGCGGCTCCATCGAGACGACAGCCACGCGGGTGTTGACGATGTCGAGTTTTGTCACATGCGCGGCCGTGGCAAACGCCGCGTCGATCTTGGCGGTGTCGCCATAGTGATAGTCCAGCGCAACGTTGTTCGGGATGTGATCGTAGAGCAGCGGCGCGCCGGGTTTTGTCGCCTCCGCCGCATCGGTCACGGCGGGCAACGGCTCGATGTCGAGTTCGACGGCTTCCGCCGCATCGCGCGCCTGTGCCAGCGTTTCTGCGACCACGAAGGCCACGGGATCGCCGACAAAACGTACCTTGTCGGTTACCAGCGCCGGACGGTTGGTCTGCAGCAGCGGCGAGCCGTCCCGGCTCTTCAGCGGCAGGCCGCAGGTGAAGGGGTTGTAACCGGCGGCCTCGAGGTCCTTGCCGGTCCAGACGCCGAGCACGCCGGGCATCGCCTTGGCGGCGTCCGTGTCGATCCCCTTGATGATTCCGTGGGCATGGCTGGAGCGCACCATCCAGCAATAGGCCTGGCCCGGCAGGGTGAAATCGTCGGTGTATTTGCCCTTGCCGCGCACCAGCGTGTCGTCTTCCTTGCGGCGCACCGGCTGCCCCACACCGTATTTTTGCAGTGCGATAGCGTTTTCCAGGGAGGACGGCGACGTGTGATCTTGCATCGAAAAATACCTGAAATGCTTGGATTCTCGCAGTTTTGCGGGTTCCTGCTCAGATAACGCACTGCATCACGCCGGACAACGCCTGATTGGGCATAGTCCTATGTGATGGGTTGTTGCTTAGCCCCTTGGCGCTGCTAAAGTTTCCGTGAACGGTAATTTTCTTCGGCGGCCCGGAAGCGGCCGCGGAAAGACAGTTTTGATGAATGATGATACGCGGCTGCGCGAAGGTCTTGAGGCCTGCGCAAGCCCGTCAGGGTCGGTTGCGGCGGCCACGGCAAACGGTGTCTATGCCGCGCTCGACCTTGGCACCAATAATTGCCGGCTTTTGATCGCCAGCCCGGCGGGCGACAGTTTTCGCGTGGTGGATTCGTTTTCGCGGATCATCCGGCTCGGCGAGGGCATTTCCGCGACCGGTTCCATCAGCGAGGCGGCGATCGATCGCGCTATCGCGGCGCTCAGCATCTGCAGCGACAAGATCCGCTACCGCAAGGCCAAGCGCCTGCGGCTGATCGCGACCGAGGCCTGCCGCGCCGCCGCCAATGCCGACAGCTTTCGCGACCGGGTCGCCAGCGAGACCGGCATCCGGCTCGAGGTGATCGATCGCGAGACCGAGGCGACGCTGGCCGTGATCGGCTGCTCGCCGCTGCTCGACGCAAAAGGGCGGGGCGCCATCCTGTTCGATATCGGCGGCGGCTCGACCGAACTGGTCCGGATCGAGCGCGATCCGGCCGAGCAGAATGCGCCGCCGCGGATCAAGGCGTGGATGTCGATCCCGCTCGGCGTCGTCACGCTCGCCGAGCGTTTCGGCGGCAGGGACGTCACGGCGGAATCCTATGCGCGAATGGTGCGCGACGTCGCGCAACATGTCGCGCCGTTCGCCGCCGAGCACGGCGCGGATTTGCACGACATGCACATGCTGGGCACCTCCGGCACCGTGACGACGCTCGCCGGCGTCCATCTCAATCTGGCGCGCTACGACCGCCGCCGCATCGACGGCGTCTGGATGAACGGTTCCGACGTCACCACGGTGATCCAGCGGCTGCTCGGCATGAGCTATCAGGAGCGTGCCAACAATAGCTGCATCAGCGTCGAGCGCGCCGATCTGGTGCTGGCCGGCTGCGCCATCCTCGATGCGATCCGCGATGCCTTCCCGCTGCCGCGGCTGCGCGTCGCGGACCGCGGCCTGCGCGAGGGCATGCTGGTCGAGATGATGCGCGAGGACGGCGCGCTCCGCATAAGATAAACGTCATTCCGGGATGCGCGAAGCGCAGACCCGGAATCTCGAAATTCTCAGGTGCGCAATTGCGCACCATGGTTCGCATCTTCGATGCGCCCCGGAATAACAAGGACCGATATGGCGAAAGACACCACCGGACGGCTGCACGTCACGGTCAAGAGCGGTGGCAAGCGCAAGCTGTCGTCAAAACTCTGGCTGGAGCGGCAGCTCAACGATCCCTATGTGGCGCAGGCCAAGCGGGACGGCTATCGCTCGCGCGCGGCCTACAAGCTGATCGAGATCGACGACAAGCATCGTTTTCTCAAGCACGGCATCGCCGTGGTCGATCTCGGCGCCGCCCCCGGCGGCTGGAGCCAGATCGCGGCCAAGCGCGTCGGCGCGGTCAGCGGCAAGGGCAAGGTGGTCGCGATCGACCTGCTCGAAATGCCGGAAGTCCCCGGCGTCAATTTTGCGCAGCTCGACTTCCTGGCCGAGGACGCGCCCGAGAAACTGATCGCGATGATGGGCGGGGGCGCCGACGTCGTGATGTCCGACATGGCGCCCAACACCACCGGCCATCGCAAGACGGATCAACTTCGCATCGTCGGTTTGATCGAAACGGCGGCCGCGTTTGCGACCGACGTGCTCAATCCCGGCGGAACGTTTCTGGCCAAGGCCTTTCAGAGCGGCGCCGACGCCGAACTGGTCGCGCAATTGAAGCGCGATTTTTCCAGCGTGCGCCACGTCAAGCCGGCGTCGAGCCGGCAGGATTCGTCGGAGCGTTACGTGCTGGCGATGGGATTTCGTGGGCAGCCCAATCGGGGCTGAGCGCAGCCTTTGCGGTTCCGGTTGTCTGACACCTTTCAAGATATCGTGTGGACAGAGCGGTCTCTCAGGCCCAAGCAAATCCCTGAAACTTCTGGAATTTTCTGCCGAATCCAGATAGTTTGGTTGTCCGGCGCAGTCTGTTCAACTGCATGCAGTCTGACGCGCCATGCAGGAGCGAGCCGCGCCTCCGTCTGGGGAAGGAGTATTCCCGCGATGGAGCACAGGACCAGAATTAATAATCGACTGCTAGCTGCGTTACCGCCAGCAGACCTCGATTTGCTCGTACCGCATTTCCGAACGGTGCCACTTGAGCGTGACGCTGTGCTGGTGCGGTCGGGAGACGAAATCCAGCGCATCTATTTCCCCCTCGGCGGCTTTATTGCCTTCATCATGGATATGCCGAACGGCCAAACGGTGGCGACCGCCGTGGTCGGCAATGAGGGAGCCGCGGGCATGTTGACAGCGCTGGGGCCTGCTCGGTCTCCGCTGACGTCGGTGGTGCGCGTGGCGGGGACCGCGTTGCAAATTTCGCCGGCACGATTTCAAGCGGCGCTCGGCCGCAGCAGCGCCTTGAAAGCAACGGTTCAGACTTTCACCAGGGCACTGCTGCTGCAATTCCAGCACGTTGCGGCCTGCAATGCGCTGCACTCGGTCGAGGCGCGCTTGGCGCGGTGGTTGCTGCACGTCCACGATCGGGTTGATGGTGACGTGTTGCCGCTGACCCAGGAGACGCTCGCGGAATTCCTCGGCGTTCGGCGAACGACGGTGACGCATGTCGTTTGCAAGCTCCGCGCGTCGGGCGCGATCCGATCCAACCGGCGGAGTTCGATCGAGATTGACCGGCCGCGGCTCGAAGCGGCGGCATGTGAGTGCTACCAACTCATGCGCCGCAGGATTGAGCAGGCAGGCTTGTCAGCAGGCATGAAGCCGCCCGGACACGCGCGGCCGGTGGACGATCCCCACGCTCAAACTCCCCTGTTTGCCAAGGCAGGCGAAGTACACCGGCGCACGCGAACCCATGGAGGCATCGGCCAGCGGCCAAGGGACCATTGAAGGGGGCCATTGACGGAACTGCAGCACGGCCTCAACGACTCCACGCTGGTTGCAGGGTAGGTGTGGCCGTCAGCCGCTCCTCCGCTGGCTCGTGAACCCAGGCCTCCCTGGCAAACCATTCGTGGCTGGCTTCGCAGATCGAACAGAAAGTGCGCGCAAAAAATACCGGACTGCTCCGAAACCTTTCCCGATCCGCTTTCATCCCTGTCGGGATCGCGCGTCCTGTCTCGGGGCATTTGATCATGACGACGCCCATCTTGCTGCTCCCTGGATTTCGTATCGGCGGCAGGTCTGTTCGCGATCGGCTGGAATGCGCGCCCTTCTCGTGGAGGCGCTTTTTCCAGCCGATCGCGGCGGGCTACAATGGTTCGAATGAGGACTAGGACGCCTTCTGCAGCGCGCTGGCAAAACTCTTCTTGATTGGGTCGGCAGTCTCGGTGGCTACCTTGCGGGCGAGCTCCCAAAGCTCCCGGCTTTGCGCGGTCGTGGCTTCGAAGCTCTTGCGGCCGTGTGTGGCGGAGAGCTGCAGGATTTCCGAGGGCGATTTCGTACCCAGGAGATGGCTGAGGAAATCGAAAGCCGAGGTGGTATTGGCGCCCGAGAACTCGATGACTTTAGCGGTGTAATCCGCGACGCCCCTGGCGTTGGTCGAATATGCTTCGCCGAGAACGCCAGTGATTGCTCCCGAAGCCGCGTTCAACTTCTCGTAATTTTCCTTCGCTCGCGCCAAGCTCTGCTCGGTCATTCCGTTAAAAATCCCCGGCGTTGCGAAGAACGGCAGGTCAAGGGCGCGCTTCACGTCAGAGCCCGCTTTCGGATTGGCATTCGCTTCTTTCGTGTTGGCTTCATTCACAGGTTTGATTCCTTTGACTCGTTACTGGATCGACAGAACTCCGAGGCGCGTGCTCCACCACTGAGAAACCGGAAAGAGTTTCTCACATCATCGCCAGGTGCTTGCACGGATAGTCGCCTCGTGCCCCGTCTGGCCACGATATGGCCAACTCGCGCCGGAGCTTCCGTTCGCTTTCTGACTCTCAGGTCGGATTTTTTTGACGATCGGCTGTCATGATTTCGTCACAGCCTGCTTCGGAGCAGCCGCAAAGGCGGAGTGCGCGCAATCAACCCAGGCGTTGATCGCGCGCGTCCTCGGTGCCTTCGCTGGCCTTGGTCGCGGCCTTTTCGGCGTCATTAGTGCTGGCGACGGGATTTCGAGAGGGGGCGAAGGCGTAGCCGATAGCCAGCGGCTGATAAACAGTGGCTGCGAACGGCGCGGCGTCGTTCGATTGGCCGCGGCGATCTACCAGAAACCTATTGTGGGCTGCTGATGAGGCCCCACAGCAATTCCCGTGTCGTTCGTTTCACCTTCGCCGCCGGCTTGTTTCGCTGGCGGAAGGTGAGGCCGGGATGAGGCCGGTGCGCGACGTCGCTGATCGATGCGGGCGCCGAAGATTCATGTAACGCTTGGGCGGAGTGAATGGCAGTCTCGTGCGGCTTTCGCTTCAGTTGCAGCGCCGAATGTTGCTCGTCGAGGATGCCAATCCTCGGGTCCGATTGAAGTTAATGCACCGTCTTGCCGCTCAAGCATTACTGGAGGGTAGATCGATGCGCCATTAAATCGCATCAGAATTAACCCTCGTGCCATTTACTCTTTGTGATTTCACCAATCATTGGCCATATTCAAAATTAGAAATACCATTGTCAAATAAGGACTTTTTACAACGACGAGTTGCCGATTGTCGTTAATTGACCTTGGGCAAGAGTTTAAATTTTATTTGACGTTCGTTTTGATCTTTCGCGCATGTGTTTTTGTAGTCAGGTGTTTTGAGATGCATTTTTTTGCAAGATTGATGACTGTGTTTATCGTCGCGGTCGGGTTCTGCGGTGCAAGTGCCGCACAATCCCCCAGAACAAAAAATGCGCCACCGGCGCCGAGCGAACAACACATCAGGGAACGGGTTAATGCCGGGACTGTGGGCCTTGCCGGCGGTTTGCTGGAAGGCGCCCCGATCCGTTTCGCTACCGAAATTGCGCGGGTGGTGAATGACAGCAACCAGGTGCACGTTCTTCCGATCGTGACGCGGGGGCCGACGGAAAACGTCAACGATCTGCTCTATCTCAAGGGCGTGGATCTGGCGATCATCAACACGGACTCGCTTGAAGAGTACAAGACGCAGGTGCCGCAGATCCAGCAGCGCATCGTCTCGATCATCAACTTGTTTCCGTCGGACCTGCACATCTTCGTCCGGCCCGAGATTCGATCGCTGGCGGACCTGGCAGGCAAGAAGGTCAACTTCAACACGCAAGGCACCGCCGCAGCCTATTCCGGGCCACTGATTTTCAGCCGCCTCGGGGTTGCCGTCGACAAGATGTTCATCCCGCATCCCGTCGCTCTGGAGCAACTGAAGCGCGGCGAGATTGCTGCCGTCGTCTTCATCACGTCGAAGCCCGTCGACTCCTTCGTCAAGGGCAAATGGGACGATGGCTTCAAGTTTCTGCCTGTCGAGTTCGGTCCGAAATTCTCGGACTACTATGTCGCTTCGTCGCTCGAGTCCGCGGACTATCCCAACCTGATCGCGAAGGGCGAGCGCATCGCCACCATCGCGGTTCCCACCATTCTCGCATCGTACAACTGGCGGCCGGAGACGCCGCGTTATCGCCGGGTCGAACGCTTCGTGGAAGAGTTCTTCAGCCGGGTCGACAAATTGAAGTCGCCCGGGTTCGATCCGAAATGGAAGGACATGGACCTGAAGACGGCCGTGCCGGGCATTGAACGGTTTCGGGCCGCTCAAAATTGGATTGATCGCAGCAACCCCGTCAAACAGAGCGAGAGCTCGCGATGAGAGCGCTATGGATCGCGACCTCGCTCTGCCTGGCGAGCACCGCCGTTCTCGCGCAGTCCGCAAGCACGACCGTCGTGGGCCTGGACACCTGCTTCAAGCTGGTGCGGGTCGCGGAAGCGAACTGCTCGCCTTCCGCCAACGATGCGGCGCAGCGTCAGGAGTGCCTTCAGAACGCACGCAAGGTGCAACTCGAATGCCTTGAACTCGCTGGACCGCAGGCCGCTGCGGCAACTGATCGGCCGCCGGCGACCGCCGGCGCGGTTTCGTCCGACAAGCCCGCCGAAGCGGCCTCGCCGGTCGTTGCCACCGGGGCTATTCCGTCGGTAGATCCGGTCCCAGGCGCCTCGGCAGACCAGGGCGGGAGCCAGTCCGCCAAGACACCGGCGACGGCTGCTTCGGATAAATCTGTCGCAGCGATATCGCCGGGCACGGCGACCACATCGACCTCCGCGCCATCCGGCACGCCAGGCTCGGGCTGGATCGTGAGCGAAACGACCTCGCCGGTGGATTATTCCCCTCTCGTCACGGCGACGATCCTCGCGCGGCCCGAGACAAAGGATGCGCCAACGGCGCTAGAGGTTCGTTGTCGCGGACGCCGCACCGAACTCGGGCTGCGCATGGAGGGATCCCTGCGCGCGTCGCGTGGCGGCGAAATCATGGTCGCCTACCAGGTCAACGATCAGCCAATGGTCAAGCTGCGCTGGACTGCATCCGCGGAGGGGAAGACGGCGAGCTACAGGCAGGACGCGGTCGTGCCGTTGCAGTCGTTTTCCGAGGGCGGGCATCTGAAGATCATCGTGTTCGATGGATCGGCTCGGGTCAGCGAGGCGACGTTCCAACTCGCCGGATGGAACGCGATCCGCGACAAGATCGCGACGGCCTGCATGTGGACGTCGACGGCGAGCAAGTCATCGGAGCGACGCTAGGACTGGAATCCGCGATTTTTTTGAAGTTGTCATGCGTATCTTTTGGGAGAATTTTGTCATGCGTAAATGGTTTTGTCAGTTGATCGTGGCGTCCATGGTCTGCTTGCCGATGGCCTCGGCCGCGCTGGCCCAAAGCGCGAAGCAACATAGTTCGAGTTCGACAAAGCCGCATCGACTGCTCATTCACGTCGATCAGAATGATCCGGCGGTCATGAATCTCGCACTGAACAACGCCACGAACGTGATCGAGTATTACCGCGCCAAGGGCGAGGACGTCAGCGTGGACATTGTTGCCTATGGTCCGGGCCTGCATATGCTGCGCGCCGACACCTCGCCGGTGCAGGACCGGATCAAGCAGCTGAAGGGCATGGCGTTCCCCAGCAAGGTGCAGTTCTCCGCCTGCGGCAACACCAAGGAGAACATGGAGAAGAAGGAAGGGCGCTCGGTCGCCGTGCTGTCCGACGCTACGATCGTTCCTTCAGGCGTCGTCCAGTTGATGGAGAAGCAGGAAAAGGGCTGGAGCTACGTGCGGCCGTGAGCCGGATTTTCCGTCGCGCAGTGATTTGAATTCAAGCAATGGTTTCGAGGGACGTTATGCGGCAGTTTTGGGTGTTGCTGATTTTCTTGTCGTGCTTTGGCGCCGCCGGTGCATCGGAATTGACGCCGCAGGATCGCACGGTCGTCGCGCAGGTGGATGATCGCAGCAAGGCGCCCCTGGCGTCGCCGGGCGATGCGGGCCGAACGGTTGCGCTACTGTTGGCTGTTCCGGAAGTCACGTCGTTGTCGGAACTGGCGGGCAAGAACATTGCCATCGATGAAGCCGCGTCTGCCTCGAGCGACGAAGCGCGGCGCAAGCTCGAAGCGACGGTCAATGCGAAATTGGCCGAAGGCGGGGCGAAGGCGTTGGACCGGCTGGTCAGCGGTGAGGTGTCTGCGGCAGTCCTGACGCTGGCCTATCCAGAGACATCCGAGTGGTCTTCCGAAATCGCGGGTTTCAAGGTGTTTCGAATTCCGCTGGCGGATCGCACTCTGGTGGCGGGATTGGCGCCTGCGGATCCCGCGGTGTCCGATACGCAATCGGCGCGCATCCCGCCTTCGCTTCCGTCATCGGAAGCCCGAGCCGGAGTTGTCGATCCCGAGGCGGTGTCCGCGGCCAGAAAGGTGCGAGAGCAGATGCGGGTCGCGACGGTCATCGCGGAACACGTGATGACACTGCGGGATGCCGAGAAGAAAGCGTCGCCCACGCCGAACAACGGCGAGCCGGCGGTCGCGATTGTCGTGGCTGGCCCGGAAATCAAGTCGGTATCCGACCTCACCGGAAAAATCATCGCGATCGACGACAAATATTTGAACTCGCATGCCAGAATCCAGGCCGCGATGGTGGCGGCGGGGGCGACCGGCAGCGTGCTCACCGCGGGCGAAAGCATGGCAATGGATCGGCTGCTCAGCGGCAGGGTGCAGGCGGCCGTCCTGACCCTGGTCTATCCGGAAACCGGATTTTCGACGATCGAAGGCTACAGCGTTTTTCGCGTTCCGCTCTAAACCCGTCAGCCCAGCCGCTGATCCCGTGCGTCCTCGGTGCCTTCACTGGCGGCCTTGGTCGCCGCCTTTTCCGCGCCCTTGCGGCTGGAAATCTCCACCGCCTTGCGGCCTGAGATTTCGTGGCCGGCATCGTCGGGCATCTGCCAGAAGAAATACGCCGACACCGCCGAAATGATCGCGACCACGAGGAACGCGGGCGGGAATACGCCTGCGTTCAATTCGGTGACGTGCTGAAACGCCATGGTCGATTCCACGGAGAACGCACCGACCGCGACACCGGCCGAGATCGCCAGTTGCTGGTTGACGCTGACCAGCGTGGTGGCGCGGCTCATCTGCGCCGGCTCGACTTCGGCATAGGCGACCGTGTTGATCGCGGTGAATTGCAGCGAGCGGAAGAAGCCGCCGACCACCAGGATGATGAAGATCAGCAACAGCGGCGTCGTCACCGTGAACAGCGCGCAAGCGGCGAGGAAGACCGCGCTGACGACCGCATTGACCGTCATCATGTATCGAAAGCCGAAGGCGCGAATGATGCGCGCGGCCAGCGTCTTCATCCCCATGGCGCCGACCGCCGAGGCGAACGTGACGAGGCCGGACTGGAACGGTGTCAGGCCAAATCCTTCCTGCATCAACAGCGGCAGCAGGAACGGCAGCGCGCCGATGCCGAGCCGGAACAGGAAGCCGCCGATGATGCTGGCCCGCATGGTCGAAAGGCGCAGCAGCGAGAAATCCAGCACCGGCGATCCGGTCCGCCGCGCATGCATCACATAGAGCGTCATCGAGATGGTGCCGACCGCGACGAGGCCGGCGACGATCGGCCAGGGCAGCAGATTGAGGCCCGCGACCGAGAGCCCGAAGGCGATGCCGGCGAGGCCGGTGCCGGCCAGGATCAGCCCATAGAGATCGAAGCGCTCGGGGTCTTCGCTCTTGATCGGGTCGATATACTTCAACGCCATGAAGATGCCGAGCAGCCCGATCGGGATGTTGATCAGAAAAATCCAGTGCCAGGAGAAATAGGTGGTGATGAAGCCGCCGAGCGGTGGCCCGATCACGGGCCCGATCAGCGCCGGCACCGTCACCCATGTCATCGCGTTGACCAGCGCGCTCTTGTCGATCGAGCGCAACAACACCAGCCGGCCGACCGGGGTCATCATCGCCCCGCCCATGCCCTGCAGGATGCGGGCGATGACGAAATGGGTGACGTTCTGCGACAGCGCGCAGCCGATCGACCCGATCATGAACACGCCGATGGCGATCGAGAACACCATGCGCGCGCCGAACCGGTCGGCGGTCCAGCCGCTGGCCGGAATGAACACCGCGAGCGACAGCAGGTAGGACGTGATCGCGAGTTTCAGCGTCAGCGGGCTGGTGCCGATGTCGGCCGCGATCGCCGGCAGCGACGTCGCGATCACCGTCGAATCCATGTTCTCCATGAACAGGGCGGTGGCGACGATCAGCGGGATCAGGCGTTGCTTGTCCATCGGAATCGGGTGATTTGAGAAAGAGGCAGGCGAGGGGGCCTGTATCATCCCACTGTCGCACAAGCCATTGCGGAACCGCGCATACCACCTAATTCTTGCGTGACGTTCCCCTCCGGGCAGAGGTGCCCCAATCCGGCAGGTAGAGACGCCGGGTTGCTATCCAATATCGCATTATGCGACATCTCTTGATTTGTGCATCGCGTTATGCGATATGAGAGATGTGAAAGAGATTGAGTTCACGTCTGCCGCTATCCGCCAATGGCGCAAACTCACCGCCGCCACGCGCGCGCAGATTGATCTCAAATTGAAGGCGTTTGCGAGTACCGGGACCGGCGATGTAAAGGCGCTCAAGGGAGCGTCGGGCATGCGGTTGCGGTCGGGTGACTGGCGCGTCTTGTTCACGATCAAGGGAAATACGATCACGATTCACGCAGTCGGACACCGCCGCGAGATTTATGAGTGAGAGGACGCCATGGCAAAAGCTGGTACTGTAAAAAGCAACGTGCAGTTCATTCATACGCCGGCTGGCGATGATCTCGCTGTATTGCCGCGCAGCGAATATGACCGACTGATAACCATCGCCGCCGAGGCTCAGGAGGATGCCGCTGCAAGCCGGATCGTGCGCAATTCCACACGCGCGCTCCGGGAAGGGCGGGAGGTTGCGCTGCCCAAGGCCGTCGCCGATCGGCTCGCAAATGGGGAAAACGCGGTGCGCGTACTCCGCGAATGGCGCCATATGATTCAAGGCGAATTGGCCGTGGCGGTCGGGATCAGTCAGAACTACCTGTCGGAAATCGAAACCGGTCGGCGCAAAGGACCAGCCGAATTGCAGAAGAAATTCGCTCGCGCGCTTGGCGTGCCGATCGACCTTCTGATTGACTAGATTGGTGCTGGAGCAGGTCGTCGGTTCGCTGGCCGAGTGGGGCCGCTATTGTCCTTGGCGGACGACCACCTAAATCCTGCGTGACGCTGGTATGCACCGCACCAGCCGCTGGAGGTCCGAAATGATCTACGTTCTTGCCGCCTTGCTGCCGCCGCTCGGGCTGCTGCTGAACGGGCAGCCGTTTTCGGCGATCTTCAACCTGGTCCTGATCGTGTTTTGTCTGGTTTTCGGGCTGATTTTCCACGTCCTGCTGCTGGTGCCCTCGGCACACGCGCTGATCGCGGTCAACATGAGGCGGGA
This sequence comes from uncultured Alphaproteobacteria bacterium, assembly GCA_963816815.1. GTDB lineage: Bacteria > Pseudomonadota > Alphaproteobacteria > Rhizobiales > Xanthobacteraceae > Bradyrhizobium. The sequence continues at coordinate 195,477 of CAWFMW010000053.1, forward strand.
GGACCGGCGGCACCGCGAGGTGGTGGAGGCGATCCGCCAGCACGGCCCGCCGCCCGGATACCGGTCGTAAGCCGCCCCGCTAACCCCTTGGGATTGCGGCTTTTCCCGAAAAGCCTGTGCATAGCAGTCAAACGCTTTGATTCGGCGTTCGGCCATGCTATCGACCACCGTCAACCCCACCGATGGGCTTCAATTCGACGGCGATGCCGGTAGCATCGCCGAAGGCGACGTTCATCCAAAAGAACTGATCGCGGCGGACCGCCGCCGAAAGGAGTTGGCAAATGGCGCAGGGACTTCAGGGTATCCGCGAAGCCTACACGTTCGACGATGTGCTTCTGAAACCCGGTCTCTCGGATATCCTGCCTTCAGAGGCCGATATCCGTTCTCACGTCACCCGCGCGATCCCGCTCAACATCCCGATCATCGCGTCCGCGATGGATACCGTCACCGAAGCGCGCATGGCGATTGCGATGGCGCAGGCCGGCGGCGTCGGCGTCATCCACCGCAATTTCGACCCGGAGGGGCAGGCCGCCCAGGTGCGGCAGGTCAAGAAGTACGAATCCGGAATGGTGGTCAATCCGCTGACCATCGGCCCCGACGCGATGCTGTCGGACGCCATGGCGCTGATGAACGATCACGGGTTTTCCGGCATTCCTGTGGTCACCGGCGCTTCCAAGGGAGCACCGGGAAAGCTGGTCGGCATCCTCACCAACCGCGACGTGCGGTTTGCGACCGATCCGCGCCAGAAAATCTCCGAATTGATGACGCATGAAAACCTGGTCACGGTGCGCGAAGGCGTCAGCCAGGACGAGGCGAAGCGGATGCTGCACAAGCACCGCATCGAAAAACTGCTTGTTGTCGACGATCAATACCGCTGTGTCGGCCTGATCACCGTCAAGGACATGGAGAAGGCGGTCGCGCATCCCTTGGCCTGCAAGGACGCGCAGGGCCGCCTGCGGGTAGCGGCCGCAACCACCGTCGGCGAGGGCGGCTTTGAGCGTACCGAGCTGCTGATCGATGCCGGCGTCGATCTGATCGTGGTCGACACCGCGCATGGCCATTCCTCGCGCGTGCTGGAAGCCGTCAACCGAATCAAGCGGCTCTCGAATGCCGTGCAGGTGATCGCCGGCAATATCGCCACCAAGGAAGGTGCGCAGGCACTGATCGATGCGGGCGCGGATTCCATCAAGGTCGGCATCGGCCCGGGTTCGATCTGCACCACGCGCATTGTCGCCGGCGTCGGCGTGCCGCAGCTCACCGCGATCATGGATGCGGTTGAGGCTGCCAAGAAAGCCGACGTGCCCGTCATTGCCGACGGCGGCATCAAATATTCCGGCGATCTGGCCAAGGCGCTCGCCGCCGGCGCCGACATCGCCATGGTCGGTTCGCTGCTCGCCGGCACCGACGAGACGCCGGGCGAAGTGTTTCTGTGGCAGGGGCGCTCCTACAAGGCCTATCGCGGCATGGGCTCGGTCGGCGCGATGGCGCGGGGCTCCGCCGACCGCTACTTCCAGCAGGACATCAAGGACACGCTCAAGCTGGTGCCCGAGGGCATCGAGGGCCAGGTGCCGTATAAAGGCCCGGTCGGCAATGTCATGCACCAGCTCGCCGGCGGCCTGCGCGCCGCCATGGGCTATGTCGGCGCCCGCAACCTCGCCGAATTCCACGACAAGGCGCAGTTCGTCCGCATCACCGGCGCGGGCCTGCGCGAAAGCCACGTCCACGACGTTACCATCACGCGGGAAAGTCCGAACTATCCGGGCGGAGTTTAGTTTACCATGGTCGATTGGTCGGACGACAGGATTGCCGCGCTTTCAAAGCAGGACTTGAAGAATCTGCTCGCCAATGCCGAGCGGAAATCCGCCGCTGAGATCGTCGCGCGGTGCAAAGCCGAGATGGACAAGCGGGATACGTCAAAGCCGCGCAGCGCATCGAAGCCGCGTTCCGAGCTGAAAGAGTTCGAGCACGGCATGTCGGAGCAACTCGCCGAAATCGGCAAGGCGATGGCCGCGAAATACGATCTGTCGGCGGAGACCGCGAAAGCAAGGTCGGCGGGCGTGAAAGGCTTCAAGGCGCACAAGCTGCTGGACTCAAATGGCCACGCAAAACTGGGCGGGATGCAACGCGACGGCTCGGTCGCGGTCGACCGCTATATTTCATACCGGCGTGGCACGGATATCGTCTCGATCGGGGTCTTCCTGCTGAAGGACCAGCCCGTCGAAGCCCATGAGTTTCATGTGATCGCGCCATTGGCGGTGCTCGAGGGTGGAAAGCCGATCGCGGAAATTCGCCCCACCGCGACGGAAGCCCAGAAGCAGACCGCGGATGGCGGGCTTGCCTTCACGGATTTGGCGAGTGCGGCCGCCGTATTCGAGGCGGCGCTCTCCAAAATTGCGGCCTGATATTTTGGAGTTCAGGCGGTAATTGCGATCAAAGCGACGAAGCAATCCATTTCGCCGCTTGCGGAGGCATGGATTGCTTCGCTACGCTCGCAACGACGAATAACAACGAACAATAAAATCCAGGAGGAACCATCATGTCCCAGGGCAAACGCATCGTCCTCGCCGCGCGTCCCGTCGGCGAACCAAAGCCGTCCGATTTCCGCCTCGAGGAATGTCCGATCCCGACACCCGGCGCGGGCGAAGTCCTCCTCCGCACCATCTGGCTCTCGCTCGATCCCTACATGCGCGGGCGCATGAGCGACGGCCCGTCTTATGCGCAGCCGGTACCGGTCGGCGGCGTGATGGAGGCCGGCACGGTCAGTGAGGTGATCGCGTCGAACAATCCTGCCTTCGCCAAGGGTGACATCGTATTGTCGCGCGCGGGCTGGCAAACGCACGCGATCTCCGACGGCAAGGGCCTCGCCAAAATCGATCCGAAGCTAGCGCCGATCTCGACGGCGATCGGCGTGCTCGGCATGCCCGGCATGACGGCGTACACGGGCCTGCTCGACATCGGCAAGCCGCAGGCCGGCGAGACCGTCGTCGTCGCGGCGGCCTCCGGCGCGGTCGGCTCGGCGGTAGGCCAGATCGCGAAGATCAAGGGCGCCCGCGCGGTCGGCATCGCCGGCGGCAAGGACAAGTGCGACTACGTCAAGAAGGAACTCGGCTTCGATGACTGCCTCGATCACCGCGATCCGGATCTGGCCGCGAAGCTGAAAGACGCCTGCCCGAAAGGCATCGACGTCTATTTCGAGAACGTCGGTGGCGCGGTGTTCGAGGCGGTGTTCCCGCTGCTCAACGCGTTTGCGCGGGTGCCGGTGTGCGGCCTGATCTCGGAATACAATAATTTCGGCGGCACCAGTCCGAAATGGGCCGGGGCCATGATGCGCGCCGTGCTGACCAAGCGGCTGACCATCCGCGGCTTCATCGTTAGCGATTTCGCCGCGCGTCACGGCGATTTCCTGCGCGACATGTCGCAGTGGGTGCGCGAGGGCAAGGTCAAGCACAAGGAGTTCGTCACCGAGGGTCTCGACAGCGCGCCGGCCGCGTTCATGGGCCTTTTGAAGGGCGCAAACTTCGGCAAGCAGCTCGTGCGGGTCGGGCCAGACGAGGCGTAAGCCGTCACAACATCTCGGAGAAGATGAAACATGGCAGGGATTCTTGAAGGCAAGGTCGCGCTGGTGACCGGCGGCGCGTCCGGGATCGGGCAGGCGACCGCGGTGGTGATGGCGCGGGAAGGGGCGCGGGTGGCAGTGGCCGACCGCGCTGAGGCGGATGCAGCAGGGACGGTCGCGCTGATCAACGTGGCCGGCGGCCAGGCGATCGCCATCGGCGGCGACGTCACGCGCGAAGCCGACGTGGCTGCGATGGTGGCCCGCACGGTCTCGGCGTTCGGCCGGATCGATTGCGCGTTCAACAATGCGGGAATCTCCGGACGCGCCGTCGGCCCGGCCGGCCAGCGTTCACATGAGCTCAGCCAGGAGGCGTTTGACACCATGCTGGCGGTGAACGTGAGGGGCGTGTTTCTCTGCCTCAAGCACGAAGTCACCCAGATGCTGGCGCAGGGCGGTGGCGGCGCGATCGTCAACACCGCCTCGATCGCAGGTCTGATCGGCCTTGCCACCTCGGCCCACTATGTCGCGGCCAAGCATGGCGTGGTCGGGCTGACCAAGAGCGCGGCGATCGAATATGCCCAGGACGGCATTCGCGTGAACTGCGTCAACCCCGGCTATGTCGCAACGCCGATGACGAAAGATATTATCGACGAGCGCGGCCAGGACATTCTGGCGAAAGTGCCGATGCGGCGCTTTGGCGTTCCCGGTGAGATAGCGGAAGCCGTGGCCTGGATGTGTTCGGACAAGGCCTCGTTCATGACCGGCGCATCGCATGTGATCGACGGCGGATATTACGCGGCCTGAGGCGAAGTGAACTGCGGCAGCCGTGGGGACACGCAAAGCTGACCTCACGGTCACTTGATGGCGCGACGCCCTTCCGCAGGCGTCGTTTGGTTGTGACATCCTACGTTGGCTCTGACATCCAATGGAGAAGCCAAATGATCAACTGCAAAAACTTATCCCTCGGACTGGTTGCCGCCACGATACTGGCCACTCCTGCGATGGCTCAAGGGGTCAAGCAGCAACTCGGCACGCCAGGCGTTTACCATCAGAACTCACGGTACCTCACGGGAGGCTACGGTGTGAGAGCGGCGCGGTCTGGCTACTACAACGGAAACCAGTTTCACCCGGCGCCGCGCGTCGGCGCGTTTGCGGCAGCGCCGCGGAACGATGGCCCCTACGGCTCCCTTGGCCTCGTTGAACGCCAGTGGTGATGCGCTCTGACGCCTGAAGCATGGTCCGAAAGATCGTTCGAGAAGATCATGCAGAGGGCAAAGCGATGGAGCGGGTGACGATTAGCGGAAGTCTCAGCCGCTCCATCATTTCCTGCCAATCAACGAGTCCAGGTCAACATCGGTCTGTCCAGGCGCCCTGACGTGGCGGGCTTCAAAACTGTCGGGCTGGAAACGATACTCCACCAGCCCGACCTCCTTGGCGCCGATCACGGGCTGCATTCGGTCAGGAATGATGAAGCCGGCGGAGGGCGACCAGACGTGGCGGGTGTGGCCAAAGGTGAAGTCGCGGCGCTGATGGACATGGCCGCTCGCAACCAGCCGCACGTCATGCGCACCGAGCATCTCCACAAGCCTGGAGCGCACCGGCTGCGGTACATAGCGGATCGCGGTGCCGGATTCCTCGGGATCGTCAGGGGTCATCAGAAATAACGGCTTGTGCAGAAACAGTGCGATCGGCTTGCCATTCGCGCCGGAGAGCTGCGATTGCAGCCACTCTTCCTGTTCGAACTCGTCCGGAATTCCCGTGTTCATGATCAGCGAATTGAGTCCAATGAAGCGCCAGCCTGCGGCTTCGAACTGCCAGCGGTCCTCGCCGAACAATTCGATGAAGACGGCACAATCCTTTTCGTTTGCCATATGCAATGGGGCGGCGCCGAGCGCCGTCGGGTTGTCGCCGACGTCGTGATTGCCTGGCAGGTAGCGGCAATCCACCGGAAGCGCCGCGTGCAGTTCTTTGGCGAATTCCAGATCGCTGCGACTGGTTGGACCGTCCCACGACACATCGCCGCTGTTGACGACGAGATCCGGCCGCGCAGCATCGATGTGCGCGCTGATGCGTTGAAAATTCTCGGTCAGGCTGGCGAAGCGGTCGGCGCGAGAAAGATGCGTATCGGAAATTTGCGTCAGGCGAAATTCGGTCATGCACTATTCCTTTCGGTCCGAGCATAGCCGGACCCGAAGTCGGAACGATGACGGAAGTGCATTAGGGTTCACTCCAACGTCCTTCTCCAAAACGCGATCATGTCTGTTTTAAACAACTCGGCGTCGCCATCGCGGCTTCCGATTTTCGCGCCCTTGCGGCCATAGCCCGCCTTCAGCGCGTAGATCATCAGGTCACGGTCGACGAGCTTGCTGTCCGCGACACCGGTGAGTGGATGGATGAAGGCGCCGTCATTGGCGATATAGGCCGTCGGCGCGGCGGGGGAGACCGACGCGTCGGCAACGTTCTCGATGTCGGAGCCGCGGTCAAAGCTGTGCTGCGCGCCGCCGACCAGTTGCATCGACACCCTGCCGCCGGAGAGGCGGATAGCCTGGCAATGGCCCTGCACCTGCATCGGCGAGCACCATTCATCGGCATCGCCCATGATGACGCGGATTTCGGTCTCATCGACGGACGGATCGAGGAACTGGTGGCCGCTCCAGGGATAGGCGGCGAGCACACTGCGAAAACCGGCGCCGGCGCCGACCACCGCATCGGCAAAGCGCCGCGTCGCCGCCGTCAGCACCGCCGAGCCGCCGCGGCTGTGGCCCTGCGCGCCGATCCGTGAAGCGTCGATCTCGGGATGAACAGACAGCACCTGCCAGGCCGCCAGCACGTCATAGGCGCTGGCGGCAAAGGAGAATTGGGTCTGGTTGGCGACCGTCGAGGTCACATCGCGCGCACCAAAACAATCGAGCACAAACGCCGCAAAGCCGTCCGCGACCACCGTTTCGGCATGTTTGACGTGCGAGGGTGCCACGCCGAGGCTGCCCGGCACCACCATGACCAGCGGCAGTTTTCCGTTGCGCTTGCGCTTGTCCGAGGCCGGCAGGAACAGCTTGCCGTCGATCGCAAGCCTCGGCAGGTCCGCGGAATTACTGATGACGTGAAAGTAGCTGGCCGGATTGGCGGTCGGAATTTCGAAATTCTGTCCCTTGCTGGATCCTGTAGCGCCGTCGCCGAAAACAATGTCCTGGTCGCGAAATCGCAAGTTGTAGTCCTCCTGCGGTTGCTCTTTTTTGGCGACCGTCAGGAGTAGAGTAAAGCGCCGGTTGTTCCCGTCAAAGCAAATGTGCCCCGCAGTCTCCCGTCTTGTCTCTTGATGTTTACGTCTAGACCGTATTGCCATACAACTTATACGATTGTTTGTAAAAGATACAATTGATGTAAAGATTTAAGGTCGTCTTGGTCGATAAATAAAATTTTAAGTTGTCTTTGCCATGACATTACTGTCATGACAACCTTAAGAAGCCGTGTTGGCATAGGAGACGCGGAACGGGAATTCGTCGGAGATTTGCTTTTGGCTCCGATCGTGTTGCTTATGGCCATCGCTTTGGCCACTTTTTACCGGTCTGGATTTGTAAACATTGACCTTGAGTGGCAGTTGATTTGGATCACAGTGGCGGGCTGGCTTATTTCGAGAGCCGTTCCGATATTTTCATTGCAGGTCGCGATCAACGCGCTTTTACAATACGTATTGATCGTGTTTTCCGCGACTGTTCTGAGCTATTCCGCAGCAGCAATCGGACGGCCCCTCATCGACCGGGAACTGCTGCTCGCGGATCAGTATCTCGGATACGATTGGAGAGCTTATGCGGAATTCGTCGCAAACCATCCGCGGATCGCGCGTGCGATGAAGTTCTCCTACACTTTCATCTTCTTCGTGCCTCTCATCGTGACCATGGCCTCCATCGCGACGAACAACGTGCGGGCTCTTGAAAAATTCATCTTGGCGGCTCTCATATCGCTTTCCTTGACAGTTGGGATTTTTGCGCTCTTTCCTGCAACCACCGCCTGGACCCACTTGCAGCTCAGTGATGCGGAAGTTGCTGCATTTCATCATTTGCCGTTGTCTTCTCAGGACTGGATCGGAAAATTGATCCAAATTCGCCAAGGAGGCGCTGCAACCTTACAAACGCTAAGTGGGAATGGATTGATCGCTTTTCCGAGTTTTCACTGCGCAGCGGCGCTCCTGCTCGTGTGGAGCACGTGGGCGATACGGTGGCTGCGCGCGCTAATGATTACTATGTCCCTGGCGTTGCTGATAGCGACGCCGATTTTCGGCGGACACTACATCTCAGACATGATTGCCGGTGCAGTTGTCATGGTGATCAGCGTTCGAGCGACAGAGCGGCTCTATGTGCTGATGCTCGATTTCAAAAATGCAGCACGTGCTTTCTGGCGAATTCGCAGTTCGTCTTTCCGTCCGCCCCTTAAACCGTAGGCTGGTTCTAGCAGGAATGCAGTATTGCTACGGAAGTACACCACCATGCTAGCCGGTACTCTATAGGGGCCATGCCGTTGGGCGCGGTCAAATCTATGATCGAAGCGAACGGCCGGCAACGACTACGGCGGCATGGCTCTCGGTTCCCGTTTTCGCACGTCTCGGCGGTGGGGCTTTCGTATTGGCGAATGGGGGCGTCTGACTTCTGCGATTGATCACGTCAAGAGTGTGGGATGCGCTGAAAGCGAACATTGCTTTGGAGGCTTTGCCCGACCTGTTTCTTCCCACGCCTCAGCGCACGCGGTAGCGGATCACGAAGGCGTCATGGATCTCGGACGTCACCGCGTCGCCATTGGCAGGGGCGATGCCGTCCGCGAGGTGCCACGGTCCGAATTGGCCGGACCGCGACGGGCTTGCGGGCAATCGCAGCCGGAACGTGCCCTGGCCCTGGCCCGGCAGGTTCAACACCATCATGCGTTCCGTGGTGCGGTAATCGAGCGTCACGGTTCCCCGCAGGATGCTGCGGCCTTCGGGGGTGGAGGCCAGCGCGCCCTCGACCTTGGCCAGTTTCTGGTTTCGATCGGTCAGCAATTCGACCTGGGTATCGGTGGCCGTGGCGAGCGCCGCCTTCGGCAGGCAGATTTCAAATTCGACCGCGGGCTTTGCCGGATTGAGGCCGAGATAGGCCAGCGCCGCGCTTCGCATGTCCGAGATCACGAAGGCCAGCAGCACGAGCACGGCGGAGGCGGCAAGGCCATGTCTCACCAGATCGCGCCGGCTGGGATAGAAGCTGCGGAAATAGACCGCCAGCGCGATCGCGACCGCTAGCGCCGCGGCGACGCCGGCCAGGGCCGACATGATCAGGCCAAGGCCGCCGTCCTGGCTGCCGGCTCCGAATGCCCTGAGGAAGGTGGACACGGAATCGCTTGGCAGCTCGGCCGCATTGGCGGCGCCGGCCAGGATCGGGGAGGTGATGTTCATCGCCTGCTCGCGGGGTTGCTTCAGGGCCGGTGGGAGCCCAGAACCATCGGAATTCTCGCTAGTTGGTCGCCAAGGTTTGAGCCGCGGTTCAAAAGGCTCGGGCGGCGGTTCAAGCGGGCCCTGACAGGCGGATTTGTCAGGTGAGGGGTGGCTCGGTATTGCTTCAGGTTTGGTCGTTTCGGGGAGATTCTCATGTCGGTTCAAATGGTTTTGCTGCCGGTCTTCGTCCTGGTCGGGCTCGCTTTCTTCCTGCTGCTGTGGATGGTGACCGCCCGCACCAAGGCGGTGAAGGCCCGGGAAACCAGCCTGAAGGACATCGCGGCGGGGCAGCCGAAATATCCGGCCCGCGCGGCCCAGATCGGCAATTGCTTCAGCAATCAGTTCGAAGTACCCCTGCTGTTCTATTTCCTGATCGCGCTGGCGCTGCCGCTGCGCCGGGCTGATCTCTTCATCGTGCTGATGTCCTGGGTGTTCGTGGTGACACGATTTGCCCATGCCGGCATTTTCGTCACCTCGAACAACATCCAGCAGCGCAGCATGGCGTGGTTTGCCGGCGTGCTGGTGCTGCTGGCGATGTGGATCTACTTCGCGCTGAAGCTGCTGCTTCTGATCTAGAAAGCTATTGATGACTCCCGCTGCCCGGTTGTCCGCCGCCGTCGAACTGATCGAGACCATCGACGCGCAACGCGTTCCCGCGGCGAAAGCGCTGAAGGAGTGGGGCACCGCGCATCGCTATGCCGGATCGGGCGACCGTGCGGCGATTGCCGGCCTGATCTGGGACGTGCTGCGGCGGCGGGCGTCGAGCGCCTGGCTGATGGACGCCGATACGCCGCGGGCGCGGGTGCTCGGCATGCTCAGGCTCGAACGCGGCATGACGACCGAGGCTATCTCCAATTTGTGCCACGGCGAACGATTTGCGCCGGAGCCGCTGAGCGGGGCCGAGCGGGCGGCGCTGACCTCGCGCTCGCTCGACGATGCACCGCCGCACATTGCCGGCGATTATCCGGAATGGCTGGATGCGCATCTGGCCGCCGTGTTCGGCGGCGACCGCGTGGCGGAAGCCACCGCGATGGCAAGCCGCGCGCCGCTGGATCTGCGCGTCAACACGCTGAAGGCCAAGCGCGAAAAGGTGCTGGCTTCACTTAAGCATCTCGGCGCGCAGGAAACACCGTGGTCACCGATCGGCCTGCGCATCGCGCTCGGCGCCGACGCGCGCAACCCCGGCATTCATGCCGAGGAGGATTTCATCAAGGGCGGCATCGAAGTGCAGGACGAGGGTTCGCAGCTCGCGGCGCTGTTCTCGGCGGCAAAGCCGGGCGAGCAGGTGATCGATCTCTGCGCCGGCGCCGGCGGCAAGACGCTGGCGCTCGCCGCGATGATGCAGGGCAAAGGCCGCCTGATCGCGACCGACCACGACAAGCGCCAGCTCGCGCCGATCTACGAGCGGCTGTCCCGCGCCGGCGTCCACAACGCCGACATTCGCGCGCCGAAGGGCGACGCTGATCCACTGGCCGACATCCGCGCGTCAGCCGATCTCGTGCTGATCGACGCACCCTGCACCGGCACCGGCACCTGGCGCCGCAACCCCGACGCCAAATGGCGCATGCGCCCCGGCGCGCTGGAAGTGCGGCTCAAGGACCAGGCGGCAGTGCTTGATCGCGCGGCAGCCCTGGTCAAGCCGGGCGGCCGCATCGCCTATGTAACTTGCTCGGTGCTGCCGGCGGAAAACGGCGAGCAGATCCGCAGCTTCTTGGCGCGCCATGAAGGGTTTTCGATTCAGCCACCGGACGAGACCGCCAGCGTGCTCTGGGACAAGGCTGAGGATTTTGAGAAAGCCGCGCTGAAGTCAGCGGAAGGCTGGCTGATGACGCCGCGCCGAACGGGCACGGATGGGTTTTTCGTCTCGGTGCTGAAGAAGGCGTGACGGTCTTTCCCCGGTCATTGCGAGCGCAGCGAAGCAATCCATCTCGCGGCACGAAGGAAGAATGGATTGCTTCGCTGCGCTCGCAATGACGACGTCAGATAGTCGATCCATGATGAAGAGCGTGATCCCGTAGGGTGGGCAAAGCGACTCGTCCGCCGTAGCTCGAAGAGCGAAGGCGGAAGCGTGCCCACCATCTCTCAGCTCGCTCGATGATGGATGGTGGGCACGTCGCTTGCGCTCCTTTGCCCACCCTACAGCTACAACCCGCAATCATTCCGGCTGGATATTCGCATCCTTCACGACCTTGGCCCATTTCTGGATTTCGGCGCGAATGTGATCTGCGAACTGCGATGGCGTTCCGCCGACGGGTTCGACGCCCTGGTCGACGAAACGGCGCTTCACGTCGTCCATCTTGAAGATCGCATTCATCTCGGCATTCAGCTTCTGCACGACCTCCGGCCGCATCCCTGCGGGCCCGACGATGCCGAACCACACGGTGACCTCGTATCCGGGAACGCCGGCCTCCGACACCGTCGGCACGCTTGCCGCGAGCGCCGAGCGGGCCTTGCTGCTGACGCCGAGCGCACGCAATTTTTCGCCGTTGACCTGCGGCAATACGTTCGGCGTGTTGTCGAAGGCGATATCGATGTGCCCGCCAAGCATGTCGTTCACCATCGGCGCACTGCCTTTGTAAGGCACATGCACGAGGTCGATCCCGGTCATGCTCTTGAACAATTCCATCGAGAGATGATTGGACGAACCGATTCCGGTGGAGCCGTAGCTGACCTTGCCGGGATTCTTCTTGGCGTAGTCGATCAGCTCGTTCACGGAATTGATCGGCATCGAGGGCTTGATCACCAGGAGATTTTGCGTCTGGCCCGCAAAAATCAGCGGCGTAAAATCCTTCACCGTATCGTAGGGCAGGTTCTTGTAGATGCTGGGATTGGCGCCGAAGGGAAACGCCACGCCGAGCAGGGTGTAGCCGTCTGGCGCGGCCTTGGCGACGGACTCGGTGCCGATCAGCGTGCCGCCGCCCGGCCGGTTCTCGACCACGACGGGAACGTTCCAGGCCTCGCTGAGCTTTTGCGATACGATCCGCGCCAGCGTGTCGTTGAATGCGCCGGGCGGGTAGGGCACGACGTAGCGGATGGTCCGGCTCGGGTAGTTGTCCTGATCGGCCGGCGTTGCGGCGGTCTGTGCCGATGCAGCGGTGCCGCCGAGGAGTAGAGCGAGAAGAGCGCAACAGGTGAAGTGAACAAGGCGGCGTGCGCTCGATGATACTTCAGCCCGTGGCGCTTCAGACATAGCAAGGTCCCTCGATCAGTGGATGGGCGTTGATGAAGGCTTCATCGATTTCGACGCCGAGGCCCGGTATTTCCGACGGCTTGACGCATCCGTCGGCGTCGAGCGTGTAGGGGACGCCGCCGACCTCGTCGCGGAACGGGTTGTGCTTGGCGACATCGCCCTCGAAATATCCGGGGAGATCGACGGCCGCGAGCGTGTTGATGGTCGCGGCCATGTTGATACCAGTGGCCGAGGTGTGCGGGTTGTATGACAGCTTCCACGCATAGGCCATGCCGGCGATCCGCATCGCCTCGGTGACGCCGCCGGTCTTGGACAGGTCCGGCTGCACGTAGCTCACCGCGCCGTCCTCGATCAGGCGCGTGAACTCGAAACGGGTGTAGTGATTTTCGCCGGCCGCGAGTGGCGTGGTGCCGAGCGAGGCGGCCGTCTGGTACGAGCGATAGTCCTGCGCCGGAAACGGTTCTTCGAGCCAACCGATCTGCAGCTCTTCATAGGCCGGCATCACGCGGCGTACGTCATCGACGGTGTAGCCGGTGTTGGCGTCGACCAGGATCTCGATAACGTCGCCGACCGCTTCTCGGACGGCGGTGGCGCGGGCGACGTCGTCGCGCGGATTGTCGCCGACGCGAAGCTTGACCGCGCGATAGCCTTGCGCGACATAGCCGAGGGCTTCCTGCGCCAGCGACTGCGGCGGCTGGTAGCCGAGCGAAATGCCGCCGGCATAGGCCTTGATCGGTTTCGAAGCGCCGCCGAGCAGTTTGTACAGCGGCCATCCTGCCGCCTTGGCGCGGATATCCCACAGCGCGAGATCGAGGCCGCTCAGGGCCATCGAGGCGGCGTAACCCATGCCGTGGCTCGCGAGCTGCATCTGGTAGACGCGCTGCCAGACGCCGACGACGTTCATCGCATCCATGCCGACGACGAGTTCCGAAATCGTGGTGTCGATCAGCTTGGCGATCGCGCCCGGGCAGCGGCCGTGATGGGCTTCGCCCCATCCGGTCAGCCCTTCATCGGTGCTGACCTTCACCAGCACCGCGTCGCGCTTGACGGCGCGGCCGATGCCCAACCTGACGTTCTGGCCTTCCGGCACGCGGTAGGAGATCGGGACGGCCTTGATCGATGTAATGCGCATGGTGGGACCTCATGCCGCCTTGTAGGCGGGATTAACGAGATTGAGCGGCTGCTCGCCGCGCAGGATACGAAGCATTTCCTCGGCTGAACCCACCGCCATCGCGCGGCCGCTGGTGGCGGTGATCCCGGCGGTATGCGGCGTCAGCAGCAAGTTCGGACAATCGAACAAGGCGTCGTCCGCCGGCAACGGCTGCACGTCGAACACGTCGAGCGCGGCACCGCCGATCTTCTGCGCCTTCAGCGCCTCGACGAGCGCAGGCGTCTCGATCACCGCGCCGCGCGAGACATTGACCAGCACGGCGTGGGGCCGCATCCGGGCGATGAGCCCGCGGCTGACCATTCCGCGGGTTTCGTCAGTCAGCGCGCAGCATACCGCGATGGCATCGCTGCGGGCGAACAGGTCTTCAAGCGAGACTTCCTCGATGCCATCGGGCTGCGCGCCCTTGCGGCGGGAAGTGCCGAGCACTTTCATCCTTAAGCCGTCACGCGCAATACCTGCCAAATGGCGGCCGATCGTGCCGACGCCGAGGATACCGAGCGTTGTCGTGCTGAGTTCGGTAAAGCTGTCCGCCGCCGGGCGCGCGGCATTCCAGCCCTTGCTGCGCAAATTGCTGTCCAGGCGGTAGAGCGGCCGGCGCAGATGCATCAACGCCGACATCACATATTCGGCCACCGCGTTGGTGTTGCTGCCCGGCAGGTTGGCCACCGCGATGCCGCGCGCGGTGGCGGCGGCGACCGGGATGAAATCGAGACCGACGCCGTGCCGGACGATGCCCTTCAGGCGCGGCGCATGATCCACGATGTCGTCGGGCAGTTTTGCGCGCACGATGATGCCGTCGGCATCTTTGGCCCATTGGCGCAAGGTTTCCGCCTGCGCGTCGGGCGGGACGATCATTTTCACATGCGGCGCGAGGATCGCTTCGCCATCGGGATGCATCGCATTGGTCAAGAGGACGATCGGTTTGTCAGGCATGTGGGGCAGGTCTTTCCATGATCGGATTGTGCAGGCGGCCAAGGCCCTCGACCTCGACTTCGACGGTCGAGCCGGGCTTGAGCCATGCCGGCGGCTTGTGCAGCGCGGCGACGCCGGCCGGTGTGCCGGTGGCGATGATGTCGCCGGGCTCGAGTACCTGCAGGGTGGACAGATAGGAGACGAGATCGGCGACGTCGAACAGCATGTTCCGCGTCGAACCTGACTGCAGCGTGCGGCCGTCGACCTTCAGCGACACCGTGAGCGCGTGAGGGTCCTTCACTTCGTCGCGCGAGGCGAGATACGGCCCGAACGGCCCGAACGTCTCGAAATTCTTGCCGCGATTGAAATGGCCGTCCGCCTTGATCATCTCGCTGGCGCTGATGTCGTTGAAGCAGCCATAGGCCACGACGTGATCGAGCGCCCGCTCCTTGCTGACTTTCTCGGCGCGGGTGCCGATCACGGCCGCCAGTTCGGCCTCATAGGTTACGCCGCCGATTCCCCTCGGCAATACGACCGGCTGTCCGCTCCCGATGATCGTGCGCGGCGCCTTCATGAACAGCACCGGTTTGTCCGGCGGCGCCATGCCGCGCTCGGCCAGCGCGTCGCGGTAGTTGTGCGCAATGCCGAAGATGCGCCGCGGCTTCGGCAGCGGCGCCAGCAGCGTGACCGCGCTGAGTGGAAGCTTTGCATCGTCCGCAAAACCGTGCGCGCCGATGCGCACCACGGCGCCGGCGAGGCCGGCATCGATCAGGGCCAGCATCTGCGGCTTGGTGTCTCGCAGCGCCGCGCGCATCGACGGATGCGCGAGATCGACGACCTGGTCGTTGCCGCCGGAGCCATCCCCCAGCAGCACGCCGGCGCGTACAACATCCTTCGTGCTGAAGCTGACGAATTTCATGTCGGGGATAACCGGTTCAGGTGACGCGATAGCGGTCGATCACGTTGCGATCGACTTCGATGCCAAGACCAGGGCCGGTCGGGACTGCAATGACGCCCTTGACCTGGTTGATCGGCTCGACGGCCAGATGGTCTCGGAACGGATTTTCCTCCTGCTCGAATTCCAGCATCGGCGGCATCGGAAACAGGCTCGGCGGCTGGTCCGGGATCGACGCCAGGAAATGGATGGTAGCGGCGAGGCCGACCGCGGAGCCCCAGGCATGCGGCACGCATTCCACGCCATGTGTCGAGGCGAGGGCTGCGATCTTCTTGCATTCGGTGATGCCGCCGGCCGCGCAGACGTCAGGCTGCACGATATCCATCGCCTTGCGCACGATGGCCTCGCGAAAACCCCAGCGGGTGAATTCGTTCTCGCCGCCCGCTACCGCCATGTCGAGCGCCCGCGATACCTCGACATACCCGTCGATATCTTCCGGCGAAATCGGCTCCTCGAACCACTCGATATCGAGTTCTTCCAGCTTGCGGCCGAGCCGGATCGCGGCGGGCACTGTAAGGCAATGATTGGCGTCGACCATCAGTTTGACGTCGGGGCCGATCGCGTCGCGCACCGCCTTGACGCGCTCGAAATCGCGCTTGATCGAGCCGAGGCCGATCTTCATCTTGATCGCCTTGAAGCCCTTCCGGACATAGCCGGAGGCTTCCTCGACGGCCTCGTCGACCAGCCGATCCATGTCGGTGAAGTAGAGCCCGGTGGCATAGGCATCGACCTGGGTGCGGAACGCACCGCCGATCAGCTTGTGAATGGGTTTGTTGCAGGACTTGCCGATGATGTCCCACAGCGCGATGTCGATGCCGCTGATGGCGGCGATCGACATGCCCTTCGGGCCGTAATCCTTGATCCGGTTATAGAGGTCTTCCCAGATCACCTCGACGTCGAACGGATCGCGGCCGATCACGCGCGGCGCCAGCTGGGTGTCGATGAAGGCTTTTGCCACCGCGGAGGGGCCGTAGCATTCGCCCCAGCCGACGATGCCGTCATCGGTCTCGATCTCGACGAGACAGGTGCCGCGAGTCTTGTAGAGCCAGCCGCGCGAGGAGGTGAAGGGCCGTGCGACCGGGGCTGCAACGACGTGACAGGTGATTTTCTTGATGGGCAAGCGCGTGGCCTTTGTCTTGGTGTGGAGAGGAGAGGGTGGCGAGGCGCCCGGTTATTCTTTCTGGTCCTTGAAGACCTGCGCCGCGACCGTGCCGAGGGCTGAGGCGACGCTGTCGACTTCCTTGGTCAGGGCATCGCCGGTGAGGTCGTCGACGAGGAACGCGTTCTTCTTGGAAAATTCCTTGAAGCGCGGATCCTGGATTGCCGCACGGAACGCCGTGATCAGCTTGGTTCTGACATCGGCGGGCAGGTTGGCGGGCGCGACCACATAGGCCATCTGGACCACGGGGCCATAGGGGAACACGTCGTACCCCCTGTCCTTGAAGGTCGGCACGTCAGGAAACATCTCGAGCCGCTCGTTGGCGAAGATGCCGATCGGCTTGAGCAGGCCTTCCTGGATCTGCCCAAGCGTTTCCGACGGTTTTAACACGCCGGACGCGACATGCCCGCCGAGCAGGTCGGCGACCACTTTCGACCCGCCGGTGTAGGGCACGTTGACATAGTTGACGCCGGCGGCGCGCGCGGTCATCGACGCAAAAATGTGGTTGAGGTTGTAGTTGCCGGGCGTGCCGATCGTCACCTTGTCGGGATTGGCCTTCATCAGCTTGATGAAGTCGTCGAGCGATTTCTGCTCGGCCTTGGCCGGCACCAGCAGCATCAACGGATCGGTCGAGACGCGGGCGATGTGGGTGAACTGCGCGTTGGTGAGTGGCGTCTTTCCCTGCGCGATCAGCGCCAGCGTCGAGCTGGTGCCCATGCCGATGGTGTAGCCGTCGGGTGCCGCGCTCGCGACCCGGCGCATGCCGATCGTGCCGGTGGCGCCGACCACGTTCTCGATCACGATCTTGATGCCGTGCTCGCGCAGGATCGGATCCAGCGCCCGCGCCGCGACGTCGTTCGAGCCGCCGGCGTTCCAAGGCACGATGAAGGTGATGTCCCGCGTCGGATAGGTCTGGGCCTGGGTCGCGGTGGCCTGAAGCGCGGCCAGCGCGCACGCCAGAATAATCGAGCTCTGTTTGAGCATTGTTGTTTCCTCCCGTTTTGATGTTTGTTATAACAAACATCGTGAGGCGGTCAATACCACGTTAACCAAGGAAATTTGCGCCATGCCGCGCGCTGCGATAGCGAGCGTCAGATGACGACGTCACTGAAGCGAATCGAACGCGAGCCGCTGTGGGATCTCGCGCACGCGCAGTTGCGCGATGCGCTGCTGGCCGGCCGGTTCGAGCCCGGCACCGTTTTGACCCTGCGCTTCCTCGCCGAGCAATTCGGCACCTCGATCACGCCGGTGCGCGACGCCGTCACGCGTCTTGTGGCGCAGGGCGTGCTGCAGCAGGGCCCGCGCAATTCGGCGATCGTGCCGAACCTGTCACGCAAGGAGCTCGCGGACCTGACAGTGGTCCGCTGCGCACTCGAAGGACGCGCGGCACGCGAAGCCGCGCTGCAGAAGCGTGACGCCACAACCCTTCGCCAGCTTGAG
Source organism: uncultured Alphaproteobacteria bacterium (assembly GCA_963816815.1). Lineage (GTDB taxonomy): Bacteria > Pseudomonadota > Alphaproteobacteria > Rhizobiales > Xanthobacteraceae > Bradyrhizobium. The sequence goes on from CAWFMW010000053.1 coordinate 213,318, forward strand.
GAGCGGCTTGCAAAAATGCAGTCGCTGATCCAGGCGCGAAAGCTCGAAAGCTATCTCGAGCATCACCGCAAATTCCATTTCGGGATCTACGCGATGTCCGGCATCCCGCTGCTGGTCGAAACCATCGAGAACATGTGGCTGCGTTGCGGCCCGGTGCTGTCCTTCGTGATCCCCGAATATGTCGTGCTGCTGAAAGGCTGGGACCACCACACCGCCGCGCTGAAGGCGATCGTCGCGGGTGACGCCGCTCGCGCGGAAGCCGAAATCGTCGCCGACATCACCGAAGCCGCGCACTACCTCGGCGGCCTCGCCGATGTGACAGGGCAGTTGCGCCGGCCGGCGATTCCGTAGGGTGGGCAAAGCGCAGCGTGCCCACCATCCATCGTCGAGCAAGCTGTGAGATGGTGGGCTCGCTTCGCTCAGCCCACCCTACGATTCTACTAATCCTCAATCCACAATGAACAGCTTCGCCCCCGTTTTCGTCGACGACCGATGCGCTGCGTCCCCGAAATCCGAGACCTGATAGCTCATCCCCGGCTTCAGCTTGAATTTGCGCCCGTCGCGCAATTCAGTATCCAGTTCGCCCGCCAGCACATAGAGCACATGCCCGCGATCGCACCAGTGATCGGCGAAATAGCCGGGCGAATACTCGACCATGCGGACGCGGAGGTCACCGATGTCGAGCGTCCGCCAATGCGCTTCGCCGGTTTCGCCAGCATGCTTCGTCACGGGAACCTCGCTCCAATCGGTGACGGTGAAAGGGAGGGCAGGGATTTTCATAGGCAGGCCTTGAAAAGCGGGGTGGTTGCGACGGTCTATCCCCGTCATTGCGAGCGTAGCGAAGCAATCCATCGCACCACAGGACCGCCCGATCAGCTCTGGGGCACGTTAGCGCAAATTAGGTCAATAATACTTACATAATTGAACCTGTCCATGCCCCATAAAGGATGTGGGCCGCCCGCTTCTCGCGGTTGCGAGGCCGCCCCCCGTCGCGTATCTGCTTGCCATGAGAGCCCCACAGCAAGCCGGCGAGCAGACCACCACAGTGGCCTCGGCGCATGACAAGATTCTGATTGTCGATTTCGGCAGTCAGGTGACGCAACTGATTGCGCGCCGGGTGCGCGAGGAGGGCGTCTATTCCGAAATCGTGCCGTTCCAGAAGGCCGAAGCCGCCTTCAGGGAGATGAAGCCGAAAGCGGTGATCCTCTCCGGCGGCCCGGAATCGGTGCACGAGGAAGGCTCGCCGCGCGCCCCGCAACTGATCTTCGATTCCGGCGTGCCCGTGCTCGGCATCTGCTACGGCCAGATGACCATGGCCGCCCAGCTCGGCGGCGAGGTCGAGGGTGGCCACCACCGCGAGTTCGGCCGCGCCGATGTCGAGGTGAAAGCGGCGAGCAACCTGTTTGAAGTCCACCTGGTCGATGGGCGAAAAGCATCCGGTGTGGATGAGCCATGGCGACCGCATTACAAAAATGCCGCCGGGCTTTACGGTGGCCGGCGTCTCGCCGAACGCGCCGTTCGCCGTGATCCAGGACGAGAAGCGAAGATATTACGGCCTGATGTTCCACCCCGAAGTGGTGCACACCCCCGACGGCGCAAAACTGATCCGCAATTTCGTCCGCAAGGTCGCTGGCCTGACCGGCGACTGGACCATGCGCGCGTTCCGCGAAGAGGCGATCGACAAGATCCGTGCCCAAGTCGGCAAGGGCAAGGTGATCTGCGGCCTCTCCGGCGGCGTCGATTCAGCTGTCGCCGCGGTGCTGATCCACGAAGCGATCGGCGACCAGCTAACATGTGTGTTCGTCGATCACGGCATGCTGCGGCTCGACGAAGCAAAAAACGTCGTCGACCTGTTCCGCCATCACTACAACATCCCGCTGGTGCATGTGGATGCGTCGAAGCAATTCCTCGGCGAGCTCGAAGGCGTCACCGATCCCGAAAGGAAGCGCAAGACCATCGGCCGCCTGTTCATCGACGTGTTCGACGCGGAGGCGAAAAAGATCGGCGGCGCGGATTTCCTCGCCCAAGGCACGCTCTACCCTGATGTGATCGAGAGCGTCTCCTTCACCGGCGGCCCCTCGGTGACCATCAAGTCGCACCACAATGTCGGCGGTCTGCCCGAGCGCATGAACATGAAGTTGGTCGAACCGCTGCGCGAACTGTTCAAGGACGAAGTCCGCGTGTTGGGGCGCGAACTCGGCCTCCCCGAAATCTTCGTCGGCCGCCACCCGTTTCCGGGCCCCGGCCTCGCCATCCGCTGTCCCGGCGACATCACCAAGGAAAAGCTCGACATCCTCCGCAACGCGGACGCGGTCTATATCGATCAGATCAGGAAGCACGGCCTCTACGACCAGATCTGGCAGGCCTTTGCCGTGCTGCTGCCGGTGAAGACCGTCGGCGTGATGGGCGACGGCCGCACCTACGAATACGTCGTCGGCCTCCGCGCCGTCACCTCCACCGACGGCATGACCGCCGACTTCTACGCCTTCGACATGAAATTCCTCGGCGAGACCGCGACGCGGATCATCAACGAGGTGAAGGGCGTGAACCGGGTGGTGTACGACGTGACGAGCAAGCCGCCGGGGACGATTGAGTGGGAGTAGAGCAAGTATTTCCGTACTAATCGTCGGGATTGCGCGAGAAGGCCATGGGATTTGGAGTCTTCATCCATCGATCCAATTCGATCTACGAGGATAGCCCGGCTGAACAATACCAATTCCCACGCCAATACTTGCGTCGCGTTGAAACCTGTATCGGCGACTGGATAATCTACTACGAGCCAAGCAAGGTCGCGGACACGCGCGGCTACTTTGCCATTGCGAGGGTTCGACAAGTTATTCCCGATCCCGGCGCTCCAGAGATGTATCTAGCGTTGATAGAGCCGGGAAGCTATCTCGACTTTGCCAATCCAGTCCCTTTCAACGGAGTGACCGGACCAATTGAACGAGGAGTGCTCAACGAGCAGGGGCGGATTTCGGGGCGCGCTCAATCAGCAGTCCGTCCAATCTCTCCCGAAGATTTCAAAAGGATAGTCGAGCTTGGCTTCGAGGAAAAGTCGCCTTTATTGCCTCGGTTCGACAATGAAATGCCGGTGCCAGGTTTTGATGAGGAGCAGGCTCCCTTCAAATTCAACGAACAGCGTGACCGCGTCAGCGTCACCATGTCGAGGATCTTGCGCGATCGCGTCTTCCGTCGCGTTGTGCTGCGTGCCTATGACGAACGCTGTGCTATCACGGGACTAAAGCTCATCAACGGGAGGGGTCGAGCAGAAGTCGCGGCCGCACATATCCGACCCGTGGAAGCAAGTGGGCCGGATATTGTCAGCAATGGGATCGCTCTTTCCGGCACCGCGCATTGGATGTTTGATCGTGGCCTCATTAGCTTGTCCGACGATTTGGAGATATTGATCTCACGGCAAACAAATGATCCGCAGGAAATACAGTCAATCATCAACAAGTCCGGTCGTGCGCTTGCGCCTACTCGAATGTCTGACCGTCCCCACCCGCATTTCCTAGAATGGCACCGGGAGCATTGCTTCAAGCAATGACTCGGAAGGAATACAGCAGATGCCACGATCCCTTAAACACCACGAAACGGATTGGCGATCCGCAACCCCTCGTCGAGTTTCATGCCATGCTGCATGTCCTCCGACCAAAGCGTGTCGCAACCGGCGTGCAGTGCCGAGGCGGCTATCATCGAGTCATAAAGTGAAAGGCCGTATCGTTCGGCGATCCGGAGCCCGGCTTCATGGATCTCGACGGTGATCGCATGAACCGTCAGCAGGCCGCGCAACGTGTCGAGGAAGGCGTGCGTCTCGTCCCAGGACATCTGTATTTTCCGGCGTGCGACGTTGGCCAGTTCGTTCAGAACTTGCACGCTGATTGAGCCGCCGCCGGCAATGGTTGCTTCCGCCTGATCGGCCTTTGAGGCGTCGCCGGACGCGAGGTAGACGAGGACGTTGGTATCGAAAAAACTAACGGGCATTCGCCTCGTCCCTGTCGAATTTGAAATCAGCAGGTAGACGGCCGCGGAATGCGCGAAGGCGCTTCAATAGCTCGTCGCGCCCGGGCTTGCGCGCCAAGCCGAACCGTCGCCCGTCCGCGACGTGGATTTCGATCTCATCGCCTTCCTTGAGTCCGAGCGCTTCGACCACGATGGCGGGAAGGCGAACCGCAAGGCTATTGCCCCACTTTGCGACCTGCATGCTGACTCTCCGTATCTGGATATACAGATGATATTATGTATATCCATGCCTGACGAAGGTCAAGGAGGTGGCAGAGGAGTAGCCGCCGCTGCGGCAAGGCCACCTGTCACCCGCCAATCGTGGGCAAACCGGCGATTGCCTGGGATGGCGTCAGTCCGAAGCATTGTTGGAAGGTCCGGGTCAGGTGTGCAGTGTCGGCGAAGCCTGCATCCATGGCGGCTGTTCTCACGAGAGTGCCAGCTACGATCAGACGCGCAGCATGCTGCAGTCCGGTCCACCGCTTGAATTGGCGGAAGGTCATCCCGGTCGAATCCTTGAACAATCGAAGCGCCCGGGTGCGCTCCAATCCCAGACGTTTGGCTAATTCGGCCTGGTTCATCCTCGTCATCGGTTCTGCCGCCAAGTCCGCCAGTACGGCGCTCATCCCCAGGGGAAGACGACCCTGACCGTGGTTGAGACGCTCGCGCAGCTCTAGCTGCGCATCGGAATCGAGTTGCATCCCGGCCAAAACCAGTTCACCGAGACGGCCCCCAAGCCTCTCCGCCAGCGCGCCAGGACTTAGCCAACGACCTGGCCAACGCGCGCCGTCGAGGTACATGGCGCTCAAACCACCTTCTCCGCAGATGATGTGATGCTCGACTCCCGGGCGGATGATCACAATATCCCCGGTGACTGACTGCCCTTGGCCCACGACCGTGAGCGGCCCGCGCCGCCCCCTTACCACGCACGTGACGGGATTCGGGTGGCGCCCGACGCCTGCGACATCGACCGAGAACACCGAGGTCGAAAAGGCGGTATCGCCGACGGGCAACGCTTCCTCCCATGATCGCACGTTTATTCTACGTCGAAGGGCAGGCGACGGATAGGGTAGCAGAGGTAGCGAGCTGGGAGCGATGATCCTCATGTCAGCAGTTGATGCGGCCGCGCGCAACAAAAAGAACTATCTGGAAGCCAAGAGCGCGTTCAACCGCCGGGATCTCGATGCGTGTATGACGTTCTACTCAACCGCCCATCAGATACGATCGCGGGAGGTTGGCCCGGGGCGCGAACATATCAGGGCTTTTCTCGCCTCGATGCATGAGACGTGGAGTAACCTGGAGATCGTCGCCGAGCATGTCGTAGCCGAGGGAGAGTGGGTGATGGGACGGTGCACGTCGAGCGCGATCCATGCGACCACGGTTATGGGTGTGGCGCCGACCAACCGCCGCATCGAGACTACATTCTGGGACCTGCATCGCTTCAATCACGATGGGCTGATCGTTGAAACCTGGAATGTCGTCGATGGTCTTGCGATCATGCAGCAGCTCAAGGCGAGGTAGGGTGGATTAGCCGAAGGCGTAATCCGCCGCGCCGTTTGCGCATCACCGCCGTACGAGCCCGGCCAACTCGACGCCTCCCTCGTTCTCTCAATTGTGAAATAGCCTACAGACAACCGTCCGTTTTGGTTGTAAAACTTCGATGCTCACGTCGTCGGCGGAGGAACTTCCGCCACGAGCGGCTTATCTTCATTTCCGGAGTTTCGTCATGCGCGGTTTCAATCGCACGGCCATGTGGCAGCTTTGCATTCTTCAGTCCACCTTGAGCGGGTGAACCAAGGATATTTCGCGTGCGCTGACAATTGCGTACAGGGATTTTTTCTGGGGCCCCGCCGGCGACGGACGGGGCTTTTTCATTTTCTTTTTGTGCCCAGCGCTGCCCGGCGGTGCCCCTGCGACAAAGGACGCGGGGTCATGTGGTATTTTGGGCCGGACCTGGCATTCGATCTGGTCAAAGGGCTGGTCGCTGGGGCGGCTTCCATGGCGTTGCAGGTGGTTGCCCCCATGACGGTTCGCGCCGTGAAGCGGCTGCGCGCGCGTTGGTCTGCGCGTAGAGCCGCGAGAAAGGCATCCCGTGGAGCAAAGGAATAGCGTGACGCATGAGCGTTGCGATACGCGGGACTGTTCCCGCATATCGCGGCGCTCATGCGGGCTACAACTGCCCGCCGCGCCGGTCACCCCTGCTGGATCGCCGGCTGCATACCTCCGCGCCTCCATGTTAGGACTTCCCATCATCCCCCGGAGCCTGCTCATGTCCGTCGCGACCGCCTCTAGCCCGACCGCCACGCCCACGGCCGCCGAGACCGATCCGCAAACGCTGGGCTGGATGCAGGGCTTTCCCCCGCCACCTGACAAGACCATCACCTTCCGTGACGGCTCATTCCGCAGCTTCCCCGAACTGCGCTGGGCCTGGAGCAATATCCGCCAACTGGTGCCGACCGTGAATGTCTGGCGCGGGGCAGGGCCTGCGTCCGCGTTACCGCGCGAGGAGCACGATATCGGCGCATCCGCATCGGTCACCATGGACGGCCGGCCGATGACGTTTGAGCGCATGCTGGAGGAGACCTATGCCGACGGCATCGCGGTGCTGCACCGGGGCAAGCTGATCTACGAGCGCTATTTCGGGGCGCTGAAGCCGCACAAGCCGCATATCGCGATGTCGGTGACGAAATCGTTCACCGGCACACTCGCCGGCATTCTGGTGGCGGAGGGCAAGATCGATCCGCAGGCGCCGATCACCGACTATGTTCCCGAGCTGAGGGCCAGCGCGTTCGGTGACGCGCGCGTGCACGAGGCGATGGATATGACCACCGGCCTCGAATACACGGAAGTCTATACCGACAGGAATTCCGATGTGTGGGGGCTGCGGCGCGCGAACGGCATGGCGCCGATCGAGCCGGGCTATCAAGGCGCGACCAACATTTTCGATTTCCTGTGCGCGCAGAAGAAGCAGGGCGAGCACAGCAAGGCTTTTGCTTACAAGACCGTCAATTCCGACGTGCTGGCCTGGATCTGCCGGCGCGCGAGCGGCATGACGCTGTCCGACCTTCTCTCGGAGCGCATCTGGAGTCCGATGGGCGCGGAGGAGGACGCGCATTATCACGTCGATCGCATCGGCACCGAAAGCGGCGGCGGCGGCCTTTCGACCAGCTTGCGCGATCTCGCCCGCTTCGGCGAGACGATCCGCAATCACGGCCGCTTCAACGGTCGCCAGATCGTGCAGTCTTCCGTGGTGGAAGACATCGCCCGCGGCGGCGATCCCGCAAAATTCAAGCCGGCCGGCTACACCACCTTGCCCGGCGCGTCGTACCGCAATCAATGGTGGGTCACGCACAATGCGCACGGCGCCTACATGGCGCGCGGCGTTCACGGGCAGGGCATCTATATCGATCCGAAAGCCGAGATGGTGATCGCCCGCTACGCCTCGCACCCGGCCGCGGGCAACGCCGCCAACGACCCCGTGACGCTGCCGGCCTACATGGCGCTGGCAAAGGACCTGATGGCGGGAGGCTGAGGCTGCTTCGCCTCACCCCCGCACCGCGGCCTCGATCTTCGCGACGTCGATCTTGCCCATCGGCATCATCGTCTCGAAGGCACGCCTGGCGACGTCGCCGCCCTTGGCCATCGCGTCGGTCAGCACGCGCGGGGTGATCTGCCACGAAAGGCCCCACTTGTCCTTGCACCAGCCGCAGGCGCTCTCGACGCCGCCATTGCCGACGATCGCGTTCCAGTAGCGGTCGGTTTCGGCCTGGTCCTCGGTCGCGATCTGGAACGAGAAGGCCTCGCTGTGCTTGAACATGTCGCCGCCGTTGAGGCCGATGCACGGCACGCCGCACACGGTGAACTGCACCGTCAGCACCTGGCCAGCCTTGCCGCCGGGAAAGTCGGATGGCGCTCTATGAACGGAGTCGACGCTGCTGTTTGGGAACGTCTTGGCATAAAACCGCGCGGCTTCTTCGGCGTCGTGGTTGTACCAAAGGCAGATCGTGTTCTTGCTCATCGGAGCTCTCCTTGATTAGCCGCTCAGGGCGGCTGTGACGGTTGGTTCTCGGCCAAAGGACGTTCAAGCACCCGGCGTCCCGACATGACCACCAGAATTTTTTTGCAGGCGCCCGGGACGGCCCGTAGCCCGGGCGAGCCAACGGGTCGCGCGAATGCGCGCCCGATGACAAGCTCCGCGACCCCGGGGCCGCTGTTCCCGCATGTCGCGTACGCTCATGCGGGCTACGAACTCGGCTAAAACCGGGCTAGAAGTCATCTGAACAGGAGATACAGGCAACATGGTGGACGACGCCAACGTGCGGTCCGGGCAGTGCCATTGCGGCGCGGTGCGTTTTGAGGCGAAGCTCAGCGATGGCTTTAATTCGATCCTCCGCTGCACGTGCTCGTATTGCCGCATGCGCGGCGCCGTCGTGGCCATGGCGGAAACAGGCGGGATCAGGATCCTGCAGGGCGAGGATGCGCTGACGAGCTACCGCTTCCATACCGGCGCAGCGCAGCACTTCTTCTGTTCCCGCTGTGGAATCTATACCCACCATCAGCGGCGATCGAACCAGAATTCATTCGCTGTCAACGTGGCCTGCCTCGACGGGGTAAGCCCGTTCGATTTTGCCGAGGTGCCGGTCACGGACGGCGTCAATCACACCAGCGACACCGGCAAGCCGACGCGTCGCGCCGGCACGCTGCGCTTCGTTCCGGCCGACTGACGATCGCGCGGAACTCCGTAGCCCGGGCGAGCGAAGCGACCCCGGGGACTGTCCCCGCATATCGCTAGCGCTCATGCGGGCTACGAATCTGCTAAACCGGCACCATCAACATCAGTCCGCGATGCTGATCTTGGCGTCCGTAATCACCTTGGTCCATCGATCGACGTCGCTTGCCACAAGGCTTCTGAGATAGGCCCGCGACTGCTGCTCGGGTGCGGGTGCCACGGCCCCAAGCTTCTCAAGCCGGCCGATCGTGTCCGGGTCGGCCATCGCCTTTGCATAGGCAGCGTGGATCTTCGTCATGACGTCGTCAGGCAATCCCTGCGGCGAGAACAATGCCGTCCACGCGTCGGCCTGATAGGCTGCCAGGCCGCTTTCCCCCGACGTAGCGGTGTCCGGAAGCACCTTCGATCGCTGCGGCGAGGCGACGACGAACGCCTTGATCGCGCCGGCCGAAACCTGCGGGGCGACCGTGATCACCTGGTCGCATGAATAGTCGATGGCTCCGCCGAGCAGATCGTTCATCAGCGGGCCGTTGCCGCGGTAGGGGATTTCGGTGGGCTTGGTTCCGACCAGCGCGCTCAGCAGCGTGCAGGTGAGGTGGGCGTTGGAGCCGACGCCGGAATGACCGACCTTGAACTCGGGGCCCTTCTCCTTCATCAGCCTGATGAATTCCTGGAAGGTCGTCGCGGGCAGATCCTTGCGGCCGAACACCACGATCGGCGCCGAGGCCATCAGGCCGATCGGCTCGAAATCGGTGCGGGGATCGTATTTCCGCTTCTCGTACAGCGCATAGGACGACGCATGGGTTCCCATGTGCCCGGTGAGCAGCGTGTAGCCGTCGGGCGCAGCTCTCATCACGCGGATCGAGCCGATGGTGCCGCCGGCGCCCGCCACGTTTTCGATGATGATCGGCTTGCCCAGGTGCCTGGACATGCCTTCCGCAACAATCCTGCCGATAACGTCGGTGGCGCCGCCTGCCGCGAACGGCACGACCATGGTGATGGCCCGGTTCGGGTAGTCGGTCTGTGCTGATGCCAACGGGGCCATCAACAGGCTGAATGCCGATGCAACCAGCGTCAGAGCCGTCACGCTTCTCATCCCGGTTTCTCCCTTTTATTTTTGGTCGACAGACACGACCGCGTTTATTTGTGGGCGAGTGCGGCTTGGCCGACCGGGTCATACTATGCTCGCGGCCATGACAGCAAGCGCGGCAGCAAGCGTAGCCCGGGTGAGCGCAGCGATACCCGGGACGCTGTTCCCGCATATCGCTGCGCTCATGCGGGCTACAATTTGCGGGCCTGACGACTTATTATAAGTCTTGACTTATATAAGTACCGGCCGATATTCCTCCTGTCCAGAGAACAGGAGGGCAGGATGGAGATCGACGTCGCCAGGGTGCTGGGATTGGTCACGCGCTCGGTGCGCAATTTCGAGAAAGACGGCAAAGCCGCGAGTGCCGTGACGCTGACACGGCTTTACGACACCAGCGTGGATGACCTCTGGGACGCGCTGACCAGCAGGGAGCGCATCCCGCGCTGGTTTCTGCCGGTCGAGGGAGATCTCCAGCTCGGCGGCAAGTACCAGCTCAAGGGGAACGCGGGCGGGACGATCACGGCGTGCGCGCCGCCGACGCATTTCGCAGCCACGTGGGAATTCGGCGGCGCGGTGAGCTGGATCGACGTCGCTCTTGCGGCGGAGCGCAGCCAGGCGCGGTTGACGCTGGAGCACACCGCGATCATCGAGGATCACTGGAATCAGTTCGGTCCCGGCGCGGTCGGCATCGGTTGGGACCTCGCCATCGCGGGACTTGAGCGCTATCTTGCGACGGGAGCGTCGGTCGACCACGAGACAGCCGAGGCATGGATGATTTCTCCTGACGGCAAGGCGTTCATGAGCGAGAGCGGTGAATTTTGGCGCGCGGCGCATGTCGCGAGCGGGATCGACCCGGCCTCGGCCAAGGAACGGTCGGACCGCACCATCGCGTTCTATCGCGGCGACCTGCCGCCCGACATGGCGCACCCGGGTACAGGAAGCTGATGCACGTCTTCGAAGTCCTTTCCGATCCGGTGCGCCGCCGCATCCTCGAACTGCTCGGCCCGGGCGAGATGGCGTCCGGCGAAGTGGTGGAGGCGATCGGCTCGGAATTCGGGATCACGCAGGCGGCGGTCTCGCAGCACCTGAAGGTGCTGCGCGAGAGCGGCTTTGCAAAGGTCCGTGCGGAGGCGCAGCGACGACTCTATTCGGTGGATGCCGCCGGGCTTCAGGCAGTGGACGCATGGATCGGCAAGTTCAGGAATTTTTGGGAGCCGAAGCTGGACGCGCTGGCAACGGAGATCGCGCGCGGCAAACGCGAACGGCGCAACGCGCCGCTGTCCAAGCGCACCGGCAAAAGAGCGTAAATCCCGTAGCCCGGGTGAGCGCAGCGATACCCGGGAGCGCTGCTCCCGCATATCGCGGAGCCTGTCATCGGGCGCGCATTCGCGCGACCCGTTGGCTCATGCGGGCTACGAATCTGCCGGTGAAGATTGCAACGGCCGCTTAACGTTCGTCAGAACTTGGCCAAATCACTTCTGATTATCCGAAGTCGTGTCAACCCCGCAAATCAAAAATATTCCGCTTTCGTTCTCACCCAAATCAGTCCCATAACTCCGCCCGTCTCACGGCGGATGAGGGGCGCTCGCGAACGTCACGAACGCGCGGTGGGATGCGGTGGACGTTGAAGGCGCGATAGACGTACGCGCCGGAAGCGTACGGTGAAGTCGTGTGGTTCGGGCGCCGCGGTGCTGGCGCTAAGTCCGGGAGAGGCAATGCTTCTCTCGTGACGACGGAGGCAAAAGAGCCGTTCTCCGGGGAGAGCACGAAGTAAGCCGTAAAGCCATTGCGCAGGGAAGGCCGGGCTGCCCCAGCTGTACCTGTATGCTCGTGTGCAGTCTTGTTAGCGCAAATCGCACACGGGACCTCGGGTGCAGCAAGCACCCGGTCTTCCCTGCGCCCTCTGAATTGGAAGAGGGCAAAAGAGATGCAAACCTCGGGCGCAATGGTGCTGCGAGATCGCGAAACTATATCCACGTCATTGCGAGCGCAGCGAAGCAATCCACCTCTCAGGTTGCCGCGCTATGGATTGCTTCGCTGCGCTCGCAATGACGCGGAAGCGGCGCGGCGTACTGGATCCCGCTGGAGCCTGTCATCGGGCGCGCATTCGCGCGACCCGTGGCGGGGATGACAATCGAGTTGGTTGCAATGTCATCAGATGGCTTGATCGGAGACATTGATTTGTCCGGTGTGAAGGTTCAGCATCGCTACAACGCCGACCACCATTCAGGATGAACCCATGTCACGCGTATCGATCAAGACCAAAGACGATCTGCCGGCCGAGCTGCAGCCGCTGTGGGACAAGATGACGACCTACGGCGCATTCGAGAACCAGGCCGGCGTGATGGCGCATCGGCCGCCGATCTTCAAGCACACCTGGTCGCTGCTGGTCGATCTGGCCGAGACCGGCACCTTGTCGAAGCGCCATCTGGAGATCGCGCTGGTTGCCGTGTCCCTGTTGAACAAGTGCGACTATTGCGTATCGCACCACGCGCCAAAACTGGCGATCCAGGGCGTATCGGAGGAGGGCGCCGACCGCCTGCTCGACTATGCGGATCATCCGGAACTCGACGCCGTCGACAAACTCGTCGTCGAATATTCCATCGCGGTGAACAACAACTGGAGCAAGACGCGCGACGAAATTTTCGCAAAACTTCGCGAGCATTTCTCCGAAGCCCAGATCGTCGAGCTGACCTGGCGTATCGCGCTTTGCGGCGCCTTCAATCGCTTCACCGATATCCTGCAATGCGACATCGAGCAGGGCGTCCCCGCGCGGGAAGCCGCGGAATAGCAGCCGCGATGTCTGACGAATTGAACTGGCTGTCCGCCCGCGAGATGACGCGGCGTTTTGCCGAAGGCGAGTTGTCGCCGGTTGACGTGCTGGAAGCTACGCTGGCGCAATTGCACAAAGTCAATCCGGCTCTCAATGCCATCTGCCTGCTGGATGAACCGCAAGGCCGGCGCCTGGCTGCGGAGGCGGCCGATCGCTGGCGTCGCGGCGCGCCGCTCGGGCCGCTCGACGGCGTGCCGGTCGCGATCAAGGACACCGCGCATGTCGCGGGTTGGCCGACGCGCATCGGCTCGCACACGACGCCGACAGCGCCGAGCACCGAGGATACGCCCGGCGTCGCCCGCCTGCGCGAGGCCGGCGCGGTGTTCTTCTGCAAGACGACAACGCCCGAATTCGGCTGGAAGGGCATCACGCATGGCCCGCTCACCGGCATCACGCGCAATCCCTGGGATACATCCCGCACGCCGGGCGGCTCCAGCGGCGGCTCGGCCGCGCTGGTGGCGGCAGGCGTCGTGCCGCTGGCGACCGGCGGCGATGGCGGCGGCTCGATCCGGATTCCGGCGGCGTTCAGCGGCGTGTTCGGATTGAAGGCGAGCTATGGCGTGGTGCCGAATTTTCCGGGCTCGATGGGTACGCTCACGGTCTATGGCGGCCTGTCGCGCGATGTCGCCGACAGCGCCTTGCTGCTGAACGTGCTGACGCAGCCGGACGCGCGGGATTCCTTCGCCATTCCCTATCGCGGCATCGACTATCTCGATGGACTCGACGACGGCGTGGCGGGCCTGCGCATCGCATGGTCGCCCGATCTCGGCTTCCCGGTCGCTGATCCCGCCGTCGTCGCCGGCATGCAGCCGGCCATCGACGCTTTGGTGAAGGCCGGTGCCGACGTGCAGCCTGTTGCGCTCGATCTCTCCGGCGCGCAGCCGGCGCTGGAAGCGATCTGGGGCGCGTCGCAGGCCGCGGCGGTGCGGCATTTCGACGGCGCGCAACTGGCGGCGCTCGATCCCGGCCTGCTGCGGCTGGTCGTATCAGCGCAAAGTATTTCCGTGAGCGAATTGCAGGCGGCTTATGCCGGGATGCGCGCGTTGAGCCAGACCATGCACGCGTTTCATCGCGATTACGATCTCCTGCTGACGCCGACCGTTCCGATCACCGCTTTCGCCGCCGGTGTCGATACGCCGGACGCCACGCGCTTTCCGCAATGGTTCGACTGGACGCCGCTGACATGGCCGTTCAATCTCACCCGCCAGCCGGCGGCCTCGGTGCCGTGCGGATTTGTCGAAGGTCTGCCGATCGGATTGCAGATCGTGGGGCCGATGTTTTCCGAGCCGAACATCCTGCGGGCGAGCCGCTGCGTCGAACAGGCCTGCGCTAGCGGCGCGCGGCCGAGCCTTGGCGCGAGTGGGTCGGGCCTGTGATGGCGGATTACGCTGTCGCTAATCCGCCCCACGAGAGAGACTACTGATGCGGCGTCGTGTATTGCGGGCACCGATGGACATAGTCCCAGGGAATGTCCAGTACGCAGGTGTAACGCATCTCGTCCGATCGCGGCGGCGCCGCCTCGACCACCGGTTCGCGAACGTCATTCGCGCCATAAAACACGCCGCCGGTTGCGGGGAAGAAACCGCCGCCGCGATGTTGATGCCGGGGGAAAGACGGGAAGGCCGGGCGCGCCGGAGCAAGGCCCGCACCGCGCGCGGCGCCTGGATCGGCAGATGCCTCGCCCGCGGCAAGGACGAGCGCGACGGCACTGAGAGACGCGAGAAACGTTGTTCTATAGGTCATGGCACTCACCCATTGGAAGTTACCGAGCAGCATTCCCAAAACGCTAAGCCCTGCCTTTCGTGCCCGCAAAGCCATACTTAATTATTAGTTAAAACGTAATCTTAATGGAGGGGCTCAATTCCGCAACATCTTGTCAAACCGCTTGATCAGCCGCTCGCGCTTGAGCCGCGACAGCCGCCTGATCCAGAAAATTCCGTTCAGCTGATCGATCTCATGCTGGTGGCACACCGCGCGCAGACCCTCCGATTCCTCGGTCTGCAGGTTGCCGTGGACGTCCTGATAGCTGATCCGGACCCGCGAATGACGCTCGATGTCATCGTTGACGCCGGGCATCGAGACGCTGCCTTCCCGGTGCAGGATCATCTCGGGCGATGCCCAGATGATATCCGGATTGACATAGGTCCGCGCGTCCTCGGTTGCGTCGAGATGCAGCACCACGACCCGCAGCGGGATGCCGATGTGCGGTGCGGTAATCCCGATGCCGGGCGCGGCGTGCATGGTCTCGAGCAGGTCGCTCGCCAGTTCGCGCAGGGCGTCGTCAAACGCAGTCACGGGCTGCGCCGGGAGCGCAAGCCTGGGATCGGGGTAACGGACGATGGGGCGGATGGTCATGGTCTGTTTGGCGGGCTTCGGCATGGTCCCCGCACCGCTGCCGGTGATCGCAGGCTGTGCGGCGGAATAGCTTACTGTATTCCGCCGATTGAGCGGGCGGCGCAAGACGCTGCACGGCCCGCTGCCTTGGTATCCGCTCGCAAAAAAGTGAGGCCGAATGATCGACGAACTGTAGCTTTTCGCCCCTCCCGTTCGTCTTGGATCCAGAGAGCGCTAAACTGGAGATTAGAAATGGAAAATTCTCGTTATCGCTGGGTCATCGTCGCGGCCGGTGGCCTGCTCACCTGCGTCGCGATCGGCGGCATGTTTTCGCTGCCGGTGTTCCTGCAGCCGATTGCGCGGGATACCGGCTGGTCGGTGACCGGCATATCCAGCGCCATGACCATCGGTTTTCTCGCCATGGCCTTCACCAGCATGATCTGGGGCACCTTGTCCGACCGGCTGGGACCGCTGCCGGTGGTGCTGACGGGCTCCGTGGTGCTGGCTTTGAGCCTGGGGCTTGCCAGCCTTGCGACATCGCTGGTCGCCTTTCAGTTCGTCTTCGGGCTGATGGTCGGCGGCTCGATCGCCGCGATCTTTGCGCCGATGATGGCAACCGTCACCGGCTGGTTCGATACCCATCGCAGCCTTGCAGTGTCGCTGGTCTCGGCCGGCATGGGCATGGCGCCGATGACGATGGCGCCGCTCGCGGCCTGGCTGGTCTCGAACCATGACTGGCGGACCTCGATGCAGATCGTGGCCCTTGTTGTCGCCGCGATCATGATCCCGGTTTCGCTGCTGGTGCGCCGGCCGCCCGCGCTCACGAGCGGCGCGTCCGCGCCGTCGAATGCGCCGGGAGAATTGGACATGACGCTGGCGCAGGCGCTGCGCTCGCCGCAATTCATCATTCTGCTAGCGACAAATTTCTTCTGCTGCGCCACGCATTCGGGCCCGATCATCCATACCGTGAGCTACGCCATCAGTTGCGGAATCCCGCTGGTCGCGGCGGTCACGATCTACAGCGTGGAAGGCCTGGCCGGGCTCGGCGGACGCATCGCCTTCGGCCTGCTCGGCGACCGCTTCGGCGCCAAGCGCGTGCTGGTGTTCGGTCTGCTGGCGCAGGCGTTCGGCGCGCTCGGCTACGTATTCGTCCGCGAGCTCGCCGCGTTCTATGCGGTCGCGGCGCTGTTCGGCTTCATCTATGCCGGCACCATGCCGCTCTACGCCGTGCTGGTCCGCGAAAACTTTCCGCTGCGGATGATGGGCACCGTGATCGGCGGCACCGCGATGGCCGGCAGCCTCGGCATGGCGACGGGTCCGCTGGCCGGCGGGCTGATCTACGATACGTTTGCCAGCTACGCCTGGCTCTATATCGGATCGTGGATCATGGGACTCGGCGCGTTCCTGATTATCATGACGTTCAAGCCGATGCCGGCGACGCGCGCTGCCGCGCCGGTGCCGGCGTGAGCTTCGGGGCTGTTTGAAAATTGCCGCCGCCGTCACTTCACCAGCGTGAGGAGGGGCTTGCCCTTCTCGACGATGTAGGTGGCAAGCTCGCTGCCGGTGACGCTGCCGAGGTTCCGGGCCGAATGGACTGTTCCGGCAGGAATAAAGAGCACGTCGCCGGCCTTCAGCGTCACGGGCGGCTTGTCCTCGAGCTGATATTCGAGCGTGCCTTCGAGGACATAAATGACTTCCTCGCCGGGATGCGTGTGCTTGCCAAAGGCCACGCCGGGGGCGAGGTCGACACGGACCTGGATGGCCTCGCGTCCGGGCGCGCTGAGATCGTGCCGCTGCAGGTCGGTTCGCGTAACCCCGTTCTGCGCCTGCGCGCCGAACGGTGCGAAAAGGGCTCCGACGACAACCGCGACCATGGCTGCGACCTGCAAGTTCTTCATTGTGGACATGTTGAGCTCCTTCATGTGAGATCGGTCATCGGCGGCCGCGCCGCCGATGAGGGTGATCGCTTCGCATGCTCATGCTGCCGCTTGCCGGCCATGCTGTTCATTGACGATGTAGTCGGCGTACCAGTCCGGCCAGTTCTCATCGTGCTTGCCGCCGTTGCGCTTCTCGTATTCGCCATGGGCTGTGGCCGCACGACGGAACGCGGCGGCGAGATCGGCCGGCGAGGTGAACGAGGTGGCGTCGCCGTCAATGCGGCCGGGCAATCGCGCGGTGACTTCCTGCAGCAGCCAGCCATTGCCGTCGGGATCGTTGAAGGAGGCATACGACCGGTAGCTGCCGCGTGCGGGATCCGCGCCGTTCAGCCGAACCCGCCCAAACAGGTACGGCTCGTCCGAACCAACGTGCACGTCGCCGCCGGCGTGGAACGCTTCACTGATCGCAACGCCACGGCTGAGCAACGCGCTGCGGGCGGCTTCAATGTCGGAGACGACGAGGTACAGGCCCTGCGCGGAGCCGGGCGCGGCGGAGGTGACGTTCTTGCCGAAGATCACCGAGGCGTTGGAGCCGGGCGGGGTGAACTGGATCACGCGGTAGTCGTCCGGCCCGGCGAAATCGGCGTCGAGCCGCCAGCCGAGCTTTGCGTAAAACTGCTTGGCACGTTCGACGTCGGAGACCGGGATCACGACGATCTCGAGCTTGAGGTCGACCGCTTGCGCGGCCTTGGCGTCGGCAGAGGAGGTGGTGGTGCTTTCCTTGAGGTCTGACATGGTTCTCTCCTTGATGTTGTGGTGGGGCGGGGATGATCACCTCACCTGGCCGTAATTAGATCGGATGCGATGTAATCGTGTACGGTGTATAAAGCTCTGGGGCGTCCGTAAGTCAACCCTTCCGATTTAATCGGATGCGATATATATGGATGCGAGACTTCACATGTTCGTGTCGGAAAGGACGCGCCCAATGAGATCTAATGAGGGTCCCAAATCCGGTTCAACCGGTTCCCGGGACAATTCCAGAGATAGTTCAAGGAGCAATCAGAAACCGAAGCCGCCCGTGGGGGACCGCCGCCTTGGCGATTTCCTGTGCTTTGCGATCTACTCGGCCAACCTCGCCTTCGGCCGCGCCTACCGGAAGGGCCTTGAGGATCTCGGCCTGACCTATCCGCAATGGATCGCGATCGTGGCGTTGTGGGAGCAGGACGGCCAGACGGTGAGCGAGCTTGGCGAAAAGATGTTCCTGGAATCCAACACGCTGACGCCGGTCCTGAAAAAGCTCGAGACCATGGGTTATCTGCGCCGCCAGCGCGATCCCGCGGACGAACGGCAGGTGCGCGTCAGCCTCACCGAGGCCGGCCGGCTGCTGCGCGAGAAGGGCATGCACATGAACCTCGTGGCCTCGACCGGATTGAAGCCGGACGAGTTTGCGCGGCTGCAGGAAACCGTCGTCACGGTGCGCGACAATCTGATCAAGGCGACGGCGGAGGAGGCGTGACGCTGCGCGCACCTGTATGCGCGCCGATATCTGGCGCTACACAGCGAGGGCGGCAAGGTGGCGAACCTCAGCGACTGCCGTTAGGGTTGCGGTGCCCTGAGCGAGAATGAAAGCAGCCTGATGTCCGATCACAACAATTCCAGCCATCCCCTCGATCATCCGATCTGGACCGCACTGACGACCACCCAGCAAGCGTTGGCCGAAGGCGATGCCCGCGCGCGGCGCTATCCGACCGAAGTGACGCCGTTCGCCGACATGCCGGATCTATCAGCCGAGAATTTCGCCGCGCTCGCAACCCTGATGTCGCCGACAGACATCGCCGTGCTGTTCACGCCGGAAGCCGTGCAGGCGCCGACCGAGTTCAAGGTGGTGCTGGCGGATACCGGCGAGCAGATGATCGGGACGCCGATCGAGACACCAGCCAACGGCGTCGAGATCGTCACCCTCGGTGTCGACGACGTTCCGGCGATGATCGAATTGACCGCGCTCACCAAGCCAGGACCGTTCTACGCGCGAACCCATGAACTCGGCACCTTTTTCGGTATCCGCGTCGACGGACAGCTTGTCGCGATGGCCGGTGAGCGGATGAAGCCCGCTCAATACACCGAGATGACGGCGGTCTGCGTGCATCCGTCTCACCGCGGCCGCGGCTACGGGCAGATGCTGCTCGGTGCTGTTTCGCGCCAGATCGTGGCGCGCGGCGAAATTCCCTTCCTGCATGTCTTCACCAGCAATCACTCGGCGATCGCGCTCTACCGGCGGCAGGGGATGGAAATCCGGCGCCGTCTGCACGTGACGGTGTTGAAGAAAGAAAGCTGATCGTCCAGCGATGCGCGCCTCGGCCGATACATCACGCGTTGCGGGTGCCGTTCGGTCCTCGATCCGGCCCCGGATCGTGGCCGGCGGCCGCCTTGGTCAGCCTGTCGATATAATGGATCCACCCCTTGGCGTGGCTCGCTTGGTGAGCGGCGCTGGGAAGCCCGCTGTGAGTCATGCGCAACAGCGTGCCACCATCACGCTCGATCAAGTCGATCTCGATCAGGCCTGACCCCGGCGGCACCTCGTCATTGCCTTCCCAGCCAAAGCTGTAGGCGAGGCGATGCACCGGCACGACCTCGCGGAACGTGCCGCGCGCCGTCGCACTGCCGACGCCCTTCAAAAGGTACAGCCCGCCCGGATGCATCTCCGTCACGGCCTCGCTGCCCATCCATTGCACGATCTTCTCGGGGTCCGTCAGGAAGGCGAACACGCTGGCGCGCGGTGCGGCGATCTGGGTCTCGCGCTGGACCACAAGCAATTCAGGCATCCAAAACCTCGTGGGTCGTTGGCAGGGCAGGCTGATGCAACCAGCGAGTGCTTAAGTTAAGTGCCGCGGGTGACAATGCAACGTCGCTGTCGCATGATCGGCGCATGCAATTGAGTTCGACGCTGACATGGCTGGTCGATGCCGCCAGCGCCTCGCCGGGCGCCGAGCGGTTCCTCGCCGAACTCGGCACGCGCTTGATCGCGGATGACATGCCGCTCGCAGGCGGCGCGCTGACGCTCGCCGTGCCGCACCCGATCATCGCCCGCCGCACCTGGCTATGGCGGGCCGGGAACGGCGAGGTGATCGAGGCGGTCGGATTCGCGCCGGCGGGCTTCGGAGGCGCGGGAAGCTCATCCGGCGATGCGGGACGGAACTGGCTGGGCGGGCTCGCTGATGGTGTCGTGCATGAAGACAGCGTTGGCGCTGGAGAAGGCGGGCCGGTGCTCGGCTGGATCGGGCCGCGCCGGTTCACGCAAGCCGAAGCCGATCGGTTGCGCGAGGCAGCCCGCTTCTCCGTAGCGCCGCTCGCAGCACTCTCGGCGCGCGCGACGCTGTCGGCCGCGCTGGAAGCCTATCTCGGCCGGCGCAGTGCCGCGCGCGTGCTGGCGGGGCCGCTGCGGCGCGAAGTCGGCGAGACCATTCGGGCGGTGTTGCTTTTTGCGGATCTGCGCGGCTTCACCGCGCTGTCCGAGGCCGAGCCGCCCGCCGCCGTCATCGCCGCACTCGGCGGCTGGTTCGACTGCGTCGGCGGCGCCGTGCATGCCTTTGGCGGCGAGGTGTTGAAATTCATCGGCGACGGCGTGCTCGCGATCTTCCCGGTCGGCGACAAGCCGCGCGAAGCCTGCGACGCAGCGCTACGCGCGGTTGCTTCCGCGAAAGCCGGAATGGCGCATCTCGGTACGAGCCGGCGAGAGCAGGGGTTGCCGCCGCTGTCGTTCGGCGTGGCGTTGCACCTTGGCGAAATTATGTGGGGCAATGTCGGCGCAGCCGACCGGCTGGATTTCACCGCGATCGGTCCAGCGGTAAATCTGGTCAGCCGGCTCGAAGGGCTCTGCCGGCCGCTCGGCCGAACCGTCCTGATCTCGGGCGCGGTCGCGGAAGAAACCAGCGCGAAATTGATCTCGCTGGGAACGCATGCGCTGCGCGGCATCGCGTCTCCGTGTGCCGTCTACACGGACGAATAAAGAGGCCGGGAACCCTTCACGAAAACGTTAAACCGATCGGTTGACTATTGGCGTCACGCGCTTATACTAAACCACATGGTTGAGCAATCGACACATCTCGACGCGGTTTTTCACGCGCTGGCGGATCCGACGCGCCGGGCGATGCTTGGTCATCTCGCCGAGCGCGAGCTCACGATCGGGGAGCTGGCGACGCCGTTCCACATGAGCTTCGCCGGCGCGTCGAAACATGTGCGGGTGCTGGAGAATGCGGGCCTGGTGAAGCGCACGATCCGCGGCCGCACCCATCTGTGCCGCCTCGAAGCGGCGCGACTTGCGGAAGCAAACGCGTGGCTCAGGCGTTACGAACGCTTCTGGAATGCAAAGCTCGATGTGTTGGAATCGCTGCTGCGCGCCGAGGACGAGGCGAAAACAAAGAAGGCGAAGTGAAGGAGAGAACGATGGACGCAACAACAAAGCCCGACGCCTATGGCGCGTTGATCGAACCCACGACGTTGAAGATCCAGCGGCTGCTGCCGGGCCCGATCGAGCGTGTGTGGGCCTATCTCACCGACAGCGACCTGCGCCGTAAATGGCTGGCGGCGGGCGCGATGGAAATGAAGGTCGGCGCGCCCGTCGAACTGGTCTGGCGCAATTCCGAACTCAACGATCCTCCGAGCAGGCGGCCGGAAGGTTTTTCCGAAGAGAACCGGATGCAGAGCCGCATCACCGAGCTTGAACCGATGCGCAAGCTTTCGATCGCCTGGAATGGAAGCGGCGATGTCACGTTCGAGCTTGAGCCCAAAGGCAAGGGCGTGCTGCTCACCGTGATCCATCGCCGGCTGCCCGATCGCTCGACCATGCTCAAGGTCGGTGCCGGCTGGCACATGCATCTCGACGTTCTGGTCGCCCGCGCCAACGGCGAAGAGCCGGAATCGTTCTGGGACGGCTGGAGCCGGCTGCACAGGGAATACGACCGGCGACTGCCGGTCTGAGGCGGCACGTCGAAACCACGCAACAGGGATCGCAACAAAAGGAAGTTAGCCATGAAGACAAACGTCGTTTCAGCCAAGGAATGGGAAGCTGCGCGCCAGCAGATGCTGGTGAAGGAGAAGGCCGCAACGCGCGCCCGGGACGCGCTGGCTGCGGAGCGCCGGCGGATGCCGTGGATGGCCGTGGAGAAGAGTTATGAGTTCGACGGACCGGGCGGCAAGGCGAGCCTGCTCGACTTGTTTGAGGGCCGCCGTCAACTGATCGTCTACCGCGCGTTCTACGAGCCGGGCGTGTTCGGCTGGCCCGATCATGCCTGCCGCGGCTGCTCGATGGTTGCTGACCAGGTCGCCCATCCCGCCCATCTCAACGCTCGCGATACCACGCTTGCGTTCGTGTCGCGCGCGCCGCAGGCCGATATCGCGCGCCTGAAGGGACGAATGGGTTGGCAGATGATTCCCTGGTACACCGTCACCGACAGCTTCGACGCTGACTTCGGCGTCGGCGAGTGGCACGGCACCAACGTGTTTATCCGCGACGGCGGCAAGATTTACCGTACCTACTTCATCAACAACCGTGGCGACGAGCAGATGGGGGGAACCTGGAACTACCTCGACATCACGCCGCTCGGGCGCCAGGAAGAGTGGGAGGATTCGCCTGCCGGCTATCCGCAAACTAAAACCTACAAGTGGTGGAACTGGCACGACAGCTACGTTGAAGGTGCTGCGCCCGACAAGAGGTGGGTCGAGATATCGGATGCCGGTGAGGCCGCGTTCCGGAAAGAGGCGGGCGCGAAGCCGTGAGCGAGGGCAGTCACTGCAACGCGGCTGGCGCCGTGAGGCAGGACGGCGAGGGTGTTGCGGTTATGCCCGGCATAGTCAAATGGTTGTCGCTAGCGGCCGCGCCCACCTTTGCGATCATGGCGCTGTTGACGGCGGTTGCAGGCAGCGGCCCGTTGGACAGCCTTTGTGCGGCCGCGATATCGCCGATGGGCGGAATGGTCCCGATGTATTTGCTGATGAGCGCCTTCCATTCGGCGCCATGGCTCAAACTGATCTCGGGGCGGCGAGGCGGGTTCGGCCGGGCATGATCCCGCGTTCGGGATGCGTGCGGTTTTGCAACACCGGAGCGACCGGAGGAGAGGAGCAACAAGGGCTGTTGACGGAGGCTACCTGAGGATAGTGGTGTCTACGATTTTCCGCTACGTTAGAAACAGCTCAACGCTTTAACCCGGTTGCTTCGGCCGCTCATGAAAGCCCATAAACCCGAGCATCGGCCTCGCTTTGACATCGACGCGTTGGGGGAGATTGCGGGCGAGAAGGTGTTCGCGCGCGGCGAGGTTTACTATCGCAGCGGCCAGGTCCAGCTCCTCGCTATCGAGCCGGGGCGCGTCCTGGCGCAGGTCGAGGGTACGGAAGACTACCGTACCGAACTTACCGGTGGTGGCGACAGGATTGGCGGCAACTGCTCGTGCCCGGCGTTCGAAGACTGGGGCGTGTGTAAACATATGGTCGCCGTAGCGCTCGCCGCCAATGCGGCAAGCATGGATGCGAATGCGGAGGGCGTGGGAGCACTGTCGCGCATCCGTGATCATTTGACGCAAAAAAGCGTTGACGTTCTGATCGGCATTATCATGGACTTGGCCGAGCGTGATTCAGCCTTGTTCCGTAAGCTAGACATGGCGGCGGCGAGTGTGGACGCCGATGACAAGACGCTGCGGATGCGACTGCGCAAAACAATCGACGCAGCCACACGGACGCGGGGTTTTGTCGAATATCATGGAGCGCCGGGCTGGGCGGCAAATGTCGACGCGGCGCTCGATGCTCTCGCCGACCTGGCGTCCGGGACGCGCGCCAATCTTGCGCTTGAGCTGGCGGAACATGCGATCGACCGCATCGAGCGAGCCATCGAGGAGATCGACGATTCCGACGGTCATTGCAGCGCATTGCTTGAGCGAGCGCGCGGCATCCACTTTGCCGCAGCCGAGACGGCACAGCCTGAAACGATCCAATTTGCTCGCGGCCTGTTCGCCCGCGAAGTGAACGGCAACTACGGCACGTTTTCCGGCGCCGTGGCGCTCTATGCCGAGATCCTCGGCGAGGAAGGCCTCGTGGAATATCACCGCCTCGCCGCCGAAGCCTGGGAGAAGCTGTTACGTCACAAAGCCGGAAGCGATGACGATGGTGACCTTGCCGATGATCTCGCGCTAAGGAACATCCTCGACTTCTTCGCCGAACGCGCCGGCGATGTCGATGCCCGCATCGCACTTCGCAGCCGTGATCTGTCCTCGCCGTGGCAATACCTTCAGTTGGCGCAATTCTGCCTCGCGCAAGGTCGAAGGGACGAAGCGCTGCGCAGGGCCGAGGAGGGGCTTTGGGTATTCGAGGACGGCAGGCTCGACGAGCGCCTGGTGTCGTTCACCGCCGGGCTGCTGTCGGATGCCGGACGAGGGGAGGAGGCTGAGGCACATTTATGGAAGGCTTTCGAGAAGGCGCCGAGCCTCGAACTCTATGCCCAGCTGCGCCAGCTTGGCGGCGCGAGCGTGCTGCAGCGCGTGACACGAATTCTCGAGGTCCGGATCGTCGGAAATGAACGCGCGCACTGGTCCGCTCCGGCCAATCTTCTCGCTGACATTCTGATGGAAGAGAAGATGTTCGACGAAGCATGGGCGGTCGTCCGCAAGCACCGTACGGCCGTCGGTGCGAGGCAGGCTCTCGCGCGGCTGAGTGAGGCCACGCATCCGCGCGAAGCGCTCGAAGTCTATGCCGAGCAGGTCGACCAGTTTGCTGGCACCGGGAGCAATTCCGCCTATGCGGAAGCCGTCCAGCTCATCGCCAGGATGGCGGGTTTGCGAAGCGCGACCGAGCACGCGGCGTACGTCGCTGCATTCAAGGAGCGATACAGCCGCAAACGCAATCTCATGAAGCTCCTGGGCTAAGCACAGCGACGTTCCGAAGCAGTGAAGTTGAGCTGCCATCGGGCGTCAGTTCCAGTTCCGATTGGCGGCGTCTCGTGCGAGCATCCGCCTGAGCGGACTATGGCTTGACGGCGCGGCTGCAAGCGGCGATTGAGGGAGCAGAGCTTCGTCAATCGATATCTGGCTAAGCTAACAACAAGAGGAAATGCCATGGCACGCGTGCGCTGTATCACCGAAATGGGCATGGGCGTCGACGTTCACGGGCGCGATGCCACCAAGGCCGCCAGGCGCGCCGTCTCCGACGCCATCCGCCATTCCAGCCTCGGCTTCTTCCGGATGCTGGGCAAGACCGCCAACGACATGTTCGTCGATGTCACGATCGCCGTGCCGAATCCGGACGCGGTCGATACCGCGGCGGTGGCCAAGGAGCTGCCGTACGGCACCGTCAAGGTGACGGCGGTCACCGGCGGGCTGGAAATTCCGTCCGAGAGCGGTAACGATCCCATCCTGATTGCGAATGCCGCTGTGATCGTCAGCTTCGACGACGGCAAAACGGCGTAAACCTCCTTCAGTGCCAATCAGACCGGATACGGCATTCCATCAGAAGATCTGGAGCATCCCATGACGACGCAGGACAGCAGCACCTATTGGAAGCGCGCGCGGGTCGAACTGCGCGCCGCCGGATTCGATCCGGATCGCGCCGCCAAGACCAGCGCGGTGGTGACGATCGCCAGCGCCTACACCAATGCCCATCGCTGCAACAACCGCGTGCGCGCCATCACCGATCTCCTGGTCGAGATCCTGGCAGAGCGCGGCGGGCAGGGGCTGATCGTCGGCGCGCCGGCGGTGTCGGATGCGCTGACGCAGGGCACGCCGACGGCGGGCTACAGCCTCGCCTCGCGCGACATCGTCGCCGACTGCTTCGAGATCGGCCACTACGCGCATCATGGCGACGCCATGATCGTGATTTCCGGCTGCGACAAGACCGGCGCGGCCGCGCTGATGCCGCTGGCGCGCACCAATGCCTTCGGGCTCGTGCTCTATCCCGGCACCAGCACGCCGGGCCGCGTCTCGTTCGGCGCATGGGCCAGCAAGGGCAACAACATCACGATCCTCGATTACGCCGAGGCCCGCGCCGCCAACGAGTCCGGCCGCCTCTCCGGCGAGGAGCTTTTGGAAGTCGAGCGCAACGTGATGCCCGGCAGCGGCACCTGCGGCGCGATGTTCACGGCCAACACCATGAGCACGATCGCGGAATCGATCGGCATGATGCTGCCGCGCGGCGCCTCGCATCCGGCCGATTACGACGCCGGCAGCGACATCCACGCCGACGTCCGCGCGCAGGCGCGCGCCTCGGTCGATGCGTTGTACCGGCTGATGCAGGCCGGCATCCGGCCGCGCGACATCATGACCGAGCGGGCGTTCGAGAACGCGATCACGACCGTCTACGCGATGGGCGGCTCGACCAACATGTATCTGCATCTGCTCGCGGTCGCGCGCGAGGCGCAGGTGCCGATCACGATCGAACGCATCCAAGCAGATCGGCGAGCGCGTCCCGCTGCTCGCCAATCTGCAGCCGCATGGGCCGTTCGCGATGGGCAGCCTGCATGCGATCGGCGGCGTGCCGGTCGTCATGAAGGAACTGCTGCGCGCCGGCCTGCTGCATGGCGACGTCATGACGGTGACCGGCAAGACGCTGGCGGAAAATCTCGCCGACGTTCCGACGCTGGAGCAGATGCCGCCGCAGGAGATCGTTTTTCCGGTGTCGAAACCGATCGCACCGGCGAACAATCACATCAGCGTTCTGAAGGGCAATCTCGCGCCGGAGAGCTGTTTGCTCAAGCTGTCGGGCAAGGCGCTCGAGAAGGGCCAGTTTCGCGGCACCGCGCGCGTGTTCGAATCCGAGGCCGAAACGATGGCCGCGATCCGCGCCGGCGAGATCGTGGCGGGCAATGTCATCGTGGTGCGCAATGTCGGCCCGGTCGGCGGGCCCGGCATGCCCGAAATGGTGATGCTGACGATCCAGCTGCAGGGGCGGGGCCTTGGCGAGGATGTCGCGCTGATCACCGACGGCCGTTTCTCCGGCGTCTCGCACGGCATCCTGATCGGCCATGTCTCGCCGGAAGCCGCGCGCGGCGGCCCGATCGCGGCGGTGCGCGACGGCGACATCATCGTGATCGATCCCGGCGCCCGCACCGTGAACTCTCGAGGTGCCCGCGGAAGAGATCGCCCGCCGCATGGCCGACTGGCGCGCACCGGCCTCCATTGCCGCGGTGCGGCCCGGATCGGTGCACGACAAGTACATCCGGCTGGTGTCGTCGGCGCATTATGGGTGCGTGTTGTGAGGGCGCCTGACGCGCTGGCGGCGATCCGGACCAATTCGCTAGATTTTATCCGTCCTGAGGCCGCGAAACTCATCGGCCGTATCGCTGCCTTGCAGAGCTCGGCCGAGCAGGCGGCCTACGTCGCGGCGCTGAAGGTGCGCCATGGTCAGAAGCGCAACTTCATGAAACTGCTGGGTTGAAGCGATGCGGCGCGCGAAGATTGAGCAACAGAACAAATATCTTCTGGATCAACAGCGTCGGTTTCGCGTGGCCGCGGACATCGTGGCGGATGCGTGGATGGCGTTTCCGGAGGTTCATGCGGTCGCCGTGATAGGCTCGGTTGCAAAGGCGCTATGGAAGGAAGTTCCGCGTTTCAGCGATTTCCGTCGTGAGGGCATCGAGGTGTGGCATGAATGCCGCGATCTCGATCTGGCGCTCTGGATCGAATTCGCAGCAACGTCTTCGTGAAATACATCGGGCCGCCAATCGTGCTCTGAGCAAGGCATTTACGTCGGGTGCCGACACCAGCGTTGTCCCCCATCAGCTTGATATCTTCATGTTCGATCCGGCGAACGACGCCTATCTGGGCAGACTCTGCTCGTTCAACCAATGTCCGAAGGGAAAACGCGATTGCCTCGTTCCGGGATGCGGCGCAATCGCGTTCAACAAGGTGATCGACGGCTTCGTGCCGCGCGCCGATCTCTTGATGCCGGCTCAGCACGCGATGCTTTATCGGCGAGGCTCCGGGAGATTGCGGTCTGCACTTGATTTGCCGGCTGTTGGGCCGGGCTAGAACCATCAACGATTCATGAGGGGCCTCGAGATGAAGAGCCGGAAGCAGAGGTGATCGATGCCGCGATGTCGGCAAGAGATCTGAGCAAGATCAGCGGATCATCTTTTGATGGAACAAAGCCGTGTCGCTTCCAAAAGTCCGCCGCCTCGATATCGACGGCATTGACGATGAGGGCGCGCCCGCCAATCAGGCTGGCCGCCGTCACACAGCGTTGCAGCGCATGCTTGAGCAACCCGGTGCCAATTCCTTTGCCGATGTAATTCTGATCTGCCGCCAGTTGTCCCAACAACAGGCAAGGAACGGGATCAGGCGGCTGACAGGTACGGATTGATCGCGGCAGGGTTGCGGGAAGAACCGCCGTAGGCGCGAGGCCGTAATAGCCAAGGACCCAATTGGCTTCGTGTACGACCATGATGGCCGTGAAACCCTTCTCCTGGTTGGAAAGTGCGCGCGTCTTCAGCCAGCGATCCAAAGATGGCTTGCCACAGGATAACCCGGAGACGTCGTGAGCCGCTGTGAGTGGCTCCGGCTGTGAAATAGCCACCTTTCATTTCTCGGCTTTTGCGTCCCCGGATTCCCACGGAGCGGTGCGTTGAAAGAGTTCGACCATTTCAGGTACCGGGCGCCCGGGCTGCGAAAGAACCTCCATAAAGGCCTTGAAGCCAGCCGGACTCATCCGGATGGGCGCCGCCTCCATCAGAACATCTTCCGCGGCGCGTACCGCAGCCTCGCGCACAAAATCGGTGCGCGAACGGCCACGCAAGCTGGCCGCACGATCGATAATGGCGATGTCAGTTTCGGGCAGCCGCATCGATAGTGGATGCTCTTTTCGTTTTATGACGCGCGGCATTCTGGATCCCCTGCGGAGGTTGTAGTGTAGTTTACAATACGAGTTTTCAAGTTGCTAAACGATAATGTTCATGATCTGTTCTAGTCTATCATGGACGAATTTGCAAGCTGTAGTGGTGCCCGATTATTTCTCGCCGCCGTTCCCGATGCAGGGACGGCAGAGCGAATTCACCAACTGGCTGGCGTGCTCAAGCGGGCGCACCGTTTCGACGGCAAGCTCATTGCGCCCGAGCGGCTGCACATCTCGCTGTTCGCTCTCGGCGGGTTGCCCGAGGGCCAGCTTTGCGCCGCGTGGGAGGCGGCCATGGATGTGCGGACCGAGCCGTTCGCGGTCTTATTCGATCGCACGACAAGCTTTCTGGGGCGGCCGGGCAATCGCCCTTTCGTCCTGATCGGAGGACAAGGATTGCGCCGGCTGCAGTCGTTTCGGCAAACGCTCGGCGCCGCGATGACGCGAAGAGGGTTGAGGCGACTGGCCAACACGAATTTCACGCCACATGTCACGTTGTTGTATGATGCACGTGGCGTCGATGAGTATCCAGTCGAACCGATTGGCTGGATGGTCAGGGAGTTCGTACTCGTCCGCAGCTTGAACGGCCACGAACAGCTCGTACGGTGGCCTCTGTGGGTATGACGGGCAATCGGCGGGCATGTCACGACGTGTTATTCGTCATAGTCAGCCGCTGCATCATCTCCTCGATCGAATTGAAGAGATGCGTCGGCTCCGCCGCCTGCAGCGCGCTCGGAAGTGCATAGCCCCAGGCGACCGCGCCGGAATCCATGCCGGCGGCTTTCGCGGCTTCGATGTCGCGGAGCTCGTCGCCGATGCAGATCGTCTCCGAAGGTTTCGCGCCGAGCTTTCGTGCGACGCGCCGAAATTTCCAGTGCTTGCCGAACATCGCCGCGCCGCAGTCGAAGCGGGTGATCAGGCTGGCGTCGGGTCCGAGCACCTGCCGGACCGAGGCTTCGCTGTCGGAACTGACGATGGCGGTCTTGATGCCGTGGCGTTGCAGGTCGATCAGCATGGCCGGGATGCCGGCGAACAGCGATGTCTCGCCTGCGGCTGCGAGCTTGCGCTTTCGCATGTCGCTGACGATGGCCGGCAATTGCCACATCGGATACGTTGAGGCGCGCCATGATTTCGCGCGCGGACAGGCCGCGCAGCCCTTCCACCTCGTCGTCGCGGACGGGCGCAAGATCGAACCGCGTGATCATGTCCTGAAAGGAGGCGCGAAACCACGGAAGGGAATCCGCCAGCGTGCCGTCGAAGTCGAAAATGGCGAGGCGATAGTGGGACATGAAATTCGGCCGTCAGCGGGTCACTTGTCGTCGCCGCTGAAATACGCCGGCTTGCCCGTGGTCCAGGTCTCGCCCCAGAGCTGGCCGCCGCCGTCGACCGTCAGCGTCTCGCCGGTCACGAATTTCGCCGATGGTCCGGCGAGAAAGACGCTGGCCTCGGCGACGTCCCAGGGCGAGCCTGTGCGCATCATCGGGTTCGAGCGCGGGTAGGCGGCGCGCGCCTCCGGCGAATAGACGTTCCAGCCTTCGGTTTCGATCGCGCCGGGCGCCACGCAGTTGACCCGGATGTTCAAGCGGCGCCCATTCGACCGCGACGGCGCGCGACAGCCCGATCACGCCGCTCCGCGCGGCGATACTGTGCGCGATGCCGTAGAGGCCGTGCGTCGTCACCACCACGATGTTGACGATGCTGCCGGGATGCTTGTGGTCGCGCCAGCGCTGCGCGGCAGCCTGCATCATGTACCAGGTGCCGTTCAGGTTGGTGTTGATGACGGCGTTCCAGCCCTTCACCGAAAAATCGATCGCGGCTTGCGGAAACTGCCCGCCGGCGCTGTTGATGAGACTATCGAGGCGGCCATGCGCGGCCCAGATCGCGTCGAACAGGGCGTTGACCGCATCGGGCTCCCTGATGTCGGCAATATGCGCGGATGCCTTGAGGCCGCGACCGGCCAACTGGGCCACGAGCGCATCGAGCTTGCCGCCGTCGCGCCCGACCACGGCGACATGCGCACCCAGCCGCGCGAACAGCCATGCGATCGCCCGCCCGATGCCGCCGGCGCCGCCCGTGATGACGACGACCTGATCCTTCAGCGAACCGCCCGCGAACATCGTCGGATGAACCGCAAGTTCTTCATCGGTGAGGCCGAGCTTCGCCGGAGACGGTTGATCGGTCATGAACAGCGCAGGCCCTTGTTATGTGCGGCATCAGCCGTACATTAGCCGCGCAACAACAACCATGCAAAACGAGCTCTGATGTCCGATCTCTCCGCCTTCCCGATCACCAAACGCTGGCCCGCCAAACATCCCGACCGCCTTCAGCTTTATTCGCTACCGACGCCAAACGGCGTCAAGGTCTCGATCATGCTGGAAGAGATCGGATTGCCCTACGAGGTGCATCTGGTCGACTTCAACAAGGACGACCAGAAGACGCCGGAATTCCTGTCGCTGAATCCGAACGGCAAGATCCCGGCGATCCTCGATCCGGACGGGCCCGGCGGCAGGCCGCTGCCGCTGTTCGAGTCCGGCGCGATCCTGCAATATCTCGCGGACAAGACCGGCAAGCTCCTGCCGGCCGATCCGGTGCGGCGATACCAGGCCATCCAGTGGCTGCACTTCCAGATGGGCGGGATCGGACCGATGTTCGGCCAGGTCGGCTTCTTCCACAAATTCGCCGGCAAGGAGTTTGCCGACAAGCGGCCGCTCGAGCGTTACGTCGCCGAGTCGAAGCGCCTGCTGGGTGTGCTGGAGACGCGGCTTGCCGGACGCCAGTGGATCATGGACGACGAATACACCATCGCCGACATTTCCATGCTCGGCTGGGTACGCAACCTGATCGGCTTCTATGAGGCGCGCGATCTCGTCGCATTCGATACGCTGAAGCAGGTGCCGGCATGGCTGGAACGCGGGCTCGCCCGGCCGGCGGTGCAGCGCGGGCTGGACATACCGAAACGGAATTGAACCGAGGGCAATTTTGACGTGACCATCACCATCTACGGCATCAAGAACTGCGACACCATGAAGAAGGCGCGCGCTTGGCTCGACGATCACGGCGTGGCTTACGACTTCCACGACTACAAAGCGGCCGGGATCTCCACGGACAAGCTCAAGCAATGGTCCGACGAAGTGGGCTGGGAGACGCTGCTCAACCGCGCGGGCACGACGTTCAAGAAGTTGCCCGACAGCGACAAGGAAGGCCTCAACGAGCGCAAGGCGCTGGCATTGATGCTGGCGCAGCCCTCGATGATCAAGCGGCCGGTGCTCGATCTCGGCGCCAAATTGCTGGTCGGGTTCAAGCCGGACGTCTACGGCAAGGAAGTGCCGTCCAAATCGCGCGGGAAGGCCTAGATCTACTGCGTCACGGCCATTCAATCCTCATCCTGAGGAGCAGGCGAAGCCTGCGTCTCGAAGGATGTAGGCCACAGACGGGGCCTCATGGTTCGAGACGCGCTTCGCGCTCCTCACCATGAGGGACTTATGACTCAGTAGCCTAGCCGAATTCCAGCACGTCGCCAGACGGAATGCGGCCGGGTGCGCGATGAAAGAGATCGCGATCGATGACGGTGCGCAGCGTCGGCACCGGCAGCTTGTCGTTTCCGCGTATCAGGTTCTTCATCTCGAAGCCGCCGTCCTCGCTGATGGTCTTCAGCGACGCGATGATGTGGGTGACGCTGCCGTCATCGGAGAACGGTAGCAACAGCCGCTCATAGGCGACGAGTCGCCCGTAGATGTCGTCAATATTGGAGATGGTATAGGCGGGCAGGTGGCGGGCGATGCATTCATAATACACTGGCATCACGATCGGAGCGAGCCTTGCGCCCAGATACTCGTCGAGATAGCGGCCCTTGCCGGTAGTGCCATAGGCGCTCGACATCCGCGTGCCGTCGCTCTGGATGGTCAGGCGCGGCGGCTGCGGGCTGGTATCGACGGTGTAGAACACCAGGTCAGGGAGTTCGTCCTCGATCCGCTCCGGTTGGTATTCCGACATGCGCGGGATCGACTGATCGCGGGCGAATAGCCGCAGCCAGGTGTTCAGCAGGTCGCGCTGCTTGATCGATTTGACGACCGATGGTCCGGCGCTTTGAAATTCCAAGGCGGCAATTCCTGACTGTCCAAATCGCGTGATGATGCGCCGGAGAGCAGAAATATTGTGTGAAAGCGCTTGATTGCAGCAAAACACCGTTAACGATGGCTTGCCGGCGCGAAGATTTGGTTGAGCGCGGACGACGAGGCCGGCAGGGCCGGGCAGTCGGCGCAATTCGACTTATGGCGCAACCGGAACCGGCACGCGCGTTTCCCCCGTGGCAGCTTTCCACCTTGCCTAACCCGTGCCGTTGACGGCATATTCCGGCCCGGAGGCGGCAGGCTCGGGGACGGTTTCCAGGACGTCCCGCAGAGCTAGCCCGAACAGGGAAAATTGGTCGCGCGCGGACGAACTCGCGGAGACGGCTGACGGGGGAAATTTGTTTGGCAGATGAGTTCATTTTCGAGACCCAAGGATTAACCAAGGAATTTGCGGGTTTCTTCGCCGTTCGTGATGTCGCCCTCAAGGTGCGCCGCGGCAGTATTCATGCGTTGATCGGGCCTAACGGCGCCGGCAAGACGACGTGCTTCAACCTGCTGACCAAGTTCTTGAAGCCGTCGGCGGGACAGATCCTGTACAAGGGGCAGGACATCACCGCGATGGCGCCGGCCGATGTGGCCCGCCTTGGGCTGGTGCGTTCGTTCCAGATTTCAGCGGTGTTTCCGCACCTGACGGCGCTGGAGAACGTCCGCGTCGCCTTGCAGCGCCAGCACGGCTCTTCGTTCGATTTCTGGCGCTCCAAGAGCGTGCTCGATCGCTTCAACGGCCGCGCACATGAACTTCTCAACGATGTCGGCTTGAGCGAATTCGCCAATACGCCGGCGGTCGAGATGCCCTACGGCCGCAAGCGCGCACTCGAGATTGCGACGACGCTGGCGCTCGACCCCGAGATGATGCTGCTCGACGAGCCGATGGCCGGCATGGGTCATGAGGACATCGACAAGATCGCGGCGCTGATCAAGCGCATTTCGGCGAAATACACCATCCTGATGGTCGAACATAATCTCTCGGTGGTCGCCAATCTCTCCGACATCATCACGGTGCTGACGCGCGGTCAGGTGCTGGCAGAAGGCAATTATGCCGAATTGTCGAAGGACGAGCGCGTCAAGGAAGCCTATCTGGGGGCCGGTCATGCCTGAGTTGAAAATGGCCGAAGCCGGCAACAAACCGGCGGGCGCGGAAATTCTTT
The DNA here is from genome assembly GCA_963816815.1 of uncultured Alphaproteobacteria bacterium. GTDB lineage: Bacteria > Pseudomonadota > Alphaproteobacteria > Rhizobiales > Xanthobacteraceae > Bradyrhizobium. The sequence continues at coordinate 247,326 of CAWFMW010000053.1, forward strand.
CCGTCTCCGACCTGCAGGCCTGGTACGGCGAATCCCACATCCTTCACGGCATCAACTTCAATGTGAAGGCCGGCGAGGTGGTCACGCTGCTCGGCCGCAACGGCGCCGGCAAGACCACCACGCTGAAATCGGTGATGGGAATCATCGGCAAGCGCACCGGCTCGATCCGCTTCAACAATGCAGACATCATCCGCGCCACGTCCGACAAGATTGCGCGGATGGGCATCGCGTTCTGTCCCGAGGAGCGGGGCATTTTCGCAAGCCTCGACGTGCGCGAAAACCTGCTGCTGCCGCCGATCGTGCGAACTGGCGGCCTGTCGCTCGATCAAATTTTTGATCTCTTTCCGAACCTCAAGGAACGCCTGAACAGCCAAGGTACAAAACTTTCGGGCGGCGAGCAGCAGATGCTGGCGATCGCGAGAATCCTGCGCACCGGCGCGCGCTTTCTGATGCTGGACGAGCCGACCGAGGGTCTAGCGCCGGTCATCATCCAGCAGATCGGGCACACCATCGCGCGGCTGAAGTCGGAAGGCTTCACCATCCTGCTGGTCGAGCAGAATTTCCGCTTCGCCGCGACGGTGGCCGACCGCTACTACATCGTCGAGCACGGCAAGGTCATTGATGGTTTTGCGAATTCGGAGCTGTCGGCCAATATGGACAAGCTCCACACTTATCTCGGTGTCTGATCGTTACTGCCTGCACCCAGGATTCATGGAGTTAGTATGAAACAGCGTATTTCAGCTCTTCTTCTCGGCGCCGCCCTGACGGTTGCCGCAGGCAGCGCCCTGGCGCAGGACAAGACCGTCAAGATCGGCGTGCTCACCGACAATTCCGGACTTTACTCCGACCTCGGCGGCGCCGGCTCCACGGTAGCCGCCCAGATGGCGATCGAGGATTCCGGGCTGGCGGCCAAGGGCTGGAAGCTCGACCTGATCTCCGCCGACCACCAGAACAAGCCGGACATCGCCACCACCATCGCGCGGCAGTGGGTCGACGTCGAGAAGGTCGACATCTTCATGGATGTGCTGAACTCCGGCGTTGCGCTGGCGGTCAACAATCTGGTGAAGGAAAAGAATTCCATCATGATCAATACCGGCGCAGCGACGTCGGATCTCACCAATGCCCAGTGCACGCCGAACACGGTTCACTGGGTCTATGACACCTACATGCTCGCCAACTCGACCGGGCAGGCGCTGGTGAAGGCCGGCGGCGACACCTGGTACTTCCTGACCGCGGACTACGCGTTCGGCCATGCGCTGGAGCGCGACACCACGGCGGTCGTGGTGAAGTCCGGCGGCAAGGTCATCGGCACCGTCAAGCATCCGCTGAATTCGTCGGACTTCTCCTCGTTCCTGCTGCAGGCGCAGGCCTCCAAGGCCAAGATCGTCGGCATGGCGAACGCCGGCGGCGACACCACCAACACCATCAAGCAGGCATCCGAATTCGGCATCGTCGCCGGCGGCCAGAAGCTGGCCGGTCTTCTGCTGTTCATCACCGACGTGCATTCGCTCGGCCTGAAGGTGGCGCAGGGCCTCAGCTTTACCGAGACCTTCTACTGGGATCAGAATGACGACACCCGTGCGTTCTCCAAGCGCTTCTCCGAGCGCATGAAGAACAAGGCGATGCCGTCGATGGTGCAGGCCGGCGTGTATTCGGGCCTGCTGCATTATTTCAAGACGCTCGAGGCGATGGGCGGCAATCCGCATGACGGCGCCAAGGTTGTCGCCAAAATGAAGGAACTGCCGACCGACGATACGCTGTTCGGCAAGGGCTCGATCCGCGCCGACGGCCGCAAGATTCATCCGGCCTATTTGTTCGAGGTCAAGAAGCCCTCCGAATCCAAGGGGCCGTGGGACTACTACAAGCTGATCGGCACCACCCCGGGCGACCAGGCCTTCCGGCCGCTTTCGGAAAGCGCCTGTCCGCTGGTAAAGAAGTAACAACGCCCGCCGGCGCGGTGCCGGCGGGCTTCCTCTCGCGTCCCCACGCGATTCCGCGTCATAAACGAGATTGAGTGCGAAACCGATGCAAGCTCTATACGCCCAGCTCCTGGTGGGATTGATCAACGGATCGTTCTACGCGCTGCTCAGTCTCGGGCTCGCCGTGATCTTCGGCATGCTCAACATCATCAATTTCGCCCACGGCGCGCTCTACATGATGGGCGCGTTCTGCGCATATTTCCTCCTGAGCCTGACCGGCATCGGATATTGGTGGGCGCTGCTGATCGCTCCGATCGTGGTCGGCATCTTCGGCATGATCCTGGAGCGGACCATGCTGCAATGGCTGGCCGGCCTCGACCATCTCTATGGGCTGCTTTTGACATTCGGACTGGCGCTGATCATCCAGGGCGTGTTCCAGAATTACTTCGGCTCATCCGGTCTGCCCTATTCGATCCCTGATGAGCTGAAGGGCGGCGTGAATCTCGGTTTCATGTACCTGCCGATCTATCGCGGCTGGGTCGTCATTTTTTCGCTCATCGTATGCATCGCCACCTGGTACCTGATCGAAAAGACGCGGCTTGGCGCCTACTTGCGCGCCGCCACCGAGAATCCGGCTCTGGTGCGCGCTTTCGGCATCAATGTGCCCCGGATGATCACGCTGACATACGGGCTCGGCGTCGGCCTTGCCGCACTCGCCGGGGTGTTGTCGGCGCCGATCAACCAGGTACGGCCGCTGATGGGTGAACATGTCATCATCGTGGTGTTCGCGGTGGTGGTGATCGGCGGCATGGGTTCGATCATGGGGTCGATCATCACGGGCTTTGCACTGGGGGTAATCGAGGGTTTGACGAAGTACTTTTATCCAGAGGCCTCCAACACGGTGGTGTTTGTTCTCATGGTGCTGGTGCTGCTGGTGAAGCCTACAGGACTTACAGGACGGGCGGCCTGATATGAGTACATTGACTGACGATACACTGCCGGCGACGCCGCGCGCCATGCGCGATGAGATGATCGTATTCGGCGTCATGACGGCGCTGTTGCTGATCATACCGTTCACCGGCATCTATCCGTTCTTCGTGATGCAGGCACTGTGTTTCGCGTTGCTCGCCTGCGCGTTCAATCTCCTGATCGGCTATGGCGGGTTGTTGTCATTCGGCCACGCGATGTTCCTGGGGACAGCCGGCTATTGTACGGCGCATGCGCTGAAAGTGTGGGGACTATCGCCCGAACTCGGAATCTTGGTCGGCACCACCGCCGCAGCCGCGCTGGGTGTCATCACCGGCCTTGTCGCGATTCGCCGCCAAGGCATCTATTTCGCGATGATCACGCTGGCGCTGTCGCAGCTCTTGTACTTCATCTATCTGCAGGCACCGTTTACCCACGGCGAAGACGGCATTCAGGGCATTCCGCAGGGCCGTCTGTTCGGTATTTTCAATCTCTCCAATCCCACCACGCTGTATTACGTCATCCTCGCCGGCTTTCTGTTCGGTTTTCTGGTGATTTTTCGCACCATCAACTCGCCGTTCGGCGAGGTACTGAAGGCAATTCGTGAGAATGAGCCGCGCGCGGTATCGCTCGGCTACAAGACCGATCAGTATAAGCTGCTCGCGTACATCCTGTCGGGAACGCTGGCAGGACTTGCCGGTTCGCTGAAGGTGTTTGTCGCGCAAAATGCTTCTTTGACAGACGTTGAAGTGGCCATGTCGGGGCTAATCGTGCTGATGACTCTGGTTGGCGGTCTCGGCACCGTCTTTGGCCCGGTCGTTGGCGCTTTCGTCATTGTCGCCATGCAACAATACCTGTCTGGCCTGGGGCAATGGGTGACGGTGATTCAGGGTACGGTCTTCGTGGTCTGCGTACTGACGTTCCGCCGGGGTATCATCGGCGAGATCGCGCACTATTTCCGCCGATCCCTGTAAAACGGCCGGTTTTGCCGCAGTTTTCGGCCTCACAAAGCGGTGGATGACCCGATTACCGGGTCGTCCCGTTGCGCGTTTTGCCCGCGAATGGTCTATGACAACCCTGTGACGGGCTGCCCGACGGCCTCCAGAACGATGGATTTTGACCAATGCTGATGCGCTGGTTTCGTGCCTTTTTGCCGAAAGAGGAGCGATTTTTTGATCTTTTTGATCGGCATGCCCAGACGGTGGTGCAGGGGGCGCTGGCGCTTCAGGACATGCTGCGCGGCGGCGACGAAACGCCGGTGTTCTGCCAGCGCGTCAACCAGTTCGAAAATGACGCCGACGGCATCACCCGCGAGGTGCTGACGGCGGTCCGGCGCACGTTCATTACCCCGTTCGACCGCGGCGACATCAAGAACCTGATCACGGCGATGGACGATGCGATCGATCAGATGCAGCAGACCGCCAAGGCGGTGGTGCTGTTCGAGGTCCGCACGTTCGAGCCGCCGATGCGCGAGATCGGAACCCTGCTGGTCGAGTGCGCGAATCTGGTCGGCCGCGCGCTGCCGCTGATGCAGGCGATCGGAAACAACGTTGCGATGCTGAGCGCCATTACCGAGGAGATCGGCAAGCTGGAAGGACGCATCGACGATCTCCACGACATCGGCTTGAAGGAACTGTATCTCAAGCATCGCGGCGGCAACTCGATGGATTTCATCGTGGGCGCCGAGATCTACAAGCATCTCGAGAAAGTGTCCGATCGCTTCGATGACGTCGCCAACGAGATCAACTCGATCGTGATTGAACAGGTATAGGGCAGGGCCAATCCAGTGGACGCCTCGCTCGGACTTCCGATTCTGATCTTTCTGATCGCGGTCGCGCTGCTGTTCGACTTCCTCAATGGATTGCACGACGCTGCCAATTCGATCGCTACGATCGTGTCGACCCGCGTGCTGCGCCCGCAATATGCGGTGTTGTGGGCCGCCTTCTTCAATTTCATCGCCTTCGCGGTGTTCGGGCTCCACGTCGCCAACACGATCGGCACCGGCATCATTGAGCCGAGCGTGGTCGATGCCACCGTAATCTTCGCGGCACTTGTGGGCGCCATCGTCTGGAACCTGATCACCTGGGCGCTCGGAATTCCCTCGTCCAGTTCGCACGCGTTGATCGGCGGGTTGGTCGGCGCGGGCATGGCAAAGGCCGGATTTTCGGCGGCGGTCTGGAGCGGCCTGTCCAAGGCGCTGCTGGCAATCGTGTTGTCGCCGCTGGTAGGCTTCCTGCTGGCGCTGGTGCTGGTTGCGATCGTGTCCTGGGCCTCGGTGCGCTCGACGCCGTTTGCGGTCGACCGCGCCTTTCGCATCCTGCAATTCGTCTCGGCCTCGCTCTATTCGCTCGGCCACGGCGGCAACGATGCGCAAAAGACCATGGGCATCATCGCGGTGCTGCTCTATTCGCAGGGCCATCTCGGCACCGAATTCTCCATCCCGTTCTGGGTAGTGCTGTCCTGCCAGGCCGCGATGGCGCTCGGCACGCTGATGGGCGGCTGGCGAATCGTCCGCACCATGGGGCTGCGGATCACCAAGCTGACGCCGATGCAGGGATTTTGCGCGGAAACCGGCGGGGCGGCGACCCTCTTTATTGCGACCTATCTCGGAGTTCCCGTATCAACCACCCACACCATTACTGGCGCGATCGTCGGTGTCGGCGCGGCGCGGCGGGTCTCGGCGGTGCGCTGGAACGTGGCCAGTTCGATCGTCTATGCCTGGGTCATCACCATTCCGGCTTCCGCCATCGTGGCGGCACTGACCTATTGGGCGGCGTTGTTGTTGCGATAAGAGTTCGCGCGCTGGCTGGAGTCTGCCGGATAAGTCCCTATATCCAGTGGGCTTTTTTGCCGCTTGATCCAGCCCATTTTCCCTGCCAAACGCTCGAGCCTCATGTCCGACATCGTCACCGCCGAATCGCCGTCCCGCTCGCCGCTTGCCGATGAAGTGGCGCGGCGGCGCACGTTTGCGATCATCTCCCACCCGGACGCCGGCAAGACCACGCTGACCGAAAAGCTGCTGCTGTTCGGCGGCGCCATCAATCTGGCGGGGCAGGTCAAGGCCAAGGGCGAGCGGCGCAATACCCGGTCCGACTGGATGAAGATCGAGCGCGAGCGCGGCATCTCGGTCGTGACCTCGGTGATGACGTTCGAGTTCGAAGGCCTCGTGTTCAACCTGCTGGATACGCCGGGCCACGAGGACTTTTCCGAGGACACCTACCGCACGCTGACGGCAGTCGGATTCCGCGGTCATGGTGATCGACGCCGCCAAGGGCATCGAGGCGCGGACGCGAAAGCTGTTCGAGGTGTGCCGGCTGCGCGACATTCCGATCATCACCTTCATCAACAAGATGGACCGCGAGAGCCGCGATACGTTCGACCTGCTGGACGAGATCGAAAAGACGCTGGCGCTCGATACCACGCCGATGACCTGGCCGGTCGGCCGCGGCCGCGACTTCCTCGGCACCTATGACGTCATCGATGGCGGCGTGCGTTTGCTGGAAGGCGGGGGCGCCAAGACCGGCGCCGCGCAGCAGATCGACATCGCCGATCTCGCTGGCCGTAACCCCAATCTTGACGTCACCGAGATCAAGGATGAACTCGCGCTGGTCTCCGAAGCCTGCAAGCCGTTCGAACTGGAGGCTTTCCGCGAAGGCCATCTGACGCCGGTCTATTTCGGCAGCGCGCTGCGCAATTTCGGCGTCGGCGACCTGCTGGAAGGCCTTGGCAAGTTTGCGCCGGCGCCGCGCGCGCAGGAGTCGAACCTGCGCAAGGTCGAAGCGGCCGAGCCGCGCATGAGCGCGTTCGTGTTCAAGATCCAGGCCAATATGGATCCGAATCACCGCGACCGCATCGCCTTTGCGCGGCTGTGCTCCGGCAAGCTCAGCCGCGGCATGAAGGCGAAGCTGGTTCGAACCGGCAAGAACATGAGCCTGTCCAGCCCGCAGTTTTTCTTCGCCCAGGACCGTTCGGTGGCGGACGAGGCGTTTGCCGGCGACGTCGTCGGCATTCCGAACCACGGCACCTTGCGCATCGGCGATACCCTGACCGAAGGCGAGGACATCACCTTCGTCGGCGTTCCCAGCTTTGCGCCGGAAATCGTCCGCCGCGTGCGGCTGACGGATGCGATGAAGGCCAAGAAGCTGAAAGAAGCGCTGCAGCAGATGTCGGAAGAGGGCGTCGTGCAGGTGTTCCGGCCGCGCGACGGCGCACCGGCGCTGGTCGGCGTCGTCGGTCCGCTGCAGCTCGACGTGCTCAAAGCACGCCTCGATGCGGAATACTCGCTGCCGGTGGAATTCGAGGTCTCGGAATTCCAGTTGGCGCGCTGGGTCTCGTCCGACGACCGCAAGAAGCTGGAGGCCTTCATCGCCGCCAACGGCTCCGGCATCGCCGATGACGTCGACGGCGACCCGGTGTTCATGGCCAAGAACGAGTTCTACCTCGGCTATACCCGCGAGCGGGCCGAGGGGATCACTTTTTCCAACGTCAAGGACGTGAAGAAGAAGGCGTAAGGGGCCAGCGCGCCACACTCCGCTGTCGTCCTCCGCGAAAGCGGGGGACCCAGTACGCCGCGGCTTCTCTGCAGATCACCACCGTCTCTGGAATACTGGGTCACCCGCCTTCGCGGGCGACGACAGGTGAGGCTTTGGCCCCGTACCAAGGCCCTGATTACGGCCCTTTCCGCCATGAACGCGAGGATGTGAACGCGATCGGCCTTGATGCCGACCAACACGCGTATCAGTTTGACCGGGTCGCCGAGGGTTCGCCTGCATGTTCCGGCGCATCATTGTCTGCCTGATCGGCCTGTTCGTCGGGATGAGCTCCGCCACTGCCCAGCACCGGCGCCAGATCGATGCCACGCCGTTTGCGCATGCGCCCTGCAGCGTGTTCGACCGCGAGCCGTGCACGCCGACGTTTTGCAGCGTGTTCAACCACGGCCCCTGCATTCCCGAAATTTTCTATCCCTACGGCCAGAACCTGCAGCTCACGATCCAAACCGTGCCGCCGCAGGACCAGGCGGAAAAATACCGCAAGCCGGATCACGACCTCGATACCATCGGCGACCTCTTTGCGGCGCTGCGGTCCTGCTGGGCGCCGCCGCCGGCCGACACCGCGCGTGAGGGCATGCAGATGTCGGTACGATTCAGCTTCAAGAAGACCGGCGAGATCATCGCCACGCCGCAGGTGACGTATGCCACGGCGGGCGTCCCGGCCGATACCCGCGCCACCTACCTCAAGGCGATCAATGAATCGCTCACCGCCTGCATGCCCCTGAAATTCACCGGCGGGCTCGGCGGCGCGCTCGCCGGGCGGCCGATCGCGATCCGCTATGTCGACAATCGCGACCTCGGCAGGCAGGCCGGGAAGCCGTGAGCCGTCCGCGTGGCGCATTGCGCTCCAAGCCCCTAAAATGATACGCGGATAAGCGAGGAAGCCAGCCACGCAACGGGAGGACATCATGGGACTGCTGGTGATGATCCTGGGCCTGATCCTGTTTTTCGGCGTCCATACGCTCACCACCCAGCGCAAGCTGCGCGCGCAGGCCATCGCCGCGATGGGCGAGGGCGGTTACAAGATCGGCTATTCGCTGGCCTCGTTCGCCGGCCTGGCGCTGATCATCTGGGGCTTTGCCAATTACCGCGCGACCGGCTGGATCGACGTCTGGAACCCGCCGACGGCACTCAAGCACATCACCGTCGCCCTGATGCTGCCCGCGGTCATCATGGTGGTCGCGTCCTATATCCGCGGCCGGATCTACACGACGCTGAAGCATCCGATGCTGACGGGCATCAAGCTGTGGGCGGCGGCGCATCTGCTCGCCAACGGCGATCTCGGCTCGATCATCCTGTTCGGCTCGTTCCTCGCTTGGGCGGTGTTCGACCGCATTTCGCTGAAATCCCGTTCCGACGCCGGCGCACCGCCGATCCCCGTCGGTGGTCCCGGCAACGACCTGATCGCGATCGCGGTCGGCATCGTCGCCTATCTGGCGCTGGCATTCGCGTTCCATCCGGTCGTGATCGGCGTTCCCGTGGTTGGAGTCTAGCATGTCAGTTCAGTCGGCCATCAAGCGCAAGACTGCGCCGGATATTCGTGCGCGCAAGAACGGCGAGCCGATCGTGATGCTGACCTCCTACCACGCGCACACCGCGGCGCTGGTGGACCGCCACTGCGACGTCATTCTGGTCGGCGATTCCCTCGGCAATGTCATGCACGGTTTCGAGACCACCGTGCCGGTGACGCTCGACATGATGATCCTGCAGGGACACGCGGTGATGCGCGGCTCGCAGCATGCCCTGGTCGTGGTCGACATGCCGTTCGGCTCCTATGAGGCCTCGAAGGAGCAGGCGTTTCATTCCGCGGTGCGGATATTGAAGGAAACCCATTGCGGCGCGGTGAAGCTCGAAGGCGGCGTGCGGATGGCGGAGACCGTAGCCTTCCTGTCCGAGCGCGGCGTGCCTGTCATGGGCCATATCGGGTTGACGCCGCAATCGATCAACACGCTCGGCTCGTTTCGCGCGCAGGGCCGCGACGAAGGCAGCTGGGACCCGATCCTGAACGACGCCAAGGCGATTTCGGACGCCGGCGCCTTCTCGGTCGTGATCGAGGCGGTCGCCGAGCCGCTGGCGCGCAAGATCACGCAGACCATCGCCATTCCGACCATCGGCATTGGCGCCAGCGCAGCCTGCGACGGCCAGGTGCTGGTGCTGGAGGACATGCTGGGCCTGTCGCCGCGGACGCCGAAATTCGTTCGCCGCTACGGCGATCTCGGCCCCGCGATCGAAGCGGCGATCCAGGGCTATGCCAGCGACGTGCGCTCGCGGGCTTTCCCCGGGCCCGAGCATGTCTACGAGATGAAGAAGAGCTGACGAGGCGCGCCATGGACTGGTCGCAGCACTCCATTCCGCCCATGCGGCTCGAGCCGCGCTTCGGCGACCGTATCGTTCCGGCTTTTTGCGAACGGCCCAGGAGCATCCCGGCGATGGTGGCCGAAGCCGTGGCGCGAAACGGCGACGGCGAGGCGCTGGTCTGCGGCGCCACGCGAATGACCTGGCGCGAAGTCGCACAGCAATCGGCGCAAATCGCGGCCGGATTTCAAAAACTCGGCCTGCAGCGCGGCGACCGCGTCGCGGTGCTGCTCGGCAACCGAATCGAATTCGTGCTGACGATGCTGGGCGCGGCGCATGCCGGGCTGGTGACGGTGCTGCTTTCGACCCGCCAGCAAAAGCCCGAGATCGCCTATGTGCTCGACCGATTGCGGCGCGCGGCTGCTGATCCACGAGGCTGCGCTGGCCGACCGCGTGCCCGATGCGGGCGACATTCCCGATGTGACGCACCGGATCGCGGTCGATGATGATCCGCAACTCTCGCGCTTTTCCGAACTCGCCGACAACGCGCCGCTGGCAGCGCCGGTCGAGGTCGGCGAAGAAGACACCGCCATGATCCTCTACACCTCGGGCACGACCGGGCAGCCCAAGGGCGCGATGCTCGCCCATTGCAACATCATTCATTCGGCGATGGTGTTCGTGTCGTGCCTGAAGCTGACCGCGGCCGATCGCTCGATCGCCGCGGTGCCGCTCGGCCACGTCACCGGCGTGGTCGCCAACATCATGACCATGGTGCGCTGCGCCGGCGCGCTGATCATCATGACGGAGTTCAAGGCGGCGGAATATCTGAAGATGGCGGCGCGCGAGCGCGTCACCTACACCGTGATGGTGCCGGCGATGTATAATCTCTGCCTGCTGCAGCCGGATTTCGACAGCTACGATCTGTCGAGCTGGCGGATCGGCGGCTTCGGCGGCGCGCCGATGCCGATCGCCACCATCGAAAGGCTCGACGCCAAGATTCCCGGACTGAAGCTGGCGAATTGCTACGGCGCGACCGAGACCACGTCGCCCTCGACCATGATGCCCGGCGAACTGACCGCCAGCCATATCGACAGCGTCGGCCTGCCCTGTCCGGGCGCGCAGATCGTCGTCATGGATGCCAATGGCCGCGAACTGCCGCGCGGCGAGATCGGCGAAATCTGGATTCACGGCGCCTCGGTCATCAAGGGCTACTGGAACAATCCGAAGGCCACGGCCGAGAGTTTTACGGCCGGCTTCTGGCATTCCGGCGACCTCGGCTCGGTCGATGCCGAGAATTTCGTCCGCGTGTTCGATCGCCAGAAGGACATGATCAACCGCGGCGGCCTGAAGATCTATTCGGCCGAGGTCGAGTCGGTGCTTTCAGGCCATCCCGACGTGATCGAGAGCGCGATCATCGCCAAGCCGTGCCCGGTGCTGGGCGAGCGCGTGCATGCCGTCGTGGTGACCCGCAACGCGGTCGGCGCTCGAGGTGCTGCGCGCCTGGTGCGCGGAGCGGCTGTCCGACTACAAGGTGCCGGAAACCATGGATGTGCAGGACGGAGCCGCTGCCGCGCAACGCCAACGGCAAGGTGATGAAACGGCAGCTCCGCGAGGCGTTCATGGCGCGATGGCGCGCGCGTGAGCCGAGACCGGACGCGACTACCGTTTGGGATAATGTCGATCGACGACGACCGCGTCGGGATGCGACACGATTGTCATGAACCAGACGAGGCTAACGGCCAGCGACCAAAACGTATTCCAGTAGACCCAGTTCATTTTCCTGCCGCCTAACCAATTTCTCAGCCGCTGATCAGGCAGAGGTTCTGCCCAGGAATTCGTCCAGGTGGACAGGCACATCGTATCCGTCGATGTCGCAACGGCAGCGGATTTCTCTCGCGACATCTTGGGACAAATCGTCGCTCCAGTGCTCCAGCGTGTTGAAGGCAACCACCTCGATCGGGTCGCTGAAATGTCCTGACAGAAGGTCGGCGATTACCGTCTCGATATCGGCGCGCTCGGTCTTCCGGGCGATGCCGTGCGGTCCTGAACCTTCCACGACCAGATAGACCGTCTGATCGGCGCCATACGGCACACTTTTGGGAAATCCGCGCATTGCCCGATCTCCATGCAACGGAGATTTAATTAAAATGCATGGCAAAAGTTCCCCTGACGCGCCGACGTTTTGCCAGATGGCAACGACAAGCGCGCCTGCCGTCGCGGCGGCACTGCGGCACGTCGGCGTGCGACACGGTTAGAGTTTTGGTGCGCTGCCCCTCGGCATCGGGCCCTCGCCCGGCCCGGCGCCAAGCGCCGCACTGTCGATCGCGGCGGCGCTGACGAACTGCTTGACATCAAGCAGGGTGAATTGCGCGATGCCGACACGGTCGGCCGGCGTGCCCGGCACGAGCTGGACGCTCAACACGCCATCGCAGTTCGCGCCCTTGGCGTCGGTCAGCATGGCGCTCGGCTCCTTGGCCTTGGTCTGCGCGCGCTTGACGACCGCCACGCAACTGCCGCGGACGGTATCGCCGTTGAGCTTGACGGCGGCCCTCGGATCGAGCGGCTTGTCGATCGCTTCCAGCGCGGTCGCTTCCTTGTACTTGCCGCCGACGGACATGATCGAGCCCTTGCGGTAGATGTAATACAGATGCTGATCGCCGACGATGGTGGGCACGCCGTATTTGCCCATGACTTCCTTGATCATGTCGGCCTTCGACGGTTGCTGGTCCTGGGCGAAGGTCAGATTGCGCGCGACGAAATAGGCGCGGTTGGCGCTGGCGGGCGAGGAGAAGCTGGTCGAGAGCATCTCGCCATTCTGCTTCGAAGCCGGCGGGGAGGCTGAAGTTCAGCGCGGCGACATAGCTGGCGCCGCCGAGTTTCTGCTGCTGGATGTCGGTCTTGGTGTCGGTGCGGCCCTTGAACAGGGAATCAAAGATGGCACGCGCGGATTCGGCGTTCGATTCGGTCGAGATGCCCAAAATGTCGGGGCGGAGTTTGCCCGAGAACGCCGTTTCGGGCGCCTTCGGCTTGATGTCGTCGGCGAGTGACGCCGCGGGCAGGGATGCCAGTCCCATTACCACCCCCATGGCAAGCATCGAAACCAGCGCATGGCGAGGCATGAAACACCTGAAAATCGGGGATGGATCGACAATGGAAGCGGGCGGGATTACGCCAAACTTTGAACCGCGATGTCAACATTGTCAGGCGATTTCGAGGGGTCCCCGGGGCCGTTGTTAACGCTTTGATCCACCTCGCTTTGCCTTGCCACCGCCATATCGATAGGGTACGTCGCGGCGATGCGGGGATCGGGCGCAGGATGCTGCTGCCCTGGCTGCGGTTCCCCGGGGATGGGATATCCTTAAGTGTCTGAATTATTTGATGAAGTAGACGAGGAGGTCCGTCGCGATCAGCTCAAAAAGCTGTGGGACCAATACTCGCTTTATATCATTGCCGGCATGATCCTGATCATCGCCGCCGTGGGCGGCTGGCGCGGCTACCAGTATGTGGAGGCCAAGAAAGCGGCCGAGGCGGGGGCTGCGTTCGACAAGGCCGTCGAGCTTTCGGAAGCCAACAAGCACACCGAGGCCGAAGCGGCCTTCGCCGATCTCGTCGCCAAGGCGCCGTTCGGCTATCGCGTGCTGGCGCGGCTGCGCATGGCGACGGAAGTCGCCAACCGCGATCCGCAGGCCGCGGCAAAGATGTTCGATGAGATCACCGCCGACCGCAGCGTCGGCGTCGCCGAGCAGGATCTGGCGCGGATTCGCGCCGCCCAGCTTGCTGCTGGAAAGCTCCAGCTATCCCAACATGAAAGAGCGCCTCGAGGCCGCTGCCGCGCCGGGCGCCACCTTCCGCCATACCGCGCGCGAATTGCTGGCGCTGTCGGCATGGCGCGCCAACGATGCCGCAGCGACGCGGCAATGGCTGGATTTGATCGCCAATGACGGCCAGACGCCGCCGAGCCTGCGCTCGCGCGCCGAAGCACTGCAGGCCTTGCTGCCGCCAGTCGCCAAGAGCTGACGCGTACAAACCGGATTGAGTGGGAAACCCAGTATGCGCCGCCCGCAACGTTTGATCGCAACCGCCGTCCTCATCGCGCTTTCGGGCGCGCTGGCGGGCTGCGGCAGCACGGCCGGTTTCGACCCGTCCGACCTGCTCGACTTCCTCGACACCAAGAAGAAGCTGCCCGGCGACCGCAAGGCGGTATTCCCCGAAGGCGTGCCGGGTCTTGAACAGGGCGTGCCGAAGGATCTCTACAAGGGCGCCCGTCAGCAGGACGACCCGAATGCGCAGGCTGCCGCCGCAGCTGCTGCGCCGGCGGAAGAGCCGAAATCGAAGCGTGGCGCGAAATCCAAGGGCAAGCAGGCCGCCGCCCCCGCGGCCGCGGACCCCGATGCCGCGCCAGACGAGGAAGGCAGCACCGCCGCGGCGCCGCCGGCGCCCAAGCCGGCCAAGATCGTGCGCAAGCGCACCACCGCGCCGCCGGCCGATCAATCGGCGGCACCTGCACAATCCGCGTTCCCGGCGCCGATGCCGAGCGGTACGTTCACGCGCTGATTTATTATATTCGTTCGATTGACACGCCCTTCGAAAAAGGGCGTTTGGATCATTTATGTCCTTTACGATCGCCATTATCGGCCGCCCCAATGTCGGCAAGTCGACGCTGTTCAACCGGCTGGTTGGGCAGAAGCTGGCGCTGGTCGATGACGAGCCCGGCGTCACCCGCGACCGCCGCGAGGGCAATGCGCGTCTCGGCGATCTCGAATTCACCGTGATCGACACCGCCGGCCTCGACGAGGGCGCCAAGGGCTCGCTCACCGCGCGGATGCAGGAGCAGACCGAGGCCGCGATCGGCCTGGCGGACGCGCTGATGTTCGTGATCGACGCGCGCGCCGGGCTGACGCCCAACGATCGCACCTTTGCCGATTTCGCGCGCCGCGCCAACAAGCCGGTGGTGCTGGTCGCCAACAAGAGCGAGGGCAGGCACGGCGAAGTCGGCGCGATGGAGTCCTACGCGCTGGGCCTTGGCGACCCCATCCAGATTTCCGCCGAGCATGGCGAGGGCCTGAGCGACCTCTACGACGCGCTACGCGTGTTGATGCCGGAACCGGTCGAGGAGGGCGAAGAATTCGACGACGATGACATCATCGTATCGGATGAGGAACTCGCGCAGCGTCCGATCCGCGTCGCCATTGTCGGCCGCCCCAATGCCGGGAAATCCACGCTGATCAATCATCTGCTCGGCGAGGAGCGGCTGTTGACCAGCGCCGAGGCCGGCACCACGCGCGATTCCATCTCGGTGCAGATCATCTGGCAGGGCCGCGAATTCCGCGTGTTCGACACCGCAGGGCTTCGGCGGCGCTCGCGGATCGAGGAGAAGCTGGAAAAACTGTCGGTGGCGGACGCGCTGCGCGCGGTGCGCTTTGCCGAGGTCGTCGTGATGATGATGGATGCGCAGAACCGGTTCGAGGAACAGGATTTGCGCATCGCCGACCTGATCGAGCGCGAGGGACGGGCGATCGTGCTTGCAGTCAACAAGTGGGATCTGATGGAACGCAAGACCCATCTGATTTCAGCGCTGCGCAGCGATGCCGATCACTGGCTGCCGCAGGTCAGGGGTGTGCCTATCGTCGCCGTGTCCGGCCTGATGGGCGAGGGCATCGATCGCCTGATGACCGCGATCCAGGATGCCTACGCGGTGTGGAACAAGCGCGTGCCGACGGCCACGCTCAATCGCTGGTTCGAGCAGGCGGTCGACGCCAACCCGCCGCCCGCCGTTTCAGGCCGGCGGCTGAAGCTGAACTACATCACGCAAGCCAAGGCCCGGCCGCCGAGCTTTATCCTGTTCTGCTCGCGCGCCGACGCCGTGCCGCAATCATACCTGCGCTATCTCACCAACTCGATGCGCGAGGCCTTCGACCTGCCGGGCACGCCGATCCGGATCACGCTGCGCGAAAAGGCCAATCCGTTCGCGCACAAGCGTAAGCGGCCGTCGTGAGCGAAGCGGCGTCCGCGCAAGCGGCCGACACGCCGCCGGCACGCAGCGGCGCGGCAGCCTTCATCTTCGTCACCATCCTGCTCGACATGCTGGCGCTCGGCCTGATCCTGCCGATCCTGCCAAAACTCGTGGAAAGCTTTGTCGACAACGATACGGCGACGGCGGCGCGGATTTTTGGACTGTTCGGCACCGCCTGGGCGCTGATGCAGTTCCTGTTCTCGCCGATCCTCGGCGCGCTCTCGGATCGGTTCGGCCGGCGGCCGGTGGTGCTGCTGTCGAATTTCGGGCTGGCGCTGGACTACGTGCTGATGGCGCTGGCGCCGTCGCTCGTCTGGCTGTTCATCGGCCGGGTGATCTCTGGCATCACGTCGGCGAGCATCTCGACTGCCTTTGCCTATATCGCCGACGTGACGCCGCCGGAGCGCCGCGCTGCGGTGTTCGGCAAGATCGGCGCGGCCTTCGGCGCCGGCTTCATTCTCGGCCCCGCCATCGGTGGTCTGCTCGGCGGCATGGATCCGCGCCTGCCGTTCTGGATCGCGGCGGGCCTGAGCTTTGCGAATACGCTGTACGGCTGGCTGATCTTGCCGGAGTCGCTGCCGCTGGAGCGCCGCGCACCATTTCGCTGGAAGAGCGCCAACCCGCTCGGCGCGATGCATCTGTTGCGCTCCAACCGGATTCTCGCCGGCCTGTCGCTGGCGAATTTCTTCGGGCAGGTCGCGCATGTGGTGCTGCCGTCCACCTTCGTGCTCTATGCGACCTACCGCTATGGCTGGGACACGACGACGGTAGGATTTACGCTGGCCCTGGTCGGCGTCTCCGCGATGGTGGTGCAGGGCGCGGGCGTCGGGCCGATCGTCAAGCGCCTCGGCGAGCGCCGGGCGCTGCTGCTGGGGCTCGCCTCCGGTGCGATGGGATTCTTCATCTACGGCGCGGCCCCGACCGGACCGCTGTTCTGGATCGGCATTCCCGTGATGTCGCTGTGGGGCGTAGCGGGTGCTGCGATCCAGGCGCTGACGACGCAACTCGTGGCGCCGGACCAGCAGGGCCAGTTGCAGGGCGCGACCAACAGCGTCAACAGCATCGCCCAGATGCTGGGACCGTTTCTGTTTACGCTGACGTTTGCCTATTTCATCAGCGATCAGGCGCCGGTGAAAATGCCTGGCGCGCCGTTTCTGTTAGCGGCGGCACTGTTGGGATTGGGGCTCGTGATCGCTTGGCGCACGCTGGCGCCCAAACGCTGAACCGTAGGGTGGGCAAAGCGCAGCGTGCCCACCACATCAACGACGGTGCAAGAAATGGTGGGCACGGCGCAAGTGCGCCTTTGCCCACCCTACTTTTTCTACTTCTTCAGCAGCGGACACTCGCTGGCTTCGAGCGGCTTGGCGGCGTCTTCCGGGGCGATCGTGGCGATTTGCTTGTAGTAATCCCACGGTCCCTTCAACTCTTCCGGCTTCTTCACTTCGAACAGATAGGCCGGAATCAGACGGCGGCCGTCGGCGCGCAGCGGGCCCTTGCCGAACAGCGTATCGTCGGTCGGCAGTTCCTTCATCTTGGCGACGACCTTGGCGCCGTCATTCGGGTTGCCACCGAGCGCTTCCATGGCCTTGAGATAATGCAGCACCATGGCGTAGTTGCCGGCTTGCGTCATCGAGGGCATGGCGTTCTTGCTGGCCAGCGCGGAGAACCGCTTCGACCAGGCGCGCGTCGCGTCGTTCATGTCCCAGTAGAAGGACTCTGTGAACGTCAGGCCCTGGGCGGTCTTCAGGCCCAGCGAATGCACGTCGTTGATGAACAGCAGCAGCGCGGCGAGCTTCTGGCCACCCGCGACGATGCCGAATTCCGCCGCCTGCTTGATCGAGTTGGTGGTGTCGCCGCCGGCGTTGGCAAGCCCGATGACCTTCGCCTTGGAGGCCTGCGCCTGCAGCAGGAACGACGAGAAATCGGCGGTGTTGATCGGCGCCTTGACGCCGCCGAGCACCTTGCCGCCGTTGGCGGTCACAACCGCCGACGTGTCGCGCTCGAGCGCATGACCGAAAGCGTAGTCGGCGGTCAGGAAGAACCAGCTGTCGCCGCCGGACTTGGTCAGCGCCTTGCCGGTGCCGTTGGCGAGCATGTAGGTGTCGTAGGTGAAGGACACCGTGTTTGGCGTGCAGGCCTTGCCGGTGAGATCGGCGGTCGCTGCGCCCGAGTTGAGCAGCACCTTGTTCTTTTCCTTGACGAGGTTGTTGACGGCTAGCGCCACGCCGGAGTTCGGCGTGTCAGCGATGGCGTCGACCTTGTCGTTGTCGATCCATTGCCTGGCAAGGTTGACGCCGACGTCCGGCTTGTTCTGGTGATCGCCGCTGATGACGTCGATCTTCCAGCCCTTCTTGGTCAGGCCGGAATCTTCGACCGCCATCTTGATCGCGACGACGGAATTGGGGCCGCCGATGTCGGCATAGAGGCTCGACATGTCGTTCAACACGCCGATCTTGACGGTCTTCTCCTGGGCCATTGCTGGCGTCGCGAGGCCGAGCGCGGCAAGTGCCACGGACGCGGCGAAGCGCCGCGCAATTCTATTCGTCATGGTATTCCCTCCGGAAATGGTTGTTCGCCGGCTCTCTTTTCGGAACCTGCCAGCTGCCTTGCGATAGTCTTTCTAGTCAGGACGGGCAATCCACCTATCGTAGCGCGTCGGAGGTCAGTTTGAACTTCTGGATCCGCTTCCCGGTATCGACCTCGGCGGTATACACGTTACCCTTGGCATCCACCGCCATGGCGTGAATCCAGTGGAACTGCCCGGCATTGCGGCCATTGCGGCCAAAACTGCCGACTACGGTACCATCATCCCGTTTCAGCACCCTGATTTCGTTGTTTTCGCCGTCGGCGCTCAGCAGCCAGGTCTGCTTGGGGTCGGGCCAGATCGCGATATCCCATACCGCGCCGTTGCCGCGCGTGTTCTTTTCGTAGAACCATTCCTTAACGAAGGTTCCATCTTTCCTGAACACCTGGATGCGGTTGTTGATGCGATCGCAGACGTAGAGCAACCCGTCGTTGGCAAGCTTCACGCAATGCACGGGGTTGGCGAATTGCTGCGGGGCGGGTGCATTGGGGTCGTAGGCCGGCTGTTTGTCGTCGTTCGGCGGGTTGCCGTAGGCCCCCCAGTGCCGCTTGTAGGCGCCGCTCGTCGCATCGAACACGATGACACGGCGATTGCCGTAGCCATCGGCGACATAGATTTCGTTGGCATCCTTGTCGATCGCGGTCTCGGCGGGCTTGCCGAGCTGCGTGGTATCGCCGGAGCCTTTGCTCGGCGCGATCTTGCCGATCTGCATCACGAACTTGCCGTCGAGGGTGAATTTAAGGATCGCATTGTCGTTGTCGGCATTGCCGCCGACCCATACAAAACCTTTCTCATCCACCTCGATGCCATGCTCGCGGCCGACCCATTCATAGCCTTCGCCGGGACCGCCCCAGGAGCGCAGCAGATTGCCGTCGGCATCGAACTCGAGCACCGGCGGCGCCGACAGGCAGCATTTCGAGCGGGGTGGATTCAGCGCAGCACCCTTTTCGTCGTCGGTGAGCGAGCGCGGACGATGGATCACCCAGATGTGGCCCTGTGCATCGACGGTGATGCCGCCGACCTGGCCGAGGATCCAGTTGTTCGGCAGCGGTTTCGGCCAGGACGCGTCGACGGCAAAGGTCGGGATATCGCCGGCGTGCGAGGAAGCCGGCGCGGCGACAAGCATTGCGGCGGTGAAGCAGGCAGAAATGGCTCTGCAAAGATTTTGGCGGGCGCGATTACGCGTCGGCGTCATAGGTGCCTCCCGATGTTTTTTCTTGGCGGGTTATCCCGCTTGGGAGGCAGTCAATCTCGGGGAGGCGATCGAGTCAATCACTGTCAACGTCATTGCGAGCGCAGCGAAGCAATCCATGCCTCAGCAAGTGGCAACATGGATTGCTTCGCTACGCTCGCAATGACGTTGAGAGAGCTTACTCCGGCGGATGAAAACTCATCAGCGTGCGCGTCGTGTAGTCGTAGAGCTTGCCGGTCTCGCTCCACTCCGGCGCGCACATCGGCACGATGAATTCCGCCGCCTGTTCCGGCGTATCCAGCGTCATCGGGTCTTCGCCGGGAAAGACGCTGGCGCGCATGCGGGTGCGGATCGGGCCGGGGTTGAACAGGTTGACGCGCAGTTTCGTGCTCACGGTCTCGTTGGCCCAGGAACGCACCAGCGTGTCCAGCGCGGCCTTTGAGGCCGCGTAGGGCCCCTGATAGGCATTCGCCTTGCTGGCAGCGCTCGAGGTTACGAACACGGCGCGGCCGGCGTCCGAGACTCTCAGCAGCGGGTCCATGCAGCGGATGAGCTGGAAGTTCGCGGTGACGTTCACCGCCATCACATCATTCCACGGCTTCAGTTCGATATGACCGAGCGGCGAGGAAGGGCCGGCGATGCCGGCATTGCCGACGAGGATGTCGATCTTGCCGTGACGCTCATGCAGCGCCGCGCCAAGCCGCGCGATGCCGTCGAAATCGGTCAGGTTCAGCGGCACCAGCGTAGCGCTGCCGCCGTCCTTCCTGATCTCGTCGTCGAGTTCTTCCAGGCCGCCTTGCGTGCGCGCGATGGCCACGATATGCGCGCCGGCGCGGGCGAGCGCGCGCGCCGTGGCATAGCCAATGCCGCGTGAGGCGCCGGTGACGAGCGCGATGCGGGAGGCGAGGGGTTTGGTCATGTCGAGCCACTTTCGTCATGCCCGGACTTGTTCCGGGCATCCACGTCTTTGCGGCGGGGTATTACAGACGTGGATGGCCGGGACAAGCCCGGCCACGACGGAAAATTACCGGATTATTCGCCGTATGCGCGCCGTCAGCTCGCTTCCGCCAGCAGCGACAATTGCCGCGGCTGGGGCTCGACCTGGGTCTGGTCGGTGAGGTGGGTCGGATAGGCGCCGGTGAAGCAGTGGTCGGAGAATTTCGGATTGGCGGGATCGCGGCCCGGCTCGCCCATGGCGCGGTACATGCCGTCGATCGACAGGAACGCCAGCGAGTCCGCGCCGATGATGTCGCGCATTTCTTCCAGCGAATGGGTGGCAGCGAGAAGGCCACCGCGGTCCGGCAGGTCGATGCCGTAATAGTCGGGATACAGGATCGGCGGCGAGGCGAGGCGGAAGTGCACTTCGCTGGCGCCGGCGTCGCGCATCATGCGCACGATCTTCTTCGACGTGGTGCCGCGCACCAGCGAGTCGTCGATCAGGATGATCCGCTTGCCTTCGATCGCGGCGCGGTTGGCCGAATGCTTCATGCGCACGCCGAGTTCGCGCACGCTCTGGGTCGGCTGGATGAAGGTGCGGCCGACGTAATGGTTTCGGATGATGCCGAGTTCGAACGGCACGCCGGAATGCTGGCTGTAGCCGAGCGCGGCGGGCACGCCGGAATCCGGCACCGGCACCACGACGTCGACTTCGACATGGCTCTCGCGGGCAAGCTGCGCGCCAAAGGCTTTTCGGACGTCGTAGACCGAGCGGCCGCCGACGATGGAGTCCGGCCG
Organism: uncultured Alphaproteobacteria bacterium; assembly: GCA_963816815.1. GTDB lineage: Bacteria > Pseudomonadota > Alphaproteobacteria > Rhizobiales > Xanthobacteraceae > Bradyrhizobium. The sequence continues at coordinate 268,579 of CAWFMW010000053.1, forward strand.
CGAGAAATAGATGTATTCGAAGATGCAGGGCCGCGGCGGCTTCGGCGGGAACGGCTTGTGGCTGTGCGCGCCGGCCTCGTCGAACACGATGATCTCGCCGGGCTCGATGTCGCGGACATATTTGGCGCCGATCATGTCGAGCGCACAGGTCTCCGAGGTCAGGATCGGGCGGCCGTCGAGGTCGCCGAGCACCAGCGGACGAATGCCGAGCGGATCGCGCGCGCCGATCAGCTTCTTGTTGGTCAGCGCGACCAGCGCGTAAGCGCCTTCGATCGCGCGCAGTGACTCGATGAAGCGGTCGATGAAGCGGCCGCGCCTGGATTGCGCGACCAGATGCAGGATGACCTCGGTGTCGGTGGTCGACTGCATCATCGCGCCGTTCTTGACCAGTTCGCGGCGAAGCGTCAGCCCGTTGGTGAGATTGCCGTTATGGCCGACCGCGAAACCGCCGGCATTGAGCTCGGCGAACAGCGGCTGCACGTTGCGCAGGATGGTGGCGCCTGTCGTGGAGTAGCGGACGTGGCCGACGGCCATGATGCCGGGCAGGCGCTCGATCACTTCGCGGCGGGAGAAGGTATCGCCGACGAGACCGAGCCGGCGCTCGGAGTGGAAGCGGCTGCCGTCAAAGGAGACGATGCCGGCGGCCTCCTGGCCGCGATGCTGAAGGGCGTGTAGTCCGAGGGCGGTGATGGCGGCGGCCTCAGGGTGGCCGAAGATGCCGAACACGCCGCATTCCTCGCGTAGCGTGTCGCCTTCGAGATCGTCCTGCAACTCGATGCCGAGATCCAAATCAAGATTCAGATCGAGTTGGCCGGCGGGATCGGAAGGGTTTTGCATCGCGTCCATCGCCTCTCTATTTTGGCCAGAATTAGCGTGCCGCGGGTTTCTCAATCAGCTTTTTAAGGCTGTCGCGGGCAGGTTTACTGTAGCCATCGCCGGACGCAGGGGCTGCCTGGTCGGCGTCAGTTTGGTCGTCTTCCGGTTTATTCTTCTTGAATCTCTTTAAGATGGTGTTCTCGGGGTCGTCAGGCAAGAGCGACATTAACCAATCCCCGGTTCCCTGCAGGACCACGCGGGACTTCGCACCGGTGATCCAGTCCGGCCGCTGCTTGTCCGGGACCAGCCAGCTGAAGAACAGGAATGCGACCACGACGATCAAAAGGCCGCGACCCAACCCAAACAGGAAACCGAGCGTGCGGTCCAGCGCACCGATTCGGGAATCCAGGATCATGTCGGAGATTCGGACCGTGATGACGGAGACGACAATCAGGGTGCCGATGAAGGTGCCGGCGACGACCACTATCATTGCGATCGTATCGCTGCCGAAATAGGCCTTGGCGGACGGCAGCAGCTTGGCGAAGGCATAGAGCGTCACCAGCGCCGCCGCGCCCCATGCTGCGATCGACAGGATTTCGCGCATGAAGCCGCGCACCATGGCGAGCAGCCCCGAAATCAGCATTACTCCGAGCAGGACGAGATCGAGTATCGTTATCGGCATCGGCTGGTCAGGTCCGCTCGTAAGTTCTCAGGCCAGCGAATCGGCGGGTCAGGTTCACCCCAAGTGAGGGGCAGAAGGCGCATCCCGCAAGGCCGGATATCGCGCCATCCCGCTCGCCTTTCGCGCGGGTTGTATAGCGGCGAGGGCCGGGCGCGTCACGCCGGTTTAGGTGTTTTCACGACGGAATCGCGCCGGTGTGGCATTTTTCTCCGCTGCACCCTCGCGACTCGTGTCCCGGTTGCCTCTGGGAGTGCCGCGCGCCGCGATTTCGGCAACCAGGCTGGTCAACCCGCCGACGCTGTTCAGCGTCAGGCCGCCGTCGGAGCCGACCTCGCCGCGGGCCGATTCGGGCAGAACGGCGCGGCCAAATCCCAGTTTCGCGGCCTCCTTCAATCGGGCGGAGGTCTGCGCCACCGGCCGCACCGCGCCCGAGAGCGAAATCTCGCCGAAATAGACCGCATCTGTCGGTAACGGCGCGTTTACCAAGGACGACACCAGGGCGGCTGCCGCCGCGAGATCGGCCGCGGGTTCCTGAATCCGCAGGCCCCCGGCCACGTTCAGATAGACGTCGTAGCCTGATAGTTTGACCCCGCAATGGGCTTCCAGCACGGCCAGCACCATCGACAGTCGGCTCGGGTCCCAGCCCACCACGGCCCGCCGGGGCGTGCCGAGCGTGGTCGGCGCCACCAATGCCTGTAATTCCACCAGAACCGGGCGGGTGCCCTCGATGCCGGCGAATACCGCCGTGCCGGGGCTGCCCAGATCGCGTTCAGAAAGGAACAATTCGGAGGGGTTGGAGACCTCGCGAAGGCCAAGGCCCGTCATCTCGAACACGCCGATTTCATCGGTCGGGCCAAAACGATTCTTCATCGCGCGCAAAATGCGGAAATGCTGCGAGCCTTCGCCCTCAAACGACAGCACCGCATCGACCATGTGCTCGACCACGCGCGGACCGGCGATCTGACCGTCCTTGGTGACGTGTCCGACCAGAATGATCGCAGCACCGGATTTCTTGGCGAACCGAATCAGCGCCTGCGCCGAGGCGCGGACCTGCGTCACCGTTCCCGGCGCCAATTCCACCGTGTCGGTCCACATGGTCTGGATCGAATCGATCACGATCAGGCGCGGCACCGCGCCCTCCGACAGCGTCGAGACGATATCCTCGACCGAGGTTTCGGCGGCGAGCTGCACCGGCGCGTCCGCCAGGCCCAGCCGCTCGGCGCGCAGCCGCACCTGCGCCACGGCCTCTTCGCCGGATATGTAAACCACGCGATGGCCGGCGCGGGCCATCAGGCTGGTGGCTTGTGTGAGCAGCGTCGATTTGCCGATGCCGGGATCGCCGCCGACCAACAGCACCGAGCCGCGCACAAAGCCGCCGCCGGTGACGCGATCGAGTTCGGTCATGCCGGAAGAGAGACGGGGGGCGTCCTGGCTCTTGCCGGTCAGCGATTCCAGCTTGAACGTCCGGCCCCGGCGTTTTGAGCGGATCGACACCGGCACGCTGCCGGTCGTGTCCTCCTCGGCCAGCGTGTTCCACTCGCCGCACGAACTCGCACTTCCCCTGCCAACGATTATACGCCGCGCCGCAGTTCTGGCAGACAAAGGAGAGGGTGGATTTGGCCATGGAGGTTCGATCAGTTAGAGCGGTAGTAAGATTGCCGGAATTGAGATGTGCACCCGAAGATAGCGAAATGGATTGATCTTTTTGTTCTTATTTTGTTCTATAGCGATTCTTGGCGACCGCGTCAAAGGCAAGGAAGTTCAATCGGGAATCCTTTGTAAGGACTTTTCGCTATTTTGTACGCCGGCGTAACAAGGCTTAAGCGGATACTCCATGGCGGAAACATCAATCGAATGGACCGACGCGACTTGGAATCCTGTGGCCGGTTGCACCGTGCTTACAGCAGGCTGCACGAATTGCTACGCCATGCGGATGGCGGCCAGGCTTGAGGCGATGGGTACTGCGAAGTACCGCGGCCTCACTCGGAAAAGCGGGCGTCGCGCAGTCTGGACCGGCAAAATTCGTTTGGATTATGCGTCACTCGATACACCGAGAACGTGGTCAAGGCCACGCAAGGTTTTCGTCAACTCAATGTCCGACCTTTTCCATGATAATGTTCCAATTGAATTCATCGCTCGGGTTTGGGACGTGATGAAGGAAACACCTCGGCACACGTATCAAATTCTCACTAAGCGTCCCGAGCGCATGGCACACGTTCTAGCTCAACGACCATTTGAAATCCTCCCGAACGTCTGGCTCGGCACCAGCATTGAGGATGGTCGCGTTCTGAATAGGTTGGATGCCATTCGGCGGGTGCCAGCCGCAATCAGATTTGTTTCCCTTGAGCCGCTGATCGGGTCCGTGGCCGAAGGTGATCTCACCGGCATCCATTGGGCGATCGTTGGTGGGGAGAGCGGCCCGCGCGCCCGCGAAATGAAACCTGAGTGGGTCGACGAGATCGAGACGATGTGTCGTTCCTCTGGAACGGCCTTTTTCTTCAAACAGTGGGGTGGAAAAAACAAGAAGGCGGCTGGGCGCTTGCTAAACGGCAAGACCTACGACGAGATGCCTGACCTGAGGCCGTGATTCTCATCGATACTTCTTGAAAATTGAGTCGATGATTTTTTGCGCAACGGGCTTCTGCGAAGCAAAGAACAAGTAGTACACAACTGCATTGGTACTGTTCTTCATGGGTAGAGGCTCAGGGACGAACTGGAATCCAGCCGCTTTGCGCAGCCTTTCGCGAAAGGCGTCTACAATCGCGTCATTTCCCTGTTTTACGATGTCTGGCGCACCGAACAAATTGCCTTGCGGATGTTCAGCGTAGGCCGCTTCTCTCCAAGATTCATCACCCCAAAAACTGTTCATGCGATCGATACCTTCCCTGGGGACGGCGGCGGGATTTCGCCAAATCGCATTTCTGTTCATATCCATCACCGGAAAATTCAGGAACATGTCGATGGCGCGGGACTGGCCGGCCATCTGCATGGCACGCCATTCAAGGTGCAGACCGTAAGGATCGAAAAGGCAGAGCGCTCGCTTGTATTCCTCGTACTTGATTGTCGGCAGGAGCTTCTGGGTGAGATATTTCGAGGCGTCGCCTGTTTCTATGTGGACGTCACTACGGCCGGCGCAAAGCTTCTTGAGATGCGCCGTCTTCTGGGCGTCCATATCGATAAAAAAGAAACCGTCGAAAGGCGGCGTCGTTTTCAACGCTCGGGCCGGGCTACCGTCGATCGGCCCACCACTTCGCTTCGAGATGTGCACACCGGCGCCACTGAACGCGTCGACGTAGTATTTCTTTAGGCCTCGTTGATTGGCGAAAGCCGCGGTATAGGCCGAGCCGTATTTCTCAACGATCTCAAGCTTTAGCTCGGACCAGATGCCAACCTCGTCGAATTTAAAGGGCGTAGGCACAGGCGTCGGTCATGTGTTGCTGCCACTTCTTCAAATGCTGCCACAAGTCCCTCCCAACGATCACTATTTCATCGGAAGTGTTACCAGCGTATCTAGCAACTTTAGGTAATTTTTCAACCACTGGCTATGCGCGCGTTCAATTCAACGCATCAGGAAGCGACGCCCTCACACGTCCATATCCCAACCGGCTGCTCGAGCCCGCGAATGCTCTGCGCCGGCTGCTCGACGAGCAACGCGAAGTCTCCGCTTGAATGGCCGGTTTCCGTCCGTGCC
>CAWFMW010000054.1:0-23814 GCA_963816815.1 uncultured Alphaproteobacteria bacterium
CTCAGTCCCTCTTGTTAGGGCCCATGAAGCCGAACAGGTAGCCCGGCGACCTTGCGCATCTGGATTTCTTCCGAGCCTTCGGTGATGCGATAGCGGCGGTGGTGGCGATAGATGTGCTCGAACGGCTTGTGGCGCGAATAGCCCATGCCGCCATGCACCTGCATCGCCCGGTCGGCGGCCTCGCAGCACAGGCGGTTGGCCCAGTAGTTGCACATCGAAACCTTGTCGGAGAGGTGCATCTCGACCTCCGGATGCGGCATCTGTCCATTTCCCACGCGGTCTTGCGGATCAGCAGGCGCAGCATTTCGATCTGCGTCGCCAATTCCACCAGCGGCCACTGGATCGCCTGGTTGCGCGCCAGCGGCTTGCCGAACGGCTTGCGCGTCGGGCGTAGTCGACGCTCTCGTTGATGCAGTAGACGGCCGCGCCCAGCGAACTCGCCGCCTGGCGGATGCGGTTTTCGTGCACAAAGGCCGCGCCAGCACGAGGCCGTTGTCGAGCGGGCCGAACACCGCGCTGTCGGGCACCCACACGTTCTTGAAGCTGACGCGCGGGTGATCGGTCGGCATGTTGAACGTCCACAGATATTCCTCGATCTTCACGCCGGGCGTTTCATCGGCACGAGGAAGGCGGTGATGCCCTTCGCGTCGCCGTCCTTCCCGCTGGTGCGCGCGAACACCGCAATGCGTGGCCATGTGCATGCCGGTGTTCCACATCTTCTCGCCGTTGATGCGCCAGCCGCGACGCCGTCGCGCGTTTCCGCACCGCGCGCGTTTCCATCTACGTGGCGTCGGAGCCGTGCTTGGGCTCGGTCAGGCCGAACGCGATGCGGATCTTGCGCGCCAGCATGCCGCGGATGAATTTTTCCTTCTGCGCCTGCGTGCCGAAGTCGCGCAACATCACGATGCGGGAAATTGCCGACGATCGAATGCTCGTTCTGCAGATCGTTGTGCAGGCCCAGGCCCTTCGCCGCGAGATGCTCGCGGATGACCGCCATCCAGAGGTTGCCGCCGCCCTTGCCGCCGAATTCGGTCGGCAGCGAGAACCGCAAAAAGCCCGCCTTGTCCGCGCGGCGCCGCCTTGTCGAGCAGCGCTTCCCATTCCTGGCGCGGCAGCCCGTCGTTGTCGAAGTCGGTGCGCGCCCATTCGCGGCGGTGATCGAAGAAGCGCTCGTTGTCGTCTTGCGCCTGCAGCGGCTTGATCTCGGCCTCGATGAACGCGTCGATTTCGGCCAGATAGTCGAGGATGTGCGTGGGTACGTTGAAATCCATCGCTGCTATTCCTCTGTTTTGGTTTGTTGTTGTTTTTGGCCGGCGCGTGCCTGCAGCTCGCGCCGATAGCCCGCATAATTGGGCTGGTCGATCTTCATCTTGGCGAGCGTGGTCTGCCACAGATGCTCGGCAAGGCCCTCGCTTTGCAGATCGAGTTCGCCGTTGCGGATGCGTAGCGACAATTCGCGCTCCAGCTCCTGCAGCGAGCCGTCGCGGTTGAGCAGCGCCTGCAGCCGCTGCAGCGCCTCGCGTTCGACGGTCTCGCCGAACCTGATTTCGCGGGCCACCAGGTCCAGCGCGTTGGCGGCGACCCTGGCCTGGAAAACCGTGTCGGGCGGCAACCGGGGCATCAGCGTATCGCGCAGCAGCCGCGAGACCGCGTCGAGGATGTCGGCGCCGTGAGGCTGATCCAGCATGTCAGTGGCTCCCGGTCAGAATGCGCATCAAATCGAGTTCATTCTCGGAGACACGCCGCGCAATCATCGCGCGCTCCACCGTCTGGTCGCGGCCGCTGGCGAACCAGTCGAGCATGCTGGCGCAGCTGACGCCCCAGCGCAGGCTGCCCATGACTTCCCAATAATGCACGCGCGCGGGATCGATGCGTTCGCCGGTCGCGGCCTCGAAGGCCCCGAACAATTGCTGGCGCGAGCCCAGTCCGCCGACGGGGCGATCGAGTTCGCCGAAACGCCATGGTGGCGCACAGATCCAGGCCAGATCCTCGGCGGGGTCGCCGATATGGGCGACTTCCCAGTCGAGCACCGCACGTACGCCGTCGCCGCCGAAGATCATGTTGCCGTTGCGGAAGTCGCCATGGACCAGGCGGTATTGCGCGAGTTCGGCGGGCGCGTTCTGCCGCAGCCAGCGAAAGGCCACTTCGAACACTGGCCGCGCCACGCCCAAGGTCTCATAACGGTTCGACAGCCGCGTCACTATCACGTCCGCCGGCTTGAACGGCAATGGCGGCAGGCGTGAGGTGTCGACCTTGCTGATGGCGCCGAGGATCGCTCCGAACTGTGTCGCGAGGTGCGGCCGTATCGCGGCGAATTCTTCGTCGCGCAGGATCTTGCGCGGGATCGTCTCGCCCTCGATGCGGGTCATCAGGAAGCCGTCACCGAGCCCGTCCTGCGGCACCAGGGTGTGCACCACCGTCGCCACCGGCGCGCCGCTGCCGGCCAGCGCCCGGATCAGCTCGGCTTCCACTTCCAGCGACAGCAACTCGGTACTGCGCAAGCCCCCGGGCGAACGGCGCAGGATCAGCGGGTGCAGCACGGTGCCATCAGCCACTGCGTCGAACGACCAGGTCTGTAACGTCGCGCCGGCGGACAGCCGGCGCAGATTGGCAACGCCGCTTGCGCCCGGCACGATCCGCGCGGTCATGGCCTGCAAAGCCTGGCTGAAGCTTTCGTCGACCGCGCTCATGCCTGTTGTGTCCGTTGCCGGCCGGCCGGTCCACCCGCAATGACAGCCTGAATCTTCATGAGGAATCCTTCGGGTCGAAATGGCCGGAGCGCACCAACTGGCGCAGTTCGGCCTTGAGGATCTTGCCGGTTGCGCTTTTGGGCAGTTCCTCGACAAAGATGTAGCGGCGCGGGCGCTTGTATGCGCCGATGCGTGCCTTGCAGAATTCGTCGAGCGCGCCTGAGGTGGCGGTGCTGCGCAGGCGCACCAGCGCCACGACGGTTTCGCCCCATTTGCTGTCGGGGACGCCAACCACAGCAACTTCAGCCACCGACGGGTGTTCGTACAGCAGGTCCTCGACCTCGCGCGAATACACGTTCTCACCGCCCGAGATGATCATGTCCTTCTTGCGGTCGACGATGTAGAAGCGGCCGGCCTGGTCGCAGCGGCCGATATCGCCGGTAAGAAACCAGCCGTCCCGGAATGATTCCTGCGTGGCCTTCTCGTTGTGCCAGTATCCGGCAAACACCTGTTCGCCACGGACGATGATCTCGCCGGGCTGACCGGGAACGACGTCGCGGCCTTCGGTATCGACAATGCGGACGTTGGAGAGGGGATTGGGCATTCCGCAGGACGCCAGCACCGACTGGTCATGGGCAAGTGCATACTCATGGTCCTCGCGCGTCAGATAGGTGACGTTGCCCGCGAGCTCGGTCATGCCGTAGGCGGTGCGGAATCCGACATTCGGCCAGCGCGCCATAGCGGCGCGCAAGATCTCCGGCGCCATCGCAGAAGCGCCATAGGAGATGTTGCGAAGACTCGATGTGCCGAAGCTGATGGTGCGAGGATCGTCGAGCACCATCGCCAGCATGGTCGGCGCGATCGCGTGCTGGGTGATGGCGTATTTTTCGACATTGGCAAGGTAGGTTTCGACGTCGAAGCCCCGCATCAAGACGATGGTGTAGCCGCGCAGCAGGTAGCCCGGCAGCACGTAACCGGCGATATGGAACATCGGGAACATGAACAGCGAAACTTCATTGCGGCCGAGATCGGACCCGCACAGCATGTTGAGTACCGCCGCCATGATGTTGCGGTGGGTCAGTAGCGCGCCCTTGGCGCGGCCGGTGGTGCCGCTGGTGTAAAGCAGCCAGGCCGGTTCGTCTTCGCTGGGACGTGGTGGCATGTCGCCGGCGAGACCGCGATCGAGCAGCAACTCATAGGTTAGTCTGCCCGCTTGTGCCGCGCCGAACACGACGATGCTGACATCGGCGGGCAGGTCGCCGCCGAGCGCTTCGATCAGCGGCAGGTAGGCCGGTTCGACCATGACCACGCCAGGCTCAGCGTCGCGCAAGACATGGCCGAGGTCGCGCAAGCCCAGGCGGAAGTTCAAAGGCAGCATGATCATGCCGGCGCCGGGAACGCCAAAATAGCATTCCATGAATTCAGGCCGGTTGCCCGACAGCACGGCGATGCGTGCGCCGCGCGGCGCCAGCGTCGTCAGCGCGCGGCTCAATTGCAGGCAACGGTTCGCAAACGTCCTGTAGCTGGTGGCATGGCCCTCGAAATGGATCGAGCGGTCGGCCGGCGCGTTATGCGCGGCGAGGCTGGGCACATCGGAGACCAGCATGCCGGCTACCTCCTGCGTCTGCCGCCGGCTGTCGCCGGTTGCAGCTTTCCGGCGTCCGGCCGTTGCGAACGGTCTGGGTCGATGTAAACCGCGCGGCACCAGATTTCGGTTACCTGGGTGCACAGTCTCTGCAGTTCGAGCGGCTGTTCGAACGGTTCCATCTGCAGCACGGCAAAGGCCTGCGCCGTGCCTTCGACCATCATCCCCAGCGACAGCGCCGCTGCATCGGGATCGATCGGCCGGCAACGACCGAGCTGGCACTGCCGTTCGAGATGATCGCGCACCCTGATGATATAGGCGCTGCGCATCTCGGCCCGGATCTGGCCGATCTCGGGATCGACGTAGCTGGCCTCGAAGAACGCGCGGAGGATGCCGCGGTTGGCGCCGAAGATCTCGAAGTAGCGCAGATTGCTGTCGTAGAGGCGCTGACGCAACGTGTCGCCGGAACGCACCCGCGAAGAAGCGACGATCTCATCGACCACCTTGGTGATGGTCCGGACGAAGATGTCGTCGGTGCTGCGGAAGTGCAGGTAGAACGTGCCGCGGCTCAGCCCGGTGGATTCGATGATGTCCTGCACGGTAGCGCGGATGTAGCCCTTCTGGGCGAACACCCGCTTGGCGGCATCGAGCAGCAATTGTTCGGTGGTCTCGGCGGAATTACGGGTGCGCCGCAATTCGCCGGGCAGCGCGCCGCGGCGCACGGCAGCCGACCGCGTGATGCGTCGTTTTCCTGGCACGTCCGGCTCCCTTTTTTATTTGGTGAGGCGTGTGTTGGCTCACACCATCGGTTGAGCAAGCGCTAACTGACATTGATGTCAGTGTCAATTTAACTTGCCTTGCGCGCCGGAATTGTGTCATGCGGGACGGGCGGGCCGTTTCGCGGGTCCGCGCCGGCGCCGCCGTACGCCGAGCCATAAGCGAAGGCGGGTCAGCCGCCCGGAGGAAATGCCATGCGCTTGCGCAACCCATCGTGGCGGGCGTCGCACGCCTGCGTCCTGCTCGCCGGCCTCGCGATTGCACTGCCGCCGCTGTCGAGCGCAAGCGCCGGGGACAAGTCCGACATCAAGATCGGCAACCTCGCTCCCTACAGCGGCCCGGCTTCCGCCTACAGCGCCTTCGCCAAGACCGAAGCCGCCTATATGCGCATGCTCAACGACAGAGGCGGCATCAACGGGCGCAAGATCCAGTTCATCTCCTATGACGACGCCTACAGCCCGGCCAAAGCGGTCGAGCAGGCGCGCAAGCTGGTCGAGCAGGACGAGGTCCTGGCGATCTTTCAGGCGGTGGGCACGCCGTCGAACGCCGCCATCATGAAGTACATGAACATCAGGAAGGTGCCGCAGCTCCTTGCCGCCACCGGCGCGTCCAAGTTCGGTGACCCCAAGAACTTTCCCTGGACGATGGGATTCTCGACCTCGGTCTACCGGATCGAGAGCGCGATCTACGCCAAATACATTCTGGCGAATTATCCCGCCGGCAAAGTCGCGGTGCTGTTCCCGAATGACGATTACGGCCGCGATATCTACGGCGGGTTCAAGAGCGCGCTCGGCGACAAGGCCAAGACCACGATCGTCGCGGAAGCCTCCTACGACAGTTCCGAGCCGACCATCGATTCGCAGATCGGCAAGCTGAAGGCATCCGGCGCCGATATCTTCGTCAACTTCTCGACGCCGCGGTTCGGCGCGCTGGCGATCCGGAAAGTGGCCGAGCTCGGCTGGAAGCCGGTGCACTTCATCAACACCACCGCCGCGTCGATTTCGACCGTGCTAAAACCCGCCGGAATCGAGAACTCGACCGGCCTGATCACCGCCACGTCGATCAAGGAGCCGACCGACCCCAAATACGTCGATGACCCCGGGGTGCAGGAATATCTGGCCTTCATGAAGCAGTACAATCCCGACGGCGAAACCGCCAACGGCCAGAACGCCTACGGCTTTCTCGCCTCGCAAGTGCTGCACAAGGTGCTCGAACAATGCGGCGATGACCTGTCGCGCGAGAATATCATGAAGCAGGCGGCCAATCTGAAGGACCTCAAATTCGGCCTGCTGTTCGATGGCATCCTGGTCAACACCAGCCCGACCAATTATTTCCCGATTACCCAGATGCAGATGCTCCGCTTCAATGGCACGAGCTTCGACAAGATCGGCCCGGTCATGTCGGAGACGGTGATGGTACCGAATGACTGATTTTGAAAGGCGCGTGCCGCGGACGTGGTGGCGCCTGCAAGCAAGGCAGAGGGAGAACGCATCGCGATGAGCGCAAAACCGACCATCCCGCCGAATGAATTCCAGTGTCTGAAGTATGACGTGAGCGACCATGTCGCGCTGATCACGCTCAACCGGCCGGAGCGGCGCAATGCGCTGAACCGCCGCGCTTATGATGAGCTTGAGTCGGCATTCCGAACCGCGTCCGGCGATCCGCTGGTGCGCTGCGTCGTTGTTACCGGCGCCGATCCCGCGTTCTGCTCCGGCGAGGACGTCAAGGAGATGATGACCGGCGAGAAGAAGGCGCCGCCAGCGACGGTGCGTCGTCCGCCGACTCCGGCGGCGATGGCGGCGCTGGAGTGCGAACTTCCCGTTATCGCCGCGGTAAACGGCTCCGCGGTAGGCTGGGGCATGGAACTGGCGCTGTACGCCGATATCCGCCTTGCGTCGGAGAAAGCCAATTTTGCCGAATTGTTCATCCGGCGCGGCCTGATCTGCGACGTCGGCGGCTTGCTGCGGCTGCCGGCCATCGTCGGCCCCGCCAAGGCGGCTGAACTGCTTTACACCGGCGATGTGATCGACGCCGCCGAGGCCGGCCGTATCGGCCTCGTCAGCGAGGTGACGCTACATGGCGACTTGATGCCGAAGGCAATGAATCTGGCTGGTCGTATCGCGCGCAATTCGCCGCTGGCGCTACGCTTCATGAAGGAAGGCCTGCGCCGCACCACCCATGGCGATCCGCGCGAGACCGGAAGCTGGGCCATCGAGGTGATCTACAAACTGTTCGACACCGAGGATCACCGCGAGGGCGTGCGCAGTTTTCTCGAAAAGCGCGAGCCGGTATTCACTGGCCGCTAGTTCAGGAACAGGCGATGGATTCGTGGGTCAGGATTGGCGACCGTGTAGAGGCCAAGGCAGCGATCGACGAGCGGGCGCGGCGCGCGGCGCGAGGTTACGCCAGCCTCGGCGTCGGGCCCGGCGACGTGGTCGCGGTCTACATGCGCAACGATTTTGCGTTCATGGAAGCCTCGCTCGCGGCGGGGTTTTGTGGCGCCTATGTGGTGCCGGTCAACTGGCACAACACGCCGGACGAAGCTCGTTACGTGCTCGAAAATTCCGGCGCCAAGGTGCTCGTGATCCATGCCGATCTGTGGCGCGGCATTGGCGAAGTCGTTCCGGCGTCGGTCACTGTGATCGTCGCGGAAACGCCGCACAGCCTGCGGGCGCCCTATCGGATCGATGAGACGGCTGCCCAAGTGCCATCAGGCGTCACCGACTGGCTAAGCTGGTTGGCCGGCTTTGAGCCGGCGACACCGCCATTCCCGACCTCGCCGGGCTCGATGATCTACACGTCGGGCACCACGGGCAAGCCCAAAGGCGTGCGCCGACAGCCGCCGACGCCGGAGCAGGTGCTGGTCAACCAGCAGACGATGCGGACGTTGGGCGGCCTGACCGATTTTGCCGGCCGGCTCGGCGAAGTGGTGCTCCAGATTCCGGGCCCCGCTTATCACTCCAGCCCCAATGGCTGGATGTTTTCCTTCTACAACATGGGCGCCAATTTGATCGTCGAGCCGCGCTTCGAGCCGGAGCGGATGCTGCGGACGATCGAACAGCACGGCGTCACCCATGCGCTTGTAGTGCCGACCATGTTCGTGCGCCTGCTGGCGCTTCCCGCCGAGACCAAAGCGCGCTACGACCTGTCGAGCCTCGTGCATGTGATGCACGTCGGCGCGCCCTGTCCGCCGCACGTCAAGCGCGGCATGATCGACTGGTGGGGCCCGATCATAACGGAGCATTACGGTTCGACCGAAGTCGGCGCGGTGACCTACTGCGACTCCGCCGAATGGCTCGCCCATCCCGGCACGGTGGGCCGGCGGATGGCCGGCTGCGATGTCGTGATCATGGACGAAGGGGGCAGGGCACTGCCGTCTGGGCAGTCAGGTGAAATCGTCTGCGGCCGCGATCAGTATCCGGAATTCACCTATCACGGCGATCCCGACAAGCGCGGCAAGTCGGCGCGCGGGCGGTTGGTCGCGACCGGCGACGTCGGCTTCTTCGACGATGACGGGTACCTGTATCTGTCGGGCCGCGCCGGTGACATGATCATTTTCGGCGGCACTAATATCTATCCGGCCGAAATCGAATCCGAACTGATGAAGGTGCCCGGCGTCGCGGACTGCGCGGTGTTCGGCATTCCGGATGAGGAGTTCGGCGAAAAGGTCTGTGCCTTCATCCAGCCGGCCGGCGGCGTCGTGCTGGACCCTGAGGCGATTCGCGCGGATTTGAAGTCGCGGCTCGCCGGTTACAAAATCCCAAAGCGGATCGAGTTTTCCGACGCGCTGCCGCGCGAGGATACCGGCAAGATCTTCAAGCGCAAATTGAAGGAACCGTTCTGGCAAGGCATCGGACGCTCGATCTGAGCAGGGAAGGAAAGCCATCATGGACCAGCAGCCAACCGCGGCCTACAGCCACATCACCTGTGAGATCGACGATTCGGTCATGGTCATCACGCTCAACCGCCCGGACAAGCTCAACGCCTATACCGGCGCGATGGGTTCGGAGATCGAGGCTGCGTTTCGCGCCGCCGACATCGACGACAGCGTTCGCGCTATCGTCGTGACCGGTTCGGGCCGCGCCTTCTGCGCCGGCGCCGACGTTTCTGGCGGCGCGGCCAGTTTCGATACCTCGGGCGAGCACGGCGCCGGTGTGTTCGGCAACAGGCCGGCGAGCGGTTCGCCGCGGTCCGGCAGCGGCTTTGTCGATGCGATTTTTCGCTGCCGAAAACCCTCGATTGCCGCGATCAACGGGCCGGCGGTTGGCATCGGCATCACCATGACGCTGCCGATGGACGTGCGCATTGCTGCCAAGGGCGCCAAGATCGGCTTTATCTTCGCGCGTCGCGGCCTCGTTCCCGAGGCTGGCAGCGCCTGGTTTCTGCCGAAACTGGTAGGACTGCCGCAGGCGCTGCGCTGGGCGATCTCGGGACGAATTTTTGCTGCCGACGAAGCGTTGAGTGGCGGTCTGGTCAGCGAGCTGACCGAGCCCGCGGATCTCCTAGCCCGGGCCAAAGAAATCGCGCGCGAGTTGACCTCGGAGACCTCAGCCGTCTCGGTCGCGCTCACCCGGCAGATGCTGTGGCGCTTCGCCGGCGCACCCGACCCATTCGGCCTGCTGGCGATCGACGGCGCCATTTCGAGAGAGCGTGGCGCTCATGCCGACGTCCGTGAGGGCGTCGCGTCATTCCTCGAAAAGCGACCGCCGGCATTTCCCGGCAAGGTCACCAGCGACATGCCCAGTCAATATCCGTGGTGGTCGGAAGGCTGATCTAGGGACGACGCGCGCTACGAAAGGGATAAAGTTTCTAGGCGATACCTGCGGCACCGGCGATCAGCTCGAAGGAGCGTAGCCGCTTTGTGTGATCGTAAACATCGGACACGATCATGAGCTCGTCGGCGCCTGTTTCCGCAATAAGCGCATCGATGCCCGCACGAACCGTATCCGGTGAGCCGACGATGGAGCGCGCCAGCATGCTCATCGCCTGGGTTTTTTCCGCAGGCGACCAGTAGCTCTCAATGTCGTCGATCGGCGGCTGGCTCAGGCCGCGCGCGCCGCGGAAGATGTTCGTGAATGACATCTGCTGCGTCGTCGCCAGCCGGCGCGCCTCGTCATCGCTGCCGGCGGCGATGATGTTGATGCCCACCATTGCATAGGGGCGCTCAAGCTGCTCGGAAGGCTTGAAGCGGCTGCGGTAAATCTGCAGCGCAGGAATCAGCAATTCGGGCGCGAAATGCGAGGCGAAGGCATAGGGAAGCCCGAGTTCGGCCGCCAGCATCGCGCCAAAGTTGCTCGATCC
The DNA here is from genome assembly GCA_963816815.1 of uncultured Alphaproteobacteria bacterium. Lineage (GTDB taxonomy): Bacteria > Pseudomonadota > Alphaproteobacteria > Rhizobiales > Xanthobacteraceae > Bradyrhizobium. The sequence goes on from CAWFMW010000054.1 coordinate 10,354, forward strand.
CAGAATCCACAACGGCACTTCCGTTCCTGCCGCCGGGATGGCCCGAATACGCTGATTGGGACCGGCCGGCGCCAGGAAGGCCTGCACCTCGAGAACGTCCTGCGGAAAGTTTTCGGCAGACTCAGGCGTGCGGCGCAAAGCGCGCAATGTGAGCTGGTCGGTCCCGGGCGCGCGGCCGAGTCCAAGGTCGATGCGGCCTGGAAACAGCCGCGCGAGCGTCCCGAACTGCTCGGCGATGACATAGGGTGCATGGTTGGGAAGCATGATACCGCCCGCGCCGACGCGGATGGATTTGGTTCCGGCTGCGATATGACCGACCACGACCGAAGTCGCGGCGCTGGCAATGCCCGGCATGTTGTGATGCTCCGCCACCCAGATGCGGCGATAGCCCCAAGCTTCGGCATGAACCGCAACATCGCGGGCGTTGTCGAGGGCGCCGCGCGCATCGGTGTCTTCGGTAACGCGGACGAGATCGAGGATGGACAGTGTCGTCATAGGACTCCCGAACGAAACCATTTGCGCAAATGATACCGCCCGGGATATCCGGCCGCGGCTTGTCCGAAACGGCAGGGCTTCATCCGATTCTTCCGTCTCAATATGGATACTGGCCCCGCGAGGGTCAAATGGATAACAGAGCAAGGGAAACCGACCAACAGCGCCGAATGCGATCGCGCTACGAGCGTCGTCAACGCATGGGGATTGCCGTCCCTAGGTGGTGCGAACCGGAGGGCCAGGGGCCAGCGAATTCCTACTCATGACAATCAATGAGCGTGCGCTATTGGCGCAAAGCGGACGGTCGGCTATGGAATGCCCACTCCCCAAAGTCGTTCTTTCTAGTAGTTGATCTGCGCAACGGCGCGGAGTTCGTCCGGTGTGGTCGTGCGAAAGCCGAAGAACTCGAGATAGGCCGGAATCTGCTCGAACAGCATGTCGGTGCCGATCTGGATTTCGCAGCCACGCGACTTTGCAGCTGCCAGGAATGGCGTAATTTCCTGTTTCATCACGACTTCGCCGACGAAGGTTGAGGGTGCAATTCGATCAACGTCCATGGGCAGCGGGTCGCCGTCCTTCATGCCAAGGGGTGTCGCGTTGACGACAACATCGAATCCGGCCGGATCCCTGGAGCCAACCTCGATCTTCAACGCCGGATAATAGGTACGCAAACGCTCTGCCAAACCGTTCATTGTAGCAGGATATGCATCGAACAGTGCAAGCTCGGCCACGCCAGCCTTGGCCAGCGACGCGACAATCGCAGAGCCGACGCCGCCGCTCCCGACCACAAGCGCGCGCGCACCTGCCAACACCCGGCCTTTGCGCAGAATGCCGCGAACAAAACCTTCGCCGTCGAACATGTCGCCGACAAGGGTGCCGCCCGGGCCGAGGCGGATTGCGTTGCACGCGCCCGCGACCTTCGCTGTGGTCATGACCTCATCCAGTAACGGGATCGTGGTTACTTTGTGCGGCATCGTGACAAGCGCACCATGGATATTGGAAAGCTTGAACACAAGCTTGAGAAAATCCGTGTAGTCCTCGGCCTTGCAGCCCATCGGAACGACAACGGCGTCAATGTCGTACTTCTCGAAATAGGGGTTGTAGATCATGGGTGCCTTGAAGCTCTCGGTCGGATAGCCGAGATGGGCAATGAGCTTTGTGCGTCCGCTGATCGGCATTGGCGTTTTTCCTCTAGTAAATCAGTACAGCTATGCAAGAAAACGGAGGCCGCTTCGACGCCGCCCCGTATCCGGATTCATTTTGTGGCGGGCTTGTCGAGCAGATGCGCAAGCCGGCGCAGCGCCAGCGTATAGCCTTGGGTTCCAAATCCTGCGATCACGCCATCGGCGCGAAGCGAGACATAGGAGTGGTGGCGGAATTCCTCGCGCTTGTGGACGTTCGAGATGTGGACCTCGATGACCGTCGCTTCAAAAGCGTTCAGTGCGTCGAGGATCGCGACCGACGTATGCGTGAACGCGGCAGGATTAATTACAATGCCGGACGCAACTTCTCTTGCCTGATGAATCCAGTCGATGATCTCGTACTCTCGATTGGATTGGTGGAAGCGAAGTTCAAGGCTGTGTTCGCTGGCGACCTTTTGGCAGTCGGCCTCGACATCTGCAAGAGTTTCGTGGCCGTAGATGTGAGGCTGCCGTTTGCCAAGGAGATTAAGGTTGGGACCGTTCAATACGTAGACGAGGCGGTTCATGGTGACTCCGATGCTTCGATCAGTTCGATTCGAATGTTTCGCAAAACTTGCGGCAACGTGGCCATGGCAGGAAGCAGCGACCAGCCGGACGAGATGTAATGGGATCGAATGCCGGGGGGCATGGCAGGGTGGCTGGAGGCATTGAGCACGACGATGTCGGACACCGACCCCTTGTGGGCTTCGGCCATCGCCGATGCGAGCCGGACTGCGGAGGTGGCAGCTACCAGCACCGCCTTTCTGCCGATCCTTCTGGTAACGGCGCGCATCAAATCCGTGACCGATGGGTCGTCCACATTCACGGACAGGCCCGTAGTCGCCGGACGATAGCCGAGCACCTTGAGCCAATCGGCGAGCACCAGGAAAGGCAGATTGCTGCTGAAGTCCGGGACGAGGATAATTGGTTTGCCGTCGCCAAACTGAGCCTTGCCTCCGAAATAGATCGACTGCCGGGCGATTGTCATCGTATCGACGCCGGCTCCTGCCAGCATCCACGGCCAGTTCGTAAAAAGGTCGACTGCTGGTGCGAAAAAGCCGACGAAATCTGCCAGCGTGTCGTCGCCGTCTTGCGAGACAAGTGAAGCCAGGCCGCCGAGACGCTCTTCGGAAACGCCGGTCAGGAATTCCGTGACGAACCTGATACATTCATCGGTTGCTTCCCACATCATTCGATGACCGCAGCCGGGAATAACGATCAGGCTCGCCCCTGGAATGTGACTTGCGATGAATTTGGAGTTCTGCGGCGATACCAACCGGTCGAGATCGCCGGTCAGCACGAGAGTCGGGGCTTTGATGTTCGGAAGCGCTTTGGAGCAATCGAATTCTGCAAACGCCTGAAATTGTAGATCGGCGGCGTGCAAAGGGGTTGGGGCAGCGATCTCGCGTCGCATCTGATCTTCGGCTAGTTTTTGGTACTTCTCGAGATATCCTGGCGAATAAGTCACTTCCCAGATCCGCCGAGCGATTTCCTCCGGCTTCAATCCGTCGAGCTCGCGCATTACCCGGACGACGGGCGGTGGCGCGTATACTGCGCGCGGACCGCCGCACATCGTCGCGCAAAGCACCAGACCCAAGACGCGATCAGGAAATTGCCGAACAAACTCTTGCGCGATAGCGCCTCCCATCGAATATCCGAGGATATTGGCGCGGGCAATCTTCAAATGGTCCAAAAGGCCGCCCACGTCCCTGGCCATATTTGATATTTCATAGCCGAATGTGGGCTTGCCGCTCGTACCGGTCCCGCGATTGTCAAAAAGAACTACGGTAAATCGCTCCGCCAGCGCTTCGATGAAGTCGAGCGGCCATGCCAGCGAACTGAGCCGATAGCCCATGACGAGAACAAGCGGCGGCCCCGAGCCACGGACATCGTAGGCTATTTCGATACCGTTGACGTCGGCGTACTGCATCGTCCTGGAACGTCCAGCCGGTGGGCGCCCCACCCTGCGATGCGCTTTCGCGCTATCGGGTCCCTTGTTCACAACGCGCCCGCTTGATCGCGGAGCACAAACTTTTGAATCTTTCCGGTCGATGTCTTTGGCAGCGGGCCGTAGATAAAAACCTTTGGCACCTTGAAACGCGCCAGCCGCGCCTGGCAAAAGGCAAGGACCTCTTTGTCTTCGGGCTGCGCCGCGCCTGGCTTGAGTTCGAGGAATGCGCAAGGAGTCTCACCCCACTTCGGGTCGGGACGGGCGACGACGGCCGCCAGCATCACTGCAGGGTGCTGCGTGAGCACCTCTTCGACCTCAAGGCTCGATATATTTTCTCCGCCTGAGATGATGATGTCCTTGGAGCGGTCCTTGATCTCGATCGCACCATCGGGATGCCGGACGGCGAGGTCGCCGGAGAGGCACCAGTTTCCGACGAGGGTCTTTGCCGTTGCAGCTTCGTTTTTGAGATATCCCTTCATCACGGTGTTGCTGCGCACCATGATCTCGCCGACGGTCGCGCCATCGCGCGGAACCGGGAGCATTGTCTTGGGATCAGCGACCGTAACCGCCTCGACCATGGGATAGGCAACGCCTTGCCGCGCCATCCTGGCAAAGCGCTCATCATCCGGCAGCGCTCTCCACTCTGGCTGGAAAACGCAGGAAGTCGCGGGCCCGTAGGTCTCGGTAGCCCCATAAAGGTGCGTAACCCGAAAGCCGAGGGCTTCCATGGACCGGAAGACGGCAGAGGGCGGCGCCGCGCCACCGGTGGCAACCGTGACTGTGTGCTGGAACGGCACCCTTTGATCGACGGGCGCGTGAGCCAACATGTTCAGCACGATCGGCGCGCCGCAGAGATGCGTGACCCGGTGTTCTGCGATCAACCGGAAGATCTGGGCAGGCTCGACCTTGCGAAGACATATCTGCGTGCCGCCAGCGGCAACGACTGCCCAGGGATAAGACCACCCGGAACAGTGGAACATCGGCAGTGTCCAAAGATAAATGCTATCGAATGTGAGTCCGAAGCTAAAGCCGTTGCCGAGCGCCGAAAGATAGGCGCCGCGATGGCTATAGACGACGCCTTTTGGGTCGCCGGTGGTCCCCGACGTGTAAAGCAGGCATAGCGACTGCCATTCATCGGTAATGCCAGGCCAGTCAAAGTTCGGATCGCCGGCGGCAAGGAGCGCCTCGTAGGGATGCGTGCCGAGTGGCGCGACCGCTCCATCGAGAGAGGCGATATCGATGACGATGATCTCTCGATCGACCTGTTGCAACGCCTGCCGGACCAGCGGCGCATACTCCGCGTCGACAATCAAGACCTTGGCGCTTCCATGCATGAGTGAGAAAGCGATATTCGCAGCGTCGAGGCGGGTATTCAGCGGATTGAGGACAGCTCCAAGCATCGGTACGGCAAAATGCGCTTCGATCATCTCCGGAATGTTCGATGCAATGATCGCCACGGTATCGAGCCGCTTGACCCCGAGCTGCGCCAGCCCGGATGCGAGCCTGGTACAGCGATCAAGCAGTTGCGCATAGGTATATCGACGCTCGCCGTCGATCACGGCCAGTTTGTTGGCGAAGGCACTCGCTGCGCGGGTCAGGAAGCTGACCGGCGACAAAGGTATGTAATTGGACGGATGCCGGTCCAGATTGGCCTCGAAAGGATGCGTGTCTGCGTTCATTGGATCATCACCCTTGCTTCGCTGAAGCGTTGAAGTCCGTAAGAAGCCACCATTCAAAGAGTCGAAACCATGTGGCCGCCGTCTGCGACGATCACACTTCCGGTCATGTAGGAACCAGCCTTCGAAGCCAGCAACAGAAGCGGACCTTCGAGCTCCCGCAATTCGCCAAGCCGGCGCTGCGGAATCCGCTTGATGAGAGCCTGTCCCGCGGCCTCCCGGAAGAAATCGTCGTTGAGTTCGGTTTCGAAGTAGCCGGGCGCAAGTGCGTTCACACGAATGCCGTAGCGCGCCCATTCGAGCGCCAGCGCCTTGGTCATCTGCACTACGCCGGCCTTCGAGATGGCATATGGCGCGACGGAGCTTGCAACCCGCAGCCCAAGGATCGAGGCCACATTGACGATCGAGCCCTTCACTTCATGCGCGACCATGCGACGTCCGCTGGCCTGCGCGACCAGCCAGACTCCCTTCAGATTGGTATCGATAACCTTGTCCCAGTCGGCTTCGTCCTGCTGCAGGGCGGGTCGGGTCGCCGTCACGCCGGCGTTGTTGATGACAATCTCAACCGGACCGAAACGCGCTTCGGCGGTGTCCAGCGCGCTCTCGATGCTCGCTGCGTTGGTGACGTCCATCACCACGCTTTGGGCGTGGCCCTTGGCGGCCGAGATATCATCGACCGTTTTGGACAGTGCCTCGAGGCGACGCGCGGCAACAGTCACCCGTGCGCCCCGTTGTGCGAGGAAGGTTGCGAAGAACCGCCCAAGGCCGCTTGAGCCGCCCGTGACCAGCACATGCGCCCCTTCGATCCCAAACAGGTCGCTCATCGGAAATCTCCTGTAGCGGAAGGCCGGGGCATTATTTCACCCTGTTCCAGACGAGGATCGATCGGCCCATGGTGCCGTCCTTGTAGCTCTTGTAGGGAGCCGTCGTGATCGTCAGCATGTCGCCCGCCAGCACGAAGTGCCGGATCTGATCGGTGCCCGTCCATGCCTGGTTCCACGACGTGTCGATGTGATGAACCACCACATTCTCGCCCAAGGAAAACGTGCCGGCATAGGCGACCATCGTGCCGAGCAGTTCCACGCCTTCCTCGTCGGTCGGCACCACGTCGCGCGGTACGACGCGATCATCGCGCGTGAATATGGCGTACATCCTGCCGTCCGGAGCGTAGCCGATATAGCCAACCGGGGCTTCTCCGAATTGATTGTGGCGATGTCCGTCCGACAGGCGTTCGCGGACATAGCTGCACAGCTGCCACGTTCCAATCACCGGACAATCGGCAGGCGGCTTGCCGGGCCTCACGGATGCCAGGATTTCCTTTTCTGTCGCCAAGTCGTCCTCCCTCTATGTTTTTAACGAACGATCTCAAGGATTCTCAAACGTCGAAGAACACCGTCTCCCGATCGCCCTGCAGATAAATGTCGAATGTGTAGACGACTGCACCGTCTCGCTCCGATCGCGGCGCTATCAGGGTCCTGCGCCGTTCCGGCTGCTCGATAATGTTCAGGACCGGATCATCGGAATTCGCCGCTTCCTCATCGCCAAAATACATGCGCGTCGCGAGGCCGATATTGATGCCGCGGGAGGCCAGCCAAAAATTGACGTGAGGCGCCATCGCCTTGCGGCCCTTACGACCCGCCACGCTACCCGGCTTGATGGTGCGGATCGTGTAAAGTCCGGTGGTGAAGTCCGTCCCGGTCCGAGCCCACCCGCGGAAGCTGTTGTCGAGGGTTTTATTCTGAGTGTCCGCCGGATGATTGTATCGCCCGGCCGCATTCGCTTGCCAGGTCTCGATCAGGACGTCCTTTGTAACGTGACCCGCTCCATCGAAGATTCGTCCCTCGATGAGGATGCGTTGACCCGCGACATCTGCACCAGCGATATCGCCACCAAAGTTGTTCTCGAAGATCTCAAAGCCTGCCTGCTCCGGTATGAGACCGATGTGTACGTAGGGGCCGGCGGTTTGTGACGGCGTTTCCGGCAGATAGGAAGGAATGAAGGGGGTCGATGTCATGTCAGCCTCCCTGAAGCTTGTTTTCGAACAAGGTCTGTCGGCGTCCACGCAGCACAATGTCGAAGCGGTAGGCGAGGCACTCCAGCGGGCGCGATGCATTGAGGTCGAGCCTTGCTGTCAAACGATCTGCCGCCGACTTGTCGGGGATGGTTGCGATGATGGAATCGTGGGGGATCAGCGGATCTCCTTCGAAATACATCTGGGTTATCAATCTTTGCGCAAAGCCGGTTCCGAACACCGAAAAATGGATGTGGGCCGGTCGCCAGCTGTTAATGCGATTTCGAAACGGGTATGCGCCGGGCTTGATCGTGCGGAAGAAGTAATAGCCCCGCTCATCCGTCAGCATCCGGCCGCAGCCACCGAAATTCGGGTCGATCGGCGCGATGTAGGTGTCGTTGCGGTGGCGGTAACGTCCGCCGGCGTTGGCCTGCCATACCTCGACGAGCGTGTTGGCGACCGGTTGGCCATTGCCGTCGAGTACGTAGCCGTGGACGATCGTCTGCTCGCCGATCGCCTCGCCCTGTTTGGCATAATTGACGACGAGATCGTTATCGAGCGGACCGAGTTCGTCGGGTGAAAAGATCGGGCCGGTGACCTCCGATAGCGAGTTCTGCAGAGACCAAAGGGGAATTCGCGGTGAGCGCAGTACGCTCGTCTTGTAGACGGGCGTGTGGGCCGCAGGGTGAAGATCGCGATCGCGTTGGTGAAACTCGGCTTGGGGTGTCATGCTACCGTAACCTCTTGCATCTGGTTAAATTACCGGGAGCCTGCTGCCGCCTTCGTTCAATTTGCTTCGAAGGCGGCAGCTTCATAGTTGGGCGAGTGCACCGCGCAATCGCATCGACTTTGCGGTTCTTGATCGACTCTCCAGGCGTGCAGCGATCACGTCGGAGCGACGGCTGCTCCACTTGCGACCTGAGCTCGCATCCTCTCATAGTCTGCCTTCGGCATCGGAACGGCGTTGGGATTTCCAAGATCGTTGATGTTGACCCTGTAGGTTTCCCGGGCAGTCACAGCCGCCAGTGCGGCGATCACCGTGATGCCGAAGGCGATTGCCCCGACGGTAAGGGGAATGTTGGCCGAGCCAGGAGGTGCCACGGCCGCAAACAGTGCGGGAAGCAAAGCCGTGATCGTTGTCCCGATGTTCTGGGATATCGCCATCGCCGAGACCCGGGTTCGTGTTGGGAACAGTTCGGGGTAGAAGCTCGGGAAGATGGCGTTGTAGCCCTGGTAGACGACGCCCCACATCAACAGCGACATGAAGATTGCCAGCGGCACGTTCATGATGCTGATTGCGTAGAGATAGCCGAAGGCAAGCAATCCAGAACTAAGAGCGCCCACGATGATCGGTGGCTTGCGGCCGACCTTGTCGGACAAGTTGCCGACGATCGGGATGACGAACACGGCGAGCATGTTGCCGAGGACGGGGATCCACAGGTAGACATCCTTCTCGAAGCCGATTCCGTATGCCGGTTGGACCGCGTAAGCCGCGCCGAATATGGTGGCGACCACAGGGATGACGTTCATGAGCGCCATGCAGATGACACGAAGCATGTCCTTCCAGCTGTGCTGGACGGCCTGGACAATCGGCGCTCTCGGAACCTTGCCCTCTCTGTCTTCTTTGGCGAACGCCGGCGTCTCTTCAACTTCACGACGGATGATGTAACCGGCGACGATGACAAAGAAGCTGAGCAGGAAGGGTATCCGCCAACCCCAGCTATTGAACGCCTCGGTAGGCATGTAGTGCGCCAGTGGCAGGAAAACTGCCGCCGCAAGAATTTGCCCGGCCTGTACGCCTTGCAGGGTAAAGCTCGCATAAAATCCGCGCCGGCCAAATGGAGCATGTTCCAGGATCATTGAACTGGCTCCGGATATTTCTCCGGCGACTGCGAAGCCCTGGATAAGACGCAAGACAACGAGAAGCACCGGCGCCAGCATTCCGACCTGCTGATATGTGGGCAGGAGACCGACCAGCATCGTGGAGATGCCCATCAGGAACATGCAGAGGATCAGTACGGTCTTCCGACCATGGGTATCGCCCCAGTGTCCGAGAAAGAACGCGCCGATAGGCCGTGCAACGTAACCGACACCGTATGTCGCCAGCGAAGCGACGATAGCGACGGTAGGATTCTCCGAGGGGAAAAATATCTGCGGAAATACCAGCGACGCTGCCGTCGCATAAATGAAGAAGTCGTAATATTCGAGCGCCGATCCGATCCATCCGCTGGCGGCGGCCTTCTTCGATTGACTCTTAGCATGTTCGCTTTGAGCAGATGAGCTTGCCATACCGTTTCCTCCCAATTCTGGGTTTGCTGAAAGGCCCTTTGGCGGGCTTCTTTGATAATTGCGGAGAGCTCTCCGAGCGTTTGTTTCGTCTCGTCTTCCCAGTTCAAAGTTGATGAATTTGAATTCGACTATCGGTTTCGATGCGACGCTGGTCGAACGCAGCGTCAGATTAGTCCCTCAGCGGCGTAACACAATTACCCAGTTATGCGAGAAACAGAACATTATGTTAATTTGCCAACTTGCAACGTTTGGCTGCTCCCGCTCATGGAGATCGAGAGCAACGACGACTTGCTTCTCATCGGGTCTCGGAATCCGGGCGGTTGCGTTGCAGACCGAGTCACGCCGATGCAGTGATGATTTCCAGCGCAATACGTTTTATAGACTTGCTCGTGGTGCCCAACGCCGCAGACATGGCGAGGTCGGGCTTTGTGCAATCGTCGGCGCAAAGTCTAAACCGCGAGTTCAATCCTGAACGGACAGCCTCGCGAGATCGATACAAATGAAAACAAAACCCCGGATCGTTCTGGGGCGATGTATGCGCAAGGTGCACATCATTTGCCGATACAGGCTTGTGGTCAATATCAATTGCGGGCAATTTTCGGATGAGATCGATCGACCTGTGGCTTCGCTCCCCTCTGGAAGAGTTCCAAGTGCCGGCGCACCACCGTTGATGAATGGCTAGGGTTTCGGGCAAATGATGACGCTGCGCCAAGTCGAGGTTATCCGGGCGGTCATGGTGACAGGCACCATTGGCGGCGCAGCCAAGCTGCTCAACGTGTCAGCGCCGGGTATCAGCCGGCTGGTGAAATATACCGAGAGATCGCTCGGCATCAGGTTCTTCCAGCGCCAGGGCGGGCGTTACTTCCCGACCCCGGAAGCACGGAATATTTTTGAACAGATCAATGGTGTTTATAAGAAGGTCGATGATCTCACCGAGATCATCTCCAAGATCGGACACGGCGCGTTGTCCGAGTTGCGCATCGGTTCGGTCCCGAGTATCTCGCAAGTCATGGTGCCTCGCGCGATCGAGCGGGTGCGGCGGCGTTATCCCGACCTGCGAATCGACATCAACGTGCTCAAGATCGAGGAGGCCATCGATTTTCTTCTACTCGACAGAGGAGAGTGTGTTGCCATGAGCTATCGGCTCGATCACTCCAGCCTCGACTTCCTGCCGCTTGCGTCCGGGGAGTTGTTTTGCATCGTACCGGTCGGGCACCAACTTGCAGGCAGCAAGCAAGTCTCTGCGGCGGAAATCATTCGTTATCCGCTGATTGGCATTGATCCGACCGATCCCTACGGGCGCATCATGGCCGAGATCTTTGCCCGCAAGAAGCTCAAGTACGACATAACCATCCGTGCGCGGTTCGGCACGACAGTCTGCGCGCTGGTCAAGGCAGGGCTCGGTATCGCCGTCATCGATCAATTCACCGTCGCCCATGGCGGCTTTCCCGGTGTCGAACTGCTGCGGATCGTCGAACCCACCAAATTCGATACTTACATCGCAGTAAAGCGCGGCGCGCCGCTGTCGCTTTACACCGAACATTTCATCAATTGCTTGCGTTTGGAAATGCAAGCCGGCGGGCTCGGTCGAAGCGGCTCACCGAAGGCTGCCTTGCGGGTTCCGAAAAGATAGCCTGATGTTAGGCTTTCTGCACCTCTAGGTAATTGTCTTGGATCGTGGATGCTCTATCCTGAACCGGCTTGCTGTCGTTGAAGCTGTGTTCGGGGTGGTACGAACCCGTTCCGGTATTTCGCCTCGACACGTCCTGGAGCAAATCGCATGGCAAAACGCTCGATCGCCACGGTCTCGCTGAGCGGTTCGCTCGACGAAAAACTCCGCGCTATCGCCGGCGCCGGATTTGACGAGGTCGAGATCTTCGAGAATGACCTGTTGTCGTTCAACGGCAGCCCTCGCGACGTCGGGGAGGCCTGCCGCGATCTCGGTCTGGCGATTTGCGCATTCCAGCCGTTCCGCGATTTCGAGGGCATGCCTGAGCCGCAGCGCGGGCGCAATTTCGTTCGCGCGCAGCGTAAGTTTGACCTGATGCAGGAACTTGGGACCGATTTGCTGCTGATCTGCAGTAATGTCTCGCCCGCCTCGCTGGGGGGAATCGATCGGGCGGCTGCGGATTTCCGTGCGCTTGGTGAATTGGCGGCCCCGCGGGGACTGCGCGTGGGCTTCGAGGCTCTGGCGTGGGGGCGTCACGTCAACGACTATCGCGACGCCTGGGAGATCGTGCGACGCGCCGATCACAAATCGATCGGGCTCATTCTTGATAGCTTTCACGCACTCGCGCCGGCGTTTCCGGTTACCGCGATCCCGTCGATCCCGGCGGACAAAATTTTTCTGGTCCAGCTTGCGGATGCGCCGAAGCTCGGCCTCGACGTGCTGTCGTGGAGCCGGCATTTCCGTTGCTTCCCCGGCCAGGGCGATCTGCCGGTGGGGGCCTTCATGGAGGCGGTCGCCGCGACCGGCTATTCCGGCCCTCTGTCGCTGGAAATATTCAACGATCAGTTCCGCTCCGGCTCTGCGGTCCGTACCGCGACCGACGGGCTGCGTTCGCTCATTCTGTTGGAGGATCAGCTGGCCCAGAGCGCGACCGGCGGATCGGCAGTTGGGCTGCCGCCAAGGGTGCCGAGCCGTGGCGTCGCCTTCGTCGAATTTGCCCTCGATGAAACCAAAGCCAGCGAGCTGTCTGCGCTGTTCGGCCGACTTGGTTTTCGCAAGACTGGTTCCCATCGCAGCAAGACCGTGGAGCGCTGGTCGCAGGGCGGTATTGAACTCGTGATCAATTGCGAACCGGATGGCTTTGCCCATTCGCACTATGTCGCGCACGGGCCCGGCGTCTGTGCCATCGCGATCGGCGTTGACGATGCCGGAAGAGCTATGACGCGGGCGGAAGCGCTCAGGGCGCACACTTTCTATCAGCCGGTTGCACCGGGCGAACTTGAAATTCCCGCAATTCGGGGTGTCGGCGGCAGTCTGCTGTATTTTCTGGAGGATACCGGCAAGAACTGGGACACCGATTTCGAAGCGCTGCGCAGCGATCCCGCGAGCGATCGGCTCATCGCGGTTGATCACATCTCGCAGTCGATGCCTTATGACGAGATGCTGTCCTGGCTGTTGTTCTACACAGGAATACTTGATCTGCGGAGACTGCCGCAGATGGAGATCGCCGATCCCGTAGGGCTCGTACAATCCCAGGCGCTGATCAACGGCAATCAGGAACTACGGATGATCCTCAACGGGTCGTCGGCGACGCGAACGCTTTCCGCGCGCTTTATCAGCGAATTCTTCGGTTCCGGGGTCCAGCACATAGCATTTTCGTGCACCGATATTTTTGCAACGATTGCCGATATGCGGGCGCGGGGGGCGGACTTCCTGAAAATTCCAGACAACTATTATGACGACATTGAAGCCAAATACGATCTCGACGCGGCGACGATGGCAGCCCTTCGCGACAACCAGATCCTCTACGACCGCGAAGGGGAGGGCGAGTTTTTCCAGATCTATACCCACACGTTCGACGAGCGGTTCTTCTTCGAGATCGTGCAGCGGCGCAATTATCAGGGGTTTGGTGCCCCCAATGCCGCCGTTCGGCTTGCGGCGCAAACGCGGGAATCTCGGCGATTGACCATTCCACGTGCGTGAAGTGGAACGTGCGCAGAACTAACATTTGCAGGCTAAGGGCGTCTCTTCCGGTCGCGTCAATAGAATGCTCGGATCAAGTCGTTGAAAAGAAAGGAAAATGCTTTAGGTCTAACGCTTCAGATTGTCCGTCGAACCTAAATCGATTCTTGGCGGCGCGAAGCGGACATTCGACGAAGCGTCAATGCGCCCGCCGGCACTACCATCCGCAA
>CAWFMW010000055.1:0-20729 GCA_963816815.1 uncultured Alphaproteobacteria bacterium
TTACCCCGCCGTGGAGGCCTTCCTGAAGGCGACGCTGAAGGCCGACCGCGTCTTCATCTTCGACCACACGGTGCGCAAGCGCGTCGCGGGCGTTGCAGATGTCAGGGGCGCCGGTCCGCGCCAGCCGGCGACGCGCGTCCATGTCGACCAGACCGATAAATCGGGCGCCAACCGCGTTCGCGAGCATCTTCCCGATGAAGCCGAAGAACTGCTGAAAGGGCGCGTGCAGGTCATCAACGTCTGGCGGCCGATCCGGGGACCGTTGCGCGATGCGCCGCTTGCGATGGCGGACGGCCAGACCGTCGAGCCCGGCGATCTCGTCGCCTCCGATCTGATCTATCCGAACCGCAGCGGCGAAACCTACTCCGTCAAATACAATCCGAACCATCGCTGGTACTACATCCCGGAAATGCGGACCGACGAGGCGCTGCTGCTAAAGTGCTACGATTTGCAACCGACGGCCGCACGCGGTTCGGGCCGCATACCGCCTTTATCGATCCAACCACGCCCGCCGACGCTGCGCCGCGTGAGAGTATCGAGCTGCGGACGCTGGTGTTCCACAAGAGCTGATCGGGCAACCGGGCCGGATTTGCGTTTCCACCATAATGGTGATACCTCGCCCCGAACAATTTTGGGGCGAGACGGTTCATGGACGGCAAGGCCGATGGCGCGGATAGCAGCATCCGCGCGCTGATTTTTGCGCTTCTGGCGCTGGCCTGCGGCCACATGCTGTCGACGCTGTTGCGGACAATTCCGGCCATCAGCCTCGACGTGATGGCCGCCGACTTCCGCACGCCGCCGCAAACGTTGGCGAGCCTGACCTCGATCTATCATTTCGCCTTCGCCGCCTCGGAGATTCCAGTCGGCGCCGCGATGGATCGCTTCGGCGCTCCGGCCGGTTTCTCTTAAGTCTCCTGTGCGGAACCATTGTCGGCGCGCTGGCCTCCGGATTGGCGACGGGGCCTGAGAGTTTTCTGTTCGGCCAGTTCCTGCTCGGGGTCGCTACTTCTGGCATGCTGATGTGCCCGATGACGCTGGCCGCCAAGCAGATGTCGGCGGCGCGGTTCGGCCTGTGGTCCGGGATCATCTTGTCGATCGGCAATATAGGCATGCTGTTGTCGGCGAGCCCGCTGGCGTTCGTCGTCGAACTCTGGGGCTGGCGCGCGGGATTTTGGATCTCCGCAGGCTTCGGCGCGGTGGTGGCGGTCGCCGTGTTCTCTGCTGGTCCCGAAACAGCCGGCCGCGCAGGCCGACCGGTCTTCGCCGCTGTCGCAAATGGCCGAGGTGCTGCGCATCGGCCTGTCGCGACCGTTGCGCGGGTTGATCGCGCTATCCTTGGTGTCGCTCGCGGCCTCGCTGGTGCTGCGGGGATTGTGGGGCGGCCCGTGGCTGATGGAGATCAAGGCGCTCAGCCGCATCGAGGCGGGAAACATGCTCGGCCTGTTCACGCTCGCCTTGATCGCGGGGCCCGTACTGATTGGAGTTCTCGATCGCGGCATCGGCCATCGCCGCGAAGTGCTGGCCGCCACGCATTCGTTCGCCGCGTTGTTGCTGGCGCTGATGGCGGCCGGCGCGCCGCATTATCCGCTGGCCGAACTGCTGGCGTGTCGGCGGTGCCGGCCCGGATCGACGGCGCGCTCTTCGTCCTGATCGGCATCGCCATATCGACGCAGCCATTGCTCTACGGCATGACCCGGCAACTGGTAGACGCGCAAAACGCCGGCAAGGCGCTGTCCGCCATCAACCTCGCATTCTTCCTCGGCGCGGCGCTGATGCAATCGGCGACCGGCGTGGTCGCGACGCTGTACGGATTGCCGGCGGTCCTGCTGTTCATGGCCGCGACCCTGATCGTCGGAACCGTCGTCTTTTTGGTCTGCACCCAGCCGTCGAAATCCTAGATCGTACGCGCCTGCCTGCGGACCTCGTTGGCGATCGGTTTGAGGGATTCGGCCGCGGCCCGTCCAATCAGGCTGTAGCCCATCCCGCCATCGGCCCAGACAAAGCCCGAGACGTCGCCGCCGAATGCGGCGTCATCGGCGCATTCTGGTCCGTGTTCATCGGGCGCGTCAGCACCACAAGCCGATTGCCGCGATCGTCGTCATACATGAACATCGCGGCCGGACCGTGCGACGTCGCGATCAGCCGGCCGCCCATCAGCCGATAGCCCGAACCCGTCAGGTCCGGCAGCGTCACCGGCTGCTGCAGGCGGTTCGAGACCCACTGCACCAGTTGCGCGCTGTCGGATGCCCGCATCTCGACCGGCTGGACGCGATCCGGCGCGTAGACGCTGTAGGAGTCGGCAGCTTCCTGCGCAAGCGCGGCAAGTCCGCCCGGCGAACCCTGCAGGCTGCCGCGCATCACCCAGCCGCCGAGACCGCCGATGCTCAGCATCAGCATCGCCGCGACCGCCCACCGAGGGGCGAGGGCCGTCGTCGCTGGTTCTCGATGATCCGCGACAGGTCGAGCTGCGGCGGCAGCGGCTCGTCCGCGATCGGCGCCAGCGCCTTGCGCAGCAGGTCGCGCTGATCGGAGAAGACCGAGACGCGTCGGGCGACGTCGGGATGGCCTTCCAGATAGATGGCGACTTCCGCCTCCCGCTCGGGTTCGAGAGCGCCGTCCACATAGGCGTGGAGATCGTCTTCCGTGATCGGCCGGTTGGTCATTTCATGCTCCGCAATGGCACCACGTTTTTCGGCGCGCCGTCCGCGGTCCCTTCGATTTCCTGCTGCAATTTTTCGCGCGCCCGCGACAGGCGCGACATCACGGTGCCGACGGGAATATCGAGCACCCTGGCGGCGTCGGCATAGGACAGGTCCTCGACCGCGACCAGAAGCAATACGGCGCGCTGGTCTTCCGGCAGTCGCGCAAGCTTGTCGAGGACGTCCTGGTACATCAGTTTCTGCTCCTGCACGGCGTCCTGCCTGAAATCATCTTCATTGGCCTCGTCGATGGCGATGTGCTTGCCCCGGTACGCCGAGCGGCGGAACTGGTTGACCGCGAGGTTGTGCAGGATCGTGAACAGCCACGGGCGCGGATCGCCTTCGCGCCGCTGCCCCCAATGGCTGACGGCCCGCTCCAGGCAGTCCTGCACCAGGTCGTCGGCGGTGGCGCGATTGCGGACCAGCGCCCGCGCATAGCGGCGCAGCGCTGGAATCACCGGTTCGATCAGGCGCAGCATGTCGTTCATGGGGTCTGGACCTGCACGGCATCGCCGAATTTTGCGGGCTCGCCGGGCGCGATCACCAGATATCGCCGTTCGGCCGCGGCGGAATTCTGGACGATCTGCCGGATCGGCCCGACCGCATTGACGATAGCCGAACCCGCCGGGTTGGTCATGAAGGCCGCTAGCGGTTGCACTGATCCGGTTCCGTCGTGCTTGTCGGCCAGCGCCAGCACGTAGCGCTGTTTCGGCTGCAGGCCGGTCACTGCCGCCTGCAAGACCTGGATCAGACCCTGATCGAACAGCGAGACGCTGGTCGGCGGCTTTTCGCCCTTTGCTTCAGCCTTCGCGCCGAGGGTGAGGTGTGCGACCTGGCCGGCAACGCCGAGGCTCTGCAAATTCTGCCGGTCGTCCGGATTGGGCGCAGCGCCCGGCACATAAACGATGGCCTGCGGCGCCTGTCCGACCGGAATGTTCGCCACCACCATGTTGGTGGCGGTGTCGATTGCGGCAAGCGCATCGGCGTTTTCGAGGCCGACATAGATGCGCGTGCCATCGCCGGACGGCCAGATGCCGTGCGGCAGATTGCCGACCGGAATGGTCGCTACTTGCGAGAAGTTGTCGGTGCGAAACACCTTGACCTCGTTGGTGCCGCCGATCGTGACATAGGCGAACGTTCCCTTCGCCGTGCGGGCGAAGTTGACGTGGTTGGTGATCGGGCCGGTATCCATGGTCCTGATCGGGTTGAACGGCGGCTTTGCGTTGAACACCTGCGTCTTGCCGATGTCCTTCAGCGTGAACCACACCTGTTCGCCGTCAGGCGTGGCGGCGATGTTCGGGCAGAACGGGCTTTCCTGCTTCACGCGCGCGACGATGGCGTGGTCGGCGACCGACACCACGACGGTTTCCGGGTTGAAGGACGAGCAGATGTAGCCGTATTTGCCGTCGGGCGAGAAGATCTGCATGCCGGGGCCGGCCGGCACCTCGATACGCTTCTTCTCGGCATAACTCGCGGCGTCGATGACGCTGATGTAGTTCTCGCCGCGCACGGTGACCCAGACTTCCTTGCCGTCCGGCGTGAAGAACGCTTCGTGCGGCGAACGGCCGACATAAGTGACGTGCCTGATCGCGTTCGTCGCGGTGTCGATGAACGTCACGGAATTCGATCCGATCGAAACGACGGCAAGCGTCTTGTGGTCGAGCGAAAAGCCCATGCCGTGGACCAGCACCTGTCCCTTGTAGAGCGGGCTGAAATTGCCTGGCTGGGGATCGCCGAGGCGGATCACGCCGAGCAGCTTGTTGTCGACGGGATCGGTGACGGAGACCGTGTTCGAAAACTGTTCCGCCGCGTAGACGCGGTCGCGATGGCTGATCGGAATGTCTGGGGCGGACGCGGCGCCGGGGGCCTGGCCGGCCAAGGCCGTCGCGGCCAATATCAGGGCTGAAGCCGAGGTGACAACCAGCAGGCCGCTTCTCAAGGTCGAATAGTTCATCTGTCGTTCCTATTTCTTTGAGCTTTCGGACTTGCTCGTGTGATCGTGCGCCGGCGTCCGGCCGGCTTGCGTTGGTGCGGGAACGGAAGCGGTGACCTGCTCGCCGATCGCGAGCTTCATCGCCGCGATCTCCTGCGTCTGGCTGATGATGATTTCCTGCGCGAGGCGCCGAAGCTGTTCGTTCTTGCCGTAGCGCAGTTCGAGAACGGCCATGTCGATCCCGCCCTGATGGTGCGGCGCCATCATGGCCACGAAGTCGCGATCGACGTCGCCGGTCGGCTTTACATCCATGGCGCTCATCATCCTGGTCATGGCGGCCTCGTTCTCGGCGAGGAACGCGCTTTCATCCGGTGTCATGGCCTGTGTCGCCGGCGGATGAGCTTCATGCGCGAACGCCGCAAACGACAGAGGCGGTGCGGCGAAAGCGATGAGGAGGCGCACGCCGAACACCGCCGCGCCCAGGCCGGGCTTGAGAAATCGCAGCATCGTCGCAGTACCTTCCGGGGTTCGATTCCGAATGCTTTACAAGCAGCGTGTATGGGGTGGTGACGCGTGGCGGCACGTTCTATTCCGTCGGGGATCGAAGAATTTGCGCGCTATTCGATACACGTAAGCGTGAGCCCTCGGTCCACGTCGTTTCCGCGCTGTCGCAGGCCAGCCGCGACAAAGCGTGGGTTTGCGGGCAGAAATCCAGCGGCTATAAGGGCTTGCCCCACCACGCTCGGAAGCCGCATGTACCCGGATTCAAATTCTTCTTCGCAAAAAATGTACGACCGCGCGCTGGCGAGCCTGCCCGGCGGCAACACCCGCACCACCGTGTTCATGAAGCCCTATCCGATCTACGCCGCGCGCGGCGAGGGTTGCCGGGTCTGGGATCTTGACGGCAACGCCTATATCGACTGCATCAACAATTTCACCTCGCAGATTCACGGCCACGCCCATCCCGCACTGATCAAGGCGGCGACCGCGCAGCTCGCGCTGGGGTCAGCCTTCGGCCTGCCGACGGAATCCGAGGTCGATCTCGCCGAGCTGCTGGTCTCGCGGCTGCCGTCGGTCGATCAGGTACGTTTTGCCAATTCCGGTACCGAAGCCGTGATGATGGCGCTGAAGGCGGCGCGGGCGCATACCGGCCGCCCCAAGATCGCCAAATGCGAGGGCGCCTATCACGGCTCCTATGATTACGCGGAGGTGAGCCTCGATCCGACCCCGGAAGCCTGGGGCCGCAATGCGCCGGTATCGGTCGCCTATGCCAGGGGCACGCCCGACAACGTGCTGGCTGACGTCGTCACCATTCCCTTCAACGACACCGAGGCCGCCGTCAGCCTGATCCGCGAGCACGGGCCCGAGCTCGCCTGCGTGCTGGTCGATCCCATGCCCAATCGTGCTGGTCTGGCGCCGGCTGACCGGGCCTATCTGGAGGCGCTGCGCAAGGTGACGCGTGAGGTCGGCGCACTATTGATTTTCGACGAGGTCATCACGTTTCGCCTCGGCTATCGCGGCGCGCAGGGAATCTGGGATATCGATCCGGACCTGACCACGCTCGGAAAGATCATCGGCGGCGGCTTTCCGGTCGGCGCTATCGGCGGGCATCGAGATGTCATGGCGGTGTTCGATCCGCGCGCGGGCAAGCCGGCGCTGCCGCACGGCGGCACGTTCTCCGCCAATCCGGTAACGATGCGTGCAGGGATCGCCGCGATGGAACTGCTCGACGACGCGACCTTTGCGCGTCTCGATGCGATAGGGCAGGCGGTTCGCGCCGGCATCGACGCCGCGTTCAAGCGCTACGGCGTGCCCGGCGGTACGGTGGGCCTGGGATCGCTGCTCAAGATTCATTTCGCCGACCGGCCGGTCCGCGATTATCGCTCGGCTTATTTGAGCGAGGAGGAGACGCAGCGTCAGGCGGTGTTTACCCGCGCCTTTCTCAATCGTGGCGTGCTGGCCGCGGGCAACGGGTTGATGGCATTGTCGACCCCGATGACCGATGCCGATGTCCATGCGATCATCGATGCGGCCTCGGGCGCGCTCGAGGAAGTTGCCGGCACGCGTTGAGCGTACAAAAGAACGGGTAAGAATGTCCGCCAAGATCGATCCCATCACGCGCTCCGTCGTCCAGCATCGCCTCAGTTCGATCGTGAAGGAGATGGGCGAGGCCATGCTTCGCACCTCCTATTCGCAGATCCTCAATTCCAGCCGCGATTTTTCGCTGGCGATCTGCGACACCGACGCCCGCCTGATCGCACAGGCCGATCATCTGCCGGTGCATGTCGGCGCGCTGCCATGGGCGACGATAGCGGTCGAGGAGCGGTTCAAGGACGTCAAGCGCGGCGACGTGATCCTGCTCAACGATCCCTATCACGGCGGCAGCCATCTGCCCGATGTGACCGTGTTCGTGCCGGTATTTGCCGACGGCAAGCGTCTGCTCTGGACCATCGTGCGCGCACATCAGAGCGATATCGGCGGCGGCACCCATGGTGCCTATAATCCCGCGGCCACGGAGATCTGGCAGGAGGGGCTGCGTATCCCGCCGATCAAACTCTACGAAGCCGGCAAGCTGCGCGACGATCTGTTCGACCTGCTGGCGCTGAACGTCCGCAACCCCCGGGAATTCCGCGGCGACCTTGCCGCCATGTTGGGCGCGGCGCATCTCGGCGAGCGGCGCGTATCGAAACTGTTCAGCGAATTTGGCGCGCCCGTCGTCGAAGCCGCGATCGGGGCGATCCTCGACGCAACGGAGCAGCAGACGCGCGCGGTCGTTTCGACCTGGAAAGACGGCGTCTTCTATGGCGAGGCGTTTCTCGACGATGACGGCCACGGCCGCACGGATATTCGTATCGCTGCGAAAGTCACCAAGAAAGGTAGTGACGTCGAGGTCGATCTTTCCGACTCCGATCCGCAATCGACCAGTTTTGTGAATTCTTCGCACGCCAACATGCAGGCGGCGGTGGCGATGGCCTTTGCCTATCTCATCGACGCCGAGATTCCGAAAAACACCGGCGCGCTGCGGCCGCTCAAGGTGATCGCAAAGCAGGGCACCATTGTATGGGCCGATCCGGGGCGGCCGGTGACGCTGTGCACCAGCCATCCCTCGAATGAAATCGTCGAGGCCATTGTGAAGGCGCTGTCGGCATCATGCCCGGAGCGCGCGATGGCCGGCTGGAGCCGCCGATTCCGGATCGCGATCCAGGGCGAAGACCCACGCACCGGCAAGAATTTTATCTGGCACCTGTTCCAGGCGCGGCCCGGCGGCGGCGCGTCGTCCGGCGGCGACGGCTGGTCGTCGATCGGTGAATGGCATTCGGTTGGCGGGCTGAAGTTCGGCAGCCTGGAGGTCGCCGAGGTGCGCTTCCCCCTGCATTTCCGTAACCATGAATTCCGCCCCGGCTCCGGCGGCGACGGCCAGTTTCGCGGCGGCCTCGGCGTGGCGCTCGATCTGGTGCTGGAGACGGAGAAGATCGCAAAGGGCAACACCGCGGGTGACGGCGCTCGGCACGGCCCCTGCGGCATGCTCGGCGGCGAGGACGGCGAGCCGCACCAATATCGATTGCTCTCCGAAGGTCGCGAGCCGCGCGTGCTGCGCACCAAGGAAGTCGGCATCGAACTGCACCCCGGAGATTGCCTGGAGATTCGTTCTTCCGGCGGCGGCGGATGGGGACCGCCTGAGAAGCGATCGGCAGAGGCGCGCCAACATGACCGCGAGCAGGGCCTGACGGACGCCGCAGCGGAGCAGACGTCCTCATGATGTTGAGGATAGGCGTTGACGTCGGCGGGACCTACACCGATCTCGTGGCGACAGATGAGAGCGGGCGGACGGTATTCGCGAAATCGCCATCGACCCCGGCGGATCAGTCGCTCGGCGTGATGGCGGGGCTCGATGAACTGGCGCGGCGGCTGAGCGCGTCGCGCGCGGACATGCTGGCCGCGACCGATCGGCTCGTGCACGGCACCACGGTTGCGACCAACGCGTTGCTGGAGCGCAAGGGCGCAAAGGTCGGGCTGCTGACCACCGAAGGCCATCGCGACGTCATCGAAATGCGCGAGGGCCTCAAGCCCGATCGCTACGACCTGCGTTCGCCGCCGCCGGAGCCGCTGGTGCCGCGCGAGCGGCGCTTTGGCGTGAAAGAGCGGCTTAAGGCCAATGGCGAGGTGCTGATTCCGCTCGATGCGAAATCGCTCGACGACGCCATTGCCGGCATCAGGCAATCAGGTGCGACGTCGGTCGCGGTGTGTTTCCTGCATTCCTATCTCAATCCCGTTCACGAACTCGCCGCCGTCGAAAAGCTGCGGCAGGCGTTGCCCGGCATCAGCATCTCGCGCTCCAGCGACGTGCTGCCGCAGATCAAGGAATATGAGCGCGTCTCGACCACGATCGTGAACGCCTATGTCGAGCCGATCGTGCGGCGCTACCTGACAAATCTCGAAGCGCGGCTGACCGAGGCCGGCTTTAAGGGCAGCCTGTTCGTAGTGCTGTCGCATGGCGGCATGGCGCCGATAGAGGAAGCCTCGCGGCTTGCCGCGGGCACGGTGCTGTCAGGTCCCGCGGGCGGCATGTCCGGCGGCCGGCGCTGCGCCGATCTCATCGGCATTCCCGATCTGGTGCCGTTCGACATGGGTGGCACTTCCACTGACATTTCGCTGATAGCAGGCGGCCACGCATCACTGTCGGCCGACGGCATGCTGGCCGGCCAGCGCATCGCGCTGCGCAGCCTCGACATCGCAAGCATCGCTGCCGGCGGCGGTTCGATCGCCAGCGTCGACGCCAGCCGCACACTCCGTGTGGGTCCGGAAAGCGCGGGCTCGGTGCCGGGTCCGGCCTGCTACGGCAATGGCGGGCGGGCCGCGACCGTCACCGACGCCAATGTCGTGCTCGGCTATCTCGATGCTGCCGCCTTCATGGGCGGCAAGCGCCCGCTCGATCGTGCCGCTTCGGAAGCCGCCGTTGATCGTATCGCTGACGCGATGGAACTATCGCGCGTGGAGGCCGCCGCCGGCATCTACCGCATGATCAATTTGAACATGGCCGACGGCATCCGGCTGATGACGCTGCGCCGCGGCGTCGACCCCCGGAAATTCGCGCTGCTGAGTTTTGGCGGCGCGGCGGGGCTGCACGCCGCGGAAGTCGCGCGCGAACTCGAGATCAAGCGCATCATCGTGCCGACGATCGCCTCCGTGCTGTCGGCCTGGGGCATGCTGACCAGCGATCTCCGCTACGAAGTCAGCCGCACGCATTACGGCAAGGCCGCGCGCATCACCGCCGGCGAAGTCCGCGAACTCTTTGCCGGGCTGGAGCAGCAGGCGGCCGGCCGGCTGCGCTCCTGGTTCAACGGAAAGATTTCGATCGAGCGCTCCGCCGAGATGCGGTACGGCGAACAGATTTTTGAGATCGACGTCTCGCTCGACGGCCTCGACTGGAACGCGCCCGATCTGGTGGATCGGATCGAGGACCGCTTTCACGTCAGGCACGAAGAGCTCTACACCTACGCCTCGCGGGGTCAGGAAGTCGTGTTCGTCAACGCTCGCGTCGCCGCCGTCGGCGAGGTCCAGCGCCAGGACGAGGGCGCGCGCGAGGCCGCCGCATCCGGCGCCTGTTTGCCACGCAGCCGGCGGCAGGCCTTTTTCGGCGGATGGCGCGAAGTTCCGGTTTACGCGCTCGACGACTTGCAGCCCGGCCAAACGCTGACCGGCCCCGCCATCATCGAGGCCGAGACCACGACCGTGTTGTTCGATACCGGCGACCGCGTCACGGTCAATCCGTTGGGATGGCTGGATATTTCGCTACGGTGATGTTTGTAGCCCGGATGAGCGCAGCGACATCCGGGATTCTTGCCTACAGCTCTCCCGCATATCGCATGCGTTCATGAGGGCTACGTCCCACGCGCTGCAACATTTCATTTCAACAACCCAATCTCTGGCGCTATCATCATGACCGCTGGGTGGCGTCACGAGCTCTGACAGCTTGGCGTTCAAGGCCGCGTTGATGACAACAAAAATAAAATGGCTGCTGCCAGCCTTCCTCGCCACATTGTTGTTGGCGTCGTTTCCGCCCGCCCTGCAGTCCGCCCGGGCTGCCGGCGTCACCGATACCGAAATCCGCATCGGCAACATCATGCCCTATACCGGGCCGCTCGCCGCGTTCGCTTCGATCGGCAGGGCGGAGGCCGCCTATTTCGACATGATCAACGAGCGCGGCGGCATCAATGGCCGAAAGGTCAAATTCATCTCGCGCGACGACAGCTCAAATCCGAGAACGGCGGTCGAGCAGACGCGTGAACTGGTCGAGCAGGAGCGCGTGCACCTGATGTTCGGATCGTTCGGCACGCCGAGCAATCTGGCGACGCGAACCTATCTCAACGAGAGGAGTATCCCGCAGCTCTTTGTCGCCTCCGGCGACGAGGAGTGGGCGCACCCGAAGCGGTTTCCGTGGACGATGGGCTGGCAGCCGACGTTCCGCTCTGAAGGCCGGATCTACGCCAATTACATCCAGGCCTCCTATCCGAGCCGGAAGATCGCCGTGCTCTGGCAGAACGATCAGTTCGGCCGCGATCTGTTCCGGGGATTGCAGGAAGGACTCGGCATCACCGCCAACATGATCGTGGCCGACATCGCCATCGAGGCGGATATGTCGATCGACACCCAGGTCGACATCCTCAAGAACTCCGGCGCCGAAGTGCTTGTGCTCAATTGCGCGCCGCCGATTTCGGCCCGCGCCATCCGGAGGGCGGCCGAACTGGACTGGCATCCAGAATTGGTGCTGGTCAACGCGGCGGCTTCGATCGCGAACGCGCTGCGACCGGCGGGACTTCAGAATTCGGTCGGCGTGATCTCCACGTCGTTCCTGAAGGACGCCAGCGACACCACCTGGAAGGAAGACCCTGCCATCAAGCAGTGGCTTGCGTTCATGGACAAATATTATCCTGATGGCGACAAGGATGATGCCTACGCCATGTTCGGCTATGCGGCGGCCGACACCCTGCTGCAGGTGTTGACCCAGTGCGGCGATGATCTATCGCGCGACAACATCATGCGGCAGGCGGCGTCGCTGAAGGACTACCGGAGCGGAACCGTGTTGCCGGGCATTGCGATCAACACCGGACCGGCCGACTTCCACCCGATCAAGCAGATGCGGCTGGTGCAGTTCGACGGAAACGCCTGGCAGCCGATCGGCGACGTGATCGAGAGCGCGTTCGCGAGAGCGCCGAACGATAATTGAGTGGTAGGGTGGGCAAAGCGCAGCGTGCCCACCATCTATCCGCGTGCATTGTCGGGAATGGTGGGCACGCTGCGCTTTGCCCACCCTACGAAGTCGTGCCTACTTCTTCTGCCCGTAGTTCAACAGCCCGCCCTTGTTCTTCGGCGGATGCGCGCGCAGGCCTTCCTCGTTGGGTTCGGTGCCCCAGCCGGGGCGGTCTGGCATCACCAGATGACCGTCGACGATCTCGGGCACGTGCGTGAACAGTTCGTGGTCCCATGCCAGCCGGTCGATGTCGGTTTCCATGATGCGCAAATTCGGCACCGCGGCGGAGAAATGCGCGTTCATCATGGTGCAGAGGTGGCCGTAGAAATTATGCGGCGCGACGTTGACCTCGAAGTGCTCGGCGGCGGCGGCGATCTTCATCGATTGCCAAACGCCGTTCCAGGGCGTGTCGATGATGGCGACGTCCATCGCCTGTTCGTTGAAGTAGGGCAGGAATTCACGCAGGCCCAGCAGCGTCTCGCAGGATGAGATCGGGTGCGGGCTCTGGCGGCGGATGTAGCCCAGCGCTTGCGGGTTGAAGGTGTCGATCTCCACCCAGAACATGTCCATGTCCTTGATGGCGCGCAAAATCTTCAGATAGCCTTCGGTCTTGGCGTTGAAGTTGAGGTCGAGCAGCAGATCGACATCGGGACCGGCGCCGTCGCGGATCGCTTCCAGGTGCATGCAGAGGTTACGCAGCACGGTGCGGTCGACATTGATCTCCGGCTCGAACGGCGAGCCGAAGCCCGGCCGCCAGCCCTGCGGCTTGCCGTCGGTGTAGACGAAGATGTTGGTCTTCATCGCCGTAAAGCCTTTTTCGCGCACCTCGCGGCCGATTGCCTTGACGCCGTCGAGATCGGTGATCGCCGGCTTGAACCAGTCGGGATGGTTGATGCGCCAGGTCGCGCAATGCGACCAGTAGACCCGGATGCGGTCGCGGACCTTGCCGCCGAGCAGGTCGTAGCAGGGCACGCCCAGCGCCTTGGCCTTGACGTCGAGCAGCGCGTTCTCGATGGCGCCGAGCGCCAGCGCCACCACGCCGCCGGCGGCCGGCCGCGTCGCGGAAAACAGCTCCGCGTAGATCCGCTCATGCTGGAAGGCGTTCTTGCCGACCACCCGCGCCGCGAGCCGTTCGATCGCCGTGGTCACGCCGGGCGCGCCAAAACCCTCGTCGTATTCGCTCCAGCCGACGATGCCGTCCTCGGTCATGATCTTGACGAAGTGGTAGTTGCGCCAGCCGGCGTCGCAGGCGAGCGTTTCGACGCTTCGGATGGTGGTGGCCTTTTTCATGATTTCCTGCCCCGGGCTTGTTGTTGTTGTTGACTGATAACAACAATGGATTGGCGGGCGCGTCAATCGGGCAAGGGAGCAAGCTGCAATTCCGTGGCCTCATGGTTCGAGACGCGCGGCGTTGCCGCGCTCCTCACCGTGAGGGATTTAGACCTCATCCTGAGGAGCGGCGTCTTCGCCGCGTCTCCGAAGGATGAAGCCACCGACGGTGCAGCACATCAAGCCTACGGAGGAAACAGCGTCGGCTTCTTCCGCTCGAACACCTGCCGGCCGTTCTTGAAGCCCATCAGCAGGTCGGGCAGTTCGGCAATCGCATTCGTGCCGCTGTCGGTGTCGAGGATGACCAGATCGGCCGGGTTGCCCGGCGCGATGCCGTAATCCCTCAGGTTCATCAGCCGCGCCGGCAGTTCGGTGACGAGATCGAGGCAGGCGTCGAATTCGCTGATGCCGGCATGCGCGACATTGGCGTAGAAATTCGCCATTCGCAAAAGCGAGGCGTCGCCGAACGGCGTGAAGGGATTGAGCACGTTGTTGGTCGCGACCGAACACAAGACGCCGTTCTCGACCAGCCTGTGCGCCACCGTCAGCCCGCGCGGCGCATTGTGCGTGGCGTCGCGGCCCATCAGATAGAGATCGGTCGCGGGCAGCACGGTGACGGCGACGCCCGCTTTGGCGAGGCGCGCGGTCGCCGCCTTCAGCCGGTCCGGCGGCAGCGCCGACAATTTGGTGGCGTGGCCGATCGCGACGCGGCCCTGGTAGTTGCGCCGTTCGGTCTGCCGGCAGACCTCTTCGAGATGCCACCAGGACGGATCGAGATCGAAGTCGAGATGCAGGTCGATATCGACGTCGAACTCCTGCGCCAGGTCGAAAATCTTTTCGAGATGCGCGTTCGGGTCGGTGTCCATATAGGGACAGCCGCCGATCGCTTCGCCGCCGTCGCGCAGGGCCGCGATCAGCAGTTCCTCGGCGCCGGGATCGTTGGTCAGGCCTTCCTGCGGAAACACGCAGATCGAGAGATCGATCGCCCAGGCATAGTCGCGCTTCAGCGCCTTGACCGCCTCGAAGCCGCGCAGCCGATGCGCGGATCGATCTCGACATGGGTGCGCATCCGCGTCGTGCCATGCACGATGGCGCGCTCGATCACCCTCGCGCCGCGCGCGTAAACGTCTTCCACCGTGAAATCGCGCTTCATGGCCGCGACCGCGGCGATGGCCTCCGCCACGCTGCCATGGTCGTGCCCGCAGCGGCCGAGCAGGCAGGCCTTGTCGAGATGGATATGGGTGTCGACGAAGCCGGGCAGCGCGAGCCTGCCGCCGACGTCGATCTCGGCCGCCTCGCAGGCGAGGTGCGGTTCGATGGCGGCGATCCGCCCGCCGGCGATGCCGATATCGACCGGGGTGGCCGAGGACCGCGTCCTGGCGTTGCGGAAGATCAGGTCGAAGGCGGTTTTCGCGTTCATGGCGATGGGCGGGTTGGAGGAGCGCCCAACCTAGCGGAACGGCGTTTCCGGGGCAGCTCCAGATTGTGTGCAGTTTTGAGGCCAAATTGTTCAAAATATGTGCATGCAGTTTGATGGGCTGATTGTAGATGTTCGGTCCATCAGGAGAGACCGCCATGTCCGTTGCCGCCAAAGCCGAGCCCGAGAACGCTGTAAGGGAATGTCCGACGCCGAGGTGGTCGAGGCCTATCTCACGGCCTCGATGATCCCGGATCCCGATGCCGCCGCGGCCTACATGAAGCCGGGCACGATCATCACCTTCACCGGCGGACGCGAATTCGATCATCCGCGCGGGCCGACCGGCTTCAACGCGCGGCGCTATCGCTGGGTCAAGAAGCAGATGGACCGCTTCGACGTCTGCCCGGGCGCGGACGAGACCGTGGTCTACAGCATCGGCACGCTCTACGGCGAATGGATCGACGGCACGCCGTTCGAAGGCAACCGCTATGTCGATCGCTTCGTGGTCAGGGGCGGCCAGATCGTGAAGATGGATGTCTGGAACGACAGCGCCGAACGTATTCTGGTGCAGCGGGGGATTGAGGCGTGAGGTTCTTACCTCGCCCCGTCATTGCGAGGAGCGCGATGCACGAAGCAATCCGGATGAGGTCAGGTCTTCTTGGTGCGGCACGCGAAGAGTGCGATCTCGCTTCGCTGTCCGCTCGCAATGACGGCGCGAGCGACGCTACCTCGCCCTGACCACCTTCGGCATTTTCACCACGCGGCCGCCGTCGCCTTCCTCCGCATAGGGCGCCAGAATATCCAGCAAATCGCGGCCACGCTGCGGGGCGGGGGCGACCAGCGCGCGATTGGCCACCGAATCCAGATGGCTGTGCATCAGGCCCATCACCTTGGCTTCGTCGCCCTTGACCAGCGCCGCGATGATCGCGCGATGCTCGTTGATCGCGCATTCCGACGAATGCGGGCGGCTGTACAGCGATAGCGTCAGGCAGCAGCGATAGGCGACCTCGCTGACGTAACGCACCAGGATCGGGCTGTTCGTCATGTGGGCGAGCAGGATGTGGAATTCCGTCGCCAGCCGGATCGACACCGCGTCCGTGCCGTCGCGGGCGCGGTCCTCGGCATCGACATGGGCGTTCAGCTCGGCGATCTGGCTCTTGGTCAGCTTGCCGGCGAGCTGGCGCACCACCAGGCGTTCGAGCTCGATCCGGATATCGAAGGCGTCGCGGGCTTCCTGCCAGCTCGGCGTCGCCACCACGGCGATCCGGTTGCGGCGAAGTTCGACGAGGCCTTCCGCGGCGAGTTGTCCCAGCGCATGGCGGGCAATGGTGCGGCTGACGCCGAAGCGTTCGCCGAGCGAATCCTCCGGCAGTTTCGCGCCGGGCTCCAGCGCCTGCTCGATGATGGCGCGGCGAAGCGCGCGGCAGATCACGCCGACCTTGTCGGATGATTCCGCAGTTTTGCTGGCGGAGCGAGGCGCCATCGGCGAATCCTTGGAAATGTGCTTCGAATGGCGCTCTCATATCACAATTGCGCAACAATTGAGCGCCTCAATTGCATGCAGTTTGAGGGCCGGATTGCACAAAAGGAATCCGGCGATTTTGTCGGCCATTCGCGATATCGCTTGATTTTCAACGCGGGTTTGGCTGGCATTCGGCTTGCATGCACTTGCCAGCCATGATGCGCATGCAACCACATTCCGAATTCTCCGGCGTGCCGGTTCCGGCCTCCGCCGCACCGATCGCGATCGAACTGTCGGAGGCCTCGGTCACCTTCGGCCGCGGCGACCGCGCGGTGCCGGCGCTTGCCACGACGACGCTGCGGATCGCCGACGGCGAGTTCGTCGCCCTGGTCGGGCCTTCCGGCTGCGGCAAGTCCACCATCCTGCGGCTGGTCAGCGGGCTGGTGCAGCCGACCACCGGCGTCGTCATCGTCGGCGGCCGGGAAGTGGCGGCGCGCGCCTTGCGCGTCGGCATGGCGTTCCAGAATCCGACCATGCTGCCCTGGATGACGATCGAGCGGAACATCATGCTGCCGCTCAAGATCGTCGAGCCGTTCCGCTCGCAATTCCGCAAGCTGCGCAAGACCGAATTCCGCGACAAGGCCAACGCGCTGCTGGAGCAGGTCGGCCTCAAGGGCTTTGGCAACCGCTATCCCTGGCAACTGTCCGGCGGCATGCTTCAGCGCGCCAATCTGTGCCGCGCGCTGATCCACGAGCCGCGCATGCTGCTGCTCGACGAGCCCTTCGGCGCGCTCGACCAGTTCACGCGCGAAGAACTGTGGTCGATCCTGCAGGACCTCTGGATCGCCCACAAGCCGACCGTGCTGCTGGTGACGCACGATCTGCGCGAGGCGGCGTTCCTCGGCAGCCGCATCTGCGTGATGAGCGCGCGGCCCGGCCGCATCCTCGACGACAGCCGCGTCACCTTCGCCCGCCCGCGCACGGTCGCGATGACGTTCGAGCCGGATTTCGTCGCGCTGAACCAGAAGCTGCGCGCGTTCATCGTCGATGCCGCGCACGGCATCGGCACAGGGAGCGGCCTGACATGCCCGATCTCGATTATCGCCAGAAGGCCTGGTCGGCGGGACTGATCGTGCTGTTCTTCGTCGCCTGGGAATTGTTCTGCCTGATGACGGGCATGTCCGATCTGGTGCTGCCGCGCCCGTCGCAGGTGTTCGTGACGCTGTTCGAGAAATTCCCGATCCTGTGGCCGCACATCCTGCAGACGCTGGCGACGACGATGATCGGCTTCGTGCTCGGCGTCGGCCTCGGCGTCGTGCTCGGCGCGGTCATCGGCGTTTCCAAGACGGCCTACGACACCGCCTATCCGCTGCTGGTCGGCTTCTCCTCGATCCCGAAGGTCGCGGTGGTGCCGATCTTCGTGCTGTGGTTCGGCTCCGGCTCGGTGCCGGCGGTGCTGACCGCGCTGTCGATCTGCTTCTTCCCGATCGTGGTCAACATCGCGACGGGCCTGGCTACCACCGAACCCGAACTCGAAGACGTGCTGAAGGCGCTCGGCGCCAGCAAGTTCGACATTCTCTGGAATGTCGGGCTGCCGCGCACCATGCCGTTCTTCTTTGCCTCGCTGAAGGTCGCGGTCTCCTACGCCTTCGTCGGCGCGGTGCTGTCGGAGACCGTCGCCTCGAACCGCGGCATCGGCAACGTGATGATGACCGCGTCCTCGAATTTCAACGTGCCGCTGGTGTTCGCCGGCCTGTTCGTGCTCGCCGGCCTCGGCGTCGCGCTCTACGTCATCTTCTCGGTGATCGAGGGCCGCGTCACCGGCTGGGCCACCCGCAAGAACGACCTGATCGCGACATGAAGCAAGTTTCGCCAACCGCCATCCAACCCAGTCGAGGAGATCACCATGTTAGCCAGAGTAAGCGCCGCGCTGTTGGGAGTTGCCTTGTTCGCCGGCGCCGCGAGCGCCCAGGAAACCACGATCAAGTTCACGCTGGGCTGGAAGACGCAAGGCAGCGACGCCGCGTTCTTCTATGCCAAGGACAACGGCTACTTCAAAGAGGAGGGCCTCAACGTCGTGATCGACCAGGGCGAGGGCTCCGGCGCGACGGTGACGCGCATCATGTCGGGCGCCTATGACGCCGGCTTCGGCGACGTCAACGCCATCATCCAGAACGCCTCGACCAAGCCGCAGGATGCCCCTGTCATGGTCTACATGATCTGGAACCAGCCGCCGTTCGCGATCGTGACCAAGAAGACCAGCGGCATCAACACCATCAAGGATTTCGAGGGCCACACGCTCGGCGGCGCGCAGGGCACGCCGACCACGCGGCTGCTGCCGGTGTTCGTCAGAAGAACAAGCTGGAGGGCGAGAAGATCAAGATCTCCAACATGGCGCCGAACCTGCAGGAGCCGATGCTGATCAAGGGCGATATCGACGCCGCGCTGGTGTTCAACATCACGAGCTACTTCAACCTGGTGCTGAACCGCCAGGATCCCGACAAGGACTACAAATGGTTCTCGTTCGGCGACTACGGCATGGATCTCTATTCCAACGGCGTGATGGTCTCGCGCAAGCTGCTGGCGTCCAATCCGAAGGCCGTCGCCGGCCTCGTCCGCGCCGTCAACAAGGGCATGATCGCGATCGCCAAGGACCAGAACGCCGGCATGAAGGCCGCTGTCAACTACGACAATCTGATCAATGTCGAGGTCGAAAAGCGCCGCCTGCAATATTCCTTCGACAAGCTGATCGTCTCGCCCGAGATGAAGGAAATCGGCGTCGGCGACGTCAAGGACGACCGCATGGCCCGCGCCATCGGCATCATCGTCGAGGGCTATCAGCTCGCCCGCACGCCGACGCCGTCGGAAATCTTCTCGCGCGAATTCCTGCCGCCGCGCGCGGAGCGGGAACTGACCTATACGGCGAACTGACGCCGTCATTGCGGGAGCGAAGCGAAGCAATCCATCTTCTTCGCGCGGAAGATGGATTGCTTCGCTGCGCTCGCAATGACGGGGAGCGTGCGTCATGCCCACGGAAGTCGCTGCACACAGCCTGTTCTCCGGCCCTGACCGCGGCCTGCTCGAAAACGTCGTGCTGCGGCACGACAACGGCGTCATCACCGCGATTTCCGAGGGAGCGCCGCCCGCATCCGGCCCGCGCTCCCTCGTGCTTCCCGGCCTTCGTCAACGCCCACGACCACGCGCGGCCGACCGCGTCCTCGTTCGGCGCGCTCGGCATGCCGCTGGAAAGCTGGATCCTGCGCTCCGCGCTCGGCACGCCGGTCGATCCCTATCTGACCGCGGCCTCCGCGCTGGCGCGTTCGGCGCGGGCCGGCTGCGCGGCGATGATGATCCATTACACCCGCCCGAGCGGCACCATGCCGCTGGTCGAGGAGGCCAGGGCGATCGCGCGCGCGGCGTCCGACGTCGGTATCCGCATCGCGTTTGCGCTTGCGGTGCGCGACCAGAATCCGGTCGTGTACGGCGATGGTGAACCGGTGCTGTCCGGTCTCTCCAGCGACGATCGCAAGACGATCGAGGAGCTGTTCGTCCGCGCGCCGATGTCGCCGAAAGCCTATATCGAGCTGACGGACGCGATCGCCGCGGCGATCGCGGGTCCCAAGGTCGACGTGCAGCTTGGCCCGGCCGGCGTGCAGTGGTGCTCGAAGCCGCTGCTGGAGGCGGTCGCCGAGAATTCGGCGCTGACCGGCCGGCGCATCCACATGCATCTGCTGGAGACCGTCTATCAGCGCGCCTGGGCCGACCAGCATTTCCCGGAAGGCGTCGTTCGCTATCTCCGCGACATCGGCTTCCTGTCGGAGCGGCTGACGCTGGCGCATTGCATCCACGCCCGGCCCGACGAGATCGAGATGATCGCCGCCTCCGGCGCGCGCATCGTCACCAATTTCAGTTCCAACCTGCATCTGCGCTCCGGCCTCGCGCCGATCGCCGCCGCGCACCAATGCGGCTGCGCCATCGCGGTCGGCGTCGATGGGCTGGCGCTCGACGAGGACGACGACGTGCTGCGCGAGATGCGGCTGGTGCAGATGATCCACGGCGGCCTCGGCTTCAAGCGCACCTGGACGTGCGCCGAATTTTTTGGCTCTCGCCGTCGCCAACGGCCGAAAGGCGACCGGCGCGCCCGGAACCGGCGAGCTGGTACCCGGTGCGCCCGCCGACTTCGTCACCATCGATCTCGACCGCCTCGATCGCGACCAGATCATGCCGGTCGACGCCATCGATCTTCTGTTCGCGCGCGGCAATGCGTCGCTGTTGCGCGATGTCGTTGTGGACGGGCGCATGATCGTCAGCGACGGCCGGTGCCTCGGCGTCGATCTTCCGGCGATCGAGACAGGAGTTGCGCGGAATCTACCGCGCCAGTGCCGGAAGACTCTCCGGCTTCCAGCGCGCCTGGCCGCCGCTTTCGGTTTCGCTGCAAAACTGGTTCGAAGCGCAACTGGATTGCGGTTAAGCGATACCTAACGCATCGAATAGCTAACCGTTCGCGCGTTTACGAATTCCGTATCGCGGAACAAAATTCCGCTTGCATCAGCAGCCCAGCAAGGTTTCATGTTCGGCAACAAGAAACTGCGCCGGCAGCATTGCGCCGGTCATCGGGCCATGGGGAAGCGTGATGG
>CAWFMW010000056.1:0-18047 GCA_963816815.1 uncultured Alphaproteobacteria bacterium
TTTCGACCTCCTTCCCTTCTCTCCTTCTTGTGGGAGAAGGTGGCATAGGCGGCCTATGGCCGCCGTCTCTTAGAACGCCGATGCTACGCATCGGCTATGGCGCCGGATGAGGGGTTTGTCTCGGCGGGAGGGATCTGTGTTTGTGGAGAGAACCCCTCACCCGTCTCAATCGCGCTTTGCGCGATTGATCCACCCTCTCCCCGCAAAGAACACACAAGGGAGAGGGGAAGAACCCCCTTTCTTGACTCCTTGCCCTCCCCCGCCCAAAACCACGGGCAAAGCAATGGAGGAACGCATGTTCAAGGATCTGTTTTCGCTTAAGGGCCGCGTCGCGCTGGTGACGGGCGGCTCGCGCGGCATCGGCAAGATGATCGCGGCCGGTTTTCTCGCGCAGGGCGCGGCGAAGGTCTACATCACCGCGCGCAAGGCCGGTCCCTGCGAGGCGACCGCGAAGGAACTCTCCGCCGCCTATGACGGCGAATGCATCGCGCTGCCGATCGACATCTCGACGGTCGCGGGCTGCGACAAGCTGGCCGCCGAAATCATCAAGCTGGAGCCGAAGCTCGACATCCTCGTCAACAATGCCGGCGCGGCCTGGGGCGCGGAGTTCGACGAATTCCCGGAAAGCGGCTGGGACAAGGTGATGGACCTCAACGTCAAGTCGGTGTTCTTCCTGACCAAGGCGCTGGCGAAACCGCTGCGCGCGGCGGCCTCGCACGAACGGCCCGCCAAGGTCATCAACATCGCCTCCGTCGACGGCATCTTCGTCAACCCCGGGGAAACCTATTCCTACGCCGCGAGCAAGGCCGCCGTGATCCATCTGACGCGGCGCATGGCGACGAAACTGATCAAGGAAAATATCAACGTCACCGCGATCGCACCGGGCGCGTTCAAGTCGGACATGAACCGCGCCGCACGCGACCATTCGGACGAAGTCGCGAAGCGGATTCCGGCCAAGCGGATCGGAACCGACGAGGATATGGCGGGGATTGCGATCTATCTCGCCTCGCGCGCGGGCGATTACGTGGTCGGCAACACCATCGCGGTCGATGGCGGCGTGGTCTATGCGAATGCGGGGCTTGAGATCGCGGGGTAACTTAAGCGGCGACGGCAGTGCGCTCCCTCTCCCCGTCCTTTACGGGGAGAGGGCTGGGGTGAGGGGCCTCTCTCCACGGATGAGATTGTCGATATACCTGTACCCCCTCACCCGGATCGCATCTGCGATGCGATCCGACCTCTCCCCGCAGGCGGGGCGAGGTTAAGAACCCCTCACGTCTCGATCTTCACGTACTCGAAATCGCCGGGCTTGTTGTCGATGCCGACCTTCGGCGGCGAGATCCAGTTGGCGTAGACGCCGGCTTCGGTGACCGGCTTCATCAGCGAGGCGATGAAGTCGCCGTCCTGCGGTCGACGGCAGCCATTCGCTCTTGCGGGCGTTCCAGGTGGCGTCGTCGATCAGGACGCCCTCGGGCGTGGCGTGGATGTCCTTGAACTCGCCGATCTGGCGATGGAACGCGACGTTCGGCAGCGTCAGCTTGAACTGGTAGCCGGCGGTCGAAATGACCTTGTTCCAGCGCAGCATGCCCTTGACGCAGTCCTGCGTGTAGTCGTCGCGCAGCCGCATGTTGAGCGCGGTCAGCGCCGGCTCGTCGACCCGCTTGATCACGCCGTCGACCAGCTTGAGCACCGGATAGGTGGCGTTCTTGAGCTGGTGGTCGTCGTCGATCTGGGTTTCCCGGTAGCGGCCCTTGATGCCGGCGTTGAAGGCGTTGGCGGCGTTGGTCGAGACCTCCGAGCCGAACAGGTCGAGCGACAGCGAATAATGCAGATGCAGCTTCTTCTGGATGGTCGGCAGGTCGATCACGCCGAGCGCGCGCACCTTGGCGATATCGGTGGGATCGGTGATGCCGGCTTCCTTCATCGCCTCGCAGGTGCGCTGCACGACGCGGCTGATGCCGGTCTCGCCGACGAACATGTGATGCGCTTCTTCGGTCAGCATGAAGCGGCAGGTGCGCGACAGCGGATCGAAGCCGGATTGCGCCAGCGAGTGCAGCTGCATCTTGCCGTCGCGGTCGGTGAAGTAGGTGAACATGAAGAACGACAGCCAGTCCGGCGTCGCTTCGTTGAAGGCGCCGAGCATGCGCGGTGAATCCGCGTCGCCGGAGCGGCGGCGCAACAAATCATCGGCCTCCTCGCGGCCGTCGCGGCCGAAATATTTCTGCAGCAGATAGACCATCGCCCAGAGATGGCGGCCTTCCTCGACATTGACCTGGAACAGATTGCGCAGGTCGTAGAGCGAGGGCGCGGTCTTGCCGAGATGGCGCTGCTGTTCGACGGAGGCCGGCTCGGTGTCGCCCTGGATCACGATCAGGCGGCGCAGCGTGGCGCGGTGTTCGCCCGGGACTTCCTGCCAGGCCGGCTTGCCGTAATTCTCGCCGAAGGGAATGACGCGGTTCTCTTCCTGCGGCGCCAGCAAGATGCCCCAGCGATATTCCGGCATCTTGACGTAATCGAACTTGGCCCAGCCGCGCGGATCGACCGAATAGGCGGTGCGCAGATAGACCAGCGACTGCTGAAAGCCTTCCGGCCCCATGTCGCCCCACCAGTCCATGTAACCGGGATGCCAGCCCTCCAGCGCCTTCAGCACCTGGCGGTCTTCGCTGAGATTCACGTTGTTGGGGATCTTGGTCGAGTAGTCGACGTTCATGAAGTTCATGGCGTGCTCCTTCGCAAACCCGCGTCATATCGAACTGCGCCTTCTGGCCGGTGCCGTAGCGGCGCAGCGCGCCGTCTTCGCCGACCGCGTTGGGGCGCTGGAAGATCCAGTTCTGCCACGCCGTGAGGCGCGAGAAGATTTTCAATTCCATGGTCTCTGGCCCGACGAAGCGCAAATTCGCTTCCATGCCGGTGAGGCCGTCGGGCGAGAAGGACGTGCGTTCCTCCAGGAACACCCGCACCTCGTCGTCCCAGTCGATGTCGTCGAGCGCGAAGGTGACGAGGCCGAGTTCTTCGGCCTCTTCGGCATCGAGCGTCGTGCCGATGGTGGCCTCCGCGCGCTCCAGATCGGCCGGATCGGCCTGGAAGCGCGATTGCAGCCGCGTCAGGCCGTGGCTCATCGGATAGGGACCGAAATTCATCGCGGTCAGCTCGATCGCCGGGGGGGCGCGGTTGTCGCCCTGGCGCGAGCCGATCAGCATGTAGGAGCGGTCGGCGGCGAACACGAGTTCGGCGAGCGTGCCGGCGAAGCAGGAGCCGGGCTCGACCAGCGTCACCAGCGTGCGCGAGGTGACGTCGATGCGCTTCAGCACCCGCTTCCAGTAATGCCTGATCTCGTTGACCAGCCAGTGCGCCTTGTTGGCTTCGAGGAAGGCGTCGCAGGCCACGACATTGGCGGCATCGCCATGCGACTTGAACAGCAGCATCGCGATTTCGAGTTCGTTGATGCGCAGATGCAGGATCGCGTCGTCGAGCTCGCGCGCCACCTGCAGCGGCCAGAACGACGCGCCCTGCGCGATCAGGCCGTCGATATCGGCGGGCGGGGCCGCCTCCGGCGCCTTGATCGAAATGGTCGCGATCCGCGCGGCGCGATCGATGTCGACATTGACAAAACCGTAGCGGATGCCGCTGTCGTCGATGGTACGATTGAGCGGCGTCAGCGTGATGCCCTTGCCACTGCCGTTGCGCTTCGAGGCGGCGGCGAATTCCTTGGCGCGCTCGGCGACTTTGCCTTCGAGCTTGCTGTTCGGGACGATCTCGTCGACCAGCCGCCATGCGACGGCGCGCTTGCCCTTGATGCCTTCCTCGATGGTGCAGAAGAAATCGGCATGGTCGCGGCGCACCTTGCGCTTGTCGACCACGCGCGTCAGGCCGCCGGTGCCCGGCAGCACCGCGAGCAGCGGCACTTCCGGCAGCGACACGGCGGCCGCGCCGTCATCGGCCAGCATGATGTGATCGGTCGCCAGCGCCAGTTCATAGCCGCCGCCGGCCGCGGTGCCGTTGACGACGGTGATGAAGCGCTGTCCGGAATTTTCCGATGAATCTTCCAGGCCGTTGCGGGTCTCGTTGGTGAATTTGCAGAAATTGACCTTGTGGGCGTGGGTGGCGCCCGCCAGCATGCGGATATTGGCGCCGGCGCAGAACACGCGGTTCTTGCCGGAGCGGACCACCACCGCCTTCACTTCGGGATGCTCGAAGCGCAGCCGCTGCACGGCATCCGCTAGTTCGATGTCGACGCCGAGATCGTAGGAGTTCAGCTTGAGCTGATAGCCCTCGAACAGGCCGCCATTCTCGTCGACGTCCATGGTGAGCGTCGCGACGTCGCCCTCGACGGCCAGCTTCCAGTGCCGGTAGCGCGACGGGTCGGTTTGAAAATCGATGTATTTCGCGCCGCCTGCGAGGACGCGATCTTCGCCGGCCATGAGCCACCCTCTGTCGTTTTCTCAGAATTTGCTTGGTTGGTTAGATGCACAATAATGCATGTTTTCGAAAGGTCTAGCCTAAAACGCAAAAACATGCATTTTGTTTCATGTTCGGACCGCTATGGCCCGTCCCTGCGGGCCGTCATCGGCGTGCAGCACCGCGTTTGCGAATTCCGAAATCGCATCAAGCGTCGGCCCCGGCGCTTCGCGGTGCGGCTGATGTCCCGCCCCCGGGATCATTGTCACATCGACCGGGCAGTAGCACTCTTCCTGCGCGATCTCGACCTGCCGCATGGTCCCATACTGGTCGTCCACGCCCTGCAGGATCGCCACTGGTACGCGGATATAGGCGAGGTATTCGGAAATATCCCAGTTGCGGAATTCAGGATCGAGCCAGGCGCCGTTCCAGCCATGGAAGGCGTTGTCGACATCCTTGTGCCAGCGCGACAGTTTCTCCTTCAGGTTGGTGGTCTCGTAGTCGCTCCGGATCTGCGCAATCGAGGCCACCGAAATATCCTCGACGATGAAATGCGGCGCGATCAGCGCGAGGCCCTGCACGCGGTGATCCTGATGCGAACCGGCATAGATCGCCGCGATCGAGGCGCCGTCGGAATGCCCGAGCAGGAGGCCACGGCGCAGAGCCGATCTTGTCGAGCAGTTTTGGCAGCACGTCGAGCGCCTCGACATGCATGTAGTCGAGCGGGCGCGGCAGTTTCGCCGGCGTCGAATGGCCGTAACCGGCGCGCGAATAGGCGAACACGCCGGCGCCGGTCGAGGCCTGAAGTTTTTCGGGGAAGTCGCCCCACAGCCCGGCCGATCCGAGGCCTTCATGCAGCATCACGATAACAGGCGCGCTCTCGGGCGAAGGCCCGATCATGCGGTATTCGAGATGGGCGGCGCCGACGGTGAGAAAGCCGGAGGGGGAAAGGGTGGTCATTCGATCATCTCACTCCGTCATTCCGGACAGATCGCGAAGCGAGCTGATCCGGAATCTCGAGATTCCGGGTTCGCGCTATCGCGCGCCCCGGAATGACGACGCTATTGTTCGCGCAACTTGAACCGTTGAATCTTCCCCGTCGCGGTCTTCGGCAGACTGTCCACCACATCGATCCAGCGCGGATATTTCCACGGGCCAATCTTCTGCTTGACGTGCTCCTTCAGCGACTTCATGCAGACCGTCGGTTTGGCTGTCGGCGCGCAGCACGACGAAGGCCTTCGGCTTCAACAGTCCTTCCGGATCGGCCTCGGGCACGACGGCGGCCTCCAGCACGGCCGGGTGGGTGATCAGCGCGCTCTCGACCTCGAACGGCGAGACCCAGATGCCGGAGACCTTGAACATGTCGTCGCTGCGGCCGCAGAAGGTGTAACGGCCCTCGGCGTCGCGCGTGTATTTGTCGCCGGTGTAGGTCCAGTGGCCCTGAAAAGTCTGGCGGCTCTTGCTGCGCTGGTTCCAGTAGCCTTCGGCGGCCGAGGGCGCCTCGACCAGCAATTCGCCGACTTCGCCGTCGGGCACTTCGCTGCCGGCCTCGTTGACCAGCCGCACCCTGTAGCCGGGCACAGGCCGCCCGGACGAGCCGTATTTGATGTCGCCGGGCGCGTTGGACAGGAAGATGTGCAGCAGCTCGGTCGAGCCGACGCCGTCGAGAATGTCGGCGCCGAAGCGCGCCTTCCAGGCATTGCCGACCGATTCCGGCAGCGCCTCGCCGGCCGAGGTGCAGATGCGCAGCCGCGCGCCGACGCGCGCGCTCTTTTGTGTCTCGTCGTTGAGCATCGAGGAGAACAGCGTCGGGACGCCATAGAAGATGGTCGGATTATATTTGTTCAAGAGCTCGAACATCCGCGCCGGCGTCGGCCGCTCGGCGTTGAGCACGGTGGTGGCGCCGACCGACATCGGAAACGTCAGCGCGTTGCCGAGCCCATAGGCAAAGAACAGCTTTGCCGCCGACAGGCAGACGTCATTCTCGCGGATGCCGAGCACTTGGGCAGCATAGGTGTCCGCGGTCGCCTGCAGGCTGGAATGCAGATGCCGCACGCCCTTGGGCATGCCGGTCGATCCGGACGAATAGAGCCAGAACGCGGGCTCCTCCGCGTGCGTCGGCGCGGTGGCGAAATTATCATTCTCGCCTGCGAGCTCGTCGGAGAGCTTCTTGTGGCCGAACGCGTTGCTGCCGGACACCACGACATGTTCGAGCTCCGGCATCCGCCCGACGATGTCCTTGACGACAGGATACAGCGCCTCGGACACGAACAGCACGCGCGCGCGGCTGTCGGCCAGCACATAGGCATATTGATCCGACGTCAGCAGCGTGTTGAGCGGCACCGGCACGATGCCGGCGCGGATCGCGCCGAGAAAGACGGCAGGAAAGTCGACCGTGTCCAGCATGATCATCGCCACGCGCTCTTCGCGGCGGACGCCGAGCCGGCGCAGCATGTTGGCGACCCGGCAGCTCTGCTTCTGCAGATCGCCATAGCTGAGTTCGGAGACGGTATCGGTGAAGGCGAGTTTTGCGGCGCGGCCCTCGTCGATATTGCGATCGAGCAGCCAGGTCACCGCATTATACGAACCGGACGTGCCGCCCACGACGCTTCTCCCCAGGTTTTAAGAATTATAATTCATAGAAAGACACCAGCCTCGCTTGCTGTCAATCCTCATCGGCATTATGTTTCCGAAATCCATTCACTCGCATGCAAAGCCGAACCAGGGAATGACCGAGGCCCGCGACCCCGAAACCGGCTTTCTCGAGCAGCTCGGCCAGCGCGTGCGCACCATGCGGGCGCTGCGCGGCATGTCGCGCAAGGTGCTCGCCAAGGTATCCGGCATTTCCGAGCGCTATATCGCGCAGCTCGAAAGCGGCAAGGGCAATGTCTCGATCGTGCTGCTGCGGCGCGTGTCGAACGCGATGGGCGCGCATCTCGAAGATCTCATTCCCACAACCGAACCGGCGCCCGACTGGGCCATCATCCGCGACCTCTTGCGCAAGGCAACGCCGGCCCAGGTCGCGCACGCCAAGGACGCGCTCTCCGGCACCGGCCCGTCGGCGCAGCGGCGGATCTCGTTTGCCGGCATCGCCCTGATCGGCCTGCGCGGCGCCGGCAAATCCACACTCGGCAGGATGCTGGCGAAGAAGATCGGCTGGAAGTTCGTCGAGCTCAACAAGGAGATCGAGGCGCAGAACGGATTGTCGGTTGCCGAGATCATCGCGCTCTACGGCCAGGAAGGCTTTCGCCGCATGGAGCAGGCGGCGCTGAGCCAATTGCTGGCGCGCAAGGAATTGATGGTGCTGGCGACCGGCGGCGGCATCGTCTCCGAGCCGCTGACCTTCGACCTGATCCTGTCGTCGTTCTACACGATCTGGCTCAAGGCCGAACCGGAAGAGCACATGGCCCGCGTCCGCGGCCAGGGCGATCTGCGGCCGATGGCGGATGACCGTTCGGCGATGGCGGAGCTGCGCAACATCCTGGTCAGCCGCGAACCGCTCTACGCGCGCGCTTCCGCCGTGGTCGATACCGCGGGGCTTTCGGTCGATGCCGCAGCAACGCGCCTGATCGATGCGGTGGCGCCGGTGCTGCACGACAAGCACGCGTTCGGACTGCGCAGCGCCGTTTCCTGAACAAT
Organism: uncultured Alphaproteobacteria bacterium; assembly: GCA_963816815.1. Taxonomy (GTDB): domain Bacteria; phylum Pseudomonadota; class Alphaproteobacteria; order Rhizobiales; family Xanthobacteraceae; genus Bradyrhizobium. The sequence goes on from CAWFMW010000056.1 coordinate 8,035, forward strand.
TTGCAGCGTGCAGCGCCGAACCCGCCTTGGTTGCATCGCACACGTATTAACCACCGAGCAAGTTACATGCGAGCGCGCGCTGCAATACACCCTCAAAGTGTGTTACCAATTCGTTAATCGTAATGGAGGACACATCATGTTGGATCGGCGTCAGCATTCCAGAAACCGGGTCTATTACGGCGGAATGGTCGCGTTCAACGCGCGCAATTCGACGCTTGCCTGCGTCGTGCGCAATTTCAGCCCACGCGGCGCCAAGATCGAATTCGAGAATTCGGCCATGTTGCCCGACCGGGTTGATTTCGAGGTCCAGCGCAGGGGCCTCTCGTGCCAGGCCCACCTCGTCTGGCGCGAACGCAACGCGGCCGGCCTGGCGTTTTCGAATGTCCGGGAGACGAGCGACGTCATTCCGCTGGACCTGGCGCGCAAGCTGCGCGCGACCGAACGGGCAAACCGGCAGCTCCAGTCGCGCCTCGATCAGTTTCTAACCGAACTCTAGATCGCATGAGCGCCGTTGAAGGCGAAGACACCATCCTTGCCGTCGCCAGCGCGCCGAAACCGCGGCGGCGCCGGCTACGTTCGATATTGCTGGCGTTGATGGCGCAGTACACGATCGTAACGATGATCGTCGGCCTGACGGTCGCGGGCATCCTTCGCTATGTCGTGACCCCGCAGATCGTCGCCAAGTTCGAGGCGATCGAAGCCGCGTTGAAGCGCTTGCCCGCGCCATAGCGCGCCCAATCGAGCGTGCACGCCACAGCGGACTGCATTCATGGACCCGCCTGAAAAATTTGTTTTATGGCACCACAATTAACGGTTCCCGCGGGTCGAACGGTTCGCAATACTGACCGCATGAAATTGCTTTTCCTCCATGGCGCGCCCGCGGCCGGCAAGTTGACGGTCGCAAAAGCACTGCTCCGGATCGTGCCGGGACGGCTGATGGACAATCACGCCGTCATTGATTTTGTGCGAACCATTTTCGACTTCGATACGCCCGGCTTCTGGCCGCTGATCCATGATGTCAGGTATTCAGCCCTCGACGCCGCCGCGACGAACGGCGTTCCGTTGCTGGTCACGACCTTCTGCTACGCCGAGCCCGAAGATCGCGATCAGTTCGGCAAGTTCGAATCGATCATGCAGCAGCGCGGCGGGGAGCTGCTGCCTGTCTTCCTGCATTGCTCACGAGAGGAAGCGATGCGGCGGGTCGGCAATCCCGACCGGGTCGAACGGCGGAAGATGGCGTCAGGCGAAGCTTTGGCGAACTATCTCGACAGCAACAATTTCACCGCGGCACCGCGGGCTGATTGTCTGAAGCTGGACACCGGCGCTGCCCCGGCGGAAGTGACCGCGCAGAAAATCGTCGATCATTTCGGGCTCACACCAGCAGCGACTTGACCGAAGCCGCCGCCTCTCGCAAGCGCGGCAGAAAGCGTTCGACCATCTCGGCTGATGACACGCGGTCGACATGCGCGCCCATGTTGATAGCGGCGACGATGACGCCGTCATAACGCCGGACCGGCACCGAGATCGAGCGGAAGCCCGGCTCGGCTTCACGGTCGACCAGCGAATAGCCCTGGGCGCGATCGGCAGCGATCGCCTTCAACAACAGCTTCTTGTCGGTGACGGTGAACGGCGTCAGCTGCGCGAGGTCCGTCCTGTCGAGCGATGCGGCAAGTTCGTCGTCGGGCAGCTGCGACAGCAGCACGCGGCCGACCGAGGTGCAGAAGGCCGGCAGCCGGTAGCCGATATCGATGCCGGCGGAAAATATCCGGGTCGGGCTGGCGCGGGCGATGAAGACGACGTCGTCGCCGTCGAGGATGGCCATCGACGAAATTTCCTGCGCCTCGCCCGACAGCCGGTCGAGCGCGGGCTGCAGCACCGAGACGACATGGTTGGAAGCGAGATAGCTGGAGGCCAGCACCAGCACGCGCGGCATCAGGCGGAACAGCTTGCCGTCGGTGGCGACGAAGCCGGCGCGCTCGAGCGTGAGCAGAATCCGCCGTGCGGTGGCACGCGGCAGGTCGGCGGCCTTGGCGAGGTCGCTTAACGTCATCGGCTGCTGGCTGCCGCCAAAGACCTCCAGCACGCGCAGGCCGCGGTCGAGGCTCTCGATGAAATCGGTCGCGCCGCGGTTGTCTGCGTCGCCCACGCGCTTAAGCTTCGGCATCGCTGCCTCCAAAATCCGCTTGCCTAAGATCCAGCCTACGTTAAAATCGCACAAAAGTTCAATAGGCGAACAATTCGAACCTTCGAAGCTACCTTGGAGACCCTCGCCATGATGAGCCAGGAAGCGAACGACCTGATCACCCGCACCGGCCGCACGGACCCCTGCGGCAAGCTGATGCGGATGTACTGGCAGCCGGCGGCGCTGGTGGATGAGTTGCAGGGGCCGCGGCCGGTGCGGCCGGTCAAACTGCTCGGCGAGAATCTCGTGCTGTTTCGCGACGAGGAAGGCCGCTACGGCCTGATCGACCGGCACTGCGCGCATCGTGGCGCCGATCTCGCCTTCGGCCGTCTCGAAAATGGCGGGCTGCGCTGCGCCTTCCATGGCTGGCTGTTCGACGTCTCGGGCCAGTGCCTGGAAACGCCCGCAGAGCCGAAGGACTCAAAGCTATGCCAGGGCATCAAGCAGCGCTCCTATCCCGTGGTCGAGAAGCGCGGCATCCTCTGGGCGTATCTGGGCGAAGGCGAACCGCCGGCGTTTCCGGAGATCGACTGCTTTGTCGCGCCCGACAGCCATACCTTTGCGTTCAAGGGCCACATCAATTGCAACTGGCTGCAGGCGCTCGAAGTCGGCATCGATCCGGCGCACGCTTCATTCCTGCATCGCTTCTTCGAGGACGAAGATACGTCCACGGCCTACGGCAAGCAGTTCCGCGGCGCGTCCGCCGGAAGCGACATGCCGATGACGAAGATTTTGCGCGAGTACGACAACCCGATCATCAATGTCGAGCACACCGAATACGGGCTGCGCCTGATCGCGCTGCGCGAGATCGACGAGGAGCGGACGCATGTCCGCGTCACCAACCAGCTCTTCCCGCACGGCTTCGTCATCCCGATGAGCCAGGAGATGACGATCACGCAGTGGCACGTGCCGGTCGATGACGAGAACTGCTACTGGTACGCGATCTTCACCAGCTACACCGCGCCGGTCGACAAGAAGAAGATGCGCGACCAGCGGCTCGAACTGTACGAGCTGCCGGATTACACATCGCGCAAGAACAAGAGCAACGATTACGGTTTCGATCCGCACGAACAGGCGACCGAGACCTATACCGGCATGGGCAACGACATCAACGTCCACGACCAGTGGGCGGTGGAATCGATGGGCGCGATCCAGGACCGCACCAACGAGCATCTCGGCACCTCGGACAAGGCGATCGTGCAGTATCGCCGCCTGCTGCGGCAGGAGATCGAAAAGGTCGTGGGTGGTGAGAAGCCGATGCTGTTCCTTGACGCTGCACATGCCCGCAGCATCCAGGGGCCGGCCACCATGGACGGCATCGGGCCGACGCAGGGTTGGGAAATCTACTGGATGGAAGTCGACGTGAAACGCCGCCGCGGCGCGCCGTGGGCCGCGCCGGTGCCGAACGAGATCGCCGGCAAGATCCGGCATCTGTCGGCGGCGGAGTGAGAATTGTAGCACCGTCATTCCGGGGCGATGCGACAGCATCGAACCCGGAATCTCGAGGTTCCGGGTCTGGTCCTACGGACCATCCCGGAACGACGGCCTGTGGGGGAACAACGCGTTGAGTTTCGTCGAACGTTACGGTCTCTGGTCGAAAGAGCAGCAGGACGCCGCCGGCCGCCTGCGCAAAATCGTCGAAGAGAAAAATCTCGAAGTCATCCGCCTCTCCTTCCCCGACCAGCACGGCATTTTGCGCGGCAAGACGCTGGTCGCAAGCGAAGCGCTGGCCTCGCTCGAAAGCGGCTGCTCCATCACCACCACGATGCTGGCCAAGGACACCTCGCACAAGACAGTGTTTCCGGTGTTCACCGCCGGCGGCGGCTTTGGCATGAAGGAGATGGAAGGTGCCGCCGACGTCCTGATGGTGGCTGATACGACGACGTTTCGCGTGCTGCCATGGGCGCCGACGACAGGCTGGCTGCTCTGCGATCTCCATTTCAACGACGGCCGCCCGGTGCCGTTCGCGACCCGACATCTCTACCGGTCGGTTCTCGAAAAGCTGGAACAGCGCGGCTACGATTTCGTTGCCGGGCTCGAAGTCGAATTCCACCTCTTCAAGCTCGAAGATGCCCACATGATGCCGGAAGACGCCGGTCAGCCCGGCCGTCCACCATCCGTCAGCCTGCTGTCGCACGGCTATCAATACCTGACCGAGCAGCGCTACGACCAGATGGAGCCGGCGCTGGAAATCATCCGGCGTGATGTGCTGGCGCTCGGCCTGCCCTTGCGATCGGTCGAGGTCGAGTTCGGCCCAAGCCAGTGCGAATTCACCTTTGCTCCGACCAAGGGGCTGACGCCCGCCGACAACATGGTGCTGTTTCGTAGCGCCGTGAAGCAGATCGCGCGCCGCCACGGTTTTCACGCCACCTTCATGTGCCGGCCGAAACTGCCGAACGTATTTGCCTCCGGTTGGCACCTGCATCAGTCGATCGTCTCGCGCGCCAGCGGCGAAAATTCCTTCATGGCGAAGGATGGCGGCAAGGCCCTCAGTGAGTTCGGCAGCGCCTACCTCGCGGGGCTGCTGGAGCACGCCCGCGCGTCCACCGTGTTCACGACGCCGACGATCAACGGCTACAAGCGCTACCGCTCCTATTCGCTGGCGCCGGACCGCGCGATCTGGGGCCGGGACAACCGCGGCGTCATGATCCGCGTGCTCGGCGGCCCGGGCGATAGCGCAACGCGGCTGGAAAACCGGATCGGCGAGCCGGCCGCCAATCCCTATCTCTACATGGCCTCGCAAATTCTCTCCGGGCTCGACGGCGTCGACCGCAAGCTCGATCCGGGACCGTCGGCCGATACGCCGTACGAGACCGAGGCAGCGCTGCTGCCGAAGAGCCTGCGCGAGGCGGTGTTTGCGCTACAGGACGATCCGTTCTTCCGGCAGGCGCTGGGGCCGGAGTTCGTGGATTATTACGTTCACATCAAGAATGCAGAGATCGAGCGGTTTCAAGCCGAAGTGTCGGACTGGGAGCATCGCGAATATTTCGAGATGTTTTGAGGGGCGGTACTCTCTCGTCGTCCCTGCGAACGCAGGGACCCATAACCACGAATGTTTTTGGTTGTGACAGGTCGTCGAACAGCGTTCTTAAATCGATAGATCACGCGGTATGGGTCCCTGCGTTCGCAGGGACGACGGGAGAGATAGCTCAAATCCCCAAATACCGGTGCTGCAGATCCGGCTCGGCGATCAACTGCTCGCTCGTCCCCGTCCATACCGTGCGGCCGCGCTCGATGATGTAGTGGCGGTCGGCGATCTTGGCGAGGTTGGCGACGTTCTTGTCGATGACGAGCACCGATTGCCCGCGGCCCTTCAGCATCGACAGGCAGCTCCAGATTTCCTCGCGGATCAGCGGCGCGAGGCCTTCGGTGGCTTCGTCCAGGATGAGCAGCTTTGGATTGGTCATCAGCGCGCGGCCAATTGCCAGCATCTGCTGCTCACCGCCGGACAGCGTCACGCCCATGTTGCTGCTGCGCTCGGCGAGCCGCGGAAACAACGCGTGGATTTTATCGATAGTCCAGGGATCGGGGTTGCCGAGACGGTTGCCGGAGGCTGCGACCAGATTTTCGTAGACCGTCAGGTTCGGAAAGATCTGGCGACCTTCCGGCACCAGGCCGATGCCAAGTTTTGCGATTTTATACGACGGCAGGCTGCGCACTTCCTCGCCCGCGAAGCGGATCGTGCCAGCGCGTGCTCCCGTCATGCCCATGATGGAACGGATGGTGGTGGTCTTGCCCATGCCGTTGCGGCCCATCAGCGCGACCATCTCGCCGGATTGAACTTTTAGCGACAGGCCGAACAGCACCTGGCTGAGACCGTAGCAGGTCTCGATCCCGTCGATTTCCAACAAGGTCTCAGCCATGGCTGGTCACCGCATGCTGCTCGCCGAGATAGGCACGCTTCACTTCCTCATTGCTCCGGATCGCATCGGGATCGCCTGACGCGATGACGCGGCCATAGACCAGCACGGTGATGCGATCGGCGAGCGCGAACACCGCTTCCATGTCGTGCTCGACCAGCACGATCGTGACTTCCTTCCGCAATTCCTTCAGCAGCGCCACCATGCGTGCCGATTCCGTGACGCCGAGGCCGGCCATCGGCTCGTCGAGCAGCAGCAATTTCGGTTTTGCGGCGAGCGCCACCGCGAGCTCGAGCTCCCGCTGTTCGCCGTGGCTCAGTTCGGACACCGGCACGTCCGCGCGCTTCGCGAGCCCGACCCGGGTCAGCGCGGCCTGCGCCGCGTCGCGCAGATGCTTCTCCTTGCGGGCGGCGCCCCAGAAACGGAACGAGTGACCATCATGCGCCTGCGCCGCCAGCGCGACATTGTCGGCGGCGGTAAAATCCGGCAGCAGGCAGGTGATCTGGAACGAGCGCGCCAGCCCGAGCCGGCTGCGTTGATAGGACGGCAGCCAGGTAACGTCGCGGCCGGCGAATTGAATCGAGCCGGAGTTCGGCATCAACTGCCCGGTCAACTGGCTGATCAGCGTGGTCTTGCCGGCGCCGTTCGGGCCGATGATGGCGTGCAGCTCGCCCTTGGCGACATCGAGCGACAGATTGTCGGTGGCCTTGATGCCACCAAAACTGCGCACCAGGTTTTCGACGCGGAGCATGGGATCAGCCAAAGAATTAGCCACGGTTCAACCTCCCGAGCAGGCCCATGATGCCGCCGCGCGCGAACAGCACGATCATCAGCAACAGCGGGCCCATGATCAGCGCCCAGTATTCGGTGAACTGCGACAGGATCTCCTCCAGCAGCAGAAACACGATGGTGCCGATGACCGGACCGAACAGCGAGCCCATGCCGCCAAACACCACCATCACCATGAGTTCGCCGGAGCGGGTCCAGTACATGCCGGCCGGGCTGACAAAGTCGGTATTGTTCGCCAGCAGCGCGCCAGCCAGGCCGCAGATGGTGCCCGAGATGACGAAACAGACCAGACGATACCGGTTGGCATGATAGCCGATCGCCTGCATGCGCTGCTCGTTGGAACGAATGCCTTGCACCACCATGCCGAACCGCGAATTGATGATGCGCCAGATCAGGTAGATGCCGCCGAACAGACAGCCGAGGCAGAGATAATAGAACTGCACGCGGTTCGACAGGTCGATCAGGCCACCGAACGTAGAGCGCTTGTAGATGGTGAGGCCGTCGTCGCCGCCATAACGCGAGAGGCCCGAGGTGACGTAATAGGCCATCTGCGCGAAGGCGAGCGTGATCATGATGAAATAGACGCCGCGGGTGCGCAGACTGAGTGCGCCGATCACGAGCGCGTACAGCGCCGATGCCAGAAGCGCCACCGGCCACTGGATAAAGCCGGAGCCGATGCCTTCAAAAGCGAGGATGCCGACCGCATATCCGCCGATGCCGAGATAGGCGGCGTGGCCGAAACTCATCATACCGCCATAGCCCATGATGAGGTTGAGGCTGGCGGCGGCGAGCGCAAAGATGACGATGCGGGTGAACAGCGTCAGGATGAAGATGTTGCCTGACAGCGCGGAATAGACCGGCAAAAGCGTGAGGCCAAGCACGAGGAGCGCCACAACGGCGTTGCTGACATTGATGCGGGATTTCATCGCTTGGCGGCCGGAAACAGCCCCTCCGGCCGCACGACGAGCACGATCGCCATCAGCAGATAGATCAGCATCGAGGACAATGCCGGCGCCGCGGTGGAGGCTGCGGAAGAACTCAGCACCATGCGCAGCAGGTCCGGCAGGAACGCCCGGCCGAGCGTATCGATCATGCCGACGAAGATCGCGGCCAGGAACGCGCCGCGGATCGAGCCGATGCCTCCGATCACGATGATGACGAAGGCGAGAATGAGGATGTTCTCGCCCATGCCGATCTGCACGGTGAGGATCGGCGCCTGCATCAGCCCGGCGAGGCCTGCGAGCGCGGCACCAAGCCCGAACACCAGCGTGAACAGCAGCTTGATGTTGATGCCGAGCGCGCCGATCATTTCGCGGTTGGAAGCGCCGGCGCGGATCAGCATGCCGATGCGGGTGCGCATGACGACGAGATAAAGCAGTGCCGCGACCGCGAGCGCGACCACGATGATCGACAGCCGATAGGCCGGATAGGACACGCCCGGAACGATCTGCACCGGCACGGTCAGCCAGGCCGGCAGCGGCAGCGACAGGCCGGCCGGACCCCAGATCAGCCGCACCGCGTCGTTGAAAAACAGGATCAGCCCGAAGGTGGCCAGCACCTGATCGAGATGGTCGCGGCCGTAGAGATGCCGAAGCGCGATGAATTCGAGCGCGATGCCCAAGAACAACGTGGCGCCGAGCGCCAGCACGATGCCGAGCACAAAACTGTTGGTCCAGGCCACGAAGGTGGCGGCGAAATAGGCGCCCATCATATAGAGCGAGCCGTGCGCCAGATTGACGAAATCCATGATGCCGAACACCAGCGTCAGGCCGGCCGCCAGCAAAAACAGCAGCAGCCCGAACTGCAGGCCGTTCAGTGATTGTTCGACAAGGACCAGCATGAACCTGAAACTCTGTACCTAACAAAACAGCGGCAGCACATCTGCGCCGCCGCCATTTTCTTGTTGGGCGGATGATCTGTCGCAAACCGGTCCCGGGTCAAGCCCGAGCGCGTGTTCGCGAGATCATGCACCGGCCATGCCAACCATCACTTCATCGGGCACTTTTCGGCGAAGCGGTCCTGGTCGTCCTTGACGATGGTGGCCACTGTCTTCAGCGAGAGCTGGCCGTCGGCGTCCTTGACCACATCCTGCAGGTAGAAGTTCTGGATCGGAATCTGGTTGTTGCCGTACTTGAACGGACCGCGCACCGATTTGAAGTTCACCTTCTTCATCTCGGCCCGCATCTCGTCCTTCTTCGCCGTGTCGCCTTTCACCGCGACCACCGCGCTGTTGATGAGCTGGGCGGCGTCATAGGACTGCGCGCCGTAATAGGTCGGACGCAGGCCGGTGTACTTCTTGCGGTAATCCTCGACGAACTTCTTGTTCTCGGGGAACGGCAGGTCGTTCACCCATTCCTGCGCGCCGGGAATACCGATCGCGTTTTCCTTCTGCAGCGGCAGCGACAATTCGTCGACGGTAAACGCCGTATAGAGCGGCACCTGCGCCTTGAGGCCGGCCTGGGCATATTGGTTGAGAAACTGCACGCCGGCAGCCCCCGGATAGAACACGAAGATCGACTCGGCCTTGGAGTTCTTCGCCTTGGTGAGTTCGGCGGAGAAGTCGAGCTGGCTCGGCCACACCGTGTATTCCTCGCCGACCACCTCACCCTTGAAGGTGCTCTTCAGGCCCGCCAGCATGTCCTTGCCGGCCGCATAGTTCGGGCCGATCAGAAACACCGACTTGACGCCCTTCTGGTTCATGTACTGGCCCATCGCCTGCGGGGTCTGGTCGTTCTGCCAGGAGGTCGAGAACACGTAAGGCGAGCAGAGATCGCCGGCGAGCTGCGAGGGGCCGGCATTGGCCGAAATCAGGAAGGTTTTTGAATCGACCGCGGTCTTGAGCGAGGCCAGCAGCACGTTCGACCAGATATAGCCGGCGATGAAATCGACCTTGTCGGACTGGATCAACTTTTCGGTCTTCTGCTTGCCGATATCAGGCTTCTGGCCGTCGTCCTCATAGATCACCTCGACCGGCTTGCCGCCCATCTTGCGGCCCATATGATCCAGCGCCAGCTCGAACGAGTTGCGCATGTCGTTGCCGATCACAGCGGTCGGGCCGCTGAAGGTCGAGACAAAGCCGATCTTGATGGTGTCGCCAGCGGATGCGGGCTGTGCCAGCGCCAAAACGGCCGAGCCTGCCAGCCAGAATGCCTTTTTCATAATCACTCCCCTCCTCGTTATCG
>CAWFMW010000057.1:0-21037 GCA_963816815.1 uncultured Alphaproteobacteria bacterium
CCGGGCACCGGCACCAGGCGGCCCTGCGCCATCGTGTTCACGGCACTGACGAAATAGGCCTGTTCCTGGGCGCGCTGGAACAACGCCCGCGATCCCATACCCAACGCGAGCGCGCCATAGGCCTTGCCGTGCGCGATCTCGGCCCGCATCAGGCTGGTGCCGTCCTGTGCCGCCGTCACCTTCACGCAGCCGCGGGCATCCAGAATGGTGATGACCAGCGGCTTCAGTTTTTTCTCGACGCCCTTGGCAAGCGCGGCATCGAGAATCTTGCGGGCGACGTCGAGGGTGAGTTCAGCCATGATGGTTTCCTTATGTAACAGGTGCGGGGTGTGAATTCGTTGTTGCGCGGTCGAGGCTCATCGCCAGTACCCGCGCGACATGGAGGGCCGCGCGTTCGCTGCCGTCCTTGATCTGGTGCCGGCATGAAGTGCCGTCGGCGACGATCAGCGTGGTCGCATCGGCGCGGCGTACCGCCGGCAGCAGCGACAGCTCGGCCATTTCCATCGAGGCCTGATAGGTGTCGGCGCCGTAGCCGAACGCGCCGGCCATGCCGCAGCAACTGGATTCGATGGTTTCGACCTCGAGGCCGGGAACGAGGCGCAGCACCTGTTCGACCGGTTTGAACGCGCCGAATGATTTTTGATGACAGTGGCCGTGAACCAGCGCCTTGCCCGGCATGGCGCCAAGCGGCAGCTTCAGGCGGCCGGCCTCCGCTTCGCGAACCAGAAATTCCTCGAACAGCAAGGCGTGTGCGCTGACGCTCTTGGCGTCATTGTCCGAGCGCAGCGAGAGCAGTTCGTCGCGAAGCGTCAGCAGGCAGCTCGGCTCCAGCCCGACGATGGGCACGCCGCGCGCCGCGAATGGCGCGTACGTCGTAACCAGACGGTCCAGTTCGCTGCGCGCCTGCGCGACAAGGCCCGCGGAGAGGAATGTCCGCCCGCAACACAGCGGACGGGCGCGGTCCGCCGGCCTCGGGACATGAACGCGATATCCACCTTCGACCAATACCTGCAAGGCGGCGTCGAGATTTTCACGGTCATAAATGCGGTTGAAAGTATCGGCGAACAGTACGACCTCATGGCCATCTGCGGGGCCGAAGGCTTCCGCATCCGCCTTGAACGTATCGCGGCGGAACGCTGGCAAAGCTCGCTTCGCACTGATGCCGGCAAACTTCTCGAACAGCGCGCGCAGCATCGGACTGTTGTTGCGCCAGTTGACGAGCGGGGCGAAGCGCGAGGCGAGGTCCGCATAGTGCGGCAGGTAGCCGACCAGCCGGTCGCGCAGCGAAAGGCCGTGTTTCTCCGCGCGCGCGGCCAGCACCTCGATCTTCATCTTGGCCATGTCGACGCCGGTCGGGCACTCGTGCCGACAGGCCTTGCAGGAGACGCAGAGTTTGAGCGTGTCCATCATCTCGTCGGATGCCAGCGCGTCCGACCCAAGCTGACCGGAAATCGCCAGCCGCAGCGTATTGGCGCGGCCCCGTGTGACGTCCTTCTCGTTGCGGGTCGCGCGATAGGACGGACACATCACGCCGCCCTCGATCTTCCGGCAGGCGCCGTTGTTGTTGCACATCTCGACGGCGCCCTGAAAGCCGCCGCCGGCGCCGGGATAGGCGGACCAGTCGAGCACGGTCTTCAACTCGCCAATGCGATAATCCGGCCGGTAGCGAAACAGCGAACGGTCGTCCATCTTCGGCGGATCGACGATCTTGCCGGGATTGAGCAGATTGTCCGGATCGAAGCGCGCCTTGACCTCGCGGAAATCGGCAACGATGCGCGCGCCGAACATCGCCTCGTGAAATTCGGAGCGAACCAGTCCGTCGCCATGCTCGCCGGAGTGCGATCCCTTGTATTCGCGCACCATCTCGAACGCCTCTTCGGCGATGGCGCGCATCGCCTTGACGTCCTTTTCGAGCTTCAAATTGAGAACCGGGCGCACGTGCAGGCAGCCTTCGGAGGCGTGGGCATACATGGTTCCGCGGGTGCCGTGTTTGGCGAACACGGCATTGAGCCGTTCGGTATAGTCGGCGAGGTGCGGCAGCGGCACGGCGCAGTCCTCGACGAAGGAGACCGGCTTGCCCTCCTGCTTCATCGACATCATGACGTTGAGCCCGGAAGTGCGGAAATCCGCAATCGCCGTTTGTCTTGCGGGTTCGACGACATCGACCACGCCGCCCCATTTGCGCTGCGGATGGTTCCAGCCAAATCCAAGGTCCGACATCAGTTCGGAAAGTTGCTTCAGCTTTTGAAGATTGTCCGCTTGATCCTCTTCCGCAAATTCCACGATCAGCAGCGCATCGGGATCGCCGCGCACGGTCGCCTCGATCACGGGCCTGAACATCGCAATGTCGCGGCCGAGCGCGAGCATGGTGCGGTCGACCAGCTCGACGGCAATCGGCCGCAGCTTCACCAGATGCTGCGCCGCGTCCATCGCCTCGTAAAAGCTGCCGAAATGGCAGACGCCGAGCACCTTGTTACGGATGACCGGCCACAGCTTGAGTTCGACCTGCGTGGTGAAGGCCAGCGTACCTTCGGAGCCGACCAGCAGATGCGCCAGATTGTTCGGCGCATTGCGCGGTACCAGCGCATCGAGATTATAGCCGCCGACGCGGCGCTGCACCTTTGGAAACCGCTCCGATATCTCGGCGGCCTCGCGCTCGCCGAGATCGAGCATGTCCCGGAATAGCGCAAGTCCGTTCTGCGACGAATTCACCTGCGCCAGATCCCGCGGCACCTCGCCGAAATGCAGGCGCGAGCCGTCGGCCAGCGCCGCGTCCATCGACAGCGTATTGTCGCGCATGGTGCCGTAGCGCAGCGAACGGCCGCCGCAGGAATTGTTGCCGGCCATGCCGCCGATGGTGGCGCGTGAGGCGGTGGAGACGTCGACTGGAAACCACAGCCCGTGCTTCCTGAGGTGGCGGTTGAGGTCGTCGAGCACGATGCCGGGCTCGACCACGCAAATGCGGTTTTCGACGTCGAGCGAGAGCAGGCGGTTCAGGTGCTTGGAGAAGTCGACGACAATCCCCTCGTTGACGGTCTGGCCGCATTGCGAGGTCCCGCCGCCGCGCGGGGTGACGACCAGACCCTCGTCTTTGGCGATCGAAAGCGCCCGCAGCGCCTCGTCCATGGTCCGGGGAACCACCACGCCCAGGGGTAAAATCTGGTAGAACGAGGCATCGGTCGCGTAGCGGCCGCGGTTGAAGGCGTCGAAGAAAACGTCGCCGGTCGTCTCGCGGGCCAGGCGCGCGGCAAGCCGGCTGTTTTCCGCCGAATTTTGTGATTTTCCGGCCGTCGGTGCCGCCATTACCTTGCTCTCTTGGATATCAGGCAGTGTCTTGCCTGCCGGTATCCGGCTTGGCAAGGCGAAGCCCTGCTTCTTATGCATTGACGGCCTTCGCCGGGCGGGGGACAAGCCCGACAAATAGTGATATTCGAGCGGCTCGCGAAGCCAAGACAAGACCGGGAAGGACGCCCATGACCGTGCATAGTGGAAGGCATTTTCTGCAGATTCCGGGACCGACCAACGTGCCGGACCGGGTGCTGCGCGCCATGGATATGCCGACCATGGACCACCGGGGTCCGGAATTCGCCGAGATCGGCCACGCCGTGCTGGCGGCCATGCAGCGGGTGTTTCGCACCAAGCAGCCGGTCATCATCTATCCGTCGTCCGGCACCGGCGCCTGGGAGGCCGCCCTCGTCAACACGCTGCAGCCCGGCGACAAGGTGCTGATGGCGGAGACCGGGCAGTTCGCCGTGCTGTGGCGCGGTATCGCCGAGAAGTTCAAGATCGACGTCGACTTCCTGCCCGGCGACTGGCGCCATGGCGCCGATCTCGAGCAGATCGAGGCCAAGCTGTCGGCCGACAAGGCGCACAAGATCAAGGCCGTGTGCGTGGTGCACAACGAGACCTCGACCGGCTGCGTCACCCATCCGCAGGACGTCCGCAAGATCCTCGATCGCGTCAATCATCCCGCGCTGCTGATGGTCGACACTATCTCCGGCCTTGGATCGCTGGAATATGAGCACGACGCCTGGGGCATCGACGTGTCGGTCGCGGGCTCGCAGAAGGGCCTGATGCTGCCGCCGGGTCTCGGCTTCAACGCCGTCTCGGAAAAGGCGCTCGCGGTGGCAAAGGCCAATCCCGCAATGCGTTCCTACTGGGATTGGCAGGAAGTCATCGCCATCAACAAGGCGGGCACCTGGCCCTACACGCCGGCGACCAACCTGCTGTTCGGCCTGCGCGAGGCGGTCAAGATGCTTGAGGAGGAGGGGCTGGAGAACGTCTTCGCCCGCCACAAGCGCCACAGCGCCGCGACGCGCGCCGCCGCCAAGGTGTGGGGCCTCGAAACGCAGTGCCAGGAGCAGGGCGCGCATTCGCCCGCGCTGACCGGGGTCGTCATGCCGGAAGGCCACGACGCCGACAATTTCCGCAAAGTGGTGCTGGAAAACTTCGACATGTCGCTCGGCACCGGCCTCAACAAGATCAAGGGCAAGGTGTTCCGGATCGGTCATATCGGCCACTTCAACGATCTGATGATGATGGGCACGCTGTCGGGCGTCGAGATGGGTCTCGATCTCGCCAAGGTGCCGCATCGCGGCGGCGGCGTGCTGGCGGCGATGGAAGTGCTCAAGGGACGCGACGCCGTCGCGATGCCGAAGGCCGCCGTCGCCTGAGATCGTTTGATCGAAACAACAACAGAGAGAGCTGCGATGAACGCACCGGTAGCCGCGACCGAAGACCTGATCTATTCCGTTGAGGACGGCATTGCCCGGCTGACGTTCAACCGTCCGCAGGCGCGCAATGCACTGACCTTTGCCATGTACGAGCAGATGGCCACGATCTGCGAATCCGTGAATGCCGATCGCTCGATCAAGGCGATGATCCTGACCGGGACCGGCGACAAGGCGTTCGCGTCGGGCACCGACATCTCGCAGTTCCGCGCCTTCAAGACCGCAGAAGACGCGCTCGAATATGAGGAGCGGATCGATCGGGTGCTGGGCACACTGGAAAAGGTTCGGGTGCCGACGATTGCGGCCATTGCCGGCGCTTGCACCGGCGGCGGCGCCGGGATTGCCGCCTGTTGCGATATCCGGATCGGCACTGCGGCTACACGGATCGGCTTTCCGATCGCGCGGACGCTCGGCAATTGCCTGTCGATGTCCAATATCAGCCGGGTCGTCGCGCTGGTCGGGCCGGCACGGACCAAGGACCTGATTTTTACAGCGCGGCTGATTGAGGCGCCCGAGGCGCTGTCGCTCGGTCTGCTCAACGAGGTGGTGCCTGACGTTCCGACGCTGCAACGCCGCGCCGATGAAACCGCCAAGCTCGTTGCCGGCCATGCGCCGATCACGATGGAAACGGCCAAGGAAGCGGTGCTCCGTCTCCGCCGCACTCTTTCGCGCGAAGAAGGCCGCGACCTGATCCTGCGCGCCTATATGAGCGAGGATTTCCGCGAGGGCATGGACGCGTTCCTCAACAAGCGCTCGCCGAACTGGAAGGGCAAGTAGCCCGCGCGGCAAATTTTTCGCGTCAAGGGCGCGGCTTCGTACTCGTCACTTTCCATAGCGTGCAGGACTGATTGCCGTCGATGCTGCTGACTTCAGCGAGTTTCTCGGCAACGACCTCCCGGGTGGCTGTCAGATTGTGAAACCAGGCCCGGCCGGATTGTTCGATGGCGAGGAATTGCGGGAAATTTCCGACGATGTCTTCGGTGGACATGACTGACGGCATCGGCGCCCAAGTCTGCAAGTTTTGCATGATATGAAAATCCACGGCGTTGCCTCTGGCGCGCCGGGGATAGTTCAGCACCACATCCCAATCCAGCGCAAAGCGGTAGGCTGCGCGATGCCTTGCATAGGCCGCACGCGGCAGAAAGATATGCGGAGATTCCGTGATCACCGGGAGATCCCCACGGACAAAATCGGTCTCAAAGAAATTACCGGCGCTGTCGACGCAAGGCGCTGCGCCACGAGTGGAATTTCGGAAAAGTATTGCTACGTTTAGAAGCAACGCCGGGAGAATGATGATGGCACATATCGCCAGGCCGGCCATTCGTCCTTGCGGACAGTTGCGCCAGCCGAATCAGGTATTCACCGAATGCGACGTGAAGCGCGAAGCCGACGATCAACTGCGGGGTAAAATACCGCGGCACGAACAACGGGAACAGCGTTACCGATACCACCCATCCGGTCAATGTGAAGCCGGTTACTCCGACCAGCACCAGGATCACATATCGGAATGGTTGCCATTGCGGGTCATGGATGGCTGAACGGAATTGGAAGCCGCCCCTGAGGCTCGCGGCCGCCGCGCTTGCGAGGCAACACAGCTCTACGATCGCAATCCACATCGACAATCTTGATGCAAACAGACTTTCAAGCAGTTCCGGCAGGCCCGGACTTTCGATCCAGCTATAGGGCCGCGCGACTTCACTCTGCCGAAGAAAGAACGGAATCCAGGCTGCCAATACGACGATCGCAGGGACGACGGCGGCAACGAAACTTTTGTAGCGGAGCCGCCCGTCGCCAAGCTGGCTGAGCCAGCCGGCAAGCGCGATGCAGGCGACATAGATGATCCCAAAAGTATGCGCCAGGGTTAGCCCGACATAGATCAGCGCAAGCACGGCAATGTCGCGTGTTTGGCGGCGTTCGATCAGTCGTTGCTGAAAAAGCACGGCAAGCGCTGCCATCAGAAAATACAGCGCATAGGTTCGCAGTTCGAGCGCGACAAAAGCAACGTTGCCGTTCAGCGTGGCGAACAGAAACACGCCGATCCAGCATGCCGTCGCAGATGCGACACGCCGGCCCAGGCGATAGAGTGCGAAGATCGCCGCCGCTGTCAGCGCGACATTTGCCAGTTTGAGCACCGCTGCGGCAGACATCGCCTGCGGTATCGCATGGACGATCAACCACGCGATGGTCAGATAGAGTGGAGGGTTGCCGTCGATGCCTGATATGAGTCCGGACCAGAGCTTGGGCAGGCTGTCGGCCTGAACCAGCTCCATCGTCAGGAGTTCGTCCATCCACAGCGGCCCGGTCAGAGACCGGGAAACGAAGATTGCGATGGCGCAACCGGCGATGAGCGCGGCCGCCACCTTCATCGGCCGCGTCGCCCGGATGATGCCGGCCTCACCCATGGGATGTCCGGGCTGGTCGCCGCAAATCGCGCGTCAAAGCACCCTCGGCACCGGCAGCGGCGTCACCAGCATGCCCTTGTAGCCCTTGGCGCGCAGCTTCGGCGCCAATTCGTCGGCGATGTGCCAGGAGAAAATGATGGCGCAGTCCGGCTGATCCTCGAACATCCGGCTTTCTTCGACGACGGGGATCAGCGTGCCCGGCATGCATTTGCCGATTTTCAGCGAACCCTTGATCTCGCAGACATAATCAATGATCGCGGAATCCAGTCCGACGTAATTGACCAGTGTCGAGGCGCGCGAGGGCGCGCTGATGCCGCAGATTCGACCTCCCTTTTCCTTCACGTCGCGGATCAGCGCATGCAGTCGCTCCTTCGAGAGCATCACGTCGTGGCGAAAGTCGGCGAGGCGCTTGCGCATCGCGTCGCCGGTGGGTTCGTCGGCGCGCAACTTCTCCACGCTGGCTTGCACCGGTCGCGCACCTTTGCGCGCTGCGTAAACGCGGATCGAGCCGCCATGAGTCGGTATTTTGCGGGCGTGAAACACCTCCAGCCCGTGCATGCCAAGCAGGTAGACGAGGCTGCTGACGGTATAATGCCGTAGATGTTCGTGATAGACGGTGTCGTACTGCAGATCATCGAGCAGGCCGATCAGGTAATGCGATTCCGAGATGAACACGCCATCGGGCGCAAGCATTTCCACAATGCCTTCGACGATCGCATGGACGTCCTCGATATGCGCGAAACAATTCGCGGCGGTGATCACCTTGGCGGCGCCATGCTCTTTCTTGATCTCACGCGCGACATCCTTGGAGAAGTAGCGCTGCAGCGTCGGAATGCCGCGGTCATTGGCGATCTTCGAAACGTCGGTCGGCTCGATGCCGAGAATGCGGTGGCCGCCGTTCTGGAAGTTCGAGATCAGGGTGCCGTCATTGGAGCCGATGTCGATCACCAGATCGTCGTTGCCGAGGCCGAGCATTTTTGAGGATTCGGCATAGAGATCCGCGAAATTGTCGCGCAAAATCCTGGTCATGCCGCTGGTGTACGGATATTCCGGCGGGAAGATGATCGTTGGATCGACGGCAACACCGAGTTGCACGAGTTCGCAATTCGGACAGTGCATCAGGTTGGTCGGAAACCAGGTCTGCTGTCTTTGGACGGCGCCAATCTCGACCATCTGGTTCACCGGCGGCATGTAGCCGAGCGACAGCACGGTCTCCAGCGGCTCATGGCCGCAGATCTGGCAGCATTCGACCGGGACACTTCCGCCGCTACCGGCGCCGCGAGCAACTTTTGTCGGAAACACAGCAATATCTCCTGAAGGTCAGACTTGATGTAATTGATCAGCTCTGCGACGCGAGGTGTTCGTTGGCCCAATACCAGTCGAGGGTCGGGGGCAGACCCTGTGCCAGCGACAGCTTCGGCTCGTAGCCGAGCTTTGCGAGCTTGGCGATGTCAGGGCAACGGCGCTCCGTGCCGCCTGCCGGCGCGGGCGTTGCGATCAATTCGATCTCACGACCGCAATGGGCCGCCACGCGCGTGGCGAGATCGGCGATGGTGATCTCTTCGGTCGTTCCGACATGATAGATGCCAAGATGCTCGCCTTTATCCCGCATCACCAGCACGCCGGCGACGAGGTCGTCGACGTGGCAAAAGCTGCGGGTCTGCTGGCCGTTGCCCTGCATCTCGAACGGCAGCTTGCCGCCGGGGTGCTTCGCGGCGACGGCTTTGACCCGTCCTGCGAACTGCGGAATCACGTGTTCCCAGCCCATGTCGGGTCCGTAGACGTTATGCGGCCGGAAGATCAGCACGCGATCGAAGAATTTACGACCGTAGTTGATCGCCATCAGCTCGCTGATGATCTTGCCGCCACCGTATGAGTAGCGCGGATTGGTCGGGTCGGGCACCAGCAACGGCGCGGTCTCGTCGGTGGGGACATGCGGCGGCGTCTGATAGACTTCCGAGCTCGATGCCAGGATCAGTTTGCCGACGCCTTCGCCGCGGCAGGCGTCGATCACGTTGATCATGCCCTTGACGCCGACATCGAGCACGAGTTCGGGGGCGCTGTAGAAAAATTCCGTGCCGTTGACGAAGGCGAGATGATGCACCTCATCGACGCCCCGCACGGCGCGCGCCACCACGGCGGCATCGCGGATATCGCCGCCGATGAATTCGATGTCGCCTTCGACCTCCCTCAGGCGGCGCGGCGCGCCGCGCGAATTGTCGTCCAACACCCGCACGGCGTGGCCGTCTTTCACCAGCGCCTTGACGAGCGCAGAACCGATGAAGCCGCTGCCGCCGGTGACCAGTATGGAATTCACGCCTGTTTCTCCATGGATTCGGTCTCGACGTCGAGCCAGCGGCCGCTCTTGTGAGCACGGCGCGCGGTGTCGAGCAAAGTCTTGAACGCGATAACCTTCGGCAAACCCCGGCCAGCCCGGCTTGGCCTGCGAAATGGCGTCGATGAAATCGGCCGCGAGACGGGATACCGGCGCGATCCGGCCGTCCGAGGCGAAGGCGCGATCGACGGGGTCATCGACATCGACCGGAGCCAGTGCCGTCGCCGGCCGCCGGGCCAGCCGAAGTTCGAAACCGCGCATGTAGTCCGATGTGGTGTTGATCAGCGTCAGGCTGCCGTCCTCACCATAAAATTCAAGACGGTGACCGGAGCCGAGATAGGACGCGCAGCTCATGGCGAGGCTGCCGGACGCTCCCGAGCTGAAACGCCAGGCTGATGGTGGCATTGGTCTCCATGGCCGGCTCGTCGGGCAGCCCCGACAGCCGCGCGGACAGCCCGGAGATCGGGCCGCACAGCCATTCGAGGTAATGGAAACTGTGGCTGACGAAGTTTCCAAGCGCGCCACCGCCGTCCTCGCCATGTGCCTTCCAGTTGTCGAGCCGCATCCGCGTGGTCTGGTTCTCGACGTTCCAGTTGACCGCGAGGTGGCGCAAGCGGCCGATCGCGCCTTCCTCCAGCAGCATCTTGGCCTTGCGCCACGACAGGATCGCGGAAAAGTTGAAATCGACCATGGTGGTCCGGCCGCTGTCTTCGGCCGCCCGCGCCATCGCTGCGGCGGCCGCAAGATCAACGGCCATCGGTTTCTCGGCGAACACCGGCTTGTCCAGTTCGAGTGCGCGCAAGGCTATCGCGGGCTGCAGGCGGGAGGTGTGGCAATGGCGATGGCATCGACATCCGGATGTTCGACGAGGTCGGTCCAGTTGCCGAAGGATAGCGGAATGTTCGCGGCCCGCGCCAGCTCGGCGGCGCGCGCGGCATCGGTACCGGCCAGGGCTATCACCTCACAGCGCGGGTCCAGCCGGAAAGCCGGAAGATGAACAAGGCGTCCGTAGTTGCAGCCGACAATTCCAATCCGTATCACGACTGCTCCTGCAGCAAGCTATCGACACCGCCACGCTGGCTGCAACATTCCGGCGGCGTGACGATGAAGACGAAGTGGCTGATCATCTGAGCACGATGAAATTCCGCAGCTCCGCCAGGAGCAGCGCGCCTAAATGCAGCTGAGTATTGAATTCTCCAGACTTGATCATTGCGACGAGTTGAGATGCGGTCGCCAACTCGACGCTAAGACCGGGTTCAGGCGTGAAGTTATCGATGCGGTCTTCGGTTTGCAGGAAATAGGAATGGATCCGGTTGCTGAAGCGTCCGGTGCAGGGCGCCGCCGTTCCCAGCGGGTGGACGGCGCGCGTGGGATATCCGGTCTCCTCGAGCAGTTCGCGCTGACAGCCTATCGTCGGATCCTCGCCGGGTTCTGCAAGACCAGCGGGCAGTTCGAGGGTAAAGGCCTCGAGCGCCGGTCGATATTGCCGCACCAGCGGAAAGCGGCCGTCCGGCGTGAGCGCAACGATGGCGAGATAATCGAGCTGGCCGACTGCATGATAGGTCTGCGTCGGTTCGTCCGGCGCGAATTCGACCTCCCGGGCAATGATGTCGACCCAAGGCGACAAGGTGCTGGTATGCCGGGATTTGATCTTCGGCCATTGCTGGTTCACGCGGACAGCTCCCGTCATGTTCGCTGGGTCCTCAATACGACAGTCGATGGAGAACGGCGCAAGAGGGTCGTTGCGAAGGCGTAGCGATACCAGCGCAGATAGGCAGGCAGCCATTTCAGCACGCGAAACCGGCTGCTGCCGTACTGGCGTTCAAACCAAAGCGCCGGAACCTCGCCGATGCGCCAGCCAAGCCGGTGCGCTTTTACCAGCAATTCGATGCTGTAGCAAAAACCCTGATCTGATTCGATATCGATCTGTTCGATTACCCTTCGCGAAAACATGCGAAAGCCACTGGTCGGGTCTCGTGCCGGAACGCCTGCGATGTAATGCAGCGTAAACGCTGCGGTCCGCACCAAGGCGGACTTCAGCCACGGACACCCCTGCATGGTGCCGCCGGGCATGAAGCGGCTGGCGCAGACCACATCGCATCCCTCGCGCAGCAATGCGGCCATGCGATCGATGATGCCGGCATTGAAATCGTCGTCGGCCGGATAGACCACGACGATGGAGGCGGTGCTGGCAGCAAATCCGGCGAGCACCGCAGCATGAGCGCCGCGGCCGGGATTGCGGACGAAGACGATATCCAGGCCTGCGTAAACGTCGGGATTGTTGCGTACCGCTGGCAACGTGTCGTCGTCCTCGGTGTCGTGGCAGATCAGCACGCGCGTCGGCGTCTTGACCTCACGCGCCAGCGCGCCGAGCGTCGCGAGGATGTTTGCGCCCTCGTTATACACGGGGATGATGAGATCGGTCTGTGGGTGCATCATGTCGGACTCGTGATCGCCAATCGGGTCTCGGGCACCATTGGTTTGCCAGCGATCTCCGGCCGTCGATCTAGATCGACGGTACCAACGTGGCATTGGCAAAATCGGGCGCGTTTTCCAGCATCCCCCAGACGTCGATCACCGGCTTGCCTTTCAGGTCGGCGGTCCGGTAGATGCCATGCGGCGTGCAGAGGATGAGCACGTCGCTGCGGGCGACGACCTCGTCGAACGGCAGCAGATCGGGGTCGGCGGTCACGAAAGGATCGGTTGTCAAAACCTCGCGCGCGTAGCCGTTCAAGACTTTCTTGAACTTGTAGCTCAGCGAAGCCCGGATATCGTCAATCTCGGATTTGAACGACATACCCAGCAAACCGATCGTCATTTGGTCGAGATCGTAGCGACGGCGCAGATCATCGACGACATGCAGCGGCAGGCCTTCATTGACCAGCATCGCGGCGTTGCCGAGGCTGAATTCGTTGCGGGCAAAAGCCGTCAACTGCATCGTATCCTTCATCAGGCACGGGCCCGCAGCGTAACCGGGACTCGGGATATTCCTGGCACGGGGATAATTGTGCTTCATCGCCTGCAGAATACGCTGATAGTCGAGACCGGCGGACTTTGCGATCAGATAGAACTGATTGGTGATGGCAAATTCAATGTAGCGATAGGCGTTGCCGAACAATTTTGCGAATTCGGCCTCGATCGGATCGAGCACGACAATTTCCGGGGCGATGATACGAAACAGCGCGGCCGCTTCTTCCGCCGCCTCAGCCGACGTGCCGCTGACGATCTGCGGCATCCTGGCAAGTTCCTCCACGCCATGACCTTGCACGATCCGTTCCGGGCAGAACGCAACCTTGAGGCTGCGTCCCTTGCGCCCAAGGTACGCATTGATCCAATCGGTAGTGCCGGGATAGAGCGTCGAACGCAGCACCAATAGCTGTCCATCGCGCAGATGCGGGAGCAGAACGTCAATGCAGTCCTGGATGACCTGGCGTTCCGGATTGAGAAATTCATCGACCGGCGTGCCGATCGTGACGATCACCGGCCCCGAACCGGAAATCTCGCCGGGCTTGCTGGTGAAGCTCAGGCGCTGATCGCGCAGCGCATCAGTCAGCAGTTCTCCGGCGCCATATTCGATAAAGGGCAGGCGGCCGCTTTTCAGCGCGGCGAGGTTGTCGAGGTTCAAATCGTTGACGTTGACGCGCAGGCCTTTCGCAGCAAACGACAGCACCAGCGGAATGCCCACATGTCCCGCGCCGCCGACAACAGTGAGATCCGCGGTCCTGGCGGCGGGCCGGCTGGCGGCTTCGGAAAGTTCGGCAACTGTCACGGCTTCTCACCATAAGTCAGGACGAATGAGCGCAAGGGTTTCATCAGAGCAGGCGCAAACACCACGCGGTCGACGGCGTTGTAAGCTGGCAACAGCCAACGCAGCTTCGACGAAGCGAGGTAGCGATAGTTCAGGTCGGAGATATAATCGGTGGCGACCTTGAACCCGGTGGCTCCAAAGATCGCCGAAATCTGGCGCGCAAGCAGCGGTCGCTCATTCTCCGTCACGCCGACTGAACTGTAGAGCGGCGAAGAACGGTCGCGGTACAGATACATGAACGGGTTCATGCGATTGGGATCGAACGCGACGAACGAACCGCCCGGCTTCAACACCCGGAATGTCTCGGCGACGCAACGCGCGGGATCGGGAAGGTGATGCAGCAGTCCGCTGAGCAGGATGCCGTCGAGACTGGCGTCGGCAAATGGCAGATCCTCGACGTCGCCTTCGAGGAAGGTGACGTCAGGATATTTGGCTTGACCCAAGGCGATGAGCTTCGGGCTGAGGTCGAGCCCGACCGCGTCGAAACCCTGCTGGCGCAACAAATTGGTGAAGACCCCGGAACCGCAGCCGAGATCGGCGACCCGCGCGCCGGATTTCCATTTCGCCAGCCCCGTGCACGTGCGGATCAGCCGCAAATTGCTCTCGGGCGTGAAGACGTCATAGCTGTCCGCGGCCGCGTGACCGTCGAAGAACGAGATTTCTTTCTGCTTGTCCTGGGTGGATTCGATCATTCGGACGCCTAGCACGAGACCATGGCCCAACAACGCAACGAGCGTGAGTGGATGCCCACGCCCGAGAAGATCGCCGAATGATGTTATGCCCGTTAAAATTGACGCAGCCGCAGCAATCTTGTTCGAAAAAGCTTAACGGAATGCTACGTTTAGCGGATCTGGCGACCAGACAAGCCCGCCGAACTGGAAGCGCAAATAGGGCATCAAGCGGAAGAACCGCCCACTATGGTTTGGCAGCCTTTTTCGCCAGTTCCATGCCCAGATCGAGCGCCGCGATACCTATCCTGTCCGAAGGAGAGGCGAGGCAGCGCCGATCCATCCACGCGATGATCGCGTCGAAGTCGCCGCCGCCAACGATGTCCCGTTCGCCGCTGATGTTCAGTCCGCTGATGAATCCAACCAGCCAGGATTTAAAGCTTCCTTTGACGACCGCATTCTTTTTGCGATTGGTCCACGCCGTGCAGGTTTGAGAACCCGCGCCGATGATTGACGAACCGGCGTCCGCGGTGGTGGCAAGACACGCCAGGACCAGACCAATCGCGAACGCCTTCATGCTTCCTCATCGTCACGTCATTCGTAGTGCGGCAGGACGGCTATTTCTTGAGGCAAAGGCCAACGGCCGGACCGCTGCCGCACTTGGCGCCATCGGCGGCGCCGCCCGACGGACAGAACACCGACACCAGGGTTTCATTTGCATCGCAGCTGACCTCGCCGCTGGCCTGAACCGACCTGATGGAAGCGGCCGCCGTTCCGGGATCGCCTTTTGCGCCGGGCGCACCCTGCGGTCCCTGTGGCCCTTGGGGACCCTGCGGCCCTTGAGCGCCTTGTTGCCCTTGGGGGCCGGGCACACCTTGCACGCCCTGTGCGCCCTGAGGCCCGGCTGGTCCTTGCGTACCAGCATCCCCTTTCGGCCCTGGATCCCGTCCGCACCCTGCGACGGCCAGCGCCGTGCCCATCAGGACAACCATCAAAATTCTTCTCATAGAGATCCTCCTCCTGATTTTCCTTGAAGCGTGCATTAAATGAGCCCATTCACAGCCATGCAACGGAAAAGCGGCGAGATTGAATGGGCCGGACGTAGCTACGGACCTCCTGCTGCAGGGATTCGCGTCTCATGCGAAAGTCATAGGCGGCAACCTGTGGTGCAGCTTGAACTCCGGTCGGTTCGCTCGCAAGATGTGGCCCCCAAGCCAATCTGATTTTTACAAGCCTTGCAAATACATAGGGAAGAAACCTCGTGGGACAGATGCTGAAGGCCGCGGCCGCCTTGACGGCCATGATCGCAACTACTCCGGCGCTGGCCGCCTGGGAGCCGACCAAGCCGGTCGAAATCGTGGTTGCAGCCGGCGCGGGCGGCGCGTCCGACCAGATGGCGCGGATGATGCAGGCCGCCATTCAGAAGAACAATCTGATGAAGCAGCCGATGGTTGTATCGCTCAAGGGCGGGGCGTCGGGCGCCGAGGCGCTGATGTACATGAAGTCCAGCGACGGCGATGCCAACAAGGTCCTGATAGCCTATTCGCTGATCTACATGCTGCCGCTGTCGGCGAAGATCCCGTTCAACTGGCGTGACCTGACGCCGGTGTCGGTCGTTGCCATGGATCAGTTCGTGCTGTGGGATAATGCCGAGGGACCGAAGACGGTGAAGGAATTCGTCGCCGCTGCCAAAGCCGCAGGCTCGCCGTTCAAGATGGGCGGCACCGGCTCCAAGCGTGAGGACCACGTGCTGACCGTGTTCATGGAGCAGAAGACCGGCGCGAAATTCTCGTACCTGCCGTACAAGTCCGGCGGCGAGGCGGCGACGCAACTGGTCGGCAAGCACACCGAAGCCAACGTCAACAATCCGTCGGAAAATCTCGAAGTATGGCGCGCCGGCCAGGTCCGCGCGCTGTGCGTGTTCGACAAGGAGCGCATCGCCTACAAGACCAAGGTCACGGAGACGCAATCCTGGAACGATGTCCCGACCTGCAAGGAGGAAGGGCTCGACGTGCAGTATCTGATGCTGCGCGCGATGTTCCTGCCCGGCAAGGTGACGCCGGAGCAACAGGCATTTTATGTCGACCTGTTCCAGAAGGTGACGCAGACGACGGAGTACAAGGACTATATGGAGAAGCAGGCGCTGAAGCCGATCTTCCTCACCGGCAAGGACATGATGAAGTTCCTTGAAGAGGACGACAAGCTCAACACCTTGCTGATGAACGAAGCGGGCTTCGTGGCGAAATAACGCGCCGGCTTTTCGAAGCTTAACGGCAGTTGCTATTCCTCCGCGTGGCCGTATCCGGCCATGCGGAGCCGAACTTTCTCGATCTCCTCCTTCGACAACAGCGGCGGCGTGCCGATCTGCAAGCATCCGTGATATTGCCGCGCCAGCGCCTCGACCTCGACGGCCAGCCACATCGCCTTTGCCAGCGAGGGTCCCGCGGCGATCATGCCGTGATGCGCCAGCAGGCACGCCAGCCGTCCCTCCAGCGCGCGAACGGCGTGCTCTGAGAGTTCCTGGGTGCCGAAGGTCGCGTAGGGCGCGCAGCGGATGGTGTCGCCGCCGGCGACCGCGACCATGTAATGCACCGGCGGAATCTCCATGCCCATGATCGCCAGCATGGTCGAATAGGGCGGATGGGCATGCACGATCGCGTTCACCTCCGGCCGGGCCTTGAGGATGTCGCGGTGAAACCGCCACTCGCTCGACGGCCGCTGGGCGGGATCATGGTTGCCCTCGAGATGCATGTAGACGATCTGTTCGGGCTTCATCGCCTCGTAGGGCGTGCTGGTGGGGGTGATCAGCATGCCGTCGCCATGGCGCAGGCTGATATTGCCCGACGTGCCCTGGTTGATGCCTGATGCGTTCATGCGCAGGCAGGCGTCGATGATCGACTGGCGTTTTTCCCGATCCTCGGAGGCAGGCATGTCAAACCCTCTTGAAGCCGCCGGACAATGCTTGATTATTGCGCCGCAGTATAGTCGAACATGCCCGTGAGGTAGCCCACCCGGGAGAAGTCATGACGCGTGCGGTACTTGGCATCATCGGCGGATCCGGCATTTATGACCTGCCGGGGCTGGAGGACGTCCGTGAGGAAACCATCACGAGCCCGTGGGGCGAGCCGTCGGCGGCGCTGACGCGCGGCGTCATCGCAGGCTTGTCGATCGTGTTCCTGCCGCGGCATGGCAAGGGCCATGTTCTTTCGCCCTCCGACATCAACTACCGCGCCAATATCGACGTGCTGAAGCGGGCAGGGGTCACCGATCTGGTTTCGCTTTCGGCCTGCGGATCGTTCCGCGAGGATCTGCCGCCCGGCACTTTCGTACTCGTCGACCAGTTCGTCGACCGCACCTACAAGCGCGAGAGTTCGTTTTTCAGCAGGGGCTGCGTCGCCCATGTCTCGATGGCGCATCCGGTGTCGCCGCGGCTGCATGTGCATCTCGCCGCTGCTGCGAAGGCCGAAGGCACCCCGGCGGTACAGGGCGGCACTTATGTCTGCATGGAAGGCCCGCAGTTCTCCACGCTGGCCGAGAGCCTGACCTACAAGGCGCAGGGCTATTCGGTGATCGGCATGACCAACATGCCCGAAGCGAAACTCGCCCGCGAGGCCGAGATCTGCTACGCCAGCGTGGCGATGGTCACCGATTTCGATTGCTGGCATCCCGATCACGATGCCGTCACCGTGCAGGATATCATTCGCGTGCTGAACTCGAATGCCGGCAAGGCCAAGGCGCTCGTCGCACGTCTCGCTCGGGATTTTCCGCACGAGCATGAACCTTGCCCGATCGGATCGGACAAGGCGCTCGACACCGCATTGATCACGGCGCCGGAAGCGCGCGATCTGCAATTACTGAAGAAGCTCGACGCCGTCGCCGGGCGGGTGTTGCGGTCATGAAGGTCGACGGCCGCCACTTCCGCAGTATCTGGTTGGCGCAAGACGGCTGGTCGGTTGGTGCGATCGACCAGCGGCGTTTGCCGCATGAATTCGTGATCGCGCGCCTGGAGACCGCCGACGCGGCAGCGGACGCGATCCGCAGCATGCTGGTGCGCGGAGCGCCGCTGATCGGCGCGACGGCCGCTTACGGCATGGCGCTGGCGGTGCGGGACGATCGTTCGGACGCCGGCATCGATCGCGCCTACGAATTTCTGATCGCGACGCGGCCGACGGCGATCAACCTGAAATGGGCGCTCGACGAAATGAAGCGCGTGCTCAAGCCGGCGGCGCCCTCGGAGCGCGCGCAAATCGCCTACGCCCGCGCGGTCGCCATCGCCGATGAGGATGTTGCGATCAACCGGGAGATCGGTCGACATGGCTTGGCGCTGATCGAACAGATTGCGGCGACAAAGCAGCCCGGAGAACCCGTCAACGTCCTGACCCATTGCAACGCCGGCTGGCTTGCGACGGTGGATTGGGGCACGGCGACGGCGCCGATTTATCTGGCCCACGAGCGCGGCCTGAAGGTCCATGTCTGGGTCGACGAGACCCGGCCGCGCAATCAGGGCGCTTCGCTCACGGCCTGGGAACTCGGCCACCATGGCGTGCCGCACACGGTGATCCCCGATAACACCGGCGGCCATCTGATGCAGCACCGGATGGTCGACCTTGCCATCGTCGGCACCGATCGCGTGACCGCCAATGGCGACGTCTGCAACAAGATCGGCACCTATTTGAAGGCGCTCGCCGCCCATGACAATGGCGTGCCGTTCTATGTTGCACTGCCGTCACCGACCATTGACTTTAGTATCGATGACGGCATCACACAGATTCCGATCGAGCAGCGCAGCGCCGACGAGGTGGCGACGATGACCGGCCGCACCGCCGACGGCCGCGTCGAAACCGTGCGGGTGGTTCCCGATGGCTCGCCGGTGGCCAATTACGCCTTCGACGTGACGCCGGCGCGGCTGGTGACGGGTTTGATCACCGAGCGCGGCCTGCTTCGCCCGGAGCGTGCTGCACTTGCGAGCGCGTTCCCGGAGCGCAGCGCGGGACATTGACGTCTGGCATACCAGCGTCGTATCCCCTCTCGGATCGCTGCACCCGGAAGCTTCCATGTCCAACACCGATATCGAAATCGTCGTCGAAGACCCGACTGCGCCGGAGGCGGATTCGCCCGCAGTAACCAGCGTTCGCGTAGTTGACGTCGTCGTTTCGCTTCTGCTGCTTGCACTCGCGGCGACTCTCGGGTGGGACAACTGGCGCACGGGTGCCGGTTGGGAATCGACCGGCCCGCAAGCCGGTTATTTTCCGTTCTATCTCTCGGTCATCCTAGCCGGCGCCAGTCTCTACGGGCTGGCCGCCGCGTTCCTGTCGCGCAAGGAGGCTGCCGAGGTCTTCGTGACGCGGGCGCAGCTTCGCCGCGTGATGGCGGTGTTCGTGCCGACGCTGCTGTTTTGTCTGGCCATGCAGTTCCTCGGGCTCTATGTCGCGAGCTTCCTGCTGATCGCCGGTTTCATGCGCGTGGTCGGCAAGATCGCGCTGTGGAAATCGCTGCTCACCGCCTTCGTGTTTACCGCCGTGATGTTCGTGACCTTCGACGTCGCCTTCGACGTCATCATGCCAAAGGGCCCGCTCGAAGCGGCGCTCGGCCGCTGACCGGCCGATAGGACTGACCTGATGGAAGCGCTCGGTCTCTTGATGCACGGTTTCGCCGTGCTGCTGACGTGGAAGACGTTGCTGCTGATGATGTTCGGGCTCGTGCTCGGCATCTTTGTCGGCGTGCTGCCCGGCCTCGGAGGGCCGAACGGCGTTGCGATTTTGCTGCCGCTGACATTTACGATGGATCCGACCTCGGCGATCGTGATGCTGTCCTGCATCTACTGGGGCGCGCTGTTCGGCGGCGCCATCACCTCGATCCTGTTCAACATCCCCGGCGAAGCCTGGTCGGTGGCGACCACCTTCGACGGCTATCCGATGGCGCAGCAGGGCAGGGCGGCGGAAGCGCTGACCGCGGCCTTCACCTCGTCGTTCATCGGCTCGCTGGTCGCGGTGCTGCTGATCACGTTCCTGGCGCCGATGATTTCGTCGTTTGCGCTGAAATTCGGGCCGCCTGAATTCTTCTCGGTGTACCTGCTGACGTTCTGTTCGTTCGTGGGCCTCGGCCGCGAGGCCAAGCACAAGACGGTCATTTCGATGTCGCTCGGCCTTCTTCTGGCGGGCATCGGCATGGACACCGTGTCGGGCCAGTTGCGCATGACCTTCGGTTCGTCGGAACTGTTGCGCGGCGTCAACTTCCTGGTCGCCGTGATCGGCCTGTTCGGCATCAGCGAAATCCTGCTGACCATGGAGGAGCGCCTCGCGCTGCGCGGCCACGCCGCCGGCATCTCGCTTGCGCGTGGTGCTGTCGGTCTGGAAGGACCTGCCGAAATACTGGGTGACGCTGTTTCGCTCGTCGTTCATCGGCTGCTGGCTCGGCATCACCCCGGGCGGCGCCATCGCCGCTTCCTTCATGGGCTACAATCTCGCCAAGCGCTTTTCCAAGGATCCGGACAGTTTTGGCAAGGGCCGCATCGAGGGCGTGTTCGCGCCGGAAACCGCGGCGCATGCCTCCGGCACCGCGGCGCTGCTGCCGATGCTCGCGCTTGGCATTCCCGGCTCCGGCACCGCGGCGATCCTGCTCGGCGGCCTGATGGTGTGGGGCCTCAATCCGGGGCCGCTGCTGTTCGTCGAGCACAAGGATTTCGTCTGGGGCCTGATCGCCTCGATGTATCTCGGCAATGTCGTCGGCCTCGTGCTGGTGCTGACGACGGTGCCGATCTTCGCCTCGATCCTGCGGGTGCCGTTCGCGGCCGTGGCGCCCATGATCGTGGTGTCCTGCGCGATCGGCGCCTATGCGATCCAGAACGCGATGTTCGACATCTGGCTGATGCTCGGCTTCGGCGTCGTCGGTTACGTCTTCAAGAAGATCGGCATTCCGCTGGCGCCGTTCACGCTGGCGCTGGTGCTCGGCAACCGCGCCGAGGACGCGTTCCGCCTGTCGATGATCGGCTCCGGCGGCGACATGAAGGTGTTCTGGTCGAACGGTCTGGTCGGCTCGATCACGACGCTCGCGATCGTGCTGCTGTTCTGGCCGGTGATCGACAAGGCGTTCGG